>CAWDZH010000005.1:0-324720 GCA_963806945.1 uncultured Actinomycetota bacterium
GTATCGCCCTTCATTGGTGTAGTGAACAGAGTCTTGCGCGCGCCCGACGACTTCTGACCACCAAGGAATTCATTCCCCTATGAGCAGCACCTACCTCACCGTCCCGCTTCACTGGAGTTGGCGACGCGCCCAGGTTGCGGTCAACGACATCGGCTCGGCAGAGGACTTCCTCGCCGCGATCGACGAGACCATCAAGTACTTCAACGATGGCGACATCGTCGAGGGCATCATCGTCAAGGTCGACCGGGACGAGGTCCTGCTTGACATCGGTTACAAGACCGAGGGCGTCATCCCCTCGCTGAGCTCTCCATCAAGCACGACGTCGACCGCAATGAGGGCTCGTTGCCGTTGGCGGGTCGAGGTGGTCCTCCAGAAGGAGGACAAGGAAGGCCGGTGGCCCACCCTGTCCAAGAAGCGCGCCCAGTACGAGCGCGCCTGGGGCACCATCGAGGTCAAGGAAGAGGACGGCGTCGTCGAGGCACCGTCATCGAGGTCGTCAAGGGCGGCCTGATCCTCGACATGGCCTGCGCGGTTTCTCCTGCCCTGGTGGAGATGCGTCGCGTCCGCGACCTGCTGCCCTACGTCGGGCAGACGCTCGACGATCGAGCTCGACAAGAACCGCAACAACGTGGTCCTGTCGCGCCGCGCCTGGCTGGAGCAGACCCGAGGTCCTGCGACGGTTTCCTGACCCAGCTCCAGAAGGGTCAGATCCGCAAGGGTGTCGTCTCCTCGATCGTCAACTTCGGGGCGATGTTCGTCGACCTCGGCGGCGTCGACGGTCTGGTCCACGTCTCGGAGCTGTCCTGGAAGCACATCGATCACCCGTCCGAGGTGGTCACCGTCGGTGACGAGGTCACCGTCGAGGTGCTCGACGTCGACATGGACCGTGAGCGCGTCTCGCCACCCAGGAAGACCCGTGGCAGCACTTCGCCCGCACCCACCAGATCGGTCAGATCGTGCCGGCAAGGTCACCAGCTGGTGCCCTTCGGTTCGTCGTCCGCGTCGAGGAGGGCATCGAGGGCCTGGCGCACATTGCGCCACGTGGAGATCGCCGAGCAGGTCGTCCAGGTCAACGACGACGTCATGGACATGATCGACATCGACCTCGAGCGTCGCCGGATCTCGCTGTCCCTCAAGCAGGCCAACGACACCACTGCCGCTGCCGACGTCGAGGACTTCGACCCGACCGACGGCATGACTGCCTCCTACGACGACCAGGCAACTACAATCTACCCCTCTCACGGCTTCGACCCCAACTTCTCAGTGGCTCGAGGGCTACGACGAGCAGCGCGGCGTCTGGGAAGAGCAGTACGCCAACACGCACGCGCGCTGGAGGCCGACGTCAGGCCGAGGCCGCTCAGGCCGAGGTCGAGGCCAGCGAGGCCACCTCGTACTCCTCCGGCGGAACCACCGAGGAGTCGGCTTCCGAGGAGGGTGGGGACACCCCGGCCGTCGAGACCAGCGGTTCGCTGGCCAACGACGAGGCCCTCCAAGGCCCTGCGCGAGAAGCTCACTGGCGGCAGCGAGTGACCGCCTGAGTCGAATGCTGAACCGCCCGCCCGGATCATGTTCCGGCGGGCCGTTCGCATTTTCCTGCGGGTGGGTGGCGGTCAGTGGAAGGAGGTGCCCTGTGCGGGGTCCGGCTGCGCGGGGGCTGGTACGTCGGGTTCCGGCGGGGGTCGTCGTCATCCATGTCGCGGATGAGGAAGGCGACGAAGCTGGCGAAGAACACGAGTGTCCAGAAGATGTATGCGATCTCGGTCATGGCAGGAAAAGTCCTGCTTCTATCCAGATGCTGCCAACAGTGGCAGCAATGACACTATGCATTGATTTTCTGCCAAGGTGGGCGGTCTGCTCGTCAGTCCAGCGCGGCCATCACCCGACGAGCCTGTGTCAGGTGTCCAGCCGGTAGCCGTCGTCCATGGCGTCGCGGAAGTGCAGGCCACCCCAATCTCCGGGCGAGGAAGGCGTCCTCCTCGAGGGCCCGCAGTGTCGGATACGTGCGATGCGTCGGGCTGTTGACGGAGATCAGCTGAGGGGGCGTCCGATGTCCCGAGCGTCTGTCGGACGACCTCGACCGCTGGGGCGGTCAGGGCGGGGGCGCCTGCTACGTATTCGGAGTACGGCGGGGCGGCTAGTAGGGCGGCCCAGCCGGGCTGGGACGCGGTGCGGGGGTTGTCGTCGAGAGCCGCACCGGCGATGGCCTCGATCGGGCGCCAGGACCCGACGTCCCGCTTGAGCTGCCAGGCCGTGATCACGGAGTCGGTCATCGCGGCATGCATCGAGGCGAAGAGGAGGGCGGTCTCGGCCAGGACAGCTCTTCTTCGCCGGACTCGAGGTGACGGATCAAGGCGTCGCCGACCATCGTCGCGGAATGGCCGTTGAAGAAGAGCGCGGTGTCCGTCTGGTTCCGGCCGCGGTTCCGCCGGACGCGATCGTGCCGCCGAGCCGCCTGACCTCGTCGTAGTCGGCGGCGTAGCGGCGCGAGGTCAGCGGGTCCGGTCCGTTGACGGCGACCGGGTGCTTCAGCACCATCGGCTCCAGCGACCCCAGCCACGCCGCCAGCATGTCGGTGGCCGGGGGCACGGGCTGCCAGATCCCGATCGCAGGCCGCGAGGGTGTAGTGGATCCCGCGGATCGCCGTAGCCGTCCCCGACTCGGCTGGCCAGCATCTCGTTGGCGGCGGCTCCGAGGAACGAGCCCCGGGTCCGTTTCCGCCACGTCCGGGACGGCTGCGAGGCTGGTCGCGAGGTGCCCGTCCAAGGGGTGGCGGGAGCTCGCCGGGAAGTAGTGCACGAGGACGTCGTGGGCCGCTCGGAACGGGCCGCCGCCTCTGAGCTGTCCTCCTGTGTCGACTTCGAGGACGGCGTCGTGCACGGCCCCAGGTGGAAGCCGAGGAGGGGGACGCCGTTCGGCATGGGCGCTGGGGTACACGGTCTGCATCAGGATCCGCTCCCAGTCGAGGATCACCTGGGCCGATTCTCGTTGGTGTGGTGGCCGCGGCCGGACGCCGTGGCTGACACCGGGGGAGGGAGTCGTCGCGAGGGCCGCTGTCAGGACAACGGTCGTGACGATCGCGTACAGGCCCTGGTGGAGGTACATGGTCAACTCCAGATCATGGGCACGTCGAGAAACGACTCGGATCACTGCAACTTCGGCGCTGGATGCGGTTGCTGTATTCGCTTTCAGGCGTATTCCGGGGACGGAAGTCACCCGTTCGGGTCGGGCACGGTGCGGCCCTCGACTGTGGCGGCGAGCGGGTTGGTGACGCCGAGCTTCGGGTAGATGTGCTCGAGGTGCTTGCGCACGGTGGACGGCGCGATTGTCAGCCGCTCGGCGATCTGGGCGTTGGACCTGCCTGGCGGCGACGAGTCCGAGGACTCGCCTCTCCTGGATTGTCAGCCGGGCCGGGAGGTGGGGCGCCGGCGGTCGTGAGGGCGGTGCAGACCGGTTCGAGCAGCCGCAGCAGAGCGAGGTCACGGCCGGTGAAGGGCTCGTCACGCCGCGCTCCATCACCAACCGCACGGTCAGGTCAGGTCCGTTGTGGAAGTTGACCACCACAACATCGGCGACCACGTGGTCGGCTCCCGGACCTGACCGCGGCAGGGCCACCGCGTCGAGCAGAACACCGTCTGTGTCGGCGACCGCCACTGCGATGCCATCACACGGGATGAGGACAGCCATCTCCTCGACGCGCGGAGTGGGGCGCCCGGGACGGACTCGGCCGCATGAGTGACCGTAGTGCTCGTTGCTGTGCTTCCGACGATGTCAGGCACTTCTCTCACCCCGCGTGCCAGTCTAGGCCCGTGCGGCGCCTCGAAGTCGATCGATTCCGCGATGGGCCGGCTGCCGCGGTGCAGGGCGACTGACTCGTCGGGGAACAGGCTGGCCATGGCGACGCAGTCGGTGCCGTCTATGTGAAGGATCCAGAGGTGGTTGACGACTCCCGGGTGGGAGGCCCAGGGCGCCGTCGCCGCGCTCGGTCCGCCACAGGGTGTAGTTCGTCGGTGCACCGGGTGAGGTTCGTGTCCGGGGCGGGGGTTTGACCTCCATGGCGAGTCCGGGGTGGCCGTCGAGGACGACGGACGCTGCTGGGTGCCTGCCCCGCCTGGCCGACCAGCCCTGGGCCAGGTCCGCCCACGGTCGGCCCCACGTCGGTGGCGGTACGGCGCCGGCAGTTGGCGAGGACCTGCACCGGGTGCCAGACCGAGATGTCTCCGTACTGGTCGTCTTTGTCGACCGCCTGCGTCGTGTAGCCGCCGTTGCTGAGCAGCTTCTCCGCACTACGATCGCCCGCGGTAGGGGCCCGGTCGACGTCGACTCGCCCGCACGCCGCCATCTCGAAGTACAGCCCGGGCTCCAGCGGGCCGTGCAGCCCGACCACAGGTCGATTCGGTGTCGGGTTCGGCGTCACCGGGGCGACATCGTCCTTGCTCCCGGGGTCTCCAGCGCCCACGCGCCAGCCCGGCGATCGCAGCCGCCGCAGCCACGGCGAGTGCGCCACCAGCACCGTCGCCGACGGATGGCGCGACCGTACGTCCTGGCCAGCGCGCTCTCGACGTCGGGCACGAGGAGTTCGGTGTTGCGGGCCAAGCCGCTCCGCAGACGCTCATCGATCGGCATCGCTGGTCACCTCCACAGTCTCGGAGAGAAGCGGCGAGGCGGGGTGCGCGCCCGGAAGAGGTGCTGCTTGACGGTGGAGGCGGATAAACCAATCTGAGGTGATGCGCCACCTCCTCGACCGGCAGGTCGTCGAGGTAGAAGAGCGCACCCGCCGCGCGCTGCTGCGCGAGGGCGGCGACGGCTCTGGCGAGGTCGACGTCCGGCAGGTCGTCCCACCAGGGGCGCTCGTCGTCGGACGCTGCCGCCGACCGGAGTCGAACTTCTTGTTCGCGGTGGCGACGGCGGACGCACGCCCACCCGGCGCACCCAGGCCTCCGGGTGCAACGGCCTGGACGCTCCGCCACCGCTCGCAGAGCCTGAGGAAGGCGTCCTGGGTCACCTCTTCGGCGCGCCGCGGTCGTGCGGGATCAGGAGGTCGTCCGGAGCACCGACGTGTAGCGAGCGGACTCGAACTCCGTCCGCTCCGTACCTCGACCTCCCCATCTCCCTGGCCCGTTCATCCCTCTCATAGTTATAGGGGCTCGAAGCGGGTGATTGGTTGACAGGGAGCAGGAACTTTCGGCCTGTCAGCTACAGCGGGAGCGGAAGGTCGGGTCGGAGTAGTGCGAGCGGGGCGGCTCTCTCGTGCCCTGGATGGGGCCGTCGTGACGGATTCCCCCTCATGACCTGACGAGAAGGACGGCGATGGCGACGAAGATGAGAACGAAAGTGGTCATGGCAGTAAGTGTTGCGCCGTTGAGAATCAGCCACGAGTATGGCTAATTGTTGCCCTCGATCCAACCACATCACCTGCGTCTTGTTGGTGTTCAGTCGCAAACCTGTTAGAAGCCATCCACTCGTTATTACTTCTTGGATGTGTGGTGTGTGGACTTACAGTGAAAAAAATGTGAACAAAATAATAATTTTCTCATGATTTCGTGTAAATATACAATATTAAATTATATATTATATAATACAGTACAATAGAATATACTGTACAATATTAAATTTAAATTATACAGTTTAAAACAATAAACATTTTTGTATTATTCAACCGGGGTTTGAATCCAGGACATCATATTTTAAAGTTCATGACGTTACCAATAAGCCATTTAGTGGTTCGCACTCATTTAAACATAGGTACAGAGCTACATTAATTTATGATGACATCGAGAACTACTAACCAAATGCCGGTTGAATAATACAAAAATGTTTATTGTTTTAAACTGTATAATTTAAATTTAATATTGTACAGTATATTCTATTGTACTGTATTATATAATATATAATTTAATATTGTATATTCATGGAATCATGAGAAAATTATTATTTTGTTCACATTTTTTTCACTGTAAGTCCACACACCACACATCCAAGAAGTAATAACGAGTGGATGTCGTCCAACAGGTTGCGACTGAACACCGACAAGACGCAGGTGATGTGGTTAGGATCGAGGCAACAATTAGCCATACTGGTGGCTGATTCTCAACGGCGCAACACTTACTGCCATGACCACCATCGTTCTCATCATCGTCGCCACCGCCGTCCTTCTCGTGCTCGCCGAGGTCGTGAGGGAGATCCGTCACGACGGCCCGTCCGGGCACGAGCCGCCCCGCTCGCACTACTCCGACCCGACCTTCCGCTCCCCCGCTGCCTGGAGCTGACGGGCCGAAAGTTCCTGCTCCCTGTCAACCAATCACCCGCTTCGAGCCCCTATAACTATGAGAGGGATGAACGGGCCAGGGAGATGGGATGCGAGGGTCGGAGCGGACGGAGTTCGAGTGGATCTTCCGCTCGAGCTACACGTCGGTGCTCCGGACGACCTCCCTGATCCTGCACGACCGCGGGCGCGCCGAAGAGGTGACCCAGGACGCCTTCCTCCGGCTCTGCGAGCGGTGGCGCAGCGTCGAGGCCGTGGAGCACCCGGAGGCGTGGGTGCGCCGGGTGGCCGTGCGTGCCGCCGTCCGCACCGCGAAGCAGACCCGACTCCGGTCGGCGGCAGCGTCCGACGACGAGCGCCCCTGGTGGGACGACCTGCCGGACGTCGACCTCGCCAGAGCCGTCGCCGCCCTCGCGCCGCAGCAGCGCGCGGCGGTTGCGCTCTTCTACCTCGACGACCTGCCGGTCGAGGAGGTGGCGCATCACCTCGGTGTGTCCGCCTCCACCGTCAAGCAGCACCTCTTCCGGGCGCGCACCCGCCTCGCCGCGATCCTCTCCGAGACCGTGGAGGTGACCCGCGATGCCGATCGATGAGCGACTGCGGAGCGGCCTGGCCCGCAACACCGAACGTCCTCGTGCCCGACGTCGAGAGCGCGCTGGCCAGGACGTACGGTCGCGCCATCCGTCGGCGACGAGTTCGTGGTGGCGCACTCGCCCTGGCTGCGGCGGCCGCGATCGCCGTAGGCGCGTGGGCACTCGACCTCCCCGGGAGCAAGGACGATGTCGCCCCGGTGACGCCGAACCCGACACCGAATGCACCGACCGACCTGGTCGGGCTGCACGGCCCACTGGAGCCCGGGCTGTACTCGATGGCGGCGTGGGGCGAGTCGACGTCAACCGGGCCCCTACCGCGGGCGATCGTGGACGTGCCGGAGGGCTACTTCAGCAACGGCGGCTACGCGATCAACGCGGGCATCGACGGTGTGACCGACGACCAGTACGGAGACATCTCGGTCTGGCACCCGGTGCAGGTCCTCGCCGACCCCTGCCGGCGCCGTACCGCCACCGACGTGGGGCCGACCGTGGCGGACCTGGCCCGAGGGCTGGTCGGCCAGGCGGGCCCCAGCACCCGGCCGCGTCCCGTCGTCCTCGACGGCCACCCCGGACTCGCCATGGAGGTCAACGTCCCACCGGACACGGACCTCACCCGGTGCACCGACGAGAACTACACCCTGTGGCGGACCGAGCGCCGCGGCGACGGCGCCCTGGGCCTGTCCCACCCGGGAGTCGTCAACCACCTCTGGATCCTTGACGTCGACGGCACCCGACTCGTCGCCATCGCCAGCCTGTTCCCCGACGAGTCAGTCGCCCTGCACCGCGAGCAGCTCACCATCGCGGAATCGATCGACTTCGAGGCGCCGCACGGGCCTAGACTCGGCACGCGGGGGTGAGAGAAGTGCCTGACATCGTGCTCTCGGAAGCACAGCAACGAGCACTACGGTCGCTCATCGCGGCCGAGTCCGTCCCGGGCACCCCACTCCCGCACCGTCTCGTTCTCGAGGAGATGGCTGTCCTCATCCCGTGTGATGGCATCGCAGTGGCGGTCGCCGACACAGACGGCGTTCTGCTCGACGCGGTGGCCCTGCCGCGGTCAGGTCCGGGAGCCGACCACGTGGTCGCCGATGGTGTGGTGGTCAACTTCCACAACGGACCTGACCTGACCGTGCGGTTGGTGATGGAGCGGCGTGACGAGCCCTTCACCGGCCGCGACCTCGCTCTGCTGCGGCTGCTCGAACCGGTCTGCCGCCGCCTCTTCAGTGAGCGGCCGGCACCCCACCTCCCGGCCCGGCTGACAATCCAGGAGAGGCGAGTCCTCGGACTCGTCGCCGCCGGCAGGTCCAACGCCCAGATCGCCGAGCGGCTGACAATCGCGCCGTCCACCGTGCGCAAGCACCTCGAGCACATCTACCCGAAGCTCGGCGTCACCAACCGGCTCGCCGCCGCGGTGGTGTTCGAGGGTCGCACGCTGCCCGACCCCGAACGGGTGACTGCGGTCCAGAGATACGCCTGAACGCGAATACCGCGGCCGCATCCGCGCCCGAGACTGCAGTGATACCGAGTCGCTCTCGACTGTGCCCATGATCTGGAGTCGACCATGTACCTCGCCAGCGCCTGTGCGCCATCGTCACGACCGTCGTCCTGACGGCGCCCGCCGCGACGCCTCCCCCGCCGTCGCCACGGCGTCCTCGGCCGGGTCACCACACCGACGAATCGGCCCAGGTGATCCTCGACTGGGAGCGGATCCTGATGCAGACCGTGTACCCGGCCACGCCCATCCCGAACGGCGTCCCCCTCCTCGGCTTCACCTCAGGCGCCATGCACGACGCCGTCTCGAAGTCGATGCGTCAGGAGGGACAGCTCAGAGGCGGCGGCCGCCGCTCGAGCCGCCCACGACGTCCTCGTGCACTACTTCCCCGCGAGCTCCGCCACCTTGGACGGGCACCTCGCGACCAGCCTCGCAGCCGTCCCGGACGTGGCGGAACGGACCCGGGGCTCGTTCCTCGGAGCCGCCGCGGCCAACGAGATGCTGGCCAGCCGAGTCGGGGACGGCTACGGCGATCCGGCGATCCACTACACCCTCGCGCCTGCGATCGGGATCTGGCAGCCCGTGCCCCCGGCCACCGACATGCTCGGCGGCGTGGCTGGGGTCGCTGGAGCCGATGGTGCTGACGCACCCGGTCGCCGTCAACGGACCGGACCCGCTGACCTCGCGCCGCTACGCCGCCGACTACGACGAGGTCAAGCGCCTGGGCGGCACCACCGCGTCCGGAACGGACCGCACCCAGTCCCAGACGGACACCGCGCTCTTCTTCAACAGCAACTCCGCGACGATGGTCGGCGACGCCTTGATCCGTCACCTCGAGTCCGGCGAAGAAGATCTGTCCCTGGCCGAGACCGCCCTCCTCTTCGCCTCGATGCATGCCGCGATGACCGACTCCGTGATCACGGCCTGGCAGCTCAAGCGGGACGTCGGGTTCTGGCGCCCGATCGAGGCCATCGCCGGTGCGGCTCTCGACGACAACCCCCGCACGGCGTCCCAGCCCGGCTGGGCACCCCTGCTCACCACACCGCCGTACTCCGAATACGTCAGCGGCCACGCCGCCCTGACCGCCCCAGCGGTCGAGGTCGTCCGACAGACGCTCGGGAATCGGACGCCCCTCGAGCTGATCTCCGTCAACAGCCCGACGCATCGCACGTATCCGACACTGCGGGCCCTCGAGGAGGACGCCTTCCTCGCCCGGATCTGGGGTGGCCTGCACTTCCGCGACGCCATGGACGACGGCTACCGGCTCGGACACCTGACGGCTCGTCGGGTGATGGCCGCGCTGGACTGACGAGCAGACCGCCCACCTTGGCAGAAAATCAATGCATAGTGTCATTGCTGCCACTGTTGGCAGCATCTCGATAGAGGCAGACTTACTGCCATGACCGAGATCGCATACATCTTCTGGACACTCGTGTTCTTCGCCGGCTTCGTCGCCTTCCTGATCCGCGACATCGATGACGACGACCCCCGCCGGAACCCGACGTACCAGCCCCCGCGCAGCCACCACGACGACCCGTTCTCCCACACGGGCGCCTCCTTCCACTGACCGCCACCCACCCGCAGAAAATGCGAACGGCCCGCCCGGAATGATCCGGGCGGGCCGTTCGACGTTCGACTCAGGCGGTCACTCGCTGCCGCCGGTGAGCTTCTCGCGCAGGGCCTGGAGGGCCTCGTCGCTGGCCAGCGAACCGCTGGTCTCGACGGCCGGGGTGTCCCCACCCTCCTCGGAAGCCGACTCCTCGGTGGTTCCACCGGAGGAGTACGAGGTGGCCTCGCTGGCCTCGACCTCGGCCTGAGCGGCCTCGGCCTGCTGCTTGACGTGCGCCTCCCAGCGCGCGTGCGCCTTGGCGTACTGCTCTTCCCAGACGCCGCGCTGCTCGTCGTAGCCCTCGAGCCACTCGCCCGTCTCGGGGTCGAAGCCGTCGGGGTAGATGTAGTTGCCCTGGTCGTCGTAGGAGGCAGTCATGCCGTAGAGCGTCGGGTCGAAGTCCTCGACGTCGGCAGCGGCGGTGGTCTCGTTGGCCTGCTTGAGGGACAGCGAGATCCGGCGACGCTCGAGGTCGATGTCGATGATCTTGACCATGACGTCGTCGTTGACCTGGACGACCTGCTCGGGGATCTCCACGTGGCGCTCGGCCAGCTCGGAGATGTGCACCAGGCCCTCGATGCCCTCCTCGACGCGGACGAACGAACCGAAGGGCACCAGCTTGGTGACCTTGCCCGGCACGATCTGACCGATCTGGTGGGTGCGGGCGAAGTGCTGCCACGGGTCTTCCTGGGTGGCCTTCAGCGACAGCGAGACGCGCTCACGGTCCATGTCGACGTCGAGCACCTCGACGGTGACCTCGTCACCGACGGTGACCACCTCGGACGGGTGATCGATGTGCTTCCAGGACAGCTCCGAGACGTGGACCAGACCGTCGACGCCGCCGAGGTCGACGAACGCACCGAAGTTGACGATCGAGGAGACGACGCCCTTGCGGATCTGACCCTTCTGGAGCTGGGTCAGGAAACCGTGGCGGACCTCGGACTGGGTCTGCTCCAGCCAGGCGCGGCGCGACAGGACCACGTTGTTGCGGTTCTTGTCGAGCTCGATGATCTTCGCCTCGAGCGTCTGCCCGACGTAGGGCAGCAGGTCGCGGACGCGACGCATCTCCACCAGGGACGCCGGCAGGAACCCGCGCAGGCCGATGTCGAGGATCAGGCCGCCCTTGACGACCTCGATGACGGTGCCCTCGACGACGCCGTCCTCTTCCTTGACCTGCTCGATGGTGCCCCAGGCGCGCTCGTACTGGGCGCGCTTCTTGGACAGGATCAGCCGGCCTTCCTTGTCCTCCTTCTGGAGGACCAGGGCCTCAACCGCATCGCCGACGGCAACGACCTCATTGGGGTCGACGTCGTGCTTGATGGAGAGCTCGCGCGAGGGGATGACGCCCTCGGTCTTGTAACCGATGTCGAGCAGGACCTCGTCCCGGTCGACCTTGACGATGATGCCCTCGACGATGTCGCCATCGTTGAAGTACTTGATGGTCTCGTCGATCGCGGCGA
The DNA here is from genome assembly GCA_963806945.1 of uncultured Actinomycetota bacterium. Taxonomy (GTDB): domain Bacteria; phylum Actinomycetota; class Actinomycetes; order Propionibacteriales; family Nocardioidaceae; genus Nocardioides. Next base: position 11,417 of record CAWDZH010000005.1, read on the forward strand.
GGAAGTCCTCTGCCGAGCCGATGTCGTTGACCGCAACCTGGGGCGCGTCGCCAAGCTCGTGAAGCGGGACGGTGAGGTAGGTGCTGCTCATAGGGGAATGAATTCCTTGGTGGTCAGAAGTCGTCGGGCACGCGCAGAGACCTGTTCACTACCGATGAAGATGGATAGCGAGCCCGAGTCCGCTCCTGTGGGAACCGGCAGACCAACTGGCGCAGTGTCCAAGATTACGCCTGAGCGCGCGCCCGAGTCCAACTCGCGCGAGGGGCCGCCCAGCCACGGCTCACTCCGGAGGTGCCGCCTCGGCTCGGCGAGCTGCCGTCAGCAGGCCGATCTCGGCCCGCAGCGCGGCCACCTCGGCCGTGAGCGCGGCGACGTCGCGCTGCGTGGCCAGCTCGATCGCCTCCTCCTCCTCGGCGACCCGCCGGATCAGCCACGAGGCCACGGACGCGGTCACGACGCCGAGCAGAGCGATGCCTGCGAACATCAGCCCGGCCGCGAGGAACCGTCCGCTCGTGGTCACGGGGTACTCGTCGCCGTAGCCGACGGTCGTCACCGTGGTGACCGTCCACCACAACGCGTCCCCGAAGGTGGTGATCACAGCACCGGGCTGGCCGCGCTCGGACCGCAGCACCACCAAGGCGCCCACGAACACCACCAGCGAGGTGGTCATGGCGATGTACATCGCGACCCGGCCGTGGACGGCGTGGCCGGCACGCCGGTTGACGACGCCCAGGAGGCCGAGCAGCCGGAGCAGGGCCAACGGTCGGAGCAGCGGCAGTGCCACGACCACCAGGTCGAAGGGGTGGCCACGCACGAAGCGCCACCGGTTGCGGCTCAGCGCCAGCCGCGCCCCGTAGTCGAGCGCGAACACCAGCCAGGTCACCCAGGTCACCGCCCAGCACGCACGCCGCCACTCCGCCGTCAGTCCCGGGTCCATCACCGGCCACGCGAAAGCCCCGAGGAACAGCAGCGCCGCCGCGATCAGGGGCCAGTCGCTCCGCTGCTCCCATCGTTCTCGCCGCGCTTCGCTCTCCACGGTCTCAGGCTAGGCCCCGAGCCCGCCGCGACGCGTCAGCCGCACGCCGGCGTGCGGCACACGACGATCAGCGAGTGCCGAGAGGTCGACGGCCAGTAGTCTGCTCGACGTGGAACAACCGTGGCCGCACCCCGCGGTGCGCGTGGAGCGACGAGCGGTCGACGAGATGGAGTCCCGACGGGCCAACGGTCCCGACTGGGACCGGTACGCCGACGAGTACCAGGCCACGCACGGCGCGTTCCTGGGTGACGTCGGCTTCGTGTGGGGGCCGGAGGGGCTCACCGAAGAAGAGGCCGGTGTGCTCGGCGACGTCGCCGGGTGCGACGTGCTCGAGGTCGGCAGTGGTGCCGGCCAGTGCTCACGCTGGGTCGCGGCGCAGGGTGGCCGGCCCATCGGCCTGGACCTCTCCCACCGCCAGCTCCAGCACTCGCGCCGGATCGACGCCGACTCCGGCATCACCGTCCCGGCAGTGCAGGGCACCGCGACGCACCTGCCGTTCGCGGCCGACCGTTTCGACGTGGTCTTCTGCTCCTTCGGGGCCCTCCAGTTCGTCGCCGACCTAGACCGCGCCGTCGCCGAGACCGCGCGAGTCCTGCGTCCGGGTGGTCGCTTCGCCTTCTCGATCACCCACCCAACCCGCTGGATGTTCCCCGACGACCCCGGCGAAGGGGGGCTCGTCGCGAGCCAGTCCTACTGGGACCGCACGCCGTACGTCGAGGTGGACGACTCAACCGGTGTCGTGGCCTACGTGGAGCACCATCGCACCCTGGGTGACTGGGTGAGGGTGCTGGCCGGGCGTGGCTTCGCCCTGGTCGAGCTGGTCGAGCCGGAGTGGCCCCAGGGTCACGACCGGGTCTGGGGCGGCTGGTCGAGCACGCGTGGCCGGTTCACCCCGGGCACGGCGATCTTCGTCACCGACCTGCGCTGACGCCCACCCCCGTGGCAAGACTCAGGCGTGGGACGCCGGCTGTCGTCGACGGGACAACGCCAGCAGCACCAGCCCGATCAGCAGGAGCGGGATGCCGGCGGCGTAGCCGAGCGTGGGCACCGTGGAGGTGATCAGCTTCAGTGAGTCGGCGCTGTCCGAGCTGTCCGCCACGTTCGCCGTGACCTGCTCGTCAGTGAACGCGACCTCGAGGGCAAGCAGCACCGTGCCGTCCTCCAGCGTGCGTTCCTCCACCTGCGCCTGCTTGACGATGGACCCGGACACGGGCTCGACCCAGTAGGTCTTGTCCTGGGAGTACAGCCCGTCCGTGCCCGCGATGACCTCAGCGGGCTCCTCGGTCAATGACACGTTGTAGACGTGGGTGTCGAGCCCCTCGAGCGACTCGCTGCCCTCGTAGGTCGCGGTCACAGCCCGATCCAGGATCCCGTCCCAGATCTGGTAGTCCTCCTGCTTGGCACCGAAGGGCCACTTGTTGACCAGGCCCTCGACTCCGGTGGTTTCCGGGATGTCCGTGGCTGCGACGGCCTCGGCGCTGCGCCGGTCCGTGGCAAAGACGAAGGGGTCCGACACGTTGATGACGTTGGGATCGGCGTCGTCGCCTTCACCCTCCACGCCACAGTCCGGCGTGTCGGGCACGTCCTTGACCAGACACGTGTAGCTCACGAAGACCACCACGTCATCCGTGGAAGCGTCGGAGTCCGCCTCGGTGAAGCTCGCCACCCGTACGTCGAAGTCGGTGGTGCCGCCGTTCTCGGTGTCGATCCGGCTCGCCGTGCCGTCGAGCCGGGTGATCGAGTCGACGTCGAGCGGCGTCTTCTCCACCTTGGGGGTGGCCCACACGTCGGCGGTGATGCCAGCGACGATCAAGAATGCGCCCAGTGCGGCGCAGACGAAACCGATGATCTTCTTCACGGTTCTCCCTCATCCATTGCCCCAGCGCGGCGCGTCGCGGCGAAAAGGATCGTATCAGCGTAGTTACCCGCTGGTTCAGAGGTTGCGCCGCGGGCGAGTTATCTGACACGCGACGTGAGAAGGTAACGCTCGTGAGCGCCCGAACCAGTGTCGCGGCGCGAGTGACCACGGCGCTCCGCCACCCCGTGGTGATCGTCGGGCTCCTGGCCGTGGCCCTGCAACTGGTCTTCCGAGGCTGGGCCCTGTCGTCCTCGTGGTTCTACACCGACGACTACCTTCGCCTGCGCGAGGCACTCGAGGCACGGATGAGCCTGGAGTACCTGCTGACGCCCGAGAACGGCCACCTGATGCCGGGAACCCGGGCCATCTACTACTTCTTCGCCCACGGTCCGGGCTTGGACTGGGGAGTCGCCGCAGCCGTGGCTCTGGCCTTCCAGGCTCTCGCGTCGCTCGCCGCCCTCTGGATGCTGGTGATCCTCTTCGGACCGCGCTGGGAGGTGCTGCCGGGGCTGATCGTGTACCTCACCACCGCCATGACAGCACAGGCCTCGCTCTGGTGGATCTCGGCGTTGAACCAGACCCCCGTTCAGATGTGTTTCTTCCTGGCCGTCGGCTGCTGGGTCTCGCATCTGCGCTCCGGACGCCACCTTCCGTTGTGGGGGTTGCTCGCGACCCTGGCGTGGGGCCTGCTGTTCTTCCAGAAGACGCTCTTCGTACTGCCCGTGCTGGTACTCCTGGCGCTGGCGTACTTCGCGCGGGGAGGCCCGGCGCAACGGATGTTGACCATCGTCCGCCGGTACTGGCTCTCAGCAGTTCTCGTCGGCTCCCTCGCCGCGGGCTTCAGCGGGTACTACCTCGTCTCGGTGCCGGCTTCCGGAAGCGCACAGGCTGATCCTCCCTGGACCCGCATCACCACCACGATGCTGGAGACGTTCGTGGCCGGCATCGCTGGTGGCCCGTGGCGGTGGCAGGACCGTCCGGGTGGCGCCTGGGCCGATCCACCGACCTGGTTCGTGCTCACGGCCTCCGCCGTCCTGCTGGCGACAGTGGTGGGCAGCCTGCTCCTTCGACGGCGCGCGGGGCGCGCCTGGCTCTTGCTGGGTCTCTACTACGTGATGCTCATCGGCACCATCGGCGTGACCCGGGCCGCAGTGTTCGGCGCCGAGATCGGCAGCGCCTACCGGCTCCAGACCGACGGAGTGTGCGCCGCGGTGCTGGCACTGACACTTGCCTGGGTGCCGCTGAACGGTGCCGTGGAGCAGGTCGAGCACCGACGCCGCAAGGGGCGATCCGCGCCCAGGGCCCGGCTGCCAGGGCTCGCGCAACGCGCCCCCACTGCCCTGGTGGTCGTGATGACCGTGCTGGTCGCACTTGCCGGCACCGTGAGCTGGCTCCGGTACGTCGAGAGCTGGTCCCGCGTCAACGACGGTCGCACCTTCGTCCAACAGGTCGGCAAAGAGTCCGACCGGTTGCCCGGGATCGAGGTCGCCGACCGACCCGTCCCGAGCGCGGTGCTCGATGACTTCACCCGCCCCGACAACCAGCTCTCTGACATCGCGGAACTGATCGCGCCCGGGCTCACCTTCCCCGATCAATCCCCCCGACTGACCGCGGTCACCGATGAGGGCACGGTCAACCAAGCCCTCATCGAGCCGCAGGCCAGAACCAAGCCCGGCCCGGTCCCGAACTGCGGCTGGTCGGTCCACCGCGGCGAGCAGGTTCGCGTCCCGTTGGAGGCCGAGGCGCTGGGGTCGGCATGGGTACGCATCGGCTACTTCGTCCAGGACCCCGGAACCGTCACCCTCGAACTGGGAGGACGGACGCTGACGACCGCGATCGGCAGCGGCCCCAACAGTCTCTATGTGCGCGTCACTGAGGATGTCGACGGCGTACGATTCCGGGGGGTCACCAGTGGAGGAGCTTTGTGCGTGAACGTCGTCGAGGTCGGCCGTACCGTCCCCGGGCCACGGCTGTGAGACAAGACCTGACGTCCGTCGAATTGTCGCCGCAGTTCCCAGCCCTTGACACGCTCCGTGCCGTGGGGGCACTCGCCGTCTTGACGACCCACACCATGTTCTGGTCGGGCGACTATCTGGGCAACGCCTGGCTCGGGACGTTGTGGGCCCGCCTGGACGTGGGGGTCGCTCTCTTCTTCGTGCTCTCCGGGTTCCTGCTGTCGCGCCCCTGGGTCGCGCGGCACGCCTTGGGGATGTCTCCTCCGGACACACGCCGCTACCTGCGCAAGCGGTTCTGGCGGATCTATCCTGCCTATGCGGTAGTCGCCGTCATCAGTCTGGCGCTGCTCCACGACAACCGCGGAGCGTCCCCCCTGGATTGGCTGGCCACTCTCACCCTCACCGACATCTATGTCCACCCCAGCTTGCCTGCAGGGCTGAGCCAGATGTGGAGCCTGGCGACCGAGGTCCTCTTCTACGCACTGCTACCGCTCCTGATGCCGCTCTTGCTCCGACGCGGCGCTGCCGCTGCAGTCGGCGGCCTGACGATCCTCTCGGCGCTGTCGGTGTGGTGGGTGCTGGAGGGCGCGTGGCAGCCGGTGCTGCTCGAGAATGCGATGCCCTTGCAGTGGCTGCCCAGTTTCGTCCTCTGGTTTGCCGGCGGCATGCTGCTCGCGCTGCTCCACGTCGGTGGCCAACGGCCCGCAGGCAACCGGCTCGCCGTGAGGGCGCACGGCCTGGCGACTGGTCTGGGTGCCGCTCCCGGCGCCTGCCTGGTAGCCGCCGCCGGCCTGTTGCTCGTGAGCGCCACTCCCCTCGCCGGGCCGGCGCTGCTGGCCGCGCCGACTCCGGCACAACTGCTGACCAAGGTGGTTCTGTACACGGCGATCGCACTCCTGCTCGTGGTCCCAGCGGTGTTCACTACGGGGGGATCGGCCTACACCTCGATCATGGCGCTGCGGCTGCCGCGCCACCTCGGTCACGTGTCCTACTCGCTGTTCTGCGTGCACCTGCCCGTCCTGCACTTCGTGATGTGGTGGCGCGACCTGACCCTGTTCGCAGGGAACGGGTGGCAGATCTGGTCCCTGACGCTGGCTTTGTCACTGATCGCCGCCGAAGCGCTCTACTGGCTGGTTGAGCGGCCCGCGCTTCGCCGGCTCGGTCGCCCGCGTCCCGCAACGACGACCAAGGCACCCACCGCGGCCAGCACCACCGCCTGAGCGGGCCACTGCCAGGTGCCCGCCCAGGTCACCGGCGAGCCCCATGGCCTCACCGTGTACGCGACCGCCGCGAGCCCCACGAGAGCCCCGTTCAACCCAGCCGCCGCACCCGGCATCCACGCCAGGAGCGTGCGGAGCAGTGCCGTCCAGGCAAGTGCCAACGCGGCACCGGCCCAACCGGCCAGCAACCCGGCAGCGAGCACGGCTGCGAGCGCCGCGTACGCCCACCTCAAGGACGTCGGGGCCAGCGCAGGCGCGAAGCTGAGCCGCCTTCCGGGCAGCCACAGCCCTACCAGGAGCAACAGCACCAGGACTCCGCCACCCACGAGGCCTGCGCGGTAGGGGCCGTCCGGAGAAAACTGTGCCTGGATCGGTTCCTCGGAGCCAGACCACCAACCCTGTCGCCAGCCGTCCACCACCACCGGCGTCACCCGGTCACCACCTTGCCGCGCTGTCCAACCTGGGTTGGCGTTCTCCGGCGTCCCGACGAGCTGCGCGGACCCTGACCCGGTGAACTCACGGGTCGTGGGACCGGTGACTGCCTCGCCCAGCGTCGTGACGCTGGCGGCTGGGATGTCGCCCAGGACGACCGCCGAAGGCAGGAAGCCATCGCCAGGACGCAGGGCGACTCGGTTCCTTCCCGCCCGCAGCGTGACCGTCGCGGATCCACATGGGGTGGCCTCGAAGGTCTCCCCTGCGAGGACCGCCGGTGCCGCTGACACGATCCTCGTCCGTAGCCAGCGCCCGTTCACGACGAGAGTCGGACCGGAACCGCACCTGGTCGAAACGAGCGGGCGGTCGAACCGGAGCGGGAACTCCGGGACGCCCTTCACCCGTGCCTCGCTGACGCCGATCGGCAGGGGGCTCCCGACCCCGTCGAAGCCGAGACTCACCGCGTCGTCCGCCGCGAGGATCTCAGCGGTGAAGGACGTGGCCCGGAACGGTCGCCACCGAGCAGTACCCGCCGCGTCGAGTCGGACCACGCGCTCACCGCCGTCCCAGGTCAGTCGCACACGTCGCGGTGCCCGACCCGGCGCGTCGGGGTCCAGGGTCAAGGTCATTCCGCGGACCTGGCGTTCCTTCAACCATCCAAAACTGAGCCGAGGCTGCTCGTCGATCTGCGCGGCCAGCCAGGTGGTCCCCGGGTCGTCGTCGACAGCCGCCAGGGCGGACGCCTGCAGGTCGTCGTACTGCGTCGAGCTGGCCGAGACGCTGCCCAGCTGTCCCGCCAGCAACGGCGCGATGTTTCGTTCGTCGAGACGGGCGAGAACCCGGATCGGGTACTGGCGCGCCTCCGGCAGACCGACCCGTCGACGCAGCACCCCCGGCTCCTCTGAGACGCGGCGTTGCTGCTCCGGCGAGCAGCGCACCTGTCCATCCACGGTGACGCAGCCGGTCCGAGCGTCAAGATCGCTGCGCAGCACCAGGGCGTCCGGGGCTCCCCACCGCTCCGGCAACGGCGGGGTGCGCAGCCCCCGGCGCGCTGAGACCCCAGGCAGACTCACTTCGGCCAGGTCCAGCGCCCCCCGACCCGTGGCCCGTGCGACCTCCACCCACTCGATGCCGTCGGCGGGGAGGGTGATCTGGCGGCGCTCACCGGGCCCGAGCGGGACGGTGCCCACCACACCCCGCTCCGTGCGCACCAGCACTCGCTGCCCGCCGTCGGCGGCCTTCCCCCCCGTCAGCTGCATCTCAGATCCGCCGACCTCTGCCGCCGTGGTCAGTCGCCAGGTGGGGCTCGAGTCCAGCGGGGCGCTCAGGAACGAGGTGTCCGGGTCGCCGTCGACCGCGGCGTAGGGATGGAAACCGGTGCGCGAGCCCCCCGGCACCCCCGCGTCGGCCGCGGACGACGAGACAGTGATCCGGGCGTTCCCGAGAGCGACTGCCCGCGTGACCCAGCGTTCGTGCCCGGGCAGGAGGTAGTCGGATGTGGGGTTGCCGGTCCGGCGCGGGGAGCCGCGGAAGCGGACGGCGGACGCGCTGTCGTGGATGCGGCCGAAGAACCGTTCGCGGTCCCGCAGGCCGTCGGTCAGCACGACGGGGCCCGGGGGCTGCGCTCGGGTGTCGCCCTCGGTTGCCAGTAACGTCGGACCCGAGTTGAGCAGCCCCAGGTCGGCCAGGTCCAGGAGGTCCTCGGGTCCGCCGACCACAGTCATCGGGGCCGTCGTTGCCGTGGCCGCCGCAGGAGGAGCAACCACCTCGTACACCTGCAGCGCCGGGTAGGCGGACTGCCAGCCACCGCTCACCAGGACGCGTCGCCCGTCCACCGTGGCGGTCGGTCCTCCGCCCACGGTCGGGCCGAACCCCTTGACGGCGGTGATCCCGGGGCTGTCCTGCAACGCGCGGTGAACCAGCACGGGGTCCGGTACGTCGCTCGAGCGGGTCAGGTCGTTGCGCACCACGACGTGCTCCACCCCGGCGCGGGCGAGGTAGGCCGCAAGCCCCGGCGAACCCTGCCCTTGCGCGAGACGCTCCTCCACTGCGTCGAGCATCCGAATGTTGCCCGCCGGAGCGAGTGGGACCGCGTTGCGCACGGCCCAGGGTGATCGGGCCAGGAACTGGAACGGCTCGTCCCTGGGCTCACCCCAGACGTAGGAGCCGAAGGAACTGCCCGGGACCAGAAGACTGGTGCCGGAGCCCGGCTCCTCCTCCAGCCAGTCGGCAGCTTGCTTCCAGTAGTCGGGCACCTGCGGTAGCGCCCCTTCGGGGGCCAACCTGCCCAGCGCCGCGGGGCTCGCGGTGGCCAGGACCGCGATCACCACGACCGCCACTCCACCCACGCGCTGGCCGTGCCTGCCCACCAGCTCGACGGTCGCCGTGAGCGGGCCCGACCGGGGCGTCCCCGTCGCTCGAGGTGGGGAGCGGGTGAGCAACAAGCTCTCCAGGAACCAGCCCAGCCCCACGACCATCGGCAACCGGATCACCGGATCGAACTTGTGGACGTTGCGCAACGGCGCCAAGGCCGCGTCGAGCGAGGATTGGGCTGTTCCGGCGAACCATCCGCGCACCTCACCGAGGTGCCCCAGGGATACCAGCAGCATGCCGAGGATCACTGAGAGCACGAGGAAGAGCCGCTGCGGATTCCGCCGCGCCTGGAGACCGAGGATGCCGGCGACCAGCAGAACGCCGGAGTTCACGATCAGCTGAGGAGTACGGAGCAGGTCGTTGCCCGCTCCCCACCCGGAGTCGACGTACGGGATCCAGGCCGAGGTGCCGCGGAGCGCGTCGAAGGGGGTGGTGGGGAAGGTGGTGACGCTCGCGCTCTCGATCCAGTCCAGGAAGGGCGGGCTGTACGCGCCCAGCACGAAGAGCGGCACGAGCCACCAGGCCGTGGCGAGGAAGGTGAAGATCGGCCACCAGAGCATCAGTGCTCGTCGCCGCGGCCCCGAGGTACGACTCAGCAGCCACACCACCCCGAGCGGCAGGACCGCAGCGGTCGCGGCAGCGTTGACTCCCCCCACCATGCCGATCGCCAAGGCGGAGAGGGCAGCGGCTCTCCTCGGGGAGCCGCGCTCGGCACCGAGCACGAGGGGCAGGAGCACCCACGGAGCGAGCGCGCTGGGCCAGGCCTCGATCGAGACTCCGCCCACGATGCTGACCAGCCGAGGTGAGGTCGCATAGGCCGCGCCTGCGACCAAGCACGCCAGCTCACTGCGCACGCCGAGGGCACGCGTCACCACGGCGGCACCCACGAAGGCGGTGATCAGCACGAGAGCGAGCCACAGCCGTTGCACCACCCAGCCGTCCAGACCCACCGTGTCGCCCAGCCAGAAGAACGGGCCCATGGGCCAGCCGTACCCATACGCCTGGTTCTGCAGCTGACCGAACGCCGCACCCCCGTCCCAGAGATGGGCAGCGCGCGCGAGGAACCCGCCCGGGTCCGCGGCCAGGTCCAGCTTGGAGTCGGCGATCAGGTTCCCGGGCGACTGCACGAAGGCCAGGCCGGTCAGCAGGAGCGCCCCAGCGACCAGCCTGATGCGCGCCAGCCGCGGCGGCGGCATGGCCTCGCTCAGTGCTTGCGCAGCACCACCACGAGGTTCCACGTCACCACCTCACGCACGACCGGGACTCGCAGCAACCAGTGGGACCACCAGGGGTTGTAGCGCGGCAGCACCGCCACGACGTCGGCATGGTGCTGGCGTCGAGCCCAAGCCAGGCCTTGCGCGACGGTCACACCGAACAGTGATTCCCCGAAGCGATTCTTGGGCGCGTGGCCCTGCCGACGCGTGTAGCGACGCCGTGCGTAGTGGCCGCCGAGGAAGTGCCACGGCGCGGTCTCGTGACCGCCCCACGGACCGAACCAGACCGTGTAGCTGAGGAAGACGATGCCGCCGGGTCGCGTCACCCGCACCATCTCTTCCGCCATCCGCCACGGGTCGGGCACGTGCTCCAGCACGTTCGAGGAGTAGCAGACGTCGACGGATCCCTCACGGAACGGCAACTGCATGTCCGCTGCCGATCACCGAGCCGGGCGTGACCTCGCCGCGTCCAGCCATCTCCCCCACGTCGGAGTCCAGTGCCAGGTAGCTCGCGCCCGCTGCACAGAACGCATCGCGGAAGAAGCCGGGGCCGCCTCCCACGTCGAGCATCGTGGCGCCAGCCAGATCGACGTACTCCTGCAGCTGGACCGCGGAGTCCTCCGCGACCGCACCGTAGAAGCGCGCGGGGTCCGGCTGCTCATAGCGGAACTCGCGTAGCAGTCTCACCGACCGCCTGAGCGTGGCGCGATGGGGGCGCCTAGCCCGGGACCGGAGGATCACGCGCAAACCCTACTCGACAGTACAGGCGCAACATGCCCAACGGATAGGGTCATCCAGTGCACTCCCATCTGCGCCTGGACGGCCTGCGCGTGGTCATGCTGAGCTGGCGCGACACCACCAATCCCGAGGGCGGCGGCGCCGAGATCTACCTCGATCACGTTGCGCGCGGCCTGGTCGAGCGGGGTGCCCGCGTGAGCGTCTTCTGCGCCGCCCATGATCAGGCGCCGGCGCGTGAGGTGATCGCCGGTGTCACGTGGGTGCGCCGCGGGTCGAAGCTGTCGGTCTACCTGTGGGGATGGTTCTTGCTGCTCACCAGACGCCTCGGCCGACCGAGCGTCGTCGTCGACGTACAGAACGGACTGCCCTTCTTCACCCGCTTGGCCACCCGCGCACCCGTCGTCGTGCTGGTCCACCACGTCCACCGCGAGCAGTGGCCGGTGGTCTATCCCGGGGTGACCGGTCGGATCGGCTGGTGGATCGAGAGCCGCGTCGCGCCTCGCCTCTACCGGCGCTGCCAGTACGTTGCGGTCTCCCGGGCGACCCGGCGAGAGCTCGGGACCTTGGGAGTTGATCCCACTCGGATCGCGGTCGTGCACAACGGCACCGCACCCGAGCTGGATCTGGTCGAAGAGCGCACGGCCCACCCCAGCATCTGTGTCGTCGGCCGACTGGTCCCTCACAAGCAGGTCGAGCACGCCGTGGACGCGGTCGTGCGACTACGCCGGACACTGCCTGCGCTGCGGCTGACCATCGTCGGCTCGGGCTGGTGGGAGCAACCACTGCGCGACTACGCCGTCGCTGCCGGCGTGGGGGACCTCGTGGAGTTCACCGGACAGGTGAGCGAGGAGCAGAAACAACGTATCTATGCACGGTCATGGGTGATGGCGCTGCCCTCTCTCAAGGAGGGTTGGGGTCTGGTCGTCGGTGAGGCCGGGCGCCATGGCACGCCCACGGTTGCCTACACCTCGGCCGGCGGCACTCGAGAGTCGATCGAGCACCGCGTGTCCGGCCTGCTCGCGGAGGACTTCGACCAGCTGGTCGAGTACCTGCGCGAGGTCCTCACGTCGCCGGAGCAGCGAGGGGCCTTGTCAGAAGGCGCGCGTGAGATCAGCAGCCGATTCACCTGGGAGCACACGCACGGGTCGTTCGCCAGCGTCCTCGCCAGCGCAGTGCGCGGCCAGCGGGTCTCAGTGCAGGACCCCGACGAGGACCAGATGTCCTCAGCCGAGGTCGATGATCACTGGGTCGAGCCGTAGTCCACCGCAGGGGACTGGGAGTCGCCCGGCGATTGTGCAGGATCCTTGGTCTGGTTCGAGACGACGCCCACGACGGTCGCCGCAGCGAGCGAGGCTCCCGCCGCCATGGCGATGAAGCCGCCTACAAAGCTCTTGAGCACCTGATCCTCCACTTGGTCGAGACGAACCGTATCAGCGATGACCCCTCCAGGGACGAATCCTCGACCACCAGGGCCGCAAAGATTGCGCCGCTCCTGCCCCCACCAGCGCCAGGAACCCGACCCAGGCGACCGTTGCGGCCATCCACCAGCCGGTCGGCGCCGACTGCTCCTGTGCGCCGTTGATCCGAATCACCTCCAGGTCACCGTCGAGCAGTCGTTGTCCTTCCAGTCGCGGCACCTCCTCGGGCGCGGTTCGATCGATCACGACCGTACGGATACCGAGCTCGGCCAGCGCGGCACTCGGTTCGGGCCCACTGAGGGCCGCTTCTGCCTGCCGGGCACGCGGATCCTCGCCAGGCAGCGGCACCCCGTCGATCACGAGTGCGTCGTTCGTGAGGTAGTCGGGCCGCAAGAAGCGGCCGGTCGGGTCGAACACAGCCCGTCCGCCGTTCCAGTCGGGTGCCCGATAGCTGCTGAACGGCAGGATCAGGACGTCCCCGCGCTGGTCGACCGCAGCACGTGCCTGCTCCAGGCTCTCCGGGAACTGGACGGCTTGCAGCCGACCCGACATCCCCCAGGCGGCGTCGGACATCAACGCCACGGGCCACACCACGAGTGCCACCGCCACGACCTTGTGCTGCCAGCCCGTCGCCGGCGGGCGTGGGTGGGATGGCCACCAGGACAGCAGGGCGGCGGTTCCATGCGCAACCAGCACCGCGACGGCCGGCGCGCACAGCATCAGGAATCGAGCACCGTCCCTCATCACGGCGACTCCGGGCACCGTGGCGTTGACGGTTCCCAGGATGCCCGGGGCGGCCCAGGTGACCACCGCCCCCGTCATGCCGACCACCCACAGGAAGGTGAGCCGGCTGCCGCCCGCGGCACGCCAGGCGGCTCGGCAGTGACGAACCGCCACCGCAGACAGACCGAGGAGCACCACCAACGCAGCCACGCCGAGGAAGCCTGTCCTGCTGGCGGGTACGACGTCGGCGTTCCAGATTCCGCCCAGGCCCAACGCAGCCAGTGGGGCGGGGAGCAGGCCCTCTGCGCTCAGCCCGAAGACCTCGAAGGCACGTACGTCGCTGGTCGTCGCGTCCACATGGAGCAGGCCCGTCACCCACCACGGAGCGTTGGCAGCCAGCAGCACCGAGCCGATCTCCAGCCATCGCCGGGTTCCCGCGTGTCGTGACACCCCGGCGATCAGCACCGCCGCGGCAGTCAGCAGTCCGGCGCTGGCGCTGAGGCTGCCCAGCACCACCAGCAGCCACCACCGTCGGTCACCGGAACCGCGGCGCCAGGCCCCCAGTGAGCAGAGCAGCCACGGCAGAGTTGCGTAGGCCAGCAGCAGCGGCCAGTGACCGATGACGAGCCGCTCCACGACGAACGGGCTCCACACGTAGACCGTGACCGCGGCGAGCCGGGGCGCCAGCGGAAGCGAACCCACCAGGCGTGACGCACCGACTCCTCCGAACGTCAGCGAGCCCAGCAGCACCAGCTTCTGCAGGAGCATGCCGGGAACCACCTGGTCGAGCACTGCGACCACCGCGTCCGAAGGCACGGCGCGCGGCAGTCCGCTGCCAACTCCGAGAAAATCGGGCCGGAGATCAAGCTGCGGTACCCACACCATGTCGTAGGTGAGGACGTAACCCGGCAGCATCGCTGGCCCCAGGAGGAGCAGCGCGAGCAACAGCGCCCACAGCTCAGGCAGTCGCAGGCAGATGAGACGCGCCACGCTCACGACTTCCTCCTCCGGTGCGGCAGCGGACCCACCGTAGTGGGGAGTGCGTCCACGCCAGACCACCCGGACCTAGGCTGGGCCAGTGCCAGGGATCGAGGTGGAACAGCGCGGCGTCCGTGGTGGCGCCTCCATCGCGGTCGCCATGGCCGTGATGAACATCGCCACCTACGGCTACACCCTGCTCGCCTCCCGAGTCCTCGGGCCCGAACAGTACGGCGGCTTCGCGGCGGTCATGAACACGCTCATCGTCATCAGCGTGCTCGCGCTCGCGTTGCAGGCCGCCGGCGCCCGTCGGATCTCCGCCGGCGGCGTACACGTCGGCGAGCTCGAGCGGGTGGTGCTCCGCGTGTCATGGGTGGTCGCGCTGGGTGCCGGCGTCCTGCTGCTCGTGCTGTCGCCGGTTCTGGAACGGGCACTCCGTCTGGACGGAATCGCGACCGCGCTGCTGGTCGCGGCGACCGCCGTCCCCCTCACGTTCATGGGCGGGCAGGCCGGCGTGCTGCAGGGTGAGCGCCGTTGGCACGCCCTGGGAGCGGTCTATCTCGCCGCTGGCGTGCCCCGGCTCCTGGTCGGTACCGCGCTCCTGCTCTGGCGACCGTCCGAGACGCTGGCCGTGCTGGCCGTCGCGATCGGCGCGATCGCACCGGTGATCGTGGGGTGGTGGACGCTACGAAGCGAGCGGCCTCCCGCCGGAGAAGCCCCCTTGCTACGCGGGCGCAGCATCGGAGCAGAGGCGACCTTGCACGCCCAGGCGCTGCTGGCCTACTTCGCGCTGTCCAACCTCGACATCGTGGTCGCTCGCAACGTGCTCGGCACTCTCGAGAGCGGCTACTACGCAGGCGGCCTGATCCTCACCAAGGCGATGCTCTTCCTCCCCCAGTTCGTGGTGGTGGTGGCCTTTCCGTCTTTGTCGACCGACCATGAACGACGTTGGGCGCTCACGCGCGGTCTCTCCGCCATCGCCCTTCTCGGGGCGTTGGGCACCGTGGCGTGCGCCGTGCTTCCACAGCTGGCCTTGCTGTTCATCGGCGGCAACCAGTACGCCCCGATCATCGACCAGCTGTGGCTGTTCGCGTTGCTGGGCACGTTGCTGGCCATGCTGCAACTGCTCGTGTACGACGCCTTGGCCCAGCGGGCGCGGCGCAGCACGTTGCTGGTGTGGCTGGGGCTGGTCGTCATGTTGGTCGTCGCTGCCACCGCTGAATCGCTGCTCGGCCTCGTGCTGCGGGTGATCGCCATCGACACGGTGGTGCTGCTGACGCTGATGACCCTCAGCCTCAGCGGGCTGGACCGCGCGACCGGACAGCGCACCGCACGGCCGGCCTGAACGGCCCTGCCCCTGTGGTCCTCAGTGGGCGGCTTCGTGCCAGCTGCGACCGGTGCCGACGGAGACGTCGAGCGGGACGGCGAGCTCGGCGGCCGACCCCATCTGGTCGCGCACGAGGGCATCCAGCTGCTCGCGCTCGCCCTCCGCGACCTCGAAGACCAGCTCGTCGTGGACCTGGAGCAACATCCGTGAGCGCAGCCCGGCCGCGGTGACCGCCCGGTCGACGTTGAGCATGGCCACCTTGATCAGGTCGGCAGCCGACCCCTGGATGGGGGCGTTGAGGGCCATCCGCTCCGCGATCTCGCGGCGCTGCCGGTTGTCGCTGGTCAGGTCGGGCAGGTAGCGCCGCCGGCCCCAGATGGTCTCGGTGTAGCCGGACTTCCGCGCCTCGTCGACCACCCCGGCGAGGTAGTCGCGGATGCCGCCGAAGGTCTCGAAGTACTCGTCCATGAGGCCCCGGGCCTCGGACGGGTCGATCCGGAGCTGCTGACCGAGCCCGAAGGCCGACAACCCGTAGGCCAGGCCGTAGTTCATCGCCTTGATCTTGGCCCGCATCTCGGTGGTGACGTCGCTGGGCTCGACGTCGAACACGCGGGCGGCGGCCACGGCGTGGAAGTCGCGCCCGGAACGGAACGCCTCGATCAGCAGGGCGTCCTCGGAGAGGTGGGCCATGATCCGCATCTCGATCTGGCTGTAGTCCGCCGTCATCAGGCAGTCGAACCGCACACCCCCGACCTGGTCCCCCACCACGAAGGCCTCGCGGATCCGGCGTCCCTCCTCGGTGCGGACCGGGATGTTCTGGAGGTTGGGGTCGGTGCTGGAGAGGCGACCGGTCGCGGCGATGGTCTGGTTGAACGTGGTGTGGATCCGGCCGTCGGGGGCCACCGTCTTGAGCAGGCCCTCGATGGTCTGTCGCAACCGGGAGACGTCTCGGTGACGCAGCAGCGCGGTGAGGAACGGGTGTTCGGTCTTCTCGTAGAGCGACTGGAGTGCATCGGCGTCGGTGGTCCAGCCGGTCTTGGTGCGTTTGGTCCGGGGCATGTCGAGCTCGTCGAAGAGCACCACCTGCAGCTGCTTGGGTGAGCCGAGGTTGATCTCCTTGCCGATCACGGCGTAGGCGTCCTCGGCCGCCTGCTTGACCTCGCTCGCGAAGTGGGACTCGAGCGACTCGAGCTGGTCCAGGTCGACGGCGACCCCGGTCTGCTCGAGCTGGGCGAGCAGGTGGACCAGGGGCAGCTCCATCTCCGCGAGCAGCCGGGCACCTCCGTGCTCCTCGATGGCGTCGTCGAGCGCCTCTGCCAGGTCGAGCACCGCCCGTGCGTGGAGCATCGCCTGGTGGTCCGCGCCGCCCGAGCCGCTCGAGGCGTCGGTCTCGTCCTCGAAGACCAGCTCCCCCTGACCGGCATCGGCGGCGTCGGTGCGCAGCTCGCGCTTGAGGTAGCGCAGGGTGAGGTCGGCCAGGTCATAGGACCGCTGGTCGGGCCGGACGAGGTAGGCGGCGAGCGCCGTGTCGCTGACCAGCCCCTCGAGGTGCCACCCGTGGGCCGCGAGCGCCAGCATCGGTCCCTTGGCGTCGTGGAGCACCTTGGCCCGATCCCGGTCGCCGAACCAGGCGACCAGGGCCGCGTCGTCCTCGGGAGTGACTTCGGAGGCGTCGAACCACGCTGCGTTTCCGTCGCCGGCCGCGAGCGCGACCGACCAGACCTCTCCCGTCCCTCCGCGCCAGGCGCCCTGCACCGAGACGCCGGTCCGCTCGTCCCGGGCATGGTCGGCCAGCCAGGCCGCCACCTCACCGGGCGCGAGCCGGGACCCGGCCAGGTCGAAGCCGGAGTCGTCGATCTCCTCCTCCGACTCCAGCGTCTCGAACAGCCGGTCACGCAGCACCCGGAACTCGAGGCCGTCGAAGAGCGTGTGCACCTGCTGCCGGTCCCAGGGACGCAGCGCCAGGTCGGCGGGACTCAGCGACAGGTCGAGGTCGGTCACGAGCGCATTGAGTCGGCGGTTGCGCATGACGTCGGCCAGGTGTGCGCGCAGGGCCTCACCCTTCTTGCCGGTGATCTGGTCGGCGTGGTCGATGACGTTGTCGAGGCCGTCGTACAGGTTGAGCCACTTCGCCGCGTAACCCTGGCCCACGCCCGGGACGCCGGGCAGGTTGTCGGAGGTCTCCCCCACCAGGGCCGCGAGCTCGGGATAGCGGCCCGGCGGGACGCCGTACTTCGCCTCGACCGCCGCGGGGGTCATCCGCGCCAGCTCGGAGACGCCCCGCATGGGGTAGAGAACGGTGCAGGTGTCCGTGACGAGCTGGAGGGCGTCGCGGTCACCGGTGAGGATCAGGACGTCGAGGCCGTCGCGGTGGGCACCGGTCGCCAGTGTCGCGATGATGTCGTCGGCTTCATAGCCCTCCACCTCCAGGTGTGGAATGCGGAGCGCGTCCAGCACCTCCTGGATCAGCGGCAGCTGCGAGGAGAACTCCGAGGGGGTCTTGTTGCGACCCGCCTTGTACTCCGGGTACTCCTCGAGCCGGAAGGTCTGGCGGGACTTGTCGAACGCCACGCCGACGTGGGTCGGCTGCTCGTCACGCAGCACGTTGATCAGCATCGAGGTGAACCCGTAGACCGCGTTGGTGTGCTGTCCCGTGGTGGTGGAGAAGTTCTCGACCGGAAGCGCGAAGAAGGCGCGGTAGGCCAGCGAGTGGCCGTCGAGGAGCAGCAGTCGGGGTGGGGTTTCTGGCACGCCGCGACTCTAACCGGCTTCAGCGACAAGCCCCGTTCAGGCTCCTGTCAGCCTGACGTCGCCTCGCGGCGGCGGGCGGATCGACGCGCCGCGAGCACCTTGGGGACATGGCGACCGGCCGCTCTCGCGAACGCTGGCCGTTGCGCGTGGAGTCGTCCTTTCACCACGCTGGTCGGGGCGACCCTCAGCGTGGCCGCAGGTCCCAGTGCCAGGCGAGCCATGAATCGGTGGGAGTCTCGGGCCCCGGAGCTGACCGCGGTCCCGACGTGGGCGATTCCGAGCTCCTCGGCGAAGGCCACCGCCGCCTCGACGAGCGCGGTGCCGACGCCGTGCCGACGGAAGTCGGCCAGGACGTGCGGAGAAATCGCCTGGACGACGGGCTCCAGGTTGATCGGGCTGAACGTGGTGGCCTTCAGGTGCACCGCACCCACGACCCGGCCGTCGAGCTCGGCGACCACGATCCGTTCCTCGGGCATGGCGGAGACCCGGTCAACGATCCGGCGTACGTCCTCCAGCTGGCTGTCGTGATCGACCCGCCTCAGCACGTCCTCCCAGACCGCCACGAGGTCGGCCGAGTCCGAGTCCGTTGCGGAGCGCATCAGCACGTGTGCACGCATGACGACCCTTCTGTCCTGCCCCGTCCCGGGCCAGGTCTCGTGTCCCCCGAACCCGGCGCCTCCGCTCGAGACTACGCTCGGACGCTCCGCACCGTCAGAGGAGTCCTGTGTTTCCCGGAATCGGCACCGTCGTCAACGTCGCCACCGTCCTGGTCGGCGCCGGGCTCGGAGTCCTTCTCGGACACCGGCTCTCCCAGCGCACGCGCAACGTGGTCACCGACGGGCTGGGCCTGGTCACGCTGCTGATCGCGATCCTCTCCGCACTCGCGGTCACCGATCCGGTCCTGGTCGCACACATCGGGTCCAGCGCACCGATGCTGGTGGTCCTCGGGTCGCTCCTGATCGGCGGCATCATCGGCTCGGTGCTGCGACTGGAGCAACGCGTGGAATCCGTCGGCGGGTGGTTGCAGACCCGGCTCACCTCCGATCGGGGATCAGCCGAACGGCATCGGTTCGTCGAAGGCTTCGTCGCCTCCTCGCTGCTGTTCTGCACCGGCCCGCTCACGATCCTGGGCGCCCTCAACGACGGCCTGGGTCGTGGCGCGGAGGAGCTGTTCCTCAAGTCGGCGCTGGACGGGTTCGCGGCGTTGGCCTTCGCCGCGTCGTTCGGCTGGGGCGTGGCCGCCAGCGTGCTCACCGTGATCGTCGTGCAGGGCAGCCTCACCGCGGTCGGCGTACTCCTCGGCGACGTGCTGCCGGACTCCCACGTGGTCGCGCTCACGGCCGTCGGCGGGCTGCTGCTGATCGGCGTCGCCCTGCGGCTGCTCCGGGTCCGCGAGATCCCCGTGGCAGACCTGTTGCCTGCCCTCGTCGTGGCCCCGTTTCTCGTCGCCCTCGCGGCCACGCTCCGGTAACGCCTGAGTAACTCTGCCCCGTCAGACGCGCGTCGTCGCGTTATCTGGGTATTGTTCCAGCGCACCACCTACGCCAACCGGGCGTCGGAACGGAGGACCATTGCATTTCCCAGGGCACACTCCACGATCACGGCTTGCCGGGGTCGGAGCACTGCTAGTGGCGCTTCTCGCCATTCTCGCCCCTGCTGCCGCGGCACACGCGGCCTCGGCTGAGACATCGACGGCCAGGACCGGCACCTGCCAGTACGAGAAACGCGACGACGACACGGTCCACGTCAAGGGCTGTCTCCGTGACGACCGGGAGGACCCGGCGGCTCCCGTCGAGGGCGTCGTGGTGACCGTCACGGACTCTGCCGGCGAGGTGGTCGGCGAGGACACCACCGGCGAGAACGGGGTCTTCGACATCCCGATCCCCGGTGACGCGGTCTCGGCACTCGGCAAGGAGTTCACCGTCGCCATCGACGAGTCGACCCTGCCCGAGGGCTCCGGTCTCCGCGACCCGGACAAGGTCGAGGTCATCGTCCGTTTCACGACCGACTCCGACCAGAGCGTGATCTTCCCGATCGGTGATCCGCTGGCCGGGTCGTCGGCCAAGATGACGCAGGCCCTCCAGCTCACGGTCGGCGGGCTGGTGTTCTCCTCCGTGCTCGCGTTGGCGGCGCTGGGCCTCTCGATGATCTTCGGTACGACGGGCCTGACGAACTTCTCTCACGGCGAGCTGATCACCTTCGGCGCGATCGTCGCGTTCGCCTTCGACCGGCTCCCCGGACAGATCGCCATCGGCGGGCTCAACGTGACCATCATCGTCGCGGTGATCGGCGCCTTCGCGGTGTCAGCGGGCTTCGGCTGGCTCAACGACGCCGTGCTGTGGAAGCCACTGCGCAAACGTGGCACCGGGGTGATCGCGATGATGATCGTCAGCATCGGTCTCTCGCTCTTCCTGCGGAACACCTACCAGTACTTCACCGGCGCGCAGAGCCAGAACTACTCGCAGTACTCAGCCGTCACTCCGTGGGAGATCGGTCCACTGCTGGTGACTCCCAAGGAGATCATCGTCTTCCTGGTGGCGATGGCGGTCCTGGTGATCACCACGTCTCTGCTGCGCTACACGCGGATCGGCAAGGCGACACGGGCCGTGGCGGACAACCCGGCACTGTCATCGGCCACCGGCATCAACGTGGAGCGGGTCATCTCGATCGTCTGGATCGGCGGTGCGGCGCTGGCCGGACTGGCGGGGGCCCTGCTCGGGCTCACCCAGGGGTTCGACTACCAGATCGGGTTCAAGCTCCTGCTGCTCGTATTCGCTGCTGTGGTCCTCGGTGGCCTCGGCACGATCTGGGGTGCCATCGTCGGCGCCTTCATCATCGGCCTGTTCACCGAGCTCACCACGCTCTTCGTGCCCGCCGAGTTCAAGTTCGTCGGCGCTCTCATGGTCCTGATCGTGGTGTTGCTGATCCGACCCCAGGGCCTGCTCGGCAAAGCCCAACGAGTCGGCTGAGGAAGGACATCGACATGGATTTCAGCAACTTGATCGGCTTCTCGCTCCAACAGGCGTTCGGCCCCACCGCGATCCTGCTGTGCCTGGCCGCCATCGGCCTCAACATCCACTTCGGCTACACCGGTCTTCTCAACTTCGGACAGGCCGGCTTCATGCTCGTCGGCGGCTACTCCATCGGTGCCGCGGTGACGGTCTTCTCGACCTCACTGTGGATCGGCGCCCTCGTCGGCATGCTGCTGTGCGTCGTGCTGGCGCTGCTGCTCGGCGTGCCGACCCTGCGGTTGCGTGCCGACTATCTGGCCATCGTGACCATCGCCGCCGCCGAGATCATCCGACAAACGATCGGCGCCGCCTCCTTCTCGGGGACCTTCGGCGGCCAGGACGGCATCACCGACTTCATCGGCGGCTTCCGGGCGAACAACCCCTACGAGACCCGCAAGGGCATCCCGGGGGTCGTCGACTGGAGCGCCTACGACTTCTACGTGATGACCGTGGGCTGGTCCCTGGTCGCGCTGTGCTGCGTGATCGTGTGGCTGCTCATGCGCAGCCCCTGGGGTCGGGTCCTCAAGTCGATCCGTGAGGACGAGGACGCCGTACGGTCGCTGGGCAAGAACGTCTACGGCTACAAGATGCAGGCGCTGGTCATCGGCGGCATGATCGGCGGCCTCGCCGGGATCATGACGTCGCTGCGATCGGCGGCGGTCGGTCCGTCGTTCTTCGCCACCGACATCACCTTCTTCGCCTACACCGTGCTGTTGATCGGTGGCGCGGCCCGGGTCCTGGGCCCGGTGGTCGGCGCCATCATCTTCTGGTTCCTGATCAACTTCATCGGAGTCCTCTTCAGCCAGGCGACCCGCGGTGTGGACCCGCTGATCCCGGCGGCGATCATGGACTCGCAGCAGGCCAGCCTGATGCGATTCATCTTCGTCGGCCTCGGACTGATGTTGTTGATGATCTTCCGACCACAAGGGATCTTCGGAGACCGAAGGGAGTTGGCCCTCGATGCCCGCTGACGTGACCAAGAGCTCCGCCGACGACGCCTCGACCGAGAAGCCGACGTCCGGGAACGCCACCGGCGTCGACATCTCGGCCGCCCGGGCCGCCCTGGACGACGTCGACCGCGTGCCCGGCGCGGCCAAGCCCGACCCGATCCTGGTGGCCGACGGCATCAAGCGACAGTTCGGCGGGCTGACCGCCGTTGACGTCGCACACGTCGAGATCCAGCGCGGTGTCATCACCGCGTTGATCGGTCCCAACGGCGCCGGCAAGACGACGTTCTTCAACCTGTTGACCGGTTTCGACCGGCCCAACGAGGGCACGTGGGCCTTCAACGACCGGAGCCTGAACAAGGTGGCGGCGTACAAGGTCTCGCGGATGGGGATGGTGCGCACGTTCCAGCTCACCAAGGTGCTGTCGAAGATGACCGTCATCCAGAACATGCTGGTGGGGGCGACCGACCAGCGTGGTGAGGGACTCTTCTCGGCCATGTTCGCGTTCCTGTGGCGCGCCGAGGAGAACGCGAACACGGCACGGGCCGACGACCTGCTGGAACGGTTCCTGCTCATCAAGAAGCGCGAGGACTTCGCGGGCTCGCTCTCCGGCGGCCAGCGCAAGCTGCTCGAGATGGCCCGGGCCCTGATGGCGAATCCCGAGCTGGTCATGCTCGATGAGCCGATGGCCGGCGTGAACCCGGCCCTCAAGCAGTCGTTGCTCGGTCACGTGAAGTCGCTGCGCGACGAGGGTCGCACCGTGCTGTTCGTCGAGCACGACATGGACATGGTCCGCGACATCTCCGACTGGGTCATCGTGATGGCGCAAGGACAGATCGTCGCGGAGGGACCACCCGACACGGTCATGAGCAACCAGGCGGTGATCGACGCCTACCTCGGGTCGCACCACGACCAGGACCTGAGTGAGGACGTCGAGGAGCAGATCCTCGCCGAAGCGAACGCCGAGCTCGACCATGAGCACCAGGCCGGGCACCAGGAGGAGCACCGTGGCTGAGACCGACACCCCCACCGTCGACCGGAGCGCCCACGTGGCCGCAGCCGACGGTGCCGTCCTGCGGGCCGACAACCTGATCGCGGGCTACCTGCCGGGGGTCAACATCCTCAATGGCGCCGACCTCTACTGTCACGAAGGCGAGCTGGTCGGCATCATCGGCCCCAACGGCGCCGGCAAGTCGACCCTGCTCAAGGCCCTGTTCGGCCTGGTCAAGATCAGCACCGGCACGGTCCAGCTCAAGGGTGACGACATCACCAACGAGCGCGCCGACACCCTGGTCACCAAGGGCATCGGGTTCGTGCCCCAGAGCAACAACGTGTTCCCCTCGCTCACCATCCAGGAGAACCTGGAGATGGGCGTCTACCAGCGTCCCGCCTCGTTCAAGAAGCGCTTCGAGTTCGTCGGTGAGCTGTTTCCGGCCCTGCTCGACCGCCGCAGTCAGCGCGCCGGCTCGCTCTCGGGTGGCGAGCGGCAGATGGTGGCGATGGGTCGGGCCCTGATGATGGAGCCGTCGGTGCTGCTCCTCGACGAGCCCTCAGCCGGCCTCTCCCCCGTGCTGCAGGACGAGGTCTTCGTACAGACGCGCCGCATCAACCGCGCCGGTGTCTCGGTGATCATGGTCGAGCAGAACGCCAGCCGCTGTCTGCAGATCTCGGACCGTGGCTACGTGATGGACCAGGGAACCAGCGCCTACACCGGCACCGGCCGCGAGCTCGCCAAGGACCCCAAGGTCATCGAGCTCTACCTCGGCACCCTCGGCAAGAACTGACGAGGGGCGCCCTCGGTTTCCCCGGTCGACCGGGGAAACCAGAACTTGGCAGTGGAAGCATTCACTGCGAAGTTGAGGACTTGCCGACAAGGTCGCGTGGCCGAGGGGTGGGACGTGCCTCGGCTATCGACGTCGCTGGGGCCGTTTTCCACAGCCGCTATGACATCGGTTGCTCGTCTGCTCGAATGTCGGCACGGTGCAGCCATGTCAGATGGACCGATCAACCTCACCGATGTCGTTGTCCTCCGCCGAGAACTCCTCGACGACGGGTGGACCGACGCGAAGATCCGAACAGAGGTGAAGACGGGTTTGCTTCACCGCGTCCGCCACGGCAGTTATGTGGATGGCGCGCTGTGGCGTTCCCTCAACCGAGCCGATCGACATCGCGTGCTCGTGCGCGCTGTGCTTCGCACAGCGCACCCCATGGTCGTGGTGAGCCATCTTTCGGCCGCGGTGGAGCACGGCGCAGCGGTCTGGGGTCTCGATCTCGACGTCGTCCACATCACGCGGCTCGACGGGCGCACCGGCCGGCGGGAGGCCGGCGTAGTCCAGCACCGAGGTCTTCTGACGGAAGACGACATCGAGTCGCTCAACGGGCTGCGAGTCACCCGACCGGCCAGATGCGCTGTCGAGGTGATCACGATGGGCCCCGCGGAGCCCACCCTGGTCACGATCAACAGCCTGCTGCACGCTGGCAAGCTGACTCGTGAAGAACTGGTCGCAGCAAACAGGGATCTGAAGCATTGGCCGTCCACACTGTCGGCCACCGTGGTGCTCAGGTTGTGTGACGAACGCATCGAGTCGGTGGGCGAAACGCGTACCTCCTATCTCTGCTACGACCGACGCCTTCCGCGGCCCGTACCCCAGGTCGAGATCAAGGACGAACGAGGCTGGCTCGTCGGCCGTGTGGACTTCGCTTGGCCGGATCTCGGTGTCTTCCTGGAGTTCCAGGGTCGGGAGAAGTACCAGCGTTACCGGCGAGATGGCGAATCCCTGGAGGACTACCTGATGCGGGAGAAGAGACGGATCGAAGTGATCTGTCAGCTGACTGGATGGGTATGCATTCCCATCACGTGGGCGGACCTCGAGCGTCCCCACGCGACCGCTGCCCGAATCCGGCGTGTTCTCGAGAGCCGGCGTATGGCCGGCGCCTGACCATGTCGGAGAGTCGTCGACCTGGCACAGATTGCTTCCCGTGCCATGCCAGGGTTTCCCCGGTCGACCGGGGAAACCGCACCTATCCCGCGCTGGCCCCGCCCGCCCTCAGACTCTTGCCGCGACAGACAAACAAACGAAAACCCCCCCGGCCGAAGGCCGGGGGGGTTCTGCGTTGTGAGGACGCCTGTCGGCGTCAGATCACTCGACGAGGCCGGAGACCTTGTCGACCTGCTCGTACTTGTTGCCCTTGTAGAGGTTGATGCCGATGGTGCCCGACGCCGGGCTACCGGTGTCGTTCATGTCGGTCGGACCGCTGGCACCTTCGTAGTCGATGTCCTCGCCGTCCTCGAGGAGCTGTGCGCACTCCTCGAACGTCGAGCACTGGGTGCCTTCCTTGGTGACGTTGATGATCTCGGCACCGACGGCCGTGCCGTCGTCGTCACCGGCCGCGATGGCGGCCAGGGCGATGATGACTGCGGCGTCGTAGGACTGCGGACCGTAGCTGAAGTCCTTCAGCTTGGGGTCGACCTCAAGGAGACGGTCGTTGAAGCCGGGGTCAGGGTTGCCGGACACCGGAAGGGTGCCCTTGACGCCGGTCAGGTCGAACTTCTCGGACGAGTAGTCGGCCAGGTTGCCGTCCACGAAGTAGATCTGGATGTCCTGCGGGCCAATCCCCTTGGCGATCAGCTGCGGGATGATCTTCGTGGTCTCCTCGAAAGCGACCAGCACGAGCGCGTCGGGCTTGGCCGCCGCGATCTTGTTGACCTCAGCCGTGTAGTTCTGGGCGTCCGCGGAGTACAGGACGTACTCGGCGACGTTGGCGCCCTTCTCCTGCAGCGTCGTCTGGACCTGCTCGGCCAGACCCTCACCGTAGAAGTCCTGACGTGCCATCACGGCGACGTTGGAGAAGCCGTCCTCGACGGCAAGGTTGCCGAGCACCGAGCCCTGCAGCCGGTCCGACGGAGCGGTACGGAAGTACAGCCCGTTGTCGTCGTAGGTGTCGAAGCCCGCGGCGGTGTTGGCCGGCGAGAAGTGGATGACACCAGCCTGGGTGATCTTGTCGATGACGCTGACCGACACCCCGGATGCCGCGGCGCCGATGATGGCGTCCACGTCGTTGTTGAAGAGCTTGTCGACCTCGGCGCCGGCGATGTCAGGCGTGCCGTCTCCGGAGTCACCATCGATGGCCACGACGTCCTCACCGAGGACGCCGCCTGCGGCGTTGATGTCCTGGACAGCGAGCTTGACGCCCGCGAACTCCGGGGGACCGAGGAACGCGAGGTCTCCGGTCGCCGGCAGCAGGTTGCCGATGGTCAGGACACCGTCGCCGGTCGGCGCAGCTGCGTCGGACGAGGTGTCGTCTTCGTTCGGGGTCGCCGTTCCGGGGTCGTCGTCGCCGCAAGCGGTGAGGACAAGCGCGGCTGCGGCGAGGACCGCCCCAACTCGGGCGGCGCGGGTAGTGCGGATCATGAGGCCTCCGGCTCACTAGACAACTCCGGGCAAGAGCCCGGAATATGGGTACTGCGGCCCGACCGTATCGTTCACCTGAGCGTGGGTGGAACACCTTCCGGGTAACGTTCGGGGTCGTTGCCGATTCGTGACCTTGGCCACGTCAGGCCCCGGCGCCACCGGGACCGTGGTCCACCACGCCCTGACTGACCTCACGCATGGAGAGTCGCAGGTCCATCGCGGTCTTCTGGATCCAGCGGAAGGCGTCCGGCTCGCTGAGGCCCAGCTGGGTCTGGAGCACGGACTTGGCGCGGTCGACGGTCTTGCGGGTCTCGAGTCGGTCCTGGAGGTCGGCGACCTCCAGCTCCAGGGCCTGCACCTCGGCGAACCTGCTGACGGCCATCTCGATCGCCGGCACCAGGTCACCCGCCGAGAAGGGCTTGACCAGGTAGGCCATCGCACCGGCGTCGCGGGCCCGCTCGACCAGATCGCGCTGGGAGAAGGCGGTGAGGATGACCACCGGGGCGATCCGCTGCGCCGCGATGCGTTCGGCTGCGGCGATCCCGTCGAGGACCGGCATCTTCACGTCGAGGATGACCAGGTCGGGGCGGTGCTCCTCGGCCAGCTCGACGGCCCGGGCGCCGTCTCCGGCCTCGCCCACGACCTGGTAGCCCTGCTCCGCCAGCATCTCGGCCAGGTCCATCCGGATCAGCGCCTCGTCCTCGGCGATCACGACGCGTCGTACGGGCGGCGCGGACTGGGCGTTGGTGGTCACCCGGTCAGGTTAGCGAGTGGCCGCGACGGCCTCACACAGCTGGACGCCAGCTGGCGCCGTGACAATGCTCGCGCCACTTTTGATTGGGACACAAGAGACGGCTAGCGTGTCTCCGCCGCCCCGGTAGCCCAACGGCAGAGGCGATGGTCTCAAACACCATTCAGTGTGAGTTCGAATCTCACCCGGGGCACCTGTCGGCGGCTTCCTCGAGACTGCCGTCATGTACGGCAGCCGTGAGCGACGCGAGGTCCTGCGGCTCCTTGACGCAGGCTTCTCACCGTCGCAGGTCAGTCGCAGGACTGGCATCTCGCGCTCCACGGTGCGAGCGTGGCGGGCGCGCCGCGACCCAGTCGACACCGAGTGTCCAGCGTGCGACGGGGCCCGGCTGTCCGGTCCCGACCTACGCAGCCATGCTGGGCTTCTACTTGGGAGACGGGTGCGTCTCGAAGCAGCGCGGCTACTACTCGCTCCGCATCTCCTGCGACAAGGCATTTCCGCACATTGTCGGCGACGTCACGGAGTTGATCCGCCAGATTCGACCGACACATGCGGTGTTCCACGTGCGCGCGCCCGGGACAGTGGTCGTGCATGCCAACTGGAAGCACTGGCCGTGCCTGTTCCCCCAGCACGGGCCGGGCCGCAAGCACGAGCGGCCTATCGCACTCGTGGATTGGCAGCGCGCGATCGTCGAGCAGCATCCGGACGCGTTCCTGCGGGGGCTCTTCCACTCCGACGGGTCCCGGACCCGCAACTGGGCGACCCGCCGCGTCGGGGACGAGATGAAGCGGTACGACTATCCGCGGTGGGAGTTCGCCAACCGTTCCACGGACATCATCGGCCTCTGCTGCTGGGCGCTCGAGCTGGCCGGCGTCGAGTTCCGCCTCCGGCGCGTCGACCGGGTCGCGGTCTCGCGTCGCGAGGCGGTCGCCCGACTCGACGAGCTGATCGGTCCGAAGACCTGAGACGGCTCAGCGGAGGTCGCGGTACGCCGGCGCCAGCTCGTTGATCGCGTCGCCCATCCGGTGGATGCGCAGCGCGTTGGTCGAACCCGGGATGCCGGGCGGGCTTCCCGCGATGAGCACGACCAGGTCGCCCTCCTCGACGTGGCCGGTCTTGAGCAGCTGCTCGTCGACCTGGCGCACCATCTCGTCGGTGTGCTCGACGGTCTCGGTCTTGAACGTCTCGATGCCCCAGGTGAGGGCGAGCTGGCAGCGGACCTTGTCCTCGGGCGTGAACGCCAGGACCGGGACCGCTCCGCGATAGCGGGCGAGTCGACGGGCGGAGTCACCGGACTGCGTGAACGCGACGAGGTACTTGGCGCCGACCCGCTCGGCCACC
This sequence comes from uncultured Actinomycetota bacterium, assembly GCA_963806945.1. Classification (GTDB taxonomy): domain Bacteria; phylum Actinomycetota; class Actinomycetes; order Propionibacteriales; family Nocardioidaceae; genus Nocardioides. The sequence goes on from CAWDZH010000005.1 coordinate 39,902, forward strand.
TCGGCCGCCGCCTTGGCGATCACTCCGCCCCGGGTGCGCGGCTGCCAGTCGATCGCCGCCATCCGTTGCGGATCCCACTCCTCGACCTCGCGGACGATCCGACCCATGGTGCGAACCGTCTCGATGGGGTACTCCCCCACGCTCGTCTCGCCGGAGAGCATCACGGCATCCGCGCCGTCGAGCACCGCGTTGGCGACATCGGAGGCCTCGGCCCTGGTGGGCGCCGGGTTGGTGATCATCGACTCCAGCATCTGGGTGGCCACGATCACCGGCTTGGCGTTGCGACGCGCCTGCTCCACGACTCGCTTCTGCAGCAGCGGGACCTTCTCGAGCGGACACTCCACGCCGAGGTCGCCGCGCGCCACCATGAAGGCGTCGAAGGCCTTGACGATCTCGTCGAGGTTGTCGATGGCCTGGGGCTTCTCGATCTTCGCGATCACCGGGAGCCGCACTCCCTCTTCGTCCATGATCTCCCGCACCCGGTCCACGTCGGAGGCGGAGCGGACGAAGGAGAGGGCGATGAAGTCGACCGAGGTTCGCAGCGCCCAGCGGAGGTCCTCCTCGTCCTTGGACGACAACGCCGGCACACTGACCGCTACGCCGGGCAGGTTGATGCCCTTGTGGTCGCTGATCGTGCCGCCGACGACGACCTCCGTGTGGACGTCGGTGTCGGCAACCTCGACGACCCGCAGCCTGACCTTGCCGTCGTCGATCAGGATCTGGTCGCCCGCTCCCACGTCGCCGGGCAGGCCGGCGTACGTCGTGCCGCACTCCTCGACGGTTCCCGGGACGTCGCGCGTGGTGATCGTGAACCGGGACCCGTTCTCGAGCACGACCGGACCGTCGGCAAAGGTCTCCAGGCGGATCTTCGGGCCCTGGAGGTCCGCGAAGATCGCGACACCGCGTCCCGACTCGTCCGCCGCGGTACGGACGTTGCGATAGGCCTCGGCGTGGTCGGCGTGGGTGCCGTGGCTCATGTTGAGCCGGGCGACGTCCATGCCCGCCTCGATCAGCTCACGGATGGTTTCCAGGGTGCTGGTCGCGGGACCCAGCGTGCACACGATCTTCGACTTGGACACGGCTCCACCTTAGCGACCATTTGATCGATCCAACAAAGCCTTGCCGGGCGGCTGCCGCGGGTCAGGCCGAGACCGGGCGCTCCGTGGGCGGGATCGGGGCCGGGAGGTTGGTCGACCCGGTGAGGTGACGATCCACCGCGGCGGCGGCGGCCCGCCCCTCCGCGATCGCCCAGACGATGAGCGACTGGCCGCGACCGGCGTCGCCCGCGACGAAGACGCCCGGCACCGAGCTGGTGTAGGAGTCGTCGCGCACGATGTTGCCGCGCTCATCGAGCTCCACCCCGAGCTGCTCGACCAGGCCCGGGGTCTCGGGGCCGGTGAAGCCCATCGCCAGCAGCACCAGGTCCGCCGGGATCTCCCGTTCAGTGCCCTCGATCGGCTGGAACTTCGCGTCGACCTCGACCAGCTTCAGGGCCCGCACCCGGCCCTCGTCGTCGCCGAGGAACTCCTGGGTCGACACCGAGAAGACCCGGTCACCACCCTCCTCGTGGGCCGACGAGACCCGGAACAGCATCGGGTACGTCGGCCAGGGCTGCGAGTCCGGCCTGACGTCGCCGGGCTGCGACATGATCTCCAGCTGGGTGAGGGACGCGGCGCCCTGGCGGATCGCGGTGCCCAGGCAGTCCGCTCCGGTGTCGCCGCCGCCGATGATGACGACGTGCTTGCCGTCGGCGCGGATCTGGTCGGGGACCTCCTCCCCCAGCGATGCCCGGTTCGACTGAGGCAGGTACTCCATCGCCTGATGGATCCCGGCGAGCTCACGACCGGGCACGGGAAGGTCCCGACCCACAGTGGAGCCCATGGCCAGCACCACGGCGTCGTACCGGTCCAGGAGGCGCTCGGTCGTCAGGGTGTCGCCGCCGACGTCGACCCCCGCCCGGAAGACCGTGCCCTCGCGGCGCATCTGGTCGAGGCGCCGGTCCAGGTGCTTCTTCTCCATCTTGAACTCGGGGATGCCGTAGCGCAGCAGGCCACCGATCTTGTCGGCCCGCTCGTAGACGGCCACCGTGTGGCCGGCCCGGGTGAGCTGCTGGGCGGCGGCCAGGCCGGCCGGCCCGGAACCGATCACCGCGACGGTACGGCCCGAGAGCCACTCCGGCGGCTGCGGTCGCACCGCGCGCGACTCCCACGCGCGGTCGATGATGGCGACCTCGACGTTCTTGATGGTCACCGGGTCCTGGTTGATGCCGAGCACGCAGGACGTCTCACACGGGGCCGGGCACAGCCGGCCGGTGAACTCGGGGAAGTTGTTGGTCGCGTGCAGACGCTCGATCGCACCGTCCCAGTCGTCGCGCCACACCAGGTCGTTCCACTCGGGGATGATGTTGCCGAGCGGGCAACCCTGGTGACAGAACGGGATGCCGCAGTCCATGCAGCGACCCGCCTGGGTGCTGATGATCGGCAACAATGCGCGGCCGATCCCGTCGGGGTAGACCTCGTTCCAGTCGCGGACCCGCTCCTCGACCGGACGTCGCGTCGCGACCTCGCGGCCGTTCTTCAGGAATCCTTTCGGGTCAGCCATGAAGCACCTCCATGATCCGGGAGTTGATCTGGTCCTCGTCGAGGCCCTCGGCCTCGGCATCGGCGCGGACGCCGAGCACCCGCTTGAAGTCGCGCGGCATCACGAGCGTGAAGCGCTCGGTGGCGGCCGGCCAGTCGGCGAGCAGCCCGGTGGCCACCGCCGACCCGGTCTCCTCGGCGAACCGGCGCACCAGTTCCTCGAGCTCCTCTGCCGCTTCGCCTGCCACCGCGCTGAGCTCGACGAGCTCCGGGTTGACCCGGACCTCCTTGAGGTCCAGCACGAACGCGTATCCGCCCGACATTCCGGCGGCGAAGTTGCGTCCGGTCTTGCCGAGGACCACGACGCGGCCACCCGTCATGTATTCGCAGCCGTGGTCGCCCACCCCCTCGGTGACGACGGTCGCCCCGCTGTTGCGCACGCAGCACCGCTCACCGACGCCGCCACGCAGGAAGATCTCCCCCGACGTCGCGCCGTAGGCAATCGTGTTGCCCGCGATGATCTGCTCCTCCGAGCGGTACGCCGCCGCCCGGTCGGGTCGCACCACGATCCGACCACCGGAGAGCCCCTTGCCGACGTAGTCGTTGGCGTCACCCTCCAGCCTCAACGTCACTCCGTTCGGGATGAACGCACCGAAGGACTGGCCGGCGGAGCCGAGGAAAGTCAGGTCGATCGTGCCCTCGGGCAGGCCCGCCCCGCGGTAGCGCTTGGTCACCTCGTGGCCGAGCATGGTGCCGACCGTGCGGTTGACGTTGCGCACCTCGAGCTGGGCCCGGACCGGCTCGCCGGACTCGAGCGCCGGAGCGGCGATCGCGATCAGCTCATGGTCGAGCGCCTTGGCCAGGCCGTGGTCCTGCTGCTTGGTGCAGCGGAGGTCCTGGTCCTCGAACTGGCCGAACTCGCCGTGGGTGGAGGCCTGGTGGAGGATCGGCTCCAGGTCGAGCCCGGAGGCCTTCCAGTGCTCGACGGCGGCCTCCACGTCGAGCGCGTCCACCCGGCCGATCGCCTCGTCCAGCGTGCGGAACCCGAGCTCGGCGAGCAGCTCACGCACCTCCTCGGCGACGTACTCGAAGAAGGTCACGACGAACTCCGGCTTGCCGCTGTAGCGCTCGCGCAGCACAGGGTTCTGGGTGGCGACGCCGACCGGGCAGGTGTCGAGGTGGCAGACCCGCATCATGATGCAGCCCGACACCACCAGCGGGGCGGTGGCGAAGCCGAACTCCTCGGCACCGAGGAGCGCCGCGATCAGGACGTCGCGACCGGTCTTGAGCTGGCCATCGGTCTGCACCACGATCCGGTCGCGCAGGCCGTTGAGCAGCAACGTCTGCTGGGTCTCCGCCAGGCCCAGCTCCCACGGCCCCCCGGCGTGCTTGAGCGACGTCAACGGCGACGCGCCGGTCCCTCCGTCGTGCCCGGAGATCAGCACCACGTCGGCGTGCGCCTTGGAGACACCCGCCGCGACGGTCCCGACGCCGACCTCGGAGACGAGCTTCACGTGGACCCGGGCCGAGGGGTTGGCGTTCTTCAGGTCGTGGATCAGCTGAGCGAGGTCCTCGATCGAGTAGATGTCGTGGTGTGGGGGCGGGCTGATCAGCCCCACCCCCGGAGTGGAGTGGCGGGTCTTGGCCACCCAGGGGTAGACCTTGTTGCCGGGGAGCTGCCCACCCTCACCGGGCTTGGCGCCCTGGGCCATCTTGATCTGGATGTCGTCGGAGTTGGTGAGGTACTCGGACGTGACGCCGAACCGACCCGAGGCCACCTGCTTGATGGAACTGCGACGCTCCGGGTCGTGCAGCCGGTCCGCATCCTCGCCCCCCTCGCCGGTGTTGGACTTGGCGCCCAGCCGGTTCATCGCGATCGCGAGCGTTTCGTGGGCCTCGCGACTGATGGAGCCGTAGGACATGGCACCGGTGGAGAATCGCCGCACGATGTCGGCGACCGACTCGACCTCGTCGATCGGGATCGGCGGCCGACCGGTCGCCTCACCGTCCTTGAAGCGGAACAGCCCGCGCAGGGTCATCAGCTGTGACGACTGCTCGTCGACCCGGCTCGTGTACTGCTTGAAGACGTCGTACCTGCCGGCACGCGTGGCGTGCTGGAGCCGGAAGACCGTCTCGGGGTCGAACAGGTGGGGTTCGCCCTCGCGGCGCCACTGGTACTGGCCGCCCATCGCCAGGGCTCGGTGTGCGGGGGCGATGCCCGACGTCGGGTAGGCGACGGCGTGCCTGCGTGCGACCTCCTCGGCGATGGTGTCGAGCTCGATCCCGCCCAACTTGGAGGTGGTGCCGGTGAAGTACTTGTCGACGATCGCCTGCGAGAGGCCGACCGCCTCGAAGATCTGAGCGCCGGTGTAGGACGCCACCGTGGAGACGCCCATCTTCGACATCACCTTCAGCACGCCCTTGCCGAGACCCTTGATGAGGTTGGCCACCGCCTCCTCGGGCTCGGTCTTGACGTAGAAGCCGTCGCGAGCGAGGTCCTCGACCGACTCCATGGCGAGGTAGGGGTTGACCGCGGCCGCGCCGTACCCGATCAGGAGCGCCACGTGGTGGACCTCGCGCACGTCACCGGCCTCGACCAGGAGGCCGACCTGGGTCCGGGTCTTCTCCCGGACCAGGTGGTGGTGGACCGCACCGGTGAGGAGCAGCGAGGGAATGGGTGCCATCTCCTGGGTGGAGTGGCGGTCGGAGAGCACGATGACTCGAGCGCCGCCGGCGATCGCATCGGAGACCTCGACACACAGCTGATCGATGCGCTCCGCCATCGCCCGACCGCCGCCCTCGACCTCGTAGAGGCCCCGCACGACGTGGGTGATGAACCCGGGCATGTCGCCGTCACGGTTCACGTGGCGGATCTTGGCGAGGTCGTCGTTGGAGATGACCGGGAAGGGCAGGACCACCTGACGACACGACGCGGGTGCCGGCTGGAGCAGGTTGGCCTCGGGACCGATCGTTCCCGACAACGACGTCACGAGCTCCTCGCGGATCGCGTCGAGGGGCGGGTTGGTGACCTGCGCGAAGAGCTGGCTGAAGTAGTCGAACAGCAACCGCGGCTTGTCGCTGAGCACAGCGATCGGGGTGTCGGTCCCCATCGAGCCGAGCGGCTCCCCGCCGGTGTTGGCGATCGGGGTGAGCAGGACCCGGAGCTCCTCCTCGGTGTAACCGAAGATCTGCTGTCGACGGGTCACCGACGCGTGCGTGTGCACGATGTGCTCACGGTCGGGGATGTCGTCGAGGTGGATCTGCCCGGCATGCAGCCACTCGTCGTAGGGGTGCTCGGCGGCCAGCTCGGCCTTGATCTCCTCGTCCTCGATGATCCGGTGCTCGTCGGTGTCGATCAGGAACATCCGGCCCGGCTGGAGCCGGCCCTTGCGAACGATGCTGGCCGGATCGAGGTCCAGCACCCCCACTTCGGAGGCCAGCACGACCAGCCCGTCGTCGGTCACCCAGTAGCGGGACGGACGCAGGCCGTTGCGGTCGAGGACTGCCCCGATCTGGCTGCCGTCGGTGAAGACCACGCAGGCCGGACCGTCCCACGGCTCCATCAGGGCCGAGTGGAACTCGTAGAACGCGCGTCGCTGCTCGTCCATCTCGCCGTGGTTCTCCCACGCCTCGGGGATCATCATCAGCACCGAGTGGGGCAGGGAACGGCCACCCATGTGAAGCAGCTCCAGCACCTCGTCGAACGAGGCGGAGTCGGAGGCGCCCGCAGTGCAGATCGGAAACAGCCGCTCGAGATCGGCTGAGCCGCTCGACCGCTCGCCCGCCCGGGGACTGGTGAGCAGGTCGGACTCCAGCAACGCCTCACGGGCGCGCATCCAGTTGCGATTGCCCATCACGGTGTTGATCTCACCGTTGTGGGCGATGAATCGGAACGGGTGGGCCAACGGCCAGCTGGGGAAGGTGTTGGTCGAGAACCGGCTGTGGACGACGGCCAGCGCCGACGCGATCCGCTCGTCGACCAGGTCGGGGTAGAAGTGACCGAGCTGGTCGGTCGTGAGCATGCCCTTGTAGGCCAGGGTGCGCGTCGAGAGCGACGGGAAGTAGACGTCGGTCTCCTTCTCGGCGCGCTTGCGCAGGCAGAACGCCTGGCGCTCCAGTGCCATGCCGGCGACGCGGGCACCTGACCCGGCCACGAACAGCTGGCTGAACGTGGGCATCACGCTGACCGCCGTCGCCCCGAGGACCTCGGGACTGGTCGGCACGTCGCGCCAGCCGAGGACGGCCAGCCCCTCCTCGCGGGCGAGCTCCTCGATCCGGCTGCGCGTCTTGGCGACGTTCTCGTCGTCGCCCGGGAGGAAGGCGGTGCCGACGGCGTAGGAACCCCGCGGGGGCAGCTCGAAGTCGGTCACCGCACGCAGGAAGTCGTCGGGGACCTGCATCAGGATCCCGGCGCCGTCGCCGGAGTTCACCTCGGCGCCGGCGGCGCCGCGGTGGTCCAGGTTGCGCAGGGCCGTGAGCGCCTTGGCCACGATGTCGTGGCTCGGCTCACCGGTGAGTGTCGCCACGAACGCGACACCACAGGCGTCGTGCTCGAAACGCGGGTCGTAGAGCCCCTGCGCCTGAGGAGCCAGGGCGGCAGGGCTGGGCGGCGGGAATGCGTGCGAAGTCGGCACTGGGCGTTCTCCCGTCGTCGGCGGTCGCTGTCCCCTGGTCAGCGGTGACCGGGGGTCGCGACCGGAGCGGTGCGTACGTGGTGCGTGCGGTGCAGGGGACGACGTTGGCCCAAGCGGCGGGACCACGCTATCACTGCTGAGAGGAGGGCTCCGGCTCGTCTCTCGCCCCTTGGGCGTCAGCGCGAACCACCGTCTCCCGGCCGGGATGACGCTTGGCCGAGACCACGAAGTACGCCGCCGCGAGCACGAAGAGCACGAGAGAGGTCCAGACGTTGAGCCGCAGCCCCATCACGTCCGACATCTGCACGTCGTCGATGCGCAGCGTCTCGATCCAGCCCCGGCCCAGGGTGTAGGCCATGACGTAGAGAGCCACCACCCGGCCGTGGCCGAGGCGGAACCGACGGTCGGCCCACACCACGAAGGCGAACGCGAGCAGGCTCCAGCCGAACTCGTAGAGGAACGTCGGATGGAAGGTGGCGACGTCGAGAAAGCCGGCCGGGCGGTGGTCGGCATCGATCTCGAGGGCCCAGGGCAGGTCGGTGGGCCGGCCGAACAGCTCCTGGTTGAACCAGTTGCCCCATCGGCCGAGGGCCTGCGCGACCAGGACTGCGGGCGCAATGGCGTCGAGCACCGGCAGCACCTTGAGTCCCTTCACCTTGGCCCCGATGAGGATCCCGACCGAGCCGAGGGCGATCGCACCCCAGATCCCGAGGCCGCCGCGCCAGAGGTAGAGCGCGGTGACCGGGTTGCGGTCCTCGCCGAAGTAGAGCTGGTAGTCGGTCGCGACGTGGTAGAGCCGGCCCCCGACCAGACCGAACGGGACCCCCCACAGCGCGAGATCGCTGATCTCGCCCTGCCTGCCGCCGCGGGCGATCCAGCGGCGCTCGCCGATCCAGATCGCCGCCACGATGCCGAGGATGATCGAGATCGCGTAGCCCCGCACCGGGAACGGGCCGAGGTAGAACTCCCCCTGGGACGGGCTCGGAATGCTCCACAGGATGGTCGAAACCAGCGTCATCAGGCATTCCCGGTCAGCAGTAGGTGGATGTCCTCGGCGTAGTCCGAGGCGGACGTGTCCTGCAGCCAGACGATCGGTGCGACGTCGTCGGAGTCGACCCCGATGACCTGGGTGCTGTGGGTGACCTCGTAGCCCCCGCTGGGGAGCTTCTCCCCCTGTTCCACGGCGACGCCGAGGTCGCGTCCCAGGGCGCTGATGGTGTCGAGATCCCCGGTGAGCCCCAGGAAGCCGGGGTCGAAACGGTCGAGGTAGCCGCGCAGCGCATCCTCGTCGTCACGGGCCGGGTCGGTGGTCACGAAGACGACGTCGACCTGGTCCCGCTCGGCGTCGTCGAGGCGGGTCAGCCCGGCCGCGACGCTCGCCATCACGGCCTGGCAGATGTCGGGGCAGTGGGTGTAGCCGAAGAAGACCAGGGTCAACCGCTTCTCGGTGTCATTCGCCAGCGAGAACGGCTGACCTTCGGTGTCGGTCAGCGGGGTGGCGGGGACCGGGTACGGCTGCTCGAGGATCGCGCCGTGGTAGTCACCCACGTCGGGCTCACCGCCACAGCCGCCGAGCAGCGCGGCCGCCAGCAGCGCGACCAGCGCCCTACGCACGGCGCACGCCGCCGGCCAGGTCCTCGGTCAGCGCTCGAAGCGCAGCCAGCCCAGCGCCCCGGTCGGCGGGGTGGTCCAGCAGCGTCCGGACGAATGCCGAGCCCACGATCACGCCGTCGGCGTACGCCGCCACCTCGGCGGCCTGGTCCCCGTTGCTCACCCCGACCCCGACCGCCACCGGCAGGGAGGACGAGGCCGCGCGGGCGCGGGCCACGAGCGGGCCAGCGAGGTCGCTGGTGGCGTCGCGGGCACCGGTCACACCCATCACGGCGGTGGCGTAGACGAAGCCACGGCAGGCCGCGGTCGTCATCGCGATCCGGGCATCGGTGGAGCTCGGCGCGACCAGGAAGATCTTGTCCAGGTCGTGCGCATCTGCGGCGTGGATCCACTCCGCGGCGGAGTCGGGCGTCAGGTCCGGCGTGATCAGCCCGGCACCCCCGGCGTCGGCGAGGTCCTGGGCGAAGCGGGCGACGCCGTACCTCTCGACCGGGTTCCAGTACGTCATCACCACGGTCGGGGTGCCGGTGGCGGCCACCGCCTCGACGGTGCGGAACAGATCGCGGATCCGGACCCCGCCCTCGAGCGCCTGCTGGGCCGCCGCCTGGATCGTGGGACCGTCCATGACCGGGTCGCTGTAGGGCATGCCGACCTCGATGACGTCACACCCGGCGTCGACCATGACTCGCAGCGCCTCGATGGACCCCTCCACGTCGGGGAACCCGGCCGGCAGGTAGCCCACCAACGCCCCGCGCCCTGCAGCGCGCGCAGTGTCGAACGCGGTCCGAACCGTCACTGCTCGCTCCGCTCCCGGGTGGCGAGACCGAACCACTCCATCGCGGTCTCCATGTCCTTGTCTCCCCGGCCGGAGAGGTTGACCAGCACCAGTCCCTCGGGGCCGAGCTCACGCGCGACGTCGTAGGCGCCGGCGAGGGCATGGGCCGACTCGACGGCCGCGATGATGCCCTCCTTGCGCGCCAGCAGCTCGAGCGCGTCCATCGCCTGACTGTCGGTGATCGGCAGGTAGTCGGCTCGGCCGGACTGGGCGAGGTGGGCGTGCTGCGGCCCCACTCCGGGGTAGTCGAGCCCGGCGGAGATCGAGTGGGACTCGACGGTCTGACCGTCCTCGTCCTGGAGCACGAAGGTCCGCGCGCCGTGCAGGACGCCGCTCTCCCCAGCGGCAATGGTCGCCGCGTGACGGCCGGTCTCGACGCCGTCGCCGCCGGCTTCGAACCCGTAGATCGCGACCTCGCGGTCGTCGAGGAACGCAGTGAACAGGCCGATCGCGTTGGAGCCGCCACCGACACAGGCTGCGATCGCATCCGGCAACCGACCGGCGCGCTCCAGGCACTGGGCCCGGGCCTCGTCACCGATTCCTCGGGTGAAGTCGCGGACCATGCTCGGGAACGGGTGGGGCCCGGCCGCCGTACCGAAGAGGTAGGCGGTGTGGTCGACACTGGCAACCCAGTCGCGCAGCGCCTCGTTGATGGCGTCCTTGAGCGTCGCGCTGCCGGAGTCGACCGGCACCACGGTGGCCCCCAGCAGCTGCATCCGCGCCACGTTCAGGGCCTGTCGCTTGGTGTCGACCGAGCCCATGTAGACGGTGCAGTCGAGACCGAAGTACGCCGCCGCGGTCGCGGCCGCGACACCGTGCTGGCCGGCACCGGTCTCGGCGATGACGCGCCGCTTGCCCATTCGCTTGGTGAGCAGAGCCTGGCCGAGCACATTGCGGATCTTGTGGGCGCCGGTGTGGTTGAGGTCCTCGCGCTTGAGCAGGATCCGAGCGCCCCCGAGGTGGTCGCTGAGCCGGACCGCGTCGTAGAGCGGGCTCGGGACGTTCGCGTACTCGCGCAGTATCTGGTCGAAGTCGGCCCGGAAGGCGTCGTCGGCCCAGGCGTCCTGCCAGGCCACGGTGAGCTCGTCGAGGGCGGCGACCAGAGCCTCGGGCATGTAGCGACCTCCCCAGCGCTGATCGCCAGGGGCGCCGAACCAGCCGCGGTCATCGGCGTCCCACGTGCTGCCTGCCTGCGTCACCGCGTCACTCCTGTCATCGCACGGACGGCGGCCTCGGGCTCGCCACCTCTCACCAGAGCCTCCCCCACGAGGACAACCCGGGCGCCCTCGGCGACGAAGCGCTCGACGTCGGACGGCCCGGAGATCCCGGACTCCGCCACCAGCACCCGGTCCTCCGGCACCAGTGGTGCGAGGCGGGCGAAGGTGCCGTGGTCCACGGCGAGCGTCTTGAGGTTGCGGGCATTGACGCCTACCAGTTCGGCGCCCAGCGTCACTGCGCGCTCGGTCTCGGCCTCGTCGTGCACCTCGACGAGGACGCCGAGCCCGAGGTCCCGCGCTTCGTCGTGGAGCCGGCGCAGGGTGTCGTCGTCCAGGGCCGCGACGATGAGGAGGATGAGGTCCGCACCGGCGGCCCGGGCCTCGAGCAGCTGGTAGGTCTCGACCATGAAATCCTTGCGGAGCAGCGGTGTGTCGACTGCCGCGCGGACGGCGCGCAGGTCGTCGAGGCTGCCGCCGAAGCGACGCCCCTCGGTCAGCACGCTGATCGCAGCGGCACCACCGGCGGCGTAGGCCCGCGCCAGGGCCGCGGGGTCGGGGATCTCGGCGAGGTCGCCCTTGCTGGGGCTGCGCCGCTTGACCTCCGCGATGACACTGGACCCGGTCCCACGGAAGTGGGGCATCGGGTCACGAGGTGGAGCCACGTCGGCCAGCGCCGCTCGCAGGTCGGCCGCCGGCGTCACCGCGCGGCGATGATCGAGGTCGAGCCGTACCCCGGCGACGATGTCGTCGAGCACGGACGTGGTCATCCGATCAGTGGTCGGAACTGTTCAGGCCCATCTTGGCCATCACGGCGAACACCACGAGCGCGGCCACGCCCATCGCGCATCCCGCCCAGAACAGGGTCATGTTGACCGGGTCGAACATCAGCCCGGCGCCACCCACGACGAAGCCGAGCATCGCCACCGTGACACCGGTCCACGCGGCCGGGGTGTTGCCGTGGTTGTCAGACATGCGGGCTCCTCGCGGGTTGTCCACTTGAGGGGGCGGGCGGTGCGCGCCCAAGTGTAGTGAGGCCGGGGGCTCCCGTCAGGCGGTGGGGTCGTGCCCTCGGTCCATGGACTTCCACAGGTCGAGGTTGTCGCGCTCCTCCGGCGCCACCACGACGGGGACGCCGGGTTCCTCCGAGCCCGGGGCGTCGTAGCGCCGCCCCATCTCGGGCCAGCGGGGCGCCCAGGCGAAGGCCAGCACGGTCGCCACGAGCGAGAGCACCGCCGTCAGCGCGGCGACCCAGAACCAGCCGGTCAGCTCGGTGGCCGCGAGCTCCGCACCCGGGGTGCGTTCGAGGATCGCTTCCGCGACCCGCTCGTCGAGCGTCGCGTAGCCGGTGATCACGGTGGCGACGAGGCCACCGGAGGCGAGCACACCGAGGCTCGCCACCCCGCGGCGGACCCGACCCCGGGTCACCAGCACCACGCCCCAGACCGCGAGCACCACCAGACTCAACGCGAGCGCCAACGGCATCTCACCGGACGCGGCCACGGGGTCGGAGACGGTGATGCCCGGCACCGGGTCGCCGGTCGCAGCAGCCTCACCATCGACCACCCATGCGTGGCTGCCTGCCACCGCGCCGAGCGCACCGGCCACGAGGCCGACCAGCACGATCGGCCCGAACGTACGACGGCGGTTGGTCGGTGAGCTCACGCCCGGTGCACCAGGTCTGCGTCGAAGCAGGTGCGCTTGCCGGTGTGGCAGGCGACGCCGTCCTGGGCGACCTTCACGAGCAAGGTGTCGCCGTCGCAGTCGAGCCGGACCTCCCGGACGTGCTGGAGGTGGCCCGAGGTCTCCCCCTTGACCCAGTACTCCTGACGGGAGCGGGACCAGTAGGTGGCACGCCCGGTGTCCAGGGTGCGGGCCAGTGCCTCGTCGTCCATCCACCCCAACATCAGCACCTCGCCGGTGTCGTGCTGCTGGACCACCGCGGGCACCAGGCCCTCGGCGTTGCGCTTGAGCCTGGCGGCGATCTGTTGGTCGAGGGTGGTCACCTTGGCATTGTCCCTCACTTGGTTTCGAGACGGGTCGTCCAGGAGGCGTGGAGACCGGCGTAGGCCGAGCCGGTCTGGGTCACCAGCTCCGCGTGCGGACCGCGCTGGACGATCCGGCCCTTGTCGACCACGACCACCTCGTCGGCGTTCTCGGCGGTGGAGAGTCGGTGGGCGATCGTGACCGAGGTGCGGCCGGTCATCAGCCGCTCCAGGGCGCGGCCGATCCGCATCTCGAGCTGGGGGTCGACGGCGCTGGTGGCCTCGTCGAGGACCAGCAGGTCGGGGTCGGCGAGGTGGGCGCGGAGCAGGGCGACGAGCTGTCGCTCCCCCGCCGACATCGACTCGCCGCGCTGCCCGACCTTCGTCGCCAGTCCGCGCGGGAGTCCCGCCACCCAGTCGGCCAGACCCAGTTCCTCGGCGCTCGACAGGATCTCCGCCTCGGTCGCGTCGAGCTTGCCGTAGCGGACGTTCGCAGCGATGGTGTCGTCGAAGAGGAACCCCTCCTGCGGGACCAGCACCACACTGCGTCGCAGGCTGGCGGCGGCGATGTCGCGGACGTCGATGCCGTCGAGCAGCACTCGCCCCTCGCTCGGGTCCATCAGCCGCGTCAGCAGCTTGGCGAAGGTCGACTTGCCGGAGCCCGTCTCCCCCACGATCGCGAGGCGGGTGCCGGCGTCGATGCTCATCGTCACCTCACGCAGCACCGGCGGTCCGCCCGGGTAGGCGAAGGTGACGTGGTCGAAGGTGACGTCGATCGGAGCACGCGGCAGCGTCTCACCGTCGGGGCCGGGGTCGATCAGGTCGGCCGGGGTCTCCAGGATGCCGATCACCCGACGCCAGCTGGCGATGGCGTTCTGGGCGTCGGTGATGATCTGGGTGCCCATCTGGACCGGGCCGACGAACAGGGTCACCAGGAACGCGAAGGCAAGCACGGTGCCGGCGCTGATGTCGCCGGTGAAGCCGAGCATCACCCCCACGATGAGCACACCCGCGTTGGCGAGACCAGCCGAGAGGCCGCCGAGCGAGAACGAGACCACGGTGTACTGCTGCGCCTTGATGCTGGCGGCCTTGAACTCGTCGACCGCTGAGTCGATCCGCGCTTGCGTCCGGTCCTCGACGGCGTAGGCGCGGACCACTTCGGCGCCGACGACGGGCTCGGAGATCGCCGAGAGCAGCACCCCGACCTGGCGCCGCACCACGGCGTAGGCCAGGGACAACCGGCGTTGGAACCAGCGGATCGAGAGGAACAGTGGCGCGAAGGCGATCCACACCACCAACGCCAACTGCCAGCTGTAGACGAACATGATGACGCTCGCGACGAGCATCTGGCCGATGCTCACGATGAAGATCAGGCCGCCGAAGACCAGGAACTGGCTGACCTGGTCGACATCGCTGGTGACGCGGGAGACGAGGGCGCCCCGGCGCTCGGTGTTCTGGGTGAGCAACGGCAGGTCGTGGACGTGACGGAACGCCTTGATCCGCAGCGTGGCGAGCCCCCGCTCGGAGGTGCGGAACAGCCGGCTCGTCATGAAGTACGACGCGAGGCTGGTGAGGACGATCCCGGCGGCGGCAGCGACCCCCATCCACACCACGAACGACACGTCCGGCCCTCCCGGACCGTTGATGCCCCGGTCGAGGGTCTGTTGGACCGCGATCGGCACGATCACCTGGCCGAAGGAGGCGACGACGGCGAAGAACAGGGTGAGTCGGAGGCCCTCTCGCAGCTCAGGGCTGATCGCCATGCCCCGGCGGATGGTCTCCATGGGAGCCATGTCCTCGCCGGTGTCGAGGACGGTGCCAGCGGCTCCGGACCCGGTGGTGGTCGTGCGTGGGGTGCTCATCGTCGCTCCCCCGCGGCTTCCTCGTGGTGCTCGTTCTCGTAGGCGTTGACCAGGCGTGAGTAGGCCGGGCTGCGTTGGAGAAGCTCGGCGTGCGTGCCACGGTCGGCGATCCGGCCGCCATCGAGGTGGACCACCTCGTCGGCCAGCGAGATGGTCGCCTTGCGGTAGGCGACGACGACCAGGGTGCTGCCACCGGTGGCGCTGCGGAGGGTCGCCAGGATCCGCGCCTCCACCTCGGGGTCGACCGCTGAGGTGGCGTCGTCGAGGATCAGCAGCCGGGGCCGCCGGACCAACGCCCGGGCGAGCGCGATCCGCTGTCGCTGACCGCCCGACAACGAGGTCCCACGCTCGCCGAGCATGGTGTCGAGGCCGTGGCCCAGGGCGGCGACGAAACCGTCGGCCTCGGCTGCCCGGAGGGCTTCCCAGACCTCGTCGTCGGGCACGTCGGCGCCCAGGGTGACGTTGTCGCGCACGCTGTCGTCGAACAGGAAGGCGGTCTGGCCGACGACCGACACCGACCCGGCGAGCTGGCCGTGGGCCAGGTCGCGCAGGTCCACCCCGTCGACCATCACCCGACCTCGATCGGGATCGAAGAGCCGGGTGAGCAGGTGGGTGAGGGTGCTCTTCCCGGAGGCGGTGGCACCGACGATCGCCACGGTGCGGCCCGGGTCGACGTCGAAGGACACCTCCTCGAGCACCGGCTCGTCGGGGTCGAAGGCGAAGCCGAGCCGCTCGACCTCGAGCCGGGCACCGCCGGCCGAACCCAGGAGGGTCGCCGCGCCGTACACCATCGAGCCGGTGGCCTCTTCGACCCGGAGGGTGCGCCGGTGGCCGACGACACTGCGCGGGAACTCGCCCAGCAGCCAGCCGATCGAGCGGATCGGGAACGAGACGATCGTCAGCAGGTAGGCGATGGTCACCACGTCACCCGCGTCGGTGGCGCCGCTGAGCACCCGCTGGACGCCCACGGCGAGGACGACCAGGACGCCGAGGTTGGGCAGGGAGGCGAGCGTGGGGTCGAAGACGGCCCGGATCCGTCCGGCCCGCACATTGACGTCACGCAGCGCGTGGGCCTTGACCGTGAACCGGTCGGTCTCCTCGGCCTCACGGCCGAGCGTCTTGACCACCATGGCGCCGTCGAAGGACTCGTGGGCGATCTCGCTCACCTCGCCGCGCAGCCCCTGTGCGCGGGTCATCAGCGGCGACGCCAGCCGCTGGTAGAAGAGGTTGGCCACGACCACGCCCGGGAAGACAAGCAGCCCGACGATGGCCATCACCAGGTCGGCGACCAGCATCTGCGCGATGGCGATCACCATCATCACGACCGTGCCGACCGCCATCGGCAGCGGCGCGATCGGGCCCCACGCCGCCTCGACGTCGGAGTAGGCGTTGGAGAGCAGTTGGCCCGTGGGGTGGCGCTGGTGCCACTCCATCGGGAGCGAGAGGTACTGGCGGGTGACGGCGCGGCGGCTGTGAGCCTGCATGCGGTACTGCATGATGCCGGCGCCGAGGCGGCGGGCGACGATGCCGACGGCGCGCAGGATCGCGACCCCGAGGAACAACCCGAGCACGGCCCACAGCAGGCCGCTGCCGATCTCGCCGGTCCTGAAGGCGGGGACCACGACGTTGTCGGTGGCCCAACCGAGCACCCAGGCATCGGCGACGGTCAGCGCACCGAAGAGCACGCTGCCGATCGTGGAGAGGACGAAGATGCCGGGCTCACGCCTGATGGCGACGCCGAGTACGGCGAAGCCCTCACGTGTCGTCGACCCGCGATGCTCGCCCAACTCGTCTGCCACTGGTGACCCGTCTCCCCTCGTCGTGGTCCGCAACCAGACCGTCGGTCAGGCTATTCCTCACCACCGACAGGGACCCAATCGTGCTGGGGTCGTCCTCAGCCCCGAACTGGATGGCCGGCGGCGGCGAGCGCCTGCTTCACCTCGCGGACGCGCAGCGTCCCGAAGTGGAAGACCGTGGCGGCGAGCACGGCATCGGCCCCGGCGTCGACGGCAGGGGCGAAGTGCTCGACGCGGCCCGCTCCCCCGGAGGCGATGACCGGGATGGTCACCTCGCGACGTACGGCGGCGACGAGGTCGAGGTCGAACCCGTCCTTCGTGCCGTCGGCGTCCATCGCGTTCAGCAGGATCTCCCCCGCACCGAGCTCTGCTGCGCGGGCCGCCCACTCGACCGCGTCGAGGCCGGCAGCCTTCCGGCCGCCGTGGGTGGTGACCTCGAATCCGGAGTCGGTCCCCGAAGCCCGGCGAGCATCGACGGAGAGCACCAGCACCTGGTTGCCGAACCGGTCGGCGATCTCGGCCACCAGCTCGGGACGGTGGATCGCGGCGGTGTTGACCGCCACCTTGTCGGCACCGGCCCGCAGCAGCCGGTCGACGTCCTCGACGCGGCCCACGCCGCCGCCGACCGTGAGCGGGATGAAGACCTCCTCGGCGCAGCGGGACACGACCTCCATCGTGGTCGCCCGGCCTTCGTGGGAGGCCGAGATGTCGAGGAAGGTCAGCTCATCGGCACCTTCCGCGTCATAGGTCCGCGCCATCTCGACCGGGTCCCCCGCGTCGCGCAGCTCCCGGAAGTTCACACCCTTGACGACGCGCCCGGCATCGACGTCGAGGCACGGGATGACCCGGACGGCGAGGGTCATGCGAGCCCCCGGGTCTGCGCCAGCGCGTCCTCGAGGGTGAACCGGCCCTCGTAGAGCGCAGTGCCGATGATCGCTCCCTCAACGCCCTCGTGCACGAGATCGGCCAGCACTGCCAGATCGGTGAGCTCGGTGATCCCGCCGCTGGCGACCACGGGACGGTCGGTGGCTGCGCAGACATCGCGCAGCAGCTGCACGTTGGGGCCCTCGAGCATGCCGTCCTTGTTGACGTCGGTGACGACGTAGCGGGCGCAGCCCTCGGCGTCGAGCCTGGCCAGGACGTCGTAGAGGTCGCCGCCGTCGCGGGTCCAGCCACGGGCCGCCAGCGTCCGACCGCGTACGTCGAGGCCGACGGCCACCCGGTCGCCGTACTCCGCGATCGCCGTGGCGCACCACTCCGGCTGTTCGAGGGCGGCGGTGCCGATGTTGACCCGGCGACAGCCTGCGGTCATGGCGGCGCGCAACGACTCGTCGTCCCGGATCCCGCCGCTCATCTCGACGTCGATGTCGAGGGTGCCGACGATCCGGGCCTGCAGCTCGCGGTTGTGGCCACGGCCGAACGCCGCGTCGAGGTCGACGAGGTGGATCCACTCCGCCCCCGCCTCCTGCCAGCGCAGCGCGGCCTCCACCGGGTCGCCGAATCGCTTCTCCGACCCGGCCACGCCCTGCACCAGCTGCACCGCCTGACCGTCCGCGATGTCGACGGCCGGCAGCAGCTCCAGATAGTCACTCACAACAGTCGACCCTAATCACCCCGCCCCACGTTGAGTCGCCAGGTATCCGGGTCGAGTCGCCAGGTATTCGGGTTGAGTCGCCAACGCTCAGCGCCTGCGTTGGGAGACTTCCTGGAAACTCGACTCGATTCTCTGGCGATTCGACCGGATTGTGTGGCGACTCAACCCGGGAGGGAGTTGACCCAGTTGCGGAGGAGGCGAGCGCCGGCGTCGCCGGACTTCTCCGGGTGGAACTGGGTTGCGGTGAGCGGGCCGTTCTCGACCGCGGACACGAACCGGTCGCCGCCGTGCTCGGTCCAGGTCACCAGCGGGGCCCTGGTCCGGCCGTGCGTCTCCAGGGTCCATTCGCGGGCAGCGTAGGAGTGGACGAAGTAGAACCGCTCGCCCTCGACTCCGTCGAAGAGTGATGTGCCCTCGGGTACCTCGACGGTGTTCCACCCCATGTGGGGAACGACCGGAGCCTGCAGCCGCTCGACGACCCCGGGCCACTCGTCGCACCCCGTGGTCTCGACGCCGTGTTCGACACCGTGTGAGAAGAGCACCTGCATCCCGACGCAGATCCCGAGCACCGGGCGCCCGCCGGCCAGCCGGCGGCCGATGAGCCGCTCGCCCTTGACCGCCCGGAGCCCGGCCATGCAGGCGGCGTACGCACCGACACCGGGGACGACGAGCCCGTCGGCGGCCATGCCCGCGTCGAAGTCGGCCGTCAGGGTGACCTCGGCGCCGGCACGCTCCAGCGCCCGGACCGCCGAGCGGAGGTTGCCCGAGCCGTAGTCCAGGACGACGACGGAGCTCAGAGGGCGCCCTTGGTCGAGGGCACGCCGGTCTCGCGGGGGTCGAGCGCCACCGCGTCGCGGAACGCCCGCGCCACCGCCTTGAACTGGGCCTCGACGAGGTGGTGCGGGTCGCGGCCAGAGAGAACCCGCACGTGCAACGCGAGGTGGGCGTGGAAGGACAGCGTCTCGAAGACGTGACGGGTCAGCGACCCGGAGAAGCCGGGGCCCTGGTCGCCACCGATGACGACGTACGCCTGCCCCTCGGGCTCACCGGTGTGCACGCAGTAGGGACGGCCCGAGACGTCGACGACGGCCTGGACGAGCGCCTCGTCGAGCGGCACGGTGGCGTCGCCGAAGCGCCGGATGCCCTGCTTGTCACCGAGCGCCTCACGGATCGCCTGGCCGAGCACGATCGCGGTGTCCTCGACGGAGTGGTGTGCGTCGATGTGGGTGTCGCCGGCGGTGTGGACCACCAGGTCGACCAGCGAGTGACGTGCGAACGCGGTGAGCATGTGGTCGTAGAACCCGACCCCGGTCGAGACGTCGTGACGTCCGGTGCCGTCCAGCCCGATCTCGACGTGGACCTTCGACTCGGACGTCTCGCGGTCGATCGTGGCGATGCGGTTCATCTGCGTTCTCCCAGGGAGTCGGTGACCAGTGTTTCGGTGAGGGCCTCGCGGAATTGTCCCATCTCCTCCGGGGTGCCGATGGACACGCGCAACCAGCCGGGCGGACCGGTCTCTCGGATCAGCACCCCGCGGTCCAGCAGCGCCTGCCAGACCGCGTGCCGGTCCTCGAAGAGCCCGAAGAGCGCAAAGTTGGCGTCGCTGTCGGCCACGGTCAGCCCGATCGAGCGCAGCCAGTCGACGGTGCGGTCGCGCTCGCCGCGCAGGTCATCGACCCGGGCGAGCAGCTGGTCGGCGTGCCTGAGGGCGGCGAGTCCGGTCGCCTGGGTCACCGCGGAGAGGTGGTACGGCAGCCGCACGACCCGGATCGCGTCGGCGATCGCAGGGTCGGCGGCGAGGTAACCGATCCGGCCGCCGGCCAGTGCGAACGCCTTGCTCATGGTGCGGGTGACGACGAGGTTGCGGTGGACCGGCACCAGCTCCAGGGCACTGGGCGTCCCGGTCCTGCGGAACTCGCCGTACGCCTCGTCGACGACGACCAGACCGTCGTGCCCGTCGCCCGCCGCCGCCTCGCACAGCACGCCGATCGCCTCGTGGGGCAGCGCGGTGCCGGTCGGGTTGTTGGGGCTCGGCAGCAGCACCACCGAGGGACGGTGCTCCTCGACGAGCGACCGGGCGTGGTCGAGGTCGAGCGCGAAGTCGTCCTCACGGCGTCCTGCGACCCAGCCGGTCGCGGTGTCCCGGGCGTACTCCGGATACATCGAGTACGTCGGCGCGAAGCTCAGCGCGGAACGGCCGGGTCCCCCGAAGGCCTGCAGCAGCTGCAGCATGATCTCGTTGGAACCGTTGGCTGCCCACACCATGTCGGGCGTGATGCCGGCGCCACCGGAGCGGTTGAGGTACGCCGCGAGCGCGGTGCGCAGCTCGGTGAACTCGCGATCGGGATACCGGTTCAGGCCGGTCGCGGCCGCGGCGACGGCGCTGGCGATGTCGGCGACACAGGCCAGGCTCGGCGGGTACGGGTTCTCGTTGACGTTGAGCTGGACCGGGACGTCCAGCTGGGGGGCGCCGTACGGCTCGAGGCCACGCAGCTCCTCCCGCAGCGGGGGGAAGGTCATCGCAGCTCGTCCAGTCGCACCGAGACCGCCGTGCCGTGGCCGGGCAGGTCCTCGGCCTCCGCGAGCGCCACCACGTGCCCGGCGACCTCGGAGAGAGCCTCGCGGGTGTAGTCGACCACGTGCATCGAGCGCAGGAAGGCGCGCACGCTGAGCCCGGAGGAGTGACAGGCGCAGCCGCCCGTCGGCAGCACGTGGTTGGAGCCGGCGCAGTAGTCGCCGAGGCTCACCGGCGCCCACGGGCCGATGAACACCGCGCCCGCGTTGCGGACGCGGCCGGCGATCTCCCGGGCGTCGCGGGTGTGGATCTCGAGGTGCTCGGCGGCATACGCGTTCACCACGTCGAGGCCCTGCTCGAGGTCATCGACGAGCACGATCCCCGACTGCGGGCCGCCCAGCGCGGTGAGGATGCGCTCGGTGTGACGGGTCGCGTGGACCTGCTTCTCGAGCTCGGCCACGACGTCGTCGGCCAACTGCTCCGCATCGGTCACCAGCACGCTGGCGGCTGCCGGGTCGTGCTCGGCCTGGCTCACCAGGTCAGCGGCGACGTACGCCGGATCGGCACTGTCGTCGGCGAGGATCGCGATCTCGGTGGTGCCGGCCTCCGAGTCGATCCCGACCACGCCGCGCAGCAGCCGTTTGGCCGCGGCGACGTAGACGTTGCCCGGTCCGGTGACGAGGTCGACCCGACGGCACGGGCCGGCGCCGTGGCCGAACATCGCGATCGCCTGGGCGCCGCCGACGGCGTACACCTCATCGACGCCCAACAGCGCGCACGCCGCCATGATCGTCGGCTCGGGCAGTCCGCCGTGCCGGGCCTGAGGGGGGCTCGCGAGCGCGATCGACCCGACTCCGGCGACCTGTGCCGGTACGACGTTCATCACGACGCTGGACACCAGCGGCGCGAGGCCACCGGGGACGTAGAGCCCGACCCGATCCATGGGCACCTTGCGGTGGGTCACGACGGCACCCGGGGCGAGCTCGGTGGTGACGTCGTGGTCCAGCTCGGCCTCGCACGTCGTGCGCAGCCGCCGGATCGACTCCTCCAGGGCCGACCGCACGGCGGGATCAAGCTCGTCGAGGGCGCGAGTGAGCGCCTCACGCGGTACGGCGATGTCGTCCAGGTGCACCCCGTCGAACTGCAGGGTGTACTCGACGATCGCCTCCACTCCCCGGTCGCGCACCGCCTCGACGACAGGTCGCACCAGATGGGCCGCGGCCTCCACGTCGAGCTCCGCGCGCGGCACGGCGGCGCGGTAGTCGACGGAGCCGTCGGCTCCGCGGAGGTCGATGCGGGAGATGATCACGCGACGATTCTAGTTTCGGGGGTGCGCGCCGCCGCACGTGCGTCACCGGCTGGACCTCCGGCCCTACAGTCGAGGCGTGAGCGAGCCACTCCCGATGTTCCCCCTGAACACCGTGCTGTTCCCCGGCGTGAGCGTGCCGCTGCACGTCTTCGAGGACCGCTACCGAGCGCTGGTCCACCATCTGTTGCGGCTCGAGGACCCGACCGATCGGATCTTCGGATCGGTGGCGATCCGCGAGGGGTACGAGGTCGGCGACCACGGCGCACAGTCGCTCTACCGGGTCGGCTGCCGGGTGCGGATGACCGATGTCGAGTCGCACCCTGACGGCACCTTCGACCTGGTCGCAGTGGGACTGGACCGGATCGAGCTCGACCGACTGGAGACGTCTGAGACGTTTCCGCGTGGCCACGTGAGGCCTCGTCCCGACGCCACCGGGCCCGTGGCAGCGGAGGTCACTGAGCGGGCTCGCGCCATGTTCACCGCCTACCGAGTCGCCCTGACGGAGATCCGCGGCGATCCCTACCCGGCTGAGCTGCCCAAGGACCCGACGTACCTGTCATGGACGCTGGCCGCGCTCGCCCCACTACCGATGCCCGATCGGCAGTCGCTGCTCGAGGCCGAGGACACCGAGCTGCGGCTCACCCGGGTCACCGACCTGTTGCGCACCGAGCTGCGAGCCATGAACGTCATCCCCTCCCTGCCGGCCACCGAGGTGGCGCGGACCCGCTGGTCTCCCAACTGAGGGCGGCCCGTGACGAGGAACGCGAAGCACGGCGGCGCCACGCGGGCGACGGCAGCGCTCGACCGGGCCGGCATCCGCTACACGCTGCTGCCCTACGACCACGACCCACGGGCCATCGCCCACGGCACCAGCTTCGGCATGGAGGCCGCCGAGGCGCTCGGCGTCGACCCCGCGCGGGTGTTCAAGACCCTGCTGGCCAGCCTCGACCCCGCAACCGGCTCAGGGCGACGAGGCGAGCTCGTCGTAGGCATCGTCCCGGTGACCGGACAGCTGGACCTCAAGGCGTTGGCCAGGGCACTCGGGGGCAGCAAGGCGGTGATGGCTGAGGTGGCGGCGGCCGAGCGCGCGACCGGGTACGTCGTCGGCGGCATCTCGCCCGTCGGTCAGAGGCAGTCCCACCGCACCGTCCTCGACGAGTCCGCACTGGCTCACGCCACGATCCTCGTGTCAGCGGGGCGACGTGGCCTCGACCTCGACATCGCCCCGGCCGACCTGGTCGCGATCACCGGGGCGATCACGGCCGGCGTCGGCCGGGCGACGTCGTGAGGAAGTCAGTTCGTCGTCAGCCGGAACACGACATGTGAGGCGTCGTCGTCGCTCCAGCTGCTGAAGCCGAGGCCCTCCAGCGGGTCGAGGTTGTCCTGGACCTCCCGGTCGCCGTCGGCGAGGCTGGTGAGCCAGTCCCCGGCGTCGAAGTTGACGAAGAGGATCGCGTTGGCGTCACCGGACTCGCGAACGACGTTCTGGTAGACGTCGGAGTCGCCGAGGCCACCGTCCGCGAGCAACTGTCCCCGATAGTCCGGATTGGGACCGATCGCGACCATGTCACCCTCGGCGTCGTTGTCCACGACGCTCGCATCGGCGCCGAAGTTCTCGGCGATCGTGGCCAGCACCCCCTGGATCGCGCCGGCGTCTCCCTGCACCTTGGCGCCCACCGGGATGTCGCTTCCGTCGGAGGAGTTGAAGAACGCCTCGGCTTCCAGGTCGCTGCCCAGGGAGATCGCTGCCGACTCGCCGACGAGAGTGTCGAGGTCGTCGACGCTCAGCCCGGTCGTGGCCTCGAGTTCGGTCGTCATCTCTTCGACGGTCGTCAATCCCCCGGATGCGTCCGCCACCTGTTCGAGTGCGGCGGTCACCCAGCCGTCGGCGAAACCGAATCCGATCGCGGCTGCGGTGTCCTCGGGCAACGTGGTGATGACATCGTCGCCCCGGTCGGTGGCAAGGAGCTGCTGCATCTTGCTCCCGCTGCCGCCGGCTGCCTCGAACTCGAGTGCTCCGTCATTGAAGCGGAGCATGGCCGCCGCGCCCTCGAACTCCTCGAGGGCCTGGCTCATCTCATCGGGCACGGCCGGGGTCTCGGGAGTCGCCATCTCGGGGTCCATCGGCATCTCACCGGTCAGACCCGACAGCATGCCTGCGCCGCCGAAGGTGCCGGGGAGCTCGGCGAGGAACTTCCCTGCCTCGGGAGCGGCGTACATGCTCATGACACCGGCGTCACCGACTGCACCGATCCAGTCCTGGTAGGTCTCGTCGTCGGCGAGGGTGCCGTCTGCGGTGGCGTCGGTGACCTGCCGTGCGATGTCCTCGGTCTCGGCGATCACGGCCCAATCGCCCGTGATCACCCATCCGCCCTCGTCGGAGCCACCGCACTCCCGGAACTGAGCCAGGCCGTCTTCGGCCGCTCCGGCGTCGGTCACCTGCACCACGGCGACCGGGGTGGGCATGTCCTCGCCGAGGTCGACGGCCGCAACCGCGAAGCGGTAGCCCAGCCAGGGCTGCACGTCGTCCTCGTAGGAGAGGTCGCACTGCTCCTCGAGGTCCTCGAAGACCTTGGCCAGCAGGTCGTCGTCGGCGTCGAGGCCGCCCAGCTCCTTGTTGATCGCCGGGAACTTCTGCATCATCCGGAAGGCCTCGATCTTCTGCCCGCCACTGGGGTCGAGATCGATGCTGGCGTAGCCGATCGTGGATGCCGGGAGCGCTGTCGCCGCCTGGTCACCGGTCTGGAAGAACGACATCGCCGCCCAGACGCCGCCACCCACGACCATCAACCCCGCCACGGCGGCACCGGCGACCAACGCCGTCTTGCGGCCGCCGCCACCGGACCCGGAGCCCGCGGCGACCGGGGCGCCACCGCTCTGGTCGAGGTACTCGGGGCCGCCGGCGTCGGACGGCGGGATGGTGCTGGACATGGCGTCTCCCCTGGGGGTCGTGGGTTCGGAGCGGGAGGCGGCGATGGCCGGTTCCCGAACCCGGAACTTTACCCGCCGGGCGGGTCCGCTACCCCCGCAATCGGCGGGTTGGTGCCAGTCCGATGAAGATCACCGCCACGCCCGTGAGCGCTCCCGCCGGGAAGGCCCCCAGGGCGCCATCACCTTCCACCTGGAGAGCCCCAGGGAGCTCGGTGTAGTCCTCGGCCGTGCGTGCCGAGATGGCCGGATCGGGCGGGGAGAGAGCGGTGCCGACCTGCACCATCAGCCACGCGGCGAGGACCGAGCCGGCCGCGACCGTCAGCAACGTCACCACCTCATGGCGATCGAAGAACCAGGCGCTGACGGTCCCCAGCAGGACGCCGCCGGCGAGACCCACGACGACATAGCTGGCGGTCCCCGAGAAGAGCTGCTTGACGCCCTCCAGGTCGGGATACCAGGCGTGGTCGATCACCAGCCCGGTCGGCGGTGCCCACCACCACTCCCAGATCACCCCGGCGAGCGCACCGACCAGGGCGGCGAGGGCAAGCACGGTGGCAACATCACGCAGCAGCCACCATCGGGATGCGTGCGAGGTGGGTGCGGTCCCGGTCAATGCTGCAGACACCCGGGCCCCAGCAGTTGCTTGAGGTCGGCGAAGAGGGCCGGGGCCGGCGTCACCCGGAGCCGGTCGTCGAGGCGGAGCACCTTGGTGGAGTCACGCGAGAGCAGCTTGAGCCGCACCTCGGTCGTGCCCGGGTGAGTGGCGAGCACGTCCTTGAGCTGCTCGACCACGGGACCGGTGCAGCGCGTCGAGGGCATGCTGATCACGACCGGGCCCGACGGCCCATCGGACAGGTCGGGGACCGTGATCTCCTGGCCGTGCACCTCCGCCTGGTCCTTGCTGCGCGAGAGTCGCCCGCGCACGGTGATGATCGCGTCCTCGGTCAGCAGGGTGCTCGCCAGCTGATAGGCGCTCGGGAAGAGCAGGACGTCGATCGCACCGTCGAGATCCTCGAGGGTCACCATCGCCCAGGTGTCACCCCGCTTGGTGATCTTGCGTTGCACCGAGGTCACGAGGCCGCTGATCGTGATCGAGGAGCCGTCGGCACGGTCCTCGTCGAGCATCAGCTGTCCGATGCTGCAGTCGGTGCCACGCGACAGCAGGTGTTCGAGGCCCAGCAGCGGGTGGTCCGAGACATAGAGCCCCAGCATCTCCCGCTCGTGGCCGAGCAACGTCATCTTGTCCCACTCGTCGACCTCGGGGATCGCGACCGAGATCCCGAAGCCGGACCCACCGTCGTCGGCGAGGCCGTCGAAGAGGGAGTCCTGGCCGATCGCTTCGTTGCGCTTGATGTCGATGTACTGGTCGACAGCGGTCTCGTGCACCTGGACCAGTGCGCGACGGTGGTGCTTCATGTCGTCGAAGGCGCCCGCCTTCACGAGCGACTCGATCATCCGCTTGTTGCAGACCAGGGCAGGCACCTTGGCCATGAAGTCGTTGAAGTCGGTGTAGCGACCCTCCTCGTGGCGGGCGGCCACGATGGCACTGACGACGTTGCCGCCCACGTTGCGGATCGCAGTGAGCCCGAACCGGATGTCGGTGCCGACCGGCGTGAACGTCGCCTGCGACTCGTTCACGTCGGGGGGCAGGACGTTGATCTTCATCCGTCGGCACTCGTTGAGATAGATCGCCATCTTGTCCTTGTCGTCCCGGACGGACGTCAGCAGCGCGGCCATGTACTCGGCCGGGTAGTTGGCCTTGAGGTAGGCCGTCCAGTAGGACACCAGGCCGTACGCGGCGGAGTGGGCCTTGTTGAAGGCATAGTCGGAGAACGGGAGCAGGATGTCCCAGAGGGTCTTGACGGCGGCCATCGAATAGCCCCGCTCCTGCATGCCCGCGGAGAAGCCGGCGAACTGCTTGTCCAGCTCCTCCTTCTTCTTCTTGCCCATGGCCCGGCGCAGGATGTCGGCCTGCCCCAGCGAGTAGCCCGCGAGCTTCTGGGCGATCGCCATGACCTGTTCCTGGTAGACGATCAGACCGTAGGTCTCACCCAGGATCTCCTCGAGCGGTTCCGCCAGCTCGGGGTGGATCGCCTCCACCGGCTCGCGACCGGTCTTGCGACGGGCGTACTTGTTGTGGGAGTCGGCGCCCATCGGCCCCGGCCGGTAGAGGGCGCCGACCGCGGAGATGTCCTCGAAGGTGTCCGGGCGCATGGACCGGAGCAACGCTCGCATCGGACCGCCGTCGAGCTGGAAGACGCCGAGCGTGTCGCCGCGCTGGAGCAGGGCGTACGTCGCCGTGTCGGTCAGCTCCAGGTCCTCGAGCACGACCGTCTCACCGCGGTTGTCCTCGATGTTGCGGACCGCGTCGTCGAGGACGGTGAGGTTGCGGAGTCCGAGGAAGTCCATCTTGATCAGGCCGAGGCCCTCACAGGTGGGGTAGTCGAACTGGGTGATCATCGCGCCGTCGGCAGGGCGCCGCAGCAGCGGGATCACGTCGATCAGGGGCTCGCTGGACATGATCACGCCAGCGGCGTGCACACCCCATTGCCGCTTGAGGCCCTCGATGCCGATCGCGGTGTCGACGACCCGCTTGACGTCGTTGTCGCCGTCGTAGAGCGCGCGGAACTCGCCACCCTCCCCGTAGCGCTTGTGGGCGGGATCGAAGATCTCCTTGAGGGGGACGTCCTTGCCCATCACCGAGGCGGGCATCGCCTTGGTGATCCGGTCACCCATGGCGAACGGGTAGGCGAGGATGCGGGAGGAGTCCTTGACGGCCTGCTTGGCCTTGATCGTGCCGTAGGTGACGATGTAGGAGACCCGGTCGTCGCCGTACTTGTCGGTGACGTACTTGATGACCTCGCCGCGTCGACGCTCGTCGAAGTCGATGTCGAAGTCGGGCATCGAGACCCGGTCCGGGTTGAGGAACCGCTCGAAGATCAGTCCGTGCTTGAGCGGGTCGAGGTCGGTGATCCGCATTGCGTAGGCGACCATCGAGCCGGCGCCCGAGCCGCGGCCGGGTCCGACCCTGATGCCGTTGTCCTTGGCCCAGTTGATGAAGTCGGCGACCACGAGGAAGTAGCCCGGGAAGCCCATCTGCGTGATGACGCCGATCTCGAAGTCGGCCTGGGTGCGGACCGCCTCGGGGACGCCACCGGTGTAGCGGACCTGCAAGCCGCGCTCCACCTCCTTGACCAGCCAGGACGTCTCGTCCTCACCCGGCGGGCAGGGGAAACGCGGCATGTAGGTGCCGTTGCCCTCGGTGAAGGAGACGTCACAGCGCTCCGCGATCAGCAGGGTGTTGTCGCACGCCTCAGGGAAGTCGCGCCAGAGCTCGCGCATCTCGGCCGCGGACTTGAGGTAGTAGCCGTCACCGCTGAACGCGAACCGCTGGCCCGGTCCGTCGCCGGCCGGGATGTCCATGGTGGAGCCGGAGTTGATGCAGAGCAGGTGTTCCTGAGAGGGCGCGTCCTCGCGCATGACGTAGTGGGAGTCGTTGGTCGCCAGCAGCGGGATCTGCAGGTCGGCGGCGAGTCGGAGCAGGCCGTCACGGACCCGGCGCTCGATGTCGAGGCCGTGGTCCATCAGCTCGAGGAAGTAGTTGTCGCGGCCCAGGATGTCCTGGAAGTCGCCGGCCGCCTGGCGGGCTGCCTCGTAGTTGCCGTAACGCAGGTGGACCTGGATCTCGCCCGACGGACAGCCGGTGGTGCCGATGATGCCGCGGCCGTGCTGGGAGAGGAGCTCGCGGTCCATCCGCGGGTGCTTGAAGAACCCGTCCTGCCAGGCGCCGGTCGAGAGCCGGAACAGGTTGTGCATCCCCTCGGTCGTCTCCGAGAGCAGCGTCATGTGGGTGTAAGCGCCCCTGGCCGACACGTCGTCGGGCCCGCCGTCGTAGAAGTTGACGCCCCGCTTCTCGAAGCGGGAGATGTTGGGCGCCAGGTAGGCCTCGATGCCGATGATCGGCTTGACCCCCGCCGCCTTCGCCTTGGTGTAGAACTCGTAGGCCCCGAAGACGTTTCCGTGGTCGGTCATCGCCACGGCAGGCATGCCCAGCTCGGCGGCCCTCTCGGTGAGGGCTCCCAGTCGGGCGGCACCGTCGAGCATGGAGTACTCGGTGTGCACGTGGAGGTGCGCGAAGGAGTCGCGAGACGTTCCAGCCATGGGTGGTCGGGCCACTCCCCTCTTCGGTCGGCCTCGGGGTCGGACGGGCATGCTGAGGCGACCACGACGCAGGTGCATCGGGCGGTCCTCGGGGAAGGACCTGAAGCCTACGGCAGCCGTCGGGGTCATCGTGACAGGACGCACCGACAGCCGGTGAAGGCCTAGCGTGGCCCGGTGACCTCTCACCTCCACGCACTCTGCATCGCTGCGCTCGACCCGCAACGTCTCGCGCACTTCTGGGGCGGGATCCTCGGCTGGGAGATGGCCGACGACCCCGAGCCAGGCATCACCCTGCTGCCCAGCGACGACACCGGCTTCCGGATCCGGTTCATCGGGACCGGGGAGCCCAGGAGTGGTCCGAATCAGATGCACTTCGACCTGACCAGCACCTCGCTCGCGGACCAACAGGCCACGGTGGCTCGAGCTCTCGACCTCGGCGGCCGACACCTCGACGTCGGGCAACTCCCGGAGGAGGGCCACGTGGTGCTCGCCGACCCCGAGGGCAACGAGTTCTGCGTGATCGAGCCGGGGAACGACTTCCTGGCCGACTGCGGCTTTCTCGGCGCTGTGGCCTCGGACGGCTCGCAGGAGGTCGGCTACTTCTGGAGCAAGGCGCTGGGTTGGCCTCTGGTGTGGGACCAGGACCAGGAGACCGCGATCCGCTCGCCCCTCGGTGGCCCGAAGATCACGTGGGGCGGTCCGCCGGTGCGGCCCAAGACGAGCAGGAACCGGATGCACTTCGACCTCACTCCCTCGGGCGACCGGGACACCGAGGTCGAGCGCCTGATCTCGCTCGGTGCGGCCCGAGCGGACGGCGTACGAGACGAGGAGGGCCCGATAACCATGACCGATCCCGACGGCAACGAGTTCTGTCTTCGTGCTCGCCGTTGACGGCGCGTGCGGACCGGAGTTGGCTGGCAGGAGGCGGCGCACCGCCGCTCCGACGACAGGAGGGTGACATGTCCGGCAAGGTCGTGCACTTCGAGATCCCGTTCGACGACGGGGACCGCGCCCGCTCGTTCTACGGCGACGTCTTCGGCTGGCAGCTGATGCCGATGCCCGAGATGGACTACACCATGGTGATGACGGGCCCCACCGACGAGCAGTCCGGCCCCTCCGAGGCCGGCTTCATCAACGGCGGCATGTTCGGGCGGAGCGACGAGTTCCCGGGCAAGGGACCCACGCTCATCGTCGACGTGACGAGCGTCGACGACGCGCTCCGCAAGGTCGGTGACGCCGGCGGCACGGTCGTCACCGAGAAGATGGCGGTGGGCGACATGGGCTTCACCGGCTACTTCACCGATCCCGAAGGAAATCTGATGGGGGTGTGGGAGACCAAGCAGTCCTGAAGCAAAGACGGCGAAGCCGTCCTTGCTTCAGGGCTGCGCCGTCTCAAGGCAGCCTGAGCCTGCGAAGGCTGCACCGTCCAACCCAACCCAAGGCTCCGAGCCGTCCTTTGCTTCAGGACTGCGCCGTCTCAAGGCAGCCTGAGCCTGCGAAGGCTGCACCGTCCAACCCAACCCGGAGACACCTCACGGGTTCCGGTTACCGTCGACCTATGCCCGACGACATTCCTCCCGAGCTCAGAGGCGTCTCTCCCGACCCCACCCGAACGCCGAGCACGCCCGTGTGGACGCGGATCGTCGCGCTGGTGCTCATCGTGGCTCTGGTCGGCTACTTCGTGATCTCGGCCCTGATCTGAGGCACCAGCCCGATGCCGGAAGCAACTGAACGCCATCTCTGGGCCACCAACCCTGTCGCTCGGGTCATCTGTCGATCGTGATCGGGTCGTGATCTGAGGACTGGGGAGGACCCGGTTTTCGAACCCGGGGTTGTCAGTGGGTCCGGCTTGAATGGAGTCATGGCAGGCATCGCGACTCGTGGGCTTCCGGACACCGCGTCCGGGGTGCTGGCGTTCGCGCGTGGCCGTCGTGCGGCGGCGGATCGGGCCGAGGCTGATCTGTTGCAGGCGGCGGTGCAGTGGGCGGTCCTCCACCCCGCCGAATCGTTGGATGCGGCGGAGTCGTTCCGGCTCCGGACCGGGGGTGAGTGTGCGGTCGGGCTCGCGGGTCCGGGTGCACCACTGGTGGCGGAGTTCTGTGTCGCGGAGTTCGCGGCCGCGGTCGGCCTCGGGAGCGAGGCGGGGAAGTACTACCTCGGTCACGCCCTCGAGCTGCGCTACCGGCTCCCCAAGCTCTGGGAGCGGGTGCTGGTCGGTGACCTGGCGGCGTGGAAGGCGCGCCGGGTCGCGGAGGAGACCATCAGCCACGGCCTCAGCGTCGAGGCCGCCGGGTTCGTCGACACCCACGTCGCCCCGGTCGGCCACCGGATCAACCCGGGCCAGCTGGCCCGGCTGGTGGAGGAGGCGATCGGCCGGTTCATGCCCGAGACCGCCGCCCAACGCCGCCGCGATGCCGCGGACGGCCGGCACTTCGACATCGACCGCGACCAGGTCTCCTTCGCCGGCACCTCGATCATCCACGGCGAGCTCGACCTGGCCGACGCCCTCGACCTCGACGACGCGATCCGGTCCATCGCCGGGCAGCTGGGCGACCTGGGGTGTGCCGAGTCGTTGGACGTCCGGCGCTCCCTGGCCGCCGGCGAGCTCGCCCGCCGCCAGCTCGCCCTGGACCTCACCGATGCCGGGGGCCTCGAGGCTCGCTCCGCTCGCACCTCAACCACCGGCCGGCGGCAGACCGTGCGCAAGACCGTGCGCAAGACCGTGCTGCACGTCCACCTCTCCCGGGCGGCACTGCACGGACAGGACACCGTGGGGCGGGTGGAGAACACCCGCAGCCCGGTCACCGTCGACCAGATCCGCGAGTGGTGCGGCCACCCCGACACCCACCTGGTCGTGAAACCCGTCATCGACCTCGACGACCACGTCAGCGTCGACGCCTACGAGGTCGCCGACCGGATCACCGAAGCCGTCGCGCTACGCGACCACGCCTGTGTCTTCCCCTGGTGCACCCGCCCCGCCCGCCGACTCACACCGGATGACCACGGCTGTGACTGCGACCACGCCCGACCCTGGCGCCAGGACGGCGGGGAGCAACAGACCTGCAGCTGCCAGCTCGCGCCCCTGTGCCGACGACACCACCGGCTCAAGACCCACGGCCGCTGGCGCTACACCATCCTCGACCCCGGCACCTACCTCTGGTCCTCACCCCATGGCTACCAGTTCCTCCGCGACCACCACGGCACCCTCGACGTCAGCCCCGACCGCAGAACCCACCACCGCCCGCGAGATTGACCCAGCCCCACACCCCGCCGACACCGGCGGGGAGATCGGACCTGCTCACTCAGCGGCGTCGAGGCTCTCGTCGATGATCGCCTGCACGATCCGGGCCACCCGCTCCTCCCCCAGTGCGGGAGCACGGGTCGCCAGCCGGGCGACAACGGCCCGCTCGCGGTCCGGGTCACGGGCCGGGTCGGTCTTGTGCGGCTGGACCGCCCGGGTCAGTGCCGCCCGGCGGGCGAGCAGCTCGCCGAGCTGGTCATCGACGTCGTCGATGAGGCCGCGGAAAAACTCCAGCGGGTGCTCACCCGGCCAGGCCATCCGGACGTCCGGGGCGCGCTCCGCGTTGTCGGATCCGTCGGTGGTCTCCAGCGGCACCAGTCCGTGCCGCTCATAGAACCGACGGGCACCGTGGTTGGACTCGAAGACCCAGAGCCGGAATCCGCTGGGACGCAGCGCCTTCGCCACGTCGAGGAGCGCGGACCCGATCCCGTGGCCGGTCTCCCCCGGCGCCAGGAACAGGTCGTCGAGCCAGTCTTCGGTGAGCACCAGGTAGCCGACGACGGCACCGTCACGCTCGGCGACCCAGCCGGTGCTGCCCTCGTCGAGACGGCCACTCATCCAGCGGTGGGTGGTCTCCCGGCTGTGCACCATCGCGGGCATCGAGCCGACGTTCGCCTCCCGACAGTCCACATGGAGGTCCGCCATGGCCGGGGCGTCCGCAGGGGTGGCGGGCCGCAACACCAGATCAGTATTCATCTCGGATCACGTCGAGCGCGTGTTGGAGGTCGGGGGGATATGCCGACTCGAACTGGACGTAGTCGCCGGAGTCCGGGTGCTCGAAGCCGAGCCGGGTCGCCTGGAGCCACTGCCGCCGCAGCCCCACCCGCTCCGCCAGCACCGGGTCGGCACCGTAGGTGAGGTCACCGACACACGGATGCTTGAGGGCCTGCATGTGGACCCGGATCTGATGGGTCCGGCCGGTCTCCAGGACAACCTCGAGCAGGCTCGCGAACCGGTGCGCCTCGAGGGTCTCGTAGTGGGTGACGCTGTGCCGTCCATCAGCCATCACCGCGAACCTGTGGTCGTGCTTGGGATGGCGCCCGATCGGCGCGTCCACGGTGCCCGACAGCGGGTCGGGGTGCCCCTGGACCAAGGCGTGGTAGGTCTTGTCGACGGTGCGGTGCCGGAACGCGTTCTTCAGCACCGAGTAGGCGTGCTCGGACTTGCAGATCACCATCACCCCGGAGGTGCCGACGTCGAGGCGCTGAACGATCCCCTGACGCTCGGACGCGCCCCCGGTCGCGATCCTGAACCCGGCGCCGGCGAGGTGCCCGACCACGGTGGGACCGCGCCACCCCGGCGAGGGGTGGACGGCGACGCCGACCGGCTTGTCGATCACCACGATGGAGTCGTCGTCGTGGATGATCCGGATCCCTTCGACGAGCTCGGGGACGACCGTGAGCGGATCGGTCCTGGACGGGATCGCCACCTCGAGCAGCGTGCCGGGCTCCACCCGATGACTCTTGGCCACCGAGCCGCCGTCGACCTGGACGTGGCCGTCGGCAATGAGATCGGCGGCCCTGGTCCGGGAGAGACCAAAGAGCTGCGCCAGCGCTGCATCGACCCGCTCCCCGGCGAGACCGTCGGGGATCGTGAGGGCGCGGTGGTCGATGTCGCTCACCGTGTCTGCGACCCTTCGCGGCGCCCGTCGAGGGCGATGCCTCGGAAGGACTGGAGCAGGATCAGACCCGCAGCGACGTTGATGCAGATGTCGGCGATGTTGAAGACCGGCCAGTGCGGCAGCATGAACAGGTCGATGACCTCGCCCCGCATCGGCCCGGGCTCGCGCAGAAGACGGTCCGTGAGGTTGCCGCCGACACCACCGAGCAGCAGCCCCAGCCCGATCGCCCACCACCGATCTCCGAGCCTGCGGGAGAACCAGAGGACGACGAGCACGGCGGCGATCGCCAGAGAACTCAGGACGACGGTGTACTCCGTGCCGGTGCTGAACGCCGCTCCCGGGTTGCGCGTGAGGTGCAGCACGAACCAGTCACCCAGGACGGGTACGTCGCCGTCGGCGAGACGGGTCACCGCAAGATGCTTGGTGACCACGTCGACGACGTACGCCGTGAGGGCAACCGCAGCAAAGGCCCACCGCAGTCGGGTGGAGCCGGAGCGGGCGGGCTGTGGGGTGCCCTCGATCTCGTCGTCGCTCAGCGACGCTCCTCGCGCTGCTTGCATGTCAGGCACAGTGTGGCACGGGGAAACGCCATCAGCCGCATCTTGCCGATGGGGTTGCCGCAGGACTCGCAGACGCCGTAGGAGCCATCGGCGATGCGGGCCAGCGCACGGTCGATCTGGGCCAGCTTCTCCCGCTCGTTGTTGACGACGATCAGCTCGTGGTCGCGTTCGAAGCTGGTTGCGCCCATGTCAGCCTGGTCCTGGCCGGCCCCGTCACCAGCGTCGCGCATCAAGCCGGCCAGGTCGGCTTCCTGGGACGCGAGGGTGGTGGTGACCCGGCCGCGGAGCTCGGTGAGCTCGGCACGCACCTCCTTGATCTCGGCCTTGGTCCAGGCACTCTCTCCCTCACGCACCTTCATCGTGCTGACCTGCTTGGCAGGTGCGGCCTTCTTGGCAGGAACCTTCTTCGCGGGCGCCGCCTTCTTCGCGGGCGCCGCCTTCTTCGCCGGCGCCGCCTTCTTCGCCGCGCGCCGCCTTCTTCGCCGCCGCCTTCTTCGCCGGAGCCTTCGTGGCCGGAGCCTTCGTGGCCGGAGCGGCCTTCTTCGCGGGCGCCGCCTTCTTCGCCGGGGCCTTCTTCGCCGCGACCTTCGTGGCCGGAGCGGCCTTCTTCGCGGGCGCCGCCTTCTTCGCCGGAGCCTTCTTCGCCGCGACCTTCGTGGCCGTGCTGGTGGGCTTCGCGGGCGAGGACGACGCGGTCGTCGCCGAGGGCTTGCGACGGATCGCCTTGCGTGCCGCGGACACTGCTGAACTGGCCATCGACTTCCGAGTAGTGCTAGCCATGACTGGGTCTCCCTCGTACCGAGCTGACGCGTGGCGGCCGCCACAGTGTCGGCGGAACATTAGCCCGCCCCACGGGGTGCATCAAGCACGGCGCGCTGCGGTGGACACGGTGGACCCGGGGCGGCCCATACAAACAGGGCCCGACCCACCCCGAGGGGTGGATCGGGCCCTGGTGACAGGTCCGTGAGTTGAGCTCAGCTGTCCTCGTCGCCGAGGATCGACCGCAGCCGCTTCGGCGCAGGCTCGCCCTGCGAGCCGGACGACAAGGAGTCCGACGGCGACTCGAGTGACTCGAGCTGCTGACTGAAGTACGACTTCAGCCTGGCCCGGTACTCGCGCTCGAACGAGCGGAGGTTCTCCACCTCTCCGTTGAGCTTGTCGCGCTCCTTCTCGAGGTCGCCGAACATCTGCTGGCGACGCTCGGCGGTCTCACCGTCGAGCATCTCCGCACGGCGACGGGCGTCCGCCTCGAGCCGGTCGGCCTTGTTCTTCGACTCGGCGTCGAGACGCTCGGCCTTGGTGCGGGCCTCCCCGACGATGCGGTCGGCCTCGTCCTTGGCCTCCTCGACAAGCTCGTCAGCGTTCCTCGTGGCGATTTCCAGCAGCCGCGCGGCGGCGCTCGAGGCCTGCGGGACGGTCTCGACCTTCAGTGTCTCCACCGACGACTCGGCTGCCGCTGCGACCGGTGCAGCCACGACCGGCGCGGGCGTCGGCTCAGGCTCCGGCTCGGGCTCGGGCTCCGGCTCCGGCTCGGGAACACGCTCCTCGACCCTCGGCGCGGCGGCCGGCATCTCGAACGCGGCCGGCGAACCGGACTGCGCCGCAGAGAGCTTTGAGCGCAGGTCGTCGTTCTCCTTGGTGAGGCGGGACAACTCGGCCTCCACCTCGTCCAGGAACTGGTCGACTTCTCCCATGTCGTACCCCTCGCGGAGCCGGACGGGCGTAAAGCGCTTGTTGCTCACGTCCTCAGGCGTCAGCGGCATGACCTCACCCAATTCATCTGGTCGAAAAAACGGACAATCTGTCGTGGGAACAATAGCGCCTCCTGTGGTCCTGGTCCGCCGACTCGGCGCACCTGGAGCAGGACCGACCCGGTCAGAAGGCGCGCTCCACCACGGTGAGCAGCAGGTACGCCGTCACCAGCACGATGATGAAGCTCAGGTCGAGGGCGACCGACCCCAACCGCAACGGTGGAATCACCCGTCGCAGCGCCTTGATCGGCGGATCGGTGATCGAGTAGACCACCTCGAGGACGAGCAGCAACGGTCCGCTGGGCGACCAGGAGCGCGCGAACACCTGGACCCAGTCGACGATGAAACGGATCCACAGCAGGGCGATGAAGGCCCAGAGCAGTCCGTGGAGAAGCTGCCCGACAATCGACACCGGCACTCAGCTCTGGTTGAAGAAGCCGCCCTCGGCCAAGCGCTGCTTGTCCTCGGCAGCGACGGTGACGTTGGGGGGCGAGAGCAGGAACACTTTGTTGGTCACACGCTCGATGCTGCCACGCGTCGCAAACACCAGGCCCGCCGCGAAGTCCACCAGACGCTTGGCGTCGATGTCGTCCATCTCGGAGAGGTTCATGATGACCGGCGTGCCCTCGCGGAAGTTCTCGCCGACGGTGCGCGCCTCGTTGTAGGTGCGCGGGTGAAGGGTGGTGATCCGTGACATCTCGGCAATGACTCCAGTAGGGCCGGCGCTCGGACGGCGGCGCTCGGCAAGGTCGGACACGGAAGCAGCGCGGGCCTCTCGCGCGGGGCCACGCGAAGCGACCGCCGGTGTGTCGGCAGTCTCGTAGTCGTTGTCGTAGTCATCGTCGTATCGACCGGTGTCCTCGAGCAGGCCGAGGTACTCGCCGATCTTGCGCATCGCGCCGCTCATGACGTTGTGTCCTCCGGTGTTCCAGCGCCCGGAAGGGCGCTTGATGGTGAAAGTGACACTACTTGTCCTGTGGCCTCGGACCGAGGATTGCGGAGCCGACGCGCACGTGTGTCGCGCCGGCGTGGAGCGCCGCCTCGAGGTCGCCGGACATGCCGGCAGACAGGGCGGAGGCGTCGGGATGGACCGCCACGAACCGGGAACGGATCTCGCTCAGCCGACCGAAGGCAGACACCGGGTCCTCCCCCAGGGGCGCGACCGCCATCAGGCCGCACAGCCGCAGTGACCCCAGAGAAGTCACCTCGGCGGCCAGCGTGTCGAGGTCCTCGGGATCCACGCCGGCGCGGCCATCGGCGCCAGGAGGGTCGAGGCTGACCTGGAGCAGCACGTCGAGGACGCGACCACTGTCGTGGGCACCACGGTGCAGCCCCCGCGCGACCTTGGCCCGGTCGACCGACTCCACGACGCCGGCGTACGACGCCACGGCCGCCGCCTTGTTGCTCTGGAGGCCCCCGATGTAGTGCCAGGTGAGGTCGAGGTCGGCGCACTCCTCGGCCTTCGCCACCGCTTCCTGGTGTCGGTTCTCCCCGACGTGGGTCACCCCGAGGTCGGCGAGCACCCGCACGTCGGAGGCCGGGAAGAACTTGGTGACCACGACCAGGGTCACCTCGGCCGGGTCGCGACCGACGTCGCCGCAGGCGGTCTCGATGCGGTCGCGGACGGACCCCAGTCCCGCGCGGATCTCCTCGGTGCGGCTCATGCGGTCATCCAGATCACGCCGGCGAACCGGGTCGCGGCGTCGCCGTCGCGGCGGTAGGACGGAAAGTCGGCGTCCTCCCGGGTGCAGCCGCCGACGACATGGACGTCGGAGACGCCTGAGGCACCGAGCTGGGCGCGGACGCCGGCCCCCAGGTCGAGCGCGGGAGTCGCCCCAGCTGGTGGTGGCGTGCGCCTCGGGGACGACCGCGGCCACGGCGTCGCGCATCTGCTCAGGCACCTCGTAGCAGGCACCGCACACGTGGGGGCCGATCCAGGCGGTGATCCCGGTGGCTCCGAGCTCGCGCATCCGGGCCACAGCGGCAGGCACGACACCGGCCGCCAGACCCGGCCGGCCGGAGTGAACGGCGGCGATGACCCCGGCGGCGGGGTCGCCGAGCAGCACGGGCACGCAGTCGGCGGCCCGGGCGAGCAGGGCCACTCCCGGAGTGACGGCGACCAGGGCGTCACATACGGGCGCGTCGTCGGGCGTGTCGCCCACGACGGCGACGTCGGCGCCGTGGACCTGGCGCA
Source organism: uncultured Actinomycetota bacterium (assembly GCA_963806945.1). Classification (GTDB taxonomy): domain Bacteria; phylum Actinomycetota; class Actinomycetes; order Propionibacteriales; family Nocardioidaceae; genus Nocardioides. Next base: position 78,355 of record CAWDZH010000005.1, read on the forward strand.
TGATCACCGGCCGGGAGCCGGTCTCACTGCCGACCGCGGCGAGCCCGCTCTCCCTCACCTCTGCTTCAGCGCGGTCACCGAGGTCGAAATCGGAATCGGTGAAGGCGACCTCGATCACGAGGTCGCCTTCGATCCGGTCGCGGAGTCGCAGTGTCAACGCATCACTTCAGGAAGTCGGGGATGTCCAGGTCGTCGTCGTCGAACTGGACCTGACGCGGCTGCGGCTTCGACGCCGCGGGGGCGGGCTCTCGGCCAGCCGGGGCCGACTGGCTGGGCTGCGAGGCACTGGGGGCCGGCTGCTGCTCGACGGTCTGGCTGGGCCGGGGTCGGGCCGGGGCCTGGGTGGCGAGGGCCTGGGCCGCAGCGCGGGTCTCGGCCTGGCTCTGCTGCGGACGCAGCACCGTGCCCTCGTTGCGACGCTTCGGCATGCCACCGTCGAACCCGGCTGCGATCACGGTGACCCGCACCTCGTCTCCGAGGGCGTCGTCGATGGTGGCGCCGAAGATGATGTTGGCCTCGTTGTGGGCAGATTCCGCCACCAGGGCCGCAGCCTCGTTGATCTCGAAGAGGCCGAGGTCGGAGCCACCCGCGATGGAGAGCAGGACGCCGTAGGCGCCCTCGATGCTGGCCTCGAGCAGCGGCGAGGAGACGGCCATCTCGGCTGCGGCGACGGCGCGGTCCTCGCCGCGGGCCGAACCGATGCCCATGAGCGCGGAGCCGGCGTTGGCCATCACCGACTTCACGTCGGCGAAGTCGAGGTTGATCAAGCCGGGCGTCGTGATCAGGTCGGTGATGCCGGAAACACCCTGGAGCAGCACCTGGTCGGCCTGCTTGAAGGCGTCGAGGACCGACACGTTGCGGTCACTGATGGAGAGCAACCGGTCGTTGGGGATCACGATGAGGGTGTCGACCTCCTCGCGCAGCTGGGCGATCCCCTCCTCGGCGGAGTTGGCGCGGCGGCGTCCCTCGAAGGCGAAGGGTCGGGTGACGACACCGATGGTCAGCGCGCCGAGCGAGCGGGCGATCCGGGCGACCACGGGTGCGCCACCGGTCCCGGTGCCACCACCTTCACCGGCGGTCACGAAGACCATGTCGGCACCCTTGATGACCTCTTCGATCTCGTCGGAGTGGTCCTCGGCGGCGCGGGTCCCCACGTCGGGGTCGGCCCCGGCGCCGAGACCTCGGGTGAGCTCGCGGCCGATGTCGAGCTTGACGTCGGCGTCGCTCATGAGCAGCGCCTGCGCGTCCGTGTTGATCGCGATGAACTCGACGCCCTTGAGTCCGACCTCGATCATCCGGTTCACGGCGTTCACGCCACCGCCACCGATACCGACGACCTTGATGATCGCCAGGTAGTTCTGTGCTGCACCCATGGCGCTTCGCCTCTCGCTTGCTGTCCCGACTGGTCTGTGTGGTCCGTCCGGCGGAGCCGAGAACCGTAACCCTGAACCTGAGGGTTATAGTTATGTCAACCTCGCGTTGCCCATGAAAGTAGGCCGTCGCCCGGGCGAACCTCGGCAGACACGCCGCGCGTCGGGAGATGTCGCAGAAATCTCCCGATGCCGGACGGGTCAGGGACTGACGGTCACCTGACCCGGGACGCTGACGTCGTACGACGCCCCCAGGTCCTCGCGCAGCGCGGCAGCCAGCACCTTGGCCTTGAGGGCGGACTCCTCGGCACTCCCCCACACCACGACTCGCTCGTCACGCAGCACCAGGGAGACCAGGTCGACGCTCGCGACCTCGACGTGGTCGACCCTCGTGACCAGGTCATCGGGCAGCGCGGAGACGACCTCGGCCGCCTCGCGGAGTGCCTCGCGACCCGCGTCGTTGGCCGTCTGGACGCGGGGAAGATCTTCCGGAGGACTGGCGTACTGCCCGAAGACGGCGCCGTCCAGATCCAGGCCCCGGAGCCGGCCGCCGACCTCGACCACGGCGATCGCCACCCGCTCCTCGATCTCGATGACGATCGTGTCCGGCCACTGCCGGGTGACGTCTGCGCTCCGGACCGGGGCCAGGGCCTGCACCCGGGTCCGGACCGCGTCGAGATCGACCCGAGCCAGCGGCTCCCCCTCGTCCAGACCGGCCACGGCGAGCACGTCCTCGGCGGCCACCTTCGTCTCGCCCTCGACGTCGACCTGCTGCACGGCGAGCACGCTGGAGAAGAAGAGCAGCCACAGCGTGGCGACGAGCAGCCCCACCACGAGCAGGGCGGCGAGCACGTACTTCCAGGTCAGCCAGCGTCGTGCCCACTGACGCCGGGCGAACGCACGCCTGCTGCGACGCGTGGTGACGTCGGTCTGTGGACGTTCCGAGGTGCGGCTAGGCATCGGCGCGGGCCTCCAGCAGGGCCAGCACGGCCGGCCCGACGTCGGTGATGTCACCGGCCCCCAGCGTCAACACCAGGTCTCCGGGACGGGCCCGCGCCACCACGGCCGCGGGCACGTCGGCGAGGGAGGGTACGAACGCGACGCAGCCGTCCGGCAGCGGAACCGCGCCGGCCACCAGGGCACCGGTCACCGCCGGGTCGGCATCCTCACGAGCGAGGTAGACGTCGGCCACCACGACCTCGTCGGCAGCACCCAGGGCGATCCCCATCGCGGGACCGTAGCTGCGGGTACGGGAGACGAGGTGGGGCTGGAACGCGACGAGAACCCGACCCTGACCGGCGACCCCTCGGGCGGCAGCCAGGTCGGCCGCTATCTCCTGGGGCATGTGGGCGTAGGAGTCCACCACCCGCACTCCCCCGGCCTCACCCTTCGGCTCCATCCGGCGACCGCTGCCGGTGAAGGTCCCCAGCCCCCGGACCAGGCCGTCGAGGTCGAAGCCGAGCCGGTGGCCCAGGGCGAAGGCCGCCAGGGCGTCGAGGACGTAGTGACGACCGGGGATCTGGAGGTCCACCTCGACCACGGGCGCGCCGTCGTGCTCGACCGAGAATCTTGAGTGGGTGCCCACGAAGGCGAGATCGACGGCGCGGTAGTCGACGTCCTCGCCGGTCCCGACCGTGATCACCTCGAGCCCCCGCTCGCGTGCCGGACCGACCAGGGCTGCGGCACCGTCGTCGTCGACGCACAGCACGAGCAGTCCTCCGGGTCGGATCCGGCCGAGGAACTGCACGAACGCCGCACGGTAGGCCTCCTCGGTCCCCCACTGGTCGAGATGATCGGCCTCGACATTGGTGACGATCGCGGCGTACGGCGAGTAGACGAGGAACGCACCGTCGGACTCGTCGGCCTCGGCGACGAACCACCGGCTGTCGCCGGCGTCGGCATTGCGGCCCGTGGCGCGCAGCACCCCGCCGACGGCGTACGTCGGGTCGGCGCCGGCCTCGAGCAGGGCAACCGTCAGCAACGCCGTGGTCGTGGTCTTGCCGTGGGTGCCGGCGACGGCGAGCACGTCACGCCCGTCCATCACGGCGGCCAGGCCGGCCGAGCGTGGCAGCAGCCGGAGCCCGCGCCGGATCCCCTCGGCGACCTCGGGGTTGTCGTCACGGGCGGCGGTGGTCACGACCAGGGTGTCGGCGTCGCCGACGTGGGCGGCGTCGTAGCCGAGGGTGACCGGCACGTCGAGCTCCCGGAGGGCGGCCAGGAAGGGGGTCTCGTTGTTGTCACTGCCGGTGACCGGTACACCGCGCAGGGCCATGATCCGGGCGATGGCTGACAGCGCCGCGCCGCCCACGCCGACGAAGTGGACCCGCCCCAGACGGTCGGCCGGGAGCAGCTCGTCAGGGACCGTGATCTTCACCGGGCCGCCTCCAGCACGAGGCGGGCCAGCTTCTCGTCGGCGTCCAGCGGGATGACGTCGGCGGCAGCCGCCCCCATCGCGGCGAGGCGGGCACGATCTGTGAGCAGCGCGGGAAGGGTGGCCGACACCCACTCGGGGGTGAGCGCCGCGTCGGGGACCAGCAGGCCTCCCCCGGCGTCGACCACGGGGCGCGCGTTGAGCGCCTGCTCGCCGTTGCCGATCGGGAGCGGCACGTACACGGCGGGAAGCCCGACGCCAGAAACCTCGGTGACGGTGTTGCTGCCCGCCCGGCACAGCACCGCGTCGGCGGCGGCGTAGGCGAGGTCCATCCGGTCGACGTACTGCTCGATGACGTAGGTGCCGGCGCCGGCGGGGAGGGCGAGGGTGTGTTGGGGCCCGACGACATGCAGCACCTGGATGCCCGCGGCGGCGAGCGACGGGGCGGCCTGCGAGACGGCGGCGTTGATGCGCGCCGCGCCCTGGGAGCCACCGGTGACCAGGAGCGTCGGGTGGTCGGCCGAGAGACCGAAGCGGGCGAGTGCCTCGTCGCGCAGCGCGGCGCGGTCGAGGGTGGAGATCATCCGCCGGATCGGGAGACCGAGGTACGTCGCGTGCCGCAGCTCGGTGTCGGGGAAGCTCGTGGCGACGTGGCGGGTCAGCCGGGCTCCGAGCTTGTTGGCGATGCCCGCGATCGCGTTGCCCTCGTGGACGACGAGCGGGATCCCGCGCGACCGGGCCGCGAGGTAGGCCGGCACCGACACGTAGCCGCCGAACCCCACGACGACGTCGGGTCGCACCCGGTCGACGACCTCCACGGCAGCACGTCGGGCGGCACGCAGGCGACCCGGCACGCGGAGCAGATCGGCGCTGGGTCGACGTGGGAGCGGAACCCGCGGCACGAACTCCAGCGGCAGGCCCGCCTCCGGGACCAGCCGGGACTCCAGACCCTCGCGGGTCCCCAGACAGGTGATCTCGGTGTCGGGGGCCAGCCGGCGCAGCGCGTCGGCGGTGGCGAGCAGGGGCGAGGTGTGGCCGGCGGAGCCACCGCCGGCGAGGAGGGCGCGCATCGAGGACAGCCTAGGACGATCGACGGCCGGCGCCAGTGGCGGCCAGCCCGGTCGAGCGCTGCCGTCGGCGCTGCTGGAGGGCGCGGGCCGCCTCCGGCTCGCGGCGGGCGAAGCCGATCAACAGTCCCAGAGCCACGAGAGTCGGCAACAGCGCCGAGCCGCCGTAGGAGATGAGCGGCAGCGGGATCCCGATCACGGGCAGCAGCGCCAGCACCATGCCGACGTTGATCATCATCTGGCCGATCAGCCAGGCGACGATGCCGAAGGTCATGTAGCGGACGAACGGGTCGTCGGTCTGGGTGGCCACCCGGATCGCTGCGTAGGCGATGGTCAGGAACAGGCCGATCACCAGCAGGGTGCCGATGAGGCCGAGCTCCTCGCCGAGGACGGCGAAGATGAAGTCGGTGTGGGCCTCGGGCAGGTCGCCCCACTTCTGGGTGCTGGCGCCGATGCCCTCACCGAAGACTCCTCCGGAGGAGAGCGCGAAGAGACCGTGGGCCGGTTGCCAGCCCGCGTCCAGGTAGTCCTTGAAGGGGTCGACGAAGTTGGTGAGCCGCTCGCGGCGCTCGGAGCTGGTCGTGGCCAGCCACACCGCGGCCACGCCGATCACCGACAGTGCCAGCGCGAACAACCGGGTGGGCGCCCCCACCACCCACAGGAACGCGAGCAGGATGGCGAACAGGACCAGGGCGGTGCCGAGGTCGCGGCCGATGATGACCAGCAGCGTGATCCCGAGCAGTACCGGGACCACGGGGACCACCACCTGGTGCAGGCTGCTGAGGCGGCGTTCCTTCTGGGCATAGACGTGGGCGGCCCACAGCACGATCGCCAGCTTGGCGATCTCGGAGGGCTGGATCTGCACCGGACCCACGGCCAGCCAGTTCTTGTTGCCGTTGACGACCACGCCCATCTTGGCGGTCAGCGCGAGCAGCACGACCGAGACCACGATGGCGAGCCACGAGATCTGACGGAGCGCGCGGTAGGGCAGCCGCGAGGCGACCCAGGCGCACGGCACACCGATCGCGACCCACAGCAGCTGTCGCTTCACGATGGCGTAGGAGTCGCCGCCGTGCTGCTCGTAGGAGTAGACGCTGGAGGCCGACAACACCATGATCAGGCCGATGGTCAGCAACAGCGCGGAGGCGCCCAGCAGCAGGTAGTACGACGTGAGTGGCCGCGACATCGCGTCGCGGAGGGCGGCGTACCAGCCCACGGAGGGCACACGGGGAGCCTGCTCGGGATCGGCGGTGGTCACCGTGCGCTCGCCTCCCTGGTCGGTCCCGTCTCAGCCGCCGTGGGCGGCCCTGCGTCTCACTTCGGCGGCGAAGGCATCGCCGCGCTCGGCGTAGTTGGTGAACATGTCCATCGAGGCGCATCCGGGGGCGAGGAGCACGGTGTCACCGGGCCGAGCGAGCTCGGCCGCGGCGGCCACGACCTGCACCATCGGACCACGTCCGGGCTCAGTCTCCCCGCGGTCCACGGTGATGACCGGCACATCGGGCGCGTGTCGCGAAAGGGCGTCGGCGATGACATGGCGGTCGCGGCCGATCAGCACCACACCCCGGAGCCGGGACCGCGCCGCGACGACCAGCTCGTCGAACCGTGCTCCCTTGGCGAGGCCTCCGGCGATCCACACCACCGGGTCGTACGCCGCGAGCGAGGACTGCGCCGCGTGAGGATTGGTGGCCTTGGAGTCGTCGATCCAGGTGACGCCCTCGACCTCCGCGACGGTCTCGATCCGGTGGCCGTCGGGCCGGAACGCCGTCAACCCGTCGCGGACCGCGGCCGGCGCGACCCCGTGGGCGCGGGCCAGCGCCGCGGCGGCCAGCGCGTTGGCGACGAAGTGGGGGGCCGCAGAGGCCAGTTCGCCCACCGTGCACAGCTCGGCCGCACTGGTGTCACGCTCCTCGACGAACGCGCGATCGACCAGGATGTCCTCGACCACCCCCAGCATCCCCACCGACGGCATGCCGAGCGTGAAGCCGATCGCCCGGGCACCCTCGAGCACGTCTGCGTCCCGGACCAGGGCCTCCGTGGCGGGGTCGGCGGCGTTGTAGACGCAGGCGCGCTGCACGTGCTCGTAGATCCGGCCCTTGTCGGCGGCGTACGCCGCGGGTGAGTCGTACCAGTCGAGGTGGTCGTCGGCGATGTTGAGGACCGCGGCCGCCTCGCAGCTCAGGGAGTGGGTGTAGTGCAGCTGAAAGCTGGAGAGCTCCACCGCGAGCACGTCGTACGGTGCGGGATCCATGACCGCCTCGACCACCGGACGGCCGACGTTGCCGACCGCGGCGCTGGCGAGCCCGGCGGCGCGCAGGATCGAGTCGAGCATCTGCACGGTCGTGGTCTTGCCGTTGGTGCCGGTCACCGCCAGCCACGGGACTGGGCGCTCGAGGTCGCGCAGCCGCCAGGCGAGCTCCACCTCTCCCCAGACCGGGATGCCGCGCGCGACCGCCTGCCGCAGCAGCGCATGGTCGGGTCGCCAGCCCGGGCTCACGACCAGCAGGTCGGTGTCGTCGGGCAGCGTCGTGGTGACGCCGGCGCCGAGCCGCACGGTGGCGCCGAGGACCTCCAACAGTTCGCCCTGCTCTGACTTGGTCTCACTGGTCTGCTCGTCGAGGGCGGTGACGGCGGCGCCGAGGTGGGTGAGGTTGTCGGCCGCAGCGAAGCCGCTGACGCCGAAGCCGGCCACCGTGGCACGGATCCGTGACCAGTCGCTGGTCCGCGCGAACGCGGAGAGATCGAGGGGGTCGGTCATGGGGCTAGTAACCGGCAACCCACTCGGCGTAGAAGATGCCGAGGCCCGCTGCCACACAGAGCCCGGTAATGATCCAGAACCGGACGACCACCGTGACCTGCTCCCAGCCGAGCATCTCGAAGTGGTGGTGCAGCGGCGCCATCCGCAAGATCCGTCTCCCCTTGGTGACGCGGAAGAAGCCGACCTGGAGCATCACCGACAGCGTCTCCATCACGAACAGCCCGCCCAGGATCGCCATCAGCAGCTCGGTGCGGGTCAGCACGGCGAAGCCGGCCAGCGCGCCCCCGAGCGCGAGCGAGCCGGTGTCGCCCATGAAGATGGCCGCCGGTGACGCGTTCCACCAGAGGAAGCCGAAGCAGGCACCCGTGATCGCGGCCGCGATCACGGCCAGGTCGAGCGGGTCGCGCACCTCGTAACAGGTGCGTCCGCCGATCAGGCTGCACGACTGGTTGTTCTGCCAGATGTTCACCAGCGTGTAGGCGCCGAACACCATCACCGAGGCACCGGTCGCCAGGCCGTCGAGGCCGTCGGTGAGATTCACCGCGTTGCTGGTGGCCGCCACGATCAGCCAGATCAGCAGCACCACGACGAACGCCGGCAACGTGAACGACTCGAAGTCGCGGATGAAGGACAGGTGGCGGCTGGCGGGGGTGAGCTCCCGATCGTCCTCGAGGGCAGGGAGCAGGGCGACGATCCCGAACGTGAGCGCCACGACGGTGAGTCCGATCATCTTCGCCTTGCTGCGCAGGCCGAGACTGCGTTGCTTGGCGACCTTGATGAAGTCGTCGAGGAACCCGACCATGCCGCAACCGACGAACAGGAACAGCAGGAGCAGTGCGGAGGCCGAGGGAGCGTCGAGCGTGATCAGCTTGGCGAGGAAGTAGCCCAGCACCGTGGCGAGGACGATGACCACGCCACCCATGGTCGGGGTACCGCGCTTGGTGTGGTGGCTGGTCGGGCCGTCGTCACGGATCTCCTGGCCGTAGCCGAGGTTCGTGAACGCCCGGATCGCCACCCGGGTGCCGAGCAGCGAGAAAATCAGCGCCAGGCCACCGCCGAGCAGGATCGCTCTCACCGGCTCCGTTCCCCTTCCGCTAGCAGTGCATCGGCCGCGACATTCTCGCGTACCCGGCTCGAGGCGTCGCCACGCCCCGCCGCGAGCACGACCTCACCCTCCCACTCATCGGTGCCTAGTACCCCGCGACCCACTCGGCGTAGAAGATGCCGAGGCCGGCGGCGACACACAGACCCGTGATGATCCAGAACCGGATCACGATGGTGACCTCGGCCCATCCCACCAGCTCGAAGTGGTGGTGCAACGGTGTCATCCGGAAGATCCGCCTTCCCGTACCGGTGATGCGTCGACTGATCTTGAACCAGCTGACCTGCACCATCACCGACAGCGTGATGGCCACGAAGAGTCCCCCGAGGATCGCCATCAGCAGCTCGGTGCGGGTGAGGATGGCGAAGCCGGCCAGCGCGCCGCCGAGGGCCAGGGAGCCGGTGTCGCCCATGATGATCTGGGCCGGTGAGGCGTTCCACCACAGGAAGCCGAAGCAGGCGCCGGTGATCGCGGCTGCGATGACCGCAAGGTCGAGCGGGTCGCGCACCTCGTAGCAGGTTCGGCCACCGGTGAGGCTGCACGACTGGTTGTTCTGCCAGATGCTGACCAGCGTGTAGGCGCCGAACACCATCACCGAGGCACCGGTGGCGAGCCCGTCGAGACCGTCGGTGATGTTCACGGCGTTGCTGGTACCGACCACGACCAACCAGATCAGCAGGACGACGACGACCGTCGGCAGGGTGAAGGATTCGAGGTCGCGGATGAAGGAGAGGTGATGGCTGGCGGGCGTCAGCTCGCGCTCGTCCTCGAGCGCCGGCAGCAGTGCGACGATCCCGAAGGTGACGGCGACGACGGTGAGCCCGATCATCTTCGCCTTGCTCCGCAGCCCCAGGCTGCGCTGCTTCACGATCTTGATGAAGTCGTCGAGGAAGCCGACCAGGCCGCAGCCCACGAACAGGAACAGCAGCAACAGGGCGGAGGCGGACGGGGCGGTGAAGGTGACCAGCTTGGCGCCGAAGTAGCCCAGTACCGCTGCCAGCACGATCACGACGCCGCCCATCGTGGGGGTGCCACGCTTGGTGTGGTGGCTGGTCGGGCCGTCGTCGCGGATCTCCTGGCCGAAGCCGAGGTGGGTGAACGCCCGGATCGCCACCCGGGTTCCGAGCAGCGACAACAGGAGCGCCAGGCCACCGCCCAGCAGGATCGCTCTCACGCGTGACTGTTCCCGTCGACCGCCACCCCGGCCAGGCGGTCGCCCAGCCAGCGCAGCCCGGCGTCGCGACTGGACTTCAGCAGAACCGCGTCGCCTGAGCGCAACAGGGACTGGAGGAGGTCGTAGGCCGCGTCCGTGTCGCTCACCCAGTGGGCCTGACCGGTGCCGACGGATTCGAAGCCGGTGACGACGTCGCGCGCGAGGTCGCCGACGCCCACGACCAGATCGACCTCGAGCTCGGCGGCCACCAGGCCGAGCGCCCGGTGTTCCTGCTCGGAGGCGTCGCCGAGCTCCAGCATCCCGCCCAGGACGGCGACACGACGACCAGGCACGGCCAGGTCGGCCAGGGCTTGCAGCGCTGCCCGGACAGAGTTCGGATTGGCGTTGTAGGCGTCGTTGACGACCACGACCCCGTCGGCACGGTCGGTGATCTCCATCCGCCACCGGCTCGCCGGTCCCGCGGTCTCGAGCGTCCGGAGCACCCGGTCGAGCGGCACGCCCACCTCCAGCGCGGCGGCGATCACCGACAGCGAGTTGCCGACCTGGTGACGACCGGGCTGGGCCAGGGTGACGCGGGCGTCGGGACCCTCCGGACGCGCCAACGTGTAGGACGCACGTCCTCGGTCGTCGAGGGCGACATTCGTCGCGCGTACGTCGGCCAGCTCGCCCTCCCCCACCAGGACCACCCGGCAGCTCAGGCCATCGGCCATGGCGAGCACGGCGGGGTCGTCGCAGTTGAGCACGGCTACCCCGTCGACGGGGACGGCGCGCGGCAGCTCGGACTTCGCCAGGGCGATGTTGTCGATCGACCCGAACTCCCCGACGTGGGCGAGGCCGACGTTGAGCACGATCGCAACCCAGGGGGGAGCAATGGAGGTGAGGTACGAGATGTGGCCGATGCCGCGCGCCCCCATCTCCGCCACCAGGAACCGGGTCGTCTCGTCGACCCGGCACACGGTGAGCGGAACTCCGATCTCGCCGTTGAGGGAGTTCACCGGTGCGACCGTCGGCGCGGTCGTCGCCAGCACTGCGGCCAGCAGGTCCTTGACCGTGGTCTTGCCTGACGACCCGGTCACGCCGAGGACGGTCAGCTCGGAAGCCCGGTCGACCACCGCCCGCCCCACCTTGCCGAAGGCCGTCTGCACGTCGTCGACCACCAGCGTCGGGACACCCGCCACTGGTCGCTCGCCGAGCACGGCGACCGCGCCGGCGGCCGCGGCCGCGGCCGCATAGTCGTGCCCGTCGGCGTGCTCCCCGCGTCGCGCGACGTAGAGGCTTCCCGGCACACAGTCGCGGGAGTCGGTGGTGACCGTGGCGTGGACCAGCACCGCTTCCGCGCCCCCGACCAGGCGCGCGCCCGTGACGGAGGCGATCTCGCCGAGGGTCATCGGGATCATGGCGCTCCTTCCTGGTCGGCCGGGGCGCTCAGCTCCTCGCGCACCACGTCGCGGTCGTCGAACGGGTGAACCAGGCCGGAGATCTCCTGGCCGGTCTCGTGACCCTTGCCGGCGACCAGGACGACGTCACCGGGTCCGGCGCGTCGCAGGGCCTCGCGGATCGCCCGTCGCCGGTCGCCCACCTCGACGATCTCGGCCACGGCGTGGGTGGTGCCGGCCAGGATGGCGGCGCGGATCCGGGCCGGCTCCTCGCTGCGGGGGTTGTCGTCGGTGACGACGACGACGTCGGCCAGTCGCCCGACGATCTCCCCCATCACCGGTCGCTTGCCCGGGTCACGGTCGCCGCCGGCTCCGATCACGACGATGAGCTGGCCCGCCGTCAACGGGCGCAGCGTGCCCAGCGCCGACTCCACGGCGTCGGGCTTGTGGGCGTAGTCAACCACCACCACGTAGTCCTGGCCGGCCTCGATCCGTTCCAGCCGACCGGGCACGCCCGGGCCGGTGGCGATGCCGGCAGCGACCTGCGCCACGTCGTACCCGACCTCGCCGCAGGCGGCGATCGCCGCGAGCGCATTGGCGACGTTGAAGTCCCCGGGCAGCGGAACCGCCGATGGGACCCGGATCCCATCGGGTCCGACGACGGTGAACGTGCTCCCGGTCGCCTCGAGCACGACGTCGGTGACGGTCCAGTCGGCCTCGCCGCCCCCGGTCGACCAGGTCCGGACCGGGAGGGTGGTCTCGCCCGCCAGCCGGCGACCATGGGCGTCATCGACGTTGATGAGTGCCAGCCGGGCGCGCGCGGGGGTGAACAGGGCGGCCTTGGCCTGGTAGTAGTCCTCGAGGTCGGCGTGGAAGTCGAGGTGGTCGCGCCCGAGGTTGACGAAGACCGCCACGTCGAAGACGACGCCGTCCACCCGCCCCATCACCAGCGCGTGGCTGGAGACCTCCATCGCGCAGGCCTCGACCCCCTGCTCGCGCATCATCGCGAACAGGCCGTGAAGATCGGGGGCCTCCGGCGTGGTGAGGTCGGTCTTGATGTCCTCCCCCGCCACCCGGGTGCCGACCGTGCCGACCACCGCCGCGGGGACCCCGGCCGCCTGCAGTCCACCCTCCGCCAGCCGGGTCGTGGTGGTCTTGCCCTGCGTACCGGTCACGCCGATCAGTCGCAGCCCCGCTGCGGGATCGCCGTACACCCGCGCCGCGAGGCCACCGAGCACCTCGCGGGGCTGCTCCACCACCAACACCGGTACGCCGGACAGGTCGGCCGCGCCGGTCCGGTCGGTGAGGACCGCGACCGCGCCCGCCGCCAGCGCATCCTCGAGGTAGTCGATGCCGTGGGCCCGGGCGCCCGGGAGCGCCGCGTAGAGATCGCCGGGCTGGATCCGTCGGGAGCTGAGGGAGAGCCCAGTCACGGTGACGCCGAGGTCGCCGCGAGCCTCGACCAGTCCCTCGGGGCGCTGCTCCAGCCACCCGACGAGGTCGGCCAGCGGCGTGGGAGTCGGTCGCTCCGGGCGGGTCCGTGCCAGCTGGTCGCTCACCACGCGCCGAGGCTATCGCTGGCGCGGACGGCCCGACCCGGGGGTCGGTCAGAGTTGCCCCGACGCCGCCCGCGGTCTCGGACCCTGTCGGCGAGTCGGCGACCTCGCCGTGGAAACTTCGACTGCGAACATACGGTTTCCCCGGTCGACCGGGGAAACCGCACCATCACCACTCGAGCGGGAGGTTGGACGGCTTGGTCCCGGTCGGCGGGACCGCATAGCGGCGCAGCGCGTAGCTCATGATCTTGGAGAACGCCGGGCCGCCGACCGAGCCGCCTCCCCCGCCGTTGCGCGGGTTCTGGACCGCCACGTAGATCGTGAACCGAGGGTCATCGGCGGGTGCGAACCCCGCGAAGGAGACGGTGAAGGTTCCGTCGTAGCAGCCGCACTCTTCGCCGACCCGCTGAGCGGTACCGGTCTTGCCGGCCACCCGGTAACCGGGTACAGCGGCTGCCGGCGCGGTTCCCTCCTCGAGGTCGGTCACCCGCTCCATCATCATCATGGTCTGGCGGGCCGCCTGCACGCTGACGACGCGACGCGTCGTGGCCTCCTCGGTACCCACGACACTGCCGTCGTCGGTGGTCGCGCTGCCGGTGATGAGCGAGGGGTCCACGCGGACACCGCCGTTGGCGATCGTGTTGACCGCGGCGGTCATCTGCACGGCGTTGACCGACAGTGACTGGCCGAAGGCCACCCGGTCGCCGATCAACCGGTTCCAGGTCGAGTTGGCCGGCAGGATGCCCGGCGCCTCGCCGCGGACACCGATGTCGGTGGGGCTGCCGAGCCCGAACCGCGTCAGGTAACGACGCAGCTGTCCGCGACCGAATTCGTCGGCTGCCCGGACAGTGCCGATGTTGGACGACTTGGCAATGACCCCGGCGAGCGTGAGCCGGATCTTCCCGTGCGGGAACCAGTCGTTGATGACGCGACCGTCGCGGCGCAGCTCCGGTGTGACGACGATCCTGGTCTGAGGGGTGACCTTGCCGGCGTCGAGCAACCCGGCCACGGTCAGCACCTTCTCGACCGACCCCGGCTCGTAGACGTCACTCAGCGCCCGCGAGCCGAGATCCTCCTTGGCCGCGACCAGCGGGTCGCTGGCGTCGAAGGTCGGGTGGTCGGCGAGCGTCAACACCTCGCCGGTCTGGCTGTCCATCACCACCGCGAGGCCGGAGTCGGCTCCGGCGTCCTCGATCGTCTGGCGCAGCACCCGCTGGGCATACCACTGGAGGTCGAGATCGAGGGTGGTGTTCAGGTCCCGGCCGTCGACCGGCTCGACGACCGTGCTCTCGCCGAGCGGAATCTTGTTGCCTCCGCCGACCTGGTAGCGGGCCGAGCCGTCCGCACCGGCCAGTTGCGCGTCGAAGGTGCGCTCGAAACCGGCCAGCGGCTCGTCGGTGCCGACGAACCCGATCAGGTTGGCCGCGACGTCGTTGGCCGGGTAGTCCCGGAGTGGGTCGCGGCGGGTGTCGAGACCCTCGAAGCCCAGATCATCGGCCTCGTCGAGGACCTTCAGGGCCTGGGTGGACGGCACCCGGCGCGCCAGGTACTCGAACCGGCTGCCCTCCTCACGCAGCAGCGGCAGGATGGTGAAGTAGTCGACGTCGAGCCGGGCGGCCAGGAACTTCGCGATCTCCGGAGCCTGGGCGGCCGTGAGCTGCGGGTCCGCGACCACCATCACCCCCTCGATGGAGCGCGCCAGCGGCTCACCGTTGCGGTCCAGGATGTCGCCGCGCTGGGCCGGCAGCGACACGATCTCCAACCCCTCCGCGGCCGCCATCTCGGCGTACGCGCCGGGGTCGATGCCCTGCAGCTGGACCAGCCGCATGCCGAAGACCGAGAGCACCATCGCGATCACGATGAAGCCGAAGCGCAACCGGAAGAGCGGCGAGCCGCGCAGGCTGCCACGACGGGAGCGGGGGGTGGGGGTGGTCACGATCGGGCCCGCTCTCAGTCGCGCGTTCGGTCGGTGATCGGGCGGCCCTGGTCACGTGTGGCCTCGGACAGCGAGGCGGCCGTGGGGCCCTGTCCGATGACCTGGCGGATGATCGGGGCGGGATCGAGGATCGCGGGTTTCGGGTTCGGTCGTGCCCGCAGCCGCACGTTGTCGTCGAGGGCGGCCGCTGCCGGTGCGCCGAGAACCTTGCCGGTGGGCAGCAGCAGGTACGCCGGAGTACCACCGGGCACCATCCCCATCGCCTGGGCCTGTTCCGCGACCCGCTGCGGGTTGCGCAACACGTCGATCTCCATCTCCAGCGTCTGCTGACGCGCCGAGAGCGTGCCGGCCTGCTGTTCGAGGGCGGTGGTGGCGAACGCCGCCTGCTGCATGGACGTGTTGAAGAGCAGCAGCCCGATCACACCACCCAGCAGCACCAGGCTCACCAGCGCCACGAAGGGCACCCGGGTGTGCTGCGGTGCCCGTCGCGGCACGACCCGAAGCCGCGCCTTCTCCATCGCCGCCCCGCCGATCCGGGGCATGCGGGAGCGGAGCTGGACCGCCGGACTACTCATGCTGAGACTCCTCTGACTCGTTCGACCGCGCGCAGCCGGACCGACGCCGCGCGCGGGTTGTTCTCGATCTCTTCTGCCGAAGCGCGCTCCGCACCCCGGGTGACCAGGCGCAGCGCCGGTTCCATGCCCTCGGGCACGAACGGCAGGTCGGGTGGCACCTCGCTGCGTGTCACCGCGGTGAAGGCCTGCTTGACCAGCCGGTCCTCCAGCGAGTGGTAGGCCTCCACGACGACACGGCCGCCGACGCCGATCGACTCGATCGCGGCCGGCACCGCCCGGCGCAGCACCGCGAGCTCGTCGTTCACCTCCATCCGCAACGCCTGGAACGTCCGCTTGGCGGGGTGACCGCCGGTCCGCCGGGCCGGCGCCGGGATCTCCGCGTACAGCAGCTCGACCAGGCGGGCGGAGGTCGCGAACGGCTCCCGCTCCCGTTCGCGCACCACGGCACCAGCGATCTTGCGGGCGAACTTCTCCTCGCCGTACTCGCGCAGCACCCGGGTGAGGTCCGCCGCGGCGTAGGTGTTCAGCACGTCGGCCGCGGTCAGTCCGCTGCTGGCGTCCATGCGCATGTCGAGGGGCGCGTCCTCGCGGTAGGCGAAGCCGCGGTCAGTCACGTCGAGCTGCAGCGAGGAGACACCGAGGTCGAAGAACACGGCGTCGACGGAGTCGAGGCCGTGTGCGGCGAGGACCTCCGGCAGCTCGTCGTAGACGGCATGGACACCGGTGAAACGTGCACCGTACGCCGCCAGGCGCGCGCCGGCCTGCGCGAGTGCGTCCGGGTCGCGGTCGATGCCGATCACCCTGGCCAGCTCACACCGGGCGAGTACGGCCTCGGTGTGGCCACCCAGCCCGAGGGTGGCGTCGACGAGGACGGCCCCCTCGTGGTCGAGGGCAGGCGCCAGGAGGGCGACGACCCGGTCGAGCAGCACCGGGACGTGAGAGGGAGTGGCCACGATCAGACCTGGCTGCCCAGGCTGGTCAGCAGCATCAGGCAGCCGGCGACCGCGCACGACGTCACGGCCGAGAACGCCATCAGCACGAGCGCCTCACGTGCCAGGTGGCGCACTCTGGGCAGGGAGTCGACCTGACCGACGTCCGCGGTGGTGATGCTCATGGTCTCGACCCCACTGATGAGTGCTGCTGGTGAACGGGCGGGTGGAACGGTGTGGATCGCCCGACCAGGTCCCTGCCCGCTCCCGGGTGGGAAGTCAGCGTCTGGTGCCGGGGAAGGTGCCCCAGATGCTTGTCATCAAGCTGGGAGCGGGCCCGAGACCTCGTCGTGCGATCCGTTCTTCAGTTGTGCTGTGTGACGGTGATGCGGTCAGGTGCGCGGGAAGACCTCTTCGCCCAGGTCGGAGAACGACTCCTCGTGGGTGTCGGAGTACGCCTGCCAGCGGGCGGCGTCCCAGATCTCGAGCCGGTTCACGACGCCGATCACGATCACGTCGCGGGTGAGGGCGGCGTACTCGCGCAGCATCGGCGGGATGCTGAGCCGGCCTTGCTTGTCGGGCTGGTCGTCGGAGGCTCCTGCGAACAGCAATCGGGTGTAGTCGCGCACCGACCGGTCGGTGACCGGCGCGGCCTGTGCCTGCTGGGCCACCTCCTCGAAGGCGGGGCGCGGCCACACGGTGAGACACCGCTCCTGACCTCTTGTGACCACAAGCCCCTCCGACAGCTGGTCCCTGAACTTCGCCGGGAGGAAGAGCCGGCCCTTGTCATCGAGCCGCGGGGTAAAGGTGCCCATCAACATCGGGCACCTCCTCCCCGGTAAACCCGCCGACCGGGCTCATCCTCCACTGCGCTCCACCATACGCCACTCCGCTCCACCGTCAACCATCTTTCGATGTTTTGCCCCGTGTCGCGCTGCGAGGCCCCCGCCGAACCACGCTCAGGCAGGCGCCCCAAGCAGGCACCCCACCTGGGGGTGCGCGGTGGAGGGCGTCGATCGCAACCATTTCGTGACACCCGGAGTCACAACGGCACCCACGCCCTCGACATAGGTTGCTTGGGCAAACGTCCTACGGTGGACGCAGACCAGGTCGCAGCGGTGGAGGGGCAGTCGGTGGAGACGTACGAAACGGGCACCACGTCGAACCAGGCAGACACGCGAGCGGCGGCCGCAGAGCTGGAGGCGGTCGGCACGGTCGTGGACCGGGTCCGGGCCAATGTCGAGCGGGTCATCGAGGGGAAACCGGATGTGGTCTCCTCGGCGCTGGTCGTGATGCTGGCCGGCGGCCACCTGCTGATCGAGGACGTCCCCGGGGTCGGCAAGACCATGCTGAGCAAGGCGCTGGCGCGCAGCATCGACTGCTCGGTGCGGCGGATCCAGTTCACTCCCGATCTGCTGCCCTCCGACGTCACCGGCGTCTCGGTGTTCAACCAGAACACCCGTGAGTTCGAGTTCCGGCCCGGCGGGATCTTCGCCAACATCGTCGTGGGCGACGAGATCAACCGCGCCTCCCCCAAGACCCAGTCCGCCCTGCTGGAGTGCATGGAGGAGCACCAGGTCACCGTCGACAACACCACCTACCACCTCGACGCCCCGTTCATGGTCATCGCGACCCAGAACCCGATCGAGATGGAAGGCACCTACGCGCTGCCCGAGGCGCAGCGTGACCGCTTCATGGCCAGGGTGTCGGTCGGCTACCCCGTCGAGGCCGCGGAGATCGCGATGATCAACTCGCACACCCGCTCCAACCCGCTCGACGACCTCGAACCGGTCACGGACGCAACGGAGATCCGCAAGCTGATCGGCCTCGTCGGGCAGGTCTACGTCTCCGACGCAGTTCAGAAGTACGCCGTCTCCCTCACGTCCGCGACCCGCCGGTCCAGCGACCTCACCCTCGGCGCCTCCCCTCGGGCCACGCTCCACCTGGTCCGGGCCGCGAAGGCGCGGGCAGCGATCGCCCGCCGCGACTACGTCCTCCCCGATGACCTGCGCACGCTCACCTTGCCGGTGCTGGCCCACCGGCTGCTGCCCAGCGTCGAGGCCGCGATGAGCGGCCGCTCGACGACCGACATCCTGGAGGCGATCGTCGCCGCGGTGCCCGTGCCGGGCGGCGCACCACTCTCGTGACGCGTTCGTGACCCGACCCGACCGAAGGGGGACACCGGTGCGTGAGGCACTGGCCGGACTCACCGTCCGCGGCCGCGCGTTCCTGGCCGCCGGCATCACTGCGATCGTGTGCGCCATCGTCCTGGGCCAACAGCAGCTGACCCGGGTCGGCGTCCTCGTGGCGGTGCTGCCGCTGCTGGCCGCCCTGGTGATCGGCCGCAGTCGCTACCGGTTGTCCCTGGTCCGGACGGTGTCACCGCAGCTGATCACGGCGGGCTCCCCCGCGCGGGTCACCCTGGCCCTCACGAACGAGGGCCGGACCCCCAGCGGAGTGCTGATGCTCGAGGACCACGTGCCCTACGTCCTCGGCACCCGGCCTCGCTTCGTGCTGGAAGGCATCGGCAACGGCTGGCGCCGCCAGGTCAGCTACCAGATCCGCTCCGACGTCCGCGGTCACTTCGAGATCGGCCCGATGACGGTGCGCGTGAGCGACCCGTTCGGCCTGGTCGAGCTGGGGCGGTCCTTCCGGACCACGGTCCCGATCACCGTCATCCCCCGCACCGTCCCGCTCCCCCACGTGCCGCTGGGCGGGGCCTGGACAGGGTCCGGGGACAACAGGCCGCGCGCCTTCGCCTCCGGCAGCGCCGAGGACGTGACCGTGCGCGAATACCGCCACGGAGACGACCTGCGGCGGGTTCACTGGCACAGCTCGGCCCGCACCGGTGAGCTCATGGTGCGTCGGGAGGAACAGCCCTGGCAGAGCCGAGCCACACTCTTCCTCGACAACCGGTCCCGGTCCCACCGCGGACAGGGCATCGCCTCGTCTCTCGAGGCCGCGGTCTCGGCGACCGCCTCGATCGCGGTGCATCTCAGCCGACGCGGCTTCACCGTGCGGCTGGTCACCGCCACCGGCGACGACCCGAGCACGGCCTGGCACTTCCGCGAAGCCGAACTGAACACGGGTCCGCTGCTGGAGTCGCTGGCCGTCGTCGAGGCTGTGGACCACTCCTGGCTGGAGACCAAATGGCTCGCCGACCCCACCCAGGGCGGCCTGCTGGTCGCCGTCGTCGGCGCCGTCCGGGACCTGGACGGTCCGGTGTTCCGGCGCATGCTCCACCACTCGATGCCTGCCCTCGCCGTGGCACTCGATGTCGAGGCGTGGGGTGGCCGCCCCGGCGCCGGACCGGCGACCCCGTTGCTCACCAGTCAGGGTTGGCGCGCGGTGACGCTCGGACCGCGTGACCGGCTGGACGCCGTCTGGCAGGACCTCGGCGTCAGCAATGCGCGGGCCTCCCACGGCCCGGGCGACCCGCGGGTGGAGCGAGCGCGATGAGCCACCCCCGGAGCGGCCGCCGACGCGCACTCGTCGACACGCTGGCGATCACGGTCGTGGCCGTGGCCACCGGGTGGCTGGCCACCACGGCCTGGCGCGGCTTCACCGAGACCCCCGGTGAATACCTCTACCCACTGCTGCTGCTGGCGGCGCTGGTCGCCGGCCTGGGCGCCGGGCTGCGCCACCTGCAGCTCCCGGGGACGTTGGTGCTCCTGGCTCAGCTCGTGGTGGGCGGCCTCGCTGCGACCAGCATCGTGGCCGGCACCGCCGTGGTCACCGGCGACGGCTGGCTCCGGTTGGGTAGCGAGCTGACAGCAGCCGTCGACACCGCTCAGCGCTACGAGGCGCCGGTCCCCGCCGATGCCCCCGGTGTCGAGCCGCTCCTCGTCCTGGGCGGCTGGTTCTGCCTGGTGCTGATCGACCTCGGCGTCTCGGGCCTGCGGCGGGTGCCGCTGGCAGGGCTACCACTGCTCGCGATCTACAGCATTCCCGTGAGCATGCTGGGCGGCGGTGTGCCGTGGTGGAGCTTCTCGCTCACCGCGGGCGGCTTCATGTTCCTGCTCTATCTCCAGCATCGCGAGCAGACCAGCCGCTGGGGTCGCGGCATCGGTGACGCCGGTCGCGAGGCGGGGACAGCCGGTGGCGGTGAGCAGCCACGCTCTGCGGACCTCGGCGGGGTCGCTGGGCGCCGCGGCACTGGTGCTCGCCGTGCTGATCCCGCAGTTCGTCCCGACCCTGTCATTGAGTGTCTTCGGGTTCGGACCCGGCAGCGGGGGCGGCGGCGACATCTCCGTGGACAATCCGATGGCGGATCTGCAGCGCGACCTGCTGCGCGGCGAGGACACACCACTGCTGCGTGTCCGGACCGACAACCCCGAGCCGTCGTACCTCCGCGTGGCCGCGCTCAACCGCTTCACCGACAACGAGTGGAGCACCGGTGACCGCGACATCCCCGAGGAGCAGCGCGCCCAGGGTCCGATTCCGAACGAGGACATCGACCGATCGATCCCCCGCACCCGGTACCAGACCGAGGTCGCGGCGCTGATGGCCTTCGAATCCCGCTGGCTTCCGACGTCCTATCCGGTCGAACGAATCTCTGCGACCGGCGACTGGCGCTACGACACCAACACCTACGACTTCCTCGCCGCCGGTCGGGACCTCGACACCGCCGGGCTCAACTACCGGATGACGGAGCTCGACCTCGACCTCGAGGCGGCCGTGCTGGCCGACGCGGTGTCGTGGTCGGGGAAGGTCAGCCGCGACTTCATCGAGCTGCCGGCCGACTTCCCGTCCTTCGTGCGCAGCCTGGCCCAGGAGGTCACGCGCACAGTGCCCAGCCGCTACGAGAAGGCGGTCGCGCTCCAGGACTGGTTCCGCCGGGACGGGGGCTTCGAGTACTCCCTCGAGCAGGCCGATGTCGGCAACGGCACCGACGAGCTCGTCGCCTTCCTGACGGAGGGTGAGGGTGGCCGCGTCGGCTACTGCGAGCAGTTCGCCGCGTCGATGGCGGTGATGGCCCGCTCGCTGGGGATCCCGGCCCGCGTGGCGGTCGGCTTCCTGGAGCCCGAACCGGTGGGTCCGGAGACCTTTGAGTACTCCAGCTACGACTACCACGCCTGGCCCGAGCTCTACTTCGCCGGAGCCGGCTGGGTGAGGTTCGAGCCCACGCCGGCCGACCGCGCGGCCACCGTCCCGAGCTACACCCGGAACCGAGTCCCCAGCGAGGACCCGTCGGCGCAGCCCAGCCAGTCCCAGGACACGGGCGGTCCGACGAACGTCAACCCCGACCGTCAACTCGACCCCGGAGCGCTGCCCGAGAGCCAAGCGACTCAGCAGGATCGGGGCACGTCCTCGGTGCGACTCCTGATCGGCGTGCTCGCCCTGGTGCTGCTGGTGATCCTGCTCGGGCTCACTCCGCGCCTGATCCGCCGGACCCACACCCGGGAGCGGTTCACCGGCGCCATCGAGCCGGCCTGGGCGGAGGTTCGCGCGACGGCGCTGGATCTCCGTATCGCCTGGCCGGATCACCGCTCACCGCGGGAGACCCGGGACCACCTGGTCCTCCACCTCGGCAGGTCCGGGGTCAGCGACGAGGTCGTGCGGCCGGCGCGAGGCGCCGGAATCGCGCCGGAGGCGGTCGCCGCCCTCGATCGTCTGGTGCTCGCCCTCGAGCACCAGCGCTACTCCCGCCCGACCGACGCCCGGTCCGTGGATGTGCCCATCGATCCCCAGACGGTGCGGGACGCCGAGGTCGTGACCGCTTCCCTGTTCGGTGGCGCCACCGCACACGCCCGCCGGCGGGCCACCTGGTGGCCGGTGTCGGTGCTGCCCTGGCGGCGCCGCGGCCGGCGACTGGCCCTGGCTCCGCAGCTGTCCCGACACGGCGGTGTCGTCGACCAAGTCGGGTCATGACGCCCGAAGGGTAAAGACGCCCGAAGGGCGTCCACCCAACGCAGAACCCCCCGGCCGAAGGTCGGGGGGTTCTGCGTTGTTGTTGTGTGCACATCTAGAACGCGTGACCTCCGGCGTTCTGGATGAAGTTAGAAGCCGCCGCCCTCGCGACGCTTGCGCCAGCGCTGCTCCATCCGCTCCATGAAGGACCCGTGGTTGCTGCGCTGCTGCTGCTGACGACGGGGGCGGCGCTCGCGACGTCCGCCGTGGAGGAGGGTGAGGTTCGACTCCGAGTCGTCGGAGGAGGGCGCCGGGACCGGACCGCCGGTGTGCTGACCACGCAACGCAGTGAGGCCGAGGGTGGCCGAGGCCAGCATGATGAGGAAGCCGGCGATGCCGACGACATAGCCGACGACGCTCTGCTGGATCGCTCCGCCCATCATCACCACGACGCCGATCACGAAGGCGACACCGGCGATGATCGCGCGCCGCCGGGCGATGCTACGCAGCGACGTCCCGCGCAGCGTCGAGGCAAACTTGGGATCCTCCTCGACGAGGGCGCGCTCCATCTGCTCGAGCAGTCGCAACTCCTCTGCAGAGAGGCCCACTGTTTCCTCCAGGATTCATTTGCGGAACAGGGTTGTTCCAGCATAGGCAACAGGTGGTGAGGAGGGTACTCATTCCACCGACATTTCTCCGAGCCGGGGGCCGGGCTTGCCCGGGACCCCGTCCCGTCAGCCGAGCAGGCTGGCCGGACGCACCGCCGCAGCGCCGAACCGGTGGACCGCCCGGTCGACCGCACGATCGGCCTCGTGCCATCCCTGCTCCGGCTCGCCGAGGACGAGCTGTCGGTGGACCCGTTCGCGGGGCAACAATCCCTCGACCCGCACCCCGACCAGCCGCACCCGGGCGCGCTGGAGCCCGAGGGCGTCGTAGAGCCGGGTCACTGCGCGATGGATCTCGACGGTGACGTCGGTGGCCTCGGGCAGGGTCCGGGAGCGGGTGAGGGTGGTGAAGTCGGCAAACCGGACGGTGAGGGTGACGGTGCGCCCCGCGACCCCGGCCACCCGCATCCGACGCCCCACCTTCGAGGCCAGGCGCAACAGTTCGCGGAGCACGACCTCGCGGTCATCGGTGTCATGGCCGAACGTCTCCTGTGCACCCATCGACTTGTCGGGGTCGGCGGCGGTGAGCCCACCGAACGCCCCGCCGAACGCGGGCGCGTTGCGGGCGGTGATCGCCCGCCGGTCGGCTCCCCAGGCGAGCTCATGGAGGTGACTGCCGAGGTGGTGGCCGACCGCACGCTGGAGGGTGCGCGCCGGCGTATGGGCGACGTCGCCGACGGTGACCAGCCCGAGCCGGTGGAGCATCGCCCGGGTCTTCTCCCCCACACCGTAGAGCTCGCCGACGTCGAGCGGGTGGAGGAACTCCACCACCCGTGCGGGCGGCACCACCACGATCCCGTCGGGCTTGGCCCGCTTGCTGCCCAGCTTGGCGACCGACGGCGCCGCGGCGACGCCCACCGAGCAGGTGACGCCCTGCTCATCGTGAATCACCGCCCGCAGCTGCTCGGCGATCTGGAGTGGTGAACCGAGCCGGCGGGTGGAACCGCGTACGTCGAGGAACGCCTCGTCGAGTGAGAGCACCTCGACCAGGGGTGTCACCCGGCGGAAGGCAGCGATCACCGAGGACGAGACCGAGGAGAAGGTCTCGAAGTCGGGGGCGATCACCACCGCCTGCGGGCAGAGCCGACGGGCGCGGGTCATCGGCATCGCCGAGCGCACGCCGTAGTCGCGGGCGAGGTAGTCGGCCGACAACACCACTCCCCGGCTGCCACCCCCCACGATGATGGGGACGCCGGCGAGGTCGGGACGGTTGCGGGTGGCGACAGAGGCGTAGAAGGCGTCCATGTCGACGTGGAGCACCGGACAGTCCCACGACAGGTCACTCATCGAGTCAGTCATCGGGCCGCCTCTCCCGGCGACCGGTGGTCAGCGGGTCGCGATGAGGTGGAGCTGTGCGGCCAGCGGGGCGTACTCGGGCCGCTCCGAGACGGCCTGCTCCAGCTCGAGCAGCGCCGCGGTGGCACCGGGTTCGAGGTCGAGCAGGTTGCCGGGCACGAGGTCGCTGAAGACCCGGACCGCGTGGACCGAGTCGAGGGTGAATCCGGCCGCCGGCAGCAGCGTCTCGAGCTCGCCACGGGTGAACCGGCGCCCCGACCGGCCGGTCGGCCCGGTGGCGTCGAGCAGCCCCCGCGCCTGTTCGAAGTGGCCGGCCATGGCGCGTGCGACGACGGCGGCATGGCGCTGGGCGACCAGCAGGCTGAGCATCCCGCCGGGGCGCAGCACGGCGCCGATCGTGGCCAACGCAGCGGCCGGGTCGTCGACGACCTCGAGGACGCCGTGGCAGAGCACCACGTCGGCGCTGCCGGGCTCGGCGACGTCAAGCAACGTCGACAGGTCACCCTGCTGTCCGGTGACCTGCACCCCGCTCTCGCTGGCGCGTCGGTCCAGCGAGGCGAGGGCATCGGGGCTGGGATCGACCACGCGCACCCGGTGGCCCAGCTCGGCGACCCGGACCGCGAAGCCGCCGGTGCCGCCGCCGATGTCGAGGACGTCCTGGTCGGGCGCCCGGTCGAGGGCCGGCCGCAGCCCGTCCCACACCACGGCGGTCCTGGCCGCGCCGCGGCGCTCGCTCGCGCTGCCGTGGTGGGATCCGCTGCTGGTCGACATGGAATCAACCCTAGGGGGTGACCGAGCCACGGGCGTCTCGCACCCTGAGCACCCTGGCGGTGACTGAGCCACCTTTCAGGAACAGCAAACGGTGGCTGAGTCACCGCCGACCCGGTGAGCCTGGCACTGGCGGTCATCCCGGGCTCCCCGGGCTGCGGTGCCACAGCTTGCGCGCGACATCCTTGGCGGGATCGCCGGCCGGCTTGATGTCGGCGTACGGCGACATCGTGAAGCCGCTGGAGTGCACCAGGACCCGCCGCTGCTCGGGGGCGACGAACCCCTGCGGCACGGTCGCGATCGTCTCGTGGACCGCGTCGATCCCCTCGCGCTCCCACAGGTCGTGGAGCGCCGGCAGCTCCCACGCACCGGTCGCCCGCAGCGAGACGCCGCGGTATCCGGTGCGCCGCAGCTCGCCGCGCACCACCAGCAGCCAGGAGCCGAACACCGTGGCGGCGTAGGGGCCCTGGGCATCCTCGAAGAAGGTGGCGTCGACCGGACCGGTGGCGTCGTCCAGGGTGAGGAAGACGACCCGACGGCCGGAGCGGACCGGCGGGGTCTGGGTGGCGACCTTGACGCCGGCGACCAGCAGCTCCGAGCGACTGCGACGGGAGAGCAGGTCGCGGCTGCGGGTGACCTCGAGCTCGTCGAGGAAGGGGGCATAGCGGTCGATGACATGGTTGCTGACGTCGAGGCCGAGGATCTCCAGCTCGGCCCGCATCCGCTCGTCGACCGTCATCTCCGGCAGCCCGGAGACCTCGCCCTCCCCCGGCCGGTCGCCGAGGTCGAAGGTCAGCTGGACCGACTCGACCGGGGTGGGTTCGGGGGTGGCACGCGACTGGGCGCTGGTCCGCGCCCACACCCCGCCGTCGGCCAGGGCGTGACGCTCGGTCGCGGGAGCGGCCGCCCGGTCGAGCGGGTCGGTGCTGTTGCGGGCGGCCGCCCGGGAGACCGGTTCGGCGCGGACGGGCGGTCGCCGGCGCGCCCCCAGGCCGCGACCGCGCGAGGTCCGGTCGAGGGAGCGGGCGTAGCGGTCGAGCTCCATCACCTGCAGCAGCAGGTCACGGCGGGTGGTGCGGCCGGTCGGGGACGTCGGGGAAGCCTCCGCCTCGCCGATGGCGTAGAGCCGGTCGAAGGCGCCGGTGAGGACCAGCCGCTCGACCACCGGCCGGGAGACCCGGGCGCGCTGCCAGAAGTCGGTCAGGGAGTGGAACGGCCGGGCCGCCAGCACCCGCATCACCTCGGCGGAGGTGATGCCCTTGACCTCCTCCAGCGCCAGCCGGATGGCGTAACGGGGCTCGGCGGGCTCAGCCGACGGGGGCAACCGTTCCACGGCGTAGTGACGATCGCTGCGGTCGACGTCGAGGCCGAGCACGGTGATGCCCCGCTGTCGAGCCTCGTCGAGGATCAGCCGCTTGGGGTACATCCCCGGGTCGTGGGTGAGGACACCAGCCAGGAAGTGGGCCGGCCAGTGCGCCTTGAGCCAGGCCGACTGATAGGTCGGCAGCGCGAAAGCGGCGGCATGGGCCTTGCAGAAACCAAAGCTGGCGAACGCCGCCAGCACCTCCCAGACCCGTTCCACGACCGGCAGCGGGTAGCCGCGACCGAGCGCGCGGGGAAAGAACCACAGCTTCGTCTCGGCCATCCCCTCGACATCGCCGAGGGCGCGCCGCAGCTCGTCGGCCTCGGCGTTCGAGACGCCGGCGAACTGGGCGATCATCTCGATCACCTGCTCGTGGAAGACGACCACGCCGTGGGTGGGACCGAGGATCGGTCGCAGGTCGTCGTGGAGGTAGCGCGGCTCCTTCCAGCCCTGCTTGACCTCGAGGTAAGGGGTGATCATGTCGCTCTTGACCGGCCCGGGCCGGAACAGCGAGATGTCGGTGATGATGTCGTCGAAGCTCTCGATACCGGACTTGCCGACCAGCTCCCGCTGTCCGGGCGACTCGATCTGGAAGACGCCGAGCGTCTGGGCGGCGCTGATCATCGCGTAGGTGTCGGGGTCGTCGAAGGGCACCTGCGCCTCGTCGTCCACATCGACGTCGACACCGTCCACGCGAGCGATCTCGGCCACCGCGTGCGCCATCGCGGACTGCATCCGGATGCCGAGCACGTCGAGCTTGAGCAGGCCGAGGTCCTCCACGTCGTCCTTGTCGAACTGGCTCATCGGGAACCCGGCGTACGACGCCTCGACCGGGGTGCGGTCGAGCAGGGTCGCGTCGGAGAGCAGCACCCCGCAGGGGTGCATCGCGATGTGGCGCGGCAACCCGTCGAGCCGCTCCACCAGCCCGAAGAAGAGGTCGAGGCGCGCGTCGGTG
The DNA here is from genome assembly GCA_963806945.1 of uncultured Actinomycetota bacterium. GTDB lineage: Bacteria > Actinomycetota > Actinomycetes > Propionibacteriales > Nocardioidaceae > Nocardioides. The sequence goes on from CAWDZH010000005.1 coordinate 105,466, forward strand.
AGACCGCTCGCAGCCAGCTCGGGCAGGTCGCGCAGCGCCAGCCGGGCGTCACGGGCGCGGATGTGGGGAAATGCCTTGGCGATCGTGTCGATCTCCCCCGGCGGCATGCCGAGGGCACCGCCGACGTCGCGCACGGCGTGGCGGACCCGGTAGGTGTCCATCATCGACACGGTGACGCACCGCTCGCCGCCGTAACGGTCGAGGATCGCCTCGTAGACCTCCAGTCGGCGCGCGGACTCCACGTCGAGGTCGATGTCGGGCAGCGAGTGGCGCAGCGGGGAGAGGAAGCGCTCCATCAGCAGGTGGTGGCGGATCGGGTCGACCCCGGAGATGCCGAGCAGGTAGTTGACCAGGCTGCCGGCGCCCGAGCCGCGGGCCGCGCACCGCACGCCCATCTCGCGAATCAGGTCGGTGATGTCGCCGACGGTGAGGAAGTACGACGCGTAGCCCAGCCCCCGGATCGTCTCGAGCTCGTCGTCGAGCCGCTTCCAGATCCGCTGCCGGGGAGCCGAGCCGTAACGGCGGCCGATACCGGCCTCGGAGCGCTCCCGGAGCAGCCGGTCGGCGGAGACGTCGCGGGTCGCGCCAGTCGCGAACTCCAGCTCCGGCAGGTGGACCTCGCCGAGCCCGAGGTCGGCACGGGGGTCGAGGGCACACCGGTCGGCCACCGCGCGGGTCCGCGCCAGCAACCTGTCCCCCTCCCGGTCGGGGTCGGCGAGACCGCTCTGCCGGCAGATCTCCTCGGCCAGCTCGGCCATCTGCTTGCCGGACTTGAGGAACCCCTCGGCGTTGCCCCTGCTGTCGGAGGGGCCGAGGTGACGCAGGCTGGTGGAGCCCAGCGCGACCAGCCGCCGGGCGGCGTCGAGGACGTCGACGGTCGGGGCGTCGCGCCGGTCGGCGTAGCGCACGGCGTTGGTGAGCACCGCGCCCAGCCCGGCCCGGCGGGCCAGCGACGCGGTGTGGGCGGCATGGACGGTGGTGCCCGGCCCCCAGCCGCCCTGGTGCCCCGACAACCGGTGGGTGACCAGCTCGAGCAGCAGGTTCTCCGCCGGCACCACCTCGCGCCACGGGGCGAGGGCGGCCAGCGCCAGGTCGTCGCGGCGACGGGTGATCGCGGCCCCGACCGGGGACGTCGGGCCGAGCAGCACCACCACGTCTCCCCCGGCCAGGTGGGGCGCGAGCAGGTCGAGGGTCGCCACCGGACGGCCACGCTCACCGGCCAGGTGGACCGCCGAGACCAGCCGGCAGATCGCCGCCCAGCCGCCCCGGCCACCACCCGGGCCGCCGGCATGGGCCAGCAGCGTCACCCGGGGTGAGCCACCCCGGCCGGCGGGGAGGTCGCGGAACGCACCACCACGCACCGGTGTGGGTCGGGGCGGGCTCGACCGACGTCGGTCGGGCTCCCCACCGACGCCCAGCGCCAGATCGACACCCAGCACCGGCCGGATCCCCGCCCGCTGACAGGCACGGGCGAACTTGACCGCGCCGTAGGTGCCGTCGCGGTCGGTGAGGGCGAGCAGGTCCATCTCCTGCTCGGCGGCTCGCTCGACCAGCGCCTGCGGGTGGGAGGCGCCGTACTGGAGGGAGTAGCCGGAGGCGACGTGGAGGTGGACGAACGGATCAGGCGACACCGCTCGTCCTCGCGCCCGGGACCGCGATCCGGCCGCCCAGGAGCGAACCGAACGCGGGGTGGGGCACCAGCCCGAGCGACTGCTCGACCACCCCGAGGAACCGGTCGGCGTCGCGGACCAGGTCGTCGGCCTCGCGCTCGCTGACGGCGCGGGTGGAACCGGCCTCGGCGGCGGCGCGCTTGGTGGCCCCCGCGGCGAAGAACCGGGCCCACTCCCCCAGCTCGGGCGCGACCTCGGCCAGCAGCACCCAGGCGTTGCGCTGCGGTCGTCGGCGGCCGGCCGTGGGACGCGCGCGGGCGGCGAGCAGCGCGGCCGCCGATCGCAGCGCAGCGACGTGGGCGCAGGCGTAGCGGGTCGGTACGTCGGCGGCGGTGATCGACTCCTGGAGCGACTCCGCGGCACGGGCGAGGTAGGAGTGGGTGGTCGCGGGCAGCGCATGCGGCTGGCTCATCGGCTGGCTCATCGGCTGGCTCATCGGCTGGTTCATCGGCTGTCAGTCCACGCAGCCGACGAGCTGCCAGCTGCCAGCGTTCCAGTCGAAGGAGAGGTCGAAGACACCGCGCCCGTCACCCCAGTCGTCAGCCCCGTCGTCAGCACGGTCGGGAACGGGAGCGCCGCCACGACCGGCTTCGACCCGCCACAGCTCGCGCTCGACGAGCAGGTCTCCCACCGGCACCGGAGCGGTCTCCGGTCCGGACGGCTCGTCGGAGCCGAGCACGGCCCGGACGCCGGCGGCCTGCCACCACGGACCGGTCTCCACCCAGTGGGCGAGCACCGCACGGACCTTCCACAGTCGGCCGTGCCACAGGAACTGCTCGGGCCCCTCACCACGATGGGCCGGGCCCTCCACCCAGCCACGGCGCACCTCCACGGGATCGTCGTACCGCCTCACCGGCTGCTCCTTCGCCTGCCTTCGACCCCCGACCCCGCAGTGGCCCGGACGTCGCCCGGGGGCGAGGCGTCCGCGGTCCGGCGGAACGGGGGTCGAGGTCGCCCCGCCGGACCGTGATCGAACAAGTGTTCGAACACGAGCCACGTTACACCCCCCTCCCGACCCGACGTCAAGAGCCGGCGCCACGCCGGCGGGTCGGTCAGCCGGCGTGCTCGCGGTCCTCGGCGAGGTCCGTGCCGCGCACCCAGGCGCCGCTGTCCCGCTGGACCAGGAACCAGATCAGGGCGAGGTCGACGGCGGCCGCGACCGCCCCCAGCAGCCAGAAGATGACCGGCGGGTCGGCACGCCAGATGACGAAGGCGGCGAAAAGAAGCCCGGCAGCGAGCGCGAGCAGCGACCAGCGTGCCCAACCATGGCCCTCACGGAACAGCGCGGCGAGCACCCAGGCGAGCGCGGCGTAGACGATGAACGTCACCAGCGCGACCGGCGCGAAGGACGGGGTCGCGATTCCGCTCTGCTCGATGGCGTCGAGACCGCCACGAGACTGCGCCCACTCCTCGAGCAGGGTGTCGCGCAACAACACCGTCACCACCGTGCCCACGACCCCGACCCCCACCAGGGTGGCCTGGGCGCGGAGCGCATTGGTGACTGACCTCGGCCGCTGCCGCCCCATGCTGTCTGTGGTCTCCCTCGGTCTCGTGCGACCCGTCCGCGCGTCGCTAGGCTCGCAGTATGTCGACCGAACCTGTCGGGATCGCCCGATTTCGCGCAGTCCACGCCCGTCTCGGCGGAACCGGTGAGATCGTGACCCTGCCCGCCTCGGTCCACACCGCAGCCCTGGCGGCCGAGGCGCTCGGCTGCGAGGTCGGGGCGATCGCCAACAGTCTCGTCTTCGACGACCACGGTAGCCCGGTCCTGATCCTGACCTCCGGCGCCCACCGGGTCGACGTCGCCGCGACCGCACCCCGGATCGGAGCCGGGAGGCTCGCCCGGGCCGACGCCGACTTCGTACGCACCCACACCGGGCAGGTCATCGGCGGGGTCTCTCCCCTCGGACACCCCGCCCCGGTCCCGACCTATCTCGACAGCTGGCTCCGGCGCCACGACGTCGTCTGGGCGGCGGCCGGCCACCCGGCCGCGGTCTTCTCCACGACGTACGACGAGCTGCTCGCCCTGACCGGCGCCACCGAGATCCATGTCGACTGACAGCGGGGCTCCGGCATGAGGGGCCGCTGATGGTCGACCTCGCGGATCCAGAGGTCCGCGAGGAGGTCGTCGCCCGGCTCGGGGCCGTCCTCGCCGGCCGGCCGGTGATCCTCGGCCCGGGGCTGCTGGTCGGGAACACCCGGGCAGTGCGCTGGCTGGGCGCGCTCGGCTGCCCGGTGCTGGTCATCGCCACGGCCCGCGGGGCGGGCCCGGTCCCCGCGCCTGAGGAATACACGCTGACGCGGATGGCGTCGCCGGACACGGACTCGATCACCGAGGAGTTCCGCGCCCTCGACCGGGCCACCCGCGACCTCCCACCCGGGGTGGTCGCCGACATCGAGGCGTTCGACCCGGAACGACGGGGCGTGTGGTGGGGCGGACCGTTCCTGTCCAGCGACGAGCCGATCCTCGACCGACCCGTGCTCGGGGGTCGGCCACGGGCCTTCTTCGACCTCGAGGACAAGCTGCTCGCAGAACAGATCTGGGTGGACGCCGCCGTCACGGCCGCCCCCCACCGGATCGTGCCGGTCGAGCCCGACGCCCTGGCCGCGGCCAGCGCCGAGCTCGCCACCGACCTGGGCGTGGTGTGGTCCGGCGACACCCGCGACGGCTTCAACGGAGGCGGCGACCACGTGCGGTGGATCGTCGACGACGACGACCGCGCGGCCGCTCACGACTTCTTCGCCTCCCGCTGCGACCGGGTCCGGGTGATGCCGTTCCTCGAGGGAGTGCCGTGCTCGATCCACGGCTTCGTGATGACCGACGGCACGGCGGCGCTGCGGCCGGTCGAGATCGCCACGCTGCGCCACCTCGCGCAGCGGCGGCTGGTGTACGGCGGCCTGTCGAGCTGGTGGGATCCCTCGCCCGAGGACCGTGAAGAGATGCGCGGGGTCGCCCGACGGGTCGGTGAGCACCTGCGCACGGCGTACTCCTACATCGGCGCGTTCGGCGTCGACGGCGTCCTCACCGCCGACGGCTTCCGGCCGACCGAGCTCAACACCCGGATGGCGGCGGGGATCAACACCGTGGGCAGAGTCGACCTGCGGCTGCTGTCACTGCTCCAACTCAACCTGCTGGCCGGTACCCCCACCGGGCTGGGCGTCGCGGATGTCGAATCGCTGCTGCCGCTCCTCGACGACCACCGCGAGGGGCGACCGCTCGCCGTGGAGGAGGGCCGCTCGCTGGGCCGACCGGAGTCGTTCCCGGTGACGATCACCCTCGCCGCGGACGGCACGGGCGGGGTGGTCGAGCGGGCACCCGTCGAGACCGGCGACCGGCTGGTTCTCTCCGACACGCCCGTCGGCTTCTTCGCCACCCTCGACCCGTGCTCGGGACTGCGTCCCGGGGCCCGCATCGCCCCGCTCAACGTGGCGCTGAGAGCCTTCCTCGATCAGGAGTACGGCGCCGACTTCGGCGCCCTCACCGCCGCGCGCGACGTCCGGGGTTGAGCGCGGGCTAGATTCCTCGCCATGCGGGTCGTGGTGGTCGGTGGTGGGCTGGGAGGGCTCGCGAGCGCGCTGCGACTGGCCAAGCTCGGGCACGACGTCACCCTGGTGGAGGCGGCGCCGAGCCTCGGTGGGGCACTCACGTTCGAGACCCAGGAGGGGTTCGCGTGGGACCGGGGGGCGCACGGGACGCTGCTCCCGGCGGTGCTGCGAGACCTGTTCCGCAAGTCCGGGCGGCCGCTGGAGAAGGAGCTCGAGCTCGAGCCGGTCGACGTGATCCGCCACCACCGGTTCCCCGACGGCTCCGAGGTGCGACTGCCCGGCGGCTCCCGTGCCCGCCAGATCGAAGCCTTCGACGCCCTCGGTCCCGGCCTCGGCCAGGCCTGGGTGGACCACGCCTCGTCGTACGGCGAGGTGTGGGAGGTGCTGCGCCGCCACCACCTGGAGGCGCCGGGGACCCCGGGCGCCGTGCCCCGCGAGCTCGCCGAGATCCTCGGCAGCCGGGAGACACTGGCCAAGCGGCTCCACAAGTCGTTGCGCGACAAGCGGCTGCGCCAGGTGGCCGGCCACCGGATGGTCGCCGAGGGACATGACCTGCGCAACGTCCCCGCGTGGCTCGGCCTGCACTCCTACCTGGAGCTCACCTTCGGGGGCTGGACCGTGCCCGGCGGCTTCTCCACGCTCACCGAGGTGCTGACCGCGCGGCTGACCACCCGGGAGGTGACGGTGGTGACGGACACCGCCGTCACCGACCTCGAGCTGCGCGGCGGTCGCTGTGTCGGGGTCCGCACCGAGGTCGGAACCCTGGACGCCGACGCCGTGGTCTGCGCGATCGATCCTCGCCGGCTGCCGGCGCTGGCGTCGTACGTCGCCCGGAGCATGCCGGCGATCCCTCCGGTCGCCGTCCACCTCGGGCTGGTCGGCCCGGTCCCCGACGTCGGTCACGAGCTGGTGCTCCACGGCGAGCCGACCCTGGTCGTGCGAGGCGGCGGCCGGGCCCCGGAGGGGCACACCGCCTGGACGATCCACGGCCGCGGCCTGGTCTCCGAGGACCTGGTCATGGCGTTGGCCCGGCACCACATCGACGTCCGCGACCGGGTCGTGGTGCGGGTCGACCGTTCCCCGCGCACGCAGGTGGAGGGCGCCGGCTCGGCGATGGGCGTGCTCTGGCAGGGCCGCGGCACCACCCGCCACCGGCTGGGTCCCACCACCCCGATCGAGGGGGTGTACGCCGCCGGGGCCCACGCCACGCCCGGCGGGCAGGTGCCGTTCGTGGGGCTGTCGGCGGCGCTGGTCGCGCAGGTGATCGGGCCGGCCTGAGCCGCGCTACACCGAGATCTTGAGCGCCTCGAAGATCTCCAGCGTCGCCTTCGAACGGTTGAGCGTGTAGAAGTGCAGGCCCGGCGCGCCGCCTTCGAGCAGCTCCTCGCAGAGCTCGGTGGCGATCGCGATCCCCTCGGCACGCATCCGCGCGGGATCGCCCTCGTGAGCCCGGATCCGGTCGACCACCGGCGCCGGCACGTCGGCGCCGATGAGCTCGCTCTGCCGGCTGATGGCCGCCAGGTTCAGGATCGGCATGATGCCGGGGAGGATCGGGATGTCCACGCCGCGAGCCCGCACCCGGTCGACCAGGTCGAAGTAGTCGGCGGCCGTGAAGAACATCTGGGTGATCGCGAACTCGGCACCGGCCCGGGCCTTGGCGACCAGCACGTCGGCGTCGTGGTCGCGCGACGGCGAGTTCGGGTGCTTCTCCGGGAACGCCGCGACGCCGATCCGGAACCGGTCCGCCGCCAGCCCGACCAGGTCGCAGGCGTACTCCAGCCCGCCCTCGGTGGGGGTCCAGGGAGCGGCGGGCCCACCCTCAGGGTCGCCGCGCAACGCCATCACGTGGCGCACCCCGCCCGCGGCGTACTCATCGAGGATCGCTTGCAGCTCCTCCCGGGTGTGGCCCACGCAGGTCAGGTGGGCGACGGGGAGCAGGCTGGTCTCGCGGGCGATCCGTGAGGTGACCCGGACCGTGGTGTCCCGGCTCGAGCCACCCGCGCCGTAGGTCACGGAGACGAACGTCGGGCGGTAGGGCTCGAGGGCGCGCACGGCGGACCAGAGCTGCTCTTCTCCCGTCTCGTCCTTCGGGGGGAAGAACTCGAAGGAGAACGAGCGTCGGCCCTCGGCGATCAGGTCGGCCATGCTCCGGCCCCGGTCGGTATTCACGCTGGGGATCTTACGGAGGGGTGGGGCACGCGGTTCGGTCGCGTCCACTGGCTAGTCTCGCCGCGTGACCAACTGGGACGGAACCGCCTTCCGGGAGCGCATCCAGGTGGTGCTGGACGAGTTCCTCGAGGAGATGGGCGAACGACTGGCCCCCCTCGGCCCGGACGCGGCCCGGCTCCTCGAGGAGGCCCGGACCTGTGTGGGCGGCGGCAAGCGGTTCCGGGCCGCGTTCTGCTACTGGGGTTTCCGCTCCCAGGCTCCCGCGCCCGCGGACGAAGGGCCGCTGCTGCGCGCCTGCGCGGCCCTCGAGCTGTTGCACGCCAGCGCCCTGGTCCACGACGACCTGATGGACGCCTCCGACACCCGCCGGGGTCGACCGGCCGCCCACCGCGGCTTCGAGGCCGAGCACCGCACCGACGGCTGGCGCGGCGATCCCGAGCAGTACGGCGCGGCGGCGGCGATCCTGTTGGGTGATCTGCTGCTCAGCTGGTCGGAGGAGCTGCTGCGCCGCTGCGGGCTGCCCCTGGCGCAGGTCGCGGCGGCGATGGGGCTCTTCGACCTCTGCCGCACCGAAGTCATCACCGGTCAGTTCCTCGACGTGTCGGTCCAGGCTCGCGGCGCAGCCGACGTCCAGGCCGCGATGACGGTGCTGCGCTACAAGTCGGCGAAGTACTCCATCGAGCGTCCGCTCCACATCGGAGCGGCCCTCGCCGGCGCCGACGACGCGGCGCTGGCCCGGCTGTCGGCGTACGGGCTACCGCTGGGTGAGGCGTTCCAGCTCCGCGACGACCTGCTCGGCGTCTTCGGCGACGCCGCCGCCACCGGCAAACCCGCGGGTGACGACCTGATCGAGGGCAAGCGCACGGTGCTGGTCGCGCTCGCGCTCGACCATGCGCCGCGGGAGGACGCCACGCTGCTCGACCGCAGCCTCGGCACGGCGCTCGACGGTGACGTGCTCGCCCGGCTGCGGCGGATCATCGACGACTCCGGCGCCCACGCCCAGGTCGAGTCGGTCATCACCGAGCTGGTCACGCTGGCGCTGGGCGCCCTCGACCGTGCCGAGGTGCGTGACGACGCCGGGAACGTGCTGCGCCAACTCGCCGCGGCGGCCACCGACCGTGTGGTCTGACCATCCCCGGCAGGGTTGAGTTGGGCTTCCGCAACGCTTGAGTTGGGCCTCTGCAACAGCCGTCGCGTTGCGCACGCCCAACTCGACTGTTGCGCACGCCCAACTCAACCCTCTCTGGGAGTCAGTCGAGGGAGGTGACGCCGGGGACGTGGGGGCCGACGCCGCGCAGGAGTACGGCGAACGGCCCGCCGCGGTCGGCGTGGACGCGGCCACCGAGCACGCTGAGGGCGACCGAGAACGTGCGTGGCTCGTCGCGGGCCAGCGTCCCCCACCCGTCCCACAGCAGCACCGTGCCGTCACCGGAGTCGACATCGGAGAGACAGTCGGCGAGGGCGTCGAAGTTCTGGCCGTACCACTCGGGGAACTGCAACGTCTCCCCCACCAGCCGCAGGAACTCCGGCTTGGTCTGCGCGTGCCGCCCGTCGACGTACCCGAACCCCCAGCCGGCGAGCTCGGCGGCGTGTTGCACGTCGGCGACCTCGAGGTCGCCGTGCCACACGTAGAGGCCGGGAGGGGTCCACCCGGCGAGAAGTGAGGCGAGTCCGCTCATGGTCCGGTCACCTCTCGATCAGCGAGAACGACGCGTAGTGGTCGTCGGTCCAGTAGAGCAATCCGTCGCCGCCGGCCACGATCCTCCGCGCGCCGCGGTCGTCGGAGCCGGGAGTCTCCACGGTGTACTCGCGGTAGTGGCCCTCGGGCCGGTCCGGGAGCAGCTCCTCGCGGTTCATGAAGACGCCGTCGTCCTGGTCGTAGGGAAACGGTCCACCGGCGTCGATCAGCTCGACGGTCCGGGCCGCCTCCGCAGGCAGGTCGGCGAGGGCGACGACGCGGAAGCCGCCGCCGTCGCCCGTCGGCTCGGGGGCGGACCCACCGTCACCCTGCGTCCACCAGAGGAGTACGGCGAGCACGAGCGCGGCACCCAGCCCCAGCCAGTTCCGGGTGCGCGTCACCGCCACCACCTCACAACGCCAGCGCCTGGGCCCGGCGTTTCACCTCCGAACCACGGTTCTCCCGCAGCGCGTCGATCGGGCGGCCGGGCAGGTCGGCGTCCAGGAAGATCCAGGCAATGGACTCCCGGTCGTCGAAGCGCGCGTCGTGCAACAGGGTCAGCAGCCCGGGCAGACCCTTGACGACCTGATCCCCGTCCAGGAACTCCGCCGGGATCCGGGGCCCGCCGCCGGGGCGCGGAACGGCCGCGGCGAGCTCGTGGTCGCGGATCATGGTCCGCACCTTCGCCGGGGTCACCCCCAGTCGTTCGCCTGCCTGACGCCAGTCCAGCCACTCGGGGACCAGTGCGTCCAGATCGACCTCGGACAGCCGTGATTCGTGCGTGCCGGTCATGGGTCCACTCTGTCACCCACGACCCCGCGGACGGAACTCCACGCCACGCCGGGGACCCCTCCAGCGGAGGGTCGGCCACCGACGTCCGTACGATTGAGTCCCGGATCCTTCCCCGTCCGGCACCAGGAGGGTCGACGTGCAGTCCGAGCAGCGCGCCCAGTCGGGCCAGCCCAGCGCTGCTGGCGACCCCATCGTGGGTCGGCTTCTCGACCACCGCTACCGCGTCGGCCCGCGCATCGCGCGCGGTGGGATGGCCAGCGTCCACGAGGCCACCGACATCCGGCTCGACCGCACCGTCGCGGTGAAGATCATGCACCCCGGCCTGGGGGACGACGACGACTTCGCGGCCCGCTTCGTGCGTGAGGCCCGAGCCGCCGCGAGGCTGAACCACCCCAACGTGGTCGGCGTCTTCGACCAGGGTGACGAGGACGGCACCGTCTTCCTCGTCATGGAGCTGGTCGCCGGGCACACGCTGCGCGACGTGATCCGCAAGGAGGCCCCGATGCCGCCCGCCCGGGCGCTGGCGCTCCTCGACCCGATCCTCTCCGCACTGGCCCACGCCCACCGTTCCGGGCTCATCCACCGCGACATCAAGCCCGAGAACGTGCTGATCGCCGACGACGGCAGGATCAAGGTCGCCGACTTCGGACTGGCCAAGGCCGTCAGCACCGACACCCAGCACACCGCCACCGGCGGGGTCCTCATCGGCACCGTCTCCTACCTGGCCCCGGAGCTGGTGATCGACGGGAGCGCCGACACCCGTGCCGACGTCTACGCGGCCGGCGTGGTGCTCTTCGAGCTGCTCACCGGTGAGAAACCCCATGAGGGCGAGTCACCGATCCAGGTCGCCTACAAGCACGTGCACGAGGACATCGGTCCGCCGTCGGGGCTGGTCGCGGGGCTTCCGGCGTACGTCGACGCGCTGGTCGCCCGCGCCACCGCCCGCGACCGTGACCAGCGCCCCGCCGACGCCGGCGTGCTGCTGCACCAGGTGCACCGGGTGGCGCAGGCGCTCGCCACGGGCGTCGCCGACGACCCCGACCTCACCGCCGACCTGCTGCCCCGGCCGCCGATCTCCTCCGACACCGAGCCCGAGCCGTTCGACACCGACGAGTTCGCCACCCTGCTCACCCCGGCTCAGGCGGTCGCGACGCCCCCTCCCAGCGAGCACACCACCAGCCTCCAGACCCGTCCCGGGCCGATCGTGCCCTCGCGCGTCGTCGAGCCTCCCCGGCCGCCCGGCCGACCCCGTCGCTCACGTCGCGGACCACTGCTGCTCGTCCTCGCGCTGCTGCTCGCGGTCGGTCTCGGGGTCGGTGCCTGGTGGTTCGGCTGGGCCCGCTGGACGCAGACGCCCAGCGTGGTCGGACTGCGCGAGGCCGCGGCGATCGAGCGGATCGAGGCCGTCGGTCTCGAGCCGGACACCGGCACGCCGGCGTACTCCGAGACGGTGGCGGCCGGACAGGTGCTGCTGACCGACCCGGCTCCCGGCGAACGCGTCCTCGACGGTCACACCGTGACGATCGTGCTCTCGCTCGGCAAGGAGCGCTACGACGTGCCGAAGGTGCGTGGCCTCGACGAGGACGCCGCCCAGGACGCGCTGGCCGAGCAGAGCCTCGAGTTCGGCACGACCACCGGTCGCTGGTCGGAGACGGTCGCCGAGGGCGTCGTACTGGGCAGCGACCCACGGCCCGGCACCACCCTCAAGCCGGGCGCCATCGTCGACCTCATCGTGAGCAAGGGACCCCGGCCGATCACCGTCAAGGACTTCACCGGCCGCGACGCCGACCGGGCGGAGGCCTGGTTCGAGAAGCGCGAGGTCGACGTCGAGCTCGGCGACCCGCAGTTCTCCGACACCGTGGCGGAGGGCGACGTCCTCAGCCAGACGCCGGCCAGCGGCACCGTCTTCCGCGGCGAGACCGTCACGCTGGTGGTCAGTCAGGGCCCGGAGCTGGTCGAGGTCCCCGGCGGCCTGGTCGCCTCCGGGGTCGACAGTGCCACCGACCGGCTCGAGGATCTCGGCTTCGACGTGAACGTCGAGGAGGCCGACGAGTACCTGGGGCTCGGCTTCGTCTTCCGGGTCGACCCGAAGTCGGGGTCGATGGCACCGCGCGGCTCCACGATCACGCTGTACCTGATCTGAGGTGCGGACCACCCCCACCGAGCGACGTACGGCGCTGCTCGCAACCCTCGCCCTGCTCGCCGTCACCGCGATGTGGGGCAGCACCTTCTTCCTGATCCGCGACCTGCTCGACCGGGTGCCGACCCTGGACTTCCTGGCCGTGCGGTTCGCGATCGCGGCGGCGCTGATGGTCGTGATCGCGCCCCGCTCGCTGGCCCGGCTACCGGCGGAGTCGCGCCGGCGGGCGCTGGTGCTCGGCGGGCTCTACGGCGTCGCCCAGATCCTGCAGACCGCCGGACTGGCCCACACCGCGGCCAGCGTCTCCGGCTTCATCACCGGGATGTATGTGGTCGCCACCCCCCTGTTCGCCGCCCTGTTGCTCCGGACCCGGATCGGGCCACTCACCTGGCTGGCGGTCGCGCTGGCGGCCGCAGGGCTGGGGGTGCTCACCCTGCAGGGCCTCGCGATCGGGTACGGCGAGGCGATCACCCTGGTCGCCGCGATGCTCTACGCGCTCCACATCGTCGGGCTCGGCGCGTGGTCGCGGCCCGAGGAGGCGCTCGGCATGTCGATCCTGCAACTGATCGTGATCGCGGTGATCTGTCTGGTCGCCACCGCGCCCGACGGCATCGTGCTGCCCGACACCACTCGGGACTGGCTCTCGGTCCTCTACATGGCGGCGTTCGCCGGGGCGCTCGCGCTGGTGGCCCAGACCTGGGCGCAAGCCCATCTGCCTCCGACCCGCACCGCGATCATCATGAGCATGGAGCCGGTCTTCGCCGCCCTCTTCGCCGTCTGGCTGGGCGGGGAGTCGGCCGGCCTCCGGATGCTGCTCGGCGGGGCGATGGTGTTGAGCGCGATGCTGCTGGTCGAGGTCGGTCCACGCCGCAAGATCGAGGGCGAGGTCACCCACCTCGCGGTCTAGCCTCGGCCCATGGTCGTCGTGATGTCTGCTGATGCCACCGACGAACAGGTGGCCGCCGTCGTCGAGCGCGTCGAGTCGGTGGGTGGCCGCGCGAACGTGTCGACGGGCGTGATGCGGACGGTCATCGGTCTGGTCGGTGACATCGACTCCTTCCACCACCTCAACCTGCGCACCCTGCCGGGTGTCGCCGACGTGCACCGGATCTCCGACCCGTACAAGCTCGTCAGCCGGCAACACCACTCCGAGCGCTCCACGGTCTGGGTCGGTGGACCCACCCACCAGGTTCCGATCGGCCCGGGGACGTTCACCCTGATCGCTGGACCCTGCGCGGTGGAGAGCCCCGAGCAGACGCTGTCGGCGGCGAGGATGGCGGCCTCGGCGGGGGCCACGATCCTGCGTGGTGGCGCGTACACGCCGCGGACCTCACCGCACGCCTTCCAGGGGCTGGGGCTGCGTGGCCTGGAGATCCTCGCCGACGTCCGTGAGGCGACCGGGCTCCCGGTCGTCACCGAGGTCGTCGACGTCCGCGACGTGGACGTCGTCGCCGAGCACGCTGACATGCTGCAGATCGGCCACCGCAACATGACCAACCTCGCCCTGCTCGAGGCGGTCGGGAAGGCCGGCCACCCCGTGCTCCTCGAGCGAGGGCTGACAGCCACCGTCGAGGAGTGGCTGATGGCCGCCGAGTACGTCGCCCAGCACGGAAACCTCGACGTCGTGCTCTGCGAGCGTGGCATCCGGACCTTCGAACCGGCCACCCGCGCCACCTTGGACATCTCGGCCGTGCCGGTCGTCCAGGCGGCGAGTCACCTGCCGGTGATCGTCGACCCGTCCCATGCCGCGGGCCACGCGGATCTCGTCGTCCCGCTGGCCCGCGCTGCCATCGGTGCCGGCGCCGACGGTGTCGTCGTCGATGTCCACCCCGACCCGGAGTCGGCGCTGTGCGACGGGCAGCTGTCGTTGTCGGGAAGCTCGTTGCGGGAGCTCGCCACGGCCTGCCGGCGGCTGCCGCCCGTCGTGGGTCGCGAGGACTCGTCCCGCCAGATCCGCCAGCACTGAGCCGGCTTGGGCCCTACGCTGTCCGGCGGAGGACGACACCCATGGACACCTGCACCCAGTGCGCCGCCGAGCTCGGCGTCGGTCGGTTCTGCACGAACTGCGGTCATCCGGTGACCGCACCGGCCGCGGCCGGGGGGTCGTGGCGCACCGACACCGCCGAGCGCCCGCGCGTCACCGACCCTCCCCCTGACGCGTACCCGGACGACGCCGAGCCGCCCCGCCACCGCGGCGACGAGGCGCGACGCGGTGCCGGCTGGGTGCCGGGCGTCGCCGGTCTCGCGGCGCTGATCCTGATCGCTGGTGTCGGGGTGTGGCTGCTCTTCGGTGGTGACGACGAACCGGTGTTGGCCCAGGACACCCGGACCGCACCCACCTCGCGCGGCGAACAGAGCCCCGCGAGCACGCCCAAGCCCAAGCCCAAGCCCAAGCCTGCGGCCACCCGCACCCCGGAGCCACGCCCCTCGCCGGAGAAACCGACCGACCTCGCCCGGCTCACCCGCGTCGACGCGCCTGCGCCGGCACCCACCAGCCAGGACCTCAACGGCAACGCCGTGAGCTACGTCGCCACCAACCTGGTCGACGGGGTGGCAGAGACCGCCTGGCGGATGCCGGGCGACGGCACCGGTGAGGCGATCACCTTCCGCTTCGACTCCCCCACGGTGCTGAAGGAGGTCGGCCTCATCAACGGCTACGCCAAGGTGGGTCAGGACTCCCGCGGGCTGCTCGACTGGTACGCCGGGAACCGGCGGGTCCTCGAGGTCGAGTGGACCTTCGACGACGGCACGGTGGTCACCCAGCCGCTGTCGGAGGCGGCGTCCATGCAGACCATCCCCCTCAAGCAGGTCCGGACCCGTTCGGCGACGCTGCGACTCCTCGCGGTCAGCCCTCCCGGCTCCGGCCGCGCCTCCCGCGACTACACCGCGATCAGCGACGTCCTCCTCTTCGGTCGGCCGATCACCCGCTGACCAGGCAGTTCAGTACCCAGGAAACCCGCTGAGCGGGCACTTGGGTACCCAGGAAACCCGCTGAGCAGGCACTTGCGTACCCCAGCGGCTAGCTGGCTGGGAGCACAACTGCCCGGTCACCGCCCTGGCTGGGAGCGCAACTGCCCGGTCAGCGGAGGGTGGCGAGGACCGACGCGGCCTGCTCGGCCGAGGCGCGGTCGACGTCGAGGTGGGTGACCAGCCGCACGGTGCGGGGACCGACCGCGCTGATCCGCACCCCCGCCTCGGCGGCGCGGGCCACGAAGCCGGGGGCGTCGTCCTGGGGTACGACGACGATGTTGGTGTCGACGCTCGCCGGATCGACACCGCACGCCTCGGCCAGCAGCCGGGCGTGGTCGTGGTCGTCGGCGAGCCGGTCGATGTGGTGGTCGAGCGCGTGCAGGCCCGCGGCGGCGAGCACACCGACCTGACGCATCCCGCCGCCCAGCCGCTTGCGCCACACCCGCGCCTCGGCGATCGCCTGGGCCGGACCGACCATCAAGGAGCCCACCGGGGCGCCCAGCCCCTTGGACAGGCAGACCGCCAGCACGTCGGCGATCGCGCCGTACTCGTGGAGCGGTACGCCGGTGGCGACGTGGGCGTTCCAGAGCCGGGCGCCGTCGAGGTGGATCCGGGGGCCGGCCGCATCGGCCCAGGTGCGGAGCGCGCGCAGCTCCTCGAACGGCACGACCGTGCCGCCCGCGAAGTTGTGCGTGTTCTCCACCGAGACGGCCGCGGTCGGCACGAAGAACGGCCCCATGTCGGGCGCGAAGAGCTGCTCGATCACCGGCAGCGGCAGGTGCCCGTCCGGTGAGAGCCAGGTGCGCATGGTGACACCGCTGACCGCGCCGTGGGCGCCGAGCTCGGCGCGCGCGATGTGGGCGCTCGACTCGCAGAGCACCTCCTGCCCGGGAGCCACCACGCTGCGCACCGCGAGGATGTTCGCCATCGAGCCCGTGGGTGTGAACAGCGCGGCCTCGTGGCCGAACAACCCGGCGACCCGTTCCTCGAGCGCGCGGACCGTGGGGTCCTCGCCGTAGACGTCGTCGCCGACCTCGGCCCCGGCCATGGCGCGTCGCATCGCCTCGGTCGGGCGGGTGACGGTGTCGCTGCGGAGGTCGATCATGCCTGGCGGAGCATGCCGGCGACCAGGAACGCCAGCTCGAGCGACTGCACCCGGTTGAGCCGCGGGTCGCAGACGGACTCGTAGCGGTTGGCCAGCCCCGCCTCGTCGAGCAGCTCGCCGCCACCGACACACTCGGTGACGTCGTCGCCGGTGAGCTCGACATGGACGCCGCCCGGCCAGGTGCCGAGCGCGCGGTGCACATCGAAGAAGCCCTGCACCTCCTCGATGACGTCGTCGAACTTGCGGGTCTTGTAGCCCGAGGACGCCTCGAAGGTGTTGCCGTGCATCGGGTCGCACACCCACGCGACCTGCACGCCGGCGGCGGTCACCTTCTCGATCAGCGTGGGTAGCCCGTCGCGGATCTTCGTGGCGCCGAACCGGGTGATGAACGTGAGACGGCCTGCCTCGTTCTCGGGGTTGAGCCTCTCGGCCAGCGCCAGGGCGTCGTCCGGGGTGGTGGTCGGACCGAGCTTGACGCCGATCGGGTTGCGGATGTGGCGCAGCAGCTCGACGTGGGCGCCGTCGAGCTGGCGGGTCCGCTCGCCGATCCAGACGAAGTGGCCCGAGACGTCGTAGGGCTGCTGCGTGCGCGAGTCGATGCGGGTCATCGCCTGTTCGTACTCCAGGACCAGCGCCTCGTGGCTGGAGTGGAAGTCGACCCGGTGGAACTCATCGGGGTCGGCCCCGATCGCCTGCATGAAGGTCAGCGCGCGCTGGATGTCGTTCGCCATCGCCTCGTACCGCTGGCCCGCGCTGGAGTCGCGCACGAAGTCGGTGTTCCACGCGTGGACCTGCCGCAGGTCGGCGTAGCCGCCGGTGACGAAGGCGCGCACCAGGTTCAGGGTGGCGGCCGAGGAGTTGTAGACGTCGACGAGCCGCTGCGGGTCGGGACGGCGAGCAGCCTCGGTGAACGCGAACCCGTTGACCGCATCGCCGCGGTAGGCCGGGAGCGTGACGCCCTCACGGGTCTCGAGGTCGGACGAGCGCGGTTTGGCGTACTGGCCGGCGATCCGGCCGACCTTCACGACCGGGACCGAGGCGGCGTAGGTGAGCACGACCGCCATCTGGAGCAGCACCCGCAGCTTGTTCCGGACGTTGTCGGCGGTCACGCCGTCGAACGTCTCGGCGCAGTCGCCGCCCTGGAGCAGGAACGCCTCACCCCGGGACACGGCAGCGATCTTGGCGGTGAGGTCGTCACACTCACCCGCGAAGACGAGCGGTGGCTTGGTGCGCAACTGGGCCACAGCGGCGTCCACAGCCACCGGGTCGGCGTACGTCGGCTGCTGGGCCGGCCCGAGGGCGTGCAGCGCGGCGAGGTCGGGGATGGTGCTCACCCGACCAGCGTACGCGGAACCGTGGGCGTGACCGGTGGCCGGTGTCGTCGTTGAGATCGGCATAGCGTCCCTCTCGAAAGGTCTCCCACATGCGTCTGCGCTCGCTCGCAGCCCTCGTCGCCACCGCGACCCTCGTCGCCACCGCGGCCCCGTCCGTCGCCGCCACCAGTGATCCGCTGCGCGCGCAGCAGTGGGGCCTCGACCAGATCCTCGCCGAGGACGCGTGGGCGACCTCGACCGGCGCCGGCTCCGTGGTGGCCGTGGTCGACTCCGGTGTCGACCTCGACCACCCCGACCTGCAGGGCCAGCTGGTGCCGGGAGTGACCACGATCGGTTGCGGTCCGCAGCGCGAGACCTGTGGCAACGGTGACTGGGTCGGCATGGACGGCGAGGCGCAGGAGACCGACGCCCACGGCACGCACGTGAGCGGCATCGTGGCGGCCGCCACCGACAACGGCATCGGCGTCGCCGGCGTCGCGCGCGACGCCAAGGTCATGCCCATCAAGTCGCTCGAGGACGGCAGCGGCTCCTTCGAGGAGATCGCGGTCGGCATCCGCTACGCCGCTGACCACGGCGCGGACGTCGTCAACCTCAGCCTCGGTGCGCTGCCCGGCGTGCAGGCGCTCACCATCACCGGCGTCGAGTCGTCGGTGACCGATGCGATCGCCTACGCCACCGCAGCGCGGTGTCCTGGTGGTGGCCGCTGCCGGGAACGAGAGCTTCCCCGTCTGCGACACGCCCTCCTTCGAGCCGGGCGCCCTGTGCGTCACCTCGACCGACCGCAACGAGCTCCCGTCGTACTTCTCCAACGGCGCGATCAAGCCCGACCTGATGGCCGTGGCCGCCCCCGGCGGTGCGGGGCTGTTGTTCTGCGAGGACGACATCGTCTCGACGGTGCCGGAGGGCACCGGGAGCGACAGCTGCGGCGAGTCCGACTACGACTACTACGCCGGCACCTCGATGGCCACGCCGCACGTGGCCGGCGTCGCCGCGCTGCTCTACGCGCAGAACCGCACCCGCGACAACGTGCTCGACGCGCTGACCACCACCGCCCGCACCCCCGGCGGACTGGCGCGCGGCGTCTACACCACGTCCTACGGCTACGGCATCGTCGACGCCGCGGCCGCGGTCGCCTTCCAAGGCGCCGCCACCGCCACCCCGGGAACGAAGAAGGGCAAGGGCAAGGGCAAGGGCAAGAGCAGGGCCTGACCGCCAGGTCAGCGGACGTCGTCGTCCATGTGTTCGAGGTCCCGGAAGCCGGTCTTCTGGGCTCGCACGCCCCGGTTGGTGAGCCAGGTGAGAACCCAGAGCACGACGCCGATGAGCAGGAGGACCGCCGCGATCCGGTACTGGATCCAGTCCTCCGGGTCGCGAGCCCACGGGCCAGCGAGGGCCAGACAGAGCACGGCACCGATGACCGGGAAGGCGGTGGGTGCGCGGAACCTGCCAGTCACGCTGGTGTCACGACGCAGCACCAGGCAGGCCACGTTGACGATGGAGAACACGATCAGCAGCAGCAGTCCCGTGGTGCCGCTGAGGGCGGCGACCACGGAGCTCTCGGCGTCGAGGGAGACGTAGACGATCAGGCCGAGCGCGAGGACCGTGGTGAAGATGATCGCGGTCCACGGCGAACGCGTCGATGGAAGGACCTTGCCCAGCGAACGCGGCAGCACGTCCTGGTTGGCCAGTCCGTAGATGAGACGGCTGGCCATGAGCATGTTGATCAGGGCGGTGTTGGCGACCGCGAACACGGTGAGGAAGGGGAAGACCGCGTCGACGGGGAAATCGGGAATCCCTGTCTTCACGACCTGGAGCAGGATGCCGGTCTCTGCATCGAAGTCCTGGATCTCCCCCAACGGGAGCACCAGGACCACCGACACTGCGACCAGCATGTAGATGACCACGGCGATGCCGAGACCGGTGAGCATGGTCCGGGGGAAGATCCGCTCGGGGTCCTTGACCTCCTCGACCATGTTGACGGAGTCCTCGAAGCCGACCATCGCGAAGAAGGCGATGGCCGTCGCGACGGTGGTGGCGGCGAACATGCCCCTGTCGGACGAGCTCTCGAACACGACGATCTGACCGAGATCGGCGCCCCTGACGGCCATCGTGTAGAAGCCGATGCCGATCACGATCACGAGCGCACTGAGCTCGATCAACGTGAGCACCACGTTGAACCTGACGCTCTCACCGACCCCACGGAGGTTGAGCATCGCCAGCAGGATCATGAACACCAGCGCGACCACGAGGATCGTGTTCGCGCTCGGGTCCCCATCGCCGACATCGAGACCCACGAGCAGGTTGGCCGCGAGCAGGTTCGACGACGTGGAGGCGCTGGTGATGCCCGAGCACACGACAGTGAACGCGACCAGGAAGGTCACGAAGTGGATCCCGAACGCCTTGTGCGTGTAGAGGGCGGCGCCGGCCGCCTGGGGATACTTCGTGACCAGCTCCAGATAGGCGAACGCCGTGAGGGTGGCGACGCTGAACGCGATCAGGAACGGCAACCACGCCATCCCGCCCACCTCGCCGGCGATGTCACCGGTGACGGCGTAGATGCCGGCACCGAGGATGTCACCGACGATGAACAGCAGGAGGAGCTTGGGCCCCATGACCCGCTTGAGCGCCGGCTC
Organism: uncultured Actinomycetota bacterium; assembly: GCA_963806945.1. GTDB lineage: Bacteria > Actinomycetota > Actinomycetes > Propionibacteriales > Nocardioidaceae > Nocardioides. The sequence goes on from CAWDZH010000005.1 coordinate 125,503, forward strand.
GGCTTCCTTCGCGTCCTCGGGCTGGGGCAGGATGGCGCTCATGGATCTCCTCTTCAGTGGCTGACGAGCAGCAACATCGTGGACCAGATCACTCCCCTGTGACATCACCCAGGCAGGTGGGCGCGGCCGTGCGAGGGCGCCATGGCACGGTGCCGATCAGCCGAAGAAGACCTCGGCCTCGGCGTACTCCTTGGGGCTCACCAGCTTGAGCTCGCCGGTGCCCTCGATGAGGGGGACCCGGATGATGTCGGCACCGCGCAGCGCCATCATGGTGCCGAAGTCGCCCTCGGCGACGGCATCCACGGCCTGGAGCCCGAAGCGGGTGGCGAGCCAGCGGTCGAACGCGGTCGGCGTGCCGCCGCGCTGCACATGACCGAGGACGACGGCGCGGGCCTCCTTGCCGGTGCGCGACTCGATCTCCTGGGCCAGCCGGTCGCCGATGCCGCCGAGGCGCACGTGACCGAAGGCGTCCTTCTCGCCCGACACCAGGCTCATCTCGCCGCCGGCACTCGGGACCGCACCCTCGGAGACGACCAGGATCGGGGAGAACCGCGACTCGAACCGGGACTCGATCAGCCGGCAGACCTCCTCGATGTCGAAGGGTTGCTCGGGGATCAGCACGATGTTGGCTCCGCCGGCCAGCCCGGCATGGAGTGCGATCCAGCCCGCATGGCGGCCCATGACCTCCACGACGAGCACCCGGTGGTGGGACTCGGCGGTGGTGTGGAGCCGGTCGATCGCCTCGGTCGCGATGTTGACCGCGGTGTCGAAGCCGAAGGTGAAGTCGGTGCCCGAGAGGTCGTTGTCGATGGTCTTGGGCACGCCCACGACGTTGACCCCGAGGTCTGCCAGCTTGGTGGCGACCCCGAGCGTGTCCTCGCCGCCGATCGCGATCAGCGCGTCGACACCGTGCGAGGCCAGGTTCTCCTTGATCTGCTCGACGCCACCCTCGATCTTGAACGGGTTGGTCCGACTGGAGCCGAGGATGGTCCCGCCGCGCGGCAGGATCCCGCGCACCTGGGGCACGCCGAGCTCCATGGTGAGTCCCTCGAGCGGACCCTTCCAGCCGTCGCGGTACCCCACGAACTCGAACTCGTGGACCTTGACGCCCTTGCGGACCACGGCCCGGATCACGGCGTTCAGTCCGGGGCAGTCCCCGCCACCGGTGAGCACTCCGACGCGCATCGCCACTCCTGTATTGGATCGTTCACATCGACAAGGCACGACGCTAGCGGACATCGCCGGGCCGGGCCAGCAGGTCTCATCGACTGCGCGGTGCGGTCTAGGGTCCCGGCATGACCTTCTCGATCGTGGCCCGGTCCGCCGACGGTGAGTCGTGGGGCGTCGCCGTCGCCTCCAAGTTCCTCGGTGTCGGGTCGGTGGTGCCGGCCGCCGTCGCCGGGGTCGGCGCCCTCGCGACCCAGGCCGACGCCAATGTGGCGTGGAAGGGCTTGGCCCTCGCCCACCTCGACGAGGGCGCCACCGCCGGCGTCGCCCTGCAACGGCTGCTCGAGGAGGACGACGGGCGCGACCACCGCCAGATCGGCATCGTCGACCTGGACGGCGAGGCGGTCTCGCACACAGGCACCGCCTGTCTCGACTGGGCCGGTGGCGTCACCGGCGCGGGGGTTGCCATCCAGGGCAACGTCCTGACCGGCGAGGACGTCGTGCTCGCGATGCAGGCCGCCTGGGATCTCTCTGACGACGACGCACCACTGTCTCGCCGGCTCCTCGCCGCCCTGACCGCGGGCGACGACGCGGGTGGGGACCGGCGCGGCCGGCAGAGCGCCGCGCTGCTCGTCGTCCAGGACGGGGCGGGGTACGGCGGCCGCGACGACATCGCCTGCGACCTGCGGATCGATGACCACGTCGACCCGGTCACCGAGCTGGCGCGGCTGCTCGACCTGAACGACCTCTACCTCACTGCCTCCACCGAGGAGGAGCGGGTGCCGGTCACCCCCGCGCTGGAGCAGGAGCTCCAGGAGTTCGCAGCCACCCACGGTCACCGCGACTTCGCATCGTGGGTGGGCACCGAGAACTACGAGATGCGCGTCGACCCGGCGCTGGAGTGGATCGACGAACGGGTGCTGGAGATCGTGCGGGCGGAGGGACGGTCGTGAGCGTCCTCGCGATCGATGCCGGCACGACCGGCGTCACCGCAGTGGTGGTCAGCCGCGAGGGGACGATCGTCGCCACGGGGAGCGAGGAGTTCCGCCAGCACTTCCCGCAACCCGGTTGGGTCGAGCACGCGCCGGAGGAGATCTGGCAGGCGACCATGGAGGCCACCCGGGCGGTCCTGAAGCAGGTCGACGCCTCCGAGCTGACCGCGATCGGCATCACCAACCAGCGAGAGACGGTCGTGCTGTGGGACCGGGAGACCCTGGGGTCGCCCCGGCGCGCGATCGTGTGGCAGGACCGGCGTACCGGCCGACATCTGCAGCCGGATGCGCGACGAGGGACACGAGGACCGCGTCGCGGAGCTCACCGGCCTGCGGCTCGACCCCTACTTCTCCGGCACCAAGCTGGTGTGGCTGGCCGAGAACGAGCCCCACACGTGGACGCACGTCGAGTCCGGCCGATACGCCGTCGGCACCGTCGACTCCTACCTGATCGCCCGGATGACGCGAGGCCTCGAGCACGTCACGGACGTCTCGAACGCGTCGCGGACGCTGCTCTTCGACCTCGAGGCCGGTGACTGGTCCGACGAGCTGTGCGCGCTGTTCGGCGTACCGCGCGACGCACTTCCCGAGATCGGCCCGAGCTGGGGCGAGATCGCCACCACCGACCCGGCGTCCTTCTGCGGGTTGTCACTGCCGGTCGCGGGCATCGCGGGCGACCAGCAGGCGGCGCTGTTCGGGCAGACCTGCTTCGACGAGGGCGACGCCAAGTGCACCTACGGCACCGGTTCGTTCATCCTGACCAACACCGGGACGACGTTGCAGCGCTCGGACGCCGGGCTGCTGTCGACGGCAGCGTGGCGGTCCCCCGACGGCGAGCTGACCTACGCGCTGGAGGGCGCGATCTTCGTCACCGGCGCGGCGGTGCAGTGGCTGCGTGACGGGCTGCAGATCGTCGGGTCCGCCGCCGAGACGGCGGCCATCGCCGGCTCGGTCGACTCCTCGGAGGGGGTGGTGTTCGTCCCCGCGCTGACCGGGCTCGGCGCTCCCCACTGGGACCCGCACGCCCGTGGCCTGATCATCGGGCTGACCCGCGGCACGACGCGGGCGCACATCGTGCGGGCGACGCTGGAGGCGATCGCCTTCGAGGTGCGTGACGTGCTCGGAGACGATGCCGGCCAGGTCGTCCCTCCGGGTCGACGGCGGGGCCGCGGCCAACGACCTGCTGTGCCAGCTCCAGGCCGACCAGGTCGGCGTACCCGTCGAGCGACCGGAGATCGTGGAGACCACCGCCCTCGGTGCCGCGTTCCTGGCCGGGCTCGGGACCGGGGTCTGGTCCTCGACCGACGCGCTGCGCGACACCTGGTCCCTCGACCGCCGCTTCGAGCCGACCGGAGACCGCGCCGAGGCCGACACCGCCCACGCCCGCTGGCTGGAGGCTGTCCGCCGCTCCCAGGGTTGGGCCCAGGTCTGACATCCGGATAGTCCACATCATTCCAGTCGTCCGTCCGCGCAGATGACAACCAGAAGGCCGTGGACTACCCCTCCAGCCGGGCGAACGCTGCTTCTGCGGCCGCATGGTCGCGTTCTGCGGCGGTGACCTCGTCGGCGGCCTCGGTGCGCGCGTCCTCGGCGTCGGCGAGCTCGTCCTCGACCTCGTCGTATGCCGTCTCGAGCTCGGCCAGGCGACGCTTGACCTCGTCGATCTCGGCCTGGAGCTGCATGCTGCGCGCCTCGAGGTCGGCGACGGTGGAGACGGCGTCGGCGAGGTCGGACCGTGCTGCCGTCAGCGCCGCGGCAGCCTCCTCGACCTCCTCGGCGGCTGCCGCACGCGCCTTCTCGCCAGCGTCCGGGTCGGGAACGAGGTGGAGCTCCGGCGGCGCCGGCACGACAGGGGCGGCGGAGAAGCCCAGGGCGGCCGGCGTCGCCACCGCGCTCTCCAGGTCGACCTCGTCGACGCCGGTCGACGTCAGGGCCGTGACCAGCAGCCCGCTGCGCACGGCGTCGGCACACCGGGCGTCGAGCATCGCTGCCGTCAGCGTGGCCTCGACCTGGTCGGCCACGGCCGCGGTGACCTTGACGTCCTGGGCGGATGCCAGAGCCCGGGCACCGGTGGTCACGGCGGCCGTCAGCTGGCGCCGCTGCCGGGTCAGCGCCCGCAGCTCGTCGCCCTGCATCCCGGCCGCGGCCTCGCGCAGCGCCGCTCCGAGCGCGAGCACCTGCGCGGCCTGCTCGGCGTCCCGGCGGACGAGCAGGTTGACGACCCAGGCTGCCAGCGACGGCTTGCGCAGCGCCTTCACCGGCGCGGCGAGGTCGGTGCCCTTGAGCTCCTTGGCGCGCGCGTCACGCGCCGCGGTGAACTCCCCCAGCGGCAGCGCGTAGAGCTCGTCGGCGATCCCGAGCAGGTCCTCGGCCATGGTCCGGATCGTAGGGCCTTCACATGTCGCTGCCGAGAAAGATCGGGTCTCCAGCCCCGCGGCCCAGCTCTCCGATGACCGCGCAGCCGCCGGTCGTCTCACAGTCGTAGTAGGTCACATCGGACTGCGTCATCACCCCCACCAGCACCGTGCCGTCGGTGTCCATCGCCAAGAACTCCACGCCGTCCCGGGTAGGGAGGGCGAGGCGCAACGGTTTCCCACCGTCCGTCGCGCGCAGCGTCGAGCTCCAGGCCACCTCGTAGGAGCCATCGAAGGTCAACACCGATTCCGGTCCCTCCGCTTGCGCGAACCGCCAGCCCTCCCCCAGCGGTTCGTCCCCGCAGCAGGAGCCCTCACCGAGAACCACACGATTGCGTACGTCGGCGACGACGTACGACGGCAGCCGGACCGGCTCCGCGGCCAGGTCGTCGACGTCGAACACCCGGGTGCCGTCGGAGTCGCGGACGAAGACCCTGCCGCTGTCGATGCCGGCGACCTGCTGCGACGCACAGGTCTTCGCCTCACAGGGGACGCTCGTGGTGCCGACGATCCCCTCGTCGTCGCCGAACCGATACACGGTCAGCAGTACGCCGGAGACATCTCGCGTCAGCCACGCGGCGAGCGGCTGCCCGGCGTCGAACTTCACCCGGGGCTGGAAGCGGGCGGGATCGTCGGGGGCCTTTGCCAGCCTTCGGAGGGTGCCGTCCTCGGCCAGGAGACGCACTTCCTGTCCCGGCGTCACATAGACCGCTCCCCAGGGGGTGGCCGAGGCCGCCACGTCGAGCTGGTTGATCCGGCCAACCTTGAAGGCCTGGCCCCCCATGTGGAGCAGCCCGGAGGCATCGTCGTAGAAGGCGCGCAGGCCCATGTCGAAGTCCATAGCCGGCAGGCCCGCGGGCTGTACAAGCCTGCCGTCGTCACTGTCGCCACCGACCAACGCCACGCCGCCGACCACCACCGCGAGGGTGGCCAGGATCCTCGCCGCCGTCGCCGTCGCATGACGGCGCTCGCCTGCGCGGCGTACCGACTCGACGTCGGCCGTGGGCGCAGCCATCCCATCCAGGTGGTCATGAAGAGTGCGGGTGAGTGTCTCCTCGAGGTTCATGCCCGTGCTCCTTCCATGGTCTTCTCGTCCAGTACCCGACGCAGGTGCGCCAATGCGGCGGAGGCCTGCGACTTCACGGTTCCGGGCCGTACGCCGAGGGCCTCGGCGATCTCGGCCTCGCTGAGCTGCTCGTAGTAGCGCAGCACGACGACCGCGCGCTGACGGGGCGCCAGCTGTGCCAGCGCCCACCACACGACCTCCGAGGTGTCCCAAGCCGACTCGCCAGAAGAGGTGGGGGTCTCGGGGAGCACGTCCGCCGGCAGCTCCCTCGAGGACGAGCGCCGACGCCACGACAGCACCTCGTTGACGACCATCCGACGCACGTAGGCCTCTGGGTGCTCGGTCTTCACCACCCGGCGCCAGCGGACGTACGCCTTGCCCAGTGCCGCCTGTACGGCGTCCTCGGCGTGGTGGTGGTCTCGCGCGATGGCGTACGCCGCGCGGTAGAGGCGCGGCGACACCGCGCTCACGAAGTCCGCGAACTCCGCCTCGAGATCCGACTTCATGCCCGCCCTTTCTGGTGGCTCCTCACCCCTGAGACGCGCGCCGTGCCGGATTGGTTCGTCCCACGGCGTACTCGATCTCGATCGGGTACGGCGGCCACTCGGCGGTCCGGGTCAGGCCGGTGGGGCTCCAGCCGAGATGGGCGTAGAGGCCACGCGCGCGGTGGTTGTCGGCCAGGCACCACAACCGCTGAGCGCCGGCCGCCACCGCGCGCTCTACCCCGGCCCGCGCCAGCCCGGTCCCCCAACGGCTCGGGTGCACGGCCAGGTGTCGCAGTGAGGGTGCCTCGTGGGCCAGGAACGCGTCGATCCGGTCTCCCGCGTCGACGACCTCGACTGTGACCGCGTCATGGGCCAGCACCGCCTCCCACCTCGCCAGCACACTGGCGTAGGGGAACCGATGACTGGCCGGCGGGAAGACGTGCCCGAGCGCGGCGAGGTTGGCGTCGCGCTCGAGGTCGGCCAGCCGACCGGCGTCGCCGGCCGAGGCCGCACGCCAGCCGCCGTCACTCATCGTCGGCGTCGAGGCCCTGTTGGATGGCGTAACGGGTGAGCTCGACGCGGTTGTGCATCTGCAGCTTGCGCAGCGTGTTCTGGACGTGGTTCTGGACCGTCCGGTGCGAGATCACCAACCGCTCCGCGATCTGCTTGTAGGACATGCCCTTGGCGACCATCTTGAGGATCTCGGTCTCCCGCTCGGTGAGCCCGTCGCCGGCCTCCTCGGCCGGAGTGTCGGCGATCCGCCGGAACTCGCCGAGCACCAGGCCCGCCAACCCGGGGGTGAAGACCGTGTCCCCGGCCGCGACCCGTCGTACGGCGTCGAGGAGCTCGGGCCGCGAGGCCGACTTCACGAGGTAGCCGGTCGCGCCGGCCTTCACCGCGGCCAGCACGTCGGCCTGTTCGCCGGAGGCGGAGAGGATCAGCACCCGGGCCGAAGGGTCATGGGCCAGCACCTGGGCGGTCACCTCGACCCCGTTGGGTCCCGGGATCTGCAGGTCGAGCACCACGACCTGGGGTCGCGCGGCGGGGAACCGGGCCAGGGCCTGGTGTCCGTCGGCAGCCACGGCGACGACGTCGAAGCCGGCCTCCTGAAGGTCCCGCTCAACAGCGTCACGCCACATCGGATGGTCGTCCACCACCATCACCCGGATCGCCTGGCCGCTCGCCTGCTGACTCATGGCGCCGACCTTAGATGAGCGAGTCCAGGGGTAGTGCCTGGCTCGCACCCCTTGGACTCACTCATCTAGTGCTCCAGTGCGCCGGGGCGGATCCACCGGCCCCGGCGGTGCAGCAGCGGTTCCGCGTCGTCACCCACCACCACGTCGCCGAGGCTGCAGGTCACGAGTCGGGACCAGCCCACGTCACGCACGTCCTCCACGGCGACCGTCGCCCATACGTCCGCGTCGGTGAGGCGTGGGCCGGCGTCGGTCTCGACGAAGTCACCGGTGCGGAACGCGCCGCCGGGCGCCGGCGCAGTGCCTGCGAAGGCTTCGGCGAGCTGGCGGTGTCGCCACGACAGGAGTTGGACCACTCCGCGCCCCTGCTCCTCCAGCGCGAGCGTCAGGTCGGCGTCGGGATCGAGCAGCGCCAGCACCCGTCCGGGGTCACCTCCGGCGACCATGAGCGAGGTGACCGTCAGCCCGGCGCGGCCGTCAGGACCGCCGGCCGTCCACAGCGAGACCGCCGCGCCGAGCCGGCCGCGGAAGCGGCGTACCGGATCGGGCTCTGCTTCGGCGAACGGGTGGCCGGAGTGGATCGTCACCCCCCGACCCTAGGCGTTCTGGGGATGTCAGGACCGGCGTCGGGGGCGTATTGTCACAAGGTTCCGTTCCGTGGCCGGGACCGGGCCCGGCCCCCACACCTGGAGAAGTCATGCGCGCCCGTCTCACTCTCATCGCCTTCGCCACCGCCCCGATCCTCGCTCTGCCGAGCGCAGCCGCCGCGGGTGGCAGTCCCTCCGCCACCGACCTGCTCGGCGCATCAGAGGCGCCCGGGCCGGGTGACCCCGACGCTGCGGGACAGGCAGCCCTCACCCTCAACCAGGGGCAGGGGACCGTCTGCTTCGACCTCAGCTGGGCCGACATCGACGGCACGGTGGTGGCCGCCCACATCCATGCCGCACCTGAGGGCGTCGCCGGCCCGGTGGTTGTCGGCCTGTTCGGTGGAGCGTTCGGAGGCACCGACAGCGCCAGTGGTTGCGTCGAGGACGTCGACCGGGGGTTGGTGAAGGCGATCAGGAAGAACCCGGCGAACTACTACGTCAACGTCCACAGCTCCGTCTTTCCCGCCGGGGCCGTCCGCGGTCAGCTGGGGTAGTCACCGGGGTACGACGAGCTCCCACTCCGTGCCGTAATCGCCGGTGTCGAGCGTGGCCCGCCCGCCGAGCTCGGCGACGCGCGCGCAGATCGACTGCGAGATCCCCAGCCGACCCTGCGATTCGGCCTCCGGCAGCCGGTCGGACGGAATGCCGGGACCCTCGTCCCGCACAGACACCGTGACCTCGTCGACCGTGTCCTCGAGCAGCACCCAGGCCGGAGCATCGGCGCCGACATGGGTGGCCACGTTGTCGAGGCAGGCGCGCACCGCCGCGACCAGCTCGGACACCACCTCGGCGGGCATCTCCACGGGATGACCGGGGGTCGACACCGTGACCGGCAGCGTCAGGGCGCGGGTGAGCTCCTCCAACGCCGAGGAGAGGTCACGCGCTCCGGTGGTCTCCTGCACGTCCTGCTGCCGGATCAGGGAGCGGAGCGACGACTCCTGCTCGCCGGCCAGCCGGCCCAGCTCGGCGAACTCCGGCGAGAGCCCCTGCAGCTCGGCGCCGCGGCGCTGGACCAGCGCCAGCACCTGCAGGACTCCGTCGTGGACCGCACGTGCCAGCCGCGCCCGCTCCTCGGCGCCCACCGCCTCCCTCACCGCCGCGTCGCGCTGGTGCTCCATCCGCTGGAGCGACTCGCTCATGAAGCCGACGATGGGGCCGCCGATCAGCAGCAGGAAGATGTTGCCGTAGATGCTCTGCGTGACCTCCGTCCGCAGCGACAGGTCAGTCGCGGCCAGCGCCACCCCGGCGACCAGGCCACCGCGCCAGCCCCAATGGATCGCCCACGCCAGCAGCGCACCCATCACCCAGAAGCCGGGCACGGTCGCCCGCATGTCGTCGCCCTTGACCAGGGGCGAGACCAGCATCAGCGCCAGAGCGACCCCGAGGTCGGCGACGACGAGGTACGCCGAGCGCCGCAACGGCTCGGCGTACGCCGCGATCATGGCTGCCGTCCAGGCCACCATGATCACCACGCACACCACGCCTGCGGTGGGATGGTCGAAGTTGTCGGCCCGGTAGAGGTTCAGCGCGACCGCGTTGAGCAGGACGACGACCCGCAGCACCGCGAGCGCCCGGAAGAGCCGGTCCTCGACGGCGAGGTCAGGCCGGGTCCACAGCCCTCGCCGGGGACGCGTCCCGGTCAGGACGCCTGCTTCTCGTCGGCCACGTCCTCGGCAGTGTCCGCCTTGGCGTCGGCCTCCTTCGCCTCGCGCTCGAGCCGCTTCGACTCCTCCTTGGCGCGGGTGGCGTACTGGTCGACGTACTCCTGACCGGAGAGCCGCATGATCTCGTACATGATCTCGTCGGTGATCGAGCGCAGGATGTAGCGGTCGTTCTCCATGCCCTCGTAGCGTGAGAAGTCCAGGGGCTTGCCGAACCGCACGCCGGGCCGGGTGAACGTCCCGAACTTCTTGCCGGGTGGGGCCACCACGTCGGTGCGCAGCACCGCGACGGGGATCACCGGGACCCCGGTCTCCAGGGCCAGCCGGGCGACACCGGTCTTGCCCCGGTAGAGCCTTCCGTCGTGGGACCGGGTGCCCTCGGGGTAGATGCCGAAGAGGTCGCCCCCCTCCAGGATCCGCTGCGCGGCCGACAGCGCACCCTCGGCGGCCGAGGCGCCCGAGCGGTCGATCGGGACCTGGCCAGAGCCGGCGAAGAACTTCTTCTGGAACCACCCCTTGATGCCGGGCGTGGTGAAGTACTCGGCCTTCGCGACGAAGGTCACCCGACGCGGCAGCGTGAGCGGCATGAACAACCAGTCGGCGTAGGAGAGGTGGTTGCTCGCGAGGATCCCCGGGCCCTCCTCGGGGACGTGCTCAGCACCCTCGACCTGGGGTCGGAAGATGACACGCAGCAACGGCCCGAGTGCAATCCACTTCAAGAACCAGTAGAACAACGCCGCGCCTCCTCGCCCGCCCCGACGATCCCGACGGCGCCGACGTTCTTCCGCCGGCCCGAGATCGGGGCCAGCCTAGACCCTCGCGGCGTCCTCGGGTGGTGCACAATCCCGGCATGACCATGCACCCGCTCGTTGAGCCCCTGTCGGCGCCCGCCACCCCTGACCTGACCGGCGGCCGCTCCCTGGGCGTCCTCCTGGTCCACGGGTTCACCGGCTCCCCCGCCTCCATGCGTCCCTGGGCCGAGGCGCTCGCCGCCCGCGGGTACGCCGTGGAGGTGCCGCTGCTCCCCGGGCACGGCACCCGATGGCAGGACCTCAACCAGGTGAAGTGGACCGAGTGGTACGACGCCGCCTCAGCCGCCCTCGACCGGCTGCTCTCCGACTGCGAGGCGGTGGTGGTCGCCGGCCTGTCCATGGGCGGCTCGGTCGCGCTGCGGCTGGCCGAGGAGCGGCCCGACGACGTCGCCGGGGTCGTCCTGGTCAACCCGTTCGTCTCCAGCTCTCGCAAGGACCTGCTGGTGCTGCCGCTGCTGCACCGGGTGGTGCCCTCGCTCGCCGGGGTCGTCAACGACATCAAGCTGCCCGGGCAGGACGAGCGCGGCTACGCCCGGCTGCCGCTCAAGGGGCTCGTCGAGGTGACGCGGATGTGGAAGAAGGTCGTGCCGGACCTGCCGAAGGTGACCCAGCCGGTGTTGTACTTCCAGTCGCGCGAGGACCACGTCATCGACCAGTCGTCCAAGGACACCGTGCTCTCGGCGATCTCCTCGCGCGACGCCACCCACCGGGAGCTCACGAACAGCTTCCACGTCGCGACGCTCGACCACGACGCCCCGACGATCTACGACGAGTCCGCGGACTTCGTGGCCCGGGTGACCGCGTGACCTCCTGACGTACGCTCGTCCGCGTGAGCGGCACGAACGATGACGAGGCCTGGCGCGCGATCGTCGAGAACTACGGTGACCGACCCCAGGTCGAGGACCCGCCGCCCGCGCCGCCCGGAGCCGGAGCCGGACGCCTCGGTCCACGACGAACCGGATCGCGGCGAGGACGCCGCGGACCACTTCGTGCCGCCCCAGCCTCCCCCTGCGCCGCGGTTGGACCTGCCACGTGACCTGCCGTGGATCGGCGTGTTCGGCATCCCTGCCTTCTTGCTGGTCTCCCTGCTGGCAGGGGTGTCGCTGCCGACCTGGATCGGCTACCTGATGGTGTCCGGGTTCGTGGGGAGCTTCGTCTACCTCGTCTTCACGATGCAGCGCGGCGGCCGCGACCCGGGGGACGACGGCGCCCGCCTCTGACGGTCCCTCGTTGCCCCCACTAGGCTGCCTGCGTGAGTGTCAAAGAGACCGTCGAAGTCACCGGCCACCTGATGGACACGGGTGTCCTCAGCCGCATCCTCGACGACATCCGCGAGTACGGCGGTGACTGGGTCATCACCGAGATCGACGTCGGGCACGAGGCGGGCGACACCTCCACAGCGACCATCAACCTGACCGCCGAGGATGACGAGTCGCTGCAACGGCTCCTGATGAGGCTGCAGACCCGCGGCGTCAACCAGGTCGACCCGGGCGAGGCCTCCATCTCGCAGGCTGACCGGGACGGCGTCTTTCCCGACGGCTTCTACTCGACCACCAACCTCGCGACCAAGGTGCGGCTGCAGGGACGCTGGCTCGACGTCGACAACCCCGAGATGGACTGCGGGCTGGTCGTCGACCTCGACGACGAGACCCCGACCCGGATCCGCACCCTCCCGATGTCCGACGTCAAGGCCGGGATGTGGGTGGTGACCGGCGCCGCCGGCATCCGCGTCGACATCCCGGTCGTCGACAAGAGCAGCGACTCGTTCGGCTTCATGGAGTCCGACGTGTCCTCCGAGAAGCCGCAGGCGGTCCTGGTGCGGCAGGTCGCCAACGGGATGCGAGAGGCGAAGGCGCAGGGCCAGAAGGTGTTGTGGGTCGGTGGGCCGGGGGTCGTCCACACCGGCGCCGCACCCGCGATGGTCGCCATGGTGGACGCCGGCTTCGTCGACATCCTCTTCGCCGGCAACGCGCTGGCGACCCACGACATCGAGTCGTCGCTCTACGGCACGTCCCTCGGCGTGGATCTGTCCCACGGCCACGGTGTCGAGCACGGCCACGAGCACCACATCCGTGCCCTCAACACCATTCGCAAGGAGGGCTCGATCAAGGCCGCTGTGGAGAACGGCGTCCTGACCGGCGGGATCATGCACTCGCTGGTCACCCACGACAAGCACTTCGTGCTGGTCGGTTCCGTGCGCGACGACGGACCGCTGCCCGATGTCTACACCGACGTGATCGAGGGCCAGCGCGCGATGCGCGACGCGCTGCCTGACGTCGGCTTCTGCCTGATGGTGGCCACCATGCTCCACTCCGTCGCGACCGGGAACATCCTGCCGGCCTCGATCCCGCTGGTGTGCGTCGACATCAATCCGGCCACCGTCACCAAGCTGGCCGACCGCGGCTCTTCGCAGGCCCGCGGCATCGTCACCGACGTCGGGCTGTTCCTCGAACAGCTCGCCCGCGAACTGGTCCCCGACTACCGACTGGTCTGACCTGCGGCGTCCCGCGCCTGGGCGGCGGCACCGATCAGGCCGGCCTCGGGCCCGAGCGTGGCCCCGACGACCGGCGGTACGACGCGGTGTCCGACGCCGACCAGAGAGCGGGCGAGGGCGTCCCGGGCCGGATCGAGCAGCCGGTCCCCCGCCTCGGAGACCCCGCCTCCGATCACGATCAGCTCGGGGTCGAACGCGGCGACCAGGTTGGCCAGTCCGGTGCCGAGCCACTCCCCGATCCGTCCGAATGCCCCGCGTGCCACCAGATCGCCGTCGGCCGCGGCGGCGGTCACCATCGGGCCGGTCAGCAGGTCCGGGTCCCCGTCGCACAGGTCGGTGAGCACGGTCGGCTCCACCCCGAGCCGCGACCGGGCGTCGCGCACCAGTGCGTTGCCGCTCGAGTACTGCTCCCAGCACCCGCGCCGGCCGCACTCGCAGGGCGCCCCGTCCGGCACGACCTGCTGGTGACCGAACTCCCCCGCCATGCCGTTCGCGCCGCGCCAGATCCGGCCGTCGAGGACCAACGCACCGCCGATCCCGGTGCCCATGGTGACCAGCACCATCGACGAGGCGCCGCGCCCGGCGCCGTACGCGGACTCCGCGTGAGCGGCACAGTTGGCGTCGTTGTCGAGGAACACCGGGACGCCGAGGCGGTCACTGAGCCGGCTCCGCACGTCCTCGCCGCGCCACGGCAGGTGGGGGGCGAACCTGACCCGCGCGCCTGCGGCGTCCACGAACCCCGCGGCTGCGACCCCGACGGCGGTGACCGGACGGTCCCCCGCAGCATGCACGACCGCCTCGACGAGGGTGTCCTCAACGGCCTCGGGTGTGGCCGCCCGTCCGGGGGTCACTCGACGGGTGCTCCGGACGACGTGACCCTCCGGGGAGACGACCCCGGCGAGCACCTTGGTGCCCCCCACGTCGACACCCACGACGAGCGGTGGTTCGCCGGACCCGGCGTCCGGGTCAGCGGCGGGCGAGGTCGGCGGCACCGATCATCCCCGCGGCATTGCCGAGCGTGGCGCGCCGGATCTCTGCCAGGGGCCGGTGCTCCCGGCCCGGCAGATGTGTTCCGAACGACTCGCGCAGCGGGTCGAGCAGGAGGTCGTCGGCTTCGCTGACCCCACCGCCGATGGCCACCACAGCGGGATCGAGCACTGTCACCAGCGACGCGATCCCGGCGCCCAGCCAGCGGCCGAGCTCTCCCAGACGCGCCAGTGCGAAGGCATCGCCCTCCCGGGCTGCCCCGGTGATCATCGGCCCGTCGATGCGATCGATCTGGCCGCCGGCCCGCTCGATCAGCGGGGCCGCGGCCGGTACGCCGTTCGCCGCCATCTGCCGTGCCTCACGGACCAGCGCGCTGCCGCTGGCGTACTGCTCGAGGCATCCGTGGTGACCGCAGCCGCAGACGATGCCGTCGGGGACCACGCGCAGGTGGCCGATCTCGGCCCCCACGCCGAAGGCGCCCCGGTAGAGCTCCCCGTCCAGCACGAGGCCGCCGCCGACTCCGGTTCCGACGGTGACCAGGAGCAGGTCGTCGACGTCGTGGCCGGCGCCGTACCGGAACTCGCCCCAGGCCGCGGCATTGGCGTCGTTCTCGACCACCACCGGCAGGTCGACCCGCGCCTCGAGCTCGACCTTGAGGTCTACCTCACGCCAGGCAAGGTTGGGGGCGAACAGGACCCGGGCGCGATCGCGATCGACGTAGCCGGCCGCGCCGATTCCTACCGCCGCGATCGGATGACGCGAGGCCAGCTGGCGCACCAGGTCGGCGATCGCGTCCTCGATCGCCGACGAGTCGGTGGCGGGCGACTCGACCCGCAGCTGGTCCACCACCCGACCCTCGTCGTCGACGACCCCACCGGCGATCTTGGTGCCACCGACATCGATCCCGCAGGCCAGGCTCACTGCTCGTCCTCCGGCCATGGCACGTCCTCCCCGTCGAGGTCGATTCTCTCCACCTCGCTGCTGCGCCCGGTGCCGGCCCCTCTCGCGGTGGCGGCCAGCACCCCGGCCGCGGCCTGCATCAGCGACGTCGCCGCTACCGCCAGGTGCTCGCGCACCTCCGGACTGGCCTGGCGGAGAGCGTGGACGGTGCGGCAGACCGGGCAGTAGGAACACTCGGCTGAGCCGGTGTCGACGTGCTCACCGACGTCGCGAGCGGCAGCTGCCGCCTGCCCGGCGAACCCTGCCAGTCCGTGCGAGAGCTCGGGTCCGTGGTCGCTCGCCCAACCCGACAGCGCTCCGAACAGCTTGGCTGCCTCCTCACCGACACTCCCGACGTCGTCGGGCCGGTCGGGCTCCTCGGGTCCCCCCGGGCTGGTGTTCACGTGATCGTCTCCTCGAACCTGACCTGCAGCTCACCCTGCTCGACCCGGGCTCCCGCGGTACGGCACTTCGACAGTACGGAGGGGAGGGTCAGCAGGCGACGATACGACCCCACCGATTCCCCGGTGGCACCCAGTGTCACCACCAACTCGTCACCGTGTCGGGCCAGGTCGACCTCCGCGCGGGTGACGAAGGGCAGCGCGAGGTGCAGGACTGCCCCACGGCCGGTCCGCTCGATGCGGAAGGGACCGTTGCCGGACGGCACCGCCAGCGGGTCGTCCCCGGCGTACAGCTCGGTGGCGAGGGCCGCGAGTGCCGCCACACCGACCGGCTCGCCCGGCCGGTAGACCGAGCGCCAGATCGGGAGTCCGGCGAAAGACTGCTCGACCTGCTCGAGCACCGCGTCCTGGGACGCCACCCACCCTGCGCGCCAGTCGTCGGCGCCCTCGGTCGGGAACACCCGGTTCGCCACCACTCCGTCGACGCGGTAGCCGAACAGCGACAGGGTCGTGTACGACCTCCGGGCCTCGGCCAGCACCACGCTCTCGGGGGTCAGCACCACCCGGACGCTGGCATCCGGCCCGGACAGCAGGGCGCGGACCTCGTCGAGCTCGGCGTGGAGCCGTTCGAAGGCATCGAAGACAGTGTCCTGGGGCATCGGCACGCCGGCGGCCCTGGTGAGCACCGGGCGGAGCGTCTTCACGACCCGTCGCTCGATGGGCAGCACTCGCTGCATGTACCAACCGAGCGCCTCGGGAAGCGCCAGGAGCCGCAGGGTCTCGGCCGTCGGCGCACAATCGACCACGATCACGTCCCAGCGCTCCGAGCGCGCCTGGAGTCGCAGCTCGAGCAGTGCCAGGACCTCCTCGGCCCCGGGGATCACGGTGAGCTCCTCGGCTGCGACGGGATCGACCCCCGCGACGTCGAGCACGGAGAGCAGGTAGCCCTGGATCTCCGCCCACGACTGCTCGAAGCGGAGCTGGGCATCCACTTGCTGCACGAACAGCCGGTCGGCCACCTCGGTGGGTTCCGAACCGACGTCCGCACCGAAGGCATCACCCAGCGAGTGGGCGGCATCGGTCGAGAGCACCAGGGTGCGATGGCCGGCAGCAGCCGCGAGGGCCGCCGTACCGGCGGCGACGGTGGACTTGCCGACGCCGCCCTTGCCGGTGAAGAGCAGGACCCTCACGGGAGGGATTCGACGCGCTTCTTCAGACCCTTGAGCGCGGTGTCGATGAGGATCTTCTCGCCCTTGCGCTTGAGCATTCCGATCAGCGGGATCGAGACGTCCAGCGCCAGCCGGTAGGTCACCTCGGTGCGCCCATCACCGAGATCACGCAGTGTGTAGGCGCCGTCGAGGGTGCGCAGCATCTTGCCGGACACGAGCGTCCAGGTGACTTCGTCGTACCCGTCCCACGTGTAGGCGAGCGTGTACTCGTCCTTGATGGGGGCGACGTCGAGCCGGAAGAAGACCTGCTCGGCCCATCCGTCGGCACCGGTGGCGACCACGCGCGCCTCCTGGACGCCCTTGGCCCAGTCCGGGTAGGCAGGGAAGTCGCCGATCACGTCCATCACCGCAGCCGGTGCGGCGTCGACGATGATCGAGGAAGTGGTCTGCTCCGCCATGATCAGCGAGCCTAGCGGACGCCCTCGGCATCAGGATCTCGGACACCGGTAGCCTGCCGCGAGAACCGTGGAGGCGACACCGCCCGACGTCGAGGAGGCCCTGTGCGTGAGTTTTCGATGCCCCTGACGATCGACATCCCGGCGACCGGGAACCTCACCGACGACGTCGTCAGCAACGGTACCCACCATGCCGACGTGGTCGCGCTCTGCCGGTTCGACGATGACCGGTGGCACGACGTCACCGCCGGACAGTTCCTCGCCGAGGTCCGCGACGTGGCCAAGGGCCTGATCGCGGTCGGCCTCGAGGCGGGTGACCGGGTGGCGCTGATCTCGCGCACGCGCTATGAGTGGACGCTCCTCGACTACGCGATCTGGTTCGCCGGGGCCGTCACGGTCCCGGTCTACGAGACGTCGTCGGCTGAGCAGATCGCCTGGATCCTGCGGGACTCGGGCGCCGTGGCCGTCATGGCCGAGAACGCGACCCACGTCTCTCGCGTCGCCGAGGTCCGCGGCGGTCTCGAGGAGTTGCGCCACGTCTGGTCGATCGAGGACAACGGTGTCGACGTTCTCACCCGTCTCGGCGGCGACGTGAGTGATGACCAGCTCGAGACCCGACGTACGACGGCCACGCCTCTCGACCTGGCCACGCTGATCTATACGTCCGGCACGACCGGCACACCCAAGGGCTGCATGCTCACGCACGGCAACTTCATGTTCGAGCTCGGCGTTGCCAGCGAGGAACTCGACGCACTCTTCGAGGAGGGCGCCGCCACCCTCCTGTTCCTCCCCTTGGCCCACGTCTTCGCTCGGGTCATCCAGGTCGGCAGCATCAAACGGCGGGTACGTCTCGGCCACACCAGCGACGTGCTCCATCTCGTCGATCGGCTCGGCGAGTTCCAGCCAACGTTCGTGCTGGCGGTGCCGCGGGTGTTCGAGAAGGTGTTCAACACCGCGTCCCAGCGGGCCACGGCCGACGGCCGCGGCCCCCTCTTCAATCGCGCAGCACGCACCGCGATGGAGTGGTCACGGGCGCAGGACCGGGGCCGGGTGCCGGTGGCCATCCGGGCGCAGCACGCGTTCTTCTCACGCACCGTCTATCCCCGGCTGCGCCAGGCGCTCGGTGGCCGCTGCCGCTACGCCGTGTCCGGAGGCGCTCCGCTCGGTGACCGGTTGGGTCACTTCTACCGCGGCATCGGCCTGACCGTGCTCGAGGGATACGGGCTGACCGAGACCACGGCAGCGCTCACCGTGAATCTTCCTGACGCCCACAAGGTGGGCACCGTCGGCCGGCCGTTGCCCGGAACCGCCGTACGCGTGGCCGAGGACGGCGAACTGCTGTTCGCCGGCGGCCAGGTCTTCGCCGGCTACTGGGGGAACGAGGACGCCACCCGGGACGCGCTGGAGCGCGACGGCTGGTTCCACACCGGTGACGTCGGCGAGGTCGACGACGAGGGCTTCGTGCGCATCACGGGGCGCAAGAAGGAGATCCTGGTGACCGCCGGGGGCAAGAACGTCTCACCGGCCGTGCTCGAGGACCGGGTACGCGCGCACGCCCTGGTGAGCCAGTGCCTCGTGGTCGGCGACGGACAACCGTTCATCGCGGCACTGGTGACCCTCGATCCGGACTCACTCGGGCCGTGGGCCGAGGCACACGGAAAGAGCGCCGACCCTGCTGCGCTCGCAGACGACGGCGATCTGCGGGCCGAGGTACAGCTCGCCATCGACGAGGCCAACGGCTCCGTCTCCCGGGCCGAATCGATCCGCAAGTTCGTCGTGCTGCACCACGACTGGACCGAGGAGGGTGGCCAGCTCACCCCCAGCCTCAAGCTCAAGCGCAACGTCGTGCTGCGCGAGGAGCGCGACGAGATCGCCGCGCTCTACCTCGCCTGAGCCGGGTCCCGTCAGATTCCCGCCGACAGTTTCCTGAAACGGGTGTGACTCACGAGGTTTCTCACTACAGTCGTCCGGGCGTGCTGTTGGAGGAGTCTCCAAGGTCTTCATGGCACCGCCAGACGGAACCAGCCGACCGACTCCCGGGTCGGCCCCAAGATTCGAGAGGTGCCCATGGACCGGAGAAGGATCCTGCTTGTCGTGGCAGTCGTGGTGGCGCTGCTCGGCACCGCCCTGGTCTTCCTCTATGTGCGCGGGTCTGATGCCCGGGCCGAGGAACGCTTCGACACCGTCGACGTGCTCCGTGCCGTCGCTCCGATCGAGGCCGGCGAGACGATCGACGACGCGGCAGCCAACGGCAAGCTCGCGCTCCAGCCGGTGGCCCGCGACTACCTGCTGCCCAACTACCAGACCTCGGTCGAATCGCTCAGCGGCAGTGTCGCCACCGTGCGCATCCTGGCCGGCGAACAGATCGTCACGGACAAGTTCGGCGCCGAGGCCGAGGCACAGGCGTCCGCGTTGTCGTTGTCGAAGGGCGAGATCGCGATCTCGCTCAGCCTCAGCGACACGGCTCGCGTGGCCGGATTCATCAACCCCGGTTCCCAGGTCGCGATCTTCCTCAACGGCACCGACCCGAGCGGGGCGGCCTACTCACGCCTCCTGCTCCCCAAGGTGCAGGTGATCGCGGTGGGTTCCACGAGCACGACCCAGACCACCACGACCTCCCCGGAGGGGACCCAGACGACCGAAGAGCTGCCCAAGACGCTGATGACCCTGGCCCTCAACCAGGCGGATGCCGAGCGCGTCCTGTTCGCGCAGGTCTCGGGCGAACTCGTGTTCGCGCTGATCACTGACGAGAGCGACGTCAACAAGGGGCCCGGCACCGTCGCCGGCGATCTCTTCCGGTGATCTGACATGCCTATCGTCGTCGACCCGGACACCGACACCATCACCGCGCTGATGGCGTCGGTGCCCACGGGCGCCCACTCCATCGACCAGATGGACCGGTTGCAGCCGTGGCTGGACAACCGCCAGGAGGAGTACGTCGTCGTCCTCGGTCCCAACGTGGACCTGGCCGATGCCATCTCCCTCGCTGACGGGATGCGACTGACCCGTCCCTCGACGAGCGTGGTGCTCGTGCGGGACGAGGTGGACGCGCACACGATGCGCCAATCCATGCATGCCGGCGTGCGCGATGTCGTTCAACTGGACGACATCGACTCCGCTCGCGCCGCCGTCGACCGGGCCTACCAGCTCTATGTCGCTCTCCGCGGTCCCGGCGGTGCGATGCACCAGGGACGGATCGTCACTGTCTTCTCCCCCAAGGGTGGCGTCGGCAAGACCACCGTGTCGGTCAACCTGGCGCTCGCCCTGGCCGACCGCGGCGCCCGCAAGGTCTGCCTGGTCGACCTCGACCTTGCCTTCGGCGACGTCGCGATCACGCTGCAGCTCTTCCCGAGCCACACCATCGAGCACGCCATCGGCTCCGAGGACGCCGTCGACGCACCGCTGCTCGAGTCGCTGTTGACCCGTCACGCCGACTCCGTGATGGTGCTGGCGGCACCCAACCACCCCGACGTCCGCGAACGGGTCACCCCGATGCTGGTCTCCCGCATCCTCAAGGCACTCCGCGACTCGTTCGACTTCATCGTGGTCGACACCGCACCCGCCTTCGACGAGCAGACCCTCACCGCTCTGGACGAGACCGACGAGTGTGTCATCGTCGCCACGCTCGACGTGCCGACCCTGAAGAACGTCAAGGTCGCGCTCGAGACGCTCGAGATGCTCGACATCGCCCGCGACCACCGTCACCTGCTGTTGAACCGGGCCGACGACAACGTCGGGCTCGGTGCGGAGCGCGTCGAGTCCATCCTGGGCATGCCGGTGGCCAGCATGGTCGAGACCTCGATGGACATCGCGGCGGCCACCAATGCGGGCCACCCGCTGATGAGCCAGAACCCCCAGCACACGTTCAGCACCTCGCTGCGCGAGTTCGCCACGCGCCTGACAGGCCAGCCGATCGCCCCGACGACAGCAGACCCCCAGGTCGTGGACGAACAGGAGAAGTCGGCCAGGTTGTTCCGGAGGAGGAAGTGACCCATGAGCACTCTGAGTGATCGACTCTCGGCGGCCCGCAAGGTTGTCGACGACGACTCCCTCGATGCGGGCGAGGGCGGCGGCGAGCAGGCGCCCGGTGGGCCCCTCGCAGACGAGCTCGGCAGCGCCGCGCCCGACGTGGAGGACCTGGTTCCGTCGTACTCCGCCAAGCATGCCGGCGACCCCAAGGCCGGCGCCGGCGATCCCAAGCCCAGCGCGAGTCCCGATCCGCGCCGAGCGATGGCCGCCACCCAGCAGGACCGCATGGAGGAGCTGAAGCTCACCGTGCACGCCGAGCTGCTCAAGCAGCTCGGACCCAAGCTCTACGGCGGCGAGATGGACGCCAACGAGCTGGACCGGCAGGTCCGGGTCGTCCTGGCCGACGTGCTCTCCCGGCAGGATCGCCCGTTGAGCAACAGTGACCGGGTCCAGATCACCCAGGAGATCAGCGATGACATCCTGGGCTACGGGCCGATCGAGCCGTTCCTGCGCGACTCCGAGGTCTCCGAGGTCATGGTCAACGGCCCCGACTCGATCTGGGTGGAACGCGGAGGCCAGCTCAGCCCCGTGCACGCCCACTTCACCGACGAGGCGCACCTGCGCCGCACCATCGACAAGATCGTGTCGCGCATCGGTCGTCGCGTCGACGAGTCGAGCCCGATGGTGGACGCGCGACTGCCTGACGGCAGCCGCGTCAACGCGGTGATCCCGCCGTTGGCCGTGGACGGCTCCGCCCTCACCATCCGCAAGTTCTCCACCGACCCGCTGACCGTGAAGGACCTGATCAGGTTCGGCTCGTTGAGCCCGCAGACGGCCGGTTTCATCGAGGCGTGTGTCCGTGGCCGACTCAACGTCATCGTGTCCGGAGGAACCGGCTCGGGGAAGACCACGACGCTGAACGTCCTCTCCTCCTTCATCCCCGACGACGAGCGGATCGTCACCGTCGAGGACGCCGCCGAGCTCCAGCTCAAGCAGGAGCACGTGGTGCGCCTCGAGTCCCGTCCGGCCAACATCGAGGGCAAGGGCGAGGTCACGATCCGTGACCTGGTCAAGAACTGCCTCCGGATGCGTCCCGACCGGGTGATTGTCGGCGAGGTCCGCGACGCCTCCGCGCTCGACATGTTGCAGGCCATGAACACCGGCCACGACGGCTCGCTCTGCACGCTCCACTCCAACGGCCCCCGCGACTCGCTCTCCCGCATGGAGACGATGGTGCTGATGGCGGGCATGGATCTGCCGGTGCGGGCGATCCGCGAGCAGGTGGCCTCTGCGGTCGATCTGATCGTGCACCAGACCCGCTTCAAGGACGGCTCGCGCCGGATCACCCACCTCACCGAGGTGGAGCGGATGGAGGGCGACATCATCACCCTCCAGGACATCTTCGTCTACGACCACGGCGCCGGCTTCGACGCCGACGGCAAGATGCTGGGCTCGTTGAAGGCCACCGGGTTGCGCCCGAAGTTCCTCGAGAAGATGGCCTACGCCAACGTGACCGTCGACCCGCTCCTGTTCGCCACAGGCAGAGCGTGATGCGCGCGCTCACCGGGGCCCTGCTGGTCAGCGGCCTGCTGCTGATCGGCTCGCCGGCGTACGCCGTCGACGGCACCAGCATCTCCTACGTCGAACGCACCGACGAGGGGCTGCAGGTCCTGGTGTCGATTCCCCCCGACGCCACCGTCGACACAGGAAACGTCTCGGTGACGGTCAACGGCACTGACGCCCCCGCCACTGCGGTCCCCGCCGACTCCACGACCTCGGTCCGTCGCACCGCCGTCCTGGTGATCGACACCAGCCAGTCGATGCGTGGAGCACGCATCGAAGCGGCCCAGACGGCCGCCGTGAGCTTCCTCGACACCGTGCCCGAAGACGTCTACGTCGGCGTCGTGACTTTTGACAGCGCCATCACGCCCGCCCTCGTGCCGACCCTGGACCGGGCCGAGGCGCGCGCAGTCGTCGAGAACCTCCAACTGAGCAAGCAGACCCTCCTGTACGACGGGGTCCAGGCCGGCGTCGACATGGCCGGAGTCGAGGGGCAGCGTCAGTTGCTCGTGCTCTCCGACGGCGCCGACACCGGCGACACCGCTCTCGATGACGTGGCAGTGGCCGTGACCGAGTCCGGTGTCCTGGTCAACGTCGTGGCGCTCGAGCAGGAAGAGGCGGCAGCGGTCGCCGCTCTCGAGAACCTCGCTGACGCCGGTGAGGGCCAGGTCGTCAGCGCCACCTCCGGCGCCCTGAGCCGGGCCTTCAGCGCCCAGGCCGACGTCCTGGCCAACCAGGTCCTCGTCACCGCGCAGGTGCCCTCCTCGGTCACCGCCGAGGAAGCAACCGTGGCGGTCACGCTCGGGTCCGACGCCGGCGACCTCTCCGCCGAAGCCTTTACGCCGATCGGAGACGCCGCTCCCCAGGCCCCCACGGTGGCCGGCAGCGCAGGACCGATGGTCCTGGGGACCCTCTGGCTCTATGGAGGACTCGGGGCGGTGGGGCTCGGTCTGGTGGTCGCGCTCGTGTTGCTCGCCCCCCGCCGGAGCACGCTCCTCACCGGCGCCGACTTGGCGACCGCCTACACCCAGCGGGTCAGCGGAGTAGGCCGCGGCGACGACCCGGCATCTGACCAGACGATGGCGCAGGCAACCCAGACGGCCGAGAAGGTGTTGGGCGCCAACAAGTCCCTGGAGACAAAGATCTCCGAGCGCCTCGACGGCGCCGGCAATCCGTTCAAGCCCGCCGAGTGGCTGATGCTCCATGTCGGCATCTTCATCGCCGCGGGCGTGCTCGGTCTGCTCGTAGGCGGGGGAAACCTCGTGGTCGGGATCCTCTTCCTGATCCTCGGCGCGGTGGGTCCGTGGTGGTACCTGGGGTTCAAGCGAAAGCGCCGACGCAAGAAGTTCGAGCGCCTGCTGCCCGAGACCCTTCAGCTGATCTCCGGCTCGCTCGCTGCTGGCCTCTCCCTCGCTCAGTCGATCGACACCGTCGTGCGCGAGGGGCAGGAGCCCATCTCGTCGGAGTTCCGCCGCGTCATCGCCGAGACCCGGCTGAGCATCAGCCTGGACGACGCTTTGGCGGGCGTGTCCGACCGATTCGAGAGCAAGGACTTCGCGTGGGTGGTGATGGCGATCCGGATTCAGCGGCAGGTCGGTGGAAACCTCGCCGAGCTGCTCGAGACCGTCGCAGACACGATGCGCGAGCGGGAGTACATGCGGCGCCAGGTCGCGGCGCTCGCCGCAGAGGGCAAGCTCTCCGCCTGGGTGCTGGGGGTCCTGCCGCCCGGCTTCATGGGCTACCTGCTGCTGGCCAAGCGGGACTACGTGATGCCGATGTTCACCGAGCCTCTCGGCTGGATGATGCTGGCAGGCGCCGGGACGCTGCTGTCCATCGGTGTGTTCTGGATGTCGCGACTGATCAAGGTGGAGGTCTGACATGACACTGTTCTTCATCATGGGCGTGATGCTCGTGTTCGCCGCCATCGTTCTGGTGGCCATGGCGATCGGAAAGCCACAGCCGCAGGGCATGCACCGTTCCCTCGCGGTGCTCGAGGCGATGTCGACGGCGCCCTCCGAGCTCACCTCGGAGCTGAACCGCCCCTTCGGGGAGCGGGTGCTGGCCCCCCTGCAGGCCCGCGCCCTCGGAGTCGGCAAGCGCCTCTCGGGCGCCGACTCCGCGTCCCGGATCGGGCACAAGCTGGACCTGGCCGGCAACCCCGCCAAGTGGACCGTGGACCGCGTCATCGCCTTCAAGGTGTTGGGCGCGGTGGCCGGCCTGGTCGTTGGCGTCGCCGTGACGCAACTGCTCGGTGCCGGACTGTCGATGCGGGTCGTAGGCATCGCCGCCGCCACGGCGGTGGGCTTCCTCGCTCCGAACCTCTACCTCTACCAGGTTGGCCATGACCGCGCCGAGAAGATCCAGCGGGAGCTCCCTGACGCGATCGACCTGATGACCATCAGCGTCGAGAGCGGGCTCGGATTCGATGCCGCGGTTCAGCAGGTCGCCAACAACACCGAAGGCCCATTGTCCGACGAATTCGCCCGGGTGCTACGAGAGATGCAGATCGGCCGTAGCCGGTCGAGCGGACTGAGGGCGCTTGGCGAACGCACCACGGTGCCAGAGGTCCGCACGTTTGTGAGCGCCATGGTGCAGGCCGATGCCTTCGGCATCCCCATTGCCCAGGTGCTCCGGGTCCAGTCCGCCGAGATCCGCGTCAAGCGTCGGCAGCGTGCCGAGGAGAAGGCACAACAGGTTCCGGTGAAGATCACCATTCCGCTGATCTTCACGATCCTTCCCTGCCTGTTCGTCGCGGTGATGGGCCCGGCCGCGATCAGCATTCTGGGCAACACCGGCTGATGAGTGCGAGCGGCCGGGGGCTGCACCATCCTCGCCTGGCCATGGGGGCGCGGGTCCTCGCGCTCGTGATCCTGGCTGTCCCCGCCTTCGTTCTCACGGAGAGGCGATGGCTGGTCGCCGTGCTGGTCCTGGCCGGCATCTGGTGTCTGTCCACCCTCGCCGACCGGCTGTTCCCTTCCGTGCTGGTGATTCCCGTCTTCGAGGCTCTGCTCGTGGGCGCCGTGGTCGGTCGTGCTCTCGAGCAGAGCCCCACCGTCCTGGGGGCGCTGGCGGTGCCCGTCTTCACCATCGGCCTCCGCGGCGGCGTGCGGGGAGTGGCGTTGGCGGTCTCGGCCGAGCTCACGACGCTCCTCGCGGTGCACGGGGTCGTCGCGGGCTGGTTGAGCCTGAGCGAGGCCACGGACGCCATCATGTGGATGCTGACCGGCATCGGTCTCGGGCTCATCGCCAGCTACCTGCGCTCGGAGGAGCAGCGGCTGACGGCAGACCCGCTCACGCCGTATCGTGACGCGCAGAAGCTGATCCGGGAGCTGTTGGAGATCTCGGGCGACCTCGGCTCGGGCTTGGACCCGATCACGCTCGGCACGCGGATCGCGGTCGCGGTGCGCAACGAGCTGCCGATCGTCGCGGTGGCCGTCCATGTGCAGCGGGGCGACGACCTCACTCCGCTGGTCGCGGGGTCGAGTTCGGCGGCCGTGGACCAATCGCAACTGGAAATCACCGCTCTCAGGGCCTGGGAGTCACAGCGTCACGAGATCGACGGCCTGGTGTTCTCACTCCCGCTTCGTACCAATGCCGGACCAGTTGCGGTCGTCTCCGGGCTCCTCCCCGCGGGCATGGCCGCGGACTGGGTCAGCCTACGAGAACGGCTCGACGGCCTGGGCCCGGAGCTGTTCCCCCTGGCCGTGCACCTCGACACGGCGATGCTGTTCACTCGCCTCCGCGACGCTGCCACGTCCGACGAGCGTCGACGGTTGGCTCGCGAGATGCACGACGGCGTGGCTCAGGACATCGCCTCCCTGGGTTACCTGGTCGACGCCCTCGCCCTCGCCCCCGCATCCCCGGCCCAGGCCGAATCGTTGCGTCGGCTCAGGGAGCGGATCAGTGCTGTCGTGTCCCAGGTCCGGCTGTCGGTACAGACGCTGCGCACCGACGTCCAGGCCAGCGAGAGCCTCGGAGCGGCGCTCAACGGTCTCGCTCGCCATCTGGGCGAGAGCTCGGGCATCCCGATCCGGGTGACGGTGAGTGAGCGCACCACACGGCTGCGACCGGAGATCGAGGCCGAGCTGCTGCGGATCGCCCAAGAGGCCATGACCAACGCGGTGCGCCACTCCCATGCCACCGCCATCGACGTCTCGTGCCGAGTGGCGGCCCCGACGGCGGAGATCCTGGTCCGCGACGACGGCCGAGGGCTCCGTGACGGACGACCGGACTCCTTCGGTCTGGCCATCATGCGAGAGCGCGCCGGGCTCATCGACGCCGACCTCACCATCGAGCCGGTCGAGCCGCACGGCACCCTCGTGACGGTGCGGGTGCCGTCGAGACACGCGAGCGCCTCCCGCACCAGCGACGCGCAACCTGACAGGGTGACCGCGTGAGCACCCCCGCTACGACCGTGCTGCTCGTGGACGACCACGAACTGATCCGAGACGGCCTCTCCGGGATCTTCTCGGCGTATGAGGACATGCAGGTTCTCGGCGCCGCCGAGAGCGTCGCAGAGGCCTTCGCGATGCTCGATGAGCAACTGCCCGACGTCGTGGTGACGGACCTGCAGCTGCCCGACGGCACCGGTCTCGACGTCGTGCGGCGGGTGCGGCGCGAGTCGGACAAGGTCGGTCTGGTCGTGCTGACCATGCATGCCGGCGACGAACAGATCTTCGCGGCGATGGAGGCCGGAGCGTCCGCGTTCGTCGGCAAGGACGCCCCCTCGACCGAGGTGGTCAAGGCCGCCCGCCACGCGGCCATCTCCCCCCGTTCATTCCTCTGCGCGGGCTTGGCCCAGGCGATGGTGCGCCGCACATCGGGCCCCACGGCGCGACTGTCCGATCGCGAGCACGACGTGCTGGTGCTGCTGGCCGACGGCCTCGGCGCGGCCGAGATCGCCCCCCGGCTCCACCTCTCGGAGTCGACGGTGAAGTCGCACGTGGCCCGGATCTACCAGAAGCTCGGGGCCGTCAACCGCGCCCAGGCGTTGGTCACGGCGATGCGGATCGGCCTGTTGTCGAGCATCACGCCCGTGATGGGGCAGGCCGACCATGGCCCGAAGTAACTAGGAGAGACAAGCCGAACTCCGGGTGTGGCACCAGGGGCCGAGTCGGCATGATGCTTCTCGAGGGAGGTGATGTGCCTCCCGCCAGAAAAGCACTCACATTCTCAAGGAGCCCCCCAATGTTCGACTTCTTCAAGGTCATGATCAACGCCCGCCTTGCCAAGATGGAGGAGCGCGGCGCGTCTGCCGTGGAATACGGCCTGCTCATCGCCGGCATCGCCGCCCTGATCGTCGTGGCCGTCTTCGCGCTCGGCCCCATCGTCAAGGAGGCGTTCACGGACACCTGCACCGAGATCACCACCGGCAACTCGGGCATCGGAGCCACCTGCAGCTCCTGACGCTTGCGTCTTTTGGGGGCCCCGGTCATGGCTTGGCCGGGGCCCCCGCCACGTAGAAGGGCAGTCGCATGATCAATTCCCCCCAGATGGAGCGAGGCGCCTCAGCAGTCGAGTACGCCCTCCTCATCGCCGGCCTCGCTGCCATCATTGTCATCGCCGTGTTCGCCCTCGGTCCCCCCACCAAGGAGATGTTCACCGATACCTGCGAGAACGTCGAGTCAGAGATGACGAGTACCGCCACCTGCGGCTCCTAGCCGCCCGTTTCCCTGGCCGCCCCGATCCGCTCCAGCGAGGTCGGATGACTGCCGAACCAGAACTGCGACCAGGGCGGCGGTGTCGGGTCGGCCAGCGAGCGCAGCGCCAG
The DNA here is from genome assembly GCA_963806945.1 of uncultured Actinomycetota bacterium. GTDB lineage: Bacteria > Actinomycetota > Actinomycetes > Propionibacteriales > Nocardioidaceae > Nocardioides. The sequence continues at coordinate 153,684 of CAWDZH010000005.1, forward strand.
CCGTCGCTGCAGCGACACGAACGACTCCGGGTCGCCCGTCGCCGCCAGCGCCGCCGCGTCCGCTCGGCTCTCGATGACCCGGCTGATCGTGGCCTGGACCGGGCTCGCCAGCAGCGAGCCCACCGCCAGCAGGGCGAGCACCCGCGGGACATGTCGAGGATCGGCGAGCGACCTGCCGCGGCCGATCATCAGGCCGAGCAGCCCGATCCCGATCAGCGCCCCCGTCGCACCCAGCACCGATCCCCTCAGCACGTCGTCGTAGCGGGCATGGGCCAGCTCGTGTGCTACCACCGAGAGTGTCTCGGTCTCCGGTGAGTCCTCGACCAGGTTGTCGTAGACCACCACCCTCCGCGTCGAGCCGAACCCGGACACGTAGGCGTTCAGGGTCGTCGTACGTCGTGAGGCGTCAGCGACGAGGACGTCGTCGATCGCCACGCCCTCGCGATCGGCCAGCGCCAGGATGCTGCTGCGGAGCGGGCCGTCCGGGAGCGGCGTGAAGCGGTTGAACAGCGGCTCGACGAGCAGCGGGTACGCGAACGAGACCAGCAGCAGGAGTGCGGCCAGTCCGACCCCGGCGACGGCCGGCCAGGCACTCCGCCACCGGCGCGCCGCGGCCACCAGGAGCAGAAGTCCGACCGACGTCGACACGATCGCCACGGCCTGCGACACACCGACGTCCCGCAGCCACCCCGCCCACGACTGGGTGGACAGCCCCACGTCGAGCCGCAGTTGCTGCTGGGCCACCGCGAGCGGCAGCGTGAAGACCCGCCCGACCAGCTCACAGGCCGCCACGGCCAGGACGACGACCAGCCAGCGCGGTCCGGGCAGCCAACCGACCAGACGCGACCCCGCGCTCGTGAAGCCGAGCCAGCAGGCCACCGCCAGGGAGACGATGAGGCTCCCCCACCCCCAGACCCTGGCCCAGCGGGAGAACGCCTCGGCCCGGGCGACCTGATCGGCGGAGAAGACCTCGTTGACCGGCGCCGGTGAGACCGGGTGACCGGCCACGTCCCAGGGCACCAACCACCACACCAACAGCGCGAACCCGGCCATGCCCACGGCAGCCACGACCACGCTGGTCCGCTGCTGGGTGTGTCTCACGCCGCCAAGTCTGACAAAGCGTTCCGCCACTGCTCGGTGAACTGTGCCACGGTGAGTCCGAACGTGCGTCGGAAGAGGCCGGGGAAGTCGTCCGCGCCGTCGGCTTGTCGGTAGAACCGCAGCAGCTCCTCCTCGCCCGCGCGTGCGGCGAGCAGCCGGCACGCGAACCAGGCTGCCTCGTAGGTGGCCCCGAAGTAGTCCGACGCCTCGTCGAAGTCCCGATCACCGGGGAGCGCCCGGGGCGGACCCTCACGTCGCACCTGGCGGGCGATCTGGGCCGCAGTCGTCGACAGAGGGAGCGGCACGTCGCGCAGCGCGATGAAGTCCGCGAAACCCTCCGAGAGCCACACCGGCAATTGAGTCGCCGTCGCGCCGAGGGCGACGTGGGCAGCCTCGTGGCTCACCACGACCTGGGCGCCCGCCGCCTCCAGCTCGGAGATCTTGTCGGGATTGAGGAAGACATGCACGGGCGCACTGCTCGATCCGCTGCCGTCGACGGTGGCGGTGACGCCCGCAACGTTGGCGAATCGTCCCCGCTCGACCCCGAGGGCGACGTCGAGCGCCGACGCCGAGGCCGGTACCTCGACCACGAGTCCTCCCGGCCAGCCAGGCAGCACCCGCTGGACGATCGGCACCGCCTTGCGGGCCAGCGCCGCATAGTGCGCTGCGCGCCGGGTCGCGACCACCAATGTCCGCGCGGTTCGGCGGACCTGGACCGCGTCGGTGAACCACACGGGTGTCGCCGAACCCGGCTCGGAGGTCCTGCTACCCAGCGACGCGATGCCCACACGATCATCGGCGACGGCGAAATCGACGGGGACCTCCGAGGTCGCCACGCCGGTGTCGAAGCTCGCGAAGCGCCACGTGAGCGTGGCCGTGGCAGGCCACTCCCCCTCCGCATCGAGCCCACCGGTCTCGTCGAGGTAGCGCATCGAGAAGCTTCGCAGCCCGATCGCTCGCACATTCGCTACGAGGTCACGCAACTGGGCCTGCGCCTGCACGTCGTCCGGCGGGGCGAGCCCCGCAGCGGCCTCGGCGTCACCGGCCCTCACGGCCCGGACGAGATCCTGCAGCAGGGCGGCCGCGGGTGCGGACTGGATCTGTTCCGGTCCGTCCGAGGGCGGCGGGGGCACGACGTACGGGTCGTCGTGCAGCACCAGCCAGAGGGTGACTCCCACCACCAGAGCCACGAACGAGGAAAGGCCGACCACCCACCAACGTGAGCGACCGGCCTTCTCGTGCGGCGTGTCAGCCAGGACGGACCGCGCCGACGTAGGGCATGGAGTAGAGGCCGGCCACGGCCACGCCAGTGCTGGGGTTGGCGGCGTGGACGATCATGCCGTTGCCGATGTACATGCCGACGTGGCTGATGGGGCTGTAGTAGAACACCAGGTCACCCGGCTGCAGATCGCTGGCCGCGACGCGCGGACCTGAGCTGTACTGGGCGCTGGAGGAGTGCGGAAGGCTCACCCCGGCCGCGGCCCACGCCATCATGGTCAGGCCGGAGCAGTCGAAGGCGTCGGGCCCGGCCGCACCGTAGACATAGGAGTCGCCGACCTGGGCCATGGCGTAGGAGACGGCGGCGCCGGCGTTGCCGGATGCGGCCACGTCGGGCACACGCGGTGTGCTCCGCGAGGCGGTCATGGCCTCGCGCTCCTCGGCCTCGAGCCTGCTGAGCAGCTCCTTGGCCGCTGCGAGCTTCGTGTCGACGGTCTCCTGCTCGTCCGCCAGGCGCTTCTCGGCCGCGGCGATGTCGGCGATCCGACGCTCGGTAGCTTCACGGCGGATGTCGAGCGCCTTCGCCTCCCGGGTGAAGGACTCGTACATCTGCGACTGCAGGTCGTTGTAGGAGGTCATCGTCGACAACTGGTCGAGGAAGGCGCTGGGGTCGTCGCTGACGAAGACCTGGCCGACCGCCGACATGTTCTCGCCCTGGTACTGACGCAGCACCGAGTCGCGGACCTGGCTTCGCGCGGACTCCGTCTGCTGGTCCTGGCGCGCCTGGTCCGACTCGAGCGAGGTGAGGTCGGACTTGAGCTCGTCGAGCTCGAGCTTGACGTCGTGGTAGCGCTCCTGGGCGACTTCGGCGTCGTGATAGAGGTCGTCGACGCGGGCACTGACGGCATCGATGTCGGGCTCCGCCTGGGCCGAGCCCGGGATGAGGGCGACAGACGCCACGAGGGCGAAACCGGACAGGGCAGTGATGAGTCGCTTCCGACCGTCAAACACGAGCGGGCGTTCTCCTTGGATGTCGTACGCCTACCGGGTGAGCTGACGGGTTCGGACACGACGTGGTCCTACTCCTGCTCCTCGGCCGCATCTCAGCGTCCGCCTCGCAGGAGATTCACCCCAGATGGTGGTGGTTCCCCGGCTCCGTCTGGCCATCCCCCTGGCCTGGACTCGGCGCGGCGCTCGCGCGGATCCGGACTGATCCACTTCCACGAGCACCTGAGGCGCCACCTTAGTCACGATCCGGGCCCCCGCCAACTTCCCACCCCTCCCCCCGGTGGTTGAGGTGCGAGCGCAGCGAGCCTCGAAAGCCCCCTGGGGACCTGCACCTCCCGGTGGTTGAGGTGCGAGCGCAGCGAGCCTCGAAACCCCCGGGACCTCATGCCGACTCGATCACCGGCCCGGCCACCGGATCGACCAGCCGCAGCGGCGGCACCAGGCCACCGGCGGCGAGCACGTCGAGAGCGCGCCTCTCCTCCTCGTCGATGGTCAGCTCGGGCGGAGGACCGAGCAAGACCGTCACGACACAGTCGTGACACGCCAGCCCCCGCACCACACAGGTGTCGCAGTCGATTCGTGTGTTCACATTCCACAGCATGGACATCACCACTGACACACGCGCGGTTGGTCGGTCGACCTGACCTTTCCGGTGGGCGTAGTTTTGCGAATTTTCGCGTGCGCAGCGTCGCGCTCACCTACGCTCCTTTCTGTGCAGGGTGTGCCCAGGAACCCCAGATTCGCGGAGCGGCCGGCGGTCCGTGAGCAAGGTCGAACGTCGGCGACGCGATCGCCCAGTCTCCGGGTGATCGCGATGGTCAGCTACGCCGCCATCGTGGCGAGCTGGATCATCGCCGTGGGCATCCCCGCCCACTTCCTGCTCATCGCTGTGTGCGCGTGGGGGGCATCGATCGCGTGGAACATCGATCAGCCCGTGCGCCACCATCTCAAGTTCTGGCGGGACTGGTGGATCCCGCTGGCGTTGCTCGGCGTGTATTCGTACAGCCGCGGGATCGCCGATCAGCTGTGGAACACCGTGGCGGTGCAGACGCCCATCACGCTCGACACCTGGCTGGGCGGCGGCGAACTCCCCACCACGCGGCTCCAGGCGCTGTTGTGCGAAGGCACGTGCGACCCCCTGGATGCTCAATGGTTCGACTATCTGTTCTCGCTCGCCTACGTGTCGCACTTCTTCGTCGCCATGTCCATCGCGGGCTTCCTGTACATCAAGAACCGTGATAGCTGGGTGCAATGGATGCGCCGCTACATGCTCTTGTGTGCCCTCTCCCTGATCGTCTTCATCGCCTACCCCATGGCGCCGCCGTGGTTGGCCAAGGATCTGGGCGCCATCGACGATCCCATCGTCCGACTGACCTCACGCGGTTGGGAATCCTTCGGCGTGAACATCAGCAGCCTGCTCGTCAGTCCCAGCGCGAATGCCGTGGCGGCCATGCCCTCCCTCCACGCGGCCGTTGCCCTGCTGGTGGCGGTCTGGGGAGTCCGCAGGATTCGGACACCACTGCGTTGGGGACTCGCCGTGTACCCCGCAGTGATGGCACTCACGCTCGTCTTCTACGCCGACCACTACGTCATTGACGTGATCGCCGGTTTCGCCCTGGTGGGGTTCGTTGAGGTGGTCTGCCTGACGTGGGATCGCAAGCGCGTCTCGTCGACGGTCCCCGCGTGGTCTCGGTCGCGGGTCGTCCCACCCACCGCAGAGGCATCGCCGGGCCGCGATCGCTCCGAAGGTGCCTACGACGCTGTCGACGTCTCGGCTGAGGATGCGCGGCGTGAGTTCTCAGACGAGCACCTCGATCCGGTGTGACTCGCGATACCTGAGGTCTGGTGCGCCCGTCACACGTCGGCGCGCGCGACGAGTTCGACCGCGTCTGAACGACCACACCACCGACAGGTGACGGTGTCGACGGTCTCCTCGCGGACCTCGGTGTCCTCGACGCGGTGATCCCCCGCCAGGTCGAAGTGCCAGAACTCGGTCGTACGACGCGCGCGACTCACGTCGAACCGGGTCAGGTTGCCGCAGCCGCCGCAGCGCCAGCGCTGCGTGGGTCCGGGGATGTCGATGCTCACGCCCACCAGCGTAGGGCGGCGCGTTCTCCCCCACCCTGTCGGTGGCGAGATCTAGCGTCCTTGACGTGAGCCCGACCACCGCAACACCGACCCGCTGGGAGTCCCAGCGTTCGTTCGACGAACTGGGGCGGCCGTTGCGCGAGGTGACGTTCTGCGTGGTCGACCTCGAGACCACAGGTGGGTCGGCCGCCGGTGGGTCGATGATCACCGAGGTCGGCGCGGTCAAGGTGCGCGGCGGCGAGGTGATCGGCGAGTTCCAGACCCTGGTCGACCCCCGGGCCGAGATCCCGCCTTTCATCGCGGTCCTCACCGGCATCACCAACTCGATGGTCGTCGACGCGCCCCGCATCGAATCGGTGCTGCCCGCCTTTCTGGAGTTCGCCGAGGGCTGCGTGCTGGTGGCCCACAACGCGCCGTTCGACGTGGGCTTCCTGCGCCACTTTGCGGAGCAGCAGGGCCGCATGTGGCCGCGCTTCGAGGTCGTCGACACCGCGAAGCTGGCCCGACGGGTGATCACCCGCGACGACGCTCCCAACTGCAAGCTCTCCTCCCTCGCCCGCCTCTTCAACGCCGCCACGACACCCAACCATCGGGCGCTGGCCGACGCACGTGCCACCGTCGATGTGCTGCACGGCCTGATGGAGCGCCTGGGCGGAGTGGGGGTTCACACCCTCGAGGAGCTCCAGGCCTTCACCGGCCGGGTCTCGACCGCCCAGCGGCGCAAGCGCCACCTTGCCGAGGGGCTGCCCCACTCCCCGGGCGTCTACCTCTTCCGTGACGACCGGCAGCGCGTCCTCTACATCGGCACCTCCCGGGACCTGCGCTCCCGCGTGCGCACCTACTTCACCGCCTCCGAAACCCGCACCCGGATGGGCGAGATGGTCAATCTCGCCAGCGAGGTGACCGCGATCGAGTGCGCCACGCCACTCGAGGCACAGGTGCGCGAGCTGCGCCTGATCGCCGAGCACGAGCCGCGCTACAACCGGCGTTCCCGCAACTCCTCGAAGGTCCACTTCCTCAAGCTGACACGCGAGCCCTGGCCGCGGCTGTCACTGGTTCGCCGGGTGCTCGACGACGATGCCGACTACGTGGGCCCGTTCTCGTCGCGCGGCTCGGCGGAACGGTGCCTGGCAGCCCTCCACGACACGTTTCCAGTGCGCCAGTGCTCCGACCGGTTCGGGCGGGTTCCCTCGCGTGCGCCGTGCCTGCTGGCCGAGATGGGCCGCTGCCTGGCGCCCTGCGACGGCAGTGTCGACCCCGTGACGTACGCGGCCATGGTCCGTCGGCTGCGTGACAGCCTCCACCGACGGCCCGACGACGTGGTGGCCTCCCTCAACCGGCGGATGGAGGGGTTGGCCGCCGACGAACGCTTCGAGGAGGCCGGAGTCCATCGCGACCGGCTCGCCGCCTACGTGCGTGCCACCGCCCGCACCCAGCAGCTTGCGGCGTTGGCGGGCTGCGAGGAGATCGTGGCCGCACGCCGCGAGCCGGGCACCTCGACCGGCTCCCGGCCAGGCGAGCGCTGGGCGGTCCATGTGGTGCGGCACGGCCGGTTGGCCGCCGCTGGCGTCATTCCGGCCGGCGCGGACGCGCACAGCTTCGTCGCAGGCTTGCGACTGGCCGCCGACACGGTGCGACCGGCCCCGGGTCCGGTGCCGGCCGCCACCGCCGAGGAGTCGCTGTGCGTCCTGCGCTGGTTGGAGTCACCCGGTGTGCGACTGGTCGACGTCCAGGGTGAGTGGAGCTGCCCGGTGCGCGGGTCGACTCGGCAGCTCGCGCTCCACGATGCCGCCGACGACGCCCGGGCCTCGCTCGTCCCCTTCGACGAGCGCCGCAGGCTCACCCCAGCCTCGGTGGTCGAGGTGAGTGCTCCAGCCAGCCTCGAAGCCCCCGGGACCCGGCGCCCTACACTGCTGCCATGATCACCGCCATCGTGTTCGTGAAGGCCGACGTGGCCCGGATCCCGCAGGTGGCCGAGCAGATCGCCGCGCTGGACGGCGTCAGCGAGGTCTACTCCGTCACCGGACAGATCGACCTCATCGCTCTGGTCCGGGTGGCCGACCACGATGACGTCGCCGCCGTGGTCGCCGACCGGCTCAACAAGGTTGACGGCGTCACTGCCACCGAGACCCACATCGCCTTCCGCACCTACTCCCGCCACGACCTCGAATCAGCGTTCTCCCTCGGCCTCGACTGAGTGGGGTCACCGGCCCTGCGAGCGGGGGTCGTTGAGCCGACCACGCGTGCCGCTTGGGCGCGCCCAAGGCCCTCGAGCGCCTTTCTTCGTTTCCGGGACCCCAGGACTTCTCCGGACCTATGCTCCTCGGACCGAATACACACTCACAGGGGTTCTACGTGCGCTCTCACCTGTTCCAGCGACTGACGGTCTCCCTCGTCATCGCCCTGCTCGCGGGCCTTCTCCTCGCCCCTCCGGGTTCCGCCGCACCTGGCGCCCCTGGCAATCTCACGCCGAGCAGCACAACGGTGTCGGGCATCCCGATCCTCCAGTGGGACCGGGTGAAGGGGGCCACCGAGTACGAGGTCCAGGTCTCGAGCTCTTCGGGATTCGGTTCCCTGCTGTGGTCGACCAGGACTGCCAACCGTCGCGCCACCCCCAACCTGCAACTGCCCGGCGGCGTCATCTTCTGGCGGGTGCGGGCCAAGGAGAACTCCGCCGCTTCCTCGTGGGCGGAGACCAGCTTCTCCCGCTCGGCGCTGGCGGGGCCCGCCCCTCTCTCCCCCGCCGACGGGGCCACCCTCAATCCGCCCGAGGAGCCGGCGCTCATCGCGTGGACGCCCCTCAACGGTGCGACCGGCTACACCCTCCAGGTCAGCACCGATCCCCAGTTCGTCAACACCGCCGTGATCAAGACCTACACGACGCAGACCTCCTCCTACGTCGTCCCGGACCCGGTGGTCGCCACGAACTACTACTGGCGCGCCCGGGCGACCCTGGGCTCTGGCGTGGTCACGGAGTGGTCCTCACCCCAGTTCTACGTCATGAGCGGTCTCGACAAGGCCGTCCTGACCTCGCCGGCGGACGGTGCTGAGGCAGAACCCATCCAGGACGTCGTCCTGGACTGGGAGCCCGTCCTGGGCGCCCGCACCTACAACCTGCAGATCAGCACCGACCGGAACTTCAACACGATCGAGCACTCCAAGAACGGGGTGGTGGGGACGCGGTACTCACCCTCCGTCACGCTCGACAACGACCAGTACTACTGGCGCGTCGCCCCCGTCGACAGTGCCAACAACACCTTGGACTGGACGGCCGTGGACGTCTGGGAGTTCCGACGCGACTGGCCCCACCAGCCGCACCCCGAGTACCCCGCGGACAACGGCGTGGTCGGTGACCCGTTCTTCTACCAGTGGACGCCGGCGCGGCACGCCTCTTCCTACCGCGTCGAAATCAACACGTCGCCCGACTTCAGCTCCAACACCCATGTCGACTCGTGCACGACGGTCAACACCACCTTTGTCCCGACCGAGAAGAACGACTGCTTCCCGCAGGCCCAGGGCACCTACTACTGGCGGATCATTGCCTTTGACAAGCCCCACGCCAACAGTGGTGTCGTCAGTGAGGCCATCAACGCGGACGTCTTCCGCTTCACCTACGACCCTGCGCTCGTCACTCAGACGGCCCCCGCCGTGGATGCTGTGGTGGAGGTCCCGACGCTGCGGTGGGAGCCCCTGCCCGGCGCCACCCAGTACGACGTGAAGCTCAGCCGCGTGGACAACGGGCAGACGGTCACGGCCCGCACCTATGGGACCTCCTGGACGCCACGGTCTCTGCTGGCCACCGGAGTCACCTACCGCTGGAGTGTTCAATCGGTATCAGCCACCGGTCGTGTCGGTCCCGCCCTCATGACCGGGTCCCAGCCCACCTTCACCACCGCCGCATCGACCGCCACTCCGGGCGTCACCCCGGAGCCGGTCGGGAGCTCCCCCACGCCCACAGACAGGTTCCCCACGCTTGAGTGGACGCCCGTTCCTGATGCCACGCGCTACGTGATGTACGTCCGGAGAGCGGGAACGATCGCCTGGAGCTCCCTCGGTGTGAACTTCGCCTACCCGGCTGGGGAGGACACGGGCGGCAGTCGACTCGGGGCGGACACCTACGACTGGAAGATCGAGGCCTGGAACGGGAACACGTTCCTCTCTGACACCGCAGCCCCGGGCTCGTTCACCATCGCCCCCTCCGCGGCTGTCACCGGCCAGCGCGTGTCCCTGAGCGGAACCGGAGCCGCAGACCCCAGCACCTCGTGTGCCAAGAGTCTTGACCCCACCCTTCCCCTGGCCGACACCCAGTGCACCAATCTGCGCGCCACGCCTGTGCTCCGGTGGGACGCCGAACCGGGTGTCGGGCGCTACGTGGTCTGGCTGTCGCGTGATCAGCAGCTCACCAACCTCGTGGACACCTACGACACGGAACAGTCCTCGTTCATCCTTCCCACCGCGTTGTTCGACAGCCAGGCCGGGTCGGCGTACTTCTGGCACGTCCAGCCCTGCAAGCTGCCCGGCAGCTGTCGCGCGCCGCAGGCCGCAGCACACGCCTTCAACAAGCTGTCCAAGCCCGTCGAGCCGCTGACGCCAACCGAGGGTGCCACCGTGTCGAACGACGTGACCTTCACCTGGCGTGACTACCTGGCGACCAGTCAGGACGCCACCACCCCACCGCAACCGCACACCGGGGTGTACTCGATCGAGCCAGACGTCGAGGCACACACCTACCGGGTGCAGGTGGACGATGACCCGAACTTCCAGTCGCCCCTCGACACAGCGGTCGTGGATCAGATGACCTACACGGCATATTCAGGGACGTACCCCGAGGGCCCGTTGTACTGGCGGGTGCAGGCCATCGACGGCAGCAGCAACGCCCTGACGTGGAGCGATCCGATCGCCTTCGAGAAGCGGTCACCGACCGTCAGGATCAGTTCCCCCCTGAACAACGCAGAGACCACCGGTTCCAGCCCCCTGCGCTGGCAGCCGCTGGCCTACGCCGCCAGCTATGACGTCGAGGTCTACAAGAACGCGGACACCATCGGTCAGAGCGCGAACCTGGTGTTCTCCGGAAGCAGCAAGCAGGTGGCGCTCTCCACGCCCAAGCCGCTGCCGGTGGCCGACTCCTCCTACACGTGGCGCGTCCGCCCCCGGGATGCTTCCAATCGTCCGGGACAGTGGACGGATCTCGCAGATGCGGAGGCACGATTCCGAGTCGTCGGCTCCGCACCCCAGCTGACGTCTCCGGCGGACGGCTCGAACCAGCAGGCGACCGACCTGCTCTTCACGTGGGACGGCGTCAACGGTGCCACCGACTACCGCTTCGAGCGCGAGTTGGTCGACGGGCGTGGCGGCGAGACCGTACGCACCCCGGGCCTCGCCTGGGCTCCGTCGGTCGTCGGCGACGGACTGTGGCGGTGGAGGGTCGTCAGCCTCAACAGTGTCGGAGGTGAGATCGGGGCGTCGCCGTGGTGGACCTTCACCGTCGACGGCACCAGTCCCCGCGTGGCGCTCGTGAGGCCCACCGGCTCGGTCAAGCGGCGCGCGAACTTCAAGGTGACGTTCAGCGAAGCGGTCTCTGGTGTCACCAAGAAGAGCTTCAAGATCAGGCCGACCACGTCCAAGCGCAAGCTGTCAGCGGTCGTGAAGCCCTCGTCGAACCGGATGGGCGCGACGCTCAATCCTGGCCCGAAGCTCAAGAAGGGCAAGTCCTACATCATCACGGTCACCGCCAAGGTTCGCGATGACGCGGGCAACCAGCTGGTCCCCTACCAGTGGACGGTCACGGCGAAGTAGTGCCGCGGTCGGACCGGGCTCGCCCGGTCCGACCGACCGGCCGCACCGTCGTGCGCCCGGCTCGCTAACCTTCACCGGTGGACTGGCTCGCAGACAACTGGCTCAATCTGTTCGGCTGGGCCGGCAGCGCCCTCCTCATCGTCTCGCTGCTCCAGACCCGGGTGCTCCGGTTCCGGGTGCTCAACCTTGCGGCCAGCCTCAGCCTGGTGCTGTTCAACGCCCTGGTGGGGGTCTGGCCGATGGTGGGCATGAACATCGCCACCAGCCTGATCAACCTGTGGTTCATCCTCGCCCTGCTGCGCGACCGACACGACGAGTCGGCCTTCGACGTGCTCCAGGTCCTCCCCGAGGAGGCGTACCTGCAGCACTTCCTGGGGCTCCACGCCGCCGACATCAGCCGCTTCCACCCGACGTACGCCGGCGTGGAGCCGGACGACCTGGCCTTCCAGATCCTGAGGGGGGACGAGACGGTCGGCGTGGTGGTGGTCCGCCGCGACGGAGACGAGGCGCGCGTGCAGCTCGACTACGTCACCCCCCGCTATCGCGACTTCTCCCCCGGTGAATTCGTGTGGCGCCGCGCACCGCGGTTGCGCGAGCGCGGCTTCCGCCGCGTGGTGACGCCCCCAGGGATGGTCGGCGCCTACTACGAGCGCCTCGACCTGGGCTTCCGGCGCGAGGGCGATTCCTACGTGCTGGAACTCTGAGGAGCCCCGGGGGTTTCGAGGCTCGGGCCCGAGAGGCCCTCGCACCTCAACCACCGGGCGACTCAACCAGCGGCAGAGGACGCAGCGACCCAGCGGTCGAGCGTGGCCCTGGCGGACCCGGAGTCGACGGCCTCCGCCGCTCGGGCGACGGCGGCATCCAGCGCGTCGGCCGGCAGCGCACCCGGGGAGTCGTAGACCGCAAGAGCCGCGCCCGCGTTGAGCAGCACGGCGTCCCGGACCGGACCCGCTTCGCCGTCGAGGAGCCGCCGGACCACCTCGGCGTTGTGGGCGACGTCGCCGCCGCGCAGGTCCTCGGCCGCGGCGCGGGCGAAACCGTGGGCAGCGGGGTCGACCGACACCTCGGTGACCTCACCACCATGGACGTGCCACACCGAGGAGGTGGTGGTGGTCGTCAGCTCGTCGAGGCCGTCGTCACCGCGAACGACCCAGGCGTCCACACCGCGCGCGGCGAAGACCCCCGCCATCACCGGCGCCATCCGCGGGTCGGCACAACCGATCGCCGAGGCTCCGGGTCGGGCGGGGTTGGCGAGCGGCCCGAGGACGTTGAAGGTGGTCGCCACGCCCAGCTCTCGCCGCGGTACCGCCGTGTGGCGCATCCCGGGGTGGAATGCGGGGGCGAAGCAGAACGTGATGCCGGCCTCGTCCACCACGGCCGCGACCCGGTCCGCGGCCAGGTCGAGCCGGATTCCGAGGGCTTCGAGAACGTCGGCGGAGCCGGACTGGGAAGAGGCCGAACGGTTGCCGTGCTTGACGACGCGGGCACCGGCACCAGCGGCCACGATCGCGGCCATCGTGGAGATGTTGACCGACATCGACCGGTCGCCACCGGTGCCCACCACGTCCAGGAGTCGCCCCTCGATGCGGATCGGGGTGGCCACCGTGAACATGGCGTCGGTCAGACCGGTGACCTCCTCAGAGGTCTCGCCCTTGGCCCGCAGCGAGATCGCGAACCCGGCGATCTGGGCCGGCGTGGCTGCGCCGGCCACGATCTGCCCCATCGCCCAGGCGGTCTGCGTGGCGTCGAGGTCGCGACCGGCGACCAGCTCGGAGAGCACCTCCGGCCAGGTGTGGGTCATGGTCAGCGGGTGGCCGGAACCCGGGCACGAAGCAGCGAGACGACCGTCTCGGCGAGCTGCACGGGATCGAGGGGGTGGGGGACGGCGGCCTCGGCCCGCGACCAGGTCGCCAGCCACGCGTCCTGCACCCGTCCGGTGAGCACCAGCACCGGCGGGCACTGGTAGATCTCGTCCTTGAGCTGTTTGGCGATGCCCATGCCACCGGCCGGGACGGCCTCGCCGTCGAGGATGGCCAGCGCGATCCCGCCGGCATCCATGTTCGAGATGACGACCGGCTCGGTCGCGACCTCGACGTACTGGAGCTCGGGCAGGTCCGGGTGCGGACGGCGACCCAGCGCCAGGATCACCTGCTGACGGGTGTGGACGTCGTCGGAGTAGACGAGCACCTTCAGCGGACGAGCGTTCTGGTCGGTCACGGCCCGCATGCTACCGGTCTCGGTCGGCCGCGGACCGGGCCCGTGCCTCCTGCAGATCGAGCCGACGGTCCTCACGCGCCGCCTCCCGCATCGAGGCACGGACCCACTGGGTGAACAGCACGGCGAAGAACACCAGTCCGATCAGGTCCCCGCTCCCCCACAGGATCCCGCCGGCCAGGTGCTGGTCGGCGAGCGGATCGGGCAACCACGTGCCCATCGGTCCCTCACCGAGCCGCGGGTACCAGTCGCCGCCGAGCAGCGTCTCCTGGCCCATGATCGTCACGCCCAGGAACGCGTGGAACGGCAGCGTCAGCAGCACCATCAGCACCCGGAACGGATGACTCACCCGGCCCGGCACCGGGTCGAGGCCCAGCAGCGGCCAGAAGAACAGCGCGCCGACCAGCACGAGGTGCACGTGCATCCCCTCGTGGATGTACACGTTGTCCAGCGAGGCGCGGTACCAGCCGGAGAAGTAGAGCGCCCAGGGCGAGACGATGTAGAGCAGGAGCGTGAGGGGCGGAAACGACAGCACCCGGGCGACTCGTGAGTGCAGGACCGTCAGGAGCCATCGTTTCGGAGCGGGAGGCAGCGTCCGCAGCGCCAGGGTGATCGGCGCCCCGAGCGCCAGGGCGAGCGGGACCACCATCGCCAGCACCATGTGCTGGACCATGTGCACGCTCAGCAGCGTCGTGTCGTAGGCCGCCAGCCCGGACAGCGTCGCGAACGCGAAACTCCCCATCCCGGTCAGGAAGGCGGCCGTGCGAGCCACGGGCCAGTGATCGCCGCGGCGGCGCAGCGCGACCACCCCAGCGACGTACGCACCGGTCACCCAGACGGTGACCACGAAGGGAATCGGGTCCAGCGTCCAGCCGGTCAGGGCGCCCTCGAGGGTGAACCTCGGGAGCTCCACGACGGCTTGCGCGAGGGTTCCTGCCACAACCTGAACTGTATGACCCAGGAAAACGGTGGGGTCGGGATGTGCCCGGCACGGCTCTACCCTCATAATGATCTCGTGGCGACTGCAGCAGCGATTCCGGCTTCCCGACTCCACGGACACCACGACCGGCCGAGCATGGTGGCGGTCGGCACGATCATCTGGCTGTCGAGCGAGTTGATGTTCTTCGCGGCGTTGTTCGCGGCGTACTTCACGATCCGCTCGGTGTCCCCCGAGCTCTGGGCCGAGAACACCGGCCTGCTCGACGTCACCTTCGCGTCGGTGAACACCACGATCCTGGTGCTCTCCTCGCTGACCTGCCAGCTCGGCGTGTTCGCGGCCGAGCGCGGTCAGGTGTCCCGGACCGGGTCGAGCTTCCAGATGAGCGGCTGGGGCCTGCGCGAGTGGTTCATCCTCACCTACGTCATGGGCGCCGTGTTCATCGGCGGACAGGCGCTCGAGTACGCCACCCTGGTGCAGGAGGGCATGACGATCCAGGACTCCGCCTACGGCACCATGTTCTACCTGACCACGGGCTTCCACGGCATCCACGTCACCGGCGGCCTCGTCGCGTTCCTGCTGGTGCTCGGACGCACCTACATCGCCCGCAAGTTCACCCACGAACAGGCCGTCAGCGCCATCGTCGTGTCGTACTACTGGCACTTTGTCGATGTCGTCTGGATCGGGCTGTTCGCCACGATCTACCTCATCAAGTGACCGAGCCGTGCTGCCGACGAAGGATCTGATGTGCGCTTCCTGAACCGCTCAGTCAACCGGTGGGCTGGCCTGGCCTCCCGCCACCGTCGCGGCCCGCTGGCCGGCCTGTTGGTGCTCCTGATGGGGCTCCTGCTCACGGGCGGGCTCTACACCGCCTTTGCCCCCGCCCAGGCGAGCGAGAGTGCCTCGAACGAGCAGCTCGTCGTCGAGGGACGCGAGCTCTTCCTCGTGAACTGTGCGTTCTGCCATGGCCAGAACGGCGAGGGCATCCGCACCATCGAGGGCAACCAGCTCGGACCCACCCTCGTGGGTGTCGGCGCAGCGGCCGTCGACTTCCAGGTCGGAACGGGCCGGATGCCGTTGGCCCAGCCAGGCAAGCAGGCCCCGCGCAAGGCGGCGACCTTCAGCGAGGACGAGACCCAGGCGCTGGCCGCCTTCGTGGCCTCCCTCGGGCCCGGTCCTGCGATCCCCGACGCATCCGACTACAGCATCGACGGGCTCAGCGACGAGGAGCGCCAAGAGGCGATCGTCCGTGGCGGTCAGATCTTCCTGACCAACTGCACCGCCTGCCACAACTTCACCGGCTCCGGTGGCGCGATGCCTCGGGGTGGCTATGCCCCGAAGATCCTGGGTGTGGACGAGAAGTACGTCTACGAGGCGATGCTGACCGGTCCCCAGTCGATGCCGAACTTCTCGAACGGGAACCTGACCCCGGAGGCGAAGCGGGACGTGATCGCCTACCTGCAGTCCATCGACGAGAACCCGAACTACGGCGGTTTCGGCATGGGCGGACTGGGCCCAGTGGCCGAAGGTCTCTACGCCTGGGTCGTCGGAATCGGGCTCCTCGTCGGTTTCGCGGTCTGGATCGCGGCTCACGGCGCCCGCTCGACCAAAGTGAAGGTGGAGGAATGACGACCCCCGAGGGCCACAACCTTCCGGCGACGCCGGACCCAGACCCCGTCGCAGACCCGGGCCTACCGGCCCACCACTGGCGACCCACCGATGTCGACGAGCGGGCCGCGGTTCGCGCCGAGCGGCAGATCGCGACGCTGTTCGGTCTGTCCGCGCTCTGTGCCGTGCTGTTCGTCGTCTCCTACTTCGCGTTCGAGGTCGGGGATGTCACCACGACCTTCGTCGGTCTCGGCGCGTCCACGCTGACGCTCGGACTCAGCCTGGCCGGCGCCCTGCTGTTCATCGGCGTCGGCGTGATCCAGTGGGCCCGCAAGCTCATGTCCGACCAGGAGATGGTGGAGATGCGCCACCCGGCGGCCTCCAGCCAGGCCGACCGCGACGAGACCCTGGCCGCGCTCAACACCGGCGTCGAGGAGTCCGGCATCGGACGCCGGCCGCTGGTGCGAAACTCCCTGCTGGGTGCCCTCGGCGCTCTGTCGCTCCCGGTGCCGATCGTGCTGCTCCGCGACCTCGGCCCCCTGCCGGGCGACTCCCTCGAGCACACCATCTGGGAAGAAGGCATGCGCGTCGTCCGTGACGTCACCGGCACGCCCATCCGTCCCTCGGAGATCCAGCTCGGCGACCTCATCAACGCCGAGCCCGCCCGACTCTTCGAGACCGACGAGGAGGGGGAGCCTCTCGTCGAAGGCATCGAGCTCCAGGTCGAGAAGTCCAAGGGCGCGGTCATCGTGGTGCGGATGGAGCCGGAGGAGATCACGCCGGGCGCAGGCCGCGAGGACTGGGGCGTCGACGGCATCCTCTGCTACTCCAAGATCTGCACCCATGTGGGCTGCCCGATCTCGCTCTACGAGCGCACCACCCACCACGTGCTGTGCCCCTGTCATCAGTCGACCTTCGACCTGGCCGACTCCGCCAAGGTCATCTTCGGTCCGGCTGCTCGAGCGCTTCCCCAGTTGCCGCTGGCAGTAGACTCCGAGGGGTACCTCGTGGCTCAGCGAGACTTCGACGAGCCGGTCGGACCGAGCTACTGGGAGCGTGACTCACGATGAGCATCGACACGAGCAAGGTCGCTGAGACCAACACCGCTGCGGCCACGCCCAAGAAGCCCAGCAAGGCCGGCGCCGCCGCCTCCTGGGCCGACGACCGGCTCGGGCTCGCGACCGCCGGCAAGAAGCAGTTGCGCAAGGTCTTCCCGGACCACTGGTCGTTCATGCTCGGCGAGATCGCGCTGTGGAGCTTCGTCGTGCTGCTGCTCACCGGCACGTTCCTGACCCTGTGGTTCCGGCCGAGCATGGCCGAGGTGGTCTACATGGGCAGCTACGACCAGTTCCGCGGCCTTCACATGTCAGAGGCCTACGCCTCGAGCCTCGACATCTCCTTCGACGTACGCGGCGGCCTGCTGATGCGGCAGATGCACCACTGGTCCGCGATGCTCTTCATCGCGGCGATGATGGTGCACATGATGCGCGTCTACTTCACGGGCGCGTTCCGCAAGCCACGCGAGCTCAACTGGGTGATCGGTTGCTTGCTGCTGCTGCTCGGCACCCTGGAGGGCTTCACCGGATACTCCCTGCCCGATGATCTGCTGTCGGGAACCGGCGTCCGTGCGGCGGACGGCTTCATGAAGTCGATGCCGGTCGTCGGAACCTACATGTCGTTCTTCCTCTTCGGCGGCGAGTTCCCGGGTGACTCGATCATCCCGCGCCTCTACACGGTGCACGTGTTGCTGATTCCCGGGGTCCTGCTGGCGTTGATCGCCGCCCACATGCTGTTGCTCGTCTACCACAAGCACACCCAGTGGCCCGGACCGGGACGCACCGAGCAGAACGTCGTGGGCTACCCCCTGCTCCCCGTCTACATGGCCAAGGCGGGCGGCTTCTTCTTCATCGTCTTCGGCGTCACCGCACTGATGGGAGCGCTGCTGTCGATCAACCCGGTGTGGAAGTACGGCCCCTACGATCCGTCCAAGGTGACGGCCGGCTCCCAACCGGACTGGTACATGGGCTGGCCGGACGGCGCGCTGCGGATCATGCCCGGCTGGGAGAGCAACATCGGCGCCTACACCCTCTCGTGGAACGTGTTCCTGCCGATCATCGTGCTTCCGGGTCTCGCTTTCACGGTGCTGTTGATGTTGCCGTTCCTGGAGAGCTGGATCACCGGCGACAAGCGGGACCACCACCTCCTGCAGCGGCCGCGCAACGCACCGACCCGGACTGCCGTCTTCGTGGCCCTGATGACCTTCTACGGACTGATGTGGGCCGCAGGTGGCAACGACATCCTCGCCATCCTCTTCGACCTGAGCATCAACCAGATCACCTACTTCATGCGGGCCGCGGTGTTCGTCGGTCCGGTGATCGCGTTCTTCATCACGCGCCGTTGGTGCATCTCGTTGCAGCGTTCGGACAACGACAAGTTGCTGCACGGCTACGAGACCGGCGTCATCATGCGTTCGACCGAGGGCGGCTACACCGAGCGGCACCTGCCGATCGCGGAGGACCGCGCCTTCACGCTGACATCACGGGATCGGGATGAGGCGCTGACCTCCGGCTCGGCCGCCGACGAGAACGGGGTCCGTGCCCCGGGCAACCGCATCGAGCGGGTCCGGGCACGATTGTCAGCCGGCTGGTTCGGTCACAACGTCCAGAAGCCGACCCGGGCCGAGCTCGAGGAGGCCCACCACCACGCGGCACACGAGCACGAGCTCCAGGGCGGCCTCGACCACCCTGCCGACGGTCACCAGTACGACGGCCACCACAGCGTCGAGGAAGACTCCCTGCGCGGAGACCACTGACTCGGCGTACGAGCCTCCACCCCCGGTACATCCACCAGTGTCCGGGGGTTTCGAGGCTCGTCGCTGACGCTCCTCACACCTCAACCACCGGACCCGGCCCTAGCACGCCGACCACGCCGGTGGTTGAGGTGCGAGCACACCGACACCCCTGACCCAGTACGCCGGTGGTTGAGGTGCGAGCGCAGCGACACCCCTGACCCAGTTCGCCGGTGGTTGAGGTGCGAGCGCAGCGACTCGCCCTGACGCAGTACGCCGGTGGTCGAGCGCGCGGCCTCGACCCCCGGCACCCACCACGCCGGTGGTTGAGGTGCGAGCGCAGCGAGCCTCGAAACCCCCGGCGCCTTACCAGGGTCAGGAGAGGGCGGAGCCCTTGGACCAGGTGGCGAAGTCGACGTTCCAGTCGCCGAAGCCGTTGGTGAGGGTCATCGGGCGGTCGGTGCCGGTGTACTCGACCACGTCACCGCGCACCGTCATGTTGTAGAGGTACGCCGCGTCGGCGGTGCTCATGCCGGTGCAGCCGTGGCTGACGTTGGCGTTGCCCTGGGAGCCCACCGACCACGGCGCCGCGTGGATGAACTCGCCGGTGTAGGTGAGACGCATGGCGTACTCGACGTCGTCGATGTCGTAGAACTCGGGGTCGTTCTGGCCGATACCGACGGTCTCGGAGTTCATCCGCTTCTCGCGGTACTTCTCGACGATGACCTTGGTGCCGGAGCGCGTGGTGAAGCCGGCCTTGCCCGTGGTGACCGGAAGGGTGCGCAGCAGGTCGCCGTTGCTGAAGACCTGCATCTGCTGGGTCTGCGTGTTCACCTTGTAGACGTGGGCATCGCCGACCCGGAAGTCGACGTCGCGGTCTTCCTGGCCGTAGACGCCACCGCCGGCGGCCACGCTGTTGATGTCGAGGTCGACAGCGACGTCGGTCCCGGCCTTCCAGTACGTCCGCGGACGCCAGTGGACCTCCGTGTCGCTGAGCCAGTGCCAGGAGCCGACTTGTGCCGGCGTGCTCTCGACACGCATGTGCCGCTCCATGGACGCCCGGTCGGTGACCGGGACGTCGAAGGTCACGATGACCGGCATGCCGATCCCTACCGTCTCGCCCTCGAGCGGCGCGACCGACGCGTACGTCTGCTCGGCGAGGGTGAGGTCTTCCGTGGTGAACGTGGCGGTCTCCACGACCCGCTTGCCGTCGCTCCGCTCCCCCACGGTGCGCACGTCATAGCCGAGGCCCGGCTCGAGCCGGTCTCCGGCTGTCCACGACGAGCCGTCCCGGGCCAACGAGCCGGCGAGCGGTCCGGCGTCCGAGGTGACGGCAACCTTGCGCAGACGGCCGCCTGAGGCGCTGACCTCCAGTGTCTGGTCAACGGCTACCTGACGGCCGGTCAGGCTGGTGGTGATGCGCAACGGCGCCACGGTCTCGGACGCTTGCTCCTGGTCGCCCGGGGCGGCGGCCCGCGGGTCGCTCGAATCCTGGGTGCTGGAGCAGCCGGTCAGGGCGAGGGCGAGCACAGCAGCACCGACGAGGCTGCTCCGAGACATGTGGGTACCTCAGGGATCAATCGACGAGAAGGGCACGCTCAGCGTAACCGCGGCTCCCCAGCGAATCCCAAACCCAGACAGAGTCTGGTCGATCACGTGCGGCCGGTCAGTGCGCGTGCTCGCCCCGGTAGTACTCGAAGATCCATCCAGCCAGCGCCAGCGCGCCCACCGCGGCACCGATGATGAACAGCCACCAGGCGGCGAACGCGGTCGCGTAGACCATCACCCCGAGGGTGAGCGCACACCACAGCGGCCACCACGAGTACGGCGGGAAGAAGCCGAGCTCGCCGGCACCGTCGGCGATCTCGGCATCCTTGCGGTCTTCGGGCCGCGGCTCCATCTTCGCCGCGTGGAATCCGAGGTAGAGCGTCACCATGGCCGCGAGCAGCGTGGTCATGGTCAGCGCCGAGGTGCCGGTCCAGTCGCCGGTGATGAACCAGTAGGCGGGGCTGACGAGCACGAAGAACGCGGTCGTGGCCCCGAAGATCCAAGCCTCGGCCTTCATCGGTGGTCTCCCTCGTCGTCGAGCCGCTCTCGCAGCATCTCGCCACGACCCTGCACCTCAGGCGAGTCCGAGAACCGGTCCTCGCCCTCGGCATCATTCTCGTCGAGCTCCATGAGTGCGATCTCCGGGTGGTGCAGGTCGAAGGCCGGCGACTCCGAACGGATCCGCGGGATGCTCACGAAGTTGTGGCGCGGCGGCGGGCAGCTGGTGGCCCACTCCAGGGAGCGGCCCCAGCCCCACGGGTCATCGGTCTCGACCAACGGAGCGTTGCGCGAGATGTAGAGGTTGTAGAAGAACGGCAGCATCGACAGCGACAGCACGAACGCACCCACCGTCGACACCTGGTTGAGGAAGGTGAAGCCGTCCTGGGGCAGGTAGTCGGAGTAGCGGCGCGGCATGCCCTGCACGCCCAGCCAGTGCTGCACCAGGAAGGTGGTGTGGAAGCCGATGAACAGCAGCCAGAAGTGCACCTTCCCGAGCCGCTCGTCGAGCATCCGCCCCGTCATCTTCGGCCACCAGTAGTAGAAGCCCGCGAACATCGCGAACACGACCGTGCCGAAGACGACGTAGTGGAAGTGCGCGACGACGAAGTAGGAGTCGGAGACCGCGAAGTCCAGCGGTGGGCTGGCCAGGATGATGCCGGTCAGGCCGCCGAACAGGAAGGTGGTCAGGAAGCCGATCGACCACAGCATCGGGGTGTCGAACGACAGAGATCCCCCCCACATCGTTCCGATCCAGTTGAAGAACTTCACCCCGGTGGGTACGGCGATCAGGAACGTCATGCCGGAGAAGAACGGGAGGTCGACGGCGCCGGTCACGAACATGTGGTGAGCCCACACGGCGACCGAGAGGATCGCGATGCCGAGCGTCGCGCCGACCAGGCCGACGTAACCGAAGATCGGCTTGCGGCTGAAGACGGGCAGGATCTCGGTGATGATGCCGAAGAACGGCAACGCGATGATGTAGACCTCGGGGTGCCCGAAGAACCAGAACAGGTGCTGCCACAGGATCGCGCCGCCGTGCACCGGGTCGAAGACGTGGGCTCCGAGGATCCGGTCGGCCTCCAGCGACAGCAGGGCGCCGGCCAGGATCGGGAACGCGATCAGCACCAGCAGCGAGGTGACCAGGGTGTTCCACACGAAGATCGGCATCCGGAACATGGTCATGCCCGGAGCGCGCATGCAGATGATGGTCGTGATGAAGTTGACGGCACCGAGGATGGTGCCGAGGCCGGCCATCCAGAGGCCCATGATCCACAGGTCACCGCCGACGCCGGGCGACCGGATCGCGTCGGAGAGCGGCGTGTAGGCGAACCAGCCGAAGGACGCTGCCCCGCTGGGGGTCAGGAATCCGGAGGCGGTGATGAGTCCGCCGAACAGGAACAGCCAGTAGCTGAACATGTTGAGCCGCGGGAACGCGACATCGGGGGAACCGATCTGCAGCGGCATGATCACGTTCGCGAAGCCGATGAACAGCGGAGTCGCGAACAGCAGCAGCATGATCGTGCCGTGCATCGTGAACAGCTGGTTGTAGACCTCGTCGTTGACGACCTGCATGCCGGGGTTGGCGAGCTCGGCCCGGATCAGCAGCGCCATCACGCCACCGGCGAG
The DNA here is from genome assembly GCA_963806945.1 of uncultured Actinomycetota bacterium. Taxonomy (GTDB): domain Bacteria; phylum Actinomycetota; class Actinomycetes; order Propionibacteriales; family Nocardioidaceae; genus Nocardioides. The sequence continues at coordinate 176,117 of CAWDZH010000005.1, forward strand.
GAACCACGCGAACGACGTCCCGAGGTACAGCTTGCCGATCAGCTTGTGGTCGGTCGTGGTCATGATCCGCACCAGCTGCTGCCCCAAGGGGCGGCGGGTGGTCTGCGCGGTGGGCTGAGCTGCTGTGGTGGTCACTCCGCACCCTCCTCGTCGGTGCCGAGTCCGGCCTGCTCGTTGACGAAGTTGCCACCGATCACGGGTTCCTCGGACGTGTTGCCCTGTTGCTCGAGCTCTCGCAGGTAGGACTCGTACTCGTCGGCGCTCACGACCTCCACGTTGAACAGCATCCGGGAGTGGTAGGTGCCGCACAGCTCGAAGCACTTGCCCGCGAAGACGCCCTCGGTCTTCGGCGTGACCTCGTAGTGGTTGGTCCGACCGGGGATGACGTCCATCCGCATCAGGAACGCCGGAATCCCGAAGGAGTGGATGACGTCGGGCGAGCGGAGGTTGAACTGAACGGTCTCGCCCACGGGCAGCACCAGCGTGGGGATCTCGCTGCCGGTGCCGGAGGTGTAGACGTAGGGACCGGTGGTGCCGTCCACGTGGTGGTTGAAGGTCCAGCTCCACTGGAAGCCCACGACCTCGACCGTGAGGTCCTCGTCGGTGTCGTCGAGGACGGCGTTCTGGACATCGACCGTGTGGTAGAAGAACACGATCACCATCACGATCGGGGCGATCGTGTAGAAGATCTCCAGTGGCAGGTTGTAGCGCGTCTGCACGGGGATCTCATCCGGGCTCCGGCGGCGGTATCGGACGACCACCCAGCCGATGAGCCCCCACACGATGACCCCGGTGACCATGGCCGCGATCCAGGCGTAGCGCCACAGGTAGTAGATGTGGTCTGCCTGCTCGGTGGCCGGATCCGGCATCGCCAGGTTCTTCCAGTCGTTCTGCGTCTCCGCCGAACAACCGGCGAGCAGAAACAGGGCACCCATCGTGACGACCAGGGCGACCCGACGCAGCGACATCGTCGAGCGCCGGTGGAGTTGCTGACCCACGAACGAGCCTTTCGTTCACGAGCGGACAGGACGTCGTCAGACTATCCGATCGCACGACCGATGTGCCGGTGGGGCACCGAGTAGGTTGGGGCGGTGACGAGCCCCTCCGCCTCACCCGGATCGGGTCACCGGGCCGAGTTCGACACGGCGTCCTCGGAGCCGCTCCACCCCGCCGCGCGCGAGGTGCTGCTGTCTGCTGTCGACCAGGGCTACGCGGATCCGCGGCGATTGCACCGGCCCGGCCGCAACGCCCGGCTGCTGCTCGACAACGCGCGGGCGGTGGTGGCGGAGAGCCTCGAGGTCAGGGTGGACGAGGTGAGCTTCACCGGCTCCGGCACCGAGGCCGTGCACCGGGGACTGCTGGGACTGGTCCGGGGCTCACGCCGTGGATCGAAGGTCGTCCACACCGCTGTCGAGCATGCAGCGGTGCGTCACGCCGTGGCCTGGGGTGCGGAGGTGGTGGAGGTCCGGTGTGACGAGCTGGGCCGCGTGGACTGCGGCGATCTGGCGCGCCACGCGACCGATCCTGCCGTGGGCCTGGTGGCCCTTCAGAGTGCCAACCACGAGGTGGGCACCATCCAGCCCGTGGGTGTGCTCGACCTGCCTGACGACCTCCCGCTCTTCGCGGACGCGTGCGCGTCCATGGGCCGCCTCCCGCTCCCTCCGGGCTGGGCGAGCGCCGCCGGTTCGGCTCACAAATGGGGCGGCCCGGCCGGCGTCGGCGTACTGCTGGTCCGCAAGGGCGCCCGCTGGCGCAACCCGTTCCCCGGCGACGACCGGATCGACGAGCGGGTGGCGGGCTTCGAGAACGTGCCCGGTGCCCTTGCCGCGGCGGCGGCGCTGCAGGCGGTCGTGGCGGAGCGGGACGAGGTGAATGCGCGCCAGACGGCCCTGGTCGACAGAGTCCGGGCTGCCGTGGCCCGGATCCCGGACGCTCAGGTGGTCGGCGACCCCGTCGACCGGCTCCCGCACCTGGTCACCTTCTCGTTCCTCTACGTCGACGGGGAGGCCCTGGTGCACACCTTGGACGGACACGGCTTCGGCGTGGCCAGCGGTTCAGCCTGCGCCGCGTCCACACTCGAGCCGAGCGCGGTGCTCAGCGCGATGGGGGTGCTCACCCACGGCAACGTCCGGCTCTCGTTGACGCGGGACACCACCGAGGCCGAGGTGGACCGGTTCCTCGCCGTCCTCCCCGGCGTGGTGACGCGATTGCGTGCGGAGGTGGGGATGTGAGCGGCACCGAGGTCGACCTCGAGCTCGACTGCCGCGACCAGCCGTGCCCGATGCCGATCATCGAGCTCGGCAAGCACTATGCCGAGGTCGAGGTCGGTCGGCTCATCGGGGTGGTCGCACGCGACGTGGCGGCCCGCGTCGACGTGCCTGCGTGGTGCCGGATGCGGGAGCAGGAGTACGTCGGCGAGGACGTCGCCGGGGACGGAGCCCCGCGCTACCTCGTCCGACGCCTGTCCTAGTCGCCCCGGACCGGCCCACCCTTGACAACGACCCCCTTGGGGCGCAAACTCCTAATCATGTTAGTCGCACCGAAGCGCGATAGGGTAGCCGAACGACGTGAGTCCACCCGGCAGGAGATCGTCGCCGCGGCCTGGGTCCTGGCCCAGCAGCAGGGGCTGGCGGAGTTCACGCTGCGCGACGTCGCGGAGCGGGTGGGCATGCGAGCGCCCTCGCTCTACACGCACTTCGCGTCGAAGCACGCGATCTACGATGCGATGTTCGGTCAGGCGTGGACCGACTTCGAGCAGGTGGAGCTGGCAGAACTCGCTGACCTGCCGAACGCCCCCCGCGCCGCGGTGCGTCGAGCGGCGCGGGTGTTCTTCGACTTCGCCGTCGCCAACCCGGCGCGCCACCAGCTCATGAACCAGCGCACGATTCCCGGTTTCGAACCCACCCCGGAGTCCTACGCACCCGCGGTCCGGGTGCTGGACCACGGACGGCAGCTCTTCGGTGCGCTCGGGCTGAGCGACGGCGCCGACTACGACATCTGGATCGCGTTGATAGGCGGCCTGATCAATCAACAGGTGGCCAACGACCCCGGCGGAGAGCGGTGGTCGGCGATGCTCGACCGTGCCGTCGAGATCTGGGCCGACGGCGTCGGCCTCCCCACCGACCCACCGACCACGAGGAGCACCCCATGAAGGCCACCACCACCATCTGGCCGGGCCACGACACCGTCCGGCCCGGGATCGAGCGGCCCACCGCGATGCGGCTCGCCGAGACGGAGTACCAGCGCGTCGCAGAGGCCGTCGACGCCCTGCACCCCGACGACTGGAGCCGATCCACGGATTGCGCCGCGTGGGACGTCCGGCAACTGGTCGCCCATGTCGCCGGCATGTCGGCGTTCATGTCGACTCCGTGGGAGACGGCGCGCCAACTGCGCACGGCCCAGGCCCGCCAGCAGGAGGGCCAGGCGCTCGTCGACGCCCAGACCGCGATGCAGGTCGCACAGCGCGAGCTCCTCGGCACCGAGGAGCTGCGCGCGGAGGTACGCCGTGTCGGGCCGCGCGCGGCGAAGGGGCGCCGCCGCATCCCCGGCTTCGTACGCCAACGGCGCCTGCCCGACCAGCAGATGGTCAACGGTTCCCCCGAGACCTGGAGCTTCGGCTACCTCACCGACGTGATCCTCACGCGCGACCCCTGGATGCACCGCCTGGACCTCGCCCGGGCGACCGGCGGGACCCCGGTGCTCACCCCCGAGCACGACGGCGTCATCGTCGCCGACGTGGTCGCCGAGTGGGCGCGCCGCCACGGCCGGCCCTACCGGCTGGAGCTCACCGGTCCCGCCGGCGGGAGCTGGGTCTCAGGCTCCGGCGGCGAGGAGATGAGGCTGGACGCCGCCGACTTCTGCCGGATCATCTCGGGACGTCCCGGCCCCGACCAGGGCCAACCCTCGGGACTGCTGGCGACCCAGGTGCCGTTCTAGCACCTCGCGTCAGTCGCGGAAGGTGACGAGGTGGGCGCCGATCTCGGCAGCCGCCTCCTCGCCGTACGCCGCGGCGCAGCGGGTCAGGAAGCCGGCCCGGCTCAGGTGGTACTCCTGGGTCCCGACCTGCTCGACGACGTAGACGGCCAGCAGGCAGCCGAGCTGCGCCGACCGCGCGAGGTCGAGGCCCCAGCTGAGGCCCGCCAGCAGACCGGCACGGAAGGCGTCACCGACACCGGTGGGCTCCCCCTTGCGGGTCGCCTCGACGGCGGCGACCTCGATCGACTCCTCGCCCTCTCGTTCGATCCGGACCCCGGTGGCACCGAGCGTGATCACCCAGGTGCCGACCCGTGAGAGCACCTCCTCGTGGCTCCATCCGGTCTTCTGGATGATCAGCGACGACTCGTACTCGTTGGAGACCAGGATGTGGGCGCCGTCGATGAGAGGCCGGATCATCTCGCCGTCACCGAAGGCGAGCTGCTGGCTCGGGTCCGCCACGAACGGGTACCCGCGTTGGCGGCACTCCTCGGTGTGACGGAGCATGCCCTCGGGGTCATCCGGTCCCACCAGGACGTAGTCAGGCTCGCCGACGCGGTCCACGATCGGCTTCAGCTCGAGCTCTCGAGCCTCGCTCATGGCGCCGGGGTAGAAGCTGGCGATCTGGGCGTCGGCGTTGTCGGTGGTGCACACGAACCGCGCGGTGTGGCGAGTCTCCGAGACGTGGACCGAGGCGCAGTCGACGCGGTGCCGCTCCAGCCAGGAGCGGTACTCACCGAAGTCCTCCCCCACGGCCCCGACCAGCACCGGCGTGAGGCCGAGGTTGCCCAGGCCGAAGCAGATGTTGGCGGCACACCCCCCGCGGCGTACCTCGAGGTCGTCGACGAGGAACGAGACCGAGAGCTTGTCGAGACGGTCGACGACCAGGGAGTCGGAGAACCGCCCCGCGAAGCTCATGAGGTGGTCGGTGGCGATGGATCCGGCAATCAGCAGGGACACGACACGGAACACTACCCAGCGGTACGACTTCGACTACCCCGCGGTAGCCAATAGCGTCGAGGGCATGAGTGATCTCCCTCCGACCACCCGTGCCCCCTACGACGATTTCGCGACGCCCGCACAGATGCACGCCGACTGCCTCGAGGTCGGCCACAACCTGCGGCTGCGACGCGCCGCCGCGAAGGCGGTCGCCGACGCGCCGAGCCTTCACTTCGAGGACTACCCGCGAGAGGTGCACAAGCGCGACATCGCCGTCAGCGACGCTGCCGCCCGGCTCGCCAACGCGCTGCACCTGCACATGGACTGAACTACACCTTCTTCTGGAGTGCTCAGACGCGCCACAGCCCCCGCCGTGATCGGCAGGGGCTGTTGCGTTGGTTCACGCCCATGGCGCGCTGGGTTGTCAGTTCACCAGGTTTCGACACGCTCCGTCGCGGCTTCGTGCCTCAGCCGCGGTCGCTGCTCAACCACCGACGATCGCTCCGGCGGCGCCGTAGCGATCAGTGGAAGCTGTCTCCACACGCGCACGAGCCGGTGGCGTTGGGGTTGTCGATGGTGAAGCCCTGCTTCTCGATGCTGTCGACGAAGTCGATCATCGCCCCGTTGAGGTAGGGGACGCTCATCCGGTCGACCACGACGGTCACGCCGTCGAAGTCGGTGGTGACGTCGCCGTCGAGGGTGCGCTCGTCGAAGAACAGCTGGTAGCGCAGACCCGAGCAACCACCCGGCTGCACCGAGATCCGCAGCTGGAGGTCATCGCGACCCTCCTGCTCGAGGAGGCTGTTCACCTTGGCCGCGGCCACCGGGCTGAGGTTGATCTGGTCGGTGAGGCGCTCGGTCTCGACCTGCTCGGTCATGTCAGTGACTCCCTGGGTGTTGCGGGCTGGTAATCACTCCAATGGTCGCACACACAGCGATATTCCCCGACACCTTCCACGCTGCCGTCTCAGGCCGAGGGGAGCCGAACCTGGAGCCGGGCACCCACCGCCGAGTCGGCGACCCGGACCGAGCCTCCGTGCCGCTCGGCGACCGCCCGCACGATGGGGAGCCCCAGGCCGGTCCCGGAACCGTGCCCGCGAGCGGTGTCGCCGCGGACGAAACGTTCGAACACCTCCTCCCGCTGGTCGGGTGCGATCCCCGGCCCGTCGTCGGCCACCTCGAGCACCACGTCCTCCCCCGTCACCGCACAGCTCACGACCACCCGATGCTGTGCGTGGAGTGCGGCGTTCGCGAGCAGGTTGCGGACCAACCGAGCCAGTTCATCCCGCCCTCCGCGCACCGGGGCTGCGCTGACGCCGGCCGTGTCGACGTCGAGTCCGGTGGTCGGCCGGAGCCGCGAGACCTCCTCCCACACGACGTCGTCGAGGTCGACCAGCTCGGCCGGCAGCGGTTGCGGCTCGTCGTGACGGGCGAGGAAGAGCAGGTCGCGCACCAGGCGTTCCATGCGGTCGCTCTCTGCGAGCAGCTCCCGTGCCGTCGACGTCCAGTCCGTCCCCGACGGGTGGCGCAGCGCCACCTCCAGCTGGGCGCGGTACGACGCCAGGGGGCTCTGCAGCTCGTGCGCAGCGTCGGCAACGAAGGTGCGCTGCCGCGCCTGCGCCGCGGCGACCGGCCGCAGCGTGCGGCCCACGAGGACCCACAGCAGCCCCACGGCGAGAACCAGCAGCAGCGGCACGCCGACCGCGAGCGTCACCGCCAGCGAGACCCCCGACTCGCGGATCGCCTCGCGCGCGGTCCCGACGTAGAGGCTCACCGGGCCGTCGGGTCCGTCGACAGTGACCGCCCAGACCCGGTAGTCCTCGGTCTCGTCGTCGTCGGGGACGTCGTCGACATCGCGGGCCGCGGGTTGCCCGCCGGGGCGCCAGTCCGTGACCGGTCCGGAGTCCCCCAGGCTGACCGAGGCACCGATGACCCGGTCACCGACCACTGCCTGGGCGAACCCCTCGCCGGCCACGTCGGTGATCAGCTCCGGCACTTCGCCGTGCCGGGCCAGCGCCGCGAGCTCGGCGAGCCGCGCCCGGTCGAGGTCCTCGGCATGCCGCGCCTCGGCGCGCTGGAAGACCACCACCAGCACGATGGCCGACACCAGGAGGACCCCGGCCGTCGCGATCGCGGCGGCGACGGTCAGCCGGACGCGCACATGGTCGCCCGGCACGTCAGCCGCCACCGGAGTCGAGCCGGTAGCCCGCAAGACGCACCGTCTGCAGACTCTGCCGTCCGAAGGGCTCATCGATGCGCTGGCGCAGCTGGCGGACGTAGACCTCCACGATGTTCGGGTCGCCGTCGAAGGCGAAGTCCCACACGTGCTCCAGGATCGTCGCCTTGGACATCACGTCGCCGGCATGTCGCATCAGGAACTCCAGCAGCGAGAACTGCCGGGGCGTGAGGTCGACGACGACGTCACCGCGCCGGACCACGTGGGCGGCCGGGTCGAGACGCAGGTCTCCCGCCACCAGCTCCACGGGCCTCGCGTCCGAGCCCCGGCGCAGGAGGGCCCGCAGTCGGGCCACGAGCACGACGTACGAGAAGGGCTTGGTGAGGAAGTCGTCGGCGCCACCATCGAGGGCGCGCGCCTCGTCGTCGGCCGCATCCTGGGCGGTCAGCATCAGGATCGGCGTCCAGTTCCCGCCCTCGCGCAGCTCCGCGCAGAGCTCCAGGCCGTCCAGGCCGGGAAGCATCACGTCGAGGACCATGGCGTCGTAGGCGTTCTCGCCCGCCAGCCAGCGGCCGTCCTCGCCGGTCAGGGCGACGTCGACGGCATAGCCCTCGCCCTCCAGGCCACGCTTCACCGCGCGCGCCACGCGCTTGTCGTCCTCGACCACCAGGATCCGCACCCGACCACGGTGGCAGAATCGCGCTGAACGCGCGCTGAAGCGCCCCTGAAGAGAACCGCATTCAGGGTGGATTCAGCACCCGGGTCCCAGAGTGGGGCCATGGACAAGAAGCAGAAGTTGGCCCTGACCGGCGCCACGGCGGCGATCCTCGTGGTCGGGGGCGCGGGTGTCGCGCTCGCCGGTTCCGACGACGACGCCACCGAGCGTCCCATCGAGGGCCCGGCCCTCCAGCAGGCCGAGGACGCCGCCCTGGCCGAGACCGGCGGCGGCGAGATCACCGGTACCGAGGTCGGCGACGAGGACAGCTACTACGAGGTCGAGGTGACGCTCGAGGACGGCAGCCAGGTCGACGTCCAGCTCGACGAGCAGTTCGCCGTCGTCAGCGCCGATCCCGACAGCGAGACCGACGGCTGAGGGCAACGACCCAGGGCAACGACCCAGGGCAACGACTAGGGCGACCAGGTCCGCGCCACCCGGGCGGCCAGCTCCGACAACGCGCCGGCAGGGTCCGCGAAGGCCCGCTCCTCCCCCACCAGGTCGACCAGCGAGTACGCCGACTCGACGCCCAGCGCCCGCATCTCGCGTGATCCCACCAGCACCTGCCCGGCGAGGGCGACGCAGGGCCGGATCGCCTCTGCGGCGAACGTGGCCACGCCGTAGGGCACCTTCCCGGCCCGGCTGGAGAAGTCGAAGGCGCCCTCACCGGTGACGAGGAGGTCGGCCAACCGGGCCCGTCCCGCGAGGTCGGTGGCTTCGGCGACCAGGTCGATGCCGGGCCGCCGGTCGGCTCCGAGCAGCAGCAGCGCGTAGCCGAGACCGCCTGCGGCCCCGGCTCCCGGTGCCAGCGCGGTGCGCGGGTCGGCCGCCCGGGCCAGCTCCTCGAGGATCCCGTCGACCGCGGGCAACCGCTCGTCGGGGATGCCCTTCTGCGGCCCGAAGGTCTTGGTCGCGCCGAACAGGCCGGTCAGGGGACTGTCGACGTCGCTCGCGGCGACCAGCTCCACGCCCGCCTCGGGGAGCTCGATGCGGGTGATCCCGGCCAGCCCCGCGACGCCTTCGTCGAGCGGACGGTCGGCGGTCGCGCCGAGCGCCGCGAGAAGACCGGCGCCGCCGTCGTTGGTGCCGCTGCCACCCAGGCCCACCACCACGGTGTGGGCGCCGGACTCACGCGCGGCGAGAACCAGCTCGCCCACGCCGTACGTCGAGGCGCGCTCGGCGTGGCGGGCTCCGGTGAGATGCAGGCCGCACGCCTGGGCGGACTCGACGTACGCCGTGTCACCGGCCAGCAGCACCTCGGCCGGGACCGGGTCGCCGAACGGTCCACGCACCACGACCGGCTCCAGCGTCCCGCCCAGTGCCGCGGCGAGGACGTGGACGAAGCCCGGACCGCCGTCGGACATGGGAAGCAGGTCGAGCTCGTCCCCGGGGGCCTGGCGTCGCCAGCCCTCGGCGATCGCTTCCGCCGCCTCCACCGCGGTGAGGGTGCCGGCGAACTTGTCGGGGGCCACGAGAACTCGCATGACCGCATCATCCCCGACGCCCTACTGTGGCCGACGATGACCGCCCAGCAGAGCGCCGACGCCCGGATCCGGCCGATGCGGGACGAGGACGTCCCGGCGTGCGAGGAACTCAGCTCCCGAGCGTTCCTCGAGCTGGACCTGCGCACCTATCCGCGCGACTGGTCCGACCCGAGCCCCCGGCCACCGCACCGGGTCGAGGCCTGGCGGACGCGCACCCGTCACCTGCTGACCACCGACCCCGGTGGGTGCTGGGTGGCCGAGGCCGAGGGTGAGGTGGTCGGCTTCGCCACGTCGCTGGTCCGCGAGCTGATGTGGATCCTGGCGTCGTACGCCGTCCGGCCCGACCTGCAGGGCCGCGGCCTCGGCCGCGGGCTGCTGGAGGCCGCCCTGCACCACGGCCGGGGCTGCCTGCGCGGGATGCTCAACGCCTCCGACGACCCGCAGGCGCTGCGCCGCTACGTGCTGGCCGGCTTCCGGCTGCAGCCCCAGCTGCTCTTCCACGGCCGCGTCGAGCGCGCCCTGCTGCCGGTCGTGCGCCACGTCCGAGACGGCACCCCCGGCGACCGGGATCTGCTCGACTCCCTGGACCGCCGCACCCGCGGCGCCGCCCACGGCCCCGACCACGACGTGATCGCCACCGAGCTGCGGCTGCTGGTGACCGACCGGCCGGCCGGGTCCGGCTATGCCTACGTCAACGCCTCCGGGGTGCCCATCCTGCTGGCGGCGAGCAACCGCAAGGCGGCCTCCTCGCTGACGTGGGAGGCGCTGGCCGCCTCCGACCCCGAGGTGCCGGTCGAGATCGGCCACGTCTCGCCGGCCAACGACTGGGCGGTCGACCTGGCGATCGCAGCCCGTCTGGGGATCCACTCGCGCGGGTTCCTGGCACTGCGCCGGATGAAGGAGCCGGCGCCGTACCTCCCCCATCCCACGCTGCTGTGACCGGGCAGGGGGTGCCGCCTAGGCTGTGACCATGAGCACCGTCGACCTGCCCCTGCTCCCGCTCGGCCGCGGCCGTGACCTGGAGACCGAACGGGGCGTCGAATGTCCCGGTGACCTGCCCGAGGCCTCCGACCCCGACCTGGTCGCCCGGGCGGTCGCGGCGAAGAAGGCGCTCGGCGACCGGGTGTTCGTGCTCGGCCACCACTACCAGCGCGACGAGGTCATCCAGTTCGCCGACGTCACCGGCGACTCCTTCAAGCTCGCCCGCGACGCGGCGGCGCGCCCCGAAGCCGAGTTCATCGTCTTCTGTGGCGTCCACTTCATGGCCGAGTCGGCCGACATCCTCACCGCCGACCACCAGCGGGTCGTGCTGCCGGACCTCGCGGCCGGCTGCTCCATGGCCGACATGGCCCGGCTCCCGCAGGTCGAGGACGCCTGGGACGCACTCACCGCGGCCGGGATCGCCGACAGCGTCGTCCCGGTCACCTACATGAACTCCAGCGCCGACATCAAGGGGTTCGTGGGCCGTCACGACGGGGTCGTCTGCACGTCGAGCAACGCCGAGACCGCGCTCGAGTGGGCCTTCGACCAGAAGGCCGACGTCGCCGGCGGGGCCAAGGTGCTGTTCTTCCCCGACCAGCACCTCGGCCGCAACACCGCGGTCCTCAAGCTGGGGCTCTCCCTCGACGACTGCGTCGTGTGGAACCCGATGCGGCCGAACGGCGGTCTCACCGTCGAGGAGTTGCGCGATGCCCGGATCATCCTGTGGCGGGGTCACTGCTCGGTCCACGGACGGTTCTCACCGGACGTGGTCGACGAGCTGCGCCGGACCATCCCGGATGTGCAGATCCTGGTGCACCCGGAGTGCACCCATGAGGTGGTGCTCAAGGCCGACCTGGTCGGCTCGACCGAGTTCATCATCAAGACCATCGAGGCCGCCCCGGCCGGGTCGAGCTGGGCGATCGGCACCGAGCTCAACCTGGTGAAGCGACTGGCCGCTGCCCACCCGGACAAGAAGATCGGCTTCCTCGACAAGAACGTCTGCTACTGCTCGACGATGAACCGGATCGACCTCCCCCACTTCGTGTGGGCTCTGGAGTCACTCGTCGCCGGCAACGTCGTCAACGTGATCGACGTCGACCCGGAGACCGAGCGCTGGGCGCGCCTCGCGCTCGAGCGGATGCTCGAGCTGCCCGGTCGATCCCACCGCGACTGAACCGCTGACCGGGCAGTTGTGTGCCCGCCCAACGCGGCGATCGGGCAGTTGTGTGCCCACCCAGGGATCAGAACTGCCCGGTGGGGCTTGCTCCTGGGGACACAACTGCCTGGTCACCTGGTTCCACGACGGCCTGGTCAGCGAGGGAGCTCGACCCACACGACGGCTCCGCCGCCCGGGTTGTCCGCCACCCCGATCCGGCCGTGGTGCGCCTCCACGATACGGCGGCAGGTGGCCAGTCCGATGCCGCTGCCGCCGACCCGCCGGTCGAGCCGGACGAGGGGCTCGAAGATCCGCTCCCGGTCCTCGGCGGGGATGCCGGGCCCCCGGTCGGCGACCTCGACCCGCCACGACGCGTCCCCCTCCTCGCCCGACACGGCGACGGGTGCGCCCTCGGGTGAGAAGGTCACGGCGTTCGTGACCAGGTGCTGCAGCAGCAGCCGCAGCTGGAGGGCGTCACCCTGCACCACCGGCAGAGCGGTGCCGACCACCTGATCCGGGCCGGCGGGCTCGTCGGGGTCCTCGAGGAGGTGATCCAGGATGGCCGCCAGATCCACCGCAGCCGGGGCGGGAGGCGGACCGACCCGGGCGAAGGTCACCAGGTCGCCGATCATCAGGTCCATCCGCTGGGTGCTGCGCAGCGCCCGCGTCAGGAGCTCGAGCAGCTCGGGGTCGGCGGTGTCGGCGTGCTCGTCGCGAGCCAGTTCGAGGGACATCCGGACCGCTGCCAACGGGTTCTTGAGGTCGTGGCCGACCTGTCCCGCGAAGTCGGCGAGCCGCTGGTCGGCGGTCGCGGCGTCATCGTGGTCAGTCACAGTCCGGGAGCCTCCCACAAGGCCAGCCATCGGCTGGTCTCCTTCTCCATCGGCAGCTCGTCAGCGAGAGAGCTGCGGATGGAGATCTCGGTGAGGTTGTCCCGTTGCTGGGGACCGGTCGGAGCGAACGCGTAGAACGTTCCCTGCTTGTAGAGATAGACCAGTCCGACCCGGCGCCCGGACCCGTCGACGAACGGCACGAGCGTGCAGAGCAGCCCCGGCCCGAAACCCCCGGCCTCCAGCGACAGGTTGACGGCGTGAAGGTCGGTGCACAGCCCCGCGATGTCGTCCCGGTCGCCGGTCACGGTCAGCCAGGTGAAGCCGAAGGAGTCGACGGTCGTGCGCACGTCGGGCGCGGCGGGATTCATCCCGATCAGGTCGATCGCGTCACTCTGGGTCGTCGCGAACGCCGAGCCCCCCGCCGCGCGGTAGCAGACCGACGCCTCGCCGGTGGGCATCAGGCCGAGGGTGGTCTGCAGCGTGATCGCGGCGCTGGGGATCTCGAAGAGCGCATCGAGGTTCGGCTGCGGCGTACGACGGCGCCCGGTGACGGCCTCCCAGAGGCCCATCAGGCCTCCGGTCGTCCCAGCTCGGCCTGGATCCGGGCCAACTGCTCGAGGCGCTGCTCGAGGGAGGGATGGGTCGAGGTCAACGTCTTCAGCGAGGCGCCGCTGATCGCGGGGGCGATGAAGAACGCGTTCATGGCCTGCGACGCGCGCAGGTCACGCTGCGGAATGGTGGCGATGCCGCCGCTGATCTTCTGCAGCGCCGACGCGAGGGCAGCAGGCTTGAACGTGAGGTAGGCACCGGCCCGGTCGGCCGCCAGCTCGCGGTAGCGCGACAGCAGCCGGGTGAGGAAGAAGCTGATCGCGTAGACGACGAGGCTGACGACCAGGGTGATCATGAAGAACGCCGCCGAGTTGCGGTCCCGGCGGCCCATCAGGCCCCCGAAGCGCGCACCCGTGCATCAGCATGCCGGCGACGATGCCGGCCGAGGAGGCGACGGTCATCACCAGGACGTCGCGGTGGGCGACGTGGGACAGCTCGTGGGCGAGGACCGCCTCGAGCTCCTCGGCGGTCAGCAGTCCCTGGATCCCGGTGGTCACGCACACCACGGCCCGTTCGGGCGAGCGGCCGGTGGCGAAGGCGTTCGGGATGTCCATCTGGGCGATCCCGACCCGCGGCTTGGGCATGTCGGCGAGGGCACACAGCCGGTCGATCATGCCGTGCAGCTCGGGCGCCTGCTCCGGGCTGACCTCCTGGGCCCGCATCGCCTTCATGGCGACCTTGTCGCTGTTCCACCACTGGTAGAAGGCGACGCCGATGCCCGCCAGGCCGATGATCGGGACGAGTCCGCCGTACCCCGCGCCGGACGCGGCGAACATCAGCCCCACGACCAGCACCACGAAGAGCGCGCCGAGCAGGAACATGACGGTGGTCATCCGGACCGTCAGGCCGGTGTCCTTGATGAAACGTGAGGTCGCCATGGGTCCGCTCAGCCCGGGATCAGGCCATCGTCGCTGAGCAGGTCGCGGACCTCCTCCAGCGTGGCGTCGGCCGGCGGCAGGATCAGGTCCGAGGTGTCGAGCGAACCCTCCTCGTGGGGTACGGCGCTGGCCCGCACGCCAGCCAACAGCGATGCGAGCGCCGTGGAGAAGGCCTCCTCGTCGCCTGCTTCGACGCTGGTCTCGACGGTGGCGTCGAGGTCGTTGAGCGCGGTGAGGGCAGCGTCGGGAACGTCGAACTGTCCCTCGCCGAGGATCCGGACGATCATGGCGTGTCCTCGTCGGCCGACTTCTGCGGTTCCGCAGCCAAGATGTCGCCCTCCCCCGGCTCGATGGCCTGCGGCTGGGAGCCGGCCTTGAGCCGGGCCAGCTCCGCCTCGACGTCGGAGCCGGAGCTGAGCGAGTCGAGCTCGCGCGAGATGTCGTCGCTGCCGCCCGGCTGGGTGACGTCGTCGAGCGCGCCGGAGGCGAGCAGCTCATCGATCGCGCCGGCGCGGGCCTGCATCGTCGCGGTCTTGTCCTCGGCGCGCTGGATCGCCATGCCGACGTCGCCCATCTCCTCGCCGATGCCGGACATCGCCTCGTTGATCTTGGTCTGCGCCTCGGCAGCGGTGTAGGTCGCCTTGATCGTCTCCTTGCGGGTCCGGAACGCCTCGACCTTCGCCTGGAGCCGCTGCTGGGCGAGGGTGAGCTTCTCCTCCTCCCCCAGGAGCTGGGCGTGCTGGGTCTTGAGGTCGCTGATCTGCGAGGTGAGCCCGGACTTGCGGGTGAGCGCTTCGCGGGCGAGGTCCTCGCGGCCGACCGAGATCGCCTTCTCGGCCTGGCCCTGGAGCTTGGTCGACTGCTGCTCGAGCTGGTTGACCTGGAGCTCGACGCGCTTCCTGCTGGTGGCGACGTCGGCCACCCCGCGGCGTACCTTCACCAGGAGGTCCTGCTGGCGCTGGTAGCTGTAGTCGAGGGTCTCGCGAGGGTCCTCGGCCCGATCGAGGGCCTTGTTGGCCTTCGATCGGAAGATCAGGCTGATGCGCTTCATGAGACTCATGGGGTCAACCCTAGGTCCAAACGCAAGGGGTGCGAAGTCTCTCCGACACCCCGGTAGGGTTTGTCTCGTCCACGTCACCCCGTCGTCCGAAGGCCAGCCGTTGTTCCGCCGCACCAAGACCGACCCGCCCGCCGGCTCCCTCTCTGACCCGGGGGCCGCCAAGCCGGGCGGCAAGGGCCGCCCCACGCCCACGCGCAAGGAGGCCCAGGCGGCGGCCAAGGCCCGGGCCAAGGCTCCGCGCAACCGACGGGAGCAGGCCGCCTTCCAGCGCCAGCACCGCAGCGAGTCGAGCAAGAAGATCCGGCAGGCGATGAAGGACGGCGACGAGCGCTACTTCCTCCCCCGCGACCAGGGGCCGCTGCGCCGTTTCATCCGCGACTTCGTCGACACCCGGTTCTCGTTCCTGGAGATCATGATCCCGACGATGCTGGTGACGCTCGTCCTCGGCTACTCCGGCAACACCACGTTGGCCCGCATCGGCAACCTGGTCCTGATCGGCATGCTGCTGCTGATCATCGTCGACATGGTCACCCTCCGGTTCCGGCTGCGTCGCGAGCTGGGTCGCCGGTTCCCGGAAGGACCCACCAAGGGCACGACGTACTACGCGATCAGCCGCGCGATGCAGATGAAGTTCATGCGGCTGCCCAAACCCCAGGTCAAGATCGGCACGCAGCTCCCCGAGCGCTACCGCTGATCCGCGAGTCGTCGCTTCCTCACACGCACAGAGGCGCGAGTCGTCGCTTCCTCACGACAGCTCGGGGGAGCAAGAGCCGACTCGGCCCTCGATCGACGTCAGCAAGAGCCGACTCGGCCCTCGATCGACGTCAGCAAGAGCCGACTCGGGTCAGGCGTCGTAGTCGAGGACGACCTTCGCCGAGGTGGGGTGGGACTGGCAGGTCAGGACGTAGCCACGCTCGACCTCCTCGGGCTCCAGGGCGTAGTTGACGTCCATCTGCACGGTCCCCTCGACCAGCCGCGCTCGACAGGTCCCACAGACACCGCCCTTGCAGGCGAACGGCAGGTCGGCGCGTACGGCGAGCGCGGCCTCGAGGACCGGCGGGCCGTCGGGGCGCAACGGGAAGTCGCTGGCCCGGCCGTCGAGCCGGATCGTCACGGCCGCAGCACCCTCGGCGCCGCCGTCGAGGCTCGCCACCGGTGCCCGGGGCGCCGGGTCGGCGTGGAAGAGCTCGGTGTGGACCCGCCCGGCCCCGAGGTCGCCGAGCACCGACCGCAGCTCGGTCACCAGCTGCTGGGGTCCGCAGAGGAACCAGTCGTCGGCGTCACCGAGCCCGAAGGCCTCGATCACCGCCCGGAACCGGTCGGCGTCGAGGCGGCCCGAGAGCACCTCGACGTCCTGCTGCTCGCGAGAGAGGACGTGGAGGATCTGCAACCGCTCGGGGAACCGGTCCTTCAGGTCGTGCACCTCGTCGAGGAACATCACCGAACGGCTGGTGCGGTTGGCATAGACGAGAACGACCTGAGACTCCGGTTCACCCTCGAGGATCGCAGCGAGGATCGAGAGCACCGGGGTGATCCCGGACCCGGCCGCGACCGCGACGTAGCGGCGGGTCGAGGCCGGATCGAGCTCGCTGGTGAAACGACCCGCAGGAGTCATCACCTCGAGCTCGTCGCCCACGCGCAGCGCGCCCACGACCCCGTCCGAGAACGCGCCGCCGGGGAGCCGCTTCACACCGATCCGCAGCACGCCCGAGGAGGGCGAGGTGCAGATCGAGAAGCTGCGGCGTACGTCGTCGGCACCCCGGATCGAGAGGTGCTGGCCGTGCCGGAAGGCGTAGGCCTCACGCAGCTCGTCGGGGACCTCGAAGGTGATCGCGACCGCATCGTCGGTGAGCTCGTCGACGGCCGCCACCCGCAGCGGGTGGAAGGCGGCGTGCCCGGTCACAGGGACTTGAAGTGGTCGAAGGGTTCGCGACAGGCCTGGCAGATCCAGAGCGACTTGCAGGCCGTCGAGCCGAACCGGCTGGACTCGCGGGTGTCGAGACTGCCGCACTGAGGGCAACGGACGCTCAAGGTCAGCGGCACGGCACCGTCGGGACCGGCAGCCGGCCCCGGTGGCGCCACGCCGTACGCCTCCAGCTTGGCGCGCGCCTCGTCGGTCAACCAGTCGGTCGTCCACGCCGGCGAGAGGACGAACTCGACGCTCACCTGCTGGTGCCCGGCGGCGCTCAGCGCGTCGACGAGGTCGGTGCGGATGGTCTCCATGGCCGGGCAGCCGGAGTACGTCGGCGTGATCTGGACGTGCACCCGACCCTGGTCGTCCTCGGTCACGTCGCGCAGGATCCCCAGATCCTCGATCGTCACGACCGGGAGCTCGGGGTCGAGCACCGTGGCCGCGATGTCCCAGGCGCTGGTCGAGGTCACCATGTCGCCCCCGGGTGAGACCGGGTGAGGTGCTGCATCTCGGCGAGCAGGTAGCCCATCTGCTCGGTGTGGAGCCCGCGGCGACCGCCGCCGACCGCGGGGGCGACGTCGGGTCGGGTCAGGGTCGCCTCGGTCACGACCGGCTCGATCCGGGCCAGCACCCCTGCCCGCAGGCCCGCGGGATCGACCGCGACCCCCTCGACGACGAGGGCGGGATCGATCCACGACCCGTCGAAGAGCTCATCGAGGTAGCGCCACTCGTCACTCAGGGCGGTCTGCATCCGCAGCCGCGACTCCTCGGTCCCGTCACCGAGCCTCAGCACCCACTGCCGGGCGTGGTCGAGGTGGTAGGCGACTTCCTTGACGGCCTTGCCCGCCACCCCCGACAGCGTCTCGTCGGTGCTGGACCGGAGCGCGCCGTAGAGCTCGCACTGCCAGGCACTGAACAGCAGCAGCCGCGCCATGGCGACCCCGAAGTCGGACTGGTCGCGTTCGACGAGGTGGACGTTGCGGAAGTCCCGTTCGTCGCGGAAGTAGGCCAGGTCGTCCTCGTCGCGGCCGGCCGCCTCGAGCCGGCCGGCGTACGCCAGCAGGGTGCGGGCCTGGCCGAGCTGGTCGAGACCGATGTTGGCCAGCGCGACGTCCTCCTCCAGCTGGGGCGCGCGGCTGATCCACCACCCCAGCCGCTGGGCGGAGATCAGGGCGTCGTCGGCCAGGGCGAGGACGTAGTCGACGTGCGCCCTTGTCGGATGATCCGACGCGGGACCGGGGCCCCCGCGGGATTGTTCGACGGAGGAGCGAAGCGGAGGAGGAGAAGAATCCCGTGGGGTGGTCATAGGTGTTCGACCCCCTCGGGGACGTCGTAGAACGTCGGGTGGCGATAGATCTTGTCCGCGGCGGGGTCGAAGAAGGAGTCACGCTCGTCGGGCGTGCTGGCCTCGATGTCGGCCGAGGGGACCACCCAGATCGAGACGCCCTCCTGGCGGCGGGTGTAGAGGTCGCGTGCGTTGCGCAGCGCCATCTCGGCATCGGGCGCGTGCAGCGAGCCGACGTGGACGTGGGACAACCCGCGGCGCGACCGCACGAAGACCTCCCAGAGCGGCCAGTCGCGGCTCGAGCCGGTCATGCCGCGCCCCGGGTGCGGGCCGACTGCTTCGCGGCGTACGCCGAGGCCGCCTCGCGGGCCCAGGCGCCGTCCTCGTGGGCGGCGACCTTGTGGGCCAGCCGCTCCCGGTTGGCAGGACCGTTGCCCTTGATCACCTCGAACAGCTCGGTGAAGTCGATGTCACCGAAGTCGTAGTGGCCGCGCTCCTCGTTCCACCGGATGTCGGGATCGGGCAGCGTGAGGCCGAGCGCCTCGGCCTGCGGCACGGTCATGTCGACGAAACGCTGGCGCAGGTCGTCGTTGCTGAACCGCTTGATGCCCCACGCCATCGACTGGGCGGAGTTGGGCGAGTCGTCGTCGGGCGGCCCGAACATCATCAGCGAGGGCCACCAGTACCGGTCGACGGCATCCTGGGCCATCGCCACCTGATCGCTGGTGCCGTGGGCGAGGTGGTGCAGGATCTCGAAGCCCTGGCGCTGGTGGAACGACTCCTCCTTGCAGACCCGGACCATGGCGCGGGCGTAGGGGCCGTAGGAGCACCGGCACAGCGGGACCTGGTTGACGATCGCGGCGCCGTCGACCAGCCAGCCGATGGCGCCGACGTCGGCCCAGGTCAGCGTGGGGTAGTTGAAGATCGAGGAGTACTTCTGGCGACCGTGGTGAAGCTGGTCGAGCAGGTCGGCGCGGTCGGCGCCGAGGGTCTCCGCGGCGGCGTACAGGTAGAGGCCGTGGCCGGCCTCGTCCTGCACCTTGGCCATCAAGATGGCCTTGCGTCGCAGACTGGGGGCGCGACTGATCCAGTTGCCCTCGGGCTGCATCCCGATGATCTCCGAGTGCGCGTGCTGGGCGATCTGTCGGATCAGGGTCTTGCGGTACCCCTCCGGCATCTCGTCGCGAGGTTCGACCCGGCCGTCGTCGGCGAGCAGTGCCGTGAACGAGGAGGGATCCTGGTCGGTGGACGCCGGCCGTGGCTGCTGCCCGGGAGCGTCGAAGTCATTGCCGTACACGCCGCCATGCTACCACCCGATATTACAGATTCCGACTTGACCGCCGTAAGGCTGTAACACTCTGGGGGGTGTCAGGATGTCCGCATGAGCAGCCCCTCCGCCGACGTCTCCTGCCGTGTCGCCTGGGCCGACGACGCTCCCGCGATCGCGCGGCTGCAGCTGCGCGCGCGCAGCCACGATCTGGCCGACCTGCTTCCCCCCGCGGCACTCGAGGCGGAGGTCGACGCGGCCGAGACAGCCTGGCGCCAGGCGCTGGTCCGCCCCGCCGACGCCCGGATCCGGGTGCTCGTCGCCCTGGAGCGCAACCGCATCGTCGGATTCGCCATCTCCTCCCCCGCCACCGACCCCGACACCGACCCGGTGCGAGACGCTGAGCTGATGGAGCTGACGGTCGATCCGGATGAACGGGGCCTCGGCCACGGCTCGCGGCTGCTGCAGGCAGCGGTGGACACGATGACCGCCGACCGATTCGTGAGGGCGGTGATCTGGGCGGTGGCCACCGACGACGCCCTGCGCGGTTTCCTCGACAGCGCCGGATGGGCGGCCGACACCGCCCATCGCGAGCTCGATCTCGACGGCACGGGCGCGACCACCGTCAAGCAGGTCCGGCTCCACACGGCCATCGGCGACCACACTTGATTTCTGGCCGGTAGCGACGATGATCGGTGTCATGGGTCCCCTCCCGCCGCTCCACCGACTGCTGACCGTGGGCCTGGTCGTGCTGCTCAGTCTCGGGACCGGCGTCTGGCTGGCCGGCTACATCGAGCTCCCCGTCGGCGGGATCGGTGTCGGTCTGACCGCCGGCCTGATGATCGCCTTCCTCCTGGTCCACGACTTCCGCAGCACGTCCGTCGGGCGGTCCACCCGCCGCCGCTGAGGCTCGCGCGGCCTAGGGTCACCTGGTGACCACCGCGACCCCTGAGCGAGCCGCCGTGATCCGCGACAGCCTGGGCGTCGGCGTCGCCACCGGGCTCTACGGCACCTCCTTCGGCGCCGTGGCCGTCGCCTCCGGGCTCTCCGTGGCCCAGACCTGCGCCCTGTCACTGGTGATGTTCACCGGCGCCAGCCAGTTCGCGATGGTGGGCGTCCTCGCCGCCGGGGGTACGCCGATCGCGGCGTCCCTCACCGCAGTCCTGCTCGGCTCCCGCAACACCCTCTACGGACTGCGGGTCGGTCCGCTGCTCGGCTGGACCGGCGTACGCCGCGTGGGCGCCGCGCAGATCCTGATCGACGAGTCGACCGCGATGGCCGTGAACCGGCCGAACCGGTCGCTGGCCCGGGTCGGGTTCGTGGCGACCGGCGTGTCGATCTTCATCCTCTGGAACCTGTTCACCCTGATCGGGGCGATCGCCGGCGAAACGCTCGGCGACCCGCGCACCTACGGCCTCGACGCGGCCGTCGGCGCCGCCTTCCTGGCGCTGGTGTGGCCGCGACTCTCCGACCGCCGCAACCAGGTGGTCGCCCTCGCCGCGGCCGCGGTCGCGCTCGGCCTGGTGCCGGTGGCGGCGGCCGGCGTACCCGTGCTGGCAGCGGGTGGAGTGGCGCTGCTTGCGGGCGTGTTGTCGCGGCGGCCGGATCCGACCGAGATCCCGGAGCCGCGATGAGCGTGTGGCTGGCGGTGATCGGCGCCGGGGTGGGCTGCTACCTGTTGAAGCTCGCCGGACTCTCGATCCCGGCGCGGTTCCTCGAGCACCCCGTGGTGGAGCGGGTCGCCGACTTCATCCCGGTGGCGCTGCTGTCCGCCCTGGTCGCGGTCCAGGTGCTCAGCGACGGTCCGGCCCTGGTCGTCGATGCTCGCCTGGCCGGGCTCGGGACGGCGTTCGTGCTGCTGGTGGTGCGCGCACCGTTCCTGGTCGTGGTGTTCGGCGCCGCGCTGGTGGCGGCGCTGATCCGGCTGGCGCTCTGAGGAGCCGGCCCGCGTGCCCGTGGGCTAGTCCAGTCCGAGGAAGTGCTCCAGCCCGACCGTGAGGCCGGGGTGGTCGCCGATCGCGCGCAATCCGGTGAGGACCCCCGGCGTGAACGAGGCGCGATCCATCGAGTCGTGGCGGATGGTCAGCGTCTCTCCCAGCCCGCCCAGCAGCACCTCCTGGTGGGCGACCAGGCCGCGGGAGCGCACCGAGTGGATGTGGATGCCTTCCACATCGGCCCCGCGGGCACCGTCGAGCGACGTCGACGTCGCATCGGGCACCGGGCCCGCGGCCGCCTCCCTCCGCGCAGCCGCGATCAGTTCCGCCGTACGCCGGGCCGTGCCGGAGGGCGCGTCGGCCTTGTCCGGGTGGTGGAGCTCGATCACCTCGACCGATTCGAAGAACGGCGCGGCCTCGGCGGCGAAACGCATCATCAGCACCGCACCGATGGAGAAGTTGGGCGCAATCAGCACGCCGACGCCGGGCGCGGCATCGAGCCAGCCGCGCAGGGCCGCCAGTCGGTCGTCGTCGAAGCCGGTCGTGCCGACCACCGCGTGGATGCCGTGCTCGACGCAGAACCGCAGGTTGTCCATGACGACGTCGGGGTGGGTGAAGTCGACGACCGCGTCGGCGCCGGCGTCCACCAGATCGGCCAGGGAGTCCCCGGCGTCGATGCTCGCCACCAGCTCGATGTCTGGCGATTGTTCGACCGCACGGCACACCTCGGAGCCGACCTTGCCCAGCGCTCCGAGCACCCCGACCTTCAGCTTCTCGCTCACGACGAACAACCTACCGGCGCGTCTCGGATCAGGGGGTGACTGACGCCGGAGCCAGGTAGTGGCAGTCTTGCCCCATGGCCACGCAGCAGATCCCGGCTCGGATCAGGTGGGCCGTCGACCTGATCGACGTGCAGCCCAACGACAACGTGCTCGAGATCGGGTGCGGACCCGGCTACGCCGCGGAGCTGATCTGCCAGCGGCTGGAGACCGGCAAGCTGTTCGCGATCGACCGTTCGGAGTCCGGCGTCGACCGCACCAAACGACGCTGTGCGGCCTACGTGGAGTCGGGACGGCTCACGGTGCGCCAGATCGACCTGGCCACGCTGCGGGTCCCGGTCAAGCGACTGACCAAGGTGCTCGCCTTCAACGTGAACCTGTTCTGGGTCCGCGAGTGCCGCGACGAGCTGGCACTGCTCCACGACCGGGTCGTCCCCGGCGGGGCGGTCTACCTGCTCTTCGAGGCCACCCAGCCCGAGCTGGTGCCCACCATCGTCAAGAAGGCCTCCGCCTCCCTGACCAAGGCCGGCTTCCGGGTCTCGGTGGTGGAGCAGAAGGCACCCCCCGTCATCGCCCTCGTCGCCAAGCGCTGACCGGGCAATCCAGTACCCACCAGACACGCTCACCGGGCCATCCAGTACCCGTGCTGGGAACCGAACCGCCCGGTCAGCGGGTTTCATGGGTTCACAAGTGCCCGGTCAGCGGGTTTGACGGGTCAGGGCAGCGGGCCGGCGATGGCGAGGATCTCGGGCTGGGTGAAGAGGGTCGCTGCGACGGCGCGTACGTCGTCGCCGGTGACGGCGTCGATCCGCGCGACCACCTCGTCGAGCCCCACCAGCTCGTCGTAGACCAGGTCGGCCTTGCCCAGGCGCGACATCCGGGCACCGGAGTCCTCCATGCCGAGCACCAGGCCACCTCGCAGCTGACCCTGGCCGCGCTCGAGCTCGAGGTCGCTGATGCCCTCCTCCGCCACGAGGGTGAGCTGGTCGCGGACGGTGGAGAGCACGTCGTCGAGCCGGTGCGGGAGGCAGCCGACAGAGACCCCGACCAGGCCCGCGTCGTGATGGTGGGAGGCGAAGCTGAAGACGCTGTAGGCCAGGCCGCGACGCTCTCGCACCTCCTGGAAGAGGCGCGACGACGTGCCGCCTCCCAGCGCGGTGTTGAGTACGCCGAGGGCGTAGCGCCGCTCGTCGTGGCGGGTGAAGCCGTTGACCCCCAGCACGACGTTGACCTGCTCGGAGGGCCGCTCGACCGACCGCGCCCCGGAGTGGACCCGCCGGACCCGGCTGGTCGCGAGGGGCACGACCGGGGCCTCGTCGCGAGCCAGGAACCCGTTGCGGCCGAACGCCCGGCGGACCAGCCGGACGACCGCGGTGTGGTCGAGGTTGCCGGCGGCCGCGACCACCATGTTGGCCGGCCGGTAGTGACGCTTGTGGAAGCGCGCGATCTGGTCCCGGGAGAGGGACTCGATCGACGCCGCCGTCCCGGCGATCGGGCGCCCTAGCGGCCCGTCCCCCCACGCCTGCTGGGCGAACAGGTCGTGCACCACGTCGTCCGGGTCGTCGTCGTGCATCGCGATCTCGTCGAGGATGACGTCACGCTCGGCCTCGACGTCGTCGGGGTGCAGCAGCGAATCGGTGACCATGTCGCCGAGCACGTCGATCGCCAGCGGCAGGTCGTGGTCGAGCACCCGCGCGTGGAAGCACGTGTACTCCTTGGCGGTGAAGGCGTTGAACTCCCCGCCGACCGCGTCCAGCTCGACCGAGATGTCCATCGCGGTACGACCGCTGGTGCCCTTGAACAGCAGGTGCTCCAGGAAGTGCGAGCAGCCATGCAGGGTCGGCGTCTCGTCGCGCGAGCCCACGCCGACCCAGACGCCGACGCTGGCCGAGCGCACGCCGGCCATCTGCTCGGTGACGACCCGCAGCCCTCCGGGCAGGACGGTACGCCGGACCCGGGACGTGACCTGTCCCTCGGCGTTTCGCGTCGTCTCGAGGGTGCGGGTGCTGCCGATGCGCTGGTCAACGGACAACCGGCCGGCAGCAGGCTGCCGGCCGGTCGTCCGCAGGGTGGAGCGGGAGGTCACTCGGAGTCGTCCGAGCCTTCCTCGTCACCGGAGTCGGCGCCGTCCTCGACGACCGGGACCAGCGACAGCTTGCCGCGGTCGTCGATCTCGCCGATCTGGACCTGGATCTTCTGACCGACGGACACGACGTCCTCGACCGCGTCGACCCGCTTGCCGCCGGCGAGGGCACGCAGCTTGCTGATGTGCAGCAGACCGTCCTTGCCGGGCATCAGCGAGATGAAGGCACCGAAGTTGGTCGTCTTGACGACCGTTCCGAGGTAGCGCTCGCCGACCTCCGGCATCGTCGGGTTGGCGATGGCGTTGACCGCGTTCTTGGCAGCCTCCGCAGCCTCGCCGCTGGTGGCACCGATGTAGACGGTGCCGTCGTCCTCGATCGACAGCGTGGCGCCGGTGTCTTCCTGGATCTGGTTGATGATCTTGCCCTTGGGACCGATCACCTCACCGATCTTGTCGACGGGCACGGTGACCGTGATGATCCGCGGAGCGTGGACCGACATCTCCTCGGGAGCGTCGATCGCCTCAGCCATCACCTCGAGGATCGCCAGGCGGGCGTCCTTGGCCTGCGTCAGCGCCGAGGCGAGGACCTCAGCCGGGATCCCGTCGAGCTTGGTGTCGAGCTGGAGCGCGGTCACGAACTCCTTGGTGCCGGCGACCTTGAAGTCCATGTCGCCGAAGGCGTCCTCGGCGCCGAGGATGTCGGTCAGCGCGACGTACTGCGTCTCGCCGTCGACCTCACCGGAGATCAGACCCATCGCGATGCCCGCGACGGCGGCCTTGAGCGGCACACCGGCCTGGAGCAGCGACATCGACGAGGCGCAGACCGAACCCATCGAGGTCGAGCCGTTGGAGCCCATGGCCTCGGAGAGCTGGCGGATGGCGTACGGGAACTCCTCGCGGCTGGGCAGCACCGGCAGCAGGGCGCGGCGGGCCAGCGCGCCGTGGCCGACCTCGCGACGCTTCGGCGATCCGACGCGGCCGGTCTCGCCCGTGGAGAACGGCGGGAAGACGTACTTGTGCATGTAGCGGCGGTGCTTCTCCGGGGACAGCGTGTCCAGCTGCTGCTCCAGCTTGAGCATGTTCAGCGTGGTGACACCCAGGATCTGGGTCTCGCCCCGCTCGAAGAGCGCCGAGCCGTGGACCCGCGGGATCACGTCGACCTCGGTGTGCAGCGGCCGGATGTCGGCCAGACCGCGGCCGTCCATCCGGATCTTGTCGCGCAGCACACGCTCGCGCATGACCTCCTTGTTGACCGAGCGGAACGCCGCGCCGATCTCCTTCTCGCGGCCCTCGAACTGGGGGGCAAGCTTCTCGAGCAGGCCCGACTTCAGCTCGTCGGTGCGCGCCTCGCGCTCCAGCTTGTCGCCGATGGTCATGGACTTGACGAGGTCGTCCTTCGCGGCGGCCTCGACGGCGTGGTAGACGTCATCCTCGTAGTCGAGGAAGACCGGGAACTCCTGGACCGGCTTGGCGGCCTCCTTGGCGAGCTCGGCCTGCGCCTCGACCAGCTGCTTGATGAACGGCTTCGCCGCGTCGAGACCGCTGGCGACGACCTCCTCGGTCGGCGCCTGGACGCCGCCCTGGATGAGGTGCCACGCCTGCTCGGGCGCCTCGGCCTCGACCATCATGATCGCGACGTCGCCGGTGTCGGTGACGCGGCCCGCCACGACCATGTCGAAGACCGCGGTCTCGAGCTGGCTGTGCGACGGGAAGGCGACCCACTGGCCCTCGATCAGGGCGACCCGGACGCCGCCGACCGGGCCGGAGAACGGCAGGCCGGAGAGCTGGGTCGACAACGAGGCGGCGTTGATCGCGAGCACGTCGTACGGCGCGTCGGGGTTGAGCGCCATCACGGTGATGACGACCTGGACCTCGTTGCGCAGGCCCTTCTTGAAGGTCGGGCGCAGCGGGCGGTCGATCAGGCGGCAGGTGAGGATCGCGTCCTCACCGGGCCGACCCTCGGACCGGAAGAACGAGCCGGGGATCTGGCCCGCGGCGTACATCCGCTCCTCGACGTCGATCGTCAGGGGGAAGAAGTCGAAGTGGTCCTTGGGGTGCTTGCCGGCGGTGGTCGCCGAGAGCAGCATGGTGTCGTCGTCGAGGTAGGCGGTCACCGAACCGGCGGCCTGACGGGCCAGCAGCCCGGTCTCGAACTTGACGGTGCGGGTGCCGAACTTGCCGTTGTCGAGCACGGTTTCGACGGCGGAAATGGTGGGTTCTGAGCCAGACATAAAGTGTGGACTCTGCTTTCTGTTCGCGGAGCGATCCCGCGACAATGACCCGCGGCCCAGGTGGGCTGGGCGGCCGGTCTTCGATCGAGGCCCGCAGCGACGCCCGGGGGGCGCTCCTGAGAGCCACTACCGAGGACCGGGCCGAAAGCGGATCGCTCCTGTGGATGGATTCTGTCGTTCAGTTGTTCAATCTAGCGCCGACCATGAGGAAGGGCCCGCTCCCTCGCACGGGTGGCGGACCCTCTCCATGAATCAGCGGCGCAGACCGAGGCGCTCGACGAGCGAGCGGTAACGCGCAATCTCGGTGTCGCGCAGGTAGTTCAGCAGCCGACGACGCTGGCCGACGAGCAGCAGCAGGCCGCGGCGGCTGTGGTGGTCGTGCTTGTGCATCTTGAGGTGCTCGGTGAGGTGACTGATGCGGTGGCTCAGCAGAGCCACCTGCACCTCGGGGGAACCGGTGTCGCCCTCATTCGTGGCGTACTCGGCGATGATCTTCTTCTTGGTCTCCGCGTCGGTACCGATCGACATGTTGAGCTCCTTCTGGTTCTCGTTGCGCGGCGCGCCGGGGCCTGTTCACCCGGGCACTCTGGTTCCGCGGCCGTTAGACGGCAACCGCATGAGATTATCAGCGCCGCGACCAGCCCCCAAAACGCGGTCGGCGGCTCAGTCCCCGGGCCGTCAGCCGTCAGCCACGGCCAGCCGCGCCCGCACTGCTGCGACCACACCATCGGGCCCCAGCTCCACCACGTCGCCGGCGTACGTGCCGTCGACCAGCAGCGAGCCGGGTCGGGTCGCCTGATTCGCGCGACTCAGTGCCGCGCGCAGGCCGTCACCGCGACGGGCGGACCGCAGCACCGTCGGCAGCAGGTACGCGGTGTTGCTGGCCGACACGATCTGCACGTCGATCTCGGGGAGCTCCTCGCGCAGCTGGGTGTAGGCGCGTCCGACGACGCGGGTGTCGTGGGGCTGGTCGACCGGCCGGCACACCGGGGCCTCCAGGGTGAGCGCGTCGCGGGTGTCGCCCGCACAGCACCCGCTCCCACCGTGGGCATCCACCCAGGGCCGGACGAGGACGACGTGGTGCGCTGACGTGGTGACCGCCCCCGTCAGGACTCGCCGCGCTGCGGCAGGTCGTGGATCTGCTCGGCGGTGGAGTCGTGGTCCTCCGTGTCGGGCCCGAGATCACCGCTGCGGATGCGGCGCACCACCAGGGCTGCTTCGACCATCAGCCACATCGCCAGCACGAGGATGGTCGCGTCGAGCGGGGCCAGCACCCACTCGCCCGCTTCCACGAAGTTGCGCAGGTTGACCAGCAGCGCCCAGGTGGTCATCACCAGCAGGAACACCAGTGGCACCACCACCGCGATCGGGTTGCGACCCTTGCGGGTCACCCACACCGCGATCACGGTGAGAGCGAGGCCCGCCGTGAGCTGGTTGGTCGTGCCGAAGAGCTGCCAGAGCACCCCGAAGGTGTAGCCGGCCTCGCCGCCGCCCGGGATCAGCGCCATCGCCAGCGGCACGGCCACCGCGATGAGGCCGGCGAGGGTCAGGTTGCGAGCACCGGCGCGCCAGCCGACGATCTCGGAGATCTCCTGCACCACGTAGCGCTGCAACCGGACGCCGGTGTCCATGGTGGTGGCGGCGAAGCTGATGACCACGACCGCGGCGAAGATCGCGCCGAGCTGCAGCGGTACGCCGAGGTTGTTGGCGAAGACCGCCACGCCATTGACGAAGTTGCCGACGGCGCCGCCGGAGGCGGTCGCGAAGTCGGGATAGAGGGCATCCCAGTCGGCGCGGGTGGCCACCACGCCGGCGCAGACGGCGAGGACGGCGCCCATGGCGAGGCCACCCTCGCCGACGGCGCCCATGTAGCCCACGTATCGAGCGTCGGTCTCCTTGTCGATCTGCTTGGCGGTGGTGCCGGACGAGACCAACGAGTGGAAGCCCGAGATCGCGCCACAGGCGATCGTGATGAACAGGAACGGGAAGATCGACGGCGAACCCTCGGGGACGTCGTTGACGAGGGGCGCCACGATCTGGTTCCAGCCCACGAGCATGCCGAGGCCGATCACGCCGAGGGCGATGAACAGCTGGTGGGAGTTGATGTAGTCGCGAGGCTGGAGCAGCATCCAGACCGGCAGCCGCGAGGCGATGAAGGCGTAGGCGAACAGGATGATCACCCACAGGTTGCGGGGGTTCTCGAAGCCGAGCGCGGTGGCCAGGCCGGTGATGTCGACGGGGAACTCCTGGCCGACGAGGATCAGCAGGTAGAGCCCGATCACCCCGACGATCGAGGGGACCAGGGCCGCCGACCGGGTCTTGTAGATGTACTGGCCGATCACCATCGCCAGCGGGATCTCCACGAAGATCGGGATCACCGCTCCGGGGTTGGCGACGAAGAGGTTCCCGATGACGACCGCGAACACCGCGTTCACCAGGGTCAGCAGGAAGAAGATGATGATCAGGAACAGGGTCCGGGCACGGGCGCTGATGACGTCCTTGGCGATGGTGCCGATGTTGCGGGCACGGTGACGCACCGAGACGGCCAGGGAGCCGAAGTCGTGGACGCCGGCAGCGAAGATCGTCCCGACCACGATCCAGAGCAGCGCGGGGCCCCAGCCCCAGAAGACCGCAATGGCCGGCCCCACGATGGGCGCAGCCCCGGCCACCGACGTGAAGTGGTGCCCGAAGACCACGTGCTTGTTGGTGGGGACGAAGTCGATGCCGTCGGCGAACCGGTGCGCTGGGGTGACGAAGGCCGGGTCGAGGGCATAGACCTTGTCGGCGAGGTACCGGGAGTAGTACCGGTAGCCGAGGAAGAAGAGCACTCCTACGGCGGCGGCGATGATGATGGCGGGCACGGTCACTCCCGAGAGGGGTCGGCAACATCGGCGAGGCACAGTGTGGCGGCCGTCACGACGGATCGCAACCGTGCCCGCTCGGCAGGGTGTCCCCGATGGCGTCGATGTCCTACGCTGCCCGCCGTGACCGACAGCAGGGCCGCCGCCGTGCGCGCCGTGGACTCTGCGTCACTGGGAGAGCTCGCCTGGGTGGGCCCCGAGGGCGCTCCCCAGTCGGTCGGCGTGGTCCCGTTGCAGCGAACAGAAGGTCCGGTCGTGGCCTTCACCTTCGACCGGCTCGACCACGCGCTGGCCGCGGCGAGCGCGGAGGTCGTCGACCTCGTCCTGCGGGAGCCCCGCAACACCGCCACGAGCTGGCGTCCGGCGGCCTGGCGCTGCAGCAGCCGACTGATCGAGGATGTCGAGGGTGACCTCTTCCTGGATGAGCTCCTGCATCAGGAACTGCGGCGGTATCCACCTGCGCGGCGATACGCCGACTCACCCCTGCTCTGCCGCGAGCACTGGTGGTACCTGCCTCGACTGATTCTGCAGCTCGATCCGTGTGGAGCAGCTGGACCCACCGGTCGAGTCGAGCGACCACCGTGACGTCCTGCTCGTGACGGCCTCGTCGGGGCTCCCGGTCACCGGCGGAGCGCGCGTGGCTGGCGGCCGGGCGACGTCGTCGTGGGGCCCCTCCCCCGCCCCGGGGCCGGGACTGCTGCACGGACAGGACGCGACGTTCCCCGACCTGGAGGACTGGCTCCGTTGGAGCACCCAGGTCACGGTGGATGAGGCCGGGATCGCAGCCGAGGGACCATTGGGTCCCCCACGCGAGGTCGGCGCTCCGAGCTTGCGCCGGCGGTGGCGACGCGAGCGGGAGTTCGCGGCCGCCTGCAAAGCGGGGCTGAAGGCCTGGACCCGCTGATCGCCCCCGGTCCGGGGACGATCAGCGGAGTCCGTGCTGGCTGATCGGGGTGGATCAGATGGCAGGCGGCGGGTCCTGCTCGCTGCTGCGCTGCTGGGTGGTCTGCGTACCGTCGGCGTGGGTGGTGGTCGCCGTCGTCGTGTGCGAGCGCTTGCTGTTGTTCTGCGCGATCGCCAGCACGAGCAGCACGATGCCGCCCAGCGTCAGGATCCAGCCGATGACGCCCACGTTGACCGGGCCGATCTGCTCCTCGTTCACGCCGAGCGCGAGAATCAGGCCGATCACGATGAGGCCGATGCCTCCTCCGTATCCCATGATCCTGCTCCTTTCAGTCGGCCGGCCGTGGTGGCCGACTCACGGCGCAGGCTAGACCGTGTAGAGCCTCGCTCCCACATCCCACGCGGGACCCTCACCCGGACGGGTGAGGGGCCTGACAGCACCCGGATCGTGCGACGATGCGGGACGTGACGGAGACCAGGCTCGGCGTCTGCAACATCTGTGAAGCGATCTGCGGCCTCGAGCTCACGCTGGAGGACGGCCGGGTCACCGGCGTCCGCGGCAACCCCGAGGACCCGCTCTCACGCGGCCACATCTGCCCCAAGGGTGTCTCGATCGGCGATCTCCACGAGGACCCGGATCGACTCCGCCGTCCCGTACGCCGCAACCGCGCGACCGGCGAGTGGACCGAGATCGGGTGGGACGAGGCGCTCGACCTCGTCGCGGACGGGATCGCCGATGCGATCAACCGACACGGTCGCGACGCGGTCGGGGTCTACCTCGGCAACCCCAACGCCCACTCGCTCGGCTTCTCGACGCACGGCATCGCGATGATCAAGTCGCTGCGGACCCGCAACCGCTTCAGCGCCAGCTCGGTCGACCAGATCCCCCACCAGTTCGTCGCGTCGCTGCTCTTCGGCCACCAGCTGATGATCCCGATCAGCGACCTGGACCGCACCAGCTTCTTCCTGGTCTTCGGCGCCAACCCGATGGCCTCCAACGGGTCACTGATGACGGCGCCCGACTTCCCGCAGCGGGTGCGCGACCTCAAGGCCCGGGGTGGCCGGATGGTCGTGGTCGACCCGCGCCGCACCGAGACCGCGCGGGTGGCCGACGAGCACGTCTTCGTCCGACCCGGCACCGATGCCGTGGTGCTGCTCGCGATGCTGCACGCGCTCTTCGAGATCGACGGCGCGGTGCGCCCGGCGGCGTACGTCGACGGCGTCGAGCGGGTCCGCGAGGCCGTCTCCGACTTCACCCCCGAGCATGCCGAACGCGTCAGCGGGATCCCGGCCGACACGATCCGCCGCCTGACGCGGGAGCTGGCCGAGGCCGACGGCGCCGCGGCGTACGGACGCCTGGGGCTCTCCACGCAAGGTTTCGGCTCGGTCTGCCAGTGGGCGGTGGTCTGCCTCAACGCGCTGA
Source organism: uncultured Actinomycetota bacterium (assembly GCA_963806945.1). Classification (GTDB taxonomy): domain Bacteria; phylum Actinomycetota; class Actinomycetes; order Propionibacteriales; family Nocardioidaceae; genus Nocardioides. The sequence continues at coordinate 207,598 of CAWDZH010000005.1, forward strand.
CCGGCAACCTCGACCGGGAGGGCGGCGTGCTCTTCACCGAGCCCGCGATCGACTTCGTGAGGAGCGGGCTGATCGGGCGTGGCCACTTCGACCTCTACCGCAGCCGCGTGCGCGACGCCCCGGAGTACGGCGGCGAGCTGCCCGTGTCGGTGTTCGCCGAGGAGATCGAGACCCCGGGCCAGGGACAGATCCGCGCGGTGCTGACGGTCGCCGGCAACCCGGTGCTGTCGACGCCGGACGGCAAGCGGCTCGGCGACTCCTTCGACTCACTCGACTTCATGGCGGCCGTCGACATCTACATCAACGAGACGACCCGGCACGCCGACGTGATCCTGCCGCCGACGACGATCCTCGAGCGGGACCACTACGACATCGTCTTCCAGGGCCTGGCGGTGCGGAACACCGCGCGGTTCACGCCGGCGGTGTTCGACAAGCCGCGCGGAGCCCGGCACGACTGGGAGATCTTCCGCGACCTCACCGCGCGCATCACCGCCCGTCTGGACCACCAGCCGTCGCGGCGGGCCCGGCTCCGGCAGCGACTGCGGCTGGGCATCAGCCCGACCTTCGCCATCGGCATGCTGCTGCGTCGCGGCGGGAAGACCACCATCAGCGAGCTGCGCGCCCACCCGTCAGGTATCGACCTGGGACCGTTGCGGCCGACGCTCCCCGACCGGCTGCGGACGCCGAACCGGCGGATCGACCTGGCGCAGGAAGTGATCCTGGCGGACCTGGACCGGGTCAGGAGCGAGCTCGCCCACCCCACCGACGGGTTGCTCCTGATCGGGCGGCGCCACCAGCGCGACAACAACTCGTGGATGCACAACGTCGCCCGGCTCACCCGCGGTCGGCCGCGCCACCACCTGCTGATGCACCCCGACGACCTCGCTGAGCGCGGGATCGCCGACGGCGACCTGGTGCGTGTCGCGTCGCGGGTCGGCGAGGTCGAGGTGGAGGTCGCGGCGACCGACGACATGATGCCGGGCGTGGTGTCGCTCCCCCACGGCTACGGGCACCAGGTGCCGGGCACCCGGATGTCGGGTGCGGCCGAGGTGGTGGGCGTGTCGATCAACGACCTCACCGACCCGGAGCGGCTCGACCTCTCCGGCAACGCCGCCCTCAACGGTGTCCCGGTGACCGTGGCACCCGCCTGACCACGTCGGGTGCGGACAAGACGGCGGCCCCGCCGGGATGTCCCGCCGAAGCCGCCGTCGTCCAGGGGTTGTGTCAGGCAGTCACCTCGTTGAGCGCCGCCAGCACGTCGGCCGGAGCGCTCGCTGAGCGCAAGCGCTCGATCGCAGCGTCGTCGGTGAAGATCCCCGCCAGCGAGGACAGCACCGACAGGTGGTCGTCACCGGCGCCCGCGATACCGACCACGAACTCGGCCGGCTGGCCCTTCCAGTCGATCGGCTCGGCGTACCGCACGAACGAGATCGCGGTACGCCGGATCGACGGCTTGGCCTCGTTGGTGCCGTGCGGGATGGCGAGACCGTTGCCCATGAAGGTGGACACCGACTTCTCCCGCTCATGCATCGCCTCGACGTAGGAGTCGTCGACTGCCCCGGCGGCGACCAGCAACCGGCCCGCCTCGGTGATCGCGTCGTCACGGCTCCGGGCCGTGCCCGAGAGCACGATCGACTCTTCTGACAACACCTCTGCACTCACGTGGTCAGCTCCTCACTCGCTCGTGGCCGACGGGTTGCCGTTGACCTGGTTCACCATGTCGACGATCTCGTCGTACTTGGGGCTGCTCATGAAGTTGTCGACCGACACGTGGACCGCCGAGGGCGTGCGCTGCTGCGCTCGCGCCGTGAGGTCCTGGTGCGTGACGACCAGATCGACGTCGTCGGTCAGGTTGGCGATGGACTGGTTGACCACCGTCACGTCCTGATGGCCGGCGGCCTGGATCTTCTTCCGGAGAACGGACGCACCCATCGCCGAGGAGCCCATGCCGGCGTCGCAAGCGAACACGATGGCGTGGATCTCCTTGGTGGCGGTGGCGGTGCCGCCGGCCAGCGTGCTGCTGGCCACCGACTGCTTGCCCTTCATCTGCTCCATCTGTGCGGTCGCGCCGACCAGCTGGTCCTCGGGCTCCACGGCGTTGTCCGTCTTCAGGATCAGTGCCGCGACCAGGAACGTGGCGGTGGCACCGCCGAGGATCGACAGGGAGACCCCGAGGTAGTCACTGACCGACGACGAGGTCTGGATGTAGATCGCGAACACCGAGCCAGGAGCGGCTGGCGCCCGGAGGCCGACGTCGAAGATCACGTTGATCAGGATCTGGGTGAAACCACCGGCGATCATGGCCACGATCAGCTTCGGCTTCATCAGCACGTACGGGAAGTAGATCTCGTGGATGCCGCCGAAGAAGTGGATGATGATCGCGCCGGGCGCCGAGGCCTTGGCGAGCCCCTTGCCGAAGAGCGAGTACGCCACGAGCAGGCCGAGACCTGCGGCGGGGTTCGCCTCCAGCAGGAAGAGCACCGACTTGCCGGCGTCCTGCACGTCGGCAGCGCCGAGCGGAGTCAGGATCCCGTGGTTGATCGCATTGTTGAGGAACAGGACCTTGGCCGGCTCGATGATGAACGAGGTGAACGGCAGGAGGTTGTTGTCGGTCAGGAACTCGATGCCCTTGCTCCCGACGTTGACGATCCCGTCCATGATCGGGCTCATCGCGAAGAACCCGAACGTCGCCAGGATGCCGCCCCAGATGCCGGCCGCGAAGTTGTTCACGAGCATCTCGAAGCCGGGCCGGATCTTGCCGTCCCAGAGCGCGTCGATCTTCTTCATCGACCAGCCGCCGAGCGGTCCCATGACCATGGCGCCCATGAACATCGGCACCTCGGTCCCGGCGATCACGCCCATGGTGGCGATAGCGCCGACCACACCACCGCGGGTGTCGTAGAGCATCTTGCCGCCGGTGTAGCCGATCAACAGCGGCAGCAGGTAGGTGATCATCGGGCCGACGATGCCGCCGCCGGCGTAGTCACCCCAGCCGCCGATCTGAGCGACCCAGCCGTCGGGCGCGAGGCTGCCCTCGCCCCCCAGGTTCAGCCAGCCGACCTCGATGAACATGGCGGTGATCAGGCCCCAGGCAATGAATGCCCCGATGTTGGGCATCACCATGTTGGACAGGAAGGTGCCGAACTGCTGCACCCTGACGCGCGCCCCAGCGCGCGGAGCGTCTGTGGTGGTGGACATCTATCTCCTCCGGAACTCTCTCGTGACCTCGTCTGGTGACGGCGATCACATGCTGATGAGGTACAGTAAACCTCACATCCGGGTGTATTGCCAAGTGTTCGGGCAGGAATTTCTGCCCGTTTGTGTGGCTTTTGGGCCGCAATGTTGGTTACCGTCGGTACATCACCCCGCATACGCCCACCCAGACCGCCCGAGGAGAACCCATGAAAGCCCTGCGTTTCCACGCCCCCGAAGACGTCCGTCTCCAGGACGTCCCCGAGCCCGACTGCGGCCCGGCCGAGGTGAAGATCAAGGTCCGCAACTGCTCCACCTGCGGCACCGACGTCAAGATCAAGACCAACGGACATGTGAACATCACCCGGGAGACGACCATGGGCCACGAGGTGGCCGGCGAGGTCGTCGAGGTCGGCGCCGAGGCGCGGGGAGGGTTCCAGGTCGGCGACCGGGTGCAGTGCATCGCTGCTGTCCCCTGCGGCGACTGTCACGAGTGCAGCAAGGGCTGGATGGAGGTCTGCCAGAACCAGACCTCCGTCGGCTACCAGTACGACGGCGGCTTCGCCGAGTACATGATCGTCCCCGAGCAGGTGCTCAAGGTCGACGGGCTCAACCGGATTCCCGACAACGTCGGCTACGACGAGGCCTCCGCGGCCGAGCCGTTCGCCTGTGCCATCAACGCCCAGGAGCAGCTCGGCATCGAGGAGGGTGACTTCCTCGTCGTGTTCGGGGCGGGCCCGATCGGCTGCATGCACATCCGGATCGCGCGCGGCGTACACAAGGTCGGCACCGTCGTGCTCGTCGACATCAACGCCGAGCGACTGCAGATGTCGGCCGACGCCGTCGCGCCCGACCACGTGCTCAACGGCGCCGAGGTCGACGTCGTGGCGAAGGTCATGGAGCTGACCGGCGGCCGGGGTGCCGACGTGATCATCACCGCCACGCCGGCGAACGTCACCCAGGAGCAGGCGATCTCGATGGCCGCACGCCAGGGCCGGATCTCGTTCTTCGGCGGCCTGCCCAAGAACGACCCGTTCATCAAGGCCGACTCGAACCTGATCCACTACCGCCAGCTCCACGTCCATGGTGCCAACGGGTCCTCCCCCGACCACAACAAGCGGGCCCTCGAGTACATCTCGACCGGCCAGGTGCCGGTCAAGGACCTGATCACCCGTCACATCCCCCTCGACGACGTCCTCTCCGCCTTCGACATCGTCAAGAACGGCGAGGCGATCAAGGTCACCGTCGAGCCGTGAGGGCCGCGCCCCACGGATGACGACCGTCGTTGAGTTGGGCTTCCGCAACAGTTGAGTTGGGCTGCTGCAACACCCTCGGTGTTGCAGCAGCCCAACTCACACGTTGCGGAAGCCCAACTCAACCTGTCAGGGGAAGAGGACGGCGCGGACGGCCTCGCGGGCGGCCATCGGGTCGCTCGCGGCGAGGGCTGCCTCGGCGGCCTCCTCGCACTGGTCGAAGGTCACCGTGGCCAACTGCGCGCCGACGGGACGTACGGCGGCCGCGGCCATCGACAGCGACGTGATGCCCATCCCGACCAGGGCGCAGGCCAGCATCGGGTCGGCGGCGGCCTCCCCGCACACACCGACCGACTTGTCGACCCGCCGGCCTGCCTCGGCGGTGATGGCGATGAGCTGGAGCACGGCCGGCTGCCAGGCGTCGGTGAGATGGGCCAGATCGGTGGCCATCCGGTCGGCGGCCATCGTGTACTGCGTCAGGTCGTTGGTGCCGATCGAGAGGAAGTCGACCACCTCGAGCATCCGGTGGGCCAGCAACGCCGCGCTCGGCACCTCCACCATCACCCCGGCCTTGAGACCGCGCCGACGGACCTGCTCGGCGAAGTCGGCGGCCTCGGCCACCGTCGCCACCATCGGCGCCATCACCCAGGTCTCGGTGCCCGTGGTCGTGGCCGCCTGCGCGATCGCATCGAGCTGACGGTCCATCAGTCCTGGATTGTCGAAGGACAGGCGCAGCCCGCGGACCCCGAGCGCGGGGTTCTCCTCCCCGATCATGTTGGCGAACGCGAGCGGCTTGTCGGAGCCGGCGTCGAGGGTGCGCACCACCACGTAACGGTCTCGGTCACCCGGCCCCGTGCCGGCGAACGCGGCCAGCACCTCGCCGTAGATCTCGGCCTGCTCATCGACGCTCGGCTCGTCCTTGGCGTTGAGGAAGCTCAGCTCGGTCCGGAACAGACCCACTCCCTCGACGGGTGACGACGCCACGGCTCCGCGGGCCGACTCACCGTCGGCGATGTTGGCCAGGATCCGGACCGGCTTGCCGTCGGCGGTCGTGCCGGGCCCGGCCCACGACGCGAGTGCGGCCCGCTGCTCGAGATCGGCCGCGACGCGGCGGTCCGCCTCGGCGGCGTCCGGCTCGAGCTCGATCACGCCCGTGGTCCCGTCCACCAGCACCGCGCAACCGGCAGGGATCTCGAGTGCTCCCGCGGCTCCGACCACACAGGGGATTCCCAGCTGCCGGGCGATGATGGCGGTGTGGCTGGTCGGGCCACCTCGTTCGGTCACCAGGGCCAGCACGACGCGGGGGTCCAGCCCGGCGGTGTCGGCGGGGGCCAGGTCTGCAGCGACGAGCACGCAGGGAGTGTCGGGCATGGGTACGCCGGGCTCGGGCTCGCCCACGAGCCGGGCCACCATCCGGCGCTCGATGTCGCGCAGGTCGGTGACGCGTTCGGCCATGAGTCCGCCCATGCCGGTGAAGACGGTGACGAACGACTCCACGGCGGCGCGCACCGCATCGAGGAGGTGGTCGCCCCCTCGCAGCTGTTTGAGCACGCCGGAGCGCAGACCCTTGTCGCGGGCGAGTCCGGCGCTCGCCGTCAACACCTCCGCGGCCGCGCCGGACGCCTTGTCGGCCTTCGAGGCGAAGCCTTCGGCGACCGCGACGGCGACCTCGTCATAGCGGGCCATCGCCGACTCCTCGTCGGGCCAGGCCGACGCGTCGAAGGCGGCGATCGCCTGCTCGGACACGTCGGTGCGTGCGATGAGGGCGGGACCGTGAGCGATCCCGAGGACGACTGGAGTGCCGGTCAAAGTGGCCATGGTCACAAGTTACTACCGTGGACCCCTTGACAGTCAACAGGTTCGGGCGTAAAACAACAGATGTAAAGAAATCTACCTGGAGGTGACATGTACGCGGAGGAGCGCCAGCAGGCGATGGCCCAGGCCATCAGCCAAGAGGGGCGACTGTCGGTCGCCAACCTCGCCGACACCTTCGACGTCACCACCGAGACGGTCCGGCGCGACCTCTCCTCACTGGAGCGTATCGGCCTCGTGCGACGGGTTCACGGTGGCGCGGTGCCGGCCAGCTCACTGATAGCGATCGAGACCCGCCTCGGCGAACGCGACCTGGTCAACACCAGCGCCAAGGACGCAATCGTCGCCGCGGCCGTCCAGCAACTGCCGCCCGCCGGGTCGACGGTGATCCTCGACGCCGGCTCCACCACGGCGCGACTGGCCAGTGTGCTCCCCCGTGAGCACCGACTCATCGTCGTGACCCACGCCGTACCCATCGCGGCCCGGTTGGCCGGGCAACCGCACATCGAGCTCCACCTCCTCCCGGGCCGGGTCAGGCCCACCACCCACGCGGCGGTCGGCCCCGACACGGTGGCGGCGCTGAAGGATCTCCGGGCCGACCTGGCTTTCGTTGCCACCAACGGCCTCACGGTCGAGTTCGGTCTCTCGACCCCCGACCGGGACGAGGCCGCAACCAAGCGCGCCATCGCGGGCGCCGCTCGACGTACTGTCGCGCTCGCCGACTCCTCGAAGATCGGCGTCGAGACCGCTCAGCGCTTCGCGACGCTCGCCGACATCGATGTGCTCATCACCGACAACGGAATCCCGATCGACGCCCGTCGGGCGATCGAGAGGGCCGGCCTGGAGGTCGTCGTCGCATGATCATCACCCTCACCGCCAATCCCAGCCACGACCGCACGGTCGCCCTCACCGAGGAGCTCCAGCGGGGATCGGTGCAGCGAGCGGCCTCGGTGACGTCGCAGCCCGGAGGGAAGGGCGTGAACATCTCACGCGCCTCCGTCTCTGCCGGCGTCCCGACGCTGGCGGTGCTGCCCGCACCGAAGGACGATCCGTTCATCGTCGAGCTGCTCTCCGCCGGCATCGACTGCCGCACCGTTACCCACGAAGGTGACCTGCGCGTCAACATCACCATCAGTGAGCCCGACGGCACCACCACCAAGCTCAACAGCCCCGGACCCGAGATGACCGACGAGACCCGGGCCGCCATCACCGAGACGCTGCAGCTGCGCGCCGGCACGGACGACTGGGTGGTGCTGGCCGGGTCACTGCCTCCCGGCGCCCCCGACGAGTGGTACGCCGAGCTGGTGACCGCGCTGGCGAGCACGGGCGCCCGGATCGCGGTCGACACCAGCGATGACCCGTTGCGCGCCCTGGTCGAGCGGCTCGACGTCGCCGCACCCCACCTGATGAAGCCCAACGGCCACGAGCTGGCCTCGTTCACCGGTCACGACGGCGACGCCCTGGAGGCCGATCCGGTGGCCGCGGCGGCCGCCGCCCGCGACCTCGTCTCGCGTGGCGTCGAGTCCGTGCTCGTCACCCTCGGGAGCCGCGGCGCCGTCCTCGTGACCGCCGAGGGGGCATGGGCGGCCACTCCCCCGCCGACGACCGTCGTCAGCACCGTCGGCGCCGGCGACTCCAGCCTCTTCGGCTACCTCCTCGCAGCGATCGAGGGCCGCACGCCGCCCGAGCGGCTGGCCCTCGCCGTGGCCTACGGCAGCGCCGCTGCCGGCCTCCCCGGCACCACCATCCCCGAGCCCCTGCACGTGGATCCCGCCCAGGTTCAGGTCACCACCCTGGACCCCTATCAAGGAGACTGACCCATGTCCGACCTCATCACAGCCTCGCTGGTGCGGCTCAATGCCGCCCTCGGCGAGACCAAGCACGACGTCATCCGGGCTCTCGCCGGCGTCGTGGCCGACGCCGGCCGCGCCACCGACGTCGACCAGCTCGTGGCCGACGCCTTCGCCCGGGAGGAGACCTCGGCGACCGGACTGCCCGGCGGCATGGCCATCCCGCACTGCCGCACCACAGGCGTCTCTGAACCCACGCTGGCCTTCGCCCGGCTCGAGCCGGCCGTCGACTTCGGGGCCAAGGACGGCGCGGCCGACCTGGTCTTCCTCATCGCCGCGCCGGCTGGCGGCGACGCCGACCACCTGCAGATCCTCACCCAGCTCGCGCGGGCCCTGGTGAAGCCGGCCTTCACCGACGCCCTCCGGGCCGCGGCCACCGACGAGGAGGTGGTCGAGCTGGTCCACCGCGAGCTCGGCATCGGAGCCCATGCCGCCCCCGCAGCTCGCTCTCGGCCTCCTCCGCTCCGGCCCCCTCCGCTCCGGCGGCCGCTGCCCCGGCTTCGAGCGGCGCGCGCCGCAGCCTGGTCGCCGTCACCGCGTGCCCGACCGGCATCGCCCACACCTACATGGCAGCCGAGGCCCTCGAGGCCGCCGCCGAGCGGGCCGGGGTGGACATCCACGTCGAGACCCAGGGCTCGGCCGGCTCCACGCCACTGGCCCACGACACCATCGCGAACGCCGCTGCGGTGATCTTCGCCGTCGATGTGGGGGTCCGCGACCGCGGCCGGTTCGCCGGGAAGCCGGTCGTCTCCTCCAGCGTCAAGCGCCCGATGGACGAGGGCGACGCGATGATCGCCGAGGCGCTCCGATACGCCGACGACCCGAATGCCCCGCGCGTCGAGGGGCACGCCACGGCCGGGGGTGGAGACGCCCTCGAGGAGAGCTGGGGTGGCCGGATCCGCCGGGTGCTGATGACCGGCGTCTCCTACATGATCCCGTTCGTGGCAGCCGGCGGTCTGCTGATCGCCCTCGGTTTCCTGTTCGGCGGCTACGAGATCACCGGGCCGGGCTTCGACATCGCCACCGGGAACACCATCTTCAACCTGCCGGACGTGGACGGGCTCGGCCTTGACCACGCACTGTTCGGCAGCCCGTTCCTCGCCTACCTCGGTGCCCTGTTCTTCGCCCTGGGCGCCACCGCCTTCGGATTCCTGGTTCCCGCGCTGGCCGGCTACATCGCCTATGCCATCGCCGACCGTCCGGGCATCGCGCCAGGCTTCGTGATGGGCGCCGTCGCCGGTGTCCTGGAGACCGGCTTCCTGGGCGGCATCATCGGCGGCGTCCTGGCCGGTGTCGTGGCGCACTGGATCACCGGCTGGAAGGTGCCGACCTGGGCGCGCGGTCTGATGCCGGTCCTCGTGATCCCGCTGCTGGCGACGCTGGCGTCGGGCCTGGTGATGGTGGTCGTGCTCGGCCGCCCGCTGGGTGCCGCCAAGAGCGGGCTGGAGAGCGGACTGACCAGCATGAGCGACAACCCCAGCCTGGCGATCCTGCTGGGTGCCGTGCTCGGCCTGATGATGGCGTTCGACATGGGCGGCCCGCTCAACAAGGTGGCCTACGCCTTCGCCACCGCCGGGCTCGGCAACGCCGCCGCCTCGGCGGGTGACGCCCCCGAGCTCAAGGTCATGGCAGCGGTCATGCTCGCCGGCATGGTGCCGCCGCTGGCCCTCGCGCTCGCCACCGTCGTCCGCCCGCAGCTGTTCACGGTGCCCGAGCGCGAGAACGGCAAGGCGGCCTGGCTGATGGGGGCGTCGTTCATCACCGAGGGCGCGATCCCCTTCGCTGCGGCCGACCCGCTGCGGGTGATCCCGTCGATCATGGCCGGGTCCGCGGTCACCGGCGCACTCGCGATGACGCTCGACGTCTCGCTGCGCGCCCCCCACGGCGGCATCTTCGTGCTCTTCGCCGTCGGCAACATCATCGGCTTCCTGATCTCCCTGGTCGCAGGCACCCTCGTGGCAGCGGCCGCGGTGGTCGCCCTCAAGAGCACCGGGAGCCGGGCCGACGCCGACCTCGTCACCGTCTGAAATCACACCTCAACCCGAAAGGCACACCATGCCCACCAAGTCTGTCGTCGTCGGCTCCGCCGTCGGTCTGCACGCCCGCCCCGCCGCGATCATCGCCGAGAAGGCCGGTGAGCTCGGCTCGGACGTCACCATCAACGGCGTCGACGCCAGCTCCTCGCTGATGATCATGACCCTCGGCGCCAAGAACGGTGACACCGTCGAGGTCGAGGGCGACGACCAGGCGGCCGTCGACACCATCGCCGCGCTGGTCGAGCAGGACCTCGACGCGGACTAGCAGGAACGCTCAGCCGGCGCCGGGGGGACCCAAGGTCTCGCCGGCGCCGTCGTCGGTGCTGCCGCGCAGTGCGAGATAGCCCGCGCGTACGCCGACGGCCCGCTCCAGCTCGTGGAGCACCTCGCTGAAGAACTGCTCGCGGTAGGTGTCGTCGGTCATCACGGCCACCGTGAAGTAGAGCCCCGAGAACGCAGCGAGGAAGACCGAGACCTGCACCAGCTCGACGGAGAGGTTGTCGAGGTAGGGCAGGTGGGTGATCTCCTGGGCGGTCCACGCCTCCTGCACACCGGCGGTCATCACGATGCCGCCGAAGACGATGAAGAACCCGAGCACCGCCACCGACAGCAGCAGCACCTGCGCGACCTGCGTGATCAGCAGCACCAGGATCAGGTTCCAGCGCTCGAAGCCGGGGACGTCGCCGTACTCCGCGAGCGACAGCTCCTCACCTCGTCGGTCGAGCAGCTCGGCCACCGGTTGCTCGATCGGCGTCCGGCGGGTGGCGCGGCGCAGCAGGTCGAGGTCGATGAAGTCGTCGACCCGGTCGACCTCCTCCGGCAGCCGGACCAGCAGGAATCCCACCGCGATCCCGGCAAAGAGCAGCACCGTCAGCCAGAGCACGGACCCGTCGAGCTCGGCGGAGAGCTGCCACACCTCGGCGTTGATGAAGAGGAAGGTCACGAAGAGCAGCAGCAACGGCAGCGCACGCGTCACCATCGGCAGCAGCTGCCGCAGGCTGCCGCGGGTGCGTCGCAGCGCCCAGCCGAGGATCGGGCGGGCCCGCAGCGCGGTGAGCGCATAGAACACCGCGGCGACGAGCGCGACGAGCGTCAGCGTCGCCGGGGCGAAGGACGCGCGGCCGGTCACCCACGTGAGGGCAGCCGCGGCGCCGGCCGCCGCCAGGGCCACCAGCACCATCACCGGGACCGTCTTGCGCGGTCGGAGCGCCTGGCGCGCCCGGGCCCGCTCGGCGGGGACGAAGTAGGGCAGTCCGTTGCGGATGAACCAGGGCTCGATCTCGCGCTCCCACACCTTCTTCGGCATCAGCGGGCCAGCACCTCGCGGGTGCGGCGTACGTCGTCTGCCATCGTCTCGAGCAGCGGGTCGACCCCGTCGAACTGAATCATGCCGCGCAGCCGGTCGACGAAGGCGATCTCCACGTCGACCCCGTAGAGCTCGAGGTCGTCACGATCGAGGACGTAGGCCTCCACGCGCCGCTCGCGCTCGCCGGAGAAGGTCGGATTGGCGCCGACGCTGATGGCGGCCGGGTAGCGCTGTCCGGTGTCGACCCGGGTCAGCCACCCGGCGTACACGCCGTCGACGGGGGCCGCCATGCCGCGCGAGATCGGGACGTTGGCGGTCGGGTAGCCCAGCTCGCGACCGCGCCGATCCCCCACCACCACGGCGCCGCGTACGGCGAAGGGTCGCCCCAGCGCCTCGGCCGCGCCGGCGACGTCGCCGGTCGTCAGGCAGGTGCGCACATAGGTCGACGACCAGACCTGGGGACCGCCGTCGAGGTCCACACCCACCGCGGCGAAACCCCGCGCCGCGCCGGCCTCGACCAGCGTGGCCAGGTCACCGGAGGCTCGGCTGCCGAACCGGAAGTTGGCACCGACCACGACCGTGGCGGCGTGCAACCCGTCGACCAGCACCCGGTCGACGAACTCCTCGGGCGACCAGGCGGCGATCTCACGGGAGAACGGCAGCGCGAAGACGTGGTCGACGCCTGCGTCGGCGAGCAGTTCTGCCCGCACCTCGACGGTGGTGAGGGCCGACGGGGCGTGCTCAGGACGCAGCACCGCCATCGGGTGAGGATCGAAGGTCACCGCGACCAGCGCATGGCGGTCGCGGTCGGCGAGTGCTCGGGCGTGCCCGATCACCGCCCGGTGGCCGCGATGGACACCGTCGAAGTTGCCGATGACCACGACCGTGGGGCCGGTCCCGTCCGGGACCTCGTCGAGGGAGCGCCAGACCTTCACGGGGGAAGCCTGCCACGGGCACGCGGCACCGCGGCAGGCCCCTCCCGTGGACTCAGCCGACCCGGATGCCGCGGATCATCCCCATGAAGGCGTGCGGCATCATGTCCATGTCGGGGTCGGACCACCAGCACGTCACCACGTAGCGACCCCGTGGCATCCGGAAGTTGGTCTGGAACTCGACGCCCGGGCTGGCCACACCGTTGTCGAAGCCGACTCCGAACTTGACCGGGGACCGGCCACCCTCGCCCTGCGTCAACCCCTTGATCCACCGCTTGAAGTCCCGGGTGTCCTTGCCCTTCTTCAGCTTGGCCATGGCGACGAAGTGGTTCTCGCTGCTGCTGTTGAGGAAGCCCAGCATGCCGGATCGCGGGATCGACTTCGGCCGCTTCGCCCAGTCCGCGGATCGGACCGCCTTGAGCGTCTTCACGACGGGCATGGTGTTGCCGGTGTCCTCACCCGCCACCTCGAAGGTGAAGAACCTGTCGGCGTCCGTCTTGGCCCGGGTGTCCAGCGCCCAGTAGGTGCCGGCGGGCAGCGACACGACCAGCGTCCCGGGCCGGTCCGGCGTGGAGGTGGCGCCACCGTAGAGCGTGACCTTGCGCTCGAAGCGTTTGAACGGCTTGACCCGCCCCTGCTCGATGCCCTTCTCGATGTCGTTGACCGCCTGATCGAGCGAGTAGCCGGCGTCCGGGAGGAGCAGCTGGTAGGCCGACTCCTTCTCGGAGGTGATGTGGAAGGTGTTGACGCCGGGCTGGATCGTGTCCGGCATCGACACATCACGGGCGGCATCGATGGTGACCTCGACGGCAGCGGGCTCACCCGCCTCCGCTGGTAGGGCGACGCTCAGCGACGCCATGGTGATGCCGAGTACGGCGAGCACGCCGCACGCGCGGTGGGCACGAAACATGGTTCCCCCTCGAGGCTGGTCCGGTCACGGGCGCCGGACGGCACTTCGATCCAATCGCCCGTCGTCGCGACCGTCATCCGTCTTGAGGATGATGTTCGCCTAGCCCGTGAAGACCGCGACCGCACGCGCCCGCTGCCCCTCCACCTGTTCGTAGAGCGCCAGGAACTCACCCCCGGGCGCGAAGACAGCGACCGGACCGGGGGTGGGCAGCAGGGCGTCGAGGGCCCGGCCGTACCGGACATCGGTGGCCTGCGGCTCGTCGAGGTCGTACGACGGGAACGAGGCCCGGGCCGCGGCAGCCATCGGCAGCAGCGCGAACTCCTCGCCGAGCTCGTCGAGGGTCCGGGCGGCGGCGAGGTCGAAGGGACCCACGGCCGTGCGTCGCAGCGCCGTGAGGTGGCCGCCGACACCGAGCACGCGGCCGGCGTCCCGGGCCAGAGCCCGGATGTAGGTGCCGCTGGAGCAGCGGACCGTGAGGTCCACCTCGCCGCCGCGTACGGCGCGGACCGTGAGCTCGTGGATCGTGACCCGACGGCCGGCGAGCTCGACCTGCTCGCCGTCGCGGACCCGCTGGTAGGCGCGCTTGCCATCGACCTTGATGGCCGAGACGGCGCTCGGCACCTGCTCGATCTCGCCGGTGAAGCGGGCGAAGACGGCGCGGATCGTGGCCTCGTCCAGCCCGCCGGTGTCCGTGGTCGTGACGACCTCGCCCTCCGCATCGTCGGTCGTGGTGGCGACCCCGAGCCGGACCGTGGCGTCGTAGGCCTTCTCAGTGAGCATCAGGTGGCCGAGCAGCCGGGTCGCGCGATTGACCCCGAGGACCAGCACGCCGGTCGCCATGGGGTCGAGCGTGCCGGCGTGGCCGACCTTGCGGGTGCCGGCGAGTCGCCGGGCCCGGGCGACGACATCGTGCGAGGTCAGCCCACCCGGCTTGTCGACGACGAGCAGGCCGGAGTCACCGGACATCAGTCGTCGCGGTCCGCGTCGACCTCGGTGCCACCCTCGAGCTCGTCGTCCTCGTGCGGCTTCTTGTACGGGTCGGCCTCGCCTGCGTACGCCGATCCGCGGGCCGCCTCGAGCTCCGCGTCGAGCGCCTTCGCCCGGGCCAGCACCTCGTCGAGGTGGCGGGCGTTCTCGGGCAGTGCGTCGGCCACGAAGGTCAGGGTCGGCGCATGCCGGATGCCCAGCTGCTTGGCGACCTCCGCGCGGAGGACGCCCTTGGCCGACTCCAGAGCGACGCCGGTGCTCTCCCGGTCGGCGTCCTCGCCGAGCACCGTGTAGAACACGGTCGCCTGCTGGGTGTCACCCGAGACGCGGACGTCGGTGACCGTGACGAACCCCAGTCGCGGGTCCTTGATCCGGCGCTCCAGCATCTCGGCCACGATCACCTGGATGCGGTCCGCGATCTTGCGCACCCGGGGGCTGTTGCTCGTCATATTGCCCGCTCCTCGAGGGTAATCGGTTTCCCCAGCCGGCCGGGGAAACTGCTGGTTGTCGGTGGAAACTTGGGCCGCGAAGTCGCGGTTTCCCCGGCCAACCGGGGAAACCGCGACCATCCACGCGTCAGGCGCGCGGAATCTCGCGCATCTCGAAGGCCTCGACGATGTCGTCGATCTTGACGTCCTGGTAGTTGCGCAGCACCAGACCACACTCGAAGCCCTCACGGACCTCGGACGCGTCGTCCTTCTCACGTCGCAGCGAGGCCAGGTCGAGGTTGTCCGCGACCACCGCCCCGTCGCGCAGCAGGCGGACCTTGGCGTTGCGGCGGAGCACGCCGCTGGTGACCATGCAGCCCGCGATGTTGCCGGCCTTGGAGGACTTGAAGATCTCGCGCACCTGGGCCTGCCCCAGCACGGACTCCTCGAACTCGGGCTTGAGCATGCCCTTGAGCGCAGCCTCGATCTCGTCGATCGCCTGGTAGATCACGGAGTAGTACCGGATCTCGACGCCTTCCTTGTCGGCCATCTCGCTCGCCTTGCCCTGCGGCCGGACGTTGAAGCCGATGATGATGGCGTCGGAGGCGGCAGCGAGGTCGACGTTGGTCTCGGTGATCGCACCGACACCGCGGTCGATGACCCTCAGGCTGACCTCGTCGCCGACATCGATCGCCGACAACGCGTCCTCGAGCGCCTCGACCGAACCGGAGACGTCGCCCTTGAGGATCAGGTTGAGATCCTGGCTCTCACCCTTCTCCATGGAGGCCATGAAGTCCTCGAGGGTACGGCGGACGCGACGCTTGGCCTGCATGGCCGCACGCTCCCGCGCCTCCCGCTTCTCGGCGATCTGGCGTGCCATCCGGTCGTCGTCGACGACGATGAAGTTCTGACCGGCGCCCGGGGCGGCGTTCAGACCCAGCACCATCGCGGGGCGCGACGGATCGGCCTCCTCGATGGTGTCGCCGTGCTCGTCGAGCATGGCGCGCACCCGGCCGTAGGCCGGACCGGCGACGATCGAGTCGCCGACCCGCAGCGTCCCGCGCTGCACCAGCACCGTCGCGACCGGGCCGCGGCCACGGTCGAGGTGCGCCTCGACCACGAGGCCCTGGGCGTCCTGGTCGGGGTTGGCCCGCAGGTCGAGCGAGGCGTCCGCGGTCAGGACCACGGCCTCGAGGAGACCGTCGAGGTTCGTCCCGGCCTTGGCGGAGACGTCGACGAACATGGCCTCGCCGCCGTACTCCTCCGGCACCAGGCCGTACTCGCTGAGCTGGCCGCGCACCTTGGTGGGGTCGGCGTTCTCCTTGTCGACCTTGTTGACCGCGACCACGATCGGCACACCAGCGGCCTTGGCGTGGTTGAGCGCCTCGACCGTCTGCGGCATGACACCGTCGTCGGCCGCGACCACGAGGATCGCGATGTCGGTCGCCTGCGCACCACGGGCACGCATGGCGGTGAACGCCTCGTGACCGGGGGTGTCGATGAAGGTGATCCGGCGTTCGTTGCCGTCGACCGTGGTCATGACCTGATAGGCACCGATGTGCTGGGTGATGCCGCCGGCTTCCTTGTCGATGACGTTGGCGTCACGCAACGCGTCGAGGAGCTTGGTCTTTCCGTGGTCGACGTGACCCATGACGGTCACGACCGGCGGCCGGATGGCGAGGTCGGACTCGTCGCCCTCGTCGAGACCGAACTCGAGGTCGAAGGACTCGAGCAGCTCGCGGTCCTCGTCCTCGGGCGAGACGATCTCGATGACGTAGTTGAGCTCCTCAGCGAGCAGATCGAACGTCTCCTCGTTGACGGACTCGGTCGCCGTCACCATGTCGCCGAGCGAGAACAGCATCTGCACCAGTGCCGCGGCGTCGACATTGATCTTCTCCGCGAAGTCGGTCAGCGAGGAGCCACGGGCCAGACGCACCGTCTCGCCGTCACCCTTGCGGACGCGCACGCCACCAATGGTCGGGGCCTCCATGGCCTCGAACTCCTGACGACGGGCCCGCTTGGACTTGCGGCCTCGACGTGACGGACCGCCGGGACGACCGAAGGCCCCCTGGGTCTGGCCACGCTGACCGGGACGGGGCCGACCGGCGAAGCCGCCGGGACGACCCGGGGCGCCGCCACCGGGGGCTCCACCGCGACCAGGTGCGCCACCGGGGCCACCACGAGCACCACCCGGGCCGCCGGGGCCACCACGAGCGCCACCGGGGCCGCCACGAGCACCACCGGGGCCGCCGGGGCCACCACGAGCGCCACCCGGGCCACCACCGAAGGCGGCCGGGGACTTGGGCATCATCGCCGGGTTGGGGCGCGGCAGGCCGGACCCACCGCCGGCTCCGCCGCCGGGCGCGCCAGCGGGCGGACGCGGCGGACGGGTGTCGTCCTGATCGCCCGCGCGGGGTGCGGGCGCCGGACGGCGGCCCATGCCCTGGCTGGGAGCGAACGGGTTGTTGCCGGGACGAGGGGCGCCGCCCTTGCCCACGGGTCGCGGGGCAGGCTTGGGCGCCTTCGGAGTGGCCGGGCGCGGCAGCGTCGTCCGCGGCCGGGGCCTCGGGCTGGGCCGGCGGCTCCTCGGCCACCGGGCTCGGGCGCCACCGGCTCGGGGGCCGGGTCGGCCGCCTTCTTGGGACCGGGCTTGGGCGCGGCCGGAGCGGCCGGCGCGGGCGCCGCCTCCGCGGCGGGCGCGGTGTCCTCGGCGTCATCGGCGGCGGTCTTCGTGGCCGGCGCCTTGGCGGCAGGCTTGGGAGCAGGCTTCGCAGCCGGCTGCTCGACGGGGGCGGCCGTCTTCAGCTTCTCGCCGTACTCCTTGCGGAAGCGCATCTCGGCGGGCAGCTCGACGGTCGAGCTCGCCGACTTGACGAACTCCCCCATCTCCTTGAACTTCTCGAGAACGAACTTGCTCTCGACTCCGAACTCCTTGGCGAGTTCGTGGACTCGGGTCTTGGCCACGGTTCTCCTTCTGGCCTGAGACCCGGTTCCGGGGTGATTCTCAGACCGTTAGTGGATGCTGGTCGGTTGTGCTCAGCGCGAGCTGGCTCATCGCGAAGTACTCATCGAGTGCTCATGAGCTACTGCTCCAGTTTCTGTCGGTCGGTCTGGTGGGGATCGTGAGGCGAGGTAGTCCCTCACCGGTTCGCTGGCCAGTCCCTCCCCGGCCCGGAGGGCTCGGGCGAAAACTCGCCTGCGCACCGCGAGGTCGTAGCACTCGGTCGAGGGATGCAGGTGCGCCCCGCGACCGGGAGCCGTGCCGTCCGGATCGGGTACGACGGCCGGTCGACCGTCGCGGTCCGCCCCCAGGACGACACGCAACAACTCACGCTTGGCGGCCTTCACCCGGCATCCGACACAGGTCCGGACCGGGGTCCGGGCAGGCGTCGAGGGAGCGATGGTCACCGTCGGTAACCTTAGCGCGGTCGGTCACCCCAGAGCGAACCGACCGCGCCGCGTGCCGTTCAGTCGGCCGTGGCCGGGGGCGCCTCGTCATCGGATCGGATGTCGATCCGCCAGCCGGTGAGGCGGGCGGCGAGCCGCGCGTTCTGACCCTCCTTGCCGATGGCCAGGGAGAGCTGGAAGTCCGGAACCACCACCCGAGCCGACCGCTCCGTCTCCGAGAGCACCTCGACCGAGGTGACCCGGGCCGGGGACAGGGCGTTGGCGACCAGCTGGGACGGCTCGTCGGACCAGTCGATGATGTCGATCTTCTCGCCGTGCAGCTCCGACATCACGTTGCGCACCCGCTGTCCCATCGGACCGATGCAGGCACCCTTGGGATTGATCCCGGGCGTCGTCGAGCGGACCGCGATCTTGGTGCGGTGGCCGGCCTCGCGGGCAATGCCCGCGATCTCGACCGAGCCGTCGGCGATCTCGGGGACCTCGAGGGCGAAGAGCTTCTTCACCAGGTTGGGGTGGGTCCTCGACAGCGTGATCTGGGGACCACGCATGCCCTTGCGGACCGACACCACGATGCACTTGATCCGGGTGCCGTGACTGTAGTCCTCGCCGGGCACCCGCTCGCCGGTCGGCAGCAGCGCCTCCAGACGCCCCAGGTCGACCATCACGTCGTCGGGGTTGCGACCCTGCTGGATGACGCCGGAGATGATGTCGCCCTCCTTGCCCGAGAACTCCCCGAACTTGATGTCGTCCTCGGCGTCACGCAGCCGCTGGAGCATGATCTGCTTCGCGGTGGTCGCGGCGATCCGCCCGAATCCGTCGGGAGTGTCGTCGAACTCCCCGACCTTGACGCCCTCGTCGTCGAGCTCGGCAGCGAACACGGTCACGTGCCCGGTCTTGCGGTCCAGCTCGACGCGGGCCTGGGTCTGGGCACCGGGAGTGCGCAGGTACGCCGTGTGCAGCGCCTGCTCGATGGCCTCGACGAGCACCGGGAAGGAGATCTCCTTCTCGCGCTCGAGAGCACGCAGGATGTTGAGGTCGATATCCATGGTTCAGGCTTCCTGCTCGGGCGACTTCGCGCCGGGACGGTTGAACTCGATCTGGACGAGGGCCTTGTCGACCTCGGCGAAGCTGACGTGACGTGGCTGCCCGTCGGCCTCCACCTGGGCGCCGGCGTCGTCGTTCTCCTGGATCCGGCCGGTGAACACCTCACCGTCGGCGAGGGTGACGGTGACCAGGCGGTCGGCGTTGCGGCGCCAGTGGCGCGGCAACGTCAGCGGACGATCGACACCCCGCGAGGTGACTTCGAGGGTGTACGGGTGCTCCCCCATCACGTCCGAGTCGTCGAGCACCCGGGACACCTCGCGGGTGGCGTCGGCGACGTCGTCGAGCGTGACCCCGCCGTCCTTGTCCACCGCGACCCGAAGGATCCGTCGCTTTCCGGCGGGAGTGACCTCGACCGCCTCGACGTCGAGGTCGAGCTCCTGCAAGGGGGACACCAACTCCGCCTCGATGCGGTCCCGGGTGGCGTCGTTCCTGGCGCTGTTCACGGGTGGTGACCTCCTTGTGAAGTTGGAAGTTGCCACGATAGCGGCTGCGTCCGCGGCCCCCGCAGGCCCGGGCTAGTGTCTGGGCCGTGACTGCCTCCGCCCCGCTTCGTCCCACCCGGAGGAGCGCGCTGGCGGGCACGCTGATCGCGCTCACGGGGTGCGAGGCGATCACCCCCGACGATGCGCCACCGTCGGGACGGATGCCCTCTCGGACGGGCACGGTCGAGGATCCGCGGCTCCGATCCCGATGAGGCGCTGGTCGACCAGCGTGCGCGCAGACCTGGCCACGGCGTCGGTCCTGGTCACCTCCGCGCTCCGGGCGCGACCGGGTCTCGCCGGCGAGCTGGCCCGGTTCGGCACCCTGCACACGCAACACCTCCGGGCCCTGGAAGGTCCTCGTCCCCGCGGCCGGACACCGGTCCGCGGCAACTCCACGGCCGTCCGGAAGACCGTCCGCGCCAGCGAGGCACGACTTCAGTCGTCGCTGGCCACCGCCGCCGTGACCGCCGAGAGCGGTCCGCTCGCCGCACTGCTCGCCAGCATGTCGGCGGCGATCGCGCAGCAGCTCGCCGCCGGGGCCGGCCAGTGACCCCGCTCGACGCACTGCAGACCGCGCTCGCCGCCGAGCACGCCGCGTTGCACGTCTACGGCGCCCTCGGCGCCGGGACCTCCGTGTCGGCCACGCCGCAGTTCTACGCCGATGTCTCCGCGGCCTACGACGCACACCGAGCCGGGCGCGACCTGCTCACCGCACGAGTCCGCGACCACGACGGCGAGCCGGTGGCGGCCGAGCCGGCCTACGAGCTGCCGACGCCACTGGACACGCCGGGCGCGGTGGCCCGCGCCGCACGTGCAGGTCGAGCAACGCTGCGAGGCGACGTACGCCTGGCTGGTGGAGCAGACCAGCGGTGCGGATCGACGGTTCGCCGTGTCGGCCCTGACACAGGCGGCGGTCCGTGTGCTGGCCTTCCGGGGAAGTCCCGAGATCTTCCCCGGATTGACCAGCGACACGGACCGCTGAGGCCGGAATCAATCCGGCGTGGAGGTCAGGTTCCGGCTGGTGTGGGGACCGCCGGAAGTGCCTCGTGCACAATCCTGCATCTCAGCGCCGGACACTGGGAGGGAAACGGTTCCTCACCTTTTCGCATTGCAAGTTTATGCAGTTCCCGGCCCGCCGTGGGGTCGGCCTCAGTGCCAGCGGCGCACGATGCCGGGGATCTCGGCCAGGGACCGGACCACCGCGTCGGGTTCGCCCTCGGTGTGACCGACCTGCTCGGCCGGGATGGTGCTGTGCGGCACATGGATGGTCCTCATCCCGGCCTGTCCGGCACCCCAGATGTCGTCGAAGAGCCGGTCCCCGACGTAGACGCAGCGAGCGGGGTCGCTCACGCCGACCGCCGCGGCGGCGGCTCCGAACGCCTGCGGCGAGGGCTTGGTCCACGGGATCTCGCTGGTGTAGACGTCGCCGTCGAGCAGGTCGAGCACGCCGTCCCGCCGGAAGAACTCCTCGTGCCACGCGCGGGGCCAGATGGTGTTCGACAGCACGCCCACCCGCAGCCCCATCGCCTTGAGCTCCTCCCACATCGGCCTGACCTCGGGGTCGGTGTCCGTGTGGGGCTCCCAGAAGTCGTGGTACGCCGCCAGCAGCTCCGGGTCGTGGTCGAGGCCGGCCTCGTCGAACAGGTCGGCGATGGTCGCGCTCTGCTGGTGGTCGCGGCTGCGACCCCAGACCGCCGCGCCGGCCGCATGCAACCGGGAGGCCCAGGCATGGTGGTCGTCGTCGGGCGTCGGAGTGCGTGCCACCGCCTGGGCCAGCGCGAGGGACTCGGCGTGGAAGTCGACGTCGTGCCAGCGGGTGAGGGTGCCGCCCCAGTCGAAGAGGACGGCGTCGAGGCCGGGAGCTGAGGCTCGTCGCTGCGCTCTCGCACCTCAGCCACCGGCGGTGACGAGCCCGACGAGGTGGTCCACGGCGTCACCGACCGCGACCTCCTGCCGCTCCCCCGACAGTGCGGTCGCGCACCTCGACGGTGCCGTCGGCGAGGCCACGGCCGACGGTGACGATGGTCGGGATGCCGATCAGCTCGGCGTCCTTGAACTTCACGCCGGGACTCACCTTGCCGGCCCGGTCGTCGTAGAGGACGTCGAGCCGCGGCCCGACGAGCTCCTCGGCGATCCGGGCGGCCGTCTCGAAGATCTCGCCGTCCTTGCCGGCGGCGACCAGGTGGACGTCGGCAGGCGCGACCTCGCGCGGCCAGCACAGCCCGATCTCGTCGAGGGTGTTCTCCGCGATGGCGGCGACGGCGCGTGACGGACCGACGCCGTAGGACCCCATGGTGACCGTGACCAGCTTGCCGTGCTCGTCGAGGACCTTGAGGTCCAGCGCCTCGGCGAACTTGCGGCCGAGCTGGAAGATGTGGCCCATCTCGATGCCGCGGGCCGTCTCCAGCACCGCCGTCGCAGCGGGGACAGGTGTCACCCGCGCGGACCTCGGCGGCCTCGATCGTGCCGTCGGGCGTGAAGTCACGGCCGGCCACGAGATCGATGCACGTGGGAGCCGTCGACGTCGCACCGGTCACCCAGCGGGTGCCCTCGACGACGCGCGGGTCGACGAGGTAGCGGATCTCGACGTCGACGCCTCGCCCAGCGCGCCGGGACCGATGTAGCCCTTGGCCAAGCATCGGGTGCGCCGCGAAGTCCTTCTCGCCGAACGGCTCGAACTCCGCGGGGTGCACCGCCGCCTCGAGACGCTTCTGGTCGACCTCACGGTCACCGGGGACGCCGATCGCGAGCGGCTCCCGGGTGCCGTCGGGGTGCTGCAGCATCATCAGGACGTTCTTGAGGGTGTCGGACGCCGACCACGCGCGGTCCTCGCGGGGGAACGCGTGGTTGAGGTGGTCGACCAACGTCTGGATCGTGGGGGTGTCGGGCGTCTGCTCGGGGTGCGCGGCCGGCACGTCGTCGTACGCCTGGGGGTCGGGTGCGGGCACCTGGACGGCCTCGACGTTGGCGGCGTAGTCACAGGTCGTGCACCGGACGTAGGTGTCCTCGCCGACGTCGGCCTTGGCGAGGAACTCCTCCGACTTCGATCCACCCATCGCCCCCGAGTGCGCCGAGACGATGACGTACTCGAAGCCGAGCCGGTCGAAGATCCGGATGTAGGCCTCGCGGTGGGCCTGGTAGGACCGCTCCAGCCCGGCGTCATCGATGTCGAAGGAGTAGGAGTCCTTCATGATGAACTCGCGGCCGCGCAGCAGGCCGGCGCGGGGCCTCGCCTCGTCGCGGTACTTGGTCTGGATCTGGTAGATCGACAGCGGCAGGTCCTTGTACGACGAGTACAGGTCCTTCACCACGAGCGTGAACATCTCCTCGTGGGTCGGTCCGAGCAGGTAGTCACCGCCCTTGCGGTCCTGCAGCCGGAAGATGTTGTCGCCGTACTCCGTCCACCGTCCGCTCGCCTCGTAGGGCTCGCGGGGCAGCAACGCCGGGAAGGAGAGCTCCTGCGCGCCGATCGCGTCCATCTCCTCGCGGATGATGGCCTCGATGTTGCGCAGCACCTTCAGGCCCAGGGGCAGCCAGGTGTAGATGCCCGGCGCCGCCCGGCGGATGTACCCGGCGCGCACCAGCAACCGGTGGCTCGGCACCTCGGCGTCGTTCGGGTCGTCCCGGAGCGTACGCACGAAGAGGCTGGACATCCGCAGGATCATGTGGCGAAGGCTAGCCGTCGCCCCCCGCAGAGTTCGAACCAGTAACGCTGGCAACCAATGCGCGATCGCTGCGTCTCCACGGGCATGAAGACCTTGCTCGCACTTGCCGCGGCACTGACCGCGACCGCCTTGACCGCCCCGCTCGCGCCGGTGGGCTCGTCGGTCGCCGTCGACACCGTCGACCTCAGCCGTCCCGGGACGCTGGAGCGTGGCGACGACGTCCGGCTCCCACACCTGGAGGGGACCACGATCGTCGACGGCGACCGCCGGATCGAGGTGCCGCACGTCATGACCTTGATGGGCACCTCGGGCGACGACTACGTCGTCTCGACCCGGCGAGCCCAGCGGCCGCGGTACCGGGTCAAGCGGGTCACCCCGGAGGGTGACACGGCCGTGCTGCTGCGCGGCAAGGACGCGCTCTTCACGCAGCTCTCCAGCGACGGCCAGCTCATCATCCACACGGACAACCGGCGACGGACCCGGCTCACCGCCTTCGACGCGACGGACGGCAGCGAGGTGGCCAGCGGTCGGTTCCGCGGCTACGCCGAGGTGGTCGACGCCGACGGCGGCACCGTGCTGGTGTCGAGCTGGCAGCGTGAGCGCACCGTCGCCTGGGACCTCGCGACGGGGACTCGCGAACGGATCGTCGACCGGATCGCCTACCACGCGGACCTCTCGGCGGACCGGCTCGCCGTCTACACCGACGATCCCTACCGCGGCGGCTGCACGGTGGTGTCGACGGTGTCCGACCCCGACACCACGCTGTGGCGCTCGTGCCGGCAGCGAGTCGTCACCTTCTCGCCCGACGGAGCACTGCTCGCCAGCACTGACATCCTGGCGGACGGCGTCGGACCCGGTGAGGTCCAGTTGCGCGAGACCGACGGGTCGCGGCTCACGTTGTACCGCGCGAACTGGTTCGGTGCGGTGCAGTGGGAGGACGACGACACCCTCTTGCTCGACGCGAACGGTCGCCGCCAGGGCGCCACGGTGAGGTGCGACGGGGCCGACTGCGAGCGCGCCTCCGACCTCGCGGCGAGCAGCCCCTAGAACATCACGGTGGCGAACGTCGCCGTCTGTCTGAACCCGACTCGTTCGTAGGTCTGGCGGGCGGCCACGTTGTAGTCGTTGACGTAGAGCGAGACGACGGGGGCGAGGTCGCGGCGTACGGCTTCCACGACGGCCGCCATCCCGGCCGCTCCGAGGCCGTGGCCCCGTCGATCCGGCGAGACCCACACTCCCTGCACCTGTGCCGCGGCCGGCGACAGACAGGCCACCTCGGCCTTGAAGATCACCTCGCCGTCGTCGATCCGGGCGAAGGACCAACCCCGCGAGATCAGATGGCGCACCCGGGTGCGGTAGAAGTCGGCACCGCCGAAGAGTTCGGGGCTGACCCCGACCTCCTCGGTGTACATCGACACGCAGGCGGGATAGAGCGCATCGATCTGGTCGGCCGTCGTACGCCGGACCAGCGGGTCGGCAGCGACCATCGGATCGGTCCCGATCTCGAGGTGGGGTTGCTCCCAGCGCTGGTCCCGCGGCGTCCCCCAGGCATCGGCGACCACGTCCCAGAGCGCGCTGACGGGTTCGTTCGGCCCGACGATCGTGGTGACGGTGCGGCTCTTGGCCAGCGCCCGCTCGCCGAAGACCCGGGCGTCCTCGACGCTGGCCTGGACCGGGACCAGGTTGGCGCCGACGTGGCAGGCCGCGCGCAGGTCGCCGCCGTCGAAGCGACCCCAGACCTCCCCGCCCAGCCAGCGGGGTTCGAGGTTGGTCACGCGGGCGCGGTGGGACGCGAACACGTTGATGACCGGGTCCTCGGCCACCAGTCCCTGGAACGCGTCCAGGTCGTCCTGGCCCAGCACCCGGACACCGTGACGGGTCGTGAGCACGCGGTGAGCCTACGACCCCCCACACATCGCCGCGCAAGCGTGATCAAGTCGGGCGTGCGTCGGTTGTGGTTGCCTGACGCCATGTCCTCGCACACCGACCGTCCCCTGACCGGCCGGGTCGCACTGGTCGCGGGCGCGACCCGTGGTGCCGGTCGCGCGATCGCCGTCGAGCTCGCCCGCGCGGGCGCCCACGTCTTCGCAACCGGTCGGAGCAGCCGGGTGGACGGCCGCTCCGAGATCGACAGGCCCGAGACGATCGAGGACACCGGCGACCTGATCGTCGCGGCCGGCGGGGCAGGCACCCCGCTCGTGGTCGACCACGAGGACCCGGCCCGGGTGCGCGCGCTCGTCGAGCGGATCGAGTCCGAGCACGGCCGGCTCGACGTCCTCGTCAACGACATCTTCGGCGGCGACCGCTACGCCGAGTTCGACAAGCCGATGTGGGAGCACGATCTTGCGGGGGGCTTGAGGATGCTGCGGATGGGCGTCGACACCCACCTGATCACCGCCCACCACGCGTTGCCGTTGATGATCCGGACGGCCACCCCTCAGACCCCCGGGTTGCTGATCGAGATGACCGACGGCACGTTCGAGGCGAACCGCGAGTTCCGTCAGGGCGTCGGCCTCTACTACGACCTGGTGAAGGCCAACGTGCAGCGCATCGTCGTCGCCCTCACGCACGAGCTGCGCGACCAGCCGATCACCCCGCTGGCGGTGACACCCGGCTGGATCCGGTCCGAGGCGATGCTGGAGAACTTCGGGGTCACCGAGGCCACCTGGCGTGACGCGCTCGACCGGGTGCCCGGCTTCGGGATCAGCGAGACGCCCACCTACGTCGCTCGCGGGGTCGCGGCGCTGGCGGCCGACCCCGGTCACGATCGCCATGCCGGGGTGTCGCTCTCCTCGCACGACCTGGCTGCGGCGTACGACGTGACGGATGTCGACGGCTCACGACCCGACTGCTGGCGGCTGATCGCCGACCACGGCATGGGCGCGGACGTCGACGTGTCCAGCTACCGCTGACCCGACAGCACCTGCGGTCGGAACCTGGATGGGCTGAACCACGTCTCAGGGCTGACGAGATCCGGAGAGGCCGAACAGATGTGGCGGATGGCTAGCGCGCTGACACTCACCGTGGCCCTCTCGGCATGCTCGCAACCCGGCGGCGAAGGAGGTGCTTCCGCCGACTGCGCGGTTGCCGTCCGGTTCGAGGGCACGATCTACGTTGAGGCTGGGTTCTCCAGGCTGGCCGCCGAGAAGCTCGGTTCGGGCGACCTGTCGTCGTGCGCCGATGTGGGTCGGGATGCGCGGGGGATGTACTTCGCGGATGATCCGGCCCACGTGTCCGTGTGGTCCTTCCCTGGCTTTGACTCCGGGCACGTCATCGGGGTTCGCGAGTCAGAACAGCGTGTTCGCGTGCTCTTCGCCGAGAACTTGCCCATCAGCGCGAAGCGACAAATTCAGTCATTGGTCCTGAGATCAGTACGACGTCAGAGCGGGTCACGGCCTGCACGCTAGTGGCACTTCCGGCTGGAGGCCCTCGTACGCCGGGTTCTACGCCTGCACCGTCGTCAGCCATTGGTCGAACGCTCGAACGAACTGCTCGTGGCTGGCGACCATGGCGGCTGCGTCGCCGGGAACTCGCAGGATGTGGTCACCGGCCACGACCAGACATGTGCCTGGGAGCACGTTCAGCATGTCCCGGTTCAGGTACGGGTCGCTCGACCCGATGACCACGAACTGGGACGCCGGGTAGGACAGCAGTGGCTCGGCAGCTTCGACATACCGAGTCATGGCGACACCTTGCTCACACTGCGGGTGCAGGTCAACGGAGTTCGATCGCACCCTCCAGAATCTATGGATCACGGTTGGGTCACGTTGCCGGATTCCCTTGTGGATAAGGGGGTTCTGAGCACTTTCAGTGTCAGTGGTCACGGCTTCACTAGGGGTATGGCGATCACCCCGTTGCACCACCCGACACCCGCCGGTGTCGTCGCTGCGGCGTGTGGTGAGCTCGACTCGCTGACCGGGACTCTGTGGTCGGCACGGACCAGTGGTGAGCTGGTCGCCGGGGTTGAAGTGTTGCAGCGGCTGAAGGCCAAGACCGCCGCACTCGAGGCCGAGCTGCTGGCCGACCTCGACGTCCGCGAGACCGCCAAGAAGGACCTCGCGTGGGGGTCGACGGCCGACTGGTTCACCCACCTCGCCGGCACCACCCGCCGGCAGGGCAAACGAACGGTGGTGCACGCGAAGCTGCTGGTCTCCGAGCGCACCGCGACGCTCGATGCGCTTCCGCGCGGGAACAGTCTCGCCCGACCAGGCGGGCGTGATCGTGGACGCGATCGAGCGGCTCCCCCAGGCCGAGCACGTCCGGCGTCGCGGCGAGCAGGTGCTGCTCGAGGAAGCGGGCCGGTTGAACGCCACCGACCTGCACCACGCCGGACGCCACCTCGCCCGGGTGGTCGACCCCGACCGCGACGAACGACAAGCCGAGAAGGACCTCGACCGCGAAGACCGGGCCGCCCACCTGGGCCGGTTCTTCACCGTCACCAACGACGGCTGCGGCGGAGTCCGGATCAAAGGCCGCGGCACGGTCGAGGACGGCGCCACCCTCCGCGCCGCCCTGCTCCCGCTGACCAAGCCCGAACCCACCGTCGACCCGGTCACCTGTGAGGACGCCGCTGATCCGCGGGACCACGGCGCCCGGATGTGGGACGCGCTCGTCCGGCTCGCCCAGCACGCCCTCGACACCGACGCCGTCCCGTCCAGCCACGGCACCCGGCCCCGGGTCACCGTCACCATCGACGCCGACACCCTGCACCGGCGACCGGGCCGGGGTCGGGACCACCGAGGACGGCCTCGACCTGCCCGGCTCCGTGGTCCGTCGGATGGCCTGTGACAGCGACCTGATCCGGGTCCTCCTCGACGCCGACGGCTGCGTCCTCGACGTCGGCCGCGACCACCGCCTCGTCACCCCAGCCATCTGGACCGCGCTCGTGGTCCGGGACCACCACTGCGCCTTCCCCGGCTGCACCCGGCCACCGGTGATGGGCCACGCCCACCACATCCGCCACTGGATCGACGGCGGCACGACCTCACTCGACAACCTCGTCCTCCTCTGCGGCCACCACCACCGCACCATCCACCACACCCCGTGGGAAGTCCGCCTCGCCACCGACCGGAGACCCGAGTTCCGACCACCACCCAAACCCGGGCGACCACCACCCGACTGGATCAGACACCGACCACGACACGAGTGAGCCGCCTGCCGCTGCCAGGTTCGCGGCCGACCGCACGGTGGACCTAGGTTCCTCGGGTGGACATCGCGCAGCTCAACCCCGACGATTGGGAGCGGTTTCGTGCTGTTCGATTGGCGTCGCTCTCGGACGCTCCGGCTGCGTTCGGCTCTCGGTACGAAGATTGGCTCGATGCTTCCGAGGAGCGCTGGCGATCCCGGCTGACGGACGTTCCCCTGACCCTGATCGCACACGACAGCGCCGAGGATGTCGGCGTGGTCAGCGGACAGGCTGACGGCGAAGGTTGGGCCGAGCTGATCTCGATGTGGGTGCACCCGTCAGCGCGAGGCACCGGCACCGGTGGCGCCCTGATCGCCGCCGTGGTGGAGTGGGCTGCCGGCCAGGGACGGTCGACCTACTTGATGGTTCGCAGCGAGAACATCCGGGCTCGCGCGGCCTACGAACGAGCCGGGTTCGTCGACAGGGGCGTGCCTGAGGGGTGGCCGACCGACGAACCACCCGAACACCGCATGGAACTGGTGCCTGTGACGCCAGTGGCAGCCGGCGACCAGAGGTCGTCGAGGATCTTCGGTGTCAGCGCCGACTAGGGTCGGGTCCCTACGACACCGAGACGTTCGCCTGTCCGCCTTCGACCGGCTCCATGCCCTCGGCGATCCGCATCGCCTCCTCGATCAGCGTCTCCACGATCATGTTCTCGGGGACGGTCTTGATGACCTCGCCCTTGACGAAGATCTGGCCCTTGCCGTTGCCGGAGGCGACACCGAGGTCGGCCTCGCGGGCCTCGCCGGGGCCGTTGACGACGCACCCCATCACCGCGACGCGGAGCGGGACCTCGAGCCCGTCGAGCCCGGCAGTCACCTCGTCGGCGAGCTT
Organism: uncultured Actinomycetota bacterium; assembly: GCA_963806945.1. GTDB lineage: Bacteria > Actinomycetota > Actinomycetes > Propionibacteriales > Nocardioidaceae > Nocardioides. The sequence goes on from CAWDZH010000005.1 coordinate 236,982, forward strand.
GTAGACGTCGACCTGGGCGCGACCGCAGGACGGGCAGGAGACGATCTCGAGCCGGCGCGGCTTGAGGTTGAGACTCTCGAGGATCTGGATGCCGACCTTGACCTCCTCGACCGGTGGCGCGGAGAGGCTGACCCGGATGGTGTCGCCGATGCCCTGGCTGAGCAGGTGCCCGAACGCGACCGAGGACTTGATGGTCCCCTGGAAGGCCGGGCCCGCCTCGGTGACCCCGAGGTGGAGCGGCCAGTCTCCGGCTTCGGCGAGCAGCTCGTAGGCGCGGACCATGACGACGGGGTCGTTGTGCTTCACCGAGATCTTGAAGTCCTGGAAGCCGTGCTCCTCGAAGAGGCTCGCCTCCCAGACCGCCGACTCGACCAGCGCTTCAGGGGTGGCCTTGCCGTACTTCTCCATGATCCGCTTGTCGAGGCTGCCCGCGTTGACGCCGATCCGGATCGAGGTGCCGTGGTCCTTCGCGGCGGCCGCGATCTCCTTGACCTGGTCGTCGAACTTGCGGATGTTGCCCGGGTTGACCCGGACCGCCGCACAGCCCGCCTCGATGGCGGCGTAGACGTACTTCGGCTGGAAGTGGATGTCGGCGATGACCGGGATCTGCGACTTCTGGGCGATGGCTGGCAGCGCGTCCGCGTCGTCCTGGCTGGGGCAGGCCACGCGCACGATGTCGCAGCCCGAGGCGGTCAGCTCGGCGATCTGCTGGAGCGTGGCGTTGATGTCGGAGGTCAGCGTCGTGGTCATCGACTGGACCGAGACCTGGCTGTCGCTGCCGACGCCCACCTTGCCCACCTTGATCTGGCGGGTCTTGCGGCGCGGGGAGAGGACGGGCGGCGGCGCCTCGGGCATGCCCAGGTTGATCGCGGTCATGTGCCCGAGCCTACTGGCGGCCCAGCGGTCGCCCCCAAACCCGACTGGCCCGGTGGCCGGGGTCAGCCCTCCAGGTGGACCGGTACGACGAGGTCGCCGACGATCAGCACCACGCCCAGGATCAGCAGCACCGAGGCCATCACGTAGGCGACCGGCAGCAGCTTGGCGATGTCGACGTAACCCGGGTCGGGTCGTCCACGCAGCCGCGCCCAGCCCCGGCGCAACGCCTCGGCCAGGGCCCCCGCGATGTGACCGCCGTCGAGCGGCAGTAGCGGGATGAAGTTGAACATGCCGATGAAGAAGTTGAAGCCGGCGATCAGCATCAGGAGGAAGATCGCCTTCTCCTTCACCGGGAAACCCTCGTACGAGACGGTCTCGCCGGCCAGCCGGCCCCCGCCGACGATGCTGACAGGACCGTTGCGGTCGCGCTCCTGGACCCCGACGATCGCCTGGGCCACGTTCCACACCTTGACCGGCAGCGTGGCCATCGCGTGGAGGGTGTCGACCGTCATCCCACCCATCTGCTGCACGGTGTAGATCGGGCCGCCGGTGCCGATCTCGGCGACGGGCACGACGCCGAGGAAGCCGACCTGGACGAGGGTGTCGTCGGTCATGCTGGTCGGGCGAAGCTCGACGGTCGTGTCGGTCGTGAGCGTCACCTGCTCACCGCCGCGCTCGACCACCATCACCGCCGCACCGTCGTCGTTGGCGCGGATGGTCTGCTGCAGCTGCTCCCAGCTGGTGACGTCGACGCCGTTGAACGAGAGGAACCGGTCGCCCGGCTTGAGACCGGCCTCGCGGGCCGGCGTCGGGTTCTCGCGCAGCTCGGCGGCTGTGCACTCCCGCCCGTCCTCCGCGACCGGGACCAGGCAGGGCGCAACCTCGTCGACGGTGGACTGGATGCGGTAGTCGTTGGCGTTGCCGTACAACGCGAACACGGGCAGGAAGATCAGGAAGGCGATGAGGATGTTCACCGTGGGCCCGCCGGCCATGACGATGACCTTCTTCCACCACGCCATCTTGTAGAAGAGCCGATCCTCGTCACCGGGCTTGACGTGCTCCCACTCAGCCGCCCGGGCGTCCGAGATCAGCTGCGTGAAGAGGCCGGTGTTGGACTTGCGGACGCGCAGCACGCGCTCGCCGTTCTCGTCGTAGACGGGGTGTGCGCGGTCCTCGTCGAGATCGTCGGCGCCCGGCGGCAGCATCCCGACGATCTTGACGTAGCCACCGAGCGGGATCGCCTTGACGCCGTACTCGGTCTCGCCGATCTGCTTGCTCCACACCGTCGGCCCGAAGCCGATGAACCACTGGGTGACCTTCCCGCCGAACTTCTTCGCCGGGATCATGTGACCGAACTCGTGGAGACCGATCGAGGCCAGGATGGCGACCACGAAGATCACCACGCCCAGCAGGTAGTAGACGGCGGTCATCCGGTCCCTTCGCAACGTGTGGCGGCAGCAGCACGGGCCCACGCGTCGGCGGCGAGCACGTCGTCGACGGTGAGCTGCTCCGTCAAGGATACGTCGTGGTCGGCGAGCACGGAGGCGATCGTGGGCACGATGTCGACGAAGTCCAGTCGGCCGTGGCGGAATGCCTCGACGCAGACCTCGTTGGCAGCGTTGTAGACCGCCGGAGCGGTCCCGCCGGCCCCGCCGGCTCGCCGCGCGAGCGCGACCGCGGGGAAGGCCTCGTCGTCGAGCGGGTGGAACTCCCAGGTCTCGACCCGGGTCCAGTCGACGGGAGGGGCGGCATCGGGGACCCGGTCGGGCCAGGCGAGGCCGAGCGCGATCGGGATCAGCATCGTCGGTGGGCTGGCCTGCACCACCGTGGAGCCGTCCACGAACTCGACCATGGAGTGCACGACGCTGGTCGGGTGCACCACGACCTCGATGCGTTCGTAGGGGATGCCGAAGAGCAGGTGGGCCTCGATCACCTCCAGTCCCTTGTTGACCAGAGTGGCGGAGTTGATGGTCACCACCGGGCCCATGTCCCAGGTCGGGTGCGCCAGCGCCTCGTCGACGGTCACGCGGCCGAGCTGGTCGCGGGTGCGGCCGCGGAACGGACCGCCGCTGGCGGTGAGCACCAAGCGGCGTACCTCTGCGGGGGTGCCGGACCGCAGGCACTGGGCCAGCGCGGAGTGCTCGCTGTCGACCGGCACGATCTGGCCGGGTGCGGCCCGCTCGGTCACGACCGGGCCGCCGATGATCAGGCTCTCCTTGTTGGCCAGCGCCAGCGTGGTGCCGGCGTCGAGGGCCGCCAGCGTCGGCCGGAGTCCGACCGCGCCCGTGATGCCGTTCAGCACGACGTCGGCGGGCATCCCGGCCGCCTCGACGCTGGCGTCCTCGCCGAGCCCCGCGTACGCCGGGGCGAACTCGGCCACCTGGGAGTCGAACAGGCCCTGGTTCGACCCGCCGGCCGTCAGCCCGACGACCCGGAACCGGTCGGGGTTCGCGCGCACGATGTCCAGCGCCTGGGTGCCGATCGAACCCGTCGACCCCAGCACCACCACGTCGCGTCTGCTCACCCGCCCATCTTCGCAGTCACGATCGGGACCTCCGCAGCGCCGGGGGTTTCGAGGCTCGTCGCTGACGCTCCTCGCACCTCAACCACCGGCGGCGGACCCTTGCTCAGGCGGTGGCGGCGAACGCCTCCGCGACCACGTCGAACGCCTCGTCGAGCAGGTCGTCACCGATCGAGAGCGGCGGCAGGAAGCGGAACACGTTGCCCCAGGTGCCGCAGGTCAAGGTGACCACGCCCGCCCGGTGGCACGCGGCGTTGACCGCCGCGGCGCGAGCGGCGTCGGGCTCCGTCGTACCGGGAACACACAGCTCGATCGCCATCATCGCTCCGCGACCGCGGACGTCGGCGATGACCTCGTGCTCGGTGCGGAGCGTCTCGAGCCTCCGGGTCATCGTGGCGCCGATCGCTCGGGCCCGGCTCACGAGATCGTGGGTCCGCATCTCCTCGATCGCGCCGAGCGCGGCGGCGCATGCGACCGGGTTGCCCCCGAAGGTGCCGCCCAGGCCACCGGTGTGGACGCTGTCCATCAGGTCGGCGCGGCCGGTGACAGCAGCCAGCGGCAGGCCACCGGCGATGCCCTTGGCGGTCGTGATCAGGTCGGGGACGATCCCCTCGTGATCGCAGGCGAACCAGTCACCGGTCCGGCAGAAACCGGTCTGGATCTCGTCGGCGATCAGGACGATGCCGTTCTCCGTGCACCAGGCCGAGAGGGCCGCCAGGAAGCCGGGCGCCGGCACGACGAACCCGCCCTCGCCGAAGATCGGTTCGATCGCCAGGCACGCCAGGTTGCCGGCCCCGACCTGCTTGTCGAGGTGGTCGATGGCGCGGGCGGCTGCCTGCTCGCCGGAGAGCCCGTCGCGCAGCGGGTAGGAGGTCGGCGCCCGGTAGACCTCGCCGGCGAACGGCCCGAACCCCTGCTTGTACGGCATGTTCTTGGCGGTCATCGCCATCGTGAGGTTGGTACGCCCGTGATAGGCGTGGTCGAAGACGGCGACCGCGTCGCGGCCCGTGGCCACCCGCGCGATCTTGACGGCGTTCTCGACCGCCTCCGCCCCGGAGTTGAACAGCGCGGACTTCTTGGTGTGGTCACCCGGCGTCAGCTCGGCCAACTCGGCGCACACGTCGACGTAGCCGTCGTACGGGGTGATCATGAAGCAGGTGTGGGTGAACGCCTCGAGCTGCGCCCGGACGTTGCGCACCACCGCGGGAGCGCTGTTGCCGACCGTGGTCACCGCGATGCCCGAGCCGAGGTCGATCAGGCTGTTGCCGTCGACGTCGCGCAGGATGCCGCCACCGGCCTCGGTCACGAACACGGGCAGCATGGTGCCGACGCCGTCCGCGACGAGCGTCTTCTTGCGCTCCAGCCGGAGCTGCGACTCCGGCCCGGGGATGTCGGTGGTCAGGTGACGCTTCTGCTCGATCACGGTGTCAGCTCCTTGATGCCCCAGGGGGCTCCGTACTCTGCCAGCAGGTCGAGGAAGGGCTGGGCGTCGAACGCCTCCGGGCCGCGGATGCCGGCACCGCTCCAGGTCCCTCGCGCCAGCAGCTCCAGGGCGATGACCGGGTTCACGGCCGTCTGCCAGACCACGCACTGATGACCGTACTCCCGCATCGTCCACTCGTTGTCGACGACGTGGAACAGGTACGACGACCGGGGTCCGGTCGGATTCCCCTGGCCGTCCTTCCCGGTGCCGGTGACCCACAGCCCGGCGCAGGTCTTGCCGGTCATCCGCGGGCCGACCGTGGCCGGGTCCGGCAGCACGGCGGCCACCACGTCACGCGGACTGACCTCCACCCCTTTCACGCGCACCGGATCGGTGCGGTCGAGACCGAGGGTGTGCAGCACCTTGAGGATGTTGATGAACTCGTCGCCGAGGCCGTACTTGAAGGTCACCCGCTTGGCGTCGACCCAGCGCGGCATCAGGAGCACCTCCTCGTGCTCGACGTTGACGCACTCGACCGGGCCGATCCCTTCGGGGAAGTCGAAGACCTCCGGCTCGCTGAACGGCTCGGTCGTGAACCAGCCGCCGTCGATGTCCGCGCTCGCACGCTCCCAGATGACCGGCGGGTTGAGGCACTCCTCGATCGTGGTCCACATCGAGAACGACGGAGCGAAGATCTCGTTGCCGTCGTCGTCGGTCACGACCAGGTTGGCGCCGTCGCGGACGCCGAGCTCGTCGATGTCGGAGAAGAGGTGGTCGGCGGCGTACCGCGCGAACACGTCGGACAGGCCGGGCTCCACCCCCATGCCGACCAGGGCGAGCCGACCGGCGCGCTCCCACTCCCCCGCCTGGGCGAACTGCTCGTCACCGAGCTTGACGCCGCACTTGGCGTACGGCGAGTCGGGGTGGGGCTTGCTCAGCGACATCGCCATGTCGAGATAGTCGGCACCGGCCGCCAACGCGCCGTCGAAGATCGGCATGTTGAAGACCGGGTCGACGGCGTTCATCAGGTGCGTGATGCGGTGCTCGCGGCAGAGTGCGGTGACCGCGTCGGCGTCCGAGGCATCGAGTTGTGCTGCGACATAGCGGTCGTCGGTGGCCGCTGCCTTCTCCGCGCGGGCCAGGTCGTAGTCGCAGACGACGAGCGCCTCGAAGAAGTCGCGGCGGGCCGCGATCGCCGTGAACGCGGCACCCACGCCACCGGCGCCGACCAGGAGAATCCTCATCGGATCACCCATCACTCAGTCCTGGCCGATGTAGCTCATGACGTGCTTGATCCGTGTGTAGTCCTCCAGGCCGTACATCGACAGGTCCTTGCCGTAGCCGGAGTGCTTGAATCCACCGTGCGGCATCTCGGAGACGAACGGGATGTGGGTGTTGATCCACACGCAGCCGAAGTCGAGTCGCTTGGAGACCCGCAGGGCGCGGGCGTGATCCCTGGTCCACACGCTGGAGGCCAGGCCGTACTTGACACCGTTGGCCCAGGCCAGCGCCTCGGCCTCGTCGGTGAACTTCTGGACCGTCATCACGGGGCCGAAGATCTCGTCCTGGATCTGCTCGTCGTCCTGGCGGAGACCGGAGAGCACGGTCGGCTCGTAGAAGTAGCCGCGCTCGCCCTGTCGGACACCACCGGTCTCGAGCGAGGCGTGGTCGGGCAGCCGGTCCACCATGCCGGTGACGTGCTCGAGCTGGGTGCTGTTGTTGAGCGGTCCGTAGTAGGTGTCCTCGTGTGCCGGGTCACCCGTGGGCATCCCCTTGGCCGCCTCGGTGAGGGCCGCGACGAACTCGTCGTGGATGCCCGGCGCCACCAGGACGCGGGTGGCCGCAGTGCAGTCCTGGCCGGCGTTGAAGAGCCCGGCGCCGGCGATGCCCTCGGCGGCCTTCTCGATGTCCGCGTCGTCGAAGACGATCACCGGTGCCTTGCCGCCGAGCTCGAGGTGGACCCGCTTGAGGTTCGCGGCCGCCGATCCGGCCACCTCCATGCCTGCGCGCACCGACCCCGTGATCGCCACCATCTGCGGAGTGGGGTGCTCCACCAGCGCGCGGCCGGTGTCCCGGTCGCCGCAGATCACGTTGAGGACTCCCGGCGGCAGGTACTCGCTGCAGATCTCGGCCAGCAGCGTGGAGCTCGCCGGGGTGGTGTCACTGGGCTTGAGCACGATGGTGTTGCCCGCGGCCAACGCCGGGGTGATCTTCCAGATCATCATCAGCAACGGGTAGTTCCACGGCGTGACCTGGCCGATGACGCCGATCGGCTCACGGCGTACCCACGAGGTGTGGTCGGCCATGTACTCACCGGCGGAACGGCCTTCGAGCACCCGCGCGGCGCCGGCGAAGAACCGGAAGTGGTCGGAGGCGTAGGGCATCTCCTCGGCCATGGTGAGCCCCTGCGGCTTGCCGGTGTCGAGACACTCGACCCGGTTGATCTCCTCCACCCGCGAGTCGATGGCGTCGGCGATCTTCAGCATCGCGGCGGCGCGGTCCTGTGGGGTGGTCTCGCCCCACGACTCGAAGGCCGTGGCGGCCGCCCGGTAGGCGCGGTCCACGTCCTCGGGGCCGGACCGCGGCGCGGTCGCGTAGGTCTCTCCGGTCGTCGGGTCGATGACGTCGTAGGTCTCACCGGACGCCGAGCCCACTCGTTCGCCGTCGACGATGTTCTGGAAGGTGATGTCAGCCATGGGCCGACCCTAGTCGGCGACCTACGGATTCGGTAGAGGCAGGCGGTCCTCAGACACGGAATCCGTTGCATTCAACGAATACGGCAGTGCCACTGGTCCGCCTCAGCCCACCTGACAGCCTTCCACCCAGGTCGACACCACGCGCGTCGCACCGATCTCCTCGACCGGCCCGCCGAAGGGGTCCCGGTCGAGCACCACCAGGTCGGCGACTGCGTCCCGCACCAGCCGTCCGGCGTCGTCACGATGGTTCACCCAGGCACTCCCCGAGGTGTACGCCGCGAACGCGGTCGTCAGGTCGAGCGCCTGCTCCGGCAGGAACGGCTCCGTGCCGGCCCGCCCCTCCTCGCCGTACGCCGTGCGGGTGACCGCCGTGTGGAGGGCGGCCAGCGGGTCGGGGGTGGTGACGGGCCAGTCGCTGCCCATCGCCAGCCGGGCGCCGGATCGGTGCAGCGCGCCGAACGGGTACTGCCACCGCGAGCGCTCCGCTCCCAGGAAGGGCAGCGTCAGGTCGACCATCTGGTCGTCGAGGCAGGCCCACACTGCCTGCACGTTGGCCGCCACCCCCAGCTCCGCGAACCGCGACAGGTCGCGTGGATCGACGACCTGCAGGTGGGCGACGTGGTGACGGAGATCGGCCACCGGCCCGCCCTCGGGCAGGGCGAGCCCCGCGAAGGCGTCGAGGGTCTCGCGCACCCCTCGGTCTCCGATGGCGTGCACGTGGATCTGGAAACCGGCCTCGGCCAACGCCGGCACGGCCTCGCGCAGTGCGGCGGCGGTGAGGAACGAGTGCCCGCGGCGGTCGGTCGGATGGCCACAGCGGTCGAGGTAGGGCGCGGCCATCGCGGCCGTGAAGTTCTCTGCGACACCGTCCTGCATGACCTTGACCGAGCTGGCACGGAACCGGCCGTGGCTGTACGCCGCGCGCCGGGCGACCAGGTCGGGCAGCTGCTCGACGCCACGATCGCGGTCCCACCAGAGCGCGCCGACGACCCAGCCGGTGAGGGTGCCTCGCTCCGCTGCGCGCCGATACGCGGGGCCGGGGTCCTCCATCCCGGCGTAGTCGCCGACGATCGCGTCCTGCCAGCCCGTCACCCCCAGGGAGTGGAGATGGGACTGCCCGGCCAGCAGCGCCGCGTCGTACTCCTGCTCGGTCGTGGCAGGGACCAGCCGCCCGACCAGGGACATCGCGCCCTCGTGGAGGGTGCCGGTGGGACGTCCGGCGGCGTCGCGTTCGATCCGACCATCGGCCGGGTCAGGGGTGTCCCGGTCGATCCCGGCGAGCTCGAGCGCTCGGGTGCTGACCCAGGCGCCGTGGTGGTCCCGATTGGGCAGGAACACCGGCCGGCCGCCGGTCACGGCGTCGAGGTCCGCGGCCGTCGGCGTGCCTCCGGGGAACGCCGCCATCGCCCAGCCGCCCCCGAGCACCCACTCACGATCGGGGTGGGAGGCGACGTACGCGGCCACCCTTTCCACGTAATCGGCCCGCGTGTGGACCTCGGAGAGATCGCAGCGGGTCCGCTCCAGGCCGCCCTGGACGACGTGGACGTGGGCGTCGACGAAGCCCGGGGCCACCAGCCCGCCGGCGACGTCGACCACCTCAGCGCCGGCGGCGGCATCGCGGTCGACCGTGCCCACCGCGACGATCCGGCCACCCTCGACCAGCACGCTGCCCTCACCCCGGTGACGGTGGCCGTCGAAGATCTTGCCGCCGGTGAAGAGCGTGCGCTTCATGAGACTCCCTTCGAGTGCGTCGGCGTGGCCCGACCTACGGAATCCGGATTCTAGCGGTAGGTCGGCCACTGATTCGCTTGCGAAACGGCCATTCAACAGGTGATGATGTGAGCATGTCCCAGGAAAATGACCAGCTCCAGCGGGCGGCCAAGGATCACCTCTGGATGCACTTCACCCGCCACTCGACCTACGACCACGCGGACGTCCCCGTGATCGTGCGCGGTGAAGGCCCTTACATCTGGGACTCCCAGGGCAAGAAGTACCTCGACGGGCTCGCGGGACTCTTCGTCAACCAGCTCGGGCACGGCCGCACCGAGCTCGCCGACGCCGCCGCCCGGCAGGCGCGCGAGCTGGCGTTCATGCCGCTGTGGTCCTACGCCCATCCCACCGCCATCCAGCTCGCCGAGAGGCTCGCCGGCTACGCCCCCGGTGGGCTCAACCGGGTCTTCTTCACCACCGGCGGCGGAGAGGCGGTGGAGACCGCCTGGAAGCTCGCCAAGAACTACTTCAAGCTCACCGGCAAGCCGACCAAGCACAAGGTGATCAGCCGCACCATCGCGTACCACGGCACTCCCCAGGGCGCTCTCTCGATCACCGGGATCCCCGGGATGAAGGCACCGTTCGAGCCGCTGGTGCCGAGCACGTTCCGAGTCCCGAACACCAACATCTACCGGGCCCACGAGGTCACCAGCGGTCTGCTCGACGAGAGCGACCCCGAGAAGTTCGGCCGGTGGGCGGCCGACCAGATCGCCGTCGCCATCGAGAACGAGGGCGCCGACACCGTGGCCGCCGTGTTCCTCGAGCCGGTCCAGAACTCCGGCGGCTGCTTCCCGCCACCGCCGGGCTACTTCCAGCGGGTGCGCGAGATCTGCGACGAGTACGACGTACTCCTGGTCAGCGACGAGGTCATCTGTGCCTTCGGCCGGCTCGGGCACATGTTCGGCGCCGAACGCTACGGCTACGAGCCGGACATCATCACCTGCGCCAAGGGACTGACCTCCGGCTACTCACCGCTCGGCGCGATGATCGCCCAGGACCGGTTGATGGAGCCGTTCCTGAAGGGCGAGGAGACGTTCCTGCACGGCTACACCTTCGGCGGCCACCCGGTGTCGACGGCGGTGGCGATGGCCAACCTCGACATCTTCGAGAACGAGGGCATCAACGAGCACGTGCTCACCAACGAGCCGGCGTTCCGGGCCACCCTGGAGAAGCTGAAGGACCTGCCGATCGTGGGCGACGTCCGTGGCGACGGCTACTTCTACGGCATCGAGCTGGTCAAGGACAAGGCCACCAAGGAGACCTTCAACGACGCCGAGGCCGAGAAGCTGCTGCGCGGCTTCCTCTCCCGCGCGCTCTTCGACGAGGGCCTCTACTGCCGCGCCGACGACCGCGGCGACCCGGTGGTGCAGCTCGCACCGCCGCTGATCTGCACGCAGGAGCACTTCGACGAGATCGAGCAGATCCTCCGCGTCGTCCTGGACAAGGCCCACTCGCTGCTGTGAACAACCGGTGAGGCCTCGGCCTCCCCGGGGACGTCCCGTGCCTCAGGTGCGACGGCGCTGGAGGGATCCCCCCAGCGCGACCAGCAGCAGCGCCAGCACGAACATCATCGACCCGACCACGTTGACCTGCGGGGGGATGCCTCGCTGGGCCGAGCCCCAGACGAACATCGGGAACGTGATGGTGTTGCCGTGGTTGAAGTTGGTCACGATGAAGTCGTCGAAGCTCAGCGAGAACGAGAGCAGCGCGGCGGCCAGGATCCCGGGGAACACCAGCGGGAAGGTCACCCGCCAGAAGGTCTTCCACTCGTTCGCGTAGAGGTCCATCGCCGCCTGCTCCAGGACCGTGTCGAGGCCGGAGAGGCGTGCCTTGACCGTCACCACCACGAACGACAGGCAGAACATGATGTGGGCGATCAGGATCGACCAGAATCCCAGCTGGCCCGCAAGTCCGCCTGCGGTGAACAGCGCCAGCAGCGAGGAGCCCATCACGACCTCGGGGGTGGCCATGGGAAGGAAGATCAGCAGCGAGGTGGCGGAGCGCCCCCGGAACCTGTGACGCACCAGCGCGAAGGCCGCCAGTGTTCCGAGCAGGGTGGCGCCCACGGTCGCCAGCAGCCCGATCTGGACGGACGTCACCAGCGACTCACACATCCCCGCCGCTGCACACGGGTTGGCCCAGTTGTCGAGGGTGAAGCCCTCGAAGCTGTAGGCGAGTCTCGACGACGGATCGTTGAAGCTCATCAGGAGCACGAAGAACACCGGCAGGAACATGTAGAGCAGCACCAGGGCCGCGATGAACACCACCACGTGCTCGCTGATCCACCGCCCGACCCTCACAGCAGGTCCTCCGCACCCGAGCGGCGTACGTAGACCAGGACCAGCACCGTGACCGCGATCATCAGGGTCAACGAGCAGGCTGCCGCGATCGGGTAGTCGAGGATGACCAGGAAGTTGCGGTCGATGACATTGCCGATCATCGACTGCTGCGGCGTACCGAGCAGCTCGGAGTTGATGTAGTCGCCGGCGGCCGGGATGAAGGTCAGCAGCGTGCCCGCCACCAGCCCGGGCAACGAGAGCGGGAAGGTCACCTTCCGGAATGCGGTGAGCCCGGAGGAGTAGAGGTCCTGGGCCGCCTCGATCAGCCTCACGTCGATCTTCTCCAGGCTCGCATAGAGGGGCAGCACCATGAACGGCAGGAAGTTGTACGTCAGACCGGTCACCACGGCGACGCTGGTGGCCAGCACCCGGCCGTCGTCGGGCAGAAGGTGCAGCGTCTTGAGGATCGACACCACGAAGCCGTTGTCGGCGAGGATCGATTTCCAGGCCAGGGTGCGGACCAGGAAGCTCGTGAAGAACGGCGCCACGATCAGCACGAGCATCAGGTTCTTGTAGCGACCGGCCTTGAACGCGATGGCATAGGCCAGGGGGTAGGCCATGAACACGGCCAGGACGGTCGCGGTCCCGGCGTACATGAATGACCTGAGGAACTGTTGCGAGTACTCCTGCCAGGCCGCGGGGTAGTTGCCGAACGCCCATGTCATGGCATAACCGACGTCCAGCGAGCCGGTGGGGTCGTAGAGCGACGTGGCGACCAGCTGAAATGTCGGGATGGCGAAGAAGACGAGCAACCACAGCAGGGCCGGCAGGAGCAACAGATGAGCGACCCGGCCCGGCCGCTGCTTCTTCTGCTTCGGAGGCGGCTCGACCTCGCGCAGGCCGCCCGCGACCGCGCTCACTCCTCGACCTGTCCTGCGTGCTCGTCCTGCCGCGCGTCGAGGAGGAAGGTGTGATCGCCCTGCCAGGTCAGGTCGACACGGTCACCGGGCCGCAACGAGCCCCGGCTGCCGGTGTTCTGCTGGAACACCGTCAGCTCCTGGTTCCACGGCATCCGGATGAGGTACTGGGTCGAGACCCCGAAGTACGACACGTCGGTGAGCACTCCGCCACGCAGCACGTTGCCGCCGGCGTCCGGCTCGGTCCCCTCGTCGACCAACCGCACCTTCTCGGGTCGCACCCCGATCCAGACCTCGCCCTCGGACACCCGGGCGCGGTCGCGCGGAACGCGCACCGTGCTGCCGTGCGCGTCGACGTCGAGCACGTCGCCACTGGTGCCGCTCACCCGTCCGCGCACCAGGTTGGACTGTCCCAGGAAGTTGGCTGCGAAGGTGGTGGCCGGGGTGTCGTAGAGCTCCTCGGGCCGGCCGAGCTGTTCGATCACACCGCCGTTCATGACCGCGATGGTGTCGGCCATCGTCATCGCCTCCTCCTGGTCGTGGGTGACGTGGATGAAGGTGATGCCGACCTCGGTCTGGATGTGCTTGAGCTCGATCTGCATCTGCCGGCGCAGCTTGAGGTCCAGCGCACCGAGGGGCTCGTCCAGCAACAGCAGCTTCGGGCGATTGATCAGCGCTCGGGCCAGCGCCACCCGTTGCTGCTGACCACCGGACAGCTGCGCTGGTCGGCGCTTGGACATCGGCCCGAGCTCGACCAGCTCGAGCATCTCCTCGACCTGCACCCGCACGTCCTTGAGGCCGCGGCGGCGCAGCCCGAACGCGACGTTCTCGAACACGTTGAGGTGGGGGAAGAGCGCGTAGCTCTGGAACACGGTGTTGACGGGCCGCCGGTAGGGCTTGAGCCGGGCGATGTCCTCTCCACCGAGCTGGATGCTGCCGGACGTGGGCGTCTCGAGTCCCGCGACCATGCGCAAGGTGGTGGTCTTTCCGCATCCCGAGGGCCCCAGCAGGGCGAAGAAGCGGCCGGCCTCGACGTCGAGGTCGAGGTTGTCGACCGCTGTGAAGGCGTCGAAGGTCTTCGTGAGGCCCCGAAGCGCGAGGACGGCACCGGCCGCGTCCTTCAGGTCCGTCGACGCCCGGTCGACGGGTGAGGTGTCTGCGGTCATCTGTTCAGCCCTCGATCACCGAGGCGAACTGGCGCTGGTAGTCCTGCTCCGTCTTCTGGTCCAGGGACATGAAGTCGTAGGCGTTGGCCAGCAGCTCCTCGGTCGGGAAGATCAGCTCGTTGCCCTGCAGGCTCTTGTCGATCTCCCCCATGGCCTCCTGGGCGCCGGCGACGGGACAGATGTAGTTCACCCACGCCGCGACCCGGGCGGCGATCTCGGGCTCGTAGAAGTAGTCCATCAGCTTCTCGGCGTTCGCCTTGTGGGTCGCCTTGTTGGGGACGAGCATGTTGTCCGACCACAGCGACAACCCCTCCTCGGGGGCGACGAACTTGATGTCGGGGTTCTCGAACTGGAGCTGGATGATGTCGCCCGACCAGGCCTCACAGGCCGCGATGTTGCCGTTGGCGAGGTCCTGGGCGTATTCGTTCCCCGTGAACGAGCGCACCTGGCCCGACGACACGGCGGCCTGGAGTCGCTCCACAGCGGAACCGAACTGGTCGTCAGTGAAGTCCTCCGGGTCGGCGCCCTCGAGCAGCAGCATGAAGATCATCGTGTCCTGCATCTCCGAGAGCAGGGAGATCTTGCCCTTGAGGTCGGGGCGCGTGAGGAGCTCCTCGAAACTCCGGACCTCCCCGGTGAGCTTGGAGTTGTAGGCGATCCCGGTGAGGCCGCTCTGCCATGGCACGGAGTAGTCGCGTCCCTCGTCCCAGGCCGGGCTGCGCAGGTTCTCCACCAGGTTGGCCTCGACGTTGGGCATCGCGGACTTGTCGAGCTTCTGGATCCAGCCGAGGTTGATCATGCGGGCGGCCATGTAATCGGTGAGCGTGAAGATGTCGCGGCCGGTCGACTCGCAGGCGCCGAGCTGGTTGCGCACGATGCCGAAGAATTCGGAGTTGTCGTTGACGTCGGTCGTGTATTCGACCGTGATGCCCGACGCCTCCTCGAACTCGGCGAGCGTGGGATAGGTCTTCACCTTCTCGCCGCCCTGCTTCACCTTGGCCTGGTCGATGTAGAGCGGCCAGTTCGACCACGCCAGGGTCTGCTCGGTCGCCGAGAGATCCTCACTCGGGCAGTCCTCGGCGTTCTGCTGAGCGGCCTCGGTCCCACAGGCGACGAGCAGGCCACTCGAGGTGACCGCCATCGCCGACACTCCGGCACCACGCATGAAGGTCCTCCGGGACAGTCCCGAACCCGCGCCCATCTGGTGAACGATGCGTGCCGCCAACCGATCTGCGGCGGTGTCGCCGAGCGGTCCTTGTCGCCACCGAGTGGTCATATGTCACGGCCTCCTTGAGCGGGTGAGTCGATTCGGATCGTGTCACGTCTGGTGGCGTCCGACAAGGGATTCCGTTGATTACGATCCCATAACCTGCGGATTCCATGGCGATTACTGGTTCCTTCGTCAACCGTGTGGGAGCATTGCCGACCATGACCCGCAAGAGTGAGCGCAGCGGCGCGGTGCTGGACGATGTCGCCAAGGCGATCATCGAGCAGTTGCAGCAGGACGGCCGACGCTCGTACGCCGCCATCGGCAAGGAAGTGGGTCTCTCGGAGGCCGCGGTCCGGCAGCGGGTCCAGCGCCTGATCGACAGTGGCGTGATGCAGGTCGTGGCCGTCACCGACCCTCTTCAGCTCGGCTTCGCCCGGCAGGCGATGGTCGGGCTGGAGGTGTCCGGTCCGCTTGATCCGGTGGCCGAGGCCCTGGCCGAGATGGACGAGGTCGACTACGTCGTGATCACGGCCGGGACCTACGACATCCTGGCCGAGGTGGTGTGCGAGAGCGACGAGCGGTTGCTCGAACTGATCTCGGAGAAGATCCGCCGGATCGAGGGCGTGGCCCGCACCGAGACGTTCATGTACCTGAAGCTGCGCAAACAGACCTACTCGTGGGGTGTGCGCTGAGCGGCGCCCGCTCACTGTGGGCCGATACCGCCCCGCTCCCGGCAGCGCGACCTCCCCTGGTCGGCGATGCCACGGTCGACGTCGCGATCGTGGGGGCGGGATTCACCGGGTTGTGGACGGCTCACTACCTGGCCGAGGCCGACCCGTCGCTACGGATCGCGGTGCTCGAGGCCCAGACCGTGGGGTACGGCGCGTCGGGCCGCAACGGTGGTTGGTGCTCGGCGCTGTTCCCGGCCTCCCTCGACTCGCTGGCCGCGCGCTCCGGCCGCGAACGCGCGCTGGCGCAGCACGCGGCCATGCGCGACTCGGTCCACGAGGTGGTGCGCGCGGCCGCCGAACTCGGCATCGAGGCCGACATCGCCCGGGGCGGCACCCTCTCCCTGATCCGGTCCCGGGCCCAGCTGATCCGTGCCCGCGCCGACGTCGAGCATGCCCGGGGCTGGGGCATCGGTGAGGACGAGCTCGTCCTGCTCGACCAGGGGGAAGCACGGGGCCGGCTCGACGCGGCCGACGTGGTCGGGGCGACGTACACCCCGGACTGCGCGGCGATCCACCCGCTACGCCTGGTCCGCGGGCTGGCCGACTCGCTCGTCCGACGCGGCGTCGCGATCCACGAGCACACCCCGGCCACCTCCCTGGCCGCCGGACGCGTGTCGACCGCGGCCGGTCACGTGACGGCCGGCACCGTCATCACCGCGACCGAGGGCTACACCAGTGGGCTGCCCGGTCACCGGCGGACACTCGTCCCCGTCTACTCCCTGGTGATCGCCACCGCTCCCCTGCCCGCCCAGACCTGGGACCGGATCGGGCTGGCACGTCGCGAGACCTTCACCGACCACCGACATCTCATCGTCTACGGCCAGCGGACCGCTGACGACCGGTTGGTCTTCGGCGGCCGCGGAGCGCCGTACCACTACGCATCACGCATCCGTCCCGGCTTCGACCGTGACGACCGGGTGTTCGCGGGCCTCCGGGCCACGCTCGTCGACCTCTTCCCCGTGCTGCGGGACGTGAAGATCACCCATGCCTGGGGCGGGCCACTCGGCATTCCGCGCGACTGGTGCGCCTCGGTCGGGCTCGATCCGGTCACGCGGGTGGGCCGGGCCGGTGGCTACGTCGGGGACGGGGTCAGCACGACCAACCTGGCCGGCCGCACCCTGCGTGATCTCGTCCTGGGCCACGACACCGACCTCACCCGGCTCCCGTGGGTCGGGCACCGCTCGCCCCGCTGGGAGCCGGAGCCGCTGCGTTGGCTCGGGATCAACGCCGGGCTGCGCGCCATGATGTGGGCGGATGCCGAAGAGCGCCTCACCCAACGGCCGAGCCGCATCGCCCGCGCCCTCTCCCCCCTCCTCGGCTGAGCCTCGAGGTCACGGCTAACCGAGACCGTTGACCGCGAGGTCGGCCGGCCGGCTGCCGACGTCGAGCCAGACCCGGAAGAACTCATCGAGCTGGTCACCACTGACCTCCTCGGCCAGCGATTCGAAGCCGGCGCGGGTGCCTAGCCCGTCCGCGTTCTCGTGCACCCACCGCTGCAACAGCGTCCAGAAGTCCGCCTCACCGATCCGGTTGCGCAGCGCCTGGAAGGTCATCCCGCCCCGGGTGTAGACCGGTCCGGCGAAGATCAGGTCAGCACCGGGGTCACCGATCTCGAGGTCCCAGAACGGGCTCTCGTCTGGGCGCCGGTCATACTCCGCGCGCAGCCAGTCGGCGCCCGAGGGCCCGCCATGGGTCTCGTCCCAGCGGACCTCCATGAACGTGGCGGCACCCTCGTTGAGCCAGATGTCCTTCCACCGGTGGAGCCCCACCGAGTCACCGAACCACTGGTGGGCGATCTCGTGGACGACCAGCCAGGTGTAGCCGCGTCCGGTGGCCGGGTAGGTCGGGATGGTCTGATTCTCCAGCGCGAAGCCGACATCGAGTGACGTGACCAGACCGCCGACCTGGCTGAATGGATAGGCACCGAGGTCGCCCTCGAGCCCCTCCACGACGCGCGGCGTCTGCCGCATGAGGGCCATGTTGTCCTGCCGCGCGGCGCGTGACAGCTGTCGGGACACCACGGCCCGCCACGGGAGCCCGGCGCGGACGCCCGAGGCCACCTGGAAGTCACCCGCCGCGAACATGGCCAGGTACGTCGACATCGGCTCCGCCGCTCTCCAGCGATGCGTCGCCAGGCCGCCGTGGCGCTTGATCGAGATACGCCGGCCGTTGGCGAAGACCTGCTTGCCGCGGGGCACCGTGAGGGAGATGTCCATCAGCGCCTTGTCGCTGGGGTGGTCGTTGGAGGGAAACCACCAGGACGCCATGTGGGGCTGGTTCATCGCCACGACCTCGTGCCGGTCAGCGAGCCAGTTCTTCTCCCCGAGGTAGCTGCTGCGGCGGGGTCGACCGTCGTAGGCCACGGCGACGGTGAACCGGTCGCCGGTCAGGATCGGCTCCTGCGGCGTGATCACCAGCTCGTGGCTGCCCGGCTGCCGGTGCCGGGCGCGCACGCCGTTGATCCTGACCCGGCTCACGGGCAGCTGGAAATCGAGGTTGAACGACGAGAGGTCCTGCGTGGCTCGCACGGTGAGGAGCGTTGTCCCGCTGAGCCGCGCGGTGGGAAAGCGGTAGCGGTCACGGATGCGGTAGCGCACCACGTCGATCCCGCCGTTGCCGTCCAGGGGGAAATAGGAGTCGCCGATCCCGTCGTCGCCAGGCAGGGGCTGCGCGTGCGCCGACGCAGGAGCACCGAGCAGAGCCGCGAGCACGACCCCCGAGAGCGCGGCGGCCGCCAGGACACGGTGGCCCCGGCGGTGGTGAGGGATGGGCGACATGGGCCCGAACCTAGCCGACCTTCAGTCGATGGCCGGCAATATTCCGTTGCGCTCTCCCGGGGGACCAGCCACGATCATCACAGCGTTCGGAGACCCGTCCCTGCGCCCGGAGACGAGAGGAGGCGCGTCATGACGATCACTGTCGTCGGCCTGCCTGCAGCCCGCACCCCCTCTCTCTCCTGGAGCACACATGTCCCCGCACCACACCGAGCCGGTCGCTGACCGACTCCCCGACGCCCTCCCTGAGGGCATCGATCCCCGCTTCGTCTTCGACTTCCGCAGCTACGACGAACCCGACGACGAGCAGCAGCGTTGGTCGACCTGGCTGAGCGTCGAGCCGCTGTGCCGCGGTCCTGAGCCTCGACCCGACTGGGTCGTCACGTCCCAGGCCGCGATCGACACCGAGCTCGGCGTGCTCAAGACCGGCAAGGAGGCGGATGTCTTCCTGGTCGAGCGTGCCGTGCCGGACGGCGAGGCGGTCGTGATGGCTGCCAAGCGCTACCGCGGCGAGGACCACCGCACCTTTCACCGGTCCAGCGGCTACACCGACGGCCGCAAGGTACGCCGTAGCCGGGACGCCCGCGCCATCGCCCGCAAGAGTGCGCACGGTCGAGCCGTCGCCGCCGGGCAGTGGGCCTGGGCGGAGTGGGAGTCGCTGCAGAAGCTGTGGTTGCTCGGGGTCCCGGTGCCCTACCCGGTCCAGATCGATGGGACCGAGCTGCTGATGGAGTGGATCACCGTCGACGGCGACTCGGCGCCCCGCCTGGCGCAGACCCGGCCGGAGCCTGACCTGCTCGCGTCGTACTTCGATCAGGTGCGCAGTGTCCTGGCCGAGCTGGCCGGGCACGGCATGGTGCATGGCGACCTGTCGGCGTACAACATCCTGGCTGCCGGGGAACGCCTCGTCGTCATCGACCTTCCGCAGGTGGTCGACCTGGTCGGCAACCCGGCCGGCATGGACTTCCTGCTGCGCGACTGCACCAACGTCTGCTCGTGGTTCCGGGCCCGCGGACTCGAGGTTGATGAGCACGATCTCTTCGGGGAGCTGCTCGCGCACGCGTTCTGAACGCGCGCTTTAGGCTCGCCCCATGAGACACAGCCGGGGCCGGGTCGTCGAGGTCGACACCGTGGCCGACCTGGAACGCCGGTTGCGTGCCGGCGCCCGCGATCTGGACGGCTGGCGGTTGCGGTCGCTCGACCTGCGTGACGCCGGCGAGCGGCTCGACGGCTGCCGGGTCGCGGGCGCGATGTTCCTCGGATGCCGCCTCGACGACGAGGTGGGAGCAAGCCTGGAGGCTCGGGGCGCCATCGTGTTCCCGGCGTTCCCGGACACTCCCGTCGACAGCTACCGCGCTCACCTCTACAGCGCAGCCGAGCTCTACGGCGACGGGCGCTACGCCGCCAGCCTGGACGCGCGTACCTACGCCTGGACCGAGGCCGAGCCCGAACCCGAGGGACTGCTGGCCGCGACCCTGCACGATCACGCGATCGACGGCGCCCTCACCGCCTGGGTGGCCGGGCGCCGGATGGTGGGTGTCATGGGAGGGCACGCGCTGCGACGGGGCGAGCCTGCCTACGCCGAGGCCGCTCGGTTGGGACGACTCCTGGGGCAGCAGCACACGGTGGCCACCGGCGGTGGGCCCGGCGCGATGGAGGCCGCCAACCTCGGTGCCACGCTGGCCGGGGCGCCCGAGGGAACCCTCGATGAGGCGCTCGAGGCGCTGGCGGAGGTGCCGGACTACCGCCCGGACGTCGGGGCCTGGGCGACCCGAGGTTTCGAGGTCCTCGACGGCGTGACCGAACGCACCGAGACGCTGGGCGTCCCGACCTGGCACTACGGTCACGAGCCGCCCAACGTCGCCGCGACCGCCATCGCCAAGTATCTGCGCAACGCGGTGCGCGAGGCGGTGCTCCTGGAGATCTGTCGATGCGGGATCGTCTTCCTGCCCGGCGCCGCAGGCACGGTGCAGGAGGTGTTCCAGGATGCCTGCGAGAACTACTACGCCGATCCAGCATCGGTGGCACCCATGGTGCTCGTCGGCCACCGGCACTGGACCGAGACGCTGCCCGTGTGGCCGCTGCTCGAGCGGCTGGCGGCCGGTCGCGACATGGCCGACCGGATTCACCTGGTTGATCACATCGAGGAAGCCGCCCTCGTCGTGACCGATCTCTCCAGACGTAACCCCCGCGGCTGAGGGCTCGGCGAGGAGGCGCTGGACGAGCGCCGGCTCAGGTCACTCGGTCGCGGCCAGCTGGCCGCAGGCGCCGTCGATCTCGCTGCCCCGGGTGTCGCGAACGGTCGTCGGGATCCCCTTGGCCTCGAGCCTGCGGACGAACTCGCGCTCGTCGGCCGGGTCGGAGGCGGTCCACTTCGAGCCCGGCGTGGGGTTGAGCGGGATCAGGTTCGCGTGCACCCACCCCCAGTCGCCGTACGAGTTGAGGACGTCGCCGAGCAGGTCGGCCCGCCAGGCCTGGTCGTTGATCCCGCGCATCATGGCGTACTCGATCGAGACCCGGCGCTTGGTGACGCGCGCGTAGTCCCAGGCCGCCTCGACGGTCTCGGCGACCGACGAGCGGGTGTTGATCGGAACCAGGGTGTTGCGCAGCTCGTCGTCGGGCGCGTGCAGGCTCAGCGCCAGGGTGACCGGGATCCCCTCCTCGGTCAGCTGCTTCATCCGGGGCACCAGACCAACCGTCGAGACAGTCACGCCGCGCGCGGACATGCCCAGCCCCGCTGGCGACGGGTCGGTGAGCCGGCGTACGGCGCCGATCACGGCCTTGTAGTTGGCCAGCGGCTCCCCCATGCCCATGAAGACCACGTTGGAGACCCGGCCGGGGCCGCCCGGCACCTCGCCGCGGGCCAGGGAGCGTGCGCCGGCGACCACCTGCTCGACGATCTCGGCGGTGGACATGTTGCGCTGGAGGCCGCCCTGGCCGGTCGCGCAGAAGGGACAGGCCATGCCGCAGCCGGCCTGGCTCGAGACGCACAGGGTCACCCGATGGGGGTAACGCATCAGGACCGACTCCACCAGGGCGCCGTCGAAGAGCTTCCACAGTGTCTTGCGGGTGGTCCCCTTGTCGGCTTCCAGAGTGCGCAGCGGCGTCATCAGCTGGGGCAACAGGGTGCGGACCAGGTCCTCGCGCTGCGCTGCCGGAAGGTCGGTCATCTCGGCGGGGTCATCGACCAGCCGCGCGAAGTAGTGGTTGGACAGCTGCTTGGCCCGATAGCCCGGCAGCCCCGCCTCGACCAGCGACGCGGACCGCTCGGCCTCGGTGAGGTCGGCGAGGTGGCGCGGGGGCTTCTTGCGGCCCCGGGGCTCGTCGAAGACCAGGGGCAGCGTGGTGCGGGGAGAGTCGCTCATGACCGATCCAGTGTCGCACCCGGTCGCGTGCCGGTCACATCGTCAGCCGTTGTACCGGACCATGAAGTAGAGGACGAGCGACGTCACCCCGAGCACGACCACCGCGGTCACGACGATGCCGAGCCAGACGAACTGGGCGAAGCGACGGGTGCGGCGTGAGAACAACATGCCCAGGGGCAGCAGGAAGAAGACCAGGACCAGCGGGAAGAGCTTCTCGGCGGTGTCGTAGTGGAACAGCAGCCGCAACAGGGCCGCGAAGGCCCCGGGCACGGCGGTGACGAACACCATCCCGGAGAAGAACCCGGTCAGGGCCGCGAACGTGGGGTGCGACTCGTGCCACCAGTCCCACCAGTGGTGCTCCCTGGCGACGCCAGTGGGCTGGGGCTCCGTCTCCATGGCGCCACTCTAGGAGCCCTCGGTGCCCAGGTGCTCGCCCCCGCGCCGGAGTCAGAAGACGGTGTAGTGGAGGAGCAGCCAGATCGGGGCGATCGTGGCGAGCAGCGAGTCCAGCCGATCCATCAGGCCGCCGTGGCCCGGGATCACCTGGCTCATGTCCTTGACGCCGAGATCGCGCTTCATGACCGACTCGCAGAGGTCGCCGAGGGTGGCCATCACCACAGCGATCAGGCCCAGCACGACCCCCACCCACCACCGACCGTCGAGCAGGTAGACGACCAGCGCCCAGCCGGCCACGACGCAGAACAGTGTCGACCCCGCAAACCCCTCCCAGGACTTCTTGGGAGAGATGACCGGTGCCATCGGGTGCCGCCCGAAGAGGACGCCGGCGGCGTACCCGCCGATGTCGGAGGCGATGGTGACCAGGATGAAGACGGTGACGCCGCGGGCGCCCTCGTCCCAGCGGTCGAAACCGGTCGCGCTGCCTTCGGCCAGGAGCAGCGCCACGAATGACCCGAGGAAGGGAACGTAGACCAGCGTGAACACCGATGCGGTCGCGTTCTGGACATAGCCGTCCACT
This sequence comes from uncultured Actinomycetota bacterium, assembly GCA_963806945.1. Taxonomy (GTDB): domain Bacteria; phylum Actinomycetota; class Actinomycetes; order Propionibacteriales; family Nocardioidaceae; genus Nocardioides. The sequence goes on from CAWDZH010000005.1 coordinate 259,686, forward strand.
CCACGTCGCAACAGCCAGAGCATCACCACGAGGGCGGTGACGGCGGTCGCCGTGACCAGCGCCGGAGCGCCGTAGAAGTAGGCCACGACGACCATCACGACGCCGCCGGTCATCAGGGGCTGCTCGGGGAGGTCGATCTCCTTGGCGAGCAGGCCCTGCCTCAGCTCCCAGATCGCCACCACGACGGCTGCGGCGACGATCCCGAGGAAGGCGATCTTCCAGAATGCCAGGCTCGCCGCGATCGCCGCGAGCAGCACGACGGCCGACCCCACGGCGGCGGGGAGGTTGCGGCCGGCGCGGCCGTGGTCTTTCGCCGGTGCGGGGGTGGACGTCATGGCTCAGACCTCGGTGAGCTCGGCTTCCTTGTTCTTGAGCATGTCGTCGATCGAGTCGGTGTGGCTCTTAGTGATGCCGTCGAGCCGCTTCTCGGCGCCGGTCACGTCGTCCTTGCCGACCTCGCCGTCCTTCTCCAGCTTCTCCAGGGCCTGCTTGGCGGTGCGGCGCAGGTTGCGCACGGCGACCCGCCCGTCCTCGGCCTTGGTGCGGGCCAGCTTGACGTACTCCTTGCGTCGCTCCTCGGTCAGCTCGGGGAGCACGCACCGGATGGTCTTGCCGTCGTTGGCCGGGTTGACGCCGAGGTCGGAGTCACGGATCGCCTTCTCGATGTTGGCCACGGCACCCATGTCGAACGGTGCCACGATGATGGTGCGCGCGTCCTGGGACGTGAAGGACGCCAGCTGCTGCAGCGGAGTCTGGGTGCCGTAGTAGTCGGCGGTCAGCTTGGCGAACATCGCCGGGTTGGCACGACCCGCCCGGATGGTCGCGAACTCCTCGCGGGTCGCCTCGACCGACTTGTCCATCTTCTGGTCGGCCTCGTTGAGGATGGTGTTGATCACGGAGCACTCCTGTGGCTGCTGGTCGTGCGGTCTGGGTGGTGCTGGTCCTGCGGTACGGATGCGGTCAGTCGGCGCTGACCAGGGTGCCGATCTTCTCACCTGCGACGATGCGGGCGAGCGCGCCCTCCTCCTCGGCCCCGAAGACGATCATCGGCATCTTGTTCTCCATGCACAGGGCGAACGCGGTCGCGTCGGCGATCCGCAGCCCCTGCTGGAGGGCGTCCTGGTAGGTGACGTGGTCGAGCTTGGTCGCGGTCGGGTCGAGCCGCGGGTCGGCGGTGTAGACGCCGTCGACGCCCTGCTTCGCCATCAGCACGACCTCACAGCGTGTCTCGAGGGCGCGTTGGGCGGCCACCGTGTCGGTGGAGAAGAACGGCAGCCCGGCGCCGGCGCCGAAGATCACGACCCGGCCCTTCTCGAGGTGGCGCATCGCCCGGCGCGGGATGTAGGGCTCGGCAACCTGGCCCATCGCGATCGCGGTCTGCACGCGGGTCTCGATGCCCTCCTTCTCCAGGAAGTCCTGGAGCGCCAGGCAGTTCATGACCGTGCCGAGCATGCCCATGTAGTCGGCGCGGGCCCGGTCCATGCCGCGCTGCTGCATCTCGGCGCCCCGGAAGAAGTTGCCGCCGCCGACGACGATGCACACCCCGACGCCCTCGCGGACGACGGAGGCGATCTCGTGGGCGACCGCGGAGACGACGTTCGGGTCGACCCCGACGCTTCCCCCGCCGAACACCTCTCCGGAGAGCTTCAACAACACACGCTGATACCTGGGCACGCGGCTCCTCTGGTCTGGCGGGACGGCCCCTCGACGGACACCGCGACCCTATCGTGCGGTTCTGGCTGTGGTCAGTCACGCTCCCGCTCGCCCCGGGCCACCAGGGCGTCGACCCAGCCGTCGTAGCGACGGAACGTCTCGCCCCGGACCCCGTCGAGGCGCAACAGCAGCTCGGGACGGTCGAGGGACCTGGTGGTGAAGTTGTCGGAGCCGGTGAGGACGTAGCGGGTCCGCCCGCCGCCCGGGGTCGGGTGGGAGACCACGGTGAGCTTGTGGTGCACGTCGTCGCCATCGTCGAAGACGCCGGGATGCACCTCCACCCCGGTCCCCTCCAGCACCTCGCGGACCAGCGGGCCGGTGCTGGCACCGAGCACGACCTCCACGTCGGCCCCCGCCGCGTCCTTGGCCACCAGCAGCTCGGCGAGGTCGAGCCCGCGCTGGTCGAGCCAGGCGTACATCACGACCCGGATCCGGGCGCCCACCGGCGGCACCGCCGAGAGCTGCTGACGCACGGGGTCGGTGGCGAGGGTGTAGCCCGGGTAGAACCACACCCGGTCGCGGCCGAGGTCGACGGGACCGAACCGGGGCGGGTCCGGGAGGAACCGGGACAGGTCCTCGAAGCGCCGGTCGAACGTGCGCCGGACGTCGCGACGGTCGACGAACGAGTAGGCGTCGGTGTACTGCCCGGCGGAGAAGTAGGTGAGGTTCATCGATCCGACCAGCACGACGTCGCGCGAGTCCCCGGTGCGGGTGAAGGACCAGACCTTCTGGTGGACGCCGCCGGGGGCGAGCTGGATGAAGGAGTCGGCCCGACGGTCCTCGCCGAGGGCTTCGCGCAGCAGGGTCGGCGCCTTCCAGTCCTGCGACACCGCGTCGTACACGATCACCTGGACGTCGACGCCGCGGTCGTGCGCCTGCGCGAGCGCCTCGGCCACCGGCACGTAGGAGAAGGAGTTGCCCACGATCCGGATCCGCTCGCCCTTCGGCGTGTTCTCGATCAGCCGCAGCAGTACCTGCAACGTGAGGTGCCGGTCCTCCTCGCCGTCGTCGACGGGGCGGGCGAGCAGCACCCCGCTCGGCGCCTCGAGCGAGGCGGGTTCACGCTCCTGTCCCGGCCTGCCGTCCCCCGTGCAGCCGGTGAGCAGGAGCAGGCCGGTGACCGTGGCGGCGAGCCACGCCCACTGCCCCGGGAACAACACAGGCCGGCCGGACCTCGCGGTCCGACCGGCCTGGGTGGCTGTGTGAGGCGTCAGGCGCCGACCTCGAACCGGACGAAGCGGGTCACGGTGGTACCGGCTTCGTCGAGGACCGACTTCACGGTCTTCTTGGTCTCGGTGACCGACGGCTGCTCGAGGAGAACGACCTCCTTGAAGAAGCCGTTGAGGCGGCCCTCGGTGATCTTGGCGATCGCCTGCTCGGGCTTGCCCTCCTCGCGGGAGGTCGCCTCGGCGATCGAGCGCTCCTTCTCGACCGTGTCGGCGGGAACCTCGTCGCGGGTGAGGTACTTCGGTCGCATCGCGGCGATCTGCATCGCGGCGGCACGGGCCCCCTGCTCGTCTCCGGCGTACTCGACCAGGACACCCACAGCGGGCGGCAGGTCAGCAGCACGCTTGTGCATGTACGAGACCACGTCGCCATCGAAGTAGGCGACGCGACCGAGCTCGATCTTCTCGCCGATCGTCATCGAGAGGTTCGCAACGATGTCGCCGACCGTCGAGCCGTCGAGGGGGACGCTCTTGAGGGTCTCGGTGTCCGCGGCCTTGGTCTCGGCCGCTGCGTCGGCGATCTTCTGGGCGGCCGCGACGAAGTCGTCGCCCTTGGCCACGAAGTCGGTCTCGCAGTTCAGCTCGACCAGGGCGCCACCGGAGGTGACGACGAGACCGTTGGATGCCTCGCGCTCGGCACCACGCTCGGCCATCTTCTTGCCCAGCTTGACGCGGATCAACTCGGCGGCGGTCTCGAAGTCACCGTCGGCCTCGTCGAGCGCCTTCTTGCAGTCCATCATGCCGGCCCCGGTGAGCTCTCGGAGCTTCTTGACGTCAGCGGCGGAGATAGCCATCTTCCCTCTTCCTCAACTCTCGTCTGTGGTGGTGCGCAGCCCGGGGCCCGGCGGAGCCGGGCCCACGGTGCGGCTGCGGTGGATCAGGCGTCGGCCTTCTCGTCGGTCTTCTCCTCGGCCTTGGCCTCGGCGTTGACGAAGCCGGCCTGCTCGGCGGCCTCGGCCGTGCGGAACCAGACCTCGGCGTTGGTGCGGTCGTACCAGGGGCTGGACGGCGCGTGGAACTTCTTGGACGTCTTGTTGCCCTTGATGTCGAAGCCCTCGGGGGCGTCGCCGCCCTCCAGCGGAGCTGCGGAGTCGGCCCCGAACTCGCCCTCGCTGCCAGCAGCCTTGTCCTCAGCCTTGTCCTCAGCCTTGTCCTCGGTCTTCTCGGCGGCAGGCGCCTCGGCGGCGGGTGCCTCCTCGACAGCCTCGACCGCAGCGTCGGCGGCGGGTGCCTCCGTGGCGGCACCCGTGGCCTCGGCGGCCGGCGCGTCGGTGGCGGCGTCGCCGCCAGTCGCAGCAACGGCTGCCTTGTCTGCCTCGCCACCCAGCAGCTCGCGCTCCCACTCAGCCAACGGCTCCTCGGCGCCCGGGGCGGCCTTGTCGCCGTCCGCGGTCTTCGCACCGGAGCGCGCGATGAGACCCTCGGCGACCGCGTCGGCGATGACGCGAGTCAGCAGCCCGACGGCGCGGATCGCGTCGTCGTTGCCCGGGATCGGGAAGTCGACGAGGTCGGGGTCGCAGTTGGAGTCCAGGATGCCGATGATCGGGATCCGGAGCTTGCGCGCCTCCTCGACGGCGAGGTGCTCCTTGTTGGTGTCGACGATCCACACGGCGGCCGGAGGACGGCTCATCTCGCGGATCCCGCCGAGCGACTTGTTCAGCTTGTCGCGCTCACGGCGCATCTGCAGCAGCTCCTTCTTGGTGCGGCTGCTGCCGGCCACGTCCTCGAAGTCGACCTCGTCGAGCTCCTTGAGACGGTTGATGCGCTGGTGCACGGTCTGGAAGTTGGTGAGCATGCCGCCCAGCCAGCGCTGGTTCACGTAGGGCATGCCGACGCGGGTCGCCTGCTCGGCGATCGCCTCCTGGGCCTGCTTCTTGGTGCCGACGAACATCACGGTGCCGCCCTTGGCGACGGTGTCCTTGATGAAGGCGTAGGAGCGGTCGATGTAGGCCAGCGACTGCTGCAGGTCGATGATGTAGATGCCGTTGCGCTCGGTCATGATGAAGCGCTTCATCTTGGGGTTCCATCGACGGGTCTGGTGCCCGAAGTGGACGCCGCTCTCGAGCAGCTGGCGCATGGTGACGACTGCCATGGTGATCTCCTGTGGTCGAGGGGCGCGCGCCGTCATGCACGGCCTTGGAACCAGCCTGGAGGTCCAGGTGGCTGGCAGGCCGGGCCGGGTTGCGCCCTCTGTCGTGTTTTCAGTTGCTGCCTCCGGCGGGTGCCGACGGCCCTGACGCTCACGCGCGATCCGACCCGACGTGTGTCGGGACCGAGGATCGACGCCCACGGGTGACTCGGAGCCAGGGATGCAACTCCGTCGCGGTCTGCGAACGTGCGAAGTCAACCCACGCGTGTGGGTTGCTCCCCCGAGGATAGTCGACGCGCGCCTGCTGCCGCCAATCGCGGTGACCGGGGCCGCCGACCGCCCACAGCGCGGCTGCGGACCGCGATCTCCACAGTGTTCCGGACCGCCGGTGGCACGTGGTCCGGCACCGCACGAGAGTCCGGGCATGACCATCCTCACCCGCCTGGTGCTCACCGTGTCCGCGCTGGCGCTCGTGGCTGCGCCGGCCGCCTCGACTCCGGGGTCCGACGGGACGCAGCCGGTCGGGACCTGGCCGTTGCGTCCCACGCCTGAGGTGGTCGCCGGATTCGACCCTCCCTCGAGCCCATGGGGGCCGGGCCATCGCGGCGTCGACCTCGGCGGGACAGCGGGGCAACCCGTCCGTGCTGCCCTCCCCGGCCTGGTGTCCTTCGTGGGCGTGATCGCGGGGCGTGGTGTCGTGGTGGTCGACCATGGCGGCACCCGCACCACCTACGAGCCGGTGGCCTCCGCGGTCGACCGCAACACCTCGGTGGCCGCCGGTGACGTCATCGGCATGCTCACCCTGCCCGGCTCCCATTGCTTCCCACACGCGTGTCTCCACTGGGGCTGGATCCGCGCTCAGACCTATCTCGACCCGCTCCGGCTGGTGGGGGCCGCGGCGGTCCGGCTGCTGCCTCTTGCTGGGCTACCAGTCGCACCGCCGTCGATCCGGACGCCGTACGCCGACTGGCAACCGTTGCTCCGACTGCTACGACCGGGAGTCCAAGGGCCGACATCGACGCCACTGACGAGCTGACTCACGCCCGCGGGTGCGCCTGTCGGTAGGCCGCGCGGAGTCGGTCGGTGGTGACGTGGGTGTACAGCTGGGTCGTGGCGAGGGAGGCGTGACCGAGCAGCTCCTGCACCGATCGCAGGTCGGCACCGCCCTCGAGAAGGTGGGTGGCAGCACTGTGTCGCAAACCGTGGGGCCCGAGGTCCGGCGCACCGGGGACGTCGGCGATGCGGCGGTGGACCAGGGTGCGCACCGCCCGCTGGTCGATCCTGCCTCCCCGCCTGCCCAAGAACACTGCGGATCCCGACCCCGGGGTGACCAGCGCGGGCCGGCCCTGCTCGATCCAGCGGGTGAGGGCTCGTGCGGCGGGCAGCCCGTAGGGCACCGTCCGCTCCTTGCGGCCCTTGCCGAGGACCCGGACCACGTTCCGGTCCCGGTCGACGTCGTCGACATCGAGCCCGACCAGCTCACCGACCCGGATCCCGGTCGCGTAGAGCAGCTCGAGCATCGCCACGTCGCGCAGTCCGGACGCGCTGCCGTCATCGGCGAGCTCGGCGGCGGCCTCGAGCAGGCTCCGCGCCTCGTCGGCGCGCAGCACGGCGGGCAGCGGCTTGTGGGCCCGCGGCGAGCCCAGGCTGGCGCCCGGATCGACGGGGATCCGCTTCGTCCGGGCGAGCCAGGCCGTGAACACCCGGGCGGCCGTCGCTCGCCGTGCCAGCGTGGTCCGGGCACGCCCCCGGGTCTGTTGGTTGGCCAGCCAGCTGCGCAGGGTGCGCAGGTCGAGCTCGGCGAGCTCGGCGAGCCCGAGCCGCTGCGCGTGGTCGAGCATCGACTCGATGTCGCCGAGGTAGGCGCGCACCGAGTGGGCAGACAGGTCGCGCTCGGCCGTCAGGTGTCGCTCGTACTCCCCGACCGCGCGGGCGAATGTCTCGCACAGCCCCGGGCCGGGGTCCTGCGGATCCGTTCGGCCCATGACCTGATGGTAGGTGTCGAGGGCTCACGGACCGGGCAGGCGGGCGGAGACCCGAGGAGCGAGTCGCCACCCCGCCCCGGCGGCTTCCACGAAGCCGCGCTCGGAGAGGTAGCTCAGCGCCTTCTGGGTGGCCAGCAGGCCGATCCCCGCGGTCGCGGCGATGGCCTCGATGCCGACCCCTCGTTGGACGGGGACGGCCTCCAGCACCCGCCGGTGTCGTGAGCCGAGACGGTCACGGGGCTGCTCTGCGGCGCGGGGCACCTCCTGCAGGTTCTCCCCAGCGCCGCCGACGATCTCGAGCACGTCGGCAGGGCCGGTGACCAGCAGCGCCGCTCCCTCGGTCACGCGAAGATGGACCCCCTGGGACTGGGCGCTCGTGACCGGACCGGGCACACCCATCAGCGGACGCGAGAGGCTGGTGGCCCAGCTCGCCGTGTTGAGAGCGCCGCTGCGAATCGCTGCCTCCACGAGCACCGTGCCTCGGGTGAGCGCGGCGATGATCCGGTTGCGCGCGAGGAAACGCATCCGCAGTGGGGCACATCCCGGCGGCAGCTCGGAGATCACGCCACCCACGGTGGCGAGGTGCTCGAGGAGGTCCCGATGGGCGGCGGGATAGGCGCGGTCCACGCCGCACGCCAGCACCGCGACCGACGCTCCGTCCAGGGCCAGCGCTCCGCGGTGCGCAGCCTGGTCGATCCCGAACGCCGCCCCGGAAACCAGGCAGCGTCCGGCACGGGCCATGCCGGCCCCCATCTCGCGTGCCACGGCCTCCCCGTACGTCGTCGCGGCCCGTGAGCCCACCACCGCCACGGCACCGCTGATCTCGTCGAGCCGGAGCGGACCACGCACCCACAGACCCAGCGGCGGGCCGCCCATCGCCTGCACGGGCGGCGAGTGGACGAGGTCGTCGAGCTGGCCCGGCCACTCGTCGTCGTCGGGGATGACGAACCGGATCCCACGCGCGGCTGCCTGCTCCAGCTCACGTTCGGGGTCGAGCCGCTCGGTCCGCGGCCGGGCATCGAGAGACAGCTCCTGCTCACCCTCGAGCGAGACCAGCTGGTCGTAGAGGGCCACCGCTCCCGCTCCAGCCACCACCCCGGCCACCCGGACCTCACCTGGTTCCGTGAGCCGGCTCAGCCCGGCCCGGGCCACTCGCTCATCGGTCACGATGCCGCCCCACGGACCGCGGCGGCGAGCAACGGCTCCCCCATCCGAAGGTGCAGCGCGGTCCGAGCATCAGCGACCGACGGCTCCGCCTCGCCACGAAGGTCGGCCACCGTCCAGGCCAGCCGGTGGACACGCGTCGCCCCGCGCCGACTGAGCCTGCCGTCATACATCTGCTGGTCGACCAGGCGCTGGACGGTCGGGGCCAGCGGCCAGTCGCGACGCAGCGCGGCGCTCGGAGCCTGACCGTTGAGACGCCAGCTGCGACCGGCGTACCTCCTCGATTGGCGCTCGCGGGCGGCGGCCACGCGCGCCCGCACCTGAACCGAGCTCTCCGGGACCGCGAACCGGTCCCGCTCGTCGTGGGGTCTCAGCGGCTCGAGGTGACGGACGATGTCGATGCGGTCGCTGATCGGCCCGCGGACTCGCGCCTGGTAGTCCTGGATCTGGCGGGACCGACACGTGCAGCGGTTGATGCTGACGTCGGGATGAAAGTCACCGCAGGGACACGGATTGGCGGCGAAGACCACCAAACCACGGGCCGGGTAGGTCACCGACTCGTCGCCGCGAGCGATGGTCACCTCCCCGCTCTCGAGGGGCTGTCGCAGTGCGTCGATCACGTCGGTGCGGAGCAACGGGAACTCGTCGAGCAGGAGCACGCCGCAGTGGGCGCGACTGATCTCGCCGGGGCGGACGCGCCCGGTTCCGCCGCCCAGGATGCTGGCCTTGCTGGCATCGTGGTGAGGAGCGGAGAAGGGCGGTCGGCTCAGCAGCCCGTCACCCTCCTCGAGGGCGCCGGCCAGGGAGTGGAGAGCGGTGAGCTCGATCGCCTCCTGCGGAGTCAGGTCGGGCAGGATCGACGGGATCCGCTCGGCCAGCGTGGTCTTGCCGCAGCCCTTGGGCCCGGAGAGCAACAGGTGATGGCCCCCGGCGGCAGCGACTTCGGCCGCGAACCGCGCCTCCTGCATCCCGAGGACGTCGACCATGTCGACCTCGTCGAGCCGCTCCTGTCCGCGCCACGAGAGCAGGCGGCTGCCGGACATCGGGGCGACCGGCGGCGCCTCGGGCACCTCCTCGCCACAGAGCTCGGCCACCACCTGCCCCAGTGACCGCATCCCGAACACGGAGATGTCGGGCACCATCGTCGCCTCGTGCGCCTGCGGTTCCGGCACGAAGACCCGGCGGATCCCGCGCCGAGCGGCCGCGAGGACCATCGGCAGCACGCCGGGGACCGACCGGAGCCCGCCGCTGAGCGTCAGCTCGCCGATGAAGACAGAACCGGTCACGTCGGCCAGGGGCAGTTGCCCATCGGCCTTCAACACCGCCAGCGCGATGGCGAGGTCGAACTGGGTGCCCCGCTTCGGCAGATCGCTGGGCGACAGCAGGATCGTGATCCGCTTGGTCGCCGGCCAGTGGAGGTGGGTGTTGTGGATCGCCATCCGGCAACGGTGGGGTGACTCGTTGAGCGACACGTCGGCGCGCCCGACCATGGTGAGCCCGGGCTGCCCCGGCGACACGTCAGCCTGGACGTCGACCAGATGACCGACCGCGCCGTCGAGGGCGATGCTCGGAGTCGAGGCGATGGGCATCAGCCGATCCCCCGCACGTGCTCGACGAGAGCGCGGCCCTTGCCCGGCTGGAGGACCGCGACCAGGTCGATCCGGATCTCCTGAGGCGTGAGGCCGTGGGCTGCAGCCCACCGCCCGGCCAGCCGCTGCAGCCGTTCGAGCTTGGCGTCCGTGATCGCCTCGTGAGGTGACCCACGGTCGAGGCTGGTTCTGGTCTTGACCTCGCAGACGACGAGCGCGCGTCCGTCCCGGAGCACCAGATCGATCTCGCCCTCCGGGCACCGCCAGTTTCGGTCGAGCACCACCAGGCCATGCTCGAGCAGGTGGTCGGCGGCGACCCGTTCGCCGTACGCGCCGAGGGCTCCGTTGCGACTCCGGGGGTGCTGTGTGCCTGTCTTTGTCATCCGGTGACCTCCTGCGGTCACCATCGCCGCCGGTCCGGACGGGACGGCCCTACTCCCCCGGCCTCTGTGGAGAGGTGTCGACAAGCACGGGCTGTGGACGGCAACTGGTCCAGTTCACCCGCGAAAATCTTGGTCAATCGGCTGAAACTGCACAGGTCGTGCGCGAGACTGCGTCGTGGGCCCCCGGGAAAAGCCCCCCGACACCTGCGAAGGCCCAGGAGGACTGCCGTGATCTCGCCCGCCCGACGACGCAGCTCCCGTGGCGCTGCCGCGGTGGAGTTCGCGCTCGTCATGCCCATCTTGTTCCTGATCATGTTCGGGATCATCCAGTACGGGCTGTGGTTCAACGACTCGCTCAACACCCGCCAAGGGGTCCGCGAAGGCGCCCGCCTCGGCGTCGTCCAGTCGTTCACAGAGACCGGCTGCAGCGGTGGGGACATGCAGAAGCTGGCGTGCAGGACGGTCAAGAGCATCGACGCGCTCTCGGGCACGGCCTACGTCAAGGTGTCTGCCTCCTCCTGGGCGAAGGGGGAACCGCTCACGGTGTGTGCCCTGGTGAAGACCGACATCCAGGGTCTGCTGCCCATGCCGAGCGACGGCTGGATCTTCTCGAAGACGAAGATGTCGATCGAGAAGACCACCACCACCCCCTCCCCCCTCACGGCGACCTCCGCTGCGCTTCCGGCCGGCGCCCCATCCTGGCCCGCCGGATGCTGAAAGGAGTCACGATGACACGACGACGCGATGACCGAGGAGCGGTCGCCGTCATGGTGGCGCTGGTCTCGACGTTCCTGTTGGTCCTCGCGGCGATGGTCGTCGACCTTGGCCTGGCCCGTGACACCAAGCGCCAGTCCCAGAATGCCGCAGATGCGTCCGCGCTCGCCGCCGGCAACGTGCTGTACGAGACCGGCGGGGTCTGCCTGGCGATTCCTTGCATCCCGAAGGCAGTGACCGCCGCGAAGTCCTACGCCGAGACGAACTTCGGTGTCGCCACGAGTGCCTGGAACAGCTGCTCGGACCCGACCCCCCTCGCCTACGTTCCCATCCTCGAGGCGGGGAGCTGCATCTCCTTCGACAGTGCCCTGCAACCCTCACGAGTCCGGGTCGTCGTACCCAACCGGACCGTGGACACCGGACTCGGCGTCCTGGCGGGCGTGACGTCCATCGACATCCGGACGGCGGCCCGGGCGACCCTGGAACCCGCGCAGTTCATCAGCTGCGGCCTGTGCGTGCTCGGCACGGGGGTCCACTCGATCGGCAACGGCGACACCACCGTGCTCTCCCTCACCGGAGGCGCCGGGATCCACATCAACGGCAGCCTGGCCGGCAACCCCAACAGTGACGTCCAGGCGCCCGGCGGAAGCATCACGATCGAGGGCACCTTCGGCGCCTCGGACTTCAATCCTCCTCCGACGCAGGGGCCGCGGATCGGGGACCCGATGGCTGGGGTCACCTTCCCCAACTACTCCCTCATCCTGCCCAAGAACAAGTCCAACCCGTGCGGTGCGACCGGCGGCACCGGGGTCTACGGCAGCTACGAGGTCGGCAACAACGCCACCTGCAACCTGGTTCCCGGGCTCTACGTGTTCACGGGCACCCTCAGCCTCAAGAACACCAGCAAACTGCTGAGCCCCGGCGGCGGCGTGACGCTGCTGTTCACCTGCGGAACGGCGGCGAACCCGCAGGCGTGCAGCTCAGGGGGCCAGGCCGGGGGGATGTTCGACGCGAAGAACGGCGAGGTCAAGGTCACCAAGGGCTACGTCGGTCCGTACGGGAACTTCTCGGACCTGGTCGTGATGTACGACCGCACCAACACCTCGCCGATGACCCTGCAGGGCAACGGCACCTCCGTGCTCACCGGTGACGTCTACGCGAAGGGCGCGCTCCTCGACGCCAACGGCACCTCCTGCCACACCGTCAGCGGCGGAGCGATCGTCGTGAACGACATCTACCTCAACGGCAACAACTCCTGCCTCACCATCAACAGCGCCGATGCCGCGGTCTATGAGTTGCCGCCCGAGGGTCTGCACCTGGACCAGTAGCGCTCGTTCATTCCTTGAGCGGATCGATCTCCTGCGGGGAGAGCTCCTCGACGTTGACGTCCTTGAAGGTCAGCACCTTCACGTTCTTGGCGAACCGCGCCGGCCGGTACATGTCCCAGACCCAGGCGTCACTCATCGAGACCTCGAAGAAGACGTCGCCGGACTCCGTGCGGGCCTTCACGTCCACCTGGTTGCAGAGGTAGAAGCGCCGGTCGGTCTCGACGACGTACTTGAAGATGCCCACCACGTCGCGGTACTCGCGGTAGAGAGTCAACTCCATCTCGGTCTCGTACTTCTCGAGATCCTCGGCGCTCATGTGCTCTCCTTCACCAGGTCTGCGTAACCCCGGGGGTTTCGAGGCTCGGCGCCGGGGCGCCTCGCACCTCAACCTCCGGGGCGCCATGTCCCCCGTCACGGGCGGTTCGAGTCCCGCGGCCCGCCGGACGTTCACGAACCGCATCCGATGCTCGGGGCACGGCCCGTGCGCGGCGAGCGCCACGGCGTGGTCCTCGGTGATGTAGCCCTTGTGGGTCGCGAAGTCGTAGGCGGGGAAGTCGTCGTGCATCCGGGTCATGATCCGGTCGCGGGTGACCTTGGCGATCACGCTCGCCGCCGAGATGCAGGCGGCCACCCGGTCCCCCTTCCAGATCGCCAGCCCCGGCGCGCCGAGCCCGTCGACCGGGAACCCGTCGGTCAGCACGTACGCCGCGGGCACCTCCAGCAGCGCCACGGCTCGGCGCAGTGCCTCCACGTTGGCGACGTGCATCCCCAGCCGGTCGCAGTCGGTCGACGGCAGCACCACCACAGACCAGGCGACCGCCCGCCGGACGATCTGCTCGTAGCACCGCTCCCGCGCCTTCTCGGTGAGCAGCTTCGAGTCCGCCAGGCCCGGTACGACGCCGGCGCGACCGGGCGGCAGGATCGCGGCGCCGGCCACGAGGGGCCCGGCACAGGCACCGCGGCCGGCCTCGTCGACACCGGCGATCGGGTCGATGCCGACGCGCCGCAGCGCGCGCTCATAGCCGTAGAGCCCGGCGTCGCGCCGGACGGTCAGTCCGCGGGGCAGGTGAGACACGGGAAGACCTCGGCGCCTCAGGAGGGGTCGGGCACGTCCGCGAACGAGTCCGGGCGACCGAGCCAGTCCACGCGCGACAGGGGCCAGATCAGCACGAGGACCTTGCCGACGACCAGGTCGGCGGGCACGAACTCGTCGCCCGGGACGCAGTCGGTCTCGTCGGGCCGACACATGTGGGCGGTGGAGTCCGCCGACTGTGCCCGGTTGTCCCCCATCACGAAGATCGTGCCCTCGGGCACCGGCCCCGCCTCCCAGTTGCAGGACGGAGCGGCGCGAGGGCCGTTGCACTGCAGACCCTGCTCCCGGACGTAGGTGTTCTCGTCGAGCGGTTCGCCGTTCACCGAGATCCGGCCCTGCTTGTCACAGCACACGATGGTGTCCCCCCCGACACCGACCACCCGTTTCACGAGGTGGCCGCCTTCGGGGAAGAGTCCGACCTTGGTCAACACCGTCGCCACCGGATTGGTGGAACCGGCCGACTCGTTGAGCCACCCGCCCGGGTCCTTGAACACGACCACGTCACCTCGCTGCGGCTCGCCGCCCAACCAGTAGGAGACCTTCTGCACCAGGATCCGGTCGTTCTTGATGAGACCGGGTTCCATCGACTCCGAGGGGATGTAGAACGCCTGGATGAACAGCGCCTTGATGACGACGGCGAGCACCAGGGCCAGGGCCAGCAGGAGCGCCGTCTCCTGCCAGAGAGGGAGACTCTTCTTCTTCTTCTTCGAGGTGCCGGCGTGCGAAGACCGCGGCTCCTGCTCGTCGTCAGCGACGCCGGACAGGGAACCGCGGTCGTCGGAAGTCACGCGTGAAGGGTAGCCAGAGACTGTCTGATCCGTTGGATCAGGAGTCGCGGCGTTCCTTGATCTTCGCCTTCTTGCCGCGCAGGTTGCGCAGGTAGTAGAGCTTGGCGCGACGCACGTCGCCGCGGGTCACGATCTCGATCTTCTCGAAGATCGGGGAGTGCAGCGGGAAGGTGCGCTCGACACCGACGCCGAACGAGACCTTGCGGACGGTGAAGGTGCGGCCGATGCCGGAGCCCTGGACGCGGATGACGACGCCCTGGAACTGCTGCACACGGGACCGGTTGCCCTCGACGACCTTCACGTGGACGTTCACGGTGTCGCCGGCGCGGAAGGCGGGGACGTCGTCGCGCTTGATGGCGTTCCCGAGATCGGTGATGACGTTGCTCATGGACTCTCCTCACGGTCGCCACAGGTCAGCCGCGGATCTGAGTGATTCGTGCTGGTCCAGTGCGGTGGCCGGCGGCGCCGGATCCCCCTGTGGCAGGAGCCTGACGCAGACCTCCTGCCGGGCATGCCCTCGGGAGGTCCTGGTTTGGCCGACTGGGCCAAGGGCGAAGTCTGCCAGAGCCTGCGGGTCAGCGCGAAATCCGCTTGGTCAACCTGACCGCACCCGGGACGTCGGGCTCCTCGCCTCGCAGCCGGTAGCCAGCGTGCTTGTAGAACCGGATGTTGTCGACGCTCCTCGCCCCGGTGAACAGGACGTAGGTCGTCGTCCCGGCGGGCGCCGCGGACTCGATGGCCTCGAGCAACACCCTGCCGAGCCCTTGACCCTGAAGGTCGGGGGCGACCATCAGCCGACCCACGTCCCAGAGCTCGCCCTCGGCCCTGGCGCGGGCAGCCCCGACGAGCCGGTCACCGCGCCGCGCCGTCAGCACGGTCCACTCCCCCATCCACCGGCGCACGTCGTCGAGGGACTCGTGGAGAGCGGGGATCCGGACACCCGGGTTGGCCTGCAGCTCCTGGATCCAGCAGGCACGCTGGAGGGTCAGCACCTCGCCGGCGTCGGCAGGCACCGCGTGCGCGATCACCTCTCCGTCCGGCAGCGACGTGGGTGGCAGCAGATCGGGCCGCCGCTGCGCCGTACGCCGGAGGGCCTGGTCGTGCCGCCACGCCGCGATCGCACCGTGGTCGCCGCTGAGCAGCACCGACGGGACGTCATGGCCGCGCCAGGCAGGCGGCTTGGTGTAGACGGGGTACTCCAGGAGGCCCGCCTCGTGGGACTCCTCGGCCAACGACTCGGCGTTGCCCATGAATCCCGGCAGCAGCCGGGCGACGGCCTCGACGATGGCCAGGGCCGCGACCTCTCCCCCGTTGAGGACGTAGTCGCCCAGGGAGACCTCACGCACCTCGCCCCGCTCGGAGAAGTGGTCGACCACGCGCTGGTCGATGCCCTCGTAGCGGCCGCACGCGAGGACCAGGTGGTCGCGGGTCGCGAGCTCACGCGCCAGCGCCTGGGTGAACGGCACCCCCGAGGGCGTGGGCACGACGAGCGTCGAGCCAGCGACCAGCAGGTCGTCGAGCGCCTCACCCCACGGTTCAGGCCTCATCACCATTCCGGCGCCGCCGCCGTACGGACTGTCGTCCACGGTCCGGTGACGGTCGTGCGTCCAGTCGCGGAGATCGTGCACCCGCAGGTCCAGGAGTCCCGCGGCACGGGCCTTGCCGGCCAGCGAGAGCTCCAGCGGCGCCAGGTAGCCGGGGAAGATCGAGACGACGTCGACCCTCATGTCAGGCTCCTCCCGTCACACCAGTTCCAGGCGGTCGACGGTGCGGACGTCGCGCAACGGGTTGAGTGCGCACCCGCCGATCGAGTAGATGAAGCCGTCGAAGACGACGATGCCCATGCCGTGGCGCGACAACGTCAGGGCGTTGCCGTCCTCCCACGTCGTGGGGACCGGTCCCTGGGCGACGAACGCAGACTCGTGCAGCGTGATCCACAGCTTGCCCCGGGCGTAGGCCAGTCCGGCGCGCGACATCGGCTCCGGCAGGTCGGGGAGCGTCTTCCAGCGTCCGGTCCGGGGATCGAACAGGTCCACCAGCGCGCTGTCCTCGAACTCCTTCTGACCGCCTGCGACGACCAGTCCGGCGGGCGTCGCCACCGTCTTGTGCGAGTCCCGCGCGCGGGGCATGGGGCGGTCGAGTGTCGTCCACCGTTTCGTCGCGGGATCGAACACGTCGACGGCCGAGACCTCGCCGTCGGCGTCGCGCCCGCCGATGATGTAGACGCGACCCCGGAACTGGGTCACCGTGTGGGCGTAGCGGGGAGTCGGGAGCGGCGCCAGATCGCGCCACTGACCGGACCGGGTGTCGAGCACGGCGGAGAAGTCGGTGGCCTGGCTGGCGGCGTCGAAGCCGCCGAACGCGTAGATCAGAGGGCCCTCGGCCACCACCTCGAAGGAGGCGACACCGACCGGCATCTCCACGTCGGAGGTGCTCCAGGAACCGGTGGTGGTGTCGAGGATCTCGATGGACACGAGTCGGTTGCCCCGCCCTCCGGTCATCCCGCCCAGGGCCCAGATGTCGGTCCCGATGACGGCGGAACCGAAGTCGTCACGAGGAGTCTCGAGACCGTCGATGGCCGACCAGGCCGGGTAGGTGTCGGACTCGGTGGTGATGCCGTCGGAGTCGGACGGCGCGCTCGTGCTGTCCACTGTCGGGAGCGAGGACGTCGGGGCCCCCTCGGGGCTCGCCGGGTCACCGGAGGAGCAACCACCGAGCAGCAGGACCAGTGCGCCAGCAATACCGATGCGCCGCCGGGGTGTAGGAGAAGCCGTCACCCTCAGGTGCCCTGGCCCTCGGGTTCGATGGCGTGGATCACGTCACGAGGCGCCGCGAAGTGGCAGGCAGACGGGTGGTCGGAGCCTTCGCGGATCTGGAGCAACGGCTCCTCGTTCGTGCAGATGTCCTCGGCCTTCCAGCACCGGGTCCGGAACCGGCAGCCCGAGGGAGGGTTCGCCGGGCTCGGGACGTCGCCCTGGAGCACGATGTGGTCGCGCTTGCCCTTCAACCGGGGGTCCGGCACCGGCACCGCGGACAGCAGAGCCTGGGTGTAGGGGTGGGTCGGCTTGACGTAGATCTCGTCCTCGTTGCCGAGCTCGACCGCCTTGCCGAGATACATGACCATGACCCGGTCGGAGATGTGGCGCACCACGGAGAGGTCGTGGGCGATGAAGACGTAGGCGAGGCCGAAGTCCTGCTGGAGCTGCTCGAACAGGTTGACCACCTGTGCCTGCACCGACACGTCGAGCGCGGAGACCGGCTCGTCACAGACCAGCACCTTGGGTTTCAACGTCAACGACCGGGCGATCCCGATGCGCTGGCGCTGGCCGCCGGAGAACTGGTGCGGGTAGCGGTTGATGTGGTCGGGGTTGAGGCCGACCACCTCGATCATCTCCTGGATCGTCTTCTGCCGATCCCGACCCTCGAGTGCATCCGGGTGGATGTCGAACGGTTCACCGACGATGTCACCGACGGTCATGCGGGGGTCGAGGGAGGAGTACGGGTCCTGCAGCACGATCTGGATGTCGCGCCGCATCCGGCGCATCTCCTTGGGCTTGAGGCCCGCCATCTCGCGCCCGAGGAGCTTGATCGAGCCTCCGGTCGGCGTCTCCAGTCCCATCAGGAGCCGGCCGAGGGTCGACTTGCCGCAGCCGGACTCACCGACCACCCCGAGGGTCTCGCCCTTGCGGAGCTGGAAGGAGACGCCGTCGACGGCCTTCACGTGACCAACGGTGCGATGGAACACGATGCCCTGCGTGAGCGGGAAGTGCTTCTTGACGTCGCGGACCTCGAGCACGACATCGGGGTCGGTCGCGGCAGGCGACAGGTCGCCCTGAGCGGTCTCGGTCGTCATTGGCCGATGACCTCCTCCCAGTAGTGGCAGGCACTGGAGCGGCCGCCGGGCACGGGATAGAGCTCCGGCCGGTCGGTCTTGCACCTGTCCCGGGCAAAGGTGCAACGGGGGTGGAAGGCGCACCCTGGTGGCGCGTCGACCAGGGCCGGGGGCAGGCCTTCGATGACGGTCAGCTGCTGCCCCTTCTGGTCGATCCGCGGGATCGACTCCAGCAATGCCTTGGTGTAGGGGTGCGCCGGCTTCTCGTAGATCTGGTAGACGTCGGCCTGTTCCACCGCATTGCCGGCGTACATGACACAGATCTTGTCCGCCACGTCGGCCACGACACCCATGTCGTGGGTGATCAGGATCAGGCCGAGCTTCATCTCCTGCTGCAGGTCCGCCAACAGCTGCATCACCTGTGCCTGGACCGTCACGTCGAGCGCCGTGGTCGGCTCGTCGGCGATGATGAGATCGGGCTTGAGGGACAGCGCCATCGCGATCATCACGCGCTGCCGCATGCCGCCGGAGAACTGGTGAGGATAGTCGTCCACCCGATCCTTCGCGGCCGGGATCCCGACCAGCTCCAGCATCTCGATGGCCTGCTTCTTCGCCTCCTTGCGGCTGGCACCCTGATGCATGCGGAAGAGCTCACCGAGCTGCCAGCCCACGGTGAAGGTGGGGTTGAGCGAGGAGAGCGCGTCCTGGAAGATGATGGCGATCTTGTTCGCACGGACATGGCGCCGGGTCGACTCCTTCATCTGGAGCAGGTCGACGCCGCGGAATCGGACCTGGCCTCCCGCCAGGCGCGCCGGCGGGGTGTCGAGGATGCCCATGATGGCCTGTGCCGTCACGGACTTGCCACACCCGGACTCACCGAGGATGCCCAGGGTCTCGCCCTCACCGACGCTGAAGCTCACGCCGTTGACCGCCTTGGCGACCCCGTCGCGGGTGTGGAACTCCACCCGGAGGTCCTCGACCTCCAGCAGCGGGGCGGAGGGGTCGAACGCGACGCCACTGAGCGGTGAGTTGCGCGGCCCGGTGGACACATCGGTCTTGGTGTCAGTCATTCCTCGTCCTCAGCGGCTTCGGGGGTCAAGGGCATCGCGGAGCACGTCTCCCAGGAGGATGAACGCCAGCACGGTGACCACGATGAACGCACACGGGTAGATCAGCAGGTGGGAGAACCCGGCGAAGACCAGGTTCTGCCCCTCGTTGACCAGCAGTCCCCACGACACGGTGGGACGCTGGTAGCCCACCCCCAGGAAGGTCAGCGTCGCCTCGGCCCCGATGTAGGAGCCGAGCCCGATCGTGCCGAGCACGATCACCGGCGCGATGCTGTTGGCCACGATGTGCTTGCGGATGATGAAGAGGTCAGTCGCACCGAGCGCCCGCGCGGCGTCGACATAGTCACGTTGCTTGGTGGCCAGCACACTCCCGCGCATCACGCGGGTGAGCGAGGTCCAGCCGAGAATGATCAGGACCAGCGAGATGGTCCAGATGTTGCGCTTGGGGAAGATGGCGAGGAACACGATGGCGCCCAGCAGGAACGGGAGCCCGAAGAAGACATCGGTGATGCGGCTGATGATGGTGTCGGTGAAGCCTCCGAACCAACCGGCAGCCGTGCCGGTGGTCACGCCGAGGGCCACGGTGCCGATCGTGACCAGGATCGCGACGTTGACCGACTTGCCGGTCCCCCAGACCAGCGAGGCCCACATGTCGCAGCCGGCCGCGGTGTAGCCGAACGGCTTGTCCCACGTCGGCTTCCCCCGCGCGTCCACGAGCGAGCAGGCGCCGCTCTCGTTGGGCGAGGTCGAGGCGAACAGGAAGGGTGCGAACGACATCAGCAGCACGACCACGACCACGACCAAGGAGACCCAGAAGACCGGGCTCCGGACCAGTTCGAAGCGGACGTCCCCCCACAGGGAACGGTTGCTCCCCGAGTCGTCGGCAGGCTCGGCGGTGGACGCGGCGGTCGCCGCGCTCGAGTCACTCATAGCGGATCCTCGGGTCTAGTGCGGCGTACAAGATGTCGACGAGCAGGCTGGACACCAGGAACACGATGGTGAGCACCGTGACCACGCCGAGGATGACGGGGGTGTCGTTGGACTGGATCGCCTGGAAGGTCAGCAAGCCGATGCCCGGCACGTTGAAGATGCCCTCGGTCACCAGCGAACCGCCGAGGAGCAGTCCGATGTCGATGCCGATGTAGGTGACGACGGGGATCAGCGAGTTGCGCAGGGTGTGCACGCCGACCACCCGCCGGGTCGTGAGTCCCTTGGCGCGCGCCGTGCGGACGTAGTCGGAGCGCAGGTTCTCGATCAGGCTCGTCCGGGTGAGGCGCGCGATCGCCGCCAGCGAGAACGAGCCCAGGACGATGCCCGGCAGCACCAGGCTCAGCCACGGGTACTGGGTGTTGTAGCCGACTTGAAGCATCTGACCCAGCCACTCCGGAGCCCAGTCGCTGTTGCGGATCGACAGTCCCACCTTGAGTCCCAGGAAGAGGACGGCGAGCGAGCCGGCCACGAACACCGGGACGGCGATGAGCACCGAGGTCGCCATCCGCACGAAGTTGTCGATGAACTTGTCCTTGCGCAGACCGGCCAGGACACCGATGAAGATGCCGACGCCGATCTCGAAGAGGAGGGCGATGCCCTGCATTCGCAAGGTGACCCCGACCCGTTCGAGGAAGAGCTCCGAGACTGCGCGGCCGCGGAAGTTGGTGCCGAAGTCTCCCTGCAGGTACTGGCCGATCCGATCGACGAACAGCCCGACGCAGGGATTGCCGGTCTGTTGCAGGCACGGGTCGTCGAGGCCGTACTGGGTCTGGAGCTGCTCGATCACCGCGGCCGGCGGAGCGTTCTCGCCGAACAGGGCCCGGACCGGATCACCCACGACCTGGATCGTCACGGTGCTCAGCATGTGAAGCAGGAACAGTGTCCCCAAGATCACGGGGAGGAACTGGATGAGCCGGCGGGCCACGTAACGCCCCATGCGATTCCCTTTCAGTCACGCGGTCATGCATAACCAGAGTGCGGGGGCCGGACCTGGGCCCGACCCCCGCATCTTCGCCTAGAGGCAAGTTACCTCACAACGAGTGTCTCTAGTTGACGGTGATCTCCTTGTAACCGATGTCGGCAGCGTTGAAGTCGTACCGGACGTCGCCCACAGCATCCGAGGAGGCGATCGCAATAGCGCCGCTCCACATCGGGATGATCGGCATGTCCTCGAGGGCCAGGTCGTCGGCCTGCTGGTAGAACTCGATGCCCTCTTCCAGCGACGCCGCCTCGTCACCCTGCACCAGCAGGTCGTCGAGGTCCGGGTTGGAGTATCCGGTGTAGTTGGAGTCTCCGCCGGTGCCCACGATCGGCCGGATGTAGTTCTCCGGCGACGGGTAGTCCTGGCCCCAGCCGAGGCGGAACGGCCCGGTGAAGTCCTGCGCGTCGAGCAGCTCGAGGTACTGGGCCCACTCGGTCGACTGCAGCTTGTAGTCCAGACCCAGGTTCTCCTGGACCTGTCGGGCGGCAGCCTCGACCCAGGCGTCGTGGCCCGCGTCGGCGTTGAAGTAGTACTGGAGGGTCTCGCCCTCAAGGTCGACACCCGCGTCGGCCAGGAGCTGCTTGGCCTGCTCCGGGTCGTAGACGCAGTAGGCACACGCGTCGTCACGCGAGCCGGGGATCGGCGGGGTGACGATGTCGGTGGACGGGAACGCGAGACCGTTGAGGACCTGGTCCACGATCAGCTGGCGGTCGATGGACATCGAGATCGCCTGGCGGACCTTCGGGTCGTCGAAGGGGGCCTGGTCGGTCGGGAAGCCGAGGTAGGTCAGCCCCGAGGTCGGCTCCTCGAGCATGGCGTCACCCAGCGTGCCCTTCGCTTCCAGGTAGATGTCGGTGGTGATCTGGAGCACGTCCACGCCACCGTTCTGGAAGTCACGGAACGCGGCGGTCGGGTTGGTGAACATCTGGAAGGTCACCTTGTCGGCCTGGGCCGGCTGGTCACCCGAGTAGTCCGCCCACTTGGCGACGGTGATCGCCTCGTCGTGCGCCCACGGGCCGTCCATCATGTACGGGCCGGTGCCGATGGGCTCCTCGTTGCACGCCTTGATGTCATCGAGGCACTCCTGCGCGATCGGCGCGAAGGCGGGGGCGTAGGACAGCTGGGCGCCGAACTGCGAGAACGGGCCGTTGAGGGTGACCTCGAAGGTGCGCTCGTCGACGACCTTGAAGCCGCTCATCTCCTTGCCTTCGCCGGCGCCCTCGACGCGGGCCAGGAAGCCGGCGGTGGCCTGGGCGTTCTTCGGGTTCTGCGAGTAGTTCCAGCCACGCGCGAACGCCTCGGCGTCGACCGGCTCACCGTTGTGGAACGTGCGACCCTCCTTGAGGGTCACCGTCCAGACGGTCTGTGCGTCGTCGGGCTCGATGCTCTCGGCCAGGCCGTCGAAGACGAGCTCGGAGGACTCGGAGTCGGTGGTCACCAACGGGTCGTTGATCATGTCGAGGATCGCGGAGCACTCGGACTCGTAGCAGTTCGAGGCGGGCGCGAGGAACGTCGGCTCCGTCACCTCGGCGATGTACTCACCGCCGGGCGCACCGGTGGGCTCAGCGGAGCCCTCAGGGTTCTCCTCGGTTTCGCCGCCGCCGCAAGCGGCGAGCACGAGCACGAGCCCCGCCGCCACGGCGGTGGCACGCATAGGCGTCCTGACCTTCATTGGTCCTCCTTGAGAAAATGTGCGTATGAAACGCGTAGCGCCGCCCACCTTGTCCTGTGTCACAAACGAGGGCAAGCACCCGAGGGGTCATCGTTATCAGTCCGTGTCCACGCCTCCTCGGACCGTCACAGACCCGTGACCTGCCACCCCCGGTCGCGGCGTGGTGGACGACCCCAGGCCACGGTCCGCGTGGTAAGGATGTGGCTCAGCCATCGTCCGGCAAGGGGGTCACCAGACCCGGCCGATCCGCCACCACGACATGTCCGGCGGCGAGGTCGACCCCGGGCACGAGTTCCGTCACGAACGGCACCAACGTGTCACGCCCTCCGGGGGTGCGGATCATGAGCAGGTCCTGTGCGCCACCGTGCACCACCCCGGTCACCTCCCCGAGCACCAGTCCATCGAGGTCGAGGGCCGCCAGTCCCACCAGTTGGTGGTCGTAGAACTCCTCGGGATCCTCGGGGCGCTCCGCGGCATCCACCAGGACGTGGAGCAGGATCCCCCGCGCTCCCTCGGCCGTGGTCCGGTCGACCAGCTCGTCGAAGGTCGCGAGCAACCGGCCCTGGTGCCACCGGGTCCGGGTCACCGTCAACGATGTGTGGGGCACGGCGTTCCCTCGTGGCGACTCGGCCCGCAGCGACGTACCCGGGGCGAAGCGGCGGTCCGGCTCGTCGGTGCGGACCTCGACGGTCACCTCACCTCGCAGCCCGTGGGGCTTGCCGATCCGGCCAACGACGACATCGATCTGCTCACTCACGCGAAAAGCGTAGGGCCCGGCCCGGACGCGCGACCGGGCGCCACCCACGAGGGGTGGCGCCCGGTCGGCGCGATGGGGTCCGGCTCAGCGGCGGTCGACGTCGACGAAGTCGATGCGGGCACCGCCGCGGCCCGCGAGGGCCGAGATGACGGTCCGGAACGCGGTCGCGGTGCGGCCGTTGCGACCGATCACCTTGCCGAGGTCGTCGGGGTGGACCCGGACCTCGAGGATCGAGCCGCGGCGCAGCTCCTTGTCGCGCACCGTCACGTCGTCGGGGTGGTCGACCACTCCGCGGACGAGGTGCTCGAGAGCATCGGCCAGCACGGTCTCAGGCCTCGCTCTTGCCGGCGTCCTCGGCCGTGATCTCCTCGCCGGCTTCCGCCAGCTCGGCGGCACCTTCGGGAGTCTCGGACGCGGGGACCTGGGCGGGCTCGGCGGCCTTCTCCTCGGCCTTGGGCTCCTCGGCCTTCGGCTCGGCGGCCTTCTCCTCGGCCTTGGGCTCCTCGGCCTTGGGCTCCTCGGCCTTCGGCTCGGCAGCCTTCTCCTCGGCCTTGGGTGCGGTCTTCTTCGCGGCCTTCTTGGTCACCGCGTCGCCCTTGGGCTGGCTCGCCGCGTCCTTGAGGGCCTCGTTGAAGATCTCGGTCTTGTCCCGCTTGGGCTCCGCGACCTTGAGGGTGCCCTCGGTGCCGGGGAGACCCTTGAAGGTCTGCCAGTCGCCGGTGATCTTGAGGATCGCGGCCACGGCCTCGGAGGGCTGTGCGCCCACGCCGAGCCAGTACTGCGCCCGGTCGGAGACGACGTCGATGTAGGACGGCTCCTCCTTGGGGTGGTACTTGCCGATCTCCTCGATCACACGACCATCGCGCTTCTTGCGCGAGTCGACGACGACGATGCGGTATTGCGGCACCCGGATCTTGCCCAGGCGCTTGAGACGGATCTTGACGGCCACGTTTGTGGAGTCTCCTCGAAATTCGTGTGTGGTGAGGGCCGGGCTCCGAGTGGGGTTCGGAACGGTTCCTCGATGGCGTTGCGACCTCCGGGTGAGAGGGCCCGGTCATCGCACGACTCAGCGCGTCATTCTGCCAGAGGCGCCCGGCTGGGCCCAATCGGGTCAGCGGACGATGCGGCCGCGCAGCACGACCCGGGCCGGACGGCGCAGCACCGACAGGTCTGCCAGCGGGTCCTCGTCGTACACGACGAAGTCGGCGGGTGCCCCCTCTTCGAGTCCAGGCTGCCCGAGCCAGGCGCGAGCCCGCCAGCTCGCGGCGCCCAGCGCGTCGGCTGCGGGGATCCCGATCCGGTGGAGCGCGGCGACCTCGCCGGCGATGTTGCCGTGGCGACTGATGCCGCCGCCGTCGGAGCCGGCGTAGATCGGGACGCCCGCGTCGTACGCCGCCATGATCGTGGCCGGCATCCGGGCGTAGAGGTCGGTCATCGTGTC
The DNA here is from genome assembly GCA_963806945.1 of uncultured Actinomycetota bacterium. Lineage (GTDB taxonomy): Bacteria > Actinomycetota > Actinomycetes > Propionibacteriales > Nocardioidaceae > Nocardioides. The sequence continues at coordinate 284,499 of CAWDZH010000005.1, forward strand.
CGCGTAGTCCGGGAAACGCTGGCCTCCGGCGGCGGCGTGCTCGGGGAACTTGTCCAGCTGCATCACGGTCGGCACCAGGGCGGTGCCCTGGGCGACCATCTCCCCCACCAGGTCCTCCGACAGCCCGGTGCCGTGCTCGATGCAGTCGATGCCGGCCCGGATCAGTCCCGGCAGCACGCCTGACCCGAAGCAGTGGGCCGTCACCTTCGCGCCCTCGGCGTGCGCGGCGTCGATGGCCGCGGCGAATGCCGCGGCAGGGAAGCTGGGTGCGAGGTCGCCCTCGTCCCGGTCGATCCAGTCGCCGACCAGCTTGATCCACCCGTCGCCGGCACGAGCCTCCTGCGCGGCGTACGCGGGCAGCTCCTCCGGCTCGACCTCGTGGGCGTAGTTGCGGATGTAGCGCCTGGTGCGCCCGATGTGGCGGCCGCAGCGGATCAGCCGTGGCAGGTCGTCGCGGTCCTGGACCCACCGGGTGTCGGCGGCACTCCCCGCGTCCCGGATGAGCAGTGCTCCCCCGTCACGGTCGTCGAGCGCCTGCTGCTCGGTCTCCTCCTCGGTGGTGGGACCGAAGTCGTCGAGGCCCAGGTGGCAGTGGGCGTCGACCAGGCCGGGGACGATCCAGCCACCGCTGTGGCTGTCGAAGGAGGCGGGTTGCTCGGAGGTGATCCGGCCGTCGACGACGAAGAACTCCCGGCTCTCCCCCTCCGGCAGCACGACCCCACGAAACTTCAGCCCACGCATGCGTCGACCCTAGTCGGGCACGACGCGGGAGTGCACGGCGTGGGGCGACAGGTTGAGCAAACCCGCGACCGAGCCCGCGAGGGCGCGACGGTGCGTCGAAACCCAGCTAGCCGATCCGGTCGAGCAGCCACGTCGGTGACAGCACCTGGGCCGGAGCGACATTGGCCGCCAGCGCCCGGTCGGCGGTGACGACGGTGACGTCGTGGCCGGCCGAGGCAGCGAGCTGGGCCTGCCGACGGATCTCGCTGTCGCCGTCCTTGGACGCGTGGACCACCCGCAGCGAGCGGGGGCCTCCGGCGCGCACGCCCTGCTTGGCCTGCCCCTCGAGGACCAGCACGATCTCCTCGTGCGGGACGTCGGCATGGAGCAGCGCGTCGTGGAGCCGGGCCGCCGCCCCCGCGCGGTCCTTCCACCACCCGTCGGGTCGGGCGCCGACGACGTTGGCGGCGTCGACGACCAGCACCCGGGTCATTTCAGGAACTTGGAGAAGTCCTGTGGCAGGTCGAGCGCAGCGGCTGCCTTCTCGTAGTCGACCGGCTCGGCGTTGGGGTCGCCGAACGGGTTGCCGCCACCGGAGGCGGCGGCCTTCTCCTGATCGGCCTTCTTCTGGGCGGCGGCCTTGGCCGGGTTGCCGGAGACGCGCTTGCCCTTGCCCTTCTTGGCCGGCTGCTTGGCGCCGGGCCGCTTGCCGCCGGGCATGGCGGGCATGCCCGGCATCCCGGGCATGCCGCCCCCGCGGGCCATCTGCTGCATCATCTTGCGTGCCTCGAAGAACCGGTCGACGAGCTGGTTGACGTCCGAGACCTGACGCCCCGAGCCCTTCGCGATCCGGGACCGTCGTGAGCCGTCGATCAGCTTGGGTTGGGCCCGCTCCGCTGGCGTCATCGACTGGATGATGGCCTGGATCCGGTCGATCTCTCGCTCGTCGAAGTCCTCGAGCTGCTCGCGGAACTGCCCCATCCCGGGCAGCATCCCCATGATCTTCGACAGCGAGCCGAGCTTGCGGACCTGCTGCATCTGCTCCAGGAAGTCGTCCAGGGTGAAGTCGCCCCCGCCCTGGCCGGTCAGCTTCTGCGCGGCCTTGAGGGCCTGGTCCTGGTCGAAGGTCTTCTCGGCCTGCTCGATCAGGGTGAGCATGTCGCCCATGTCGAGGATGCGTGAGGCCATCCGGTCGGGGTGGAAGAGGTCGAAGTCGGTCATCTTCTCGCCGGCGGAGGCGAACATGACCGGTGTGCCGGTGACCTTCGCGACCGACAGGGCGGCACCGCCGCGGGCGTCGCCGTCGAGCTTGGTGAGCACGACGCCGTCGAAACCGACGCCCTCGAGGAACGCCTGGGCGGTGGTGACCGCGTCCTGGCCGATCATCGCGTCGACGACGAAGAGCACCTCGTCGGGCTGGACGGCGTCGCGGATGTCGCTGGCCTGCTGCATGAGCTCCGCGTCGACACCGAGCCGGCCGGCCGTGTCGACGATGACGACGTCGTACAGCTTGCGCCGGGCCTCTTCGATGGAGGCTCGCGCGACCTGCACCGGATCGCCGACGCCGTTGCCCGGCTCGGGTGCGAACACGGGCACGCCGACCCGATCACCGTTGACCTGGAGCTGGTTGACGGCGTTGGGGCGCTGGAGGTCGGCGGCGACCAGGATCGGGGCCTTGTCCTGTTCCTTGAGCCAGAGCGCCAGCTTGGCGGCGAGGGTGGTCTTGCCGGCGCCCTGGAGGCCGGCCAGCATGATCACGGTGGGCCCGGACTTGGCGTAGCGCAGCCGCCGGGTCTCGCCGCCGAGGATCTCGACGAGCTCCTCGTTGACGATCTTGACGATCTGTTGCGCCGGGTTCAGGGCCTGGCTGACCTCTTCGCCGCGGGCTCGTTCCTTGACGGCGGCCACGAAGTCCTTGACGACCGGGAGGGCGACGTCCGCCTCGAGCAGCGCGATCCGGATCTCGCGCGCGGTCGCGTCGATGTCGGCTTCTGACAGCTTCCCCTTGCCCCGGAGGTGCTTGAAGGTGTCAGCGAGACGGTCGGAGAGAGTGGCGAACAAGTGTCTTCCCTGGCGCTGGTGGGCGAGCGTGTGACGAGGTCCAACCCTAGCCCGGCGCCGTCGATGAGCCGTCGTCGGCGGTCAGGGCGGCCCGTACGGCGTGGGCCGCCTCGGCCGCTCGATGCTCGGACAGCCGGCCGGCACTGGCCTCCTGCACGTAGAACACGTCGACTGCCTGGGGGCCGAGCGTGTCCACGTGAGCGGAGCGGACCGCGATGTCGAGACGCGCCAGGGCGGCGAGTGCGAGGTGGAGCACCCCGGGCCGGTCGGCTGCCCGCACCTCGATCACCGTGGCCCGTCGGGAGGCTTCCGGCCGGATCACCACGCTCGGCGCCAGGGCACCGGCCCGACCGCGGGTCAGCCGTGCGGTCGGGTCGACGCGTCCGTCGACGATCGCGGCGAAACGTTGCCTCAGCACGGCGGGGTCGACCAGGTCGTCGGTCAGGTCCCAGGCCGACACGGCGTACTCCCCCTCCGCCCAGGCGCGGGCGGCCCGGACCGAGGCCCGTTGGAGAGCGAACACGGCCGCGACGTCGGCGAGCAGTCCCACCCGGTCGTGGGCGATGACGCTGACCCGGGTACCCGCTGCGTCCTGCTCGACGTCGAAGTCGGCCTCGCCGACCAGCGGCCGAGCCCGGGGCAGCGTGGCCGGCCGCGTCGCCTCCGGCGCGGTGTCATCGAACGCGGCCAGCACTCGGCGACTCAGGTCGGAGATCAGACCCGCCCGCCAGGTGGACCAGGCCTTGGCGGAAGCGGCCAGCGCATCCGCCTCGGTGAGTGCGCGGAGCAGGGTGGCGGTCTCGGCATCGCCGAGGCGCGCCACGACGAGGGCGACCGTCGCGGGGTCTTCAGGGTCACGGGTGGTCGCGGTCTCGGCCAGCAGCAGGTGCCACCGCACCAGACGCCCGATCGCGGCCACGGCATCCTCCTCGAACCCGAGGCGGGTGGCGACGGTGCGGGCGATCGGCTCACCGGCCACGCTGTGCGCGGTCAGGCCACCCTTGCCGATGTCGTGGAGGAGCGCGGCGACCATGAGCACGTCCGGGCGGGCCACGTGCCGGATCAGCGCCGAGGCCTCGATGCAGGTCTCGACGACATGGCGGTCGACCGTGAACCGGTGGACGGTCGAGGCGTGCGGCAGCATCCGGATCCGGTCCCACTCGGGGAGGATGAGCTGCAGGGCGCCGGTCTCATCCAGCGTCTCCCACACGCCCAGGAGGCCGTGGCCCGACGCGAGCAGTCGGACCAGCAGTTGCCGGGCCTCCGCGGGCCAGGGGTCCGGCAGGGGCGCGGCTTCACGCACCAGTCGGCTGGCCGTGGCCGGGGCCAGGACGGCGTCGCGTTCGGCGGCCTCGGCGGCGGCCCGGAGCAGCAACAGGGGGTCGTGGTCGGGGCGAGCCCGGGCATCGAGGACGACCTCGCCGGAGGCCAACGCGAGACCCGGGGCGATCGTGGTGAGCGCGGGTGTCCGTGCGGTCTTGACCGACACCGGACGGGCCAGCACCGCGTCGACCCGTCGCCACGTGAGGCGGGAGAGGTGCGTGATGCGTCGACCCAGCCCCCGCACGTGCACCTGGGCGGCCGTCCCATCGGGAAGGTCGAGGCCAGCCGCCAGGTCGGCCCACACCTCCGGGGCGACCCGGTCGGTCGCCCGACCGGCCGTCTCGTGCAGCGCGTCACGGACATCGAGGAGCGCGAGCCGGCTGTGTTCGAGGTCCACGTGCGGGACATCGACCAGCCAGGAGGCCATCAGCGACTTGAGGACGGTGGCGTCGCGCAGTCCTCCCCCGGCTTCCTTGAGGTCCGGGACGGAGAGGTGGGCGAGCTCGCCGACCCGCTCGTGCCGGGAGCGGACCAGGGCCTGCAGCGCCGGCAACCGGCCGCGCGACTGGCGCCGCCACTGGGTGAGCATCGTGGTGCGCAGCCGCATCGTCAGACCGGCGTCTCCTGCGAGGTGCCGGACGTCGAGGAGCCCGAGGGCGACCTTGAGGTCGTGGTCCGAGGCGGCGACCATCTCGGGCAACGAGCGGACCGAGTGGTCCAGGCGGCTGCCGCTGTCCCACAGCGGGTACCACAGGTCCTCGGCCGCCCGGCCGACGTCGACGCCCTCGTCGTGGACCAGGACGACGTCGAGGTCGGAGTACGGCGCGAGCTCGCCGCGGCCGTAGCCGCCGACCGCGACGAGAGCGACCCCGACGACGGGAGCGCCGGCCTTCTCGAACGCGGCGACACAGAGTGCGTCAGCCGCCGCCGTCCGATCAGACCGGTCACTCGCCGCCATCGGGTAGGCGCGATCAGAGCGCCGCGTCGTCCTTCTCACCGGTACGGACCCGGATGATGGTGTCCACCGGGGTGACCCACACCTTGCCGTCGCCGATTCGTCCGGTCTGCGCCGTCTTCACGACGATCCCGACGACGTCTTCCAGGTCGGCATCGTCGACGACGACCTCGATCCGGATCTTGGGCACCAGGGCGATGTCGTACTCCGCGCCGCGGTACACCTCCGTGTGGCCCTTCTGCCGGCCGTAGCCGCTGACCTCGCTGACCGTCATGCCGGTCACTCCGAAGGTCTCGAGCGCCTCGCGGACGTCCTCCCACTTGTGCGGCTTGATGACCGCGGTGATGAGCTTCATGCGTTGGCTCCTTCCTGCTTGGAGGCGAGCGAGTAACCCGCTGTGAGACTGGACTGCACGCCGCCCCCGACACCAGTGTGCAGGTCGTAGGCGCTCTCGCCGTGCTCCGCGAGGTCGATGCCGCCGATCTCGTCGTCCTCGCTCACGCGCCAGCCGAGGGTGTACTTGATCGCCAGCGCGATCGCGAGGGTGATGACGCCGGACCAGGCGACGGCGACCAGCACACCCAGCACCTGGGCGCCGAGAGAGCCGAGACCCCCGCCGTACAGGAGGCCGTCAACGGCGCCCGCAGAGTCGACGGAGGAGAACAACCCGATCATGAGGGTTCCGATGACGCCGCCCACGAGGTGGACACCCACCACGTCGAGGGAGTCGTCGTAGCCCAGCTTGAACTTCATGCCGATCGCGTAGGCGCACACCGCCCCGGCAACGACGCCGATCGCCAGGGCCCCGAAGATGTCGACCGCTCCGGCGGCCGGAGTGATCGCCACCAGGCCCGCGACGATGCCGGAAGCGGCACCGAGCGAGGTGGCCTTGCCGTGAACCAGCCGCTCCACGGCCAACCAGCCGAGGATGGCAGCCATGGTGGCCAGGGTGGTGTTGGCGAAGGTGATGCCCGTCTCGTTGAGGAACTGCGTCTGATAGGCGTCGCCACCCTCCAGGGCCTCGTCGCTGAACACGATGGAGCCGACGTTGAAGCCGTACCAGCCGACCCACAGCATCGCTGCACCCAGCATGGTCAGCGTCAGGTTGTGGGGACGCATCGTTTCCTTGGGCCAGTTCAACCGCTTCCCGACCACCAGCGCGAGCACCAGGGCTGCGACACCGGCGTTGATGTGCACCGCGGTACCACCGGCGTAGTCCTGCGCGCCGATCGTGGTGCAGATGAGAGCGGAGTCGGTGCAGCCGAACACCATGTGCGCCAGCGGGAAGTACGACAGCGTCGCCCAGAGGGGCACGAACACGACCCAGGCGGACAACTTCACCCGGTCCGCGATCGCTCCGCTGATCAGGGCGGTGGTGATCACCGCGAAGGTCAGCTGGAACATCATGAACGTGTACGTGCCGTAGTCGACATCCTTGAGGCCCAGGTTCGTCGCGGGCGAGGCGAAGAACGTGCCATCGCCCCCGAACACCATCGAGTAGCCCCAGAGGACCCAGAGGATGCCGACGATGGCCATCGCCACGTACGACATCATCATCATGTTGAGCACGGACTTCGAGCGCGTCATGCCGCCGTAGAACAACGCCAGCGCCGGTGTGGTCATCATGAGCACCAGCAGCGTGGCTACGAGCATGAAGGCGTTATAGCCGTCCACAGAAACCTCCATGGAGTGTGTGAAGAAGACCAGGCGGCGTGCCGACGACGCTGTCGCGCGAACCCCTGCTTGCTGGCACAGGAGCCTCGTAGGTGGAGGTTTCGGTCCAGGCCGGGTCGTGTTGCGGCCGTGCAACGAGTCAGGCGCCCGCGTTACGGGCACGTGAACTAATCGCCGTCAGCCACCCAGCAGAGCGTCGACGAAGGCGCCGGCGTCGAAGGGGGCCAGGTCGTCGGGACCCTCGCCGAGGCCGACGAGCTTGACCGGGACGCCGAGCTCGCGCTGGACGGCGACGACGATGCCGCCCTTGGCGGACCCGTCGAGCTTGGTGAGGACGATCCCGGTGACGTCGACGACCTCGGAGAAGACCCGGGCCTGGATCAGCCCGTTCTGGCCCGTGGTCGCGTCGAGGACGAGCAGCACCTCGGTCACCGGGGCCTGCTTCTCGATGACCCGCTTGACCTTGCCGAGCTCGTCCATCAGGCCGGACTTGTTCTGCAGCCGGCCGGCCGTGTCGACGATCACCGTGTCGACGCCGGCCGCGACACCGGACCTGACTGCCTCGAAGGCGACCGAGGCCGGGTCACTGCCCTCGGGGCCGCGGATCACGTCGACACCCACACGCTCCCCCCAGGTGGCGAGCTGCTCGACGGCCGCGGCGCGGAAGGTGTCGGCAGCCCCGAGCACGACGGACTTGTCCTCGGCCACCAGGATCCTGGCGAGCTTGCCGACGGTGGTGGTCTTCCCGGACCCGTTGACGCCCACCACCAGCACCACGCCCGGCTGGCCGTCATCGCCGGTGATCCGGAGTCGTCGGTCCATGGTCGGATCGACGAGGGCGACGAGCTCGTCACGGAGCACGGTGCGCGGGTCAGGCGACTGGCCGCCGTCGACCCGGAGCCGGTTGCGGAGGTTGTCGACGACCTGTTGGGTCGGCGCGACGCCGAGGTCCGCGGTGAGGAGGGTGTCCTCGATCGCTTCCCAGGTGTCCTCGTCGAGGCGGTCCCGGGAGAGCAGGGTGAGGAGGCTGCGCCCGAGTCCGCCCTGCGAACCGGCGAGTCGCGCCCGGAGCCGCTGCAAGCGTGAGGCGGTGCCCTCAGGCTTCTCCAGCGTCGGCGGGGTCTCCACCGGCGGCACCGGGCGGGCCTCGGGCGCCGCCGGGGTCGGCGGCGCGAGGACGTCGGTGCCGGCGTCCTGCCCCGGAGCGTCGGTCCGTCCGGACCGGGCCCTGGTGAGCAGGCCGACGAGCAGCACGACGCCGAGGACGGCGATGCCGATGATCAGGTAGAGCAGGTCACCCATGGGTCAATCCAAGCAGAGCGGCATGCCGGTCAGCGGTGCGCGTCCGGTCCCCCGTCGAGGGCACGGTGCGCACCCACCGGCGCCGCCGGCGGGGCGTCCTGGTGGGCTTCCTCGTCGAGGGTCGGCAGCGCCTCCACGGCCCGGCCCAGCTTCACGCCCAGCCACGGCACTCCGGGCAGTTCCTCACCGCGGTGGGGAAAGGCCACGAAGGCGACGACGAGTCCCGCAACGGCGACGATGACGACCATGGAGGCCACGATGAAGAGCACACCTCACCGTGTCACAGTCAGGACGCGGAGCCCAGCAGGGGGGTGACGGCGCGGCGGATCACGTCGGGCATCGGGACGACGCGCCGCGCAGGTTCGGTGTTGTCGACGTACACGTGGACGAACCGGCCCTCAGCGGCGGCTTCAGCACCCTCACCCTGGAACAGCCCGACACGGTAGATGACCGACGAGCCCCCGACCTTGTCGACGACCACGCCGACGTCCACCGGTTCTGGGTAACCGACCTCGGAGAAGTAGCGGCACCCCACCTCGGCCACCACCCCGATCGCGTCCAGGCCCCGGATGTCGACACCAGCCGCCTCGGCCAGGTGGTTGTTCACGACCGTGTCGATGATCTCGAAGTAGCGAGCGTTGTTCATGTGGCCGTAGACGTCGATGTCGGCCCAGCGGGTGGTCACCCGCTCCCAGTGGACGTAGTCGGCACGGGTCGGGCGGTCAGGCACTCTGGGTGTCCCGCAGCCGCTGACTGATCACCGTGGAGACCCCGTCGCCGCGCATCGTCACGCCGTAGAGCGCGTCGCCGACCTCCATGGTCCGCTTCTGGTGCGTGATGACGAGCAGCTGTGAGGTCTCGCGCAGCTCCTCGTAGATCTGGAGCAGCCGGCTGAGGTTGGTGTCGTCGAGGGCCGCCTCCACCTCGTCGAGGATGTAGAAGGGTGAGGGGCGGGCCTTGAACAGCGCCACCAGGAATGCGACCGCGACCAGCGACCGCTCGCCACCCGAGAGCAGTGAGAGCCGCTTGACCTTCTTGCCCGCCGGACGGGCCTCGACCTCGATGCCGGTGTTGAGCATGTCGCCGGGATCGGTCAGCACCAGCCGTCCCTCGCCCCCGGGGAACAACCGGGAGAAGGTGTGGTCGAAGGCCGTGCTCACGTCGGCGTACGCCGCGGTGAAGACCTCCTCCACCCGGGAGTCGACCTCCCGGACGATGTCGAGGAGGTCCTTGCGGGTCCGCCTGAGGTCCTCGAGCTGCTCGGTGAGGAACTTGTGTCGCTCCTCCATCGCCGAGAACTCCTCGAGCGCCAGCGGATTGACCCGGCCCAGCATCGACAGTGCGCGCTCGGCGGTCCGGAGCCGCTTCTGCTGCTCCTCGCGGACGAAGGGCACAGGATCGGGGGTCTCGGCGCCCTCGGGGCCCTCGGCGCCCTCCGAGGACGGTTCGATCGGACTCTGCGGGATCAGCTGATCGGGTCCGTACTCGGCGATGAGCCCGTCGGCATCGAGGCCGAGCTCGTCGAGCGCCCGCTCCTCGAGCTGCTCGATCCGCATCCGCTGCTGGGTGCGGGCCATCTCGTCGCGGTGGACGGAGTTGACCAGCTCGTCGTGCTGGCGTGACAGGTCGCGCAACGTCGCGCGGGCGCCCAGCAGCTGCTGCTCGCGCTCGTTGCGGCTGGCCTCGACGGCGGTACGGGCCTCCGCAGCCAGGTGGAGGGAGACCTCGAGGCGCTGCAGCACGATGCCCACGGCGACCCCGACCGCCTCCGCAGCCCGGCCCTCACGGATCAGCCGCTCGCGGCGCTCGGCGGCCCGGGCTCGGGCGTCACGCTCCGCCTGGGCGGCGCGGGCGAGCTGGTCGGCCCGTCCGTGCAGGGCACGGGCTCGCTCCTCGGCGGTCCGCAGCGCCAGCCGGGCATCCATCTCCGCCTGCCGTGCCTCGCGGGCGGCCTCGGTACGCCGCTCCCGCTCGGTGGTGTCGGGCTCCTCGTCGGGGGCCTCCTCGGCGGTGGTCAGCCGGGCCTCGAGGTCGGCCAGGCCGGCGAGATCCGCCTCGCGGGCCTGCTCGGCCGTGGTGATCGCCGCGATGACCCGCTCGGCCTCGGCGCGTGCGGCCCGGGCCTGGGAGCCGTACTGGCCGAGTTCCTCGGCCACGGCGGCGAGGGTCGCGTCGGACTCGTGGAGCTTGGCCAGCGCCACGTCGGCACGCTGTCGGGCGGCCAGGTGCTCGGATTCGAGCCGGGAGATGTCGAAGCCGAGCCGCTCGGCGGTCGCGGTCGCCTCCGCTAGCTGCTCGGCGGTGTCGTCGACCGCGGCCTGGATCTCGATCAGGCTCGGCTGGCTGCTGGACCCACCCACGGCGAAGTGGGAACCGAGCACATCCCCGTCGCGGGTCACCGCGGTCACGTCCGGCGACTCGGCGACCAGCGCACGGGCCGTGGGCAGGTCGTCGACGACGGCGGTCTTGAACAGCAACCGGGACAGGGCACCGGACAGGTCGGCGGGAGCGTCGACCACGTCGACGGCGTACGTCGCACCGGGGGGAAGCCCCGGCCACTCCTGGTCGCTCGGCGGCGCCCCGCCCAGCAGCATGCCCGCCCGTCCGAGATCGTCGGCCTTGAGGTGGTCGAGGGCTCCGATCGCGGAGTCGGCGTCGGCGACGACCACCGCGTCGGCAGCCGACCCCAGGGCGCTGGCCACGGCGGCCTCGTAGCCGGCACGCACGGTGAGCAGCGCGGCGACCGAGCCCAGCAGCCCCGACACGCCGTCCGAGGCTGCGAGCAGTGCGCCGGCACCGTCCTTGCGGTTGAGGCCCAGCTCGAGGGCTTCCTGACGGGCCGAGAGGGTGGCCCGGTCGCGGTCGGCCTGCTGGACCTCGTCGCGCAGCTTGATCAGCCGCGCGTCAAGGTCGTCGAGGGTCGCCATGGCGACCTCGTGCTCGGCGTCGAGACCTTCCTCCCCGGCGTCGAGGCCGGCGATCCGGGTCTCCAGCGCCGTGAAGTCGCGTTGGGCGCGGGTCGCGCGGGCTTCCGCCTCCTCGCGGGCCGCGCCGAGGCGACCGAGCTCGTCGTCGGCGGCGGCCGCCCGGGACTTCAGGGCGTTCACCTGGCCGTGGAGCCTGGCCAGGCCCTCGCGCCGGTCGGCTGCCGCCCGGACCAGGCCGGCGACCCGTCGCTCTTCCTCGGCCGCAGCGTCCTCGGCTCCGCGCCGGCTGGTCACGGCCTGCTCGAGCGCGGTACGCCGTTGCTCGACGTCGCTGGCGATGACCTGTTCCTGGGCCTTGACCTGCTCGGCCTCCGCCTCGAGCTGCTCCGGATCACGGCCGGGCTCGGCGGCCTCCTCCACGCTGCTCGCGTTGCGGATCCGCTCGGCCGCCAACGACTGCGTGCCGCGCAGCCGCTCCCGCAGACCGGACAGTGCGAACCAGGTGTCCTGCGCCTTCGACAGCGCCGGCAGGTCCTCCCGCAGCGCCGCCTCGAGCCCGGCCTCGGTCTGCTGGGCGTCGGCGATCGCGGTCTCCACCTCGGCGCGCCGCTCGACCAGGATCGTCTCGTCGGCGAGCTCCTGCTCGAGGGCGGTCCGAGCGGTGACGAGGTCGTCGGCGACCAGGCGGGCCCGGGCGTCGCGGGCGTCGGCCTGGACACCTGCCGCGCGACGCGCGACCTCGGCCTGGCGCCCCAACGGCTTGAGCTGGCGCCGGATCTCGGTGAGCAGGTCACCCAGCCGGTGCAGGTTGCCGTCGGTGGAGTCGAGCTTGCGGAGCGCCTTCTCCTTGCGCTTGCGGTGCTTGAGGACGCCGGCCGCCTCCTCGATGAAGCCGCGGCGGTCCTCGGGGGTGGCGTGCAGGATCGTGTCGAGCTGGCCCTGGCCCACGATGACGTGCATCTCGCGGCCGATGCCCGAGTCGGAGAGGAGCTCCTGGACGTCGAGCAGCCGGCACGAGGTGCCGTTGATCGCGTACTCGGAGCCGCCGGAGCGGAACATGGTGCGACTGATCGTCACCTCGGCGTACTCGATCGGCAGCGCGCCGTCGGAGTTGTCGATGGTGAGCAGCACCTCGGCCCGGCCCAGCGGCGGGCGCCCGGACGTGCCGGCGAAGATGACGTCCTCCATCTTGCCGCCGCGCAGGCTCTTGACCCCCTGCTCGCCCATCACCCAGGCGAGGGCATCGACGACGTTGGACTTGCCGGAGCCGTTGGGCCCCACGATGCAGGTGATCCCGGGCTCGAGCTGGAGCGTCGTGGAGGAAGCGAAGGACTTGAACCCCTTCAGGGTCAGGCTCTTCAGGTACAACGCAGGCTCCTCACCAGTGACGTGCAGGTACTGAGGTGATGTCGGGGAAGCTCAGCGGGGCTCACCCTACCTGCGGCCTGCGGCGTGTTGCGGGAGGTGGCTCAGGCGTGGTCGAGAGCGTCGCGCAGCGCCGCGAGGACCAGCGGCACGGCGTCGGGCCGGGCGTTGTGCCCCATCAGTCCGATCCGCCACACCGAGGCGGTCCCAGGCAGGCGGCAGATCCGGGCGGCGGTGGCCCAGCCACGTGCTGTCGACGTGGGACGGTGGTTGGCTCACCGCTGGCCCTGGGTGGCGCCACACGGCGGTGACCTAGCCACCTGATCTAGACCCAGAACGGTGGCTGGTCCACCGCTCATCCCAGCGTCGACCAGCCCACGGCTGCGCGGTCGGGCGGGTACCACAGCCCATGCGCTGCGGCAGCCGCCTTCACCTGCGCGTTGAACGCTCCCGGCTCCACCACGGCGACCTGGCAGGTCGGGTCGATCTCGATCGCGACCATCCGCTCGAGGCTCAGCACGATGCCGCCGTCAACGCCCGAGCCGCCCGAGAGCCCGCTGCCAGCACCCCGCGGCACCACGGGCACTCTGTGGGCCGCCGCCCAGCGCACCGCGGTCTGCACCTGCGCGGCGTCCTCGGCGCGGACGACCGCGAGCGGGGTACCGGTGGCGGGGTCCTGGGAGCGGTCCCAGCGGTACTTCTCGACCTGGTCGGGTCGGTGAGGACTACGCCCTCGGGCAGCGCGTCGATCAGTTCGGCGAGGTGTCCAGATCGGCTGCCATGGCCTTCATCGAACCATCCGATCGGCGTCGGTTCACCTGGCGAACCGTTCGAGGGCCGCCACGACCCGGGCGCGGGTGTCGTCACCGGCCCGGTGCTCGTCGGTCTCGACCACCTCGAGGGTCGCGTGCGGCAGTCGCTGCGCGACCTCGTACGCCGAGCGCAGCGGGGACGCGATGTCGAGCCTCCCCCGCACCAGCATCGCTGGCACGTGGGCTATCCGGTCCAACCGACCGGTGATCGCATCATCCGGCTGGAAGGCGTGGTGGCCGAAGTAGTGGGTGACCAGACGGGCGAAGCCGAGCCGAAAGCGGGGGTCGTCGTAGCGCGCATCCGGCTGCACCGGGCCGCTGAGCGTGGCGAGCCGGTCCTCCCAGTCGCACCAGGCGCGGGCGGCGCGATCACGGATCGCGGGGTCCTCCGATCGCAGCAACGCGGCCACCGCCAGCGGGATGTTCCCGTCTCGCTCGTCCGGCGGCAACAACCCCCGCAGCCGGTCGAACTCCTCGGGGTAGACCTCCCCCATCACATGGGTGACCCAGTGAACGTCGTGCGGGCGCGTCGTCACCACTGCCCACAGCACCATCTCCGACACCCGCCCGGGGTGTTCGACGGCGTACGTCAGCGCGAGCGTCGAGCCCCAGGAGGCCCCCAGGAGCAGCCATTCATCGATGGCAAGCAGTTCGCGGAGGGCCTCCAGGTCGGCGACGAGGTGCGCGGTCGTGTTGTGGTCCAGTGCGGCGACGTCGTCGCCGGCGTGGGGCCGGCTTCGACCGCAGCCGCGCTGGTCGAACAACACCACCCGGTACCGGTCGAGGTCGAAGAAGTGCCTCCAGTAGGGAGTCGCCCCCGATCCCGGACCACCGTGCAGGACCACGGCCGGCTTGCCCGCCGGGTTGCCGCAGACCTCCCAGTAGACCTGGTGACCGTCGCCGGTCGAGAGCAACCCCGAGGCGTGCGGTTCGGCCACGGCAGCAGCGGTCATGGGCTGAGCCTAGGAGGAGGGTCAGGCGGTCTCGGTCCGCCGGGTGCGTCGACGCACCGCCACGACCAGCGCGAGTCCGCCGAGGACCAGGCCGGCGGGAACGGCACTGGAGCCAGCCATGTCGGCCAGGGTGCGCTCCGGGGTGCCGGCGCCGGTCGGCTCGATCCCGACCTTGCCCGGCACGTCGACGCTGTAGACGTCGAGACCGCGCACCAGGTCGATCGCGTAGACCACGTTGCTGGTCTTGCCGTTCTGCTCGCCCTTGCGGTTGTACTGCGGGACCCACATGGCGTCCCAGACCTCACTGGCGAACCAGTGGGCGTAGCCGAAGGAGGTGATCTTCTCGGGGTTGCGGACGTCGATGAGCTGGGTGCCGCCGCCGTAGTAGCCGATCGCGACGATCCCGCCGGGGCGGTAGTCGAACCAGTGGGCGGAGCAGAACGCACCTTGCGGGAGGGGGAAGTTGCCGAGGTCGGCGAGCTCGACCTTGTCGAGCGGCACGATGCCGCCGGGCTTGCCGTTGAGGCTCTTGACGTGCCAGGTCTGGAAGGAGCCGGCCTGGGCGCAGTCGGTCTGCTCGTAGTCCTCCTCGGTGACCAGCAGGATGTTGCCGTTGCGCAGCGAGGGCTTCGAACGCGGCTTGAAGGACGCCGCGTTGGGGCGGAAGGAGTTGTGGTGGATGAAGTCGTTGTAGCCGTCGGCGCCACTGGCGTCACCCGCGCCGCCGGCCGCACCGGTGGTGGCGAGAAGCTGGGGGTTGCGGGGACGCTTGACGTTCCACATCGACGACCCGTCGAAGCCGGTGTGGGTGCCGACGCCGGCCGCGTCGAAGTTCCACTTGTGACCGGCGGTCGGCGAGCTGAAGGCCTGCACGCCCGGCTCGTCCTGGTCGGCGTCGACCTCCTTCGGGTTGTCGAGGTCACGAAGGTCGAAGATCGAGTAGGTCCCCGAGCGGCTGTTGCCCGCGGAGTACGCGTAGCGGCAGTTGGTCTCATCGACGCAGGCCACGGTGTGGGTGCTGGTCGTGGCAGGCGCCCGGCCGACGATGGTCGGCGCTGCGGGGTCGGTCACCTCGACGACGACCAGCTCGTCGCCGCCGACGTTGGAGTCACCGACGTGCTGCGGGTCGGTCGGGGCCGCCTGATAGAGGTCGACGCCGACGAGCGCGAACCGGCGCGTCTCCTCACCCCGCTTGCTGCGCTCACCGCAGTTCATCGCCTCGTTCTCGAACACCGCGTTGGGCAGCACGCCCGCCCGGGTCGGGTTGGTGCCGTCGGAGATGTCCCAGACCGTCACCGCCTCGAGCCCACTCGTCACGAACAGTGGTGCGGTCTCCATGAAGCATCCGGAGATCCCGGCGGTGCCGGGCCTGTTGGCGAGGTGGGCGACGGTGCCGCTCATGGTGACCGTGTCGTCCTCGGCGAGGAGCTGCGTGCGGACCTCACGGTTCCGCTCGGAGTCTCCGCCGTGGGCGAAGGCCGGCGCGGTGGCGCCGACGGAGGTCACGAGCAGGGTCGCCGCCGCGAGCGAGGAGAGAGTGCGCATGCCCCGTCAACGACGGAGCGTGGGCCGGGTCACGCCGGCTGGAGGTCGTTCTCGACCGTGCGTACCTCACCTGCCGCCGCGGCGGCCAGGGCGTCGTTCTCCCGGGCGAGCCTGAGGGTCAGGGCCTCGAGCTCGGACACGCGGGATCGGAGTCGTGCGTTCTCCGACGCGAGTCGAGCAGGGAGCCGGGGGTCGCTGTGCATGTAGCCGATCAGCGCCTTGGCCATGGAAGAGCCTTCCGAACTGGTGTATCGCCCTGGAACCGGGCTGCCTTCAAGAGTCCCACTTGGGGCGAGCACGGTCAATCGTCGTCACGAAGTGCTCAGGTGGCCGTTCGACGCGGGCGCGGTGCGGGCTGACACGTCGGGCAGAAGTACGACGAACGGTTGGTGAAGGAGATCCGGCGGATCGAGGTTCCGCACCGTTCGCAGGGCTCACTCTCCCGGCCGTAGGCGTGGAGCGACCGGTCGAAGTAGCCGGACTCGCCGTTGACGTTCACGTAGAGGGCGTCGAACGAGGTGCCGCCCTGAAGGAGCGCCGACGCCATCACACCGCGCGCCTCGGCGACCAGGAGTCGCACCTGCTTCGCGCTGAGCCGCACGCCCGGCCGGTCCCCGTGGATCCGGGCCCGCCACAGCGCCTCGTCGGCGTAGATGTTGCCGACCCCGGAGATCAGTGTCTGGTCCAGCAGCAGCCGCTTGACTCCCGCCTGCCGACCCCGGATCCGGCGTACGACGTCGTCCTCGTCGAACTCCGGATCGAGGGGGTCGCGCGCGATGTGCGCGATCTCGGGCGGCAGGACGGCGCCACCCTCCGAGACCGCCAGCCCACCGAACATCCGCTGGTCGACGAAGCGGAGCTCGAGCTCGCGGTCCAGCGAGAACCTGACCCGCAGGTGCCGCTCAGCCGGCACCCCGGGAGGCTGGACCAGCATCTGGCCGCTCATGCCGAGATGGCCGAGCAGGGCGTCGCCGTTGTCGAGGGGGAGCCAGAAGTACTTGCCCCGACGCAACGCCCCTTCGATCCGGCGACCGGCGAGCGCGGCCGCGAAGCCGCTCGGTCCGCGATGGTCGCGTCGCACGGGACGGGGGTGGAGCACCTCGACCGAGGTGATCGTGGACCCCACCACGTGACGCTGGAGCCCGGAACGGACGACCTCGACCTCGGGCAGTTCGGGCACGACGAGGTCGGTCAGTCGCGCGCGTCGGCGGTGGCGATGTCCACGACGCCGAGGGCGCCGGCAATCTCGCTGTAGGCCGTCTCCGCGGCGGCCTGCTCGGCCTCCTTCTTGGAGCGGCCGACGCCGTTGCCGTAGAGGCTCTCACCGACCCGGACCTGGGCCTTGAAGGTCTTCAGGTGATCGGGGCCGTCGTCCTCGATGACGTACTCGGGCACCCCGAGTCCGTGTTCGGCCGAGAGCTCCTGGAGCGAGGTCTTCCAGTCGAGCCCGGCGCCCATCGCGGAGGCCGCCTCGATCAGCGGATCGAAGAGCAGGTGGATGACCTGCGCGGAGACCTCGAAGCCGCCGGAGAGGTGGACCGCTCCCAGCACGGCCTCGACCGTGTCGGAGAGGATCGAGGCCTTGTTGCGCCCGCCCGTCGACTGCTCGCCGCGGCCGAGCTTGACGTGCTGCCCGAGGTCGATCGCCCGACCCACGCCGGCGAGGGCGCGAGCGTTGACGACGGCCGCCCGCAACTTGGCAAGACGACCCTCGGAGAGGTCGGGATGGGTGAGGTAGAGGGTCTCGGTGACCACGATGCCCAGCACGGCGTCACCGAGGAACTCGAGACGCTCGTTGGTGGGGAGCCCACCGTTCTCGTACGCGTAGGAACGATGGGTGAGCGCGCGCTCCAGCAGCTCGGGGTCCAGAACGGGGTCCCCGAGCGCGGTGCGCAGCCCGGCGTAGTTGCTCAAACGGACCGGCGCAGGTCTCAGAGAACCTGACGGCGGGCGGCGCGAGCGCCGTACTGACCACACTCGCCACACGCCCGGTGGGGCAGGTGCTTGGCAGCGCACGCCGGGTTGGCGCAGGTCACCAGGGTCGGCGCGACGGCCTTCCACTGCGAGCGACGGTGGCGCGTGTTGCTGCGCGACATCTTCCGCTTCGGAACAGCCACTTCATTCTCCTCATACTGACGAGCCGAAGGTCCGGCCCGTGTGCGTCCCGACCGGTTCCCGGTCGGGTCAGTCCTCGTCGTGCTGTGGTCCATCCTGCTGGAGCTCTACCAGGCCGGCCCACCGCGGGTCGATCGCCGCCTCGTGTGCATGGTCCGGGTCGTCGGCCAGTCGTGCGCCACAGTCGACGCACAAACCCGGACAGTCGTCCTCGCACAGCGGCTGGAACGGCAGTGCAAGCACCACCGCATCCCGCAACGACGGTTCGAGGTCGAGCAGGTCTCCCTCGAGCCGGCTGGCTTCGTCATCCTGCGCGTCGTCGGCGGGAGAGCGTGACCGGTCGTCGTACGCGGACAGCTCCTGCGAACGTCACGTCGATCTCGTCGTCGATCTGCTCCAGGCACCGTGCGCATTCGCCCTCGAGCCCGGCCGTGGCCGAACCCCGTGACCAGCACCCCCTCCATGACCGCCTCCAGCCGCAGGTCGAACTCGACCGACGAGCCTTCGGGGACGTGCAGGACTTCGATGCCCAGCTCTGCCGGAGCCGGAACCGTGCGGGTCACCTCATGCTGGGACCCCGGGCGGCGGCCGAGCTCGCGGGTGTCGAGCACGAGCGGCGCTCTCGGTCCAATTGCTCAGAGGATCACTTTCCGGGTCCGAATACAGCAGAACTACGAGGAATCGTAACGGCCAGCCGTCCGACGTACCCAAACCTCCGGGCTCGGGCCGGCCGAACGCAGGGAGGGAAGGCCTCAGCCGCCGGTCGATCCTCCGGTCTCGCCGCGAAGCGGGCCTTCAGCGCCTCGTCGACGAAGCCGGGCACCAGACCCGACACATCCCCGCCGAACCGGGCCACCTCCTTGACCAGGCTGGAGGCCAGGAACGACCACTCGGGGCTGGTGGGCATGAACACCGTCTCGACGTCCGTGAGGGACGCGTTCATCTGGGCCATCTGGAGCTCGTAGTCGAAGTCGCTGACGGCGCGCAGCCCCTTGACGATCGCGTGGACCCCTTCGTCCACGCGAGAAATCGGTGAGCAGGCCGGTGAATCCGGCGATCCTCACGTTGTCCCAGTCGGCACAGCCACGGCGCAGCATGCCGAGCCGCTCCTCGGGCGAGAACAGTCGGCTCTTGGACGGATTCACCCCCACAGCGACCACGACCTCGTCGAAGAGCCGCGCGGCCCGGCCGATGATGTCCAGATGCCCGTGGGTGACCGGGTCGAAGGACCCGGGACAGACGGCTCGGCGCACGGGCTACTCCTCGGTGGGTCGCGGGACGGGGCGCGGCGGGCTGGCGGGGGCGGCGTGACCGTACCAAAGCGTGGTCTCGCCGTACCGCCGTTCGCGGTGACCGGTGAAGCCGTCAGGGAACGTCGGAGCGTCGGTGCGTGCCGAACGCTCGACGACGACCATCGCGTCCGGGACCAGCCATTCGTGGTCGTGGAGCGCGCGGAGATCCCCGTCGACCTCGTTCGAACCGAGCGGATACGGCGGATCGAGGAAGACCACGTCGTAGGGCGCTGCCGGGTTGCGCCGCAGGGTGGTGGCGACCGTGGCGGCGATGACGTCGGCTGCCGGGAAGCCGATGGCGCGGGCATTGCTGCGGATCAGGGTCGAGGCCCTCCGGTTCTGCTCGACCAGGGTGACGACCCCGGCACCGCGGGACCAGGCTTCGAGACCGACGGCGCCGGATCCCGCGTAGAGGTCGAGGAAGCGCAGCCCACTCAGCGACCCGCACCACGACTCGATGCTGGAGAACAGCGCCTCGCGGACGCGGTCGCTGGTCGGACGTGTCGTCGTGCCGCTGTGCGTCTGCAGCCGCCGTCCCCCAGCGACTCCCCCGATGATTCGCGTCATCCCGTCGCACGCTCCGAGCGGGTCAGCGGACCGGCCATGATCGCGCCGCGCATCGCAATCACGCCTTCTCCATGAAGTCAGAGTGCCGTGAATGCTCCAGCTTCGCCACTGCCACCGCCAGCCCGGGTGCCGAGGCGAGGTCAGGATCGGCGGCCAGCAGCTCCTCTGCGGCCGCACGGGCGGCGACGATCGTCTTCTCGTCACGCAGGACCCGCAGCGTGCGGAGGCTGGAGCGGAAACCGCTCTGGGAGCGACCCAGCACGTCGCCTTCGCGCCGCTGCTCGAGGTCGACCCGGCTCAGCTCGAAACCATCAGTCGTGGCGGCCACAGCGTCGAGACGCTCGCGGGCCGACGACCCCTCCTCGGCCCGCGAGACCAGCAGGCACAGGCCGGGCAGCCCGCCTCGGCCGACGCGACCGCGGAGCTGATGGAGCTGGGAGACGCCGAACCGGTCGGCGTCCATGAGCACCATCATCGTCGCGTTGGCGACGTCGACGCCGACCTCGATGACGGTGGTCGCGACCAGGACGTCGACGTCGCCCGCCGCGAAGGAGCGCATGGTGCGATCCTTCTCCTCGGGCGACATCCTGCCGTGGAGCATCGCGAGCCGGAGACCGGCCAGAGGCCCGCCCTCGAGGTGGCGGCAACAGGTCCTCGACGGCGGTCAGCGTGACCTTCGGCGACACCACGTTGTCATCCTCGTCGAGGTCGAGCTGGTCGATCTCCCCCTGCTCGGGCTCGTCACCGCTGATCCGCGGGCACACGACGTAGACCTGATGGCCGGCCTCGACCTCCTCCCGCACCCGCTGCCAGGCACGGTCGAGCCATTGCGGCTGCTCCGCGAGGGGTACGACGTTGGTCTGGATCGGTGCGCGGCCGGCGGGCAGCTCGGTGAGAACCGACGTCTCCAGGTCACCGAAGACCGTCATCGCGACCGTGCGCGGGATCGGGGTCGCCGTCATCACCAGGACGTGCGGCGGGGTCCCGGCCTTGTCGGTGAGAGCGGCTCGCTGCTCCACGCCGAATCGGTGCTGCTCGTCGACCACGACCAGGCCCAGGTCTGCGAACTGGACGTGCTCCTCGAGCAGGGCGTGCGTGCCGATGACCAGTCCGGCCTCACCACTGGCGATCCGCAGCAGCGCTTCGCGTTGCTGCGGCTTGGACATCGATCCGGTGAGCAACGCGATCGAGGTCGCGTCAGCGGCCCCGCCGAGCATGCCGCCGGCCGCAAGGTCGCCGAGCATCGCGCCGATGGAGCGGTGGTGCTGCTGGGCGAGGACCTCGGTGGGCGCGAGCAGGGCGGCCTGGGCGGCACTGTCGACGACCTGCAGCATCGCCCGCACCGCGACCAGCGTCTTGCCGGACCCGACCTCGCCCTGGAGCAGCCGGTTCATCGGGTGGGACTGCCCGAGGTCGCGTTCGAGCTCGGCACCGATGGTGCGCTGCCCGTCCGTGAGTGTGAACGGCAACCGCTCGTCGAACGCCTCCAGCAGGTGGCCCTGGTCACCCGTGCGGGGACGCGCGGCCCGGCCCCGCAGCTGGGCACGGCGACGCGCCAGGACGAGCTGGGTGACGAGCGCCTCCTCGAAACGGAACCGCTTCTGGGCAGCGCCGACCTGGGCGTAGTCGTCGGGACCATGGATCCACCGCAGCGCGGCCGCCGCGTCGAGCAGACCGTGCTCGCGGCGTACGGCCTCGGGGAGGGGGTCGGGAACCTCCTGCACGAGCTCGAGCGCCGACTGGACGACCTTCTGGACGTCCCACGAATAGAGCTTGGCGGTCACGGGATAGATCGGCAGCAGTCCCCTCATGCTGGCCGCGAGGCCGCCCTCTCCCTCCTCGTCGAAGACCACGGAGTGGGGGCCGGCGATCTGCCACGTCTGGCCGAATCGCTTGGCCTTGCCGGTGAACATGCCGAACCGGCCGGGCGCCATCCGCGCCTGCTCCGACTGGGCCTGCCCGCTGTGGGGGAGGAAGAACGACATCGAGAAGTCGGGGCCGCCGGTCGAGATCCACACCTCGAGGCGAGAGCTCATCCGGTTGGTCCGGCGGTCCCGGAACGGCTTGATCTCGCTGGAGGTGATGCGACCGACGACCGAGACCGGCTCACCCTCGACCGGGTCGTCGACGTCGCTGAGCTCGGTGGTCTTCACGTAGCGACGCGGGAAGTGGAACAGCAGGTCGCCGACGGTCTCGATCCCCAGCCCCTCGTGCACCAGCTTGCGCTTCTTCGCTGCCTTGCCGAAGACGCTGGCGACCGGGGACTCGATGGTGATCATTCGACGCCGACGAGCAGGGGATACCGGTCCTGCCCGCCCTCGTAGACCGTCACGTCGACCGCCGGGTGGTGCTCCTCGACGTACGCCGCACAGCGCTCGGCCAGGTCGTCTCCCCCGCCCTGTCCGCGGACGAGGGTGACCAGCTCGCCGCCACCGCCGAGCAGTCGCTCGAGCACGACGGTGGCCACGTCGAAGAGGTCGTCACCGACGACGGCGAAGTCGCCCGCCACCACCCCGAGGACGTCGCCGGGCTCGCAGGGGCCGGCCATGGTGATGGCCTGCCGCGCGGCGACGGTGACCGCGCCGTGACGGGCGTGGCGAGCGGTCGCGGTCATCTCGAGCACGTCCTGCTCGAAGCTCCGGCCGGGTTCGTGCACCGCCAGGGCGGCCAACCCCTGCACCTGCGCCTGGGTCGGGATCACCCGCGCCCGGACGCCGTCGTCGGTCTCGGCGGTGCCCGCCGCGATCTGGGCCACCCGCACCGAGTCGGCGTCGTTGGGGAGAATGACGACCTCGTCGGCGCCGGTGGCGAGGATGGCGTCGAGCAGGTCGCGGGTGCTGGGCCGATGGCCCGGTCCACCCCGGACGACCTGGGCACCCGACTCGGCGAAGAGAGTGGCGAGACCGTCGCCGGCCGCGACCGCCACGATCCGGCGCCCGGCACGCTCGACGACGCGGTGACGAGCCTGCGCGACCTGCTCGGCGAAGTGGGTGACCCGGACCCGGTAGGGGCGTCCGGCTGCGATGCCGGCCTCGATCGCGGCGCCGACGTCGTCGACGTGGACATGGACGTTCCACAGGCCACCGCCGCCCACCACGACGAGGGAGTCACCGAGCGGGGTCAGGGCCGCGCGCAATGGCTGGATCGCCTCGTCCTCGGCATCGAGCAGGTACATCACCTCGTAGGACGGACCATCCTCGGTCAGCTCGTCGGCCGCGTGTTCGGGAGGGCCTTGGGGCACCGGGATCCGGTGGCCGGTGGGAGCGGGGGCGGGTCGGCGCCCCGTCAGCACGGTCTCGGCGGCGTCGAGGATCACGCTCAGTCCCCGCCCGCCCGCGTCGACCACCCCCGCGTCGCGCAACGCCTTGAGCTGGTCAGGGGTGCGGGCCAGGGCCTCACGCGCGGCGGCCGCGGCGGCGGTGAAGACGTCGCGCGCTCGAGCATCGCCCCGTTCGCTCTCCGCCAGCGCCGCGTTCGCGGCGGCCCGGGCCACGGTCAGCATGGTGCCCTCGACCGGCTCCCCCACCGCCGCATAGCTGGCGTCGGTCGCTTCCCGGAGCGCGTCCGCCACCGTGACGGCGTTGCGTTCCTCGGGTGGGCTGCGCGTGATCCGGCCGGTGATGGCACCGAGCATCTGGCTCAGGATGACCCCCGAGTTGCCCCGTGCGCCCAACAGCGCACCCCGGCCGAGCGCCGCGAGCGCCGTACCGAGATCCGGGTCGGGGTTCGCACCCACGCTCTCCCGGATGGCGTCGCGAGCGGCGGAGACCGTGAGGTACATGTTGGTACCGGTGTCGCCGTCGGGCACCGGGAACACGTTGAGGGCGTCGATCTCCTCGCGGGCCTCGGCCAGGGCGTCGGTGGCGATGTCGACGAAGCGCAGCACGACGTCGAGCGTGATGGTGCCACGCTGCGGTGTCTTCATTGTCTGCCTCGCCTCGACCTGGCCCCGGAACGCGCACAGGCTAATGGGTGCCGACCACGATTCGCTCCGGCGCACCGCCGTCGGATACTCTCGTCCGGTTGCCCGCCCTGCGGGCCCTGCACGTATTCACACTCGATTTTCAGGAGTTCCGGTGGCTGCCGTCTGTGACATCTGCGCGAAGAAGCCCGGCTTCGGCAACAACCGTCCGTGGTCGCGCAAGATCACGAAGCGTCGCTTCGACCCCAACATCCAGCGGGTCCGCGCCACGGTCAACGGTACGCCGAAGCGCCTCAACGTCTGCACCGGCTGCCTCAAGGCCGGGAAGGTTTCGCGCTAGTCGAAACGACGTAGGCCGTCACCCATCAGGGGGGCGGCCTTGTTGTCGTTTCCTCAGAAGTGGGTCCAACCCGTGGGGCCGTCGTACTCCCCGCCGTCGACGGTGACGCCGACGCCCTCGGCGACCGTGCCGACGACGAGCCAGCCGGGCGGGACCGAGCCCTCGGGGAACGTGGCAAGCAGGGCATGGTCGTCGCCGCCGCCCAGGATGAAGCCGAGCGGATCGGCACCGAGGGCCGAACCCACGGCCACCAGCGGCTCGGCGACGTCGAACGCGTCCCGGCGTACGTCGATGGCGACGCCCGAGGCGTCGGCGAGGTGGCCGGCCTCGGCGAGCAGGCCGTCGGAGATGTCGATCATCGAGGTGGCGCCGGCCTCCGCGGCGACCGGACCGGCCTCGTAGGGCGGTTCGGGGCGGCGGTACGCCTCCACCAGCACTCTCGGGGAACGGAAGCCGCGACCCAGCACGGCAAGCCCGCCGGCTGCCCAGCCCTGTCGCCCGGTGAGGGCGAGCACGTCCCCGGCCTGCGCGCCGCTGCGGAGCACCGGCGAGACCGTGCAGCCGCCCACCACCGTCACCGCGATCATCACCTGGTCGGACCGGGTCAGGTCTCCCCCGACGACGCTGGCGCCGACCAATGAGCACTCCTCGGCGAAACCTCGGGCGAAGTCGAGGGCCCACTGTGCGGGAAGGTCCGCGGGCGCGGCCAGACCGATGGTGAGCGACGTGGCGCGGCCCCCCATGGCGTTGATGTCGGAGAGGTTCTGGGCCGCGGCCCGGTGGCCGACGTCCACGGCGTCGGCCCAGTCGCGACGGAAGTGACGTCCCTCGACCATGAGGTCGGTCGAGACCACCACGTGACCGGAGCGGACCCGCAGCACCGCCGCGTCGTCCCCGGGACCGACGAGCACGTGCTCACCCTGTTCGAAGAGAGGTGTGAATGCCTCGATCAGCGCGAACTCCCCCACGTCGGCGACGGTCGCATCGGGCGGGAAGGGGGAAGGGACGGGCATGGCTCCATCTCATCAGACCAGCCCGTGACGGCCATCTATCGGCACCCGCGGCGGGCACGATAGGTTGACCGCTCACACCCGCTCTCGACCCCGAGCAACTAGGAGGCACGATGGTCGTCCAGGCGTACATCCTGATCCAGACCGACGTCGGCAAGGCCGCCGAGGTCGCCCTCGCCATCGCCCAGGTGAAGGGTGTCACCCTCGCCGAGGACGTCACTGGTCCTTACGACGTGATCGTGCGCGCCGAGGCCCGCAACGTCGACGAGCTCGGCAAGCTGGTCGTCTCGAAGGTGCAGAACCTCGATGGCATCACCCGCACGCTGACCTGCCCGGTCGTGCACATCTGACCCGGCAGACCCACCCCGTGTCCTCGCGGCGCCCCGGAACCACTGGGTTCCGGGGCGTCGTGCTGTCCGCCGCCGCGTCCGCGCTGCTCCTGGCCGGCTGCGCGGCGGGCCCGCTGGCGGTGGACGCCCCCTCGCCCGAGGAGTCCGACGTCGTGGCCTGCGAGGACTTCGTCGCTGCGCTGCCCGACGAGCTCGCCGGCGAGGACCGGCGGGAGGTGACCGGCGGCGGCGGACTGGTTGCCGCCTGGGGCGACCCGGCGATCGTGCTCACCTGTGGCGTCCCCCCACCCGGCGACTTCACCGAGACCTCGACCTGCATCGAGGCGAACGGCACCGGCTGGTACGTCCCCGACTCGGTGCTGCTCTCCGACGACGAGTCCCTCGACGTCACCATGACCGCGGTGGGGTTCCGGCCCCGGGTGCAGGTCTTCCTGCCCGGCGACTACCGCCCGGACGGGTTCCTCGACGTCGCTGCCGCGATCGGGTCGATCGTCGCAGCGGACCTGGCCCAGGCGGACGCCTGCCGCTGACGCCGGTCTCTGGCTCAGCGCAGGCCAGTGTCGCGTCGCAGCGCGAGCTGGACCAGCCGGTCGACCAGCGCGGGGTAGTCGACTCCGGTGGCGTCCCACATCCGAGGAAACATCGAGGTGGGGGTGAAGCCGGGCATCGTGTTGAGCTCGTTGATGACCAGCTGGCCGTCGGGTTGCAGGAAGAAGTCGACCCGGGCCAGGCCCTCGCAGGACACTGCTTCGAAGGCACGCTCGGAGAGCTCCCGGATCGCGGCGGTCGTGGCCGTGGGCACGTCGGCCGGGATGTCGAGCTGGGTGTGCTCCTCGGGCAGGTACTTGGCCTCGAAGTCGTAGAACTCGTGGTCACCGGTCACGGTGATCTCGGCCGGCAGCGAGGTCTCGGGACCGCCCTCGAGCGACTCGAGCACGCCGCACTCGATCTCGCGAGAGCCCGCCGGAGCTGCGACCTCGATCAGCACCTTGGGGTCGTGCTCCTGGGCGTGCTCCATCGCCTGGTCGAGCTCGGAGGCGTCGTGAACCTTGCTGATGCCGAAGCTGGAGCCGCCCCGCGCGGGCTTGGCGAAGACGGGGTAGCCGAGCTCGGCGACCCGGCGCCGGCAACCCTCGGGGTCGAGCCGCCACTCGCGGGCGGTGAGGACGACCCCCGGGAGCACCGGCAGCCCCGCGGCCTGGAGCACCAACTTGAGATAGGCCTTGTCCATCCCGACGGCGGAGGCGAGCACCCCCGCTCCCACGTAGCGGACCCCCGCCATCTCGAGCATCCCCTGGATCGTGCCGTCCTCGCCCCACGGACCGTGCAGCAGCGGGAACACCACGTCGACCGCGCCGATCACCTCGGGGACCGAGGACGCGTCGGCGACCACCAGGTCGGTGGCGTCCTGGTCGCGCAGCAGCGCCACACCGGAGCGGTCGCCGTCGACGGTGGGCAGGGTCGACCCGGAGATCGCCAACCGGGACGTGTCCCCCGACTCGAGCACCCAGCGGCCGTCCGCGGCGATGCCCACCGGCACGACGTCGTACTTCTCGGGATCGATGGCGGCCAGCACGCTGCCCGCGGTCACGCAGGAGATGCCGTGCTCGCTGGACCGGCCGCCGAAGACGACGGCGACACGGGGCCGGGAGCTGGGCTGGGGCGTGGGCGCAGACATCGGCACGACCCTAGCCGCCTAGGCTGGCGACCATGGTTGACGACCCGCCCCTGCGGCCCAGCACCCTCGCCGTGACGGCCGGCCGCCCCGAGAAGACGCCGGACGCGCCGCTGAACACTCCGCTGACGATGGCCTCGACGTACGTCGCGGGCGGCGACCTGGAGTACGGGCGCTACGGCAACCCGACCTGGCAGGCCTTCGAGGACGTGCTCGGCCAGCTCGAGGGCGGTCGCTGTCTTGCCTTCTCCTCCGGCCTCGCCGCGGTCGCCACGGTGCTCGACCTGGTCGGCCAGGGCGCCAAGGTCGTCGCCCCCCGCCACGCCTACAACGGCAGCATCCTGCAGCTTGCCGACCTCGAGGCACGGGGTCGGCTCACCGCCACTCTCGTCGACATCACCGACACCGACGCGGTGGTCGCCGCGTGCGAGGACGCCGCGCTGGTGTGGCTGGAGTCGCCGACCAATCCCGCCCTCGAGGTCGCCGACATCGAGACCATCACGAGGGCCGCCCACGCCGCCGGCGCCTACGTCGTCGTCGACAACACCTTCGCCACGCCGCTGCTGCAGCGGCCCCTGGAGCTCGACGCCGACGTCGTCGTCCACTCCGCCACCAAGTTCCTCGCCGGTCACAGCGACGCGTTGCTCGGCGCCATCGTCACGCGAGACGACGACCTGTGGGGCGTCCTGAAGAATCGGCGCGACCTGACCGGCGCCGTCCCCGGCACCCTGGAGGCCTGGCTGGCGCTGCGCGGGATGCGCACCCTCCACCTGCGCGTCGAACGCGCCCAGGCCAACGCCCAGGAGCTCGTACGCCGGCTCCAGGGGCACCCCGCGATCGCGGAGGTGCGCTATCCGGGCTTCGGCGCCATCGTCGCCGTGGTGCTGGCCCAGGGCGCCATGGCCGCGGACCTCCTCACCCACAAGACCAAGCTGTGGGTCCACGCGACGTCCCTGGGCGGGGTCGAGTCGACCTTCGAGCGGCGCCGCCGCTGGAAGACCGAGGCCGCGACGATCCCCGACGCGCTGGTCCGGATGAGCGTCGGCATCGAGGACGTCGAGGACCTCTGGCACGACCTGGCCACCGCGCTCGAGGACCTGGTGTAACGCCATCGGGCCCTGCGGCGGAGGAAAGGCATGAGTTCAGCACATCCGGTCGCCGCGATCGGCCACGACCCCGACGCCCTGGAGGCGTTCTACCGGGAGCACCTGGATGCGGTGCAGCGGTTCGTCGCACGACGCGTCACCGATCCCCATGACGCCGCGGACCTCACCGCCGACGTCTTCCTGGCCGCGATCTCGGCCAGCGTTCGTTACCGCGAGGACGCCGG
Organism: uncultured Actinomycetota bacterium; assembly: GCA_963806945.1. Classification (GTDB taxonomy): domain Bacteria; phylum Actinomycetota; class Actinomycetes; order Propionibacteriales; family Nocardioidaceae; genus Nocardioides. Next base: position 312,737 of record CAWDZH010000005.1, read on the forward strand.
CAGCCCGGGCGCCTGGCTCACGGGGATCGCCCGCAACGTGGTCGGATCGCACTACCGCTCGTCGCGTCGCCGGGCCCGCGCCGTCGGCCGAATCAGTGGCCAGGCGTTGCTGGACGAGGAGTCGACCACTCGGATCGCGGACCGCATCGACGCCGAGCGCGCCGCACGCGGACTGCTGACCTCACTGGCCGACCTGCCTGAGTCGCAGCGCGCCGTGGTCGAGCTCGTCGCCGTCGACGGCCTCAGTCTGGTCGAGGCGGCCACCGTCCTTGAACATCTCGCCCGGCAACGCCCGGGTCCGCTACCACCGGGCACGCCGCACTCTCGCGGTCGCGCTCCCACCGACCTGTGAGGTGCTCTCATGACCCAGCTCGACACCTTCGAGACCGCACTGCTCTCCGAGCTGCGCCACCACGTCGAGGAGCGAGACTCCCGACCCGCCCGATCCCGCACCCGCTTGGTCGTGTCCGGCCTGGGCGTCGCGGCGGCAGCCGTCACGGCTGCCGTCGTCATTCCCGGGACTCGGCGTCACCACGGCGTACTCGGTCCAGGAGGGCAACGCCGGTGAGGTCATCGTCTCCGTCGACCGGCTCGAGGACGCCGGTGGCCTCGAGCGCGCCCTGGAGGAGCGCGGCATCGCTGCCGACGTGACCTACGTACCCGACGGCCGCCAGTGCGCCCCGGACAGGTACGAGGTGGTCGAACGCGACCTGGACGGGATGCGGATCACCGCCGGCCCCGGCACCTTCAAGGTGACCCTGCCGCCCGGAGCGGTCCGTGACGGCGAGACCTTCGTGATCGCCGCGTCGCTGGTCCTGCTACCGGCGACCGGCGACCCGGACGGTGACGGCATCTCGAACGAGGGGGGATCCCGGATCTGGCTGCAGGCCGACGTGGCGACCGGACCGGTCGCGGACTGCGAGGTCGTCCCCCACTGACCGCCGAGTCGGCGCTACCTCACGTCCACTGACGGCCGAGTCGTCGCTACCTCACGCCCACCGACCGCCGAGTCGTCGCTACGTCACGCCGAGTCGGCACCGTAAGCGTGCGACTAAGCGTCCACTCGGCACCGAATCCGTGCAGCTAAGCGACGACTCGGCGAAGAAACTGAGCGAGTAAGAGCCGACTCGGCGCTCAGTCGGTTTCGGCCTTGGTGTCGCGGGCGATGAATGCCTGCATCATGTCTGACGGCCGTGCTGCGGCCGGCGACCACGGAGTCGACGTGCTGGGCGATCGGCGCGTCGACCCCGGTCTGGTGGGCGAGGGCCAGCAGCGAGGAGCAGGACTTCGCGCCCTCGGCGACCTGGCGGGTCGAGGCGTAGATCTCCTCGGTGGTCTGTCCCTGGCCGAGCTTCACGCCGAAGCTGCGGTTGCGTGACAGCGGCGAGGAGCAGGTGGCGACGAGGTCGCCGAGGCCGGCCAGGCCCATCAGGGTCAGCGGGTTGGCACCGAGGGCCATCGCGAGCCGGGCGGTCTCGGCCAGACCCCGGGTGATGACCGACGCGGTCGTGTTGTCGCCGAAACCGAGACCGACCGCCATGCCGACGGCGAGCCCGACGACGTTCTTGTAGGCGCCGCCCAGCTCGCAGCCGAGGACGTCGACAGAGGTGTAGGGCCGGAAGGCCGTGGAGTGGCACATGTCCTGCAGCCGCTTGGCGACGTCCTCGTCGCGCACGCCACCACGGACGCGGCCGGCTCGCGGTTGGCGATCTCGCGAGACAGGTTCGGACCGCTGACCACCGCGATGCGGCCCTCGTCGGCGCCGGTGACCTCGGCGATGACCTCGCTCATCCGCTTGAGGCTGCCGAGCTCGACGCCCTTCATGAGGGAGACCAGTGGCACCTCGGGGAGCACGGGCGCCCACTCGGCGAGGTTCTCGCGGAACGACTGGGACGGTACGGCGAAGATGATCGCGTCGGCACCGTCGACGGCCGCTGCCGGGTCGTGGGTCGCGGTGACCGTTCCGGGCAGCTTGATGTCGGGCAGGTAGTCGGGGTTCTCGTGCGTCTCGGTGATCGCCGCGCAGACCTCCTCGCGCCGTCCCCAGATGGTCACGTCGTTCCCGGCGTCGGCCAGCACGATCGAGAACGCGGTGCCCCAGGATCCTGCTCCGAAGACGGCGATCCGGCTCATCGGGCCTCCCTCCTCTTGCGCGGGTTTCCGATCTCGCGGACTCCCGCCGTCTTCTGGTCGAACAGCTTGCTCGGTGCGGTCTCCTGGCGCAGGTCGGCGACCAGCTCCACCACCGCCGCCATGATCCGGGTCGTGGCCGCGTTGATGGTCTCGGCGCTCCGCGTCCGGGTCAGCAGGTCGCTGAGGTCGACGGGGTCGCCGGCCTTCATGAGGATCCGTTGACGCGGCACCAGCCGCAGCCTTCGCGGAGTACGGCGGCAGCAGCCGCTGCGCACCCCACTGGCCGACCGGGATCACCGGGCACCCGGTCTCGAGGGCGATCCGTGCCGCCCCGGACTTGCCCTGCATCGGCCACAGGTCGGGATCGCGGGTGAGGGTTCCCTCGGGGTAGACCACGACGCATTCACCGTCACGCACCGCCTCCACCGCAGCGTCGAAGGCACCCACCGCGTTGCGGCTCAGCCGTTCGACGGGAATCTGTCCCGGCCGAGCGGAGGAATCCCGACAGCGCCCGGTTCTTGAACAGCCCGGACTTCGCGAGGTAGCGCGGCAGTCGGCCGTGGTCGTAGACGAAGTGGGCGGAGAGCAGCGGATCGACATGGGAGATGTGGTTGATCGCGACGATGCAGCCGCCGGTGGCCGGGATCTTCTCTCCATCGATCCACGTGCGACTCGCGATGGTGAGCACCGTCGGCTTGACGAGGGCGACACCGACGTGGAACGCCCACCCACGCTTCTGCTGGAGCTTCCGAACCGTCACGTGCATCCTTCGCTGGGGCGGTCCGCCTGGCGGTCGCCGAGCGGTCGGGTGGGTGCGCGGAATGCTACTCCCCCGGGTGACAGGATCAGCGTCGATGAGACACCCGCAGTTCGTGGTCCTGCTGCCCGTCAAGGCGCCTGCCCTCGGCAAGTCGCGGCTGCGCGTGCCGGACCACCTCCGGCCGGGACTCGCGACCGCATTCGCCCTCGACGCCCTCACCGCCGCCCGGGCGACACCGGCGTGGCGCAGGTAGTCGTGGTCACCTCCGATCCGGGCTTCGCCCGGCGGTGCGCCGCGCTCGGTCTGGCCAGCGTGCCCGACGGCGACGGCCTGAACGACTCGCTCGTGATGGCGGCGCCGCAGTCGGAGTCACGGTGGCCGGACCTGGTCCCGGTGGCCCTGTGTGCGGACCTTCCGTGCCTGCGACCCGACGACCTCGCCCTGGCCCTGACCCAGGTCACGGGTGAGGGGTCGTGGTTCGTCTGCCGATGCCGACCGGGTCGGGACCACGATGTACGCCGCGGCGTACGACCGGTTCGCGCCACGCTTCGGCACGGGGTCTCGAGCAGCGCACGGCGCTGCCGGCGCGATGGAGATCGAGGGTGACCTGTGCTCGCTGCGGCGTGACGTCGACGACGAGTCCACGCTCGCCGCGGCGGTGCTGCTCGGTGCCGGGTCGTTCACGCAGGCCGCGGTCGCCCTGCTTCCGAGCCAGTAGCAGTACAGACGACGACAGGGGCCGTCCTGTCGGACGGCCCCTGTCGCGTGGTGTGATCAGGACTTCTTGGCCGGTGTCTTCTTGGCGGGTGCCTTCTTCGCCGTCGTCTTCTTGGCCGGTGCCTTCTTCGCAGCCGTCTTCTTGGCCGGCGCCTTCTTCGCAGCCGTCTTCTTGGCCGGTGCCTTCTTCGCCGTCGTCTTCTTGGCGGGCGCCTTCTTCGCAGCCGTCTTCTTGGCCGGCGCCTTCTTCGCGGGCGCCTTCTTGGCCGGTGCCTTCTTCGCCGTCGTCTTCTTGGCCGGCGCCTTCTTCGCGGCCGTCTTCTTCGCGGGCGCCTTCTTCGCGGGCGACGTGGCCTTCTTCGCGGCCGCGGCCGCCTTCTTCGCCGGCGCCGTGGCCTTCTTCGCGGCCGGAGCGGCCGCGCTGGCCACTGCCTTGGGCAGCTTCTTCGCGCCGGACACCACGTTCTTGAGGTCCTGGCCGGGCGTGAACTTCGGCACGGACTTCTTCTTGGCCTTCATGCGAGCTCCTGTCTGGGGGTTGCGGACCCAGCGGGCATCGCGCACCCGCTTCTCGAACGAACCGAAGCCCGTGATGGCGACCTTCTCGCCCTTCGCTACCTCGCGCGTGATCGTGTCGAGCACGGAGTCGAGGGCGTGGGCGGCCTGCTTCCGATTGCCCTCGAAACGCGCAGACAGTGTGTCGATGAGTTGTGACTTGTTCACGGACTTCCCTTCCAATGAACGGCGGGGTCGAGCTTTTGCTCGACTACTCCTAGGCAAACTAGGCATTCATGGCGCAGGTCACAATGACCACGCCGGTGCGCATTCCCCTTATTTTGTGGCGGTCCAGAGCGTTCGGGGCGCATCGACTGAGTTCCGAGAATGGCGAAACCCCTTGCTGGGCAAGGGGTTTCGGTGATTTGCAGGACTCAGAGAGTGGCCGGTTTCCAGCGCTGGCGAGTCTTCTCGAAGGCTGCAATTTTGTCTTCCCGTGACAGCGTGATGCCGATGTCGTCGAGGCCTTCCAGCAGTCGCCACCGGGTGTAGTCGTCGATGTCGAAGCTGTCCTCGATCACGATCGTCTCCGTCGCCGGCACGGACTGTCCGGGCTTCGAGGTCGACGGCGATCTCCGTGCCCGGCTCCTGTTCGAGGAGATCCCAGAGCCGTTGCACGACCTTCTCGTCCACCTCGGCCGCCAGCAGTCCGGCCTTGCCGGAGTTGCCCCGGAAGATGTCGGCGAAGCGGGACGAGATCACGACCTTGAAGCCGTAGTTCTGCAGTGCCCACACCGCATGCTCGCGCGACGAACCGGTGCCGAAGTCCGGACCGGCCACCAGTACCGTGCCGGCCGCGTAGGCACGATGGTTGAGGACGAAGGTCGGGTCGTTGCGCCAGGCCGCGAAGAGTCCGTCCTCGAAGCCGGTCCGCGTCACCCGCTTCAGGTAGGAGGCCGGGATGATCTGGTCGGTGTCGACGTTGCTGCGGCGCAGCGGGACGCCGACGCCGGTGTGCGTGGTGAACTGCTCCATCGGTCAGCCCTCCTGTCCGGTGACGGCTTCGAGATCTGCAGGGGACGACAGCGTGCCGCGGATCGCCGTGGCGGCCGCGACCGGAACCGACACGAGGTGGGTGCGCCCGCCCTTGCCCTGCCGGCCCTCGAAGTTGCGGTTGGACGTCGACGCGCTGCGTTCCTCGGGGGCGAGCTGGTCGGGGTTCATGCCGAGACACATCGAACATCCCGCACCACGCCACTCGCCGCCGGCCTCCTTGAAGATCACGTCGAGCCCCTCGTCCTCGGCCTGCAACCGGACCCGGACCGAGCCGGGGACGACCAGCAGCCGGGTGTCCGGGGCGACCTGGCGTCCCTCGATGATGCCCGCCGCCAGCCGCAGGTCCTCGATCCGGCCGTTGGTGCAGGAGCCCACGAAGACGGTGTCGACCTTGATGTCACGCATCGGCGTCCCGGCCTCGAGGCCCATGTAGGTCAGTGCCTTCTCGGCGGAGAGCGCGTCGCTGGGGTCGTCGAAGTCGGCCGGCGCCGGAACGCGCCCTGCCAGGGGCACGCCCTGGCCGGGGTTGGTCCCCCAGGTGACGAACGGCGACATCTGCGAGGCGTCGAGCACGATCTCCCGGTCGAACGTCGCGTCGTCGTCGGTGCGCAGGCTCGTCCAGTGCTCGACGGCCGCCGTCCAGTCCTCGCCCTTCGGGGCCTCGGCGCGGCCCTCGATGTAGTCGAACGTCGTCTGGTCGGGGCCGATGAGACCGGCCTTGGCACCCCACTCGATCGACATGTTGCAGACGGTCATCCGACCTTCCATCGACAGCTCCTCGATGGCCGGCCCGCGGTACTCCACGACGTAGCCCTGGCCGCCGCCGGTGCCGGTGTGGGTGATCAGGGTGAGGACGAGGTCCTTGGCCGTGACACCCGCCGGGAGGCTGCCGTTGACGGTCACCGCCATCGTCTTCGGCCTGGCCTGCATCAACGTCTGGGTGGCGAGCACGTGCTCGACCTCGGAGGTGCCGATACCGAACGCGAGGGCGCCGAACGCGCCGTGAGTGCTGGTGTGACTGTCACCGCACACGATGGTCATGCCGGGCTGGGTGAGCCCGAGCTGGGGCCCGATGATGTGGACGATGCCCTGCTCGATGTCACCGAGCGAGTGCAGGCGTACGCCGAACTCCTCGGCGTTGCGGCGCAGGGTCTCGACCTGCGTGCGACTCACCGGGTCGGCGATCGGCTTGTCCCAGTCGACGGTCGGGACGTTGTGGTCCTCGGTGGCGAGGGTCAGGTCGGGTCGGCGTACCCCTCGACCGGCGAGACGGAGCCCGTCGAACGCTCGAGGACTGGTGACCTCGTGGATGAGGTGGAGGTCGATGTAGAGGAGGTCCGGCTCGCCGTCGCTCGACCGGACGACGTGCTCGTCCCACACCTTCTCCGCCAGGGTCCTGCCCATGACACTCCTCCTCCTCCACTTCGTGATGGTTCCGAGACAGCCTACGCCTTGCCATCCACTATCCGAGACGGCAGTATTGGAATATGGACACCACGAGCGGAGTGGGCGTGCTGGACAAGGCTGCCCTCGTCCTCACCGCCCTGGAATCGGGACCAGCCACGTTGGCCGGTCTCGTCGCGAGCACCGGACTGGCCCGACCCACGGCCCATCGGCTGGCGGTGGCATTGGAGCACCACCGGTTGGTCGCCCGCGACCTCCAGGGTCGCTTCGTGCTCGGCCCTCGGCTCGCAGAGCTGTCGTCGGCGGCCGGTGAGGACCGCTCCTCGCCACCGCCGGACCGGTGCTGGCCCGGCTGCGTGACATCACCGGCGAGTCGGCACAGCTTGGCGTCGCCAGGGGGACCACCGCGTGTGCGTGGCCGCGGCCGAGCGTCCCTGGGCCTGCGCGACACCGTCCCGGTCGGCACCCAGCTCACCATGAACGCAGGCTCGGCCGCCCAGGTGCTGCTCGCGTGGGAGGACCCGGATCGGATGCAGCGCGGGCTGCAGAACGCTGAGTTCTCAGCCGCCGCCCTCTCCGGCATCCGACGACGCGGTTGGGCCCAGTCGGTCGGTGAACGGGAACAGGGCGTCGCCTCGGTGTCCGCACCCGTGCGCTCCCCCAGCGGCAAGATCATCGCCACGGTGTCCGTCTCGGGGCCGCTGGAGCGCCTGTCCCGCCAACCGGGCCGCATGCACGCCCCCGCCGTTCTTGCCGCCGCCGAGCGGCTCTCGGAGTCGCTGCGCCGGGCCGCCGCCGCGGAGTGACCCAGCGCTACCTCCACTGCTCGAGATAGGTCGTGATTCCGGCATCCGTGAGCCCGTGGCTCTGTCGCAGGCCACGCGCCATCGTGGCGAGATAGGCCGGAGCAGGCTCACCGCGCTCCAGCTGGTGCGGGTCCGAGGCGCTGAACGTCACCACCGGTCGACCGTCGAGCTGGCCGGCCAGGTGCAGGGTCTCGTAGCGCCCGGGGCCCAGCGCCTGGCGGCCGTCGCCGAGCACCTCGGTCAGATCGTGGTCGACACCGGGCTCGCGCCCCATCTCCTGCTCGACGACGTCGGAGAAGGTCGAGAGCGGCAGCAGATAGGCGGTGCTCAGCACCTCGCCGTCGCCATCCGGGTCGTGGAACGCCACCGACCCTCCCCACGTCGGGCTCTGCCAGGCGAACAGCAACCGTCCGGGCATCGTGAACGGCCGCATGTCGAGCGCCGGCACGGGCGTCCGTGCGCCCGGATACGTCCGGGTGGCGCCGGGCGGGCAGCCACCGAGCAGGTAGCAGCCGAACCTGTCGGGGTCGAGGTTGGAGCCGTAGGCGGCGTACGAGAGGGCTGGCCTCTCAGAACAGTGCCTCCTGCTCGAGCTGCAGCAGGAGCTGTTTGCGCTCGAGCCCGCCCGCATAGCCGGTGAGGGTGCCGTTCGCGCCGATGATGCGGTGGCACGGGATCACGATCGGGATCGGGTTCTGGCCGTTGGCCAGACCGACCGCACGGGAGGCGGCGTTGGTACGGCCGAAGGCGCTGCGCGATCTGCCCGTACGACGCGGTCTCGCCGTACCCGACCTCACGCAGAACGGGCCCACACGAGCCGCGGCCAGTCGCTGCCGCGGGGCGCCAGCGGGAGATCGAACTCCTTCAGCTCGCGGGCGAAGTACGCCGTGAGCTGCTCGGCGGCGCGCGCGAGCACGGGATGGTCGTCGCGCCGTTCGCCGATCGGCCGACCGGTGTCCGGGCGGAACGGTGAGAACTCGATCGCGGCGAGGTCACCGCCGACCTCGACGAGCCGCAGCTCGCCCGGATCGGGCTGTCGAGGACGGTCCACATGTCAGGTCTCCTTCAAGACGTCGAGCGTGTGCCACAGGTGCAGCAGGGCATAGGAGCGCCAGGGGCGCCAGTCGTCGGCCAGGGTGGCGGCCTGCGCGGGGTCATTTCCGAGCCCGCGGAGCGCGTCGCGGATGCCGATGTCGGTGGCAGGAACACGTCGGGGTGGCCGAGCGCCCGCATCCCGACATAGTCGGCCGTCCACGGCCCGATGCCCGGCAGGTCGAGCAGCGACCGACGTGTCGTCGCGCAGCGAGGCCGTGCCCGAGGTCGATCTGATCATCGTCCAGCGCTGCAGCGAGGCCCACCAGCGCCCGACCGCGGGCGCGCGGCATCGGCAGCGACTCGGGAGCGACCGCCGCCAAAGCGGCAGCGGAGGGGAAGACGTGGGTGAGCGTGCCCTGGGGGTCGGGCAGGGGCATCCCGTGCTCCCTCATGATCCGAGCCGCGACCGTGCGGGCACCGGCGACGCTGACCTGCTGCCCGATGACGGTGCGCACGGCGAATCGTTCCCGTCCGGGTGGCCCGGCACCCGCAGCCCGGGCCGCTGGCGCACGAGTGGCCCGATGACCGGGTCGCCGGCGAAGGCGTCGTCGACGGCGACCGGGTCGCAGTCGGCGTCGAGCATCCGGCGGGTGCGCTCGACGGCAGCACCGATGTCGCGGAGGTCGGTGAGCAGGAACCGGGCGGGCACGAACGCCGTACGGTCGCGGTCGAGGTGGTCGGCGAGCTCGCCACCCGGACCGGTGCCCGGACCCTGCGGGGAGGTCGAGGGTGCGGGCGTGACCAACCGGGTCCGGCCTCCTCGAGGCCCGCGATCGCGTGTCCGGCGAGGAACGCCAGCAGTGCCCGCCCGGCGAACGGGGTCCGCACGGCCAACCTCATCCTCACCTCCCCGGTGACGGCACGGCCGCCGCGGCCGCCACGCAGCTGGGTCGGGCTGGCGGCGTAGACCTCGCGCACCGTCTCGTTGAACTGCCGCACGCTGGCGAAGCCCGAGGCGAAGGCGACGTCGGCGAAGCCGAGGCCGGTGGTCTCGATCGAGGATCCGGGCGGTCTGGGCGCGGCGAGCCCGCGCGAGCGCCAAGGGCCCCGCGCCCAGCTCGCCGGAGAGGATCCGGGACAGGTGGCGGGGGGTGTATCCCAGGCGTGAGGCCAGCCCGTCGACACCGTCGCGATCGACCACGCCGTCGGCGATCAGACGCATCGCGCGGCCCGCGAGGTCCGCGGCGACGTCCCAGTCGGGGCTCCCTGGTGTGGCGTCGGGCAGGCAGCGCTTGCAGGCGCGGTAGCCGGCCGCCTGCGCAGCGGCGGAGCTGGGATGGAAGGTGACGTTGCGGTACGCCGGGGTCCGCGCCGGGCACGAGGGGCGGCAGTAGATGCCGGTCGTCCGGACCGCGGTGAAGAACACGCCGTCGAAGCGACGATCACGACTCTTCACGGCCCGGTAGGACGACTCCGGGTCGAGGCGCAATGTCGGGGACATGCCCCCATCCTGCCCCACACCCCCACCCCACCTCTGGCGGAAATCGGACACGGGGTTGGATCGACCTTCCATGCGCCCCGCCCATGGGACTCACCGGTGCAGGACGCACACTGAAGGAATGATCCTGTTCGCTGCACTCCTTCCTCCACGCGCAGCGCTCGATGCGGCGATGGACGTGCTGCGGCAGGCAGTCGAGAGGCCCAGTGACGAACCAGCGGATCCACCCCCGCGACGATGGCTGGGACGTCGGGCGCCCCCGCCGGCCGCGCCAGCACCTGTGGCAGAGGCCGTGGAGTGCTCGCCCCCGGACTTCGTCCACCTCGTGGTGGCCCGGTTCGGCAACCTGACCAGCGGTGACGTGGGGGCGCTGCGCCGGGCCCTGACCGCGGCAGGGCCCGCCTGGCGAACGCCTACTGTCCGGATCGCCGGCTCCACGATCCTCGAGTCGTCAGGCTCGCACTCCATCGCGGTCACCTTGGCGGGCGAGGTGGACGACCTCGCGAGCATCGCAGGAGACGTGAAGTCCTGCGCCCAGCGTCTCGGGCTCTTCCTCGACCGACGCGACTTCACGCCGTCCATCGCGGTGGCACCACTCGCCGATGCGACTCCCGGTCCCTCCGGCCTGGCGGCACTGGCCGCCCTCGCCGACTTCGAGGGAGAAGCCTGGACCGCGGACCACATCTCGGTGATGCGGAACGTGTCCGACTCGGCGCCTCCGCAGGCTTCGCGCGCATCCCGCTGGGCTCGTGACCGACATTGCGCCTGGCACCCCTGAGGGACGGCAGGACGACTCTGGCGGGAATCGGACACCGCGCTGGACCCTGTCCCCTCAGCGCTTGTGACCGAGCCGGACCAGCAGACCGTCGTCGACCGCCGTCGCCCAGAGCCGACCGTCGAACTCGATCACATCGCCCCCGCTGGTCAGGTCGGGTGCTGCCATTCGGGTGGCGACGCTGTCCACGGCGTCCACCAGCGTGAGGAAGTCGTCCGCGGTGCCGCGGATCCAGACACCCTGCTCGGTGGCACGCACCGCGAGCACCTCCAGCGGCAGGGTGTCGAGGACCTCCAACGAGTTGGCATCAACCCGAGCCAAGCCCTCGCCGTACCCCACCCATACGTCGCCCGCGACGGAAACACTGGTCGCGTTCGGCAGATCGGCCACTCGCCCGGTGATCTTCCCGCCCTCCAGGGTCGACCCGCAGCGCCAGGCCGTCGTACGAGCAGATCACCCAGAGGACGCCGTCGTCTGCGGAGTCCGCGGTGTCGGTGCAGTAGGTCCCCAGGTCGATGGTCTCGGTGAGCCGGCCGCGATCGGTCAGACCCTCGAGCCGGTCGCCGTCGCCCGTCAGCACCCACAGCGACCCGCCGCTGGACGTGAGCCGCCCCTGCTCGTTGATCTTGGGTACGTCCACCGTCTGGAACTCGTTGGTGGAGGGATCGACACGAATCAACGTGCCGACGGTGGCGCAGGCCCACACGGCGGTGTCACTGACACCGATGCCCTGGCACACGGGTTGCTGAAAGATGTCGGCGTCGACGGTGGCGACGACGTCCCCGTCCGGTGAGATCCGCTCCACTGCCCCGTTGTCGCGCTTGACCCACAGCGACCCGAACCCCTGGGCGAGCCAGTCCGGGCTGTCCGAGATCCGGACCTTGCGGTCGAAGCGGGCCGGATCAGCCGCCGGGAGAGCCGCGTCCGACGGGCCAGCAGTCTCCGACGACTCCCGATCCGTGGCCAGAATGGGGCCGTTCGACTCCCGCGAGTCGTCGACCGCACCCCGCCAGGGCCGCGGTCACGAGCAACGTCGCCGCTCCCACGGGTACAGCCTTCGGCTCACGTCACCCACCCCTACCTGCCAGTGACGCGGTCCATTCTGCCGCACTCCACCATCCCGTCCCCTCGGAAATCGGACACGGGGTTGAGTCGCCACAGAATCGGGGTCGAGTTGCCACACAGGCGGAGTTGAATCGCCACCTGCAGGGGGAAATCCTGGCGATTCGGAGCGATTTCCTGGCGACTCGACGCGATTTCCTGGGCCAACTCCACGCGATTTCCTGGCGACTCAACCCTGGGAGC
>CAWDZH010000006.1:0-144818 GCA_963806945.1 uncultured Actinomycetota bacterium
GGCTAGCCAGCCGAGCAAGGGGCGGCCACCGGTTTGTCGCGTTGCGCGTCCACCCCCGGTGACCACCTGTGATATATCTTGACATCAAGACATGTTGCGTGTGCGTCTCGCCTTCAGGCACCCCTCACTTCCACTAGCGCAGCGGCCGGGGCCAAGATGGGTGGAGACGCATCACGGCGAGAGATCCCCGATCGAGGAGACGACGATGGCCAGCCAGGACAGCTTCGGCGCGAAGAGCACCCTCTCGGTGGGAGACCGGGACTACGAGATCTTCCGGCTCGACGCCGTGAACGGCGACGGGCGGGACGTCGCGAGCCTGCCGTTCAGCCTCAAGGTGCTGCTCGAGAACCTGTTGCGCACCGAGGACGGCGCGGACATCACCTCCGACGACATCGAGGCGCTGGCGGGCTGGGACGCGGACGCTCACCCCGACAAGGAGATCCAGTTCACGCCGGCCCGCGTGATCATGCAGGACTTCACCGGTGTGCCGTGCGTCGTCGACCTCGCCACGATGCGTGAGGCGATGGCCGATCTGGGTGGCGACCCGACCAAGATCAACCCGCTAGCCCCGGCCGAGATGGTCATCGACCACTCCGTGATCGCCGACGTCTTCGGCACGCCCGAGGCGTTCGAGCGCAACGTCGAGATCGAGTACGAGCGCAACCGCGAGCGCTACCAGTTCCTGCGCTGGGGCCAGGGCGCCTTCGACGACTTCAAGGTCGTCCCCCCGGGCACCGGCATCGTCCACCAGGTCAACATCGAGCACCTCGCCCGCACCGTCTTCACCCGCGAGGTGGACGGCACGCTGCAGGCCTACCCCGACACCTGCGTCGGCACCGACTCCCACACCACCATGGTCAACGGCATCGGCGTGGTCGGCTGGGGCGTCGGCGGCATCGAGGCCGAGGCAGCCATGCTCGGCCAGCCGGTCTCCATGCTGATCCCGCGCGTGGTCGGCTTCAAGCTCAACGGCGACCTGCCCGAGGGCGCGACCGCCACCGACCTCGTGCTGACCATCACCGAGATGCTGCGCGAGCACGGTGTGGTCGGGAAGTTCGTCGAGTTCTACGGCCCCGGCGTCTCCGTGCTGCCGTTGGCCAACCGCGCCACGATCGGCAACATGAGCCCGGAGTTCGGGTCGACCATCGCGGTCTTCCCGATCGACGAGGAGACGATCAAGTACCTCAAGCTCACCGGTCGCCCCGAGGAGCAGCTCGCCCTGGTGGAGTCCTACGCCAAGGAGCAGGGCCTCTGGCACGACCCGGACGCCGAGCCGCGGTACTCCGAGAAGCTCGAGCTCGACCTCGCGACCGTCGTTCCCTCCCTCGCCGGCCCGAAGCGGCCGCAGGACCGGGTTGCGGTCACCGAGGCCGCCCCGAAGTTCGCGACGGCGCTGGCCGACTACACCGAGGACGCCGACGCCACCGCCGAGATCACCCTCGACGGCGAGACGCACACCATCGGCCACGGCGCGGTGGCGATCGCCGCGATCACGTCGTGCACCAACACCTCCAACCCGTCGGTGATGATCGGCGCCGCGCTGCTCGCCAAGAACGCCGTCGAGAAGGGCCTCACCCGCAAGCCCTGGGTCAAGACGACGCTGGCGCCCGGCTCCAAGGTGGTCTCCGACTACTACGAGAAGTCCGGCCTCACGCCGTACCTCGACAAGCTCGGCTTCAACCTGGTCGGCTACGGCTGCACCACGTGCATCGGCAACTCCGGTCCGCTGATCCCCGAGGTCTCCGCGGCGGTCAACGAGGCAGATCTCGCGGTCACCTCGGTGCTGTCGGGGAACCGGAACTTCGAGGGCCGGATCAACCCGGACGTGAAGATGAACTACCTGGCCTCGCCGCCGCTCGTGGTCGCCTATGCGCTGGCCGGGACGATGACGGTCGATCTGTTCAACGACCCGTTGGGTCAGGACACGGACGGCAATGACGTCTACCTGCGTGACATCTGGCCGTCAGCGGCGGAGATCGAGGACGTCGTCGTCAGCGCGATCACCTCCGAGATGTTCACCACCGACTACGCCGACGTGTTCGCCGGCGACGAGCAGTGGCGCTCGCTTTCCACTCCCGAGGGCAAGACCTTCGCGTGGGACGAGGAGTCCACCTACGTCCGGAAGCCCCCCTACTTCGACGGCATGCCCGACGAGCCGGAGGCAGTCACCGACATCGAGGGCGCCAGGGTGCTGCTCAAGCTCGGGGACTCGGTGACCACCGACCACATCAGCCCCGCAGGTGCGATCAAGAAGGACAGCCCGGCGGGCACGTACCTCCAGGAGCACGGCGTCGAGCAGCGTGACTTCAACTCCTACGGCTCCCGTCGCGGCAACCACGAGGTCATGATCCGCGGCACCTTCGCCAACATCCGGCTGCGCAACCAGCTCGCGCCGGGCACCGAGGGCAGCGTCACCCGCGACTTCACCCGCGACGGCGAGCAGACGTCTGTCTTCGAGGCGAGCGAGCACTACCTCGAGGCCGGCGTCCCGCTGGTGGTGCTGGCCGGCAAGGAGTACGGCTCCGGCTCGTCGCGCGACTGGGCCGCGAAGGGTACGGCGCTGCTCGGTGTGAAGGCCGTCATCGCCGAGTCGTACGAGCGGATCCACCGGTCCAACCTGATCGGCATGGGTGTGCTGCCGCTGCAGTACCCCGAGGGCAAGACCGCCGAATCGCTCGGTCTCACCGGCGAGGAGACCTTCGAGATCTCGGGTGTCACCGCTCTCAACGACGGTACGACGCCCAAGACGGTGACGGTGACGGCCGGCGAGGTGTCCTTCGATGCGGTCGTCCGGATCGACACTCCTGGTGAGGCGAACTACTACCGCAACGGCGGGATCATGCAGTACGTGCTGCGCAACCTGCTGAAGGGCTGATGCTGCTGGGGGTGCCGGTCGGCATCGTCGTACTGGTGGCCCTGGTGCTGGTCCTGGGGGCGACGGTGCAGAGCCTGGTCGGCCTCGGGCTCGGGCTGGTGGCGGCTCCTGTCGTGACCCTGCTCGAGCCGTCGCTGATGCCGGTGTTGCTGCTGGTCCTGGGCATGTTGTTGCCGATGGCGACCCTGGCCCGGGAGCACCGCGACATCGACTGGCGTGGCCTGGGCTGGTCGCTGCCGCTGCGATTCCCCGGGACCTGGCTCGGCGTGCTGCTGCTGGCGGCCCTCTCCGAGCGCACGCTGGGTGTGGCGGTCGGGCTGATGGTGCTGCTCGCGATCGGTGTCACCGCCAGCAGCGCGGTCGTGCCCAAGACCCCCACCAGCCTGATGGCCGCCGGCTTCGCCTCGGGCATCACCGGCACGACGAGCGCCATCGGCGGACCCCCGATCGCGCTCGTCTACCAGTCCCAACCGCAGCGCGAGATCCGCAGCACGCTGGCGGTCTACTTCATCGTCGGCTCCGCGCTCAGCCTGGCCGGGCTTGCCCTGGCCGACCAGGTGAGCGTGTCGACGATCGAGCTGGGCCTGCTGCTGACGCCCACCCTGCTGATCGGCAGCTGGCTCGGCCACGCCCTTCACGGACGCTTGCCCGAGCACCGGATGCGGCTGGCGGTGCTCGCCGTCTGCGGTGCCTCGGCCGTCGTGTTGTTGGTCCGGTCGCTGGGCTGAGGGTCAGGACCGCAGGTTCTGCAGCCGGACCTGGCCACGGGCGACGAGTCTGCCGTCGACGTCGGTGGTCTCGACGGTCCACACCTGCTGCGAGCGGCCGCGGTGGACCGGTCGGCACGCGGAGGTGAGCCGGCCCTCGGAGACTGCGCGGTAGAAGTCGGTGGAGTTGCTCACGCCCACCACCCGGTCCTCGCTCTGCCCGTTCCCGGCCAGCCAGAGCGCTGCGGCCATGCTGCACAGGCCCTCGACGACCATGCAGTGCACCCCGCCGTGGACGATTCCGTAGGGCTGGTGCGACTCCGGACCGGCGCTCCAGGAGGCGACGATGCCGTCACCGTCCATCTGCTCGAAGGTCAGGTCCATGGCCGCGCGGAGTGGCTCGATGACGGCGAAACTGGCGTCGAAGGGGGGCTGGTCCACGCCCGCCACCCTAATGGGGCGTGCGACGGCGTTCCCGTCATCGGGCGCGGAATCCCGTCGAAGTGCCGGATGGCCCTACCGTAGTGCTCATGTCCGACGAGTCCGCCCCGCAGCCGGAGATCACGTTCGCCGACCTCGGGCTCGACCCCCGCGTCCTCAAGGCGGTGCACCAGGTCGGCTACGAGACACCGTCTCCGATCCAGGCAGCGACCATTCCCACGCTCCTCGAGGGCCGTGACATCGTCGGGCTGGCCCAGACCGGCACCGGCAAGACCGCGGCGTTCGCGTTGCCGATCCTGTCGCGCCTCGACCTGAAGCAGAAGACGCCCCAGGCACTGGTCCTGGCACCGACCCGTGAGCTTGCCCTCCAGGTGTGTGAGGCCTTCGAGCGCTACGCCGCCCACGTGCCCGGCATCCGTGTGCTTCCGGTCTACGGCGGCCAGGGGTACGGCGTCCAGCTGAGCGCGCTCCGCCGCGGCGTCCACGTCGTGGTCGGCACCCCGGGCCGGATCATGGACCACCTCGAGAAGGGCACCCTCGACCTCACCGAGCTGCGGTTCCTGGTCCTCGACGAGGCAGACGAGATGCTCAACATGGGGTTCGCCGAGGACGTCGAGACGATCCTCGCCGACACCCCCGTCGACAAGAACGTGGCCCTCTTCTCCGCGACCATGCCGGCGCAGATCCGCAGGATCTCCAAGAAGTACCTGCGTGACCCCGCCGAGATCACGGTCAGGAACAAGACGGCGACGGCCACCAACATCACCCAGCGCTACCTGACGGTGTCCTACCCTCAGAAGGTCGACGCCCTGACCCGCATCCTCGAGGTCGAGAACTTCGAGGGGATGATCGTCTTCGTCCGCACCAAGAACGAGACCGAGACGCTGGCGGAGAAGCTGCGGGCCCGGGGATTCTCGGCGGCCGCCATCAACGGCGACGTCGTGCAGGCCCAGCGCGAGCGCACGATCGGCCAGCTCAAGAGCGCCAAGCTCGACATCCTCGTCGCCACTGACGTCGCCGCCCGTGGTCTCGATGTGGAGCGGATCAGCCACGTCGTCAACTACGACATCCCGACCGACCCGGAGTCCTACGTCCACCGGATCGGCCGCACCGGCCGGGCCGGACGCAGCGGTGACGCCATCTCCTTCGTCACGCCGCGCGAGCGCTACCTCCTCAAGTCCATCGAGAAGACCGTTCGGCAGCCGCTGACGCAGATGCAGCTGCCGACCGTCGACGACATCAACAGCACCCGGCTGACGCGTTTCGACGATGCCATCACCGAGGCCCTGGGTTCGGCCGAGAAGGTCTCGTTCTTCCGTGATGTCGTCTCGCACTACATCCACGAGCACGACGTACCCGAGGTCGACGTGGCTGCAGCGCTGGCCATCGTCCTCCAGGGCGATACGCCGCTGCTGCTCGATCCCGAGCCGGTCCGGCCGCCGCGTCAGGATCGTCCGGAGCGGGCAGAGCGCGGTGGCGCTCGCCCCGACCGTGGCGAGCGTGCTGAGCGCGGCGCGAAGCGCCCGCCCCGCAACCCCGACGGGCCACCGATGGCGACCTACCGGATCGCGGTGGGCAAACGCCACAAGGTCGAGCCCCGCCAGATCGTGGGCGCTCTCGCCAACGAAGGGGGCCTGAGTCGCAAGGACTTCGGGCACATCTCCATCCGACCTGAGTTCTCCTTGGTCGAGCTGCCTGCCGAGCTGCCTCCGGGCACGGAGGAGAAGCTCGCCTCGACCCGCATCTCCGGCAAGCTGATCGGGTTGCGGGCCGACTCCGGCGCCGCGCGCAGCGGACCCGACAAGGCGGGACGCACTCACCAGCGCAAGGGCTAGTGGGGCCCACCGCATGTTTTCGGTACCCGTGCTGCGCGGTCGTTCGACCGGTGATTCCGCGGCCCCGCTGACGTCCGGGCCGCAGTGGCGCTGGGTGGCGGGCGTGTGGGCCGTGGTGATCGGCTTCGTCGTCGTGACCCTGCTCTGGTCCTGGCACGTCGGCGTACCCCTCCGGGACCCGGAGGGCCGGATGTTCAGCGGACGGCTGAGGACCGCGGTCATCTCGCTGACCGTGCTCGCCCTCGCGCAGGCCCTGTTCCGGTCCGTCCGCTCGGGGCGTCCGGTGCGCGGCCTTCCGGAGGCGCTGCGAACCCACTGGTCCCGCGACCGGGTGCTGCTGGCACTGTCCGGACTCGTCGCCTACCACCTGGTCTACGTCTGCTACCGGAACCTGAAGAGCTGGAACGCCTTCCGGACCCTGCGAGACATGGAGCTGACGAACTTCGAGACCTGGCTGTTCGCGGGCCACACGCCCGCGGCGCTGCTCCACGACCTGCTCGGTGAGGGCACGGCCGCGTTGGTGCTGGCCGCCATCTACCGGTCGTTCACCTATCTGGTGCCGTTCTCGGTCATCGCCTCGCTGGTGTTCGTCGAGCGGATCCGCGAGGCCTACGTCTTCGTGACCGCGGCCATGTGGGTCTGGATCCTGGGGGTGGGGTCCTACTACCTGCTGCCCAGCCTCGGTCCGTACGCGGAGACGCCGTCGGACTTCGCGGGACTCGCCGAGACGAGGATCACTGAGGGTCAGGCTGGCTACCTCGTGGAACGGGCCTACATGCTGGCCAATCCCGGGGCTTCCGACGCGTTCGTCAGTCTGGGGGCGTTCGCCAGCCTGCACGTCGGGTTCACCTGCATGGTGCTGCTGATGCTCCGTTACTACGGGATGCCGACCGCGGTGCAGCTCATGGGGCTGGTCTACCTGCTCGCCACGATGGTCGCGACCGTCTACTTCGGCTGGCACTACGTCGTCGACGACGTTGCGGGAGTGATCATCGCGCTGCTCTCGGTCGGCCTGGCTCGCGCCATCGTGCTGCCTCGTGGACGGGAAGCGATCGACCATGCGTGACCGGGCCGGCCTGGTCCGGGTCGCCAGTCATCCAGTGGTGGCCGCCTTCGTCCTCGCCGCCGTGCTCCACCTGCTCTGGTGGTGGCTGCTCGCGAACAGCGGCGGCGACATCGCGGCCCAGGATGCGTGGGCAGAGTTCGCGCGGACGAACCCGGGCAGCGCCTACAACCTCGCCTGGTACGGCGGCATCCACCCGGTCTCCTACAGCCTGCTGTCGCCCTACGTCATGGCGCTGGTGGGCGTCCGCACCACGATGATGGTCGTCGGCACGGTGTCGGCAGCGCTGCTGGCCCTCCTCCTGGTTCGCACCCAGGCCCTGCGTCAGCCGCTCTGGCCTGCGCTCTACGGTGCCGTCGCGCTGACCGGGAACGCGGTCTCAGGGCGGGTGACCTTCGGCCTCGGCGCGATGTTCGCCCTCGCCGCCCTGACGGTGCTGGTGCCGGCCCTGCCGGCTGTCGGGCCGGCCGGCGGACCGAGCCGTCTGGGTCGGGTGCGGGCGGTGACGGTCGGCGCGTTGGCGGTGCTGGCCACCGCGTCGAGCGCACTCGCCGGGCTCTTCCTCGGCCTGGTGGCGGCGGCGCTGTGGCTCACCGGCCGTCGCCCGACGGCGTACCTGATCGGGCTCCCACCGGTGGTCGTCGTGGGGTGGTCGGCCTGGTTCTTCCCGTTCTCCGGGGAGCAGCCGATGCCGGCCGGATCGATGGTCCTGCCGGTGCTCGCGGGCCTGGTGGGCTTCCTGGTGGCCCCGGCTTCGTGGCGAACGGTGCGGATCACGTCGGCCGTCTATGCCGTCGCGGTCGTGCTGGTCTGGCTGGTCCCGTCCCCGATCGGGAGCAACGTGACCCGGCTGGGACTGCTCTTCGGCGGGGTCCTGATGGTCGCGCTCACCACGTCCGTCGAGCCGGTCCGACGTCCTCAGCTCCGGCGGGTGGCGCTGGTGCCCGCCACCACCCTCCTGGCCGTCGGGATCGTGGCGTCCTCGATCTGGCAGGCCGCGACCGCAGGCCGAGATGTCGTCGGGGCCCGCACCGCCCAGGCCTGGACCAACGACCTCCAGCCCCTGCTCGACCAGCTCGAGGACCGGGACGCCAGGCTCGGCCGCACCGAGGTGGTGCCCACCAGGAGTCACCGCGAAGCCGCCGCGCTCGCGCCCTACGTCAACCTGGCCCGAGGCTGGAACCGTCAGGCGGACGCCAGGCGCAACGCGTTGTTCTACACCGAGGGTGCCCTCACTCCACGGTCCTACCGCGCCTGGTTGCGGCGCTGGGCGGTCCGTCACGTGGTGCTGCCCGAGGGTGAGCCAGACGTCGCCGCCCGGGAGGAGGCCGCGCTCGTATCGGGTGGCCTGCGCTACCTGCGCCCGGTCTGGTCGGACGGGAACTGGCGGATCTTCGAGGTGAAGGACCCGACGCCGCTGGCGGACGACCCGGCGGTGGTGGTGCGCTTCGACGAGGCAGGCGTGGAGCTGATGCTCCCCGAAGCGGCCACGGTCGTGGTGCGGATCCCCGCGTCGCCCTGGCTCAGTCTCGTGGACGCCGACGGGGAGGCGCTGCAGCCGACGCCGTCGGCGGGCCCGGACTCCGAGGACGCGTACGTCCACGGTTGCCTGGGGGAGACCCTTCCGGCCGGGACCGCCGCCCCCGCGGAAGAGGGGGGGACCGCGAGCGAGGCCGAGCCCGAGTCGTGGACGGTCCTGCACGCACCGCGGCCCGGGGTCTACCGGATCGCCGCGCCCTACACGTTCTCTCGGGGGACTCCGTGCCCTGACCAGTCTCCCGAGCCCTGAGCTACCGCTGCGGTCCGAGCTACCGCTGCGGTCCGAGCAGTCGTCGAGCCAGCGAGACGTGGAACCTGGCAGACAGGGCGAGGTCGTCGACGTGGACCCGTTCGTCCGCGTTGTGGTAGCCGGCGGCCATCACCTCCGCCGGGGTGCTGCGGAACGGGGAGAAGCCGTACGCCGCGGTGCCGGCCGCGGCCCGCAGGTGCACCGAGTCGGTGAACCCGGTGCAGAGCACCGGCAGCACGGCCGCCTCGTCGCCGTCCTCGACCAGGCAGGCGGCGATCGCCTCCGGCATCGACCCGGTGGCGGGCGAGCTGCTGCCCGGGACCATGTCCTCCAGGAGCTCGAGTCGGTAGCGCACGTCGTCGCCAAGACGTGAACGGACCGAAGCCAGCACCTCGTCGCGGGTCGTGCCGGGCAGCGTCCGGCAGTCGAGCTCGACCGACGCGAGGGCGGGCATCACGTTGCGGGCGGTCGAGGCGGCCAGGATCGTGGGCGCCATCGTGGTGCCCGGCAGGGACGGGAGGAGGTGACCCAGCGTCCGGTGCAGTGCTGCCGCTTCGCGCAGGTCTGCTGCCAGATCCCTGACCGGGCGCTGGAGCAGCACCTCCAAGGTGCTGAGCACCTCGGGCGAGTGGACCGTTGTCGGCATCCCGGACCCGATCCGGGTGAGCAGCTCGGCCAGGTGAGGCACGGCGTTGTCACCCAGCTCCGGCATCGATGCGTGCCCGGCCTCGCCCAGCGCCACGAGCAGCACCGGACAGGTGCCCTTCTCGCCGATGGCCAGGGACTGCACGGTCCGCCCGTCGACCAGCGGCAACCGTTCGCCGCCGCCCTCGTTGATGGCCATCGTGGGCCGGATGTCCGGGCGTTGCTCGAGCAGCCACCTCATCCCGACGTCGGCGATGCCGTCCTCTTCGTCGGCGACGGCCAGGAACCAGAGGTCACCGCGCGGCCGGAACCCGGTGCGCGCCAGCTCGGCCATCGCGACCGCGCGAGCCGCTACCTCGTTCTTCATGTCGATGGCGCCCCGGCCGTAGAGGAAGCCGTCGTCGTCGACGACGGCTTCGAACGGCGGATGGGTCCACTCCTGGCCGTCGACAGGGACGACGTCGGTGTGGCCGACGAAGGCGAGCGAGGGGGCGCCCGGGTCGGTGCCGGGAATCCGGGCGACCACGTTGGCCCGCGAGGGCTCGCGTGCCACCAGCTCCACGTCGACCCCGGCGCCGGTCAGGTAGTCGCGCAGGTGCTCGGCGGCCAGGGTCTCGGTGCCTGCGTGGCCGCGGTTGGTGGTGTCGAGCCGGATCAGCGCCCGGGCCAGGTCCAGCACCTCGGCGTGCAGGTCGCTCATCGTGTCTCCTCGTCGGGTCGGGTCGTCGCGAGTCGGTCCAGCAGCCAGGCGTACACCTCGGCCTCGTAGCCGAGGTGGCCGAGCCGACCCGACGGACCGGCGTGGGCGCCGGCCCCCAGTTCACACCGGAACAGGCAGCGCGGTGACCATTCAGGGTCGGTGTCCCGCAGTGCCGCCACCCATTTCGCCGGCTCCCGCACCATGACCCGAGGATCATGAACCGCTCCTGTGACCAGCAGGTCGGGTCGCCCGCCGGCGGGCGGCAGGTTGTCGTAGGGGGAGTAGCCGAGCATCCAGTCGAACTGCTCCCGGATCCGCGGGTCGCCCCACTCCTCCCACTCGGTGATCGTCAGTGGGGTGGTCTCGTCGAACATCGTGGTGACCACGTCGACGAACGGGACCTCTGCCACCACGGCCCGCCACCGGTCGGGCCGCTGGCTGAAGACCGCACCCATCAGCAGGCCGCCGGCGCTCAGGCCGCGGCAGGCGATCCGCTGCGGGTCGACCATTCCGCGTGCGGCCAGGCCGTCGGCGACCGCGGCGAGGTCGTCGAAGGTGTGCTGCTTGGCCGCGAGCTTGCCGTCGAGGTACCAGCCGCGGCCGCCCTCGCTGCCGCCCCTGACGTGGGCGTGGACCCAGATCGCCCCGCGGACCAGGAGCGAAGGAAGCGCCGGGTCCCACTCGGGCTCGAAGGTGTAGCCGTAGGCGCCGTACCCGTAGAGGACGGCGGGGGCGGTGCCGTCGAGGGGCGTGTCGCGGTGACGCATGACCGTTGCCGGCACCAGTGTCCCGTCCGGGGCAGGGAAGTGGAGCCGTTCGACCATGTAGTGCCCTGGGTCGAAGGTGGGCGCCTCGTGACGCATCACCTCGGTGCGGGCGCCGGTCGCGAGGTCGACCTCGCTCCACACCGGCGGGCTCAGCCAGGACTCGTCCTCGGTCAGCACCCGGTCGACGGCGTACTCGGTGGTGGTCGCGAGATGGACCCCGCCGCCGGCCACGTCGCTGGTCACGGCGAGACCCGGTCCCGCCAGGTCGTCGTGGGGGAGCAGGGTCAGCTGGTGAGCGCCGCCGGTGCGCACCGAAAGCACCACGCCGCCGCCGAAGGCATCGGCACGCTCGAGGTGGACCGCGGGATCCTCGGGCCTGGCCTCGACCCACGTGGTGTGGTCGGCGCCCTCGGGGCCGGGGACCGGCGCCACCATCAGCCGTCCCTCCACCCGGTCGTCGACGACGACGAGGAGGTCCTCCCCGCTGGCCGTGCGCCGGTGGTCGACCCGGTAACGGATGCCCTCGCGACGCCCCCCGGCAGCGCGGGGAGGCGTGGCCGGGTCGCGGGCGTCGACCAGCCAGGTCTCGGCCGTGGTGTTGCTCTCGGCCCAGATGATCACCCAGTCGCCCGACCGGCTCCCGCGCAGCCGCAGCTCGAACCGCTCGTCGGGCTCAGCGAGGACCAGTTCGTCGTCGGCGACGTCGCTGCCGACCCGGTGACGCCACACCTGACAGGGGCGGTACGCCGCGTCGTGCACCGTGTAGAAGAACCACTGTGAGTCGGCGGACCAGGCGGCGCCGTAGTAGGTCCGCGGCACCTCCTCGGGGAGATCCCGGCCGGTCCGCAGGTCGCGGAACCGCAGTCGGTAGACCTCGTCCCCGTCGGTGTCGATCGAGTAGGCCAGCAGGTCCTCGTCGGGGCTGACGAGCGTCAGGCCGAGCTCGAGGTAGTCACCGCCGGCGGCGAGCTCGGGCACGTCGAGCACCACCGCTGATGCATCGGCTGCACCGTCACCGAAATCGTTGTCGGTGTTGACCGAACCTTCAGATTTCGTGGCAAGTGACGCCGAATTGTGACGAATTGTCCTGAGCAAACGGGGATACTCTCTTCCCGCAGGCGTCTCTGTGTAGTAGGAAAAGCGCTGACGGTTCCACGCGGGGGAGACGTCGGTCGCAGGGAGCCGCGCGACCATCTCAGTCCGGAGATCCGCCGTGAGGGAGTGCAGATGAACAACCGCAGCGTCGTACCAGGCTCGTTCGGCGGCGAGGTGAGCCGTGACCTCGGCGGCCCCCGTGTCATGGAGCCAGTGAAACGGGTCCGGGCGCGCTACTCCGTGCTCGGAGTGCTCGAAGGGTTCCGCACGGGCCATCGGCGGCGCGGAGGGCGGCTGATCGGTCGTCACGGCGGTCAACGTATCGCCGTTCGGCTGTTCGCGGTGACGGGTGTGGTGCTCGCGTCGCTGGCTCCGGGGCTGGCACTCTCGCCGGTTCGGGCCGCGGAGTCGGATCCGGTGAGGTTCACCGTGGCCTACCTCAACGAGGTCGACTCGTTCAACCCGTTCCTGGGCATCGAAGCGGAGTCGTTCGAGATGTGGGGGCTCATGTACGACTCGCTGACCGGCTACACGATGGAGGACATGTCGCCCGAGCCGTCGCTGGCGACCGAGTGGGACACCTCCGAGGACGGACTGACCTGGACGTTCACGCTGCGCGACGACGTGACCTGGTCGGACGAGGAGCCCTTCACGTCGCAGGACGTCGCCCACACCTACGGCCGGATCCTCGACGGGGGACCTGAGCGCTCGACGTGGGGCTCCTACCTCAAGGGCGTCACCGACGTCGCGACCCCCGACGACACCACGGTCGTGCTGACCTTCGAGAAGCCGAGCTCCTCGATGCCGTTGCTCCCGATCCCGATCGTTCCCGAGCACATCTGGTCCGACGTCTCCGAGGAGGAGGTCAAGAGCTTCGGCAACGAGCCGACGGGCGGGCAGCCCGTCGTCGGGTCGGGAGCGTTCCGGCTGGTCGACGGCACGGCCGGTGGCTCGACGTACCGGTTCGAGGCCAACCCGGACTACTGGGAGGGCACGCCGCACCTCGACGAGATCGTGTTCCGGGTCTTCAAGTCCGAGGACCCGGCGATCCAGGCCCTGATCAAGGGTGAGGTCGACTTCGTCGAGGGCATCACCGCGCTCCAGGTGCAGGCCCTCCAGGGCCGCGACGGCATCGAGGCGGCGAACGGCGACTCGCCGGGCTTCGACGAGATCGCCTTCAACGCCGGCTCGATCGACACCAAGACCGGTGAACCCATGGGCGACCCCAACCCGGCGGTGCTCGACCCGGCGTTCCGCTACGCGCTCAACTTCGCCATCGACCGCGACCAGATCATCTCGGTGGCCTACCAGGGCGCCGGCCAGACCGGATCGACGATCATCCCGCCGGCCTACGCCGGCTACCGCTGGGAACCGCCCGCCGAGGATGCTCCGGTGTTCGACCTGGAGAAGGCGGCACAGCTGCTCGATGAGGCCGGCTACACCGTCGGGGACGACGGGTTCCGCACCCTTCCCACCGGCGAGCCGATCGGCACCCTGCGGCTCTTCGCCCGCAGCGACTCGCAGACGTCGCTGGACGTCATGGAGTTCTTCCAGGAGTGGCTGGCCCAGCTCGACATCGACTCCGAGATCCGTTCCCTCGAGTCCAACAACCTGACCAAGATCATCCTCGACGGCAACTTCGACGTCTTCGAGTGGGGCTGGTACGTCGAGCCCGACCCGACGTCGATGCTGTCCTACATGACCTGCGACCAGCTGGGCGGCTGGTCGGACTCGTGGTACTGCAACGAGGAGTACGACGAGCTCTTCGATCAGCAGCAGGGCGAGCTGGACCAGGCCGCGCGTGAGGAGCAGGTCCAGCGGATGCAGGAGCTGCTCTACTACGACGCGCCCTACCTGGTCACGGCCTACAGCACCGTGGGCGAGGCCTGGCGCAGCGACCGGTTCGCGTGCCTGCAGCAGCAGCCCGACCCCGGGGGGATCTACCTGATCCAGTACGGCGTCACCAACTACGTCAACATGCGCCCCGTCGCCGAGGCCGACGAGTGCGCCGGCGAGAGCGGGCTGACCCAGGCGTCGTCCGAGAGCGGCGACGACGGTGGCATCAGCACCGGGTTCCTGGTCGGCGGAGGAGTCGTCCTGCTCGTCCTGCTCGGAGCGGGCGGCGTGGTGGCGATGCGGCGCCGCGGCACGGTCGGGGACCGCGAGTGACGATCGGGGCGGTGGCGGAGGCTCCGGCCCCGGTCGACCAGCCCCGGACCCGCCGTCGCAGCTTCGGGCGTTACGCACTCGGGAAGTCGATCGGTGCCCTGGGCAGCCTCGGCTTCGTCCTGGTGGTCAACTTCTTCCTGTTCCGGATCCTCCCGGGGGATCCCGGACGGAACCTCGGTCGCGGTCGGATGAACAGTCCCGAGGACCTCGCTGCGTTCGACGAGGCCTACGGGCTCGACCAGCCGCTGCCCCAGCAGTTCCTCACCTTTCTGCAAGGCACGCTGAGCGGGGACCTCGGCACCTCGCTGCGCTACCGGGTGCCCGTCAGCGATCTGCTGGTGGACCGGATGTGGCCCACGCTGCTGCTGGTCGGGACCGCGACCCTGCTGGCGACGCTGATCGGGGTGTGGATCGGCATCATCGGGGCGTGGAACCGGGGCGGACGCTTCGACCGGTTCTCGACGGGTGGCTCGTTGACGCTCTACTCGATGCCGGAGTGGTGGCTCGGGCTGCTGCTGATCGCGACCTTCGCCGTCGGGTTCGGCCCGATTCCCGGGCTCTTCCCCACGGGTGGCCTGTCCTCGCCGGGCGTCGATGCCACGTCACTGGCAGGCATCTTCGACGTGTCCTGGCACCTCGTCCTGCCGGTGATGACCCTGACCCTCGCCTACGTGGCGGACTACTCGCTGATCATGCGGTCCTCGCTGCTCGACGAGATCGGCGAGGACTACCTGACCACCGCACGGGCCAAGGGCCTGCGTGACGTGCAGGTCCGCAACCGGCACGCGGTCCGCAACGCCCTCTTGCCGACCACCACCCTGATCGCGCTCAACATCGGCTTCGTGGTGACGGGTGCGATCACGGTCGAGACGGTGTTCTCGATCCCCGGTCTGGGGCTGCTCTCGACCGAGGCCCTCGAGGTGCCGGACTACCCGGTGCTGCAGGGTGCCTTCCTGGTCGCCTCGGCCGCGGTCATCGTGGCCAACCTGGGGGCGAACCTCGTGTACGGCGTGCTCGATCCTCGGGTGCGGGCGTGAGCGGCACCGTGGAGCCCGGGGAGGCCATCGTCCCGCGGCTCTCGGCCCGTGAACTGTCGCGACGGCGCAGGCGGGCGGCCTGGCGCGACGGCTGGACCCAGTTCCGGCGCCACCGCTCGGGCATGGTCGGACTGGTCGTCCTGACGCTCTTCGTGGTGCTGGCGCTCGCAGCCCCCCTGATCGCCGACGCCGACGGTCTTGAGGTCACCCGCGCCACCGGCGGTGTCCTCGACGCGCCTTCCCTGGACTACTGGTTGGGCACTGACGCCAAGGGCAGGTCGGTGCTGACGCTGCTCATCTGGGGGACCCGGGTCTCGCTGCTGGTGGGTCTGCTGGCGACCGTCATCTCGATGGTGATCGGCACGCTCGTCGGCCTGCTGTCGGGCTACTTCGGCGGTCGGGCCGGCGCCGTGCTGTTCCGGCTCACCGAGTGGTTCCTGGTGATCCCGTTCCTTCCCCTGGCGATCGTGCTGGCCACCGTGTTGGGCCCCTCGCTCCTCACGATCGCCTTCGTGATCGGCGTGACCTCCTGGCCGGGTACGGCGCTGCTCATCCGCAGCCAGACGCTGTCGATCAAGGAGCGCGCCTACCTGGAGCGGGCCCGGGCGCTGGGCGGCGGTCGCTGGCACCAGATCAGGCGCCACATCCTGCCCAACGTGATGCCGATGGTGTTCGCGAACACCACACTCACGGTGACCATCGCGATCCTCGCGGAGACCACGTTGAGCTTCCTGGGCCTGGGCGACCCGACCCGGATCTCGTGGGGCAGCATGCTCGACGACGCCTACAGCGTGGGAGCGATCACGACCGGCTCGTGGTGGTTCATCGTGCCGCCAGGCGTCTGCGTCGTGCTCGTGGTGCTCAGCTTCAACCTGGTCGGTCAGGCTCTCGAGGACGTGCTCGACCCACGGCTGAGGGCACGCCGGTGACCGCCTCGGAGATCGGGCCACTGCTGTCCATCGAAGACCTGTCCGTCACCTACGTCACCGGTGAGGGAGATGTGCCTGCCGTGCGCGGGGTGACCCTGACCGTCGATCGTGGCGAGATCGTCGGTGTCGCGGGCGAGTCGGGTTGCGGCAAGTCCACTCTCGCCGCCAGTGTCCTCCGGCTCCAGCCGCCGTCGGCGAAGGTCGAGGGTCGGGTGCTGGTGCGGGGCAGGGACGTCCTCTCGATGAGCTGGGGCGAGCTGCGGGCGGTGCGCTGGGCCGGGGCGTCGATCGTGTTCCAGGGCGCCCTGCACTCGCTCAACCCGGTGCAACGCGTCGGCCGTCAGCTGGCCGAGCCGATCGAGCTCCACGAGCCGGACCTGGAGCGCGGGCAGACCGACAGCCGGGTCGCTGAGCTGCTGGAACAGGTGGGTCTCCCGGCCGAGCGGGCGGCGTCGTACCCCCACCAGCTCTCCGGGGGCCAGCGGCAGCGGGTGATGATCGCGATGGCACTGGCGTGCCGGCCCGATCTGATCATCGCCGACGAGCCGACGACCGCGCTCGACGTGATGGTGCAGAGCCAGGTCCTCGGCGTGCTCTCGGGGCTGGTCGCCGAGCTGGGGGTGGGCATGCTCTTCATCAGCCACGACCTCTCCGTCCTCGCCGACCTGTGCGACCGGATCGCGGTGATGTACGCCGGGCGCGTGGTCGAGATCGGGGCGGCGGACGAGATCTTCACCCGACCGCTGCACCCCTACGCCGCGGCGTTGTCGGCCGCCTTCCCCCGGATCGGGGATCCCGCCGCTCGCTATGCGCCGGCCGGTCTGGGCGGCGACCCGCCGGACCTGAGGTCGTTGCCACCGGGCTGCTCGTTCGCCCCGCGGTGCGCGCGTGCCATCGAGGCCTGCCTGGCGGCCGAGCCCCCGCTGGAGGACCACGGCGCGGATCGCTCGGCCGCCTGCATCCGGGTGGGGGAGTCATGACCGACGGACTGCTCACCGCGACCGGGGTGGTCGTGACGTTCTCGGCCCGCGGTGGCGCCGTCGCCCGGGCGCTCGACGGCGCGGACCTGCAGCTCGCGCGCGGTGAGATCGTGGCTCTCGTGGGGGAGTCGGGCTCGGGCAAGACCACCCTGGCCCGGACCCTGCTCGGCCTGGAGAGGCCGGTCGCCGGAGAGATCCGCTTCGACGGGCGTCCGCTGGGTTATTCCACGCGCCGACTGCGGGCGCTGCGCCGACGGGTGCAGCTGGTGCTGCAGGACCCCGCTGGCGCGCTCAACCCGCGCCACACCGTCTACGAGTCGGTCGCTGAGGGGCTGCGGATCCACGGACTGGTGCAGGCCGACCCGCAGCGACGACCGGAGACCGAGCTGGTCGCGGCCGCTCTGGCGTCGGCGGGGCTGCGTCCGCCCGAGTCGATGTTCCTGCGCTATCCCCACGAGCTGTCCGGCGGCCAGCGGCAGCGCGTCCTCATCGCCGGGGCCCTGGCCATGGGACCCGATCTGCTCGTCGCCGACGAGCCGGTGTCGTCCCTGGACGCCTCGATCCGCGGCGAGATCCTGGCGCTGCTCCTCAAGCTGCGCGACGAGCTGGGTCTGGGGGTGCTCGTGGTGACCCACGACCTCGGCCTCGCCTGGAACATCGCCGACCGGGTCGCGGTGATGTACCTCGGCCGGGTCGTCGAGTCGGGTCCGACCGAGGAGGTGCTCTCCCGGCCGCGTCATCCCTACACCCGGGCGCTGCTCTCGGTGGTGCCGGAGACCGAGCGGATGGAGCCGGTGGTGCTGCGCGGCGAGATCCCCGACCCGACCCGGATCCCGGGGGGCTGTCGCTTCCACCCGCGCTGCCCGGCCCTCGCCGACGGCACCGCCGACGCCGCCGGGATTGCCGACGCCTGCCGGGGTACGGCGCTGCCGGTGCTCTCGGCCGACCCCGCGGGTCACCATGTGGCGTGTCACCTCCACCCGGGTGAAGACTGAGCCCGTGAGCGAGCTCGAGGCACTGCGGTGGGAGGTCGAGGCGCGCGCCGATGCGGTGCCGCGGATGCTCCCGGCAGCGGCGTACACCTCCGGCGAGGTGCTGGCGTGGGAGCGGCGTCACCTCTTCGCCGGGACCTGGACCTGCCTCGGCCGGCTCGACGAGCTGTTGGCCGGCGACACCACCCAGCGCGCGGTCGTGGTCGGCGACGTGCCGGTGCTGCTGGTCCGCGACGGTGACGCGGTCCGAAGCTTTGCGAACACCTGCCGGCACCGCGGTCACGAGCTGCTCGCGGAGGGCGAAGGCGCCGACCGGCGGGCCATCTCGTGTCCGTACCACGCCTGGACCTACCGGCTCGATGGCTCACTCTTCGCAGCGCCGGGTTTCCAGGAGCAGGACGGGTTCGCGTCAGGGGACCATGCACTGGCCGAGCTACCGGTGACGGTGTGGGCGGGCTGGGTGTTCGGCCACGCCCGGGCAGCGGTGGGCGACCCGTCGGTGCCCGACTTCGGCGACCACCTCGGGGCGCTGGCGACCCTCGTCGAGCCCTACCACCCGACGACCCTCGCGCTCGCCGAGCGTCACACCTATGAGGTCGTCGCGAACTGGAAGGTGATCGCGGAGAACTACCACGAGTGCTACCACTGCCCGCTGATCCACCCCGAGCTGTGCGAGGTCGCGCCGCCGACGTCCGGTGACAACTACGACCTGCCGGGCACGTGGGTCGGGGGCGCGATGGACCTGCGCGAGGGGATGGCGACGATGTCGTTGACCGGCGAATCCGGCGGCCATCGGATCCCCGGGGTCCGCGCCGACCGGGTGGAGTACCTCCACCTGCTGCCCAACCTGCTGATCTCCGCCCACCCCGACTACGTGATGACCCACCGGCTGGTCCCGCTGGAGCCGGACCGGACCTGGATCGAGTGCTCCTGGTACCTCCGGCCCGGCGAGGACGGCACCGTGCCCGATCCGGCGTACGCCGTGGAGTTCTGGGACCTCACCAACCGTCAGGACTGGACGGCGTGCGAGTCCGTCCAGCGCGGTCTGGCCAGTCCCCACTTCGTGCCTGGCCCGTTCGCTCCCAACGAGGACGCGGTCGCGGGCTTCGTGGGCCTGATCCAGCAGGCCTACGCTTCCGGCTGAGGTCCGTCGCGGTGAGCGAGAGCGACCGCTCAGCAAGTCAGTAGTCGGTGGCAGGCGACCCGGTGGGGAAGAGGACCAGTTCGTGTGCCGGGGCCTGGATGGTGCGCAGGACTCGACACCGTCGCTCCTCGACGGTGAGTCGACACGTCGTGAGGCGCACTCGATGTGGTCCGAAGGCACTGCCGTCGAACGCGAGCCCGTACGCCGTCTCGCGGTCCGTCCACCCGCCGAGGATGAACCTACGGCCGTGCAGCTCGGCCGGCAGCCGGCGGCCACTGCCGACCGCGTAGACCTGACTGCGCCCCCCGACCGGCATCAAGGCCACCGAGCCGTCAGGGGAGAGATGACCCCACTGGGACGACGCGTAGGGATCCTGCGGAACGACCAACTCGCCACCGCGCACGAGCGCGGGCAGTACTTGCCCCCCACCAGGATCGCGGCGCGGGTGGAAGTACTCGTCGCCATGCTCGGTTCGCACTCCCGTCCGCGGATCCCAGGACATCACCTGGTTGCCCGACGCAGTCTTCGCGAAGAACTCGTCGCCGTCGAAGCCGAGGACTCGGGGTTCCGCGTCCTCGTAGAGGTCGGCCAGGTCCCCGTCGGGGTCGCCCATGCCGGCGTCGTCATCGACGACGACCTCACCGGACTCCAGGTCGACGATGACCGTCGACCACGGCATCCCTTCGGACTTGTCGAGGAAGCCCAGATACCGGTCGCTCTCCGATGCGCTGAGCTCGTCGGCTCGAAAGCCCGTGGGGCGCGGCCTGCCGCCGTCGGTCACGCGGACGACGTCCGAATGACCCTGGACGAGGTAGATCCGACCGTTCGCTCTCACCATCGCCCGAACCGGCCCACCAACGCGGATGCTCCGGTCGCCGACGTGGATGGTGTTCCCGACCGCCCAGAGGACCGCGTCCGTGGAGAGCGGGCCCGCACCAACCGGCAGGTCGGCTGTGCCCAGACCCGTCCCGTCGGAGGATGACTGACAAGCAGTCAGCAGGAGGCCTAGGGCCGCGTACGCCAGCATCCGCCTCATCGGGGGAATCATAGGGTCAGATCACTCCGGGCAGCCGGGTTCAGCGCCATGGCCTGCTGCGTTGCTGAGGGTGAGGACTGGGCAGGTGATGGATCGCGCGTAGAGTGCCCAGCCAACCCTGAGCGCGGAGGACCGGATGGACGACATGTGGGCCGTGGTAGCGGCCGAGCGAGGCGCGCTGGCCGACGACCTTGACGGGCTGTCCGACTCCCAGTGGGAGACGCCGTCGTTGTGCCCGGGCTGGACGGTGCAGGACGTGGTCGCCCACCAGAGCGCGACCGCGTCGCTCAGTCCGGTGACGTTCTTCGTGCGGTTCGCCGGCAAGGGCTTCAGCTTCGGCAAGTTCGCCGACGGTGAGATCGCCCGACAGAAGGGGGCTTCCCCGGCCGAGACGCTCGCGAGGTTCCGGTCGGTCCAGGGATCCACCTCCGCCCCGCCCGGCCCGAAGCTGTCCTGGCTCGGGGAGACCATCGTGCATTCGGAGGACATCCGGCGCCCACTGGGCATCGCCCACACCTACCCCGGCGACGCGGTCCGCACGGTGCTGGACTTCTACAAGGGCTCCAACGCCCTGATCGGCACGAAGAGCCGAATCGACGGACTCAGGCTGAAGGCCATCGACCAGGACTGGAGCCACGGTGAGGGCGAACTGGTCGAGGGGACGATGCTGGACCTGTTGATCGCTGCCACCGGCCGAGCCTCCGGCTGCGACGGGCTCAGCGGCGACGGCGTCGACACGCTCCGCGCTCGTTGCCTCTGAGGTCTGCCATCCCCTGTGGACGCTCGACTTCGACCGTCGGCTGTACCTGTTCGAAGGGGCGGCCCACCGATCGAATCTCGGCTCCCGCGAAGCGATGAGGTGGCGCGCGCCGTCGCGTGGTACGGGCGGCCGGGCATCGTCTCCGATGGGGGTTTCGGCTCCGGGGAAGGGCTACCTCTTGCCGTTCCCGCCGAGGTCGACGCAGATCTCGCCGGACACCGTCTCGGTGAAGGTGCCCGCGGGGTCGAGCAGGTCCTGCACTCCCGCAAGGGTGAGCGAGCCGGTCGCACCGTCGAGCTTGCCAGTGGCCTCACGCACGTCTCCCGACGCCGAGAACTCGCCGGTCGCCAGGTCGAGCGTGCCGTCGAGGTCGACCATGAGCGTTGCCCGATTCGTGGTGAACGTGATGTCGCCGGCGAACGCGATCCCGGTCGGCGTGGCGCCGGTCACCTGGAAGGCAGCCTCGGTCGTTCCCTGCAACAGGCCTCCACCACGGATCTGGGCGACGGTACGGATCAGGCCCGGAGGGTCACCGGCCTGCGGGGGAGCTCCCCGACCCGCGCCGTTGGCATTGATCTGGTGACAAGACAACCCGGCGGTGGCTGGCCCGGCCTGGACAAGCACCAGGAGCGGGACCAACAGGGACAGCACAACAACTCGTCGCATCAGCGATCTCCCTCTCCGGCGCTGGCGAAGCTCGCATCGCCACCTCTTCGATCGAGGCTAGCGAGACGGCCGTGGGAGTCAATGCGCGCGAGGCAGAGACGTGAGGCTGACTTCTTCCAGCCGACGAGCGCGGCGGATGCGCACGGCGTGGCCGGCGGCGACCAGGGCCAGACCTACGGCGTAGATCGCGGTGGTGAAGACGAAGTAGCCGATGGTGTCACCGAACCAGTCCCAAGCGGGGTCGGAGAGGTCACCGAAGGCCTCGTCGGCGCCGCGGGTCGCCTCCAGCACGAGCTGGGCCGTCTGGAAGGTGAACACGTGGGCAAACGCGAGCCCGAAGGCGAGGAACGCGGCAAGTCGATTCCGGAGGAGGAACCCGAGCGGGAACGCGGCGAGCGCGGCGATGGCGATGACCATGGTGACTTCGCTTTCCTTGGGAGTCGGAGGTTCGGATCCGTGGGAAGTCTGCTCGGGCGGAGAGGGATCGGCATCCGGGTGGTCCCTTGCCGCGCGGCCGGATCATCCGTACGTGCCAACACGCAGGCGATCGGGTCACTGAACGGTCAGACTGTGACTCGTGTACCCGCGGCCGACCAACCTGGCTCTCGCGGCGTTGACGGCTGTCTACGTCACCGCCAGCGGTGTGCTCGTCGCCGCCGCACTGCCAGACGCCGCCCAGATGGCCCGGGTGGGGGCAGCGGTGATCGTGGCCGGGGCGAGTCTGGTGCTTGCCTGGCTGATCGCGCGAAGGGTCCGTATGAGTCCGGTGCCGCCGGCTCTTGCGACGATCTCGGCATTCGCCGTCGTGGTGCCTGCCGTGGAGGATTGGGGTGCCTCCAGCACCTCGTCGGACCCATGGCCCGGCGCCGAGGTCGCCGGCCCCCTGGTGCAGGCGATCTGGCCGTTGCAGCTCGTCGGGTTCCTGCTGCTGCTGCTGTGCTTCCCGGCGGAGTCCCTGCGTCGGCGTACGGCGGTCCGGACGCTGGTCGTCGGCGCCACCGCGACCCTGCTGATTCTCATCGGCAACTGGGGCACCCGCACTGACGGCGACTTCGCGGGCTGGCGGGTCCCTGTGGTCGTCGCGGGCCTGACGGCATTGGTCGCAGCGTTGTCCCTGGCGACCGTCGATCTCGTCCGCCGGTCCCGGCGGGGCGGCGCCGACGAGCGGCGACAAGCGAGGTGGCTGCTGCTGGCCACGGGTTGCGTCCTCGTGCTGATGGCGGCGAGCTGGCTGACCGTCCCGGACCTGGTTCCGGCCAAGGTCGGTTACGCCGCGTTCCTGGTGGCTGTCTACGTCCTCGTGCCTGCTGCGGTGGCGATCGCGGTGGTCCGTCACGACCTGTTGGACATCGACCGGCTGCTCGGCGACACCGTGGCAGTGGTGATCACCCTCTCGGTCGCCGCACTGATGTGGGCGGCGACAGTGGTGCTCGTTCAGGGTGTGGTCCGAGACACGACCGGCCTCGAGACGGGCGCCGCCGCGTTCGTGACCGCGTTGACGTTGATGCCGGCCTATCGGTGGTCCCACCGCTGGAGCGCAGCCGTTTTCGACCGTGAGCGCACCGTGCTCCTCGGCGCTGTTCGCAACTTCGCCGCCGATGTGCACCAAGGGAACCGAGAGCCCGAAGAGGTGGAGGACGTGCTTCGGCGCCTCCTTCGCGATCCCGGCCTGCGCGTGGGCCTCGCGATGCCGGGGCACGGGAGTCTGGTCGACCCCTCGGGCACGCCGATCGAGGTGCGCGCCGACGTGGTGCTGCGCGCGGGAGAGGCCGAGATCGGGGTGGTGGAGCTCACGCGCCCCACTACCCGCCAGCGACGGCTGGCACAGGAGGCGGCCCACACCTGCTGGAGCGCGTTCGAGAGCGCACGCCTGCGTGCCGGCCTCCGCTCGGCCCTGGCAGAGGTGGAAGCCAGCCGGGAACGCCTGGAGGTAGCAGCCTCGACGGAGAGAAGGCGGCTCGAGCGCGACCTGCACGACGGCGCGCAGCAGACGCTGCTCGCGATCGGCATTCGACTGCGCTCCGCACAAGCAGGTCTGTCCAGCGGGTCATCCGAGCACGCCGATGTGGAGGTGGCGATCAGTCAACTCTCGGAGACAGTCTCCGAGTTGCGCCGCATCTCCCAAGGCATCCGGCCAGCCCGCCTCGACGACGGTCTCGGGCCGGCCTTGGGTGCGCTGCGGGAC
This sequence comes from uncultured Actinomycetota bacterium, assembly GCA_963806945.1. GTDB lineage: Bacteria > Actinomycetota > Actinomycetes > Propionibacteriales > Nocardioidaceae > Nocardioides. The sequence goes on from CAWDZH010000006.1 coordinate 23,816, forward strand.
TCGACGCCGATACCGCTCACACTCAGCGTCGACCCCGCATTCGACGGGGAGGTGTTCGGCGAGGCAGTCGCGCAGACCGCGTACTTCGTCGCCGCCGAGGCAGTCGCCAACACGCTCAAGCATGCCCATGCCACCGCGATCACCGTCGAGATCGCACGGCGGGACGGGCGCGCGGTGGTCCGGGTCCAGGACGACGGGATCGGCGGCGTCGACCCGAGCAACGGGCTCACAGCACTCCGGGACAGGGTGGCCTCGCTCGGCGGAAGCCTGAGCCTGGTCAGCCCGCCCGGGGGCGGGACGCTCGTGGAGGCGCTGCTGTGATGGATGTGCTGGTGGCCGAGGACAGCGTGCTCTTCCGAGAGGGCCTTGAGCGCATTCTGCGCGAGGCCGGACACCAGGTGCGCGCCGTGCCTGATGCAGACGAGCTCCTGGCCGAGGTCCGGCGCGCGCGCCCGGATCTTGTGGTCGCCGACATCAGGATGCCCGCACGTGCTGGCGGAGACGGCGCCCAGGCGGCCTCGGCGCTTCGCCTCGAGGACCCCGAACTCCGGATCGTGCTGCTCTCCCAGCACGTCGAGCTCAGACACTGCACGCACCTGCTGGGGCAACCGGGCTTCGGCTACCTCCTCAAGGACCGGGTGTTGGCGCTCGACGGGTTCCTGGCCGCTCTGGAGTCGGTCGCTGCCGGTGGCGCCGCAGTCGACCCGACCGTGGTGCGTGCGCTGGTCGGTGACTCGGTCCGCGCCTCGCGGCTCGATGCGCTCAGTGCCCGCGAGCGCCAAGTCCTGGCGCTCGCAGCCGAAGGCCAGACGAACGCGCGGATTGCTGACGAGCTGGGCTGCGCGGAACGCACCGCTGAGAGCCACATGCGCGCGGTGTTCCAGAAACTCGACCTGATGGACGACGGGTTGTCCCACCGCCGCGTGCTTGCCGTGTTGGCGTTTCTCACCGCACAAGAACCTGGATAGTTCGAGAGCGTGGATGCCACCTGGCGACTGTCGGCGGGGCGGCGTATAATCGAACACATGTTCGAGCCATCCAGGTCGGCCGTCCCCGTTCCGCCCGTGGCTTTGTGGGCTGTCGCGTTGGCAGACGCCGATCTCGAGGCCCTCGACGACACCGCACGGATCGACCTGATCCGGGCGTTGGAGGAGCTGAAGTGCGCGGCCGAGGGCGCGCAGGCCCACGCCACGGCCGACTTCGAGAAGTCCCAGCGCGAGGTGGCCGAGCAGACGCGGGGTTCCGGCCGAGCGGCAGGGTCGGGGGATCGCCGAGCAGGTCGCACTGGCTCGCCGTGAGTCGCCCCATCGCGGCCGCCGTCACCTGCGGCTGGCCCGGGTGCTGCGCGAGGAGATGACGTGCACGGCCGCGGCGCTGCGGGCGGGCAGGATCACCGAGTACAAGGCGTCCCTGCTCGCGCACGAGACCTCATGCCTTTCGCGGGAGGACCGGATGATCGTGGATGCCACGATCTCCGGCGATCCTGCTCGGGTGGAGGCGATGGGCGACCGTCAGGCCGCGGCGGAGGCCCGCAAGCTGGCGGTCGAGCTCGACGTGGAGGCGGTGGCTGAACGGCGCCGGCGGGCCGAGGCTGAGCGCCACGTCTCGATCCGTCCCGCCCCGGACACCATGACCTGGGTGGGAGCGTTGCTGCCGGTCAAGGACGGCGTGGCCGTGTTCGCCGCGCTCAAGGCTGCCGCTGACACCGCCCGGGCGAGCGGTGACCCACGGAGCCGCGGCCAGGTCATGGCCGACACGTTGTGGCAACGCGTCACCGGCGCTGCCGAGGGATGTCACGGCTCCCACCGGCGGGCGCGGTACGTCGACGCCGGTGTCACTGGGCGTGGTCATGACCGACGGTGCCCTGTTCGCTGGCGCCGACGATCCCGCCCACGTCGAGGGCTACGGCCCGATCCCCGCCGACCTGGCCCGGGAGCTCGTGGCTCAGGCCATCAGCGCCGGTGACCGGGTCTGGCTGCGCCGGCTCTACACCCATCCCGGCACCGGCGAGCTGGTCGCGATGGACTCTCGGCAGCGGCTCTTCCGCGACAACCTCGCCGCAGCTGATCCGGCTGCGCGACCAGACCTGCCGCACCCCGTGGTGCGACGCCCCGATCCGGCAGTCCGACCACGCCGAAGAAGCGCAGGCGGACGGCGCGACCACCCAGGCCAACGGTCAAGGGTTGTGCCAGGGCTGCAACCTCGCCAAGCAGGCGCCCGGCTGGCGGGCGTCCCCCGTAGCAGCCGCCCACGGTCACGCGATCGAGACCGCCACTCCCACCGGCCACCGGTACCGATCCCGAGCGCCGACGCTGACCCGACCGCCCTACCGACTCTCCCGACCCGGGGTCTGGAGCCTCATCGCCTGACTGTCGAGGCCGGCGATCAGTGGGTCCAGACGCTCCAGAACGCCAGGAGGATCATCGCCCACATGCTCAACGCGATGGGAATCGCGCTCCTCATGCCGCGCCAGAATGTGAGGGGCTCGTAGTCGGCGACCCGAGGTGTGCGAGACAGCTTCGCCGGTGGGGAGTCTCGGCGGGTCAGGAAGCCCGGAGGCAACTGGACCGCAGCCAGGGACCTGGCAGTAGAGCTGTGACTCAGAGAGGATCTCACCACGTAAGTCTATGCGCCCCCGGAGGCTGTTTTGTGGCTTTTTGTTGATCAGTCGTGGATCTGTCGTTACCACGTGCCGGACACGTCAGGATCCCGCGAACCGGAGGGGACTGTTCAGCGTGGCCCGGGGGACCGGGGGTAGGACCGCTCCGCACCCCACCGGTGGATCTCCTGGCCGTCGCGCGACGCCCGCGTCTCGACGAGGGCCGTGATGCGCTCCGCGTCGATGGTGACGTCGAGCTCCGCGATGACCTCGATCTCGGCCTCCGGCCAGGTGAGCTGGAAGCTGGTCAGGGCGGTGGCCCGTTGCTCGAACGTGCGTCGATCCACCGAGACCATGCCCTCGTAGTGCTCCACCACCTGCCCGTCGTACGGCGCCGCGTACTCCGACTCGGAGCGCGTGAAGGCGCGCGTCGTGCGCTTCAGGACGTCCTCGCCCACCGACCAGACGACGCCCTCGTCGGACTCGGAGGAGTGTGCATCACCGGGCGTGAAGGTCGGGCTGGGGTGGTCGCCGTCGAGCAGCGGCAGCACCAGCTCGCCTGCGTGGACGGTGAGGGTGACCGGCGCCGGTGGCGCGACCGTGTTGGGCCAGTCGGCGCCGGCGATGCTGACGCGCAGTCGCTGACCGGATGACCAGGAGTAGGCGCAGGCGTCGAGCACCACCTCGACGTCGTACTCCTGGCCCGGCACCAGTGCCACCGGTCGCCCGTGGAGTCCGTCACGGAAGGCCAGGTCGAGCGTGCCCCGACTCACCAGCGCCGAGGTGCCGTCGGGGAAGACGTCGCACAGCTTCACCGACACGGAGGCCGCGGGCGCGTCGGCGCTGACCCGCAGTCGGGCGACCGGGTGGCCGACGACGGGACGGGTCGGCGGGGTGTCGTCCCAGACGAGGGAGCGCACGTCGTCGGTGCGCTGGTCGAGCGAGAGCCCCCAGGGCAGGTGGCCGGCGCAGTCGATCCAGGCAGTGGTGCCGACCGCCGGGTCGACCACCAGGGAGCGTGGTCCGGCCAGCGCGTAGCCGGAGGGCGTCGTCGGGGGCACGCTCGGCAACGTCAGCCAGACGCCGTCGTGGAGGTCGAGGTCGGGCTCGGGGCGGGTGGTCGAGCGGACGAAGACGTCACACCGGTCGACGTGCTCACCGCGCCCCCGGAGGTGGGTGTCGAACCAGGCTGCCAGCTCGGTCTCGAGGTCGATACGTGGGCCGGGCATCGCCGTGGTCGTGTCCGCGTGCGCCCACGGTCCCGCCAGCAGCCGGTGGGGAACCCCGGCCTCGCGCAGCGCGGCGACAGTACGGAAGGTGTTGTTGCGGTAGCCGTCGGCCCAGCCGGCCACCAACATCACCGGGCAGGCGATCCGGTCGTAGCCGCGCATCGAGCCGTCGATCCGCACCGACCCGTGGTTCCAGTAGTCGCCGTGCTGCGACTCCTCGAGCCACCGGAACAGCCACGGCCGCGGTTCGACCAGCCGCCGCTCCCACTCCTGCTCCCAGCCCTCGCCCCAGACCGCGGGCACGGGCGGCAGCAGGTTCATCGCGGTCATGTAGTGGCAGTAGTCGACGAGGTCGATCAGACGCAGCGCGCCGCCTCGCCAGTGGACGTCGTCGGTCCACCGGTCGTCGGTCGCGTAGATCGCGCAGATCGCCTTGAGGGCGGGCGGTCGCTCGCAGGCCAGCTGGAGGGAGTTGAAGCCGGAGTACGAGGTGCCGAACATCGCGACCTGCCCGTCGCACCACTCCTGCTCGGCCAGCCACGCGATCACCGCCAGCAGGTCACGCTGCTCGGCCACCGGGTACTCGTCGGTGGCGTCGCCGGGCGAGGAACCGGTGCCGCGCAGGTCGAGCCGGCACACGGCGTACCCGTGGCGGTCGCGCAGGCCCTCGTAGCTCTCGCCGTACGACGAGGTGAGGTCGTCCTTGCGGTAGGGCAGTGCCTCGAGCAGGCAGGGTTGGGGCCCGTCGGCGGTGTCGGGTAGGTAGAGCGTGGCGGCGAGGTCGAGGCCGTCGGTGGCGGGGATCCGGACCTCGCGGGTGGTGCCGCTCATGGCCGGTCCAGCAGCGCGAGCACCTCGTCGCAGTGCAGCGACTCGCTGGTGTGGCCGTCCCGGCCCACGGTGGTGGGGGCGCCGAACATCGAGTTGAGGACGGCCTCCTCTGCTGCCTCGACGGTCGCCGTGAACAACGGGTCGAGGGCGCGTCCGGCCACCAAGCGGGGGCCGTCGGGGGTCCCGTCACGGTCCAGCCGGATGCCGGTGCCGACGCCGAGGAAGATCTCGCCGCTGCCGTGGTGGGCCACTGAACCGGTGCGGGCCAGCCCGAGCCCGATCCGCCGGGCCAGCCGCGAGCACGCGGCCCCGTCGACAGGAGCGTCGGTGACGACGATGCCGATGCACGAACCCGCGGGGGCGTGCGGACCCGACGTCGCGGGTCCGAGCAGTCGACCGACCGGGACGCCGGCGACGACGCACTCCTCGCGGACGCCGAAGTTGGTGAGCAGCAGCACCGCGACGGTGTGGCCCTCCGGGGTCACCCGCGAGGCGGTGCCGATCCCACCCTTGAAGTCGAAGCACGACATCCCGGTCCCGGCGCCGACCGCGCCCTCGCCGGGCGGGTCCTGCGCGCCGCGCGAGGCCAGTGCGGCGGCGTACGACGCCCGGACGTCGTCGCCGGTCACCTGCATCCGGCGGCAGTCGTTGAGGAAGGAGTCGTCGCACTCGGCGACGACCGGGATCACCACGTCGTCGGCAACCTCGGGGTGCCGGTCGAGCGCGATCTCGCAGGCGGCGTCGTAGACCCGGCCGAGCTGCATCGTCGAGGTCAGGTGGACCGGGGTCTCGACCGCACCCCACTCGGCGGCGGCCAGGAATCCGGTGCACTCACCGGCGCCGTTGAGGACCGCACCGCCCGCGGGCAGCGGCCGGAGGTAGGCGTCCTCGGCCAGCAGCAACGTGGTGACGCCGGTGCGGGCGACGCCCCGGCCCTGCGGCGGTGGCGGCTCGTCGCGATGCACCGTGGTGTGGCCGAGGCCCACTCCGGCGATGTCGAGAACCGAGTTGGTCGGGCCGGTCGGCAGCGCGCCGATCACGACTCCGAGGTCGCGCGCTCGTGGCATGGCGTCATCCTGCCGGATCCGGGCGGTGGGATGCTGGCCCCGTGCCTCGTCCGATGCCGGTGGTCTGGTCACCGGAGACTCGCCTCCACGACCCGCGCCACGAGGTCTGGCTGGGGGTCGCCACCCCGGCGGTCGAGGTCGCCGAGCGGGTCGACGCGATCCTCGGGGCGCTGAACGACCGCGAGCAGATCCTCGCAACCCCGCACGGGGCCGGGGCTCTCGCGTCCGTCCACGACCCCGCGCTGCTCGACTTCCTCGCCACCGCCCACGACCGCTGGCTCGCCGGCGGGTACGCCGAGGAGGTGGGTCAGGAACGGGTGGTGCCCTACGTGTTCCCGACGCCCGCGATGACCGCCGGCATGCCCACCCGCCTCCCAACGGCACTGCACGGGCTCACCGGCCAGTTCGGCTACGACACGATGACGCTCGTCAGCGCGGGCACCTGGACGGCCGCCCTGGCCGCAGCCGACTGCGCGCTGACGGCGACCGACCTGGTGCTGGCCGGATCGCCCGCGGCGTACGCCTTGAGCCGGCCACCGGGTCACCACGCGACCCCGGGCGGCTACGGCGGCTCGTGCTACCTCAACAACGCGGCACTGGCCGCGCAGGCGCTCGTCGCCGGTGGCCGTGAGCGGGTGGCGGTGCTCGACCTCGACGCCCACCACGGCAACGGCACACAGGCAATTTTCTGGGAGCGCGGCGACGTGCTCTACGGATCTCTCCACGTGGACCCGGCCGCCGGCTGGTTCCCGCACATCGTCGGCCATGCCGAGGAGACCGGTGCCGGGCCCGGCACCGGGGCGACCCGCAACCTGCCGCTTCCCGAAGGCACCGGCGACGACGCCTGGACCACGGCCGTGACAGAACTGACACGCTGGGTCGCCGACGCGGGCTGTGACGCGTTGGTGGTCTCGCTCGGCGTGGACGCGGCCGCCGAGGATCCGGAGAGCCCGCTGCAGATCACCACCGAGGGCTACCGCGCCGCCGGCCGGCTCGTGGGCGGACTGGGCCTCCCTGCTGTCGTGGTGCAGGAGGGCGGCTACCACCTGCCGAGCCTGGGCGGGTTGGTCGCGGCGTACCTCGACGGCCACGACATGGGCTGACAATTTCGCCGGTCGACCCAACCCGAGGCTGCGGTCGGGGCGTGTGTCCTCGTGAGAGCGTGAGGAGACACCCATGAACACCGACACCGACCTGCGGGCGCGACTGCGCGATCTCGCCGACGACGCCCCTCGCGCGGGGCTCTCCGGCGACGAACTGTGGCGGACCGGCGTACGCCGCCAACGGTTGCGGCATGCCGCCAGTGTCACCGTCGCGGCCGTCGCGGTCGCGGTGGTCGTGGCGCTCACCTCGGTGGTCCGGTTCCCGAACGCGCTGCCTCCCACGCAGGGTCCCGCCGAGCTGGGACTGCCGCGGCTCGTGCAACCTCCGGACCCATGGTCCGAGCCGACGGCCGACCCCGGGCCCCTCGCAGCGATCTCCGTGGCGAACCGCACCGAACCGAGGGGCCTGACGGGTTCCAGAGACCGGCTCCAGGTGTTCGGCGTCTCGGCGGTGGACGGAGTGTCCCGCTTCCTCGACCTCCCGGGAGCCCAGGTCGACATCGATCCGGGGGCGGCGGCGATCTCGCCCGACGGCACGATGGTGGCGGTCGTGCGAGGGGTCAGCGGGTGGGACCTGCTCGACACGGACACCGGTGACCTCACCCGGCTGCGGGTGCCCGGTCTGCCCGAGCTCGCGAACGCGCGGGGCTACGACATCGCCTTCTCCGGCGACGGCCGCTTCCTGCTCACCAACTTCTCGTTCGAGGGCAGCACCGACAACCAGGACGACTCCTTCGTCGCCTGGGACGTGGAGACGGGGGAGCGGTACATCGCGGAAGGCCCTGGCCACTACTGGATTCCCGGTCGCGCGACCGGCCCGAGCGGCGTGGTGTGGACCCGCCAGCGTGACGTGTTGACCCTCGAGCCGGGCACGGGTGACCGCGCGAGGATCTCGGTGCCACAGCAGCTCGTGGACGCCTCGCTCTCGCCGGACGGTGAGACGCTGGCCTACGTCGGCCACGCGGGCGACCGGCCCAGCTCACCGGCGCCTTGGCGCTTCCACGTGCGAACCGACGACGGCGAGATCCGGAAGTTCAACGTCGGCCTCGAGCCGGGCCAGATCCTCGGCTGGCGCGACGACACCCACGTCGTGGTCAGTCGTTTCGGACCACGTCAGGCGCGCGTGGTCGACATCGGTACCGGGGAGTGGGAGCGGCTGACCCTGGAGCAGGAGGCGGGCGCTCTCATGACGCCCCGATACGCCACCGACCTGTTCGCGCGCGACACGGTCGGACCTGCCGAGCAACCCGACCACGGTGACCCGCGGCCGTGGATGCACCCGGAGGTGCAGTGGATCGCTGCGGGGGTGCTCCTGGGTGGCGTGCTCCAGGGCTGGCTCGTGATCAGGAGGCGTCGTGACCGGGCGTGACGACGTCGCCGGGTTCGCCGACTACGTCGCCGCCCGGCAGGCCGCGCTGCTGCGCACGGCGTACCTGCTGACCGGGCATCGGCAGGACGCCGAGGACCTGGTGCAGGCCGCGTTGATCAAGACGGTGCCGCACTGGGCTCGGCTGAGCGGGGACCCGGATGCCTACGTCCGCCGCGTGATGGTGCGCGAGAACATCTCCCGCTGGCGGCGTCGACGCTGGCGCGAGGTGGTCGGTGCAGACCCGCCTGAGTCGGCCTCGGAGCCGGTCGACGCTGGACGACGGGTCGACCTGCAGCGGGCCCTGGCGGAACTCGCGCCGCGACAGCGCGCCGTGATCGTGCTGCGCTACCTGGAGGACCTGACCGTGGCCGAGACCGCCGGCCTGCTCGGTGTCAGCGAGGGCACGGTGAAGTCCCAGTCCAGCGACGCCCTGGCCAGACTGCGGCAACTCCTGCCCGACCTCGCGCTCGGCGAGGACGAGCCGTCCGGCACGCTGGTCCCATGATCGTCGCCTTCAGCATCAGCCCAGTGAGTTGCTCCTCGAGTCAGTGATCCGCCGTCTTCGTCCAGTAGGGGAGGGCCGTGGTCACGGTCGGAGGCTCAGCCAGCAGATGCTGGGACTCGGCGAGATAGCGCGTGTAGGACGGCTCCTCGAGAAAGGCTTTGCTGCCGCTGAGTCGACGTATCGCTGGAAGACGACGATCGCGTCAGCGTCATCGGCCTCGAGGCAGTAGTGGTAGTCAGTGTGGCCGTCGTTGCCCTGGATCGACGCCGGCATGTGCCGGCTCCACACCTCCGCGAGCTCCTCGCGCCGGCCGGGGAGTGCCGTGTGCCGGATGAACAGGGCGACGGCTTCGCCTCGCTGTGAGTGCGCCATGCTGTGAGACCTACTTTCCGAGAGTTGATCCAGGTCGTGGCGAAGACTAGGGGAAGTCGCTGACAAGGCCCTGCGCGCCTGCATCCGCGGTCGCGCTCACCTGATCAAGGAGGAACATTCGTGCTCGTAGCGTTTTCCGTGGCCCCCGCCGTCGCCCATGAGGACGGCTCCGTGTCGGAGGCTGTCGCAGCGGCCGTCCGCGTGGTCCGCGAGTCGGGGCTCCCGAACCGCACCGGCTCGATGTTCACCGAGCTGGAGGGGGAGTGGGACGAGATCATGGCGGTGGTGAAGCAGGCCGTCGAGGTCGTTGCGGCCGTCTCGCCCCGGGTCGGGCTGGTGCTCAAGGCCGACATCAGGCCCGGGTACGACGGCCAGCTCACCGCCAAGGTGGAGCGGATCGAGCAGGCCCTCGCCGACTGACCTGCGAGGTCAGCCGGGGCCGGGGAGCAGCGTCGCCTCGACGTGCAGGTCACCGTCGACGAAGCCGACCGAGCGGTAGACGCGCATCGCCACATAGCCGGGGTCGGCCACCATCACCAGTCGCTGGGCGCCCAGCTCGTCAAGGGCGTGGCGGCCGGCGGCGTGGACCAGCGAGCCGGCCAGGCCACGCCCGCGCTGGTCGGGCGCGGTCTTGACGTGCTGGAACCGCGCCAGCCCGTCACCGGCCCGGAAGATCCCCATGGACGCGACCAGTCTCCCGTCGATGAACCCGCCCCACCAGGCCCCGTGGCCGGCCTCGACCGCCGTGCGATGGGCGCGATCTCGGGTCTCTGAGAACGCGCGGGTGACGTGCGGGCCGTCCTCGCCGAGCAGCGAGAGCTCGACCTGCTGGTCCCAGTCGTCGTCATCCTCCAGCATCCGCAGCTCGGTCGCCGGGTGACCGTGCGGCGGCGGGCGGACCGCAGTCGCAGTCATCGCCACGGCGACATCGACCCTCAGCCCTGCCTGGCGCAGCCCGGTCAGGTCGCCGGGGCTGGGGCGGTCGATCCCGAACGCCGCGTGCCGAGCCTCGGGGAACTCGCGTCGGAAGGAGTCGAGCCACGACGGAACCTGGCCCGGAGCGGGTGGGGCCGGGAGCAGCAGGAAGTTGCCCCAGTAGAACGCCGGGTTGGTCGGGGTCCGGACCACGACGTAGAAGCCCCGGTCCTCCACGGTGCTGCCGCTGAGTCGGAGCAACGCGAGGTCGGTCCGGAAGCCCAGTGACTGCACATGCACTCCGGAACCGTAGCCACCCGTGGCACGATCGGCAGGTGGACACCGAGACTCGCCGATACCGCACGGGCGACACCGAGCAGGTCCTCGACCTCACCGGCGATTGCGCCGACTTCGCCGGCGGGCGCGGCGACGGGCTGCTGCACGTCTTCGTCCCCCACGCCACCGCCGGGATCGCGATCCTCGAGACCGGCGCCGGCTCCGACGACGACCTGCTCGCCGCGCTGGCCGATCTGCTCCCTGCCGACGACCGCTGGCGGCACCGACATGGCAGCCCCGGCCACGGCCGCAGTCACGTGATGCCGGCGCTGGTGCCGCCGTACGCCACGGTGCCGGTGCTCGACGGCCGGCTGGCGTTGGGGACCTGGCAGAGCATCTGCCTGGTCGACCTCAACGTCGACAACGCCGACCGCGAGGTGCGGCTCTCGTTCCTGGGCCACGCCTGAGGATCAGCCGGGACGAGTAGCGCAGCCCGGGAGTCAGCCGAACAACTGGGCGGTGAAGAGGGCCCGACCGCCCGGCAGGCTGCGGGACTCGATCAGCAGCCCGATCTCGATCTCGCTGCCGTCGCGGCGCAGCGCCGGCACGGTCACCTTTCGGCCCAGCAACGGGCTCCGGCCGTTGACGAGGTGGAGCGTGAAACCGGCGACGTGCGCCTGGTGGAAGCGCTCGGGGATGATCGCGACCAACCGACGGCCGACCAGCGCGGAGGGGTCCTCGTAGCCCAGCAGCTCGAGGGCGGCCGGACTCAGCGCCACGATCCGGTTGGTGTCGTCGGCGGCCACCAGGGCAGCCGACGACTCCGTGATCGCGCGTGGGTCCCAGCCCCGCATCGGGAGCCGGTGGGAGGGCGGCAGCGCTGCCGACAGGGAGGGCCACTCCGAGAAGCTGCCACCGGCCGCCTGGCGGCGGACCTGGTCGCAGATCCACAGCCGCATCGCCTGGATCTCCGGCTGAGTCGGAGGCGCCAGCAGATCCCCGTCTTCGGCGAGGTGCAGTGCCTCGTCGAGCATCACGTCGAGCGCTGCGAAGCTCGGCAGTGATGCCCGCGGCACCTCGATGAGCAGCCGCTGCACGGTGACCTCAGGCTCGGTCGCGCGTTCCATCACCGAATCTGCATCCATCCCCACGTCGGACCTCGGCACCTGATCGACCAGCAGCCCGAGGGCGTCGCTGGCGCCCGCGTGCTCCTCCAGTGCGCTCAGCTCGGCATCGAGCCGGACCAGCATCACCTCGCGCAGCAGCGCCGCAGCGTGCTCCTGCCAGGCCTGGTGCATCAGCAGCGGCATCCGGTGGAGTTCGATCACCACGCTCGAGTCGTCCTGGGCCCGGACCTGGCCGGGGTAGGGCAGCAGCTCATCGAGCGCCGCCTGGTCGCTGATCTCGAACCAGACGACCTTGCCGCCAGGAGTCGGGTGGGCGCCCCAACGACTGACGACCTCCTCGACCAGCCGCAGCCCGCGGCCGGTCGCGGCCTGGGGACCGAAGTCGCGGTGGCTCGGCAGCCTGGGGCTGCCGTCGCTGAGCTCGACCCGGAGTCGCCGGTCGGCCTGCAGGATGCGCAGCCTCATCGCGGTCCCCGCGTGGACGAGGGCGTTGGTCACGATCTCGCTGATCGCGAGCTGGGCGGCGTCGAGTGAATCCTCGTTGTCGCCACCCTCCAGCACCTGGCGCACCATTCTGCGGGCACGACTGGCGCTGGTGGCCTCGGGCGGCAACTCCTCGTCCGCCGCAACCTCCGTCGTCACCCCTGCATGGTGACCTCTACTCGCCCTCTTTTGAAGGACCCACACCGGATCCGCGTCGAGGAGGTTGACGGTGAAACTACTGCGTCGAACAAGTGTTCGACTACCATGAGGGGATGTCCCGCTCCGTCGCTCCACCTGGCTGGCCCCGCGAGGTGCGACCACCCGACGCGCCCGACTGGGAGCGCACCGCGGCCAACTGGCTGCTCGATCTCTGCCCACCCGACTACCGCCGCTACTCCGGGCTGCGGCGTCACGTGGTCGTGCTCGCGCGATTCGCGGTGCTCCACGTCGAGGCCAACCAGGCCGCGTGCCGGCGCGGGTTGAGCGAAGCCCGCGCCGACCTCGGCCAGGTCGCGGAACTGCCGGTGGTCGAGGCCGCCGTTCAGACCTTCCACCTCGAGCAGGCCAGGCTCGTCGCCGTACGCCGGGCAGTGGGGCTGGTCGAGGAGGCGCTGCGCGGTCAGCGCTACGTCGCCCGACTCTGAGGTCCGGGTAGCGTCAACGGCATGAGTAGACCTGTGATCGTGATCGTCGGCGCCGGGCCCGGTGTCAGCGGGTCCGTGGCCCGTTGTTTCGCGCGCGACGGGTACGACGTCGGATTGGTCGGCACCCAGGAGGAGCAGCTCGGCGAGCTGACGGTCGACCTCGAGGCGTTGGGGGCCGGTGTCGGTCATGTCGTCGCCGACATCACCGATGCCGACGCCGCGACCTCAGCGGTGCGTCAGTTCGGGGAGCGCCTCGGCCGCATCGACGTCCTGCACTTCAATCCCAGCGCCTTCCGGGAGAAGAACCCGTTGACGTTGACCGTCCCGGAGCTGTTGGAGGATCTCACCCTCGGCGTCGGTGCCCTGTTGACCTGCGTCCAGGCAGCCCGCCCGTACCTGTCCGACGGTGGCCGGATCACCGCCACCGGCTCGATGGCCGCCGACCAGCCGTCGCACGAGGCGGCCTCGCTGGGCGTGCAGAAGGCGGGTCTGCGCAACCTGATCCGCAGCATCGACGCCACCCTCGCCGAGGATGGGATCCGCGCCGTCTCGGTGACGGTACGCGGCACGCTCGCCCGCGAGGGGGCCTTCACCCCCGACCGCGTCGCGCAGGCGATCCACGCGGCTGCCCACCAGGACGTCGGCGACTGGCGCGCCGAGGTCCCGTACGAGGGGTGACCAGGGGGGTGGCCCGCTTCGCCAGCGTGGTGGTCGTCGACGCCCGTGGCTGGATCCTGCTGCAGGAACGCGACCAGCACCCGGCGATCGACCCGGACAAGTGGGGTTTCTGTGGCGGTCACCTCGAGGTCGGAGAGGACTTCGAGGCCGGCGCCTACCGCGAGCTCGAGGAGGAGACCGGGCTCCGCCTCGACGGTGGCCTCGAACCGGCCGGCGAGTTCACCGTCTTCCACGAGCACTCGCAGAGCCACGACCCGTTTCGCCTCTACGCCGTCCGGCTCGACCTGGTCGACGCCGACGTCGAGTGCCATGAAGGGCGCCGGATCGTCTTCGTCGATCCCACGGTGGCCGCCGGCCTCGACCTGACGGCCTCGGCGCGGATCGCGCTGCCGGCGTTCCTCGCGTCCAGCGTTGTACGCGAGGCTGGCGTCGTGACCTGGCCACGGGGTCCGCGAGCACCACGGACGGTGTGGCTGGGCGGCCTCCTCGAAGCCGCAGTCGCGACCACCCGCTTGTAGAGTCGATCCTTATGGGACAGCTCGAGTCGATCGCATCACCGCGTGACCTGCGCGACCTCACCTCCGACCAGTTGACCGCCCTCGCCAGCGAGATCCGCGACTTCCTGATCGCCACGTGCGCCCGCACCGGCGGTCACATCGGGCCCAACCTGGGCGTGGTGGAGCTGACGATGGCGATCCACCGGACGTTCGACTCACCCTCACGACCGGGTCGTGTTCGACACCGGCCACCAGGCCTACGTCCACAAGCTGCTGACCGGTCGGCGTGCCGGCTTCGAGCAGCTGCGACAGGAGGGTGGCCTGAGCGGCTATCCCAGCCAGGACGAGTCCGAGCACGACATCGTGGAGAACTCCCACGCGTCCACCGCCCTGTCGTACGCCGACGGCCTGGCCAAGGCCTACGCCATCCGGGGCGAGGACCGCCACGTGGTGGCGGTGATCGGTGACGGAGCGCTCACCGGCGGCATGGCCTGGGAGGCGCTGAACAACATCGCGATCGCGCAGCGCAGCCGGCTGGTGATCGTCGTCAACGACAACGGGCGCTCCTACACGCCCACCATCGGCGGCCTGGCCAACGCGCTCACCTCGCTGCGCACCAACCCACGCTACGAGCAGATCCTCGACCTGGTGAAGAAGCGGCTCACCTCGGTGAAGGGGGTCGGACCTGCGGCGTACGACGTGCTCCACGCGATGAAGAAGGGCATGAAGGACGCCCTCGCGCCGCAGGGGTTGTTCGAGGATCTCGGTCTGAAGTACGTCGGTCCGATCGACGGTCACGACCGGGTCGCCATGGAGCACGCGCTGGCGCAGGCCAAGCGGTTCGGCGGTCCCGTGATCGTCCACGCCATCACCCGCAAGGGATTCGGCTACGACCCGGCCGAGCGCCACGAGGCCGACCAGTTCCACGGGCCGGGCCCCTTCGACGTGCAGACGGGCGCCGAGAAGCCCAAGGGCAAGATCTGGACCGACCACTTCTCCGAGGCCATCGTCGACATCGGACAGCGCCGTCAGGACGTCGTCGCCATCACCGCGGCGATGATGCACCCGGTCGGGCTCGACACCTTTGCCGCTCGCTTCCCCGAGCGCACCTTCGACGTGGGCATCGCCGAGCAGCACGCCGCGACCAGCGCGGCCGGTCTGGCGATGGGCGGCCTCCACCCGGTGGTCGCCGTCTACGCCACCTTCCTCAACCGCGCCTTCGACCAGGTCCTGATGGACTGCGCCCTGCACCGCTGTGGCGTGACGTTCGTGCTCGACCGCGCCGGTGTGACCGGCGACGACGGCGCCAGCCACAACGGCATGTGGGACATGTCGGTGCTGCAGGTCGTGCCCGGCCTGCGACTCGCTGCGCCGCGCGACGCCACCCGGCTGCGTGAGCTGCTCGACGAGGCGATCACCGTGGAAGACGCTCCGACGGTGGTGCGCTTCGCCAAGGGCCCACCGCCCGATGACATCGACGCCGTTGACCGGGTCGGTGGTGTCGACGTGCTGCTGCGCAACGGCACCCGCGACGTGCTGCTCGTCGGTGTCGGCTCGATGGCGGCGACCGCCGTCGACGTGGGGCAGCGACTGGTCGCCCAGGGCATCGGCGTCACCGTCGTCGACCCCCGCTGGGTGAAGCCGGTCGACCCCGCCCTGGTCGACCTCGCGCGCCAGCATGGCCTCGTCGTCCATCTCGAGGACAACGGCCGGGTCGGCGGTGTCGGCGCGACGCTGCTGCAGACCCTCAACGACGAGGGCATCACCACCCCCTTCCGACTCCATGGCATCCCGCAGGAGTTCCTGGGACACGCGAAGCGCGCAGTGATCCTCGAGCGGATCGGCCTGGACGCCCAGAGTCTGGCCCGAGGCATCGTCGAGGACATGGCGGCACTCGCCGCCGAGCCTGAGCAGGAGCCCGATCGGTCGCGACGCGGCAAGTCCTCGTAGGCTCTCGGGGTGACCGAACCCCCGCTGGTGCACATCCTCGACGATGTTCCCGAGCTCGAGGGCGTGGAGCGGCTGCCGATGGTCCTGGCGCTCGACGGCTTCCTCGACGCCGGCAACGCCGCTGCCCGCGCCGCGCAGCACCTCGTCGACCTCTCCGAGGCCCGGATCGTGGCCACCTTCGACGTCGATCAGCTGCACGACTACCGCGCCCGTCGGCCACCCATGTCCTTCGTCCGCGACCACTACGAGGCCTACGACGCCCCTCGGCTGGTGGTTCGGCTGGTGCGCGACACCGGCGGCTCGCCGTACCTGCTGCTGCAGGGGCCCGAGCCCGACAACCGGTGGGAGGCGTTCGCCCGGGCGGTGCGCCGCGTGGTGGAGCGCTTCGACGTCGCCCGCGTGGTGGCGATGGGCTCGGTGCCGATGGCTGTGCCGCACACCCGCCCCATCGCGATCACTCACCACGCCAACAATCCCGACCTGCTGACCGGTGACAGCCCCTGGCGCGGCGAGCTGCGGATCCCGTCAAGCGCACAGGCGCTGCTCGAGGTCAGGTTGGGGGAGTGGGGTCACGACGCGATGGGGTTCGTCGCCCACATCCCGCACTACCTGGCGCAGCTGGAGTATCCGGCCGCATCGATCTCCCTGCTGGAGAACGTCGAGCGTGCTGCGTGGCTGACCGTCGACCTGTCCGGGCTGCGCGCGGAGGCAGAGGACCGCGAGGCCGAGGTGGCCCGTTACCTCTCGGCCAACGAGGAGGTCGGCGAGGTGGTGACCGCGCTCGAGCAGCAGTACGACGCCTTCGAGCGCGCCGAGACCGAGGGCAGCAGCCTGCTCGCCGAGAACCAGCCGCTGCCGACCGGTGAGGAGATCGGGCAACAGTTCGAGCAGTTCCTGGCCGGGCTCGACGGCCCTGAACCGGATCAGGACTGAGGAGGAACCGTGGCCAGATCCGCTGAACAGCTGGTCGACCTGCTCTCGCTGGAGCAGATCGACGTCGACCTCTTCCGGGGGCGCCAGCCAGACACCGACCGGCAGCGCGTCTTCGGCGGCCAGGTGGCGGCCCAGGCGTTGATCGCCGGCTGCTCCTCGGTCGACCCCGTCTACCGGCCCCACTCCCTGCACTCGTACTTCCTGCGCCCCGGCGACCCGTCGGTGCCGATCGTCTACGACGTCGAGCGACTGCGCGACGGACGCTCGTTCGCGACCCGACGGGTGATCGCGCGTCAGCACGGCCGTCCGATCTACTTCCAGACCGGCAACTTCCAGATCGAGGAGGAGGGCCTGGACCACCAGGACCGGATGCCCGACGTGGTGCCGCCGGCCGAGGCGATCAGCCTGCTCGACCTGGTGAAGATGCAGGGCGGCAACGTCGACGCGTTCGCCCGGGAGTGGGCGGCGCTCGAGGTGCGCTACGTCGGCGTCTCGGGCCACGGGCTGCCCGAGGACCTCGACCACCCGGCCCGGGCCAGGATCTGGATCCGGGTCAACGGTGAGCTCTCCGACGACCCGTTGGAGCATCTGGCGGCGTTCACCTACGCCAGCGACCTGACGCTGCTCGGCGCCGCGCTCATCCCGCACGGAGTGGTGATCTCCGACCCCCGCCTGCAACCGGCGTCGCTCGATCACGCGGTGTGGTTCCACCGGCCGTTCCGAGCCGACCGCTGGTGGCTCTACGACCAGCACTCGCCGTCGGCGACTGGCGGCCGGGGTCTGGCCCTCGCCGCGGTGTACGCCGAGGACGGGGCCCTGGTCAGCACCGTGGCCCAGGAGGGCCTGATCCGGATGCGCAAGCGCGACTGACCCTCCTACACGTCGGGGCATTGTCAACTACATGGTTGTAGTTTCCAGACAGGCACGCCGGACGTCGTTACGGTTGGCAAGTCCTGTGGCGCCTGTCCCCCCGTGAGGTTGCTGTGAACCGTGTGAATCGTGCCGCTGCGGCGGCACTCCTGCCCGTGCTGACGCTGTCCACGTTGATCGGGACGGCCGCCGGCACCTCGGCGCAGGTCACCCGGTCGGTCGCGCCGTCGACCGCGTTCGCCATGCCGTTCCCGTGTGGTCAGGCCTGGACGGGGACCACGCGCAACAGCCACAGCCCGAGCCGGAACGCCATCGACTGGAATCGCGCCGACGACAAGGACGACCCCGTCGTGGCCTCGGCGCCGGGCACCGTCGTGCGGGCGGACTCCAAGAGCACGACCGGTTACGGCCACTGGGTGATGCTCGAGCACGCCTCCGGCGAGCGCACCGTCTACGCCCACCTCAACCAGGTCACGGTCGCGGTCGGTCAGGCGGTCGACCAGGGGGCACTGCTCGGCACCGTCGGCAACACCGGCAACTCCTACGGCGAGCACCTGCACTACGAGCAGAAGAACGCGTCCGGGGTGATGGCGCCGTACTTCTCCGGTGTGGCGTTCGCCTTCGGCTCGACCCTGACCTCCACGAACTGTCCCGACGTCCCGCTGGCCGGGAACTTCCTCGGTGGCCGGGCGGCCGAGCTGGTCGTCTTCCGGCGAGCGGAGAAGGCCACCTTCCTGATCGAACGCTCCGGGAGGACGCCCAAGGTGCTCCGCTTCGGAACGGCCACCGACCAGCCGATCGCCGGTGACTGGGACGGCAACGGCCGGGCCAACCCCGGCGTCCGCAAGGCCGGCAGCACCCTCTTCCGGCTCCGGGCCGGTGGCGGCGTGACCAAGATCCCCTTCGGCGCCGCGCAGGATCAACCGGTGGCGGGTGACTGGGACGGGGACGGCCGCTGGGAGATCGGGGTCCGGCGACCGGGCGGCACCTTCGTGCTGCGCGCGGCCGACGGTCGCACCACCTCGGTGCCTCTCGGCGATGCCGACGACCTGCCGGTGACCGGCGACTGGGACGGCGACGGCCGGACGGATCTCGGCGTCTACGACCAGACGACCGCAACCTTCACGCTCCGAGTCGTCGACCAGAGCGGGTTGACCTGGCTCGCCCAGGTGCCGTTCGGACAGCCCGGCGACCTGCCGGTCACCGGTGACTGGGACGGCAACCGCATCACCGACGTCGGTGTCTGGAACCCGGCGACCGCGACCTTCTCCGAGCGCCGGGCGGCCGCGCCCACAGCGACCCGCGCCACGACCACCAGCACGGTCTTCGGCAACCCCCGCTGAGACCTGTTGCGCTCTGGGTGAACGGCCCTACCGCAGCACGCCGCTGGAGGCGAGCATCGGACGCATGAGACTCCTGGTGCTCGGCGGCACCCACCATGTCGGGCGCGCGGTGGTGGAGGGTGCCCTGGCGCGCGGTGACGAGGTGATCACGGTCAACCGCGGCCGGACCGGGGTGACGCACCCGGACGTCGAGACCCGGCACGCCGAGCGGCTCGATCCCGATTCCCTGAGAGCCGCGCTGGGTGACGACACGTTCGACGCCGTGGTGGACACCTGGTCGGGTGCGCCGGTCGCGGTTCGCGACTCGGCCCGGCTGCTGTCCGGTCGGGCAGGGCACTACACGTATGTCTCCTCCCGCTCGGTCTACCAGTGGCCGCCGGCACCGGGGCTCGACGAGTCGGCGCCCGTCGTCGACGGTGACCCGGCCTCGAGGGAGTCCGGCGACTACGCGGCTGACAAGCGCGGCGGCGAGCTCGCCGTGCAGCAGGAGTTCGACGGTCCGACGCTGTGTGCGCGCGCCGGCCTGATCATCGGTCCGTACGAGCAGGTCGGCCGGATGCCGTTCTGGCTCAACCGGATCGCCGACGGAGGCCGGGTCCCGGCGCCGGGTCCGTCCGACCAGCCGCTGCAGCTGATCGACGCGCGTGACCTCGCTCGCTGGGTGCTCGACCGTCAGCCGGTCGGCATCCTCAACACCGTCAGCCGACGTGGCCACACCACGATGGCCGAGCTGCTCGACGAGTGTGTGCGGGTCACCGGCTCGAACGCCGAGCTGGTCTGGCTCGGGCCCGAGGTGATCGAGGCCGCCGGGGTCCAGCCGTGGAGCGAGATCCCGGTCTGGGTGCCGCCCGGGAGCGAGCTCTCCGCGCTGCACGACGGCGACGTGTCCGCGGCGTACGACGCAGGTCTGGTGTGCCGTCCGATCGCCGAGACCATCGAGGACACGTGGGCCTGGCTCCAGCGCGAGGGCACCCCGGAGCAACCGGGTGGTCGCCCCGCGTCGGGGTTCGACGCCGCCGCCGAGCAGCGCCTCTGGGCTGCCGCCGGCCGCTGACGATCAGGCGAAGCGGGTGCTGCCCACCAGGTGGGGCGCACCGTCCTTCGGGCTGGTCAACGCGAACGACTGGCCGTCGACGCTCAGCTCGTGGCCGAACGCCACGGTGCCGGGCAGCAGGATCGGCTTCTTGAAGGCGACCTCGACCCGCACCGCATCGGGCAGCCGGTTCTCGAGTGCCGCGACACAGCGCGCGAGGCTCCACATTCCGTGTGCGATCTGACGCGGGAACCCCAGCGCCTTGGCGGTCAGGGGGTAGAGGTGGATCGGGTTGCGGTCGCCCGAGACCGCGCCGTAGCGACGCCCCAGGTCGGCCGGCAGCCGCCACTCGGTCGTGCCGACCGGGGTCGTGTCGAACACGAGCCCACGGGGAGCATCCTCGTTGCCGCGGCCGCGGCGCAGGTAGGTGGAGGTCGACTCCCAGACCACGTCCTCACCCGACCGGACCTCCGAGAGGAAGTCCACGGCCGTCCCCTTGGCGTGCGGGCGGGTCGGGGAGACCCGCACCGTCACGTCGAACGTCTCGCCGGCGTGGATCGGCCGGTGGCTGGTGATCACGTTCTCCACGTGGACGGAGCCGACGGCGGGGTAGGGGAACTGCGGGCTGGTCATCGCCGCCATGTGGAGCGGGAAGGCCAGCATGTGCGGGTAGGTCAGCGGGACGGCGTCCTTGGCCGGGAACCCGCACACTGCGGCGTACGCCGCCGCGTGCTCGCGTTCGATCGTGAGCCCCTCACGGGTGAACTCGAGCGTGCTGGGGTCGGCCTTCGGGTCCTTGCGGACGCCCGGCAGCTGGTTGACGACCGGGATCGAAGGCAACGCAGCCTTGAGCACCATCGGGAGTCCGGCCATGGGTCAGGCTCCCAGCATCATCTGGCCGCACACCCGGACCACGTTGCCGTTGACGGCCGTGGACCCCGGGTTGGCGTACCAGGCGATGGTCTCGGCGACGTCGATCGGCAGACCGCCCTGGGACATCGCGTTGAGCCGCTGACCGACCTCACGGGTCGCGAACGGCACGGCGGCGGTCATCTGCGTGATGATGAAACCGGGCGCGACCGCGTTGATCGTGACGCCCTTCTTCAGCTCGTCCTTGAGGCTGTCGACCAGGCCGATGACGCCGGCCTTGGAGGCGGCGTAGTTGGTCTGGCCGAGGTTGCCGGCGATGCCGGCGATCGAGGCGACGCCGATGATGGCGCCGTTGTCGTTGATCACGCCCTGGTCCAGCAGCTCGCGGGTGATCCGCTCCGGCGCCACCAGGTTGACGTTCAAGACCGCGTTCCAACGGTCCTCGTCCATGTTGGCGAGCTTCTTGTCCTTGGTGATGCCGGCGTTGTGGACGACCACGTCCACGCCACCGTGCTTCTCCTTGAGGTGGTGGGCGATCCGCTGCGGAGCGTCCTTCGCGGTGATGTCGAGGGTGAGGTGGTCGCCGTCGAGCTCGCGCATGAGCGCCTGCAGCTCGCTGGCTGCCTGCGGTACGTCGAGGCCGACCACGGTGGCGCCGTCGCGGTGGAGGACCCGGGCGATCTGCTCGCCGATGCCGCGGCTGGCGCCGGTGACGAGCGCGATCTTGCCGGTCAGGGGCGACGTCTGGTCGCTGACCTCGGCCGCCTTGCTCGTGTGGGTGCCGATCCGCACGACCTGGCCCGAGACGTAGGCCGACTTGGGCGACAGCAGGAAGCCCAGGGTGGAGGCGACCGTGCCCTCGGCGCCGTCGGCGACGTAGACCAGCTGCACGGTGCCGCCGCGGCCGACCTCCTTGCCGAGCGAGCGGGTGAAGCCCTCCAGCGCGCGCTGGGCGACCCGCTCGGATCCCGACACGCTCTCCGGCGGCGTACCGAGGACGACGATGCGCGGGCAGGTCGCCAGGCTGCGGAGCAGGGGAGTGAAGAAGTCGCGGAGCGCGCCGAGCTGGCCGGCGTCGGTGAGGCCGGTCGCGTCGAAGACCAGGCCCTGGTAGCGCTCGGCCGCGTCGGCGTTCGTGGTGGTGGCGATGCCGAGGAGGTCGAGCAGGGCGGGCAACGACTCGGCGAGCCGGCCGTGGCCGCCGACGACCACCGTGCCGTCGACCAGCGGCGCCCCCTCCTCGTAGCGCTGCAACGGGGTGGGGCTGGGCAGGCCGAGGTTCTTGACCAGGAGCCGGCCGACGGGGGACTGCACGAAACCTTGGTAGCGATCACTCATGGTGGTAGGTAACTCCCTGGTGTAACTCTGCGTCCACACTTCGTGAAGTAGGACACCGTGGCTGTGTGTTCCGCTGAGGCTACTCGCGAGTCACAATGGGTGCATGCAGACCTCCACACGACGCGTCGCCATTGTCGGCGGCAACCGGATCCCGTTCGCCCGCTCCAACAGCGCCTACGCCGATGCCTCCAACCAGGAGATGCTCACCGCCGCCATCGACGGCCTGGTGGCGCGTTTCGGGCTCGAGGGGGAGCGGCTCGGTGAGGTCGTCGCGGGAGCCGTGCTCAAGCACGCCCGCGACTTCAACCTCACCCGTGAGGCGGTGCTCGGCTCGAAGCTCGCCGCCGACACCCCTGCCACCGACATCCAGCAGGCCTGCGGCACCGGCCTCCAGGCTGCGATCCAGGTCGCGAACAAGATCGCCCTCGGCCAGATCGAGGTCGGCATCGCCGGCGGCGCCGACACCACCTCGGACGCGCCCGTGGCGCTCAGCGACAAGCTGCGCAAGAAGCTGATGAAGGTCAACGCGGCCCGCGACACCGCCGGCAAGGTCAAGGCGCTCGGCTCCATCCGCCCCGGCGACATCGGCATCGAGATCCCCCAGAACGGCGAGCCGCGCACCGGCAAGTCGATGGGCGACCACGCGGCGCTGACCGCACTCGAGTGGCAGATCACGCGTGAGGACCAGGACGCGCTGGCGGCCGCCTCGCACCAGCGGCTCGCCGCGGCGTACGACGCGGGCTTCCTCGACGACCAGGTCACGCCGTTCCGTGGCCTGGAGCGCGACAACAACCTGCGCCCCGACAGCTCGGCCGAGAAGCTGGCGAAGCTGAAGCCGGTCTTCGGCCGGGGCGAGGCCGCCACCATGACCGCCGGCAACTCCACGCCGTTGACCGACGGTGCCTCCGTGGTGCTGCTCGCCTCCGAGGAGTGGGCCAAGGAGCGCGGCCTGCCGGTGCTGGCCTACTTCACCGCCTACGAGACGGCTGCCGTCGACTACGTGCACGGCGCCGAGGGGCTGCTGATGGCCCCGGCGTACGCCGTCTCCCGGATGCTCGAGCGCGAGGGCCTCTCGCTGCAGGACTTCGACTACTACGAGATCCACGAGGCGTTCGCCTCACAGGTGCTCTCGACGCTCAAGGCCTGGGAGGACCCGGTCTTCTGCAAGGAGCGCCTCGGCCTCGACGCCCCGCTGGGCTCGATCGACCGCAGCAAGCTCAACGTGAACGGCTCCTCGCTCGCCGCGGGCCACCCGTTCGCGGCGACCGGCGGCCGGATCGTCAACACCCTCGCCAAGCTGCTCGACCAGGCCGGCGACTCTGCCGACCACGGCCGCGGGCTGATCTCGATCTGCGCCGCCGGCGGCCAGGGCGTCGTCGCCATCCTCGAGAAGTAGGTTGAGTTGGGTGCGGTCGAGTCGCCGCAACAGTTGAGTTGGGCGCGAGCAACAGACATGTGTTGCAGAAGCTCCACTCGTACGTTGCGGAGGCCCCACTCAACCTGTCAGCGGTGGGTGGCGAGGGCGAGCGATGATGCGATGAGGTAGTCGCGCACCTGCACGGGGGAGACCTCGCCCACGGTCGGTACGCCGGGGGCGGACTCCTTCACCAGGATCCCCACCCGGGCCAGCTGGAGCGCGCCCAGTCCGCTGGCATAGAGCGTGTTGGCGAGCAGTGCCGGGTCATCGACGTGAAAGTCGCCCGAGTCGACGCCGGACTCGAGCGCCGAGATGAGCACCGCAAGACAGGCTGAGATCGCCCGGCCCAGCCGGAACAGGGCGGACTCCGACATCTCCTCGAGCAGCTCGGGCCCGGTGCGCCGCATCAGCGTCTGCGCGCAGTCGACGAACGCGGGATGGGCGAGGCTGTAGTCGACGAAGGCGCCGGTGATCTGCGTCAGCCGATCGGCCGGGTCACGTCCCGCCGCGTCGGCATCGGCGAGGGCCGCTCGCAGCTCGTCGAGGTATTCGACCAGGGTGAGGGCGAACAGCTCTTCCTTGCCGGTGAAGTGGCGGTAGATGATCGCCCGGTTGATCCCGACCGCCTTCGCGACCTGCTCGATCTGCGCGTCCCGCACGCCGCTGCCGTCGAAGAGGGCCCGGGTGGCGGCGATGATCTCGGCCTCTCGCTTGCGTCGCCGGGCGGACGCGGCCGTACGGCGACCGTCGGTCTCGGGCGCGGTGGTCATGCGCACCAGATTAGGGCAACCCGCAGTGGCACCGTGGTGACGCTCGCCCCACGTCAGCCGGCTGCGGAAGGCGGCTCGGCCCCGGCCAGCACCAGGTCGAGGCGTGCTTCCAGAGCGCGCACCGCTGCCAGGATGCGCATGGTCGCGCTCACCACCGTGGTCGCGACGCCGGCCGCGAGCCAGATCTTGGCGTCATCGACGACGACGAAGGCGATCCACGAAGCCAGTGCCGCGAGCGCGAGGCCCGCCGAGAACGACAGGTACCGGTCGGCCAGCTTGTCGGTTTCCATGACACCGACCCTAAGGCCCGACCCCCAGGTCGTAGCGGCATGCATGGCCGTCGGCGCCTCGGCGGTGCTCAGGTGCGCTCTGCGGAAGCTCCGGATGGCGGTGGCGAGCCACGTTCTGTCGACGTGGGAGGGTGGTTGGCTCACCGCTGGCACTGGGTGTCGCCTCACGGCGGTGAGCTAGCCAGTCGGTGACTGCGAACTACAGCACTGACCTCACGGTGCTGATCGTGTCGGCCTCGGCAGCGGCCTTGTCGTCGCGATAGCGCACGACGCGGGCGAACCTCAACGCAACGCCGCCGGGGTACCGACTCGACCGTTGAACACCGTCGTACGCGATTTCCACCACTTGCTCCGGGCGTACTGGCACGACGTAGTGGTCCTTGATCGCGTCGGGTTCGACCGCGAGCTCGGTGAAGCGCTCTGTCTGCCAAGCCAGCACCTCGTCGGTCATCCCCTTGAAGGTCTTGCCCAGCATCACGAAACCGTCACCGTCGCGGGCGCCGAGGTGGATGTTGGAGAGCCAGCCCTTCCGGCGGCCCGAGCCCCACTCGACCGCGAGCACGACCAGGTCGAGGGTGTGGACCGGCTTCACCTTCACCCAGCCGGCGCCCCGACGCCCGGCGTCGTACGCCGCAGCCAGGCTCTTCACGACCACGCCCTCGTGTCCCGCCTCGACCACGTGGGTGGCGAAGGCTTCGGCCTCGGCCGCGTCGGCGGTGACCAGCCGTGCCACCAGTGATTCCTCCGGCACCAGCCCGGTCAGCGCCGCCAGTCGTTCCTCCCCGGGAGCGTCGAGCAGGTCGCGGCCGTCGAGGTGGAGCAGGTCGAAGAAGTAGGCGGTGACGTCGACGCCGGAGTCCTGGGCGGTGCGGGAGGCGGTCTCCTGGAACGGGCGCGGCCGGCCGTCGTGATCGAGCGCGATCGCCTCGCCGTCGAGCACGAACCGCTCGGCCGGGAGCGACCGCGCGAGCGCGACCACCTCGGGCAACCGGTGGGTGATGTCGTCGAGGCTGCGGGTGGCGACCCGGACCTCGTCGCCCGAGCGGTGGACCTGGATCCGGATGCCGTCGAGCTTGGTGTCGACGGCGACCGGACCGCCGTCGGGCGCCACCTTGGCGAACGCCGCCGCCACGTCGGTGGCGCTGGAGGCCAGCATCGGCAGCACCGGGCGACCGACCTCGAGCCCGATCGCGGCCAGCGCCTCCTCGCCCTCGAACGCCGCCTGCGCGATCGCGACGGTCGAGCCGGACAACATCGCTGCCCGGCGAACGGCCTTCAGCGGGACGCCGGCCGCAGCCGCGAGCGCCTCCTGCACCAGCGTGTCGAGCGCGCCCTGCCGGACCTCGCCGGTGACCAGCCCGCGCAACCAGGCCTGCTCGGCCTCCGTGGCGCGTTCGAACAACGAGGCCACGGCCGATGCGCGCTGCTGCTGCGACCCCGCACCGGACAGCGCCGCCAGGCGTTCGAACGACTCGTGGGTCTCGGTCACCGTCAACGACGAGGCGGTCGCGGGAGGGGGCATGGTCTGCAACCCCCGCCAGCCCAGGCCGGTGCGTCGTTGCAGCAACGTGCCGCCCAGGTAGGACACCACCAGGGACAGCTCCTCCGGCTCTGCCGCTGCCAGGGTCTCGGCCAGCGCGGCCACCTTGGCCTTGCGCGAGCGGGTCGCAGCGACGGCGGTGGACGTCGCGACGAGGTCGGCGATCAGCATGGCCTCACGCTAGTCGCGGCGACTGACAGCGCGTCGTCAGTCGCTGATCACCAGATGTTGGTGACCGTCGACGAGCTCTCGCGCGGCGTCGAGGTGGCCTGCGTGGGTGGCTGTCTCCACGAGCACGTGGAGCAGGATCTCCTTCGCGGTGCGGTAGGGCGCGTTGCCGAAGTCGGCAGGCCACCACCGCGGCGTCGCTCCAGCGCCGCCCGCGGCGACGAGAGCGGCATCCGCCAGCTCCGCCTCGGACCGGTAGAGATCGAGCACGGCAGCGGGAGGGAGGTCGGGCGCCACGGTCCATCCCTCGGCCCCCGTGGGAAGGGGCACGTCCTCGCCGGCGAGGACCGCCCGGAACCAGAACCGCTCCACGTCGAGCGCGAGGTGCTGGACCAGGCCGAGCGGGGACCACCCCGACGGGAGGATCCCGCGGCGCAGATCGGTCTCGTTGAGCCCCTCCACGGCGCTGAACACGTGCCGTCGCTTGGCCCTGAGCCACTCCACCAGGTCCTGCATGTCGTCCGGGAGCGCAGCCACGCCGGGAATCGTAACGGGGAGTGTCAGTCCCCGATGCGCGCCCGCACCTCGTAGAGCTCGGGGAAGAACGTCAGGTCCAGCGCCCGCCGCAGGAACGCCACGCCCGACGAGCCTCCGGTGCCCGGGCGGACGCCGATCACCCGTTGTACGACCTGGAGGTGACGGAACCGCCACTCCTGGAAGTTGTCCTCCACGTCGACCAGCTCCTCGCACGTCTCGTAGACGGCCCAGTGGTCGTGGGGCGCGGCGTAGACGGTCGCGAGGACGTCGACCAGGGCCGGGTTCGAACGGTGGGGCAGCGTCCAGTCGCGATCCAGCAACTCCTCGGGTACGGCGTACCCGACGCGGGCGAGGTGACGCAGGAACTCGTCGTAGAGCGACGGTTCCTGCAGCAGCGTGGTCAGCTCGTCGCGCGCTGCTGGGTCGTGGTCGAAGACCTTGACCATCTCTCGGTCCTTGTTGCCGAGCAGGAACTCCACCTCGCGGTACTGCGCCGACTGGAAGCCCGACGACGTCGCCAGGAACGGCCGGATCTCGGCGTACTCGCTCGGGGTGAGGGTCGCCAGCACCGACCACTGGTCGGTGAGCGTGTGCTGGATGTGCTTGACCCGTGCCAGCCGCTTGAGGGCGGGGGAGAGGTCGTCGGCGGCGAGCAGCGCGCGCGCCGAGCGCAGCTCGTGGACCATCAGTTTCAGCCACAGCTCGGAGGTCTGGTGCTGGATGATGAACAGCATCTCGTCGTGCTGCGGAGGCTGGCTGCGGGGTCGCTGGGCGGAGAGGAGCTCGTCGAGGCAGAGGTAGTCGCCGTAGGACATCTGCTTCGAGAAGTCGGTCTCGATCCCGGATTCGAGGTCTCGGCTGCTCACATCGGACACGATTCACAACCTAGTAGACGTTTCGCATCGTCACCCGGAGGACCTACCCTCTGCCACATGACGACCGGATCCGCCCCGACGCGCAGCGGCAACACGCGGCTGTGGACTCCGGACTGGCCGGTCCCGGTCGCGCAGGTCCTCGCGCAGCAACGGCACGGCGGTTACGACCCCACCTACCGGACCGACTTCCAGGGGCGTCACTGGCGTGGGATGCGGACACCCGAAGGCACCGCCACGCTCATGATCGACACTCGCCCCCGCGACGGCGACGTGTACGCCGCGGCGTGGGGTGACGGCGCCGACTGGGCGCTCGAGCAGGTGCCGGCGCTGCTCGGTGCCGACGACGACCCCGCCGGCTTCGAGCCCACACACCAGGTGTTGTCGGACGCGTGGCGCCACCACCGCGACTGGCGGCTGGGCCGCACCGGCCTGGTGATGGAGGCCCTGGTGCCGGCGATCATCGAGCAGAAGGTGACCGGGCAGGAGGCCTTCGCCGGGTTCCGCAACCTGGTGCACCGGTGGGGCACCCGCGCGCCCGGACCCGCGCACGACCTGGAGGTCTGGATCCAGCCCGACCCGGAGACGCTGCGGAGCATCCCGTCCTGGGAGTGGCTCAAGCTCCACATCGACCCGGCCCGCTCCCGGGCGGTGGTGATGGCGGCCCGGGTGGCCCACGCCCTGGAACGCACCACGACCCTGTCGCCGGCCGAGGCCGACCGCGCGCTGCGGTCGCTGCCGGGTATCGGGGAGTGGACCAGTGCGGAGGTGCGGCAACGAGCGCTGGGCGACGCCGACGCGGTGTCCTTCGGCGACTACCACGTGGCCAAGGACATCGGCTGGGCGCTGACCGGCACCGCGTTCGACGACCACGAGCTGCGCGAGTTCCTCGAGCCCTACCGCCCCCACCGCTACCGGGTGCAGGCCCTGGTGGGCCTCGCCGGGCTCCACCGCCCCCGGCTCGGACCGCGGATGGCGCCGCGAACCCACCTGCCGACCTGAGCCCGGTCCCGTCAGCCGTGGAGCCGGCTCGCGAGCGCGGCGATGTCATCCGGGCCGGTCCCGCAGCAGCCACCGATCCAGCGCGCGCCGGCCGCTCTCCAGACGTCGACCAGGTCGAGGTCGATCGCCTGGGCGCCGCTCCACTGCTTGGCAGCGGCATCCCAGGCGCCGCCGCGGTTCGGGTACGCAACCGCAGGCAGGCTTGTCGCTGTCACGGCCGCCTGCACCGCACCGAGGACGTCGGCGGGATCGGAGCAGTTGACGCCGGCCGCGACGACCGATCCGGTCCCGGCCAGCACCGAGTACGCCTCCGCCAGCGGCTGTCCGGCCGCCGTTGCTGTGCCGCGCACGGAGTAGCTGAACCACGCTGGCAGGCCGATCTCGTCGAGCAGTGGCACCAATACCTCGGCCTCGTCCAGGTCGGGCACGGTCTCGACAGCAAACAGGTCCGGGCCCGCGGCGGCCAGCAGCTCGAGGCGCGGTCCGTGGAAGTCCCGCAACCGCGCGGTCGGTACGCCGTAGCGGCCGCGGTACTCGGATCCGTCCGCGAGGAACGCGCCGTACGGGCCGACGGAGGCGGCGACGAGCAGCCCCGGGTGGGTCTCGGACAGCTCGTCGCGCACCTCGAGGGCGATGCGGACGCTGCGCGTGACCAGGCGCCGGGCGGTGTCGGCGTCGTAGCCGGCGGCCACCAGGCCCTCGACGCTGCACTGGTAGCTGGCCGTGGTGGCGACGTCGGCGCCCGCGAGGTAGTAGGCACGGTGGGCCTCGGCCAGGCGCTCGGGCTCCTCGCCGAGCAGCCGTGCCGTCCACAGTGCGCCGGACAGGTCGGCGCCGTGCTCCTCGAGCACGGTGGACAAGCCACCGTCGAGGACCAGCTGCTCGGGCATCACAGGAGTGGTCGAAGCGGGGTGAGGAGGGCCTCGGTGAACCGGCGGTGCAGGTCGCGAGCCTCCCACTCGTGCAGGGTCAGCTCGAGGCAGTTCTCCTGGTCGGTCGTGAAGATCTCCTCGAGCGTCTGCGCGAGACCTTCGTCGATCACCTCGAGGTTGATCTCGTAGTTGCCCTGCAGGCTGAGCCGGTCGATGTTCGCCGTCCCGACCGTGGTCCAGGAACCGTCGACGGTCCCGGTCTTCGCGTGCACCATCGCCCCCTGGAACCGCAGGATGCGCACCCCGCTGCGCAGCAGCTGGTCGTAGTACCCCCGGGAGATCCAGTCCGCCACGATGTGGTTGGACTTCAGCGGCACCAGCAGCCGGACGTCGACCCCACGCTGGGCCGCGAACTTGAGTGCGTCGACGAAGTCCTGGTCCGGCAGGAAGTAGGCCTGGGTGAGCCAGATGTTGCGGCTCGCGCGGATGATCGCCTCGAGGTACATGCTCCGGATCGGGAACATCCACAACCGCGGCACGTTGCGGTGGATACGCACCCGCGGCTCCCACGCCGCGGCTGTCTCGAGCAGCAGCGGCCGCTCGCTGTGCCCGAGCAGCCGGCGTCGATGGAGGTTCCAGAAGTCGGCGAAGGCGCGCTTCAGGTCCCACACGCCCGGGCCGGTGATGCGCAGGTGGGTGTCGCGCCACTCGGTGGCGTACGCCGTCCCGACGTTGTAGCCGCCGACGAACCCGACCGTGTCGTCGACGACCAGGATCTTGCGGTGGTCGCGACCGTAGCGGCGCAGGTCCAGGAACCGCCAACCCGCGTTGTACAGCGGATAGGACAGCACCTTCATCGTCGAGGGGAAGCTCTTGAACCGCGGTGAGACCACGAGGTTGGCGAAGCCGTCGTAGATGCAGTAGACCTCGACGCCGCGGTCGGCCGCCGCTGCCAGGGCGGCCTTGAACCGCTCGCCGACCTCGTCGCCCTTCCAGATGTAGGTCTCGAAGAGCACCTGCCTCTTGGCCCCCTCGATCGCCGTCAGCATGTCGGCGTACAGGTCCCGGCCATAGGTGTACGTCGTGATGGCGCCGTGGCCCTCGCCGAGGTCGACCGTGCGGGGCGGTGTGACCGGGAACGGTTTCGGCTTCTTGCTGCGGCGTCGGTAGGAATCGACCAGCGACATGCCGACGGCGAGCGCGATCTGGACGCCCAGCAGGGTCAGGAACGCACGCCGAGAGATCGTCAGGACGCGCTCGGCCCAGGTACGACCGGTGGGGACGGTGCGCGGCACGCAAGCCAATCTAGCGGCCGGGATCAGCTCGCCGGGACGGCCACCCCGCCCATCAGGCACCTGAGCGCATACTCGGTGACGGTGACCAGCGCCTGCTTGCACGAGTTGGGGTCGCGGGCATCGATTCCCATGATCGGTACGCCGGCGGGCAGCGCCAGCGCGGCGGCGACGTCGTCGATCGGGTAGGCGCGGGTGTCCTCGAACTGGTTGACCGCGACGATGAACGGAATCCCCTTCGACTCGAAGTAGTCGAGGGGCGAGAAGGCCTCGTCGAGCCGTTGGGTGTCGACCACGACGATCGCGCCGATGGCGCCGATGCAGAGGTCGTCCCACATGAACCAGAAACGCTTCTGTCCCGGGGTGCCGAAGAGGTAGAGGACGAGGTCCTCGGCGAGCGTGATCCGGCCGAAGTCCATGGCCACGGTGGTGGTCGACTTCGACGGTGTCGAGGCCAGGTCGTCGACACCCTCGGACTCGTCGGTGACGAGTGCTTCGGTGCGCAGCGGCGTGATCTCGGAGACCGAGCCGACCAGCGTCGTCTTGCCGACGCCGAAGCCACCGGCGACGACGATCTTGGTGGAGGTGACGGCCTCAGAGCGCGCGGAGTCCACGGAGGGTCCTTTCGATCAGGTCGCGTCGCTCACCGGAGGAGGACGCGGCGTTCAAGGTGGCCTGGACGCGCACTCGGCCTTCCTGCACGAGGTCGCCCAGCAGGACCCGCACGACGCCGATCGGCATCGAGACCAGTGCCGAGACCTCGGCCACCGACCGGGTGTCGCAGATCCGGAGGATCCGCTGTCGGGGCGTCTCGCCGCCACCGTCGTCGTCGAAGCCCTGACGACGCAAGGTCGCCTCCAGCGGCAGGTCCACCGAGGCGCGGGTGCGACCTGCGGTGAGTGTGTACGAGCGCACCAGTCGTGGCGTCGCGACGCCGTCCTGGGTCGCCTCGTGGGGATCGAAGTCCGACATCGCGTGACGCCTAGGCGCCGGGCAGTGTGCGAGCGTGCGACTGGACCATCTGACCCACCCGCTCGACCAACAGCGCCATCTCGTAGCCGATCTGCCCGATGTCGGCGGCCTCCTCGGTGAGCACCGCGAGGTGCGACCCGTCGCCGACGCTCATCAGGAGCAGATAGCCGCGCTGCATCTCGATCACCGTCTGCAGCACCGGCCCACCGTCGAAGAGCCGCGAGGCGCCGACAGCGAGGCTGGCGAGTCCTGAGGCGACAGCCGCCACCTGGTCTGCGCGGTCGGGTGGCATGTCATGGCTGACGGCGGTCAACAGGCCGTCGGCCGAGACCAGGATGGCGTGCGCGGTGCCCGCGACCTCGTCCACGAACCGGTTGACGACCCAGTCGAGGTCACGGGTGGGGGTGATCGGGGCGGTCCCCGAGAAGGCGTTCATCAGCCAGTCACGTCCTCAGCGGTCTTGGTGTGCGGGGCATGGACATCGAGCTTCGGAGCGGTGGTGCGACCACGGGCGACACCTGCGGCGTGTGCGGCCAACCGTGCCCGGAGCGCCTCCGGATCACGGTGGATGCGGGGAGCCTCCTGCGCCACCCCGCCCGGCACCAGCCGGTTGCCGGGGTCGCGGACCGGGAGTCCGGACTGCGACACCCGGGAGGGGGCCGCATCGTTCGCCAGGTCGGCGGCGCGCCAACCGGCGTCCGCGCCGTCGACACTGGCGAACCAGTTCGAGCGCAGCATCTTGAACATCGGCGTCTCGTCGTTGTCCTCGCCGGCGTCGTATGCGGGCGCATCTCCGTCCAGCGCACTCACCGGCGCGGCAACAGGCGCCACCTGCTCAGGCTCCGGTTCGGGCTGGTCGAGCTCGACCGGCTCCACCTCATCGTGGTCGAGCTCGGGTTGCTCCAGATCATGCTGCTCGAGATCGGGCTGCTCCAGATCGAGCTGCTCCGTTCCGGGCTGCTCCAGATCGGGCTGCTCCAGATCGAGCTGCTCCGTTCCAGGCTGCCCCAGGACGACCGCCAGCGTGTCGCCGGCCAGCGTCTCGGGAACCTCGACCTCAGCCTCGAGGGCGGCCGGAGGCTGCAGCTCCGCGTCGGACTCGATGGGATCTGGTGCGGTGACGTCGGTCCCGTTGACGGGCCACGTCGGGGGTGGGAGAGGGGCGGCCTCCATGCGCTGCCGCAGCAGCCTGGTGAGGGGCGTCGGTTGCGGCGCCGCGCCCGGGTCGCGCTGGGGGAGTCCGATGTTGGCATTGATCACCGCGGCCAGGGAGTCCAGGGCCGAGGACGCCTGGTCCTTGGTGAAGGCCGAAGGCACCAGCGGCTGCGGGGTGGCGACCGGCTGGGGGCCGGTCGGCACCGAGGCGACGGGCGCCGCGGGTTCGCGAACCTCTGGCGCGACGGGGGCCTCGGGCTCGTCGATGACCTCGAGCTCGTCGAGATCGAGTTCCTCGTCGAGGTCGGTGTCCTCGGCGGCGGGCTCCTCGAGGTCTGGCTCGTCGAGGTCGGTGTCCTCGGCGGCGGGCTCCTCGAGGTCTGGCTCGTCGAGGTCGGTGTCCTCGGCGGCGGGCTCCTGGAGGTCTGGCTCGTCGAGGTCGGTCGCGGGTCGTCGAGGTCGGTGTCCTCGGCGACGGGCTCCTCGAGGTCGAGCTCCTCGGAGTCGGTGTCCTCGGCGACGGGCTCGTCGACCTCGATCTCCGCGAGGACCGGGTCCTCCACGTCGATCTCCGAGATCGCTGGCACCTCGACCGGACCACGGAGCTGGGCGTTGGCGAACCAGCTGACTTCCTCGGTCGCCTGGTCCTCGACCAGGTCATCCTCGACCTCGACCGAGACGTCGGACGCGGTGTCGGGCACCTCGGGCTGGCTGAGCAGAGGCTTCGGCAGGAACACCCTTGCCGTGGTGCCACCCTCGGCGTTGCGCTCCAGGGTGACCGTCAGACCGTGGCGCCGGGCCAGCCTGGCGACCACGAACAGACCCATCCGGCGCGCGGCGTCGGCGGTGATCTCGGCCCCGGTCCGCAGCGTCGCGTTGAGGTCGAGCAAGGTCGCGTTGTCGATGCCCAGACCGGTGTCCACGATCTCCACCAGCACCATGCCGGCCGGAGAGCTCGTCGTGACCCGGACCGGTGCCGTGGGCGGCGAGAACGAGAGCGCGTTGTCGATCAGCTCGGTGAACAGGTGGACCACGTCGGGGGCCGCGGCGCCGTTGATGCGGTGCGACGGTGCGCCCGCCAGCTCCACGCGTGGGTAGTCGCGCACTCCGGCGGTGGCCGCGTGCAGGGCCTCCTCGACCGACAGGGCGTCCTGCTCGCTGTGCTGGCTCGGCGTGCCGGCCAGGATGACCAGGCTCTCCGCCGTACGGCGCATCCGCGAGGCGAGGTGGTCGAGCCGGAACAGGCTCTCGAGGCGTTCCGGGTCCTCCTCGTCGCGTTCCAGCCGCTCGATCAGGTGGAGCTGCTGGTTGACCAGGGAGGTGTTGCGCCGTGACAGCGTGGTGAACATCTCGCCCACTCGCGAGCGCAGCTCGGACTCGTCCTGCGCCAGCCGCACGGCGGTGCCGTGCAGGTCGTCGACAGCGCGAGCGAGCTGACCCAGCTCCTCGTGCGTGGTCACGGGGATCGGCTCGATCCGGCCCGGCTCCTGGCCGGCGCGGATCCGGCGAACCGTCTCCGGCAAGGATTCGTGTGCGACAGCAAGCGCGCCATCACGCACGAGCCGGATGGGACGCACGAGTGCCCGGGAGACCGCCAGGGCCAGCCCGATCGCGATCAGGAGCGCGAGGCTGGTCAGGAGTGCCGTCAGCAGGGCGATCCGGTTCGAGGCTGCCGCCTCCGCGGACAGGGAGCCCTCGATCTGGTCGAGCAGGCTGGTCCCCAGCTCGTCGTACAACGCCAGGGACTGCTGACCCTTGATCTCGGACGTGCCGATACCCAGCAGGCCGAGGTTGCTCGAGTTGTACTGGCGCAGCGTCGCCACGGACGCGTCGTCGGGCAGCATCAGCTCGAGGCTGTCGATGACCGCCGCCTCGGCGCCGAACAGGCCGTAGAGGTCGTTCTTCGGGATGACCGACGGCTCCTGGACCACCAACAGCTGGCCGTGGGTCACCGCGAGCCGGCCCTTGTTGAGCTGACCCACGAGGTTGATCAGGTTCTCGGTCCGGGCTCCGCCGTCGGTCATGCCGGCGATGCCGAGGGTGACCTCGGCCTCGAGCCGGTCGAGCTGGTCGACGGCGGTGGACACGACGGAGTACGCCGAGCCGTCGCGCAGCCCTTGTGTGGTGTCCAGCAACGCGCGGACCTGCTGACGCTGGTCGTCGTTGAGGTCGGCCTCGGACCAGGCCGACTCGAGGTCGGCGGCGGCGGCGTTGACGGCCTTGAGAGCGGCCTTGCGCTGCTGCTGGTTGTCGGTGGCGCGGAAGACGATCGAGGCGTCCTCAGCGGCCGACAGGTAGTCGACGGAGGGTCCGAGCACGGTGACCTGGCTCGCGGCCGACGTCGCAGCGGAGGCGTCGGAGAGCTCCGCCTGGACACGCAGGGCCCCGAGCAGCACGGCCAACAGGAAGGGAACGGCCAGTACCAGTGCGACCTTGCGCACCACGGGCCATTCGGACACGTCCATCGAGCCCCGCGTCTTCAGCGGGCTCGGAACTGGCGTCTCGGGCATCATGCCTCGGTTTCTGTTCAGGGGGGCGGAACAGTGCGACGCAAATGGCGGGGGGCCCGTTCACGCCTCCATGTCAGCGTAGGGAGCAGCCGCCCCGCCGTCCTCGAAATGCAGGAAATTGCTTCAGCCCGTGCTGGGGACCGGGCAGCCTCCGCGTCAGGCGAGCACCTGCCGGTAGCGCTGCACGTCGGCCGGCCGGTCGCTGAACAACCGGAACACCGCTGCGCGGGCCAACGCCTGCCGGTGGCGCGAGTCATCACGCCACCTGGTGATCTGCTCACGTCCGGCGCCCGTCCAGAGCGCGACGTCGAGGACGCACACCGCTTCCGCCCAGAGTGCCGGACGCCAGTACGGCGACATGTCGATCACCACGGGCGCTCCGACCCGGTCGAGCAACACGTTGCCGGCGAGGTCGCCGTGGACCAGTTGCTCGGCCCCCAGCGCGTTCCGACCCAGGTCCGGGACCAGGTCGTCGACGAGCGCGTCGAGGCCAGGATCGTGTCGGCGCACGGCCTCGGCGACGACATCCTCGGGTGCCCCGAAGGCCAGTCGCTCCGCCACGGACCACCGGTCGCGTCGCGGCTCCAGTCCGGCGGGACGGCGAGGGACCGCGACCGCGAGCTGGGCATGCAGCACGCGCCCGGTTTCGACGAGGACGTCGAGGTCGTGACAGGTGACGGTCCCGCTTTCATAGCGGCTGGCGCCCCAGCCGTCGACGACCCACGACCCGTCGCGGGCGGGAACCGGTACCGCGATCCGCAGGTCGCGAGGACGGCGGCGGGGTTGCTCGTCGAGGCTCACCGCGAGCCGCGCCAGCAGTGGGCTCAGCCAGGCGGCGACCGCGGGGTCACGACCGGGAGTCAGCACCAGGTCACCGGCCAGGCAACTGTCTCCACGGCCACCGGTCAGGGGCGCGACGTCGTCCGGGACGGCGAAGAGGTCCAGGACCCGGGGCGGTGGCGCGACCACGTCGGCAGGCTACGACGACGTCCGCGACGAGGTTGTCGGTGGGCCGTCGTAGTCTCGAGCCATGCGGCCTGTGACCGATCTCGAGCGCCGGGTGGCGCCGTTCAAGGTGGTCTCCGACTACACACCGTCGGGCGACCAGCCGACGGCGATCGCGGACATCACGAAGCGGATCAACGGCGGTGAGCAGGACGTGGTGCTCCTCGGGGCCACCGGCACCGGCAAGACCGCGACGGTGGCCTGGGTGGCCGAGCAGGTGCAACGGCCGTTGCTGGTGATGCAGCCCAACAAGACTCTCGCGGCCCAGTTCGCCAACGAGCTGCGTCAGTTGTTCCCCGACAACGCGATCGAGTACTTCGTCTCGTACTACGACTACTACCAGCCCGAGGCGTACGTTCCCCAGACCGACACCTACATCGAGAAGGACTCCTCCATCAACGAGGAGGTCGAGCGGCTGCGTCACTCGGCGACCAACAGCCTCCTCACCCGCCGCGACGTCATCGTGGTGTCCACGGTCTCCTGCATCTACGGTCTCGGCACCCCGCAGGAGTACGTCGACCGGATGCTGCGGCTGCGCGTCGGTGAGGAGCGCGACCGCGACTCGATCCTGCGCCGGTTGGTCGAGATCCAGTACACCCGCAACGACATGAGCTTCACTCGCGGCACGTTCCGGGTGCGCGGCGACACCCTGGAGATCTTCCCGGTCTACGAGGAGCTGGCGATCCGGATCGAGTTCTTCGGCGACGAGGTGGAGCGGCTGATGACCCTCCACCCGGTGACCGGCGAGGTCATGACCGAGGACCAGGAGCTGCACATCTTCCCGGCGACCCACTACGTCGCGGGTCCGGAGCGGATGGAACGCGCCATCCGCGGGATCGAGGCCGAGCTCACCGAGCGGCTCGAGACCTTCGAACGGCAGGGCAAGCTGCTCGAGGCGCAACGGCTGCGGATGCGGACCACCTACGACGTCGAGATGATGCGTCAGGTCGGCTCCTGCTCCGGCATCGAGAACTACTCGATGCACATCGACGGCCGGCAACGGGGCTCGGCTCCCAACTGCCTGCTCGACTACTTCCCCGAGGACTTCCTGCTCATCGTGGACGAGTCCCACGTGGCCGTCCCCCAGATCGGCGGGATGTATGAGGGCGACATGTCGCGCAAGCGCAACCTGGTCGACCACGGGTTCCGGCTCCCCAGCGCCATGGACAACCGCCCGCTGAAGTTCGAGGAGTTCCTGGACCGGATCGGCCAGACCATCTACCTCTCCGCGACCCCCGGCAACTACGAGCTCGACAAGGTCAGTGCCGACGGCGGCGAGCCCGACGTGGTCGAGCAGATCATCCGACCCACCGGCCTGATCGACCCGGAGGTCGTCGTCAAGTCGACCAAGGGTCAGATCGACGACCTGATCGGTGAGATCAACGCCCGGGTCGAGAAGAGCGAGCGGGTCCTGGTCACCACGCTGACCAAGAAGATGTCCGAGGACCTCACCGACTACCTCCTCGATGCCGGAATCCGCACCCGCTACCTCCACTCCGAGGTCGACACGCTGAAGCGGATCGAGCTGCTGCGTGACCTGAGGCTGGGGGAGTACGACGTGCTGGTCGGCATCAACCTGCTCCGCGAGGGCCTGGACCTCCCGGAGGTGTCGCTGGTGGCGATCCTCGACGCGGACAAGGAGGGCTTCCTCCGCTCCGACAAGTCGCTGATCCAGACCATCGGTCGTGCCGCCCGCAACGTGTCCGGCCAGGTCCACATGTACGCCGACAAGGTGACCCCGTCGATGGAGATGGCCATCGAGGAGACCAACCGGCGCCGCGAGAAGCAGGTCGCCTACAACACCGCCCACGGGGTCGACCCGCAGCCGCTGCGCAAGAAGATCGCCGACATCACCGAGATGCTCGCCCGCGAGGACGAGACCACCCAGGAGCTGCTGCAGACCTGGGCCGACGTGGGGCAGAAGGGCCGCGCCGGCGGGGTGAAGGCCAAGTCGCCCACCCCGGCGCTGTCCCGGATGCGGTCCGACGGCCACCACCCCGACCTCGCCGGACTCCCCAGCAGTGAGCTGGCCGAGCTGATCCAGGGGCTGACCGAGCAGATGCGCACGGCCGCCGCGGAACTCCAGTTCGAGGTCGCAGCCCGGCTCCGCGACGAGATCTCCGACCTGAAGAAGAGAGCTCCGCCAGATGATCGAGGCGACGAAGTGAGCGGAGGCGACGACGTGTCTCCGTCGCACCCGACATTCGTGCTGCCATCTGGACGTTCCCACTGCCGAGATGTCGGGTACGACGCACGTGGCTAGGGTCTACGCATGACGACCATCGACCTCGGTCGCCCGGTTTCCGGCGACGTCATCGACCTGATCCTCGACGACCACCGTCGCTTCGAATCCCTGTTGCGCGACCTGCGCGACGCCAGCAGCGACCGCGACTCCGTCCGCCAGGCGTTCTCGGCCCTGCACGTCGCGCATGCCCTGGCCGAGGAGACGCTGGTCTACCCGAAGCTGCGCCGCAAGGGTGCGGTCAGCGAGCACGACGCCGAGCACGGCGAGGAGGAGCACGCCGAGGGCCACGAGGCGCTGCTCGCCGTCCTCGAGCTCAAGGGCACCGACACCCAGGCCTTCGACGACGCCGTCGAGGAGCTGGCCACCGCGGTCAACCACCACCTCACCGAGGAGGAACTGACCATCCTCAACCCTGCCCGCAACGAGGTCGGCGAGCAGGTCCGTGCCGAGCTGGGCGCGGCCTTCGCCACCGAGCGCAACCGACTGCTGGACGACGACTGCGGCACCCTCACCCAGGTGCGCGCGATCGTCGCGTCGGCGCGCAGCGAGGGACTGCTCGACGAGGCCGACGAGGACTGACCCCGGATCAGTCCGTGGGCCGGTCCGGGGGCGGGCTCTCCAGGGCGGCTCGCTTCTTCCGGGCCTTCGCCACCGCCTTCTCGTGCTTGGTGATGATCCGGCGGCGGTTCGACTCGATCATGTCGTGACGCTGGACCAGCGTGCCGACCAGCGGCACTGCCGTTCCCAGCATCGGATAGACCGGCCACGGGTGGCCGTTGTTGTTCGTCAGCAGCCAGATCGTCCAGCAGATCAGCGACACGAACAGCCACATCCGCAACGCATCGTTGCGGCTCCGTCGCCACCGGGTGACCGCCTCCGTCTCGATCGCCTGCGGAGTCAGCGCGGAGGTCGGGACCAGGCCCGCAGCGGGTTCCGAGACCGGCAGGAGGTCGCCGAGGAACGCGGGCAGCTCGCCCAGCGTCCGAGCCCCGTGAACGCCGGACGTCCGCTCGTCGAACTCGTCGGCGTCCAGCCGTCCGTCGGCATAGGCCGTGCCGAGGGCCCGCAGCACCACGTCCCGGTCGGCGTCGGAGGCCCGCAGCGGGGCATGCGCCGACGACCGTGGGTCGTGGGCGAACTCGCCCCAGAGGTCGGCTGACGTCACCGGTTCATCGTAGTTTGTGCGGATGGACGCCGACAGCATGCTCGAGCACTGCCTGGCCAAACCCGGCGCGTGGCCCGACAATCCGTGGGACCACGACCACCCGGTCGTCAAGGTCGGTGAGGGCGAGCGCGGCAAGATCTTCGCGTTCCTCGGCCAGACCGGCGTCGGGATCAAGGCCGGTGCCACCCGCGAGGTCGCCGACGAGTGGTTGCACCGCTACCCCGACGACGCGACGGTGATGGCCTACATCGGTCGCTCCGGGTGGAACAACCTCACCTTCGACGGCGCGATTCCCGTCGACGAACTCCTCGAGGCCGTCGACGAGTCCTACCGACTGGTCGTGTCCAAGCTGCCGAAGCGGTTCCGACCTGACGGCTGGGAGGCCTGAGCCGTACGATGCCTCGTCCGAGGGCAACCCACCCACCTGGGAGGCAATGAGTGGACGTCCCTGCAGGTCGGTCCCGGACCGATCGCGTCCTGCTGCTGCTGCTCGTGGTGCTGACGGCGGGGGTGGTGCTCGGCGGTGTGCTGGTCTGGCAGACCCGCGCGGACCGCGCTGCCCTCGAGACCGAGCGGGAGCGCTACGGCGAGGTGCTGGCCGCGGCGACTGCAGAGGCGGAGGCGTTCATCAACATCCGCTACGACGACGCGAGCGTGAGCCTCGACCGGGTCGCAGCGGGTGCGACCGGTGAGTTCCGC
Source organism: uncultured Actinomycetota bacterium (assembly GCA_963806945.1). Classification (GTDB taxonomy): domain Bacteria; phylum Actinomycetota; class Actinomycetes; order Propionibacteriales; family Nocardioidaceae; genus Nocardioides. The sequence goes on from CAWDZH010000006.1 coordinate 64,359, forward strand.
AAGCAGTACACCTCCTCCCGGGACCGCGTCGAGCAGAAGATCCGGCGGAACCGCTCGGTGCTGGAGGGCGAGGTCCTCTACGCCGGGGTGGCCGACGTCGACGGGAACCGCGCCACCGTCCTCGCTGCGACCAGCGGCACCGTCACGAGTCGGCAGACCGACAACCAGCCGGTCACCCGCGACTTCAGACTCCGCCTCGAGCTGGTCCGCGAGGGCGGCCGTTGGCTGACCAGCGACCTGGAGGTCGTGGAGTGAAGTCCGCGAACACCCGCGTCCTGACGGCAGTGGCGGTGCTGCTGGCTGCCGTGCTGCTCGTGGAGGGGTGGTACCTCTACGGCCAGTCCGACCCCGCGGCCTCGGACGATCGTCCCGTCGTCTCCGGCGCCGTCGCCCAGGCGTCTGCGGTCGAGGCGGCGGCGAGCAGCACCTCGGTGATCCTCTCCTACGGCTTCGAGGACTTCGACGCTCAGGTCGACGACGCGACCACGCGCATGACCGACTCGTTCGCCGCCGAGTTCCGGGCCGCCACCGCGCGGTCGCGAGACCGGTTCCTCGACGAGCGGGTCACGCAGGAGGTTCGGGTCGTGGCCTCGTCGGTCGTGCGAGCCTCCGACGACGAGACCCAGGCGCTGCTCTTCCTCGACCAGTACGTCGCCAGCGCGGGTCAGGGCACCACGGTGACGCCGTACCGGGCGCTGGTCACGGTGGTCCGCGGTGACACCGGCTGGCTGGTCTCCGACATCGAGACTCCGTAGCCATGAGGCTGTGGTGGTTGAGCCGACACCCTCGGCAGGGAAGGATCGCCCCGTGCCCCACACCGACCTGCTGATCATCGGCGCCGGCCCGACCGGCCTCTACGCCGCCTACTACGCCGGCTTCCGGGGGCTGCGCGTCGCGGTCGTCGACAGCCTCCCCGAGCTCGGCGGGCAGATCACGGCGATGTACCCGGAGAAGGCGATCCTCGACGTCGCCGGCTTCCCCGACATCAAGGGTCGCGACCTGGTCGACGGACTGGTCGCCCAGGCTTCGACGGCGCATCCCGACTACTACCTCGACCGGACCGCGCAGACGCTCCGTCACGACGGCGACAGCGTCACCATCGGCCTCGACGACGGCACCGAGATCACCGCAGGGGCGGTCATCATCACCGCTGGCATCGGCAAGTTCAGCCCACGACCGTTGCCGGCCGGCGATGGCTGGCAGGGGCGCGGGATGGAGTTCTTCGTGCCGTCGTTCCAGCCGTACGCCGGCAAGGACGTCGTCATCGTCGGCGGCGGCGACAGCGCGTTCGACTGGGCCGAGCACCTCGAGCCGGTGGCGCGTTCGGTGACCCTCGTGCACCGCCGCGACGCCTTCCGTGCCCACCAGCGCACCGTCGACACGGTGCGTGCCCTCGGCGTCGAGATCATCACTCGCGCCCAGGTCACCGAGCTGCGTGGCGAGGAGACGTTGAGCGAGGTGGAGATCAGTGTCGACGGTGAGGAGCCGCAGATCCGTCCGGCCCAGGCTCTGGTCGCCGCGCTGGGCTTCCTCGCCGACCTCGGTCCCCTGCAGGAGTGGGGCATCGAGGTCGAGAAGCGGCACGTCGTCGTGTCGCCCTCCATGCAGACGTCGCTGGAGCGGGTCTTCGCGGCCGGCGACATCACCGAGTACCCCGGCAAGGTGCGCCTGATCGCCGTTGGCTTCGGCGAGGCCGCGACCGCGGTCAACAACGCGGCAGTCGCCCTCGACCCGACGGCTCACGTGTTCCCGGGTCACTCGAGCGAGGGGTCCTGACCCGCCGTGCCGGGACGCGACGCGATCCGGATGGACGACGCCGAGGTGGGCGCCTTCCTCGGCAGCCAGCTGAAGGTGCAGGTCGCCAGTCTCGACCGCGAGGGTGGTCCACACCTGAGCACGTTGTTCTACGTGATGGAGGGCTCGCGGATCGCGTTCTGGACCTATGCGCGCAGTCAGAAGATCCGGAACCTCGAGCGCGACCCCCGAGTCAGCTGCCTGGTCGAGGACGGCGTCGCGTACGCCGAGCTGCGTGGCGTCTCGATCCGGGGTCGGGCGGAGATCGTCCGGGAGCCGGCCTCGATCCTGCGGATCGGGTCGGCGGTCGTGACCGCGATGACCGGGGCCGCGTCGTTCGAGGAGCTGGGTGATCTCGGCCGCCACGAGGTGGAACGTCAGGCGCGCAAGCGGGTCGTGGTCCTCGTGGAGCCCGAACACGTCGCCAGCTGGGACCACGCCAAGATGGGGCCGCCCGGTGGTTGAGGTCGCCGACTCCAGAGGTCCGGGGGTTTCGAGGCTCGTCGCTGACGCTCCTCACACCTCAACCACCGGACCAACGCATCCGGTGGTTGAGGTGCGAGCGGAGCGAGCCTCGAAACCCCCGGTGCCGACGGGAGGACCCGATCCGGTGGTTGAGCCTCGAAACCCCGGTACCGAGGAGAGGACCCGATCCGGTGGTTGAGGTGCGAGCGAAGCGAGCCTCGAAACCCCCGGTACCGATGGGAGGACCCGATCCGGTGGTTGAGGTGCGAGCGAAGCGAGCCTCGAAACCCCCGGCAACGAAAGGAGCACCATGAAGGTGAAGGTCGACTTCGACCGCTGCGAGTCGAATGCGTTGTGCGAGGCCCTGGCCCCGGACGTGTTCGAGATCGATGACGACGACTACCTGCAGCTGAAGCAGGAGGACGTCGACGGCGAGGCCGTCGAACCCGTCCGCCGCGCCGTGGCTGCCTGCCCCCGTCAGGCCATCTCGCTCGTGGAGGACCCCACGGATTGACAGCCGTGGCGGAGGTCGCCGATTACCCGCGGGTACGCTGAGGCCGCTTCCCACCTCCTGGAAGCCACGTCGACAGCCCGGGAAGGCCCACTGCATGCGGATCGCGTTGCTGTCCTACCGCAGCAAGCCGCACTGCGGCGGTCAGGGGGTCTACGTCCGCCACCTCAGCCGGGAGCTGGTGCGGCTCGGCCACACCGTCGAGGTGTTCTCCGGTCCGCCGTACCCCGACCTCGACGAGGGCGTCACGCTCACGGAGGTGTCGAGCCTCGACCTCTACCGCGAGCCCGACCCGTTCCGGGTGCCGAAGCTGCGCGAGTTCCGCGACCTCGTGGACGTCGAGGAGTTCCTCACCATGTGCCTGGCGGGGTTCCCCGAACCCAAGACGTTCAGCACCCGGGTGGCGAGGCTGCTCGCCGACCGGGTCGACGACTTCGACGTCGTCCACGACAACCAGGTGCTCGGCCGCGGGATCCTCGACATCGAGCAGAAGCTCGGACTACCGGTGGTCGCGACCATCCACCACCCGATCACCCACGACCGTCGGATCGACCTGGCTCAGGCGACCACCAGGCGGCAGCGGCTGACCCTGCGCCGCTGGTACGGGTTCCTGCGCATGCAGAAGAAGGTCGCCCGGCAGCTCCCGATGATCCTGACTCCGTCGGAGTCGTCTCGGCGCGACGCCGCGCGCGACTTCGGGCTCGATCCCGGGCGGCTGCGGGTCATCCTGCTCGGCGTCGATGAGCGGTTTCGACCACCGACGGCACCGCGGGTGCCCGGCCGGATCATGGCGATGGCGAGTGCGGATGCACCGATGAAGGGCATCTCCACGCTGCTGGAGGCGTTCGCCAAGCTGCGGGTGGAGCGGCCCGGGCTCGAGCTGGTGTTGGTGAGCCGGCCCGTGCCCGGCGGACGGACCGACCAGCTGATCGATCAGCTCGGCCTCGAGGGGGCCGTGCGGTGTGTGCACGGCCTCACCGACGACGACCTCGTGGAGCTGATGGGCTCGGCCGAGCTGGCGTGCGTTCCCTCGCTGTACGAGGGCTTCAGCCTGCCGACGGCCGAGCTGATGGCCTGTGGCACCCCCCTGGTCGTCTCCCGTGCCGGTGCCATCCCCGAGGTCGTCGGCCCGGACGGTGAGTGCGCCGACCTGGTCGAGCCCGGTGACGTCGGCGAGCTCACGCACGCCATGGCTGCGCTGCTCGACGACCCCGAGCGACGCGCCCGGATGGGGGCTGCGGGCCGGGCCCGCGTCGAGGAACACTTCAGCTGGCATGCCGTCGCCCAGGCGACCGCCGCGGCGTACGAGGAGGCGATCCATGCTCACCGTTGACTTCGACCGGCTCGGGCTCCAGCCCGGCGAACGGGTGCTCGACCTGGGTTGCGGCGCGGGGCGGCACGCCTTCGAGATGTACCGGCGCGGCGCTGACGTGATCGCCTTCGACCAGGACGCCGACGAGCTGTCCGCCGTACGCGACCTCTTCGCGGCGATGCGGGACGCCGGCGAGGTTCCCGCCGGCGCCGAGGCCGACGTCAAGGAGGGCGACGCTCTGGCGCTGCCCTTCGCCGACGGCGAGTTCGACCGGGTCGTGGCCGCGGAGATCCTCGAGCACATCCCGGACGACCTGTCCGCGATCGCCGAGCTGGTGCGGGTCACCCGCCCCGGGGGAACCATCGCGCTCACGGTTCCGCGGTGGCTGCCGGAGGCGATCAACTGGAAGCTGTCCGACGACTATCACAACGTCCCGGGTGGACACATCCGGATCTACACCGACAAGGAGCTCACTGCGAAGGCAGAGGGTGCCGGGCTGGTGCTGGAGGGCCACGACTACGCGCACGGCCTGCACTCGCCGTACTGGTGGATCAAGTGCGCCGTCGGGGTGAGGAACGACGACCATCCGCTCGCCCGCACCTATCACCGCCTGCTGGTGTGGGAGATCATGAAGCAGCCGAGGGTGTTGCAGTGGGCGGGACGGGTGCTCGACCCGTTGATCGGCAAGTCGCTGGTGCTCTACTTCCGCAAGCCTCATGTCGGCTGACACCCCCTCGCTCCACGGAGTGCTGACCGCGCCGGAGATCGCCGCCACCGCCCGTTCGATCGTCGCCGTGCAGGAGCCCTCGGGCGCGATCCCGTGGTCCGTGGGCGAGCACACGGACGTCTGGAACCACGTCGAGTCGGCGATGGCGCTGCTCGCTGCGGGCGAGGTGGACGCAGCCGAGCGGGCGTACGCCTGGGTCGCGACCGTGCAGCGCCACGACGGCTCGGTGCCGATGAAGATCGTGGCCGGCGAGATCGAGGACGCCAGCGGCGAGACCAACATGGCGTCGTACCTCGCGGTCGGGCTCTGGCACCACTGGCTGATCCGCCGCGACCCCGCCTTCGTACGCCGCTTCTGGCCGGTCGTCCGGGCCGGGCTCGACTGGGCCGTGTCGATGCAGCTGCCCTGGGGTGGCATCAGCTGGTCGCAGGAGTGGGACGCCTCTCCCCAGGCGCAGAGCCAGCCCGCCGCCGTCAACCGTGAGGCGTTGGTGGCCGGATCGTCGAGCATCCACCAGGCGCTGCGCGCCGGGGTGGCGCTCTCGGAGCTGATGGAGGACCCGCAGCCCGGGTGGGAGCTGGCCGGTGGCCGGCTCGCCCACGCCCTGCAGGCCCACCGCGACCGGTTCCTGGACAAGTCCGAGTTCTCGATGGACTGGTACTACCCGGTGCTCGGCGGCGCCGTCCGGGGCGACCCCGCCAGGGCCTTGATCGACTCCAGCTGGGACACCTTCGTGGTGCCCGGACTCGGCATCCGCTGCGTCAGCCCGAACCCGTGGGTCACCGGCGCGGAGACCTGTGAGCTGGTGCTGGCCCTCGATGCGATCGGGGATCGACCGCGGGCGATGACGCTGCTCGCCGACATGCAGCACCTGCGCCACGACGACGGGTCGTACTGGACCGGCTTCGTGTTCCCCGAGGACGTCAACTGGCCCGCCGAACAGACCACCTACACCGCGGCCGCGGTGATCCTCGCCGTCGACGCACTGTCGCTCAGCACACCTGGCGCCACGATCATGCGGGGCACGACCTTCGGGCCGGACTTCGCCCTGATCGGCGCGGAGTGCGGCTGCTCAGCCGACCGGCTCGCCGGCCGCCCCTGAGGCACGGCGCAGGACCCGCATCGAGCCGAGCGACTCGACCTCGGTGAAGCTCCCGCCCGCCAGTGCGCGCTGGAAGACGTGGTACGGCGGCTGGCCCCCGTCGGCCGGGTCGGCGAACACGTCGTGGATGACCAGAAGCCCCTCGGGCATCAGCCACGGCGCCCAGCCCGAGTAGTCGTTCTGCGCGTGGAGCTCGGCGTGGCCGCCGTCGATGAACAGCAGGCTGAGCGGGGTTCCCCAGTGGACGCTGACGGTCGTCGACCGGCCCACGATCGCCACCACTTCGTCCTCGAGCCCGGCGCGCGCGAGCGTCCTACGGAACCGCGGCAGGGTGTCCATCAGGCCCGTCGCCTCATCGACCAGGGTCGGGTCGTGGTGCTCCCAGCCGGCCTGGTTCTCCTCCGAGCCGCGGTGGTGGTCGACGGTGAAGACGGTGCCGCCCACCTCCCGGGCGGCCGCGCCCAGGTAGATCGCGGACTTGCCGCAGTAGGTGCCCACCTCCAGCACCGGGCCGAGGGGGAGCCGCTCCTCGGCGTACCGGTTCAGCAGCAGCCCCTCGTCCTCCGGCATGAAGCCGTCCGCGTCGCGGGCGTGCTGGAGCAGGTCGGGGGGCATCACGGCGTGCAGGTTAACCGGTCAGCCGCTGAGCACATCGGCGGGGACGGTGTCCCGGAGCCGCGCGAGAGCGTCACGGGCGTGGGACTTCACCGTGCCGATGGAGATCCCGAGGACGTCGGCGGTCTGCCGCTCGGTGAGGTCGTCGTAGTAGCGCAGCACGACGACCGCACGCTGTCGCGGGGAGAGCCCGGCCAGCGCCACGCGCAACGCCTCGACGGCGTCGAGGTCGACCGTGGAGCGCGCGCTGTCGGGGGGCGACTCGTGCGGCACCTCCCGCCAGCGACGACGTCGCCAGCGCGTGATCGACTCCCTGGCCAGGATCTTGCGCACGTAGGGCTCCGGGCGCTCCGCGATCCGCGACCAGCGAGCGGCGGCCTTGACCAGTGCCACCTGGACCAGGTCGTCGGCGTCGTGCAGGTCGCCGGTCAGCAGGTACGCCGAGCGGAGCAGGGCCGACCTGCGAGCGACCACGAACTCCTCGAACCCGGCTGCGTCGTCACGGAGCGACACGACGGCGCCACCTCCAGAGAGCGAACCCGGCGGCGAGCAGGGTGAGGGCCGCGAGGCCTCGGACCAGTCTCGGGTCGAGGGGAGTCGGGGGAGCGGGTCGGTCGACGACGGGGGCGCTCAGCAGGTCAGGGGCCCACTGGACGCCGTTGAACCAGCCCTCGGGCAGGATGACGAGCTCATCCGCCGAACCGGAGGTGCTGTCCACGGCGTAGACGCTCATACCCAGTCCCTCACGCACTGCCTCGGACCGGCGGGTGACAACCACGTGTGCCTCGTCGCGCCAGCCCTCCACCTCGAAACTGAGGTCGGCCTCGTCCAGCCGGGCCAGGTCGCGCTTGCCAGCGGGCGAGACGGTCAGAATGGCAACATCGTTCGGCATGCGGTTGTTGCCCCAGATGCCGGCGATCCGAGTGCCGTCCGGACTGACGGCATACCTGCCGACGCTGTAGTTGAGGCGCGACCCGCGCTCGACGGCCCGGCTGGACGACCCATCGACGACGAACACGTCGTCGAGGTTCCCCACGGCGACCCGGCCGTTCGAGGGCGCTCCCCAGTCGTCGCCGCCGATCTGCTGGGCGAGCGGCCACGGCTGGGGCTCGGCCAGCGAGACGTCCCATCGCCACGAGGACTCGTCGTTGGCGCTTGCCTGTTCCATCTCGGGGCCGTCGTCGCCGGCGAGGTACTGGAGGTGCCTGATCACCAGGGCGGACGGGGCGACCCACGCCAACGACGACGGTGACAGGCCGTGCTCGGTGGCGAAGTCGTGGCGGACGATCTCCTCGGTGCGGGTGTCGTAGACCGCCACACCAGCGACCGCGCCCTCTCCGCCGGTCTCGGCCGTGTTCGCCGTCGCCGACGTCGGACCCGTGACCCAGAAGGCGATCCGGCGCCCGTCCGGGGACAGTGCCGCGTCGTCGATCAGAACGGCGTCCGGCAGGTCGAGGAACCGATAGTCGCCGGTGGCGGCGGAGACGGCCACGAGATTCCTCGTGGTGCCGGTCCAACCGCCACGATCTGCGGGAAACATCGCCACCGTCTGGCCCGGGGGACCTGCCTCGTCGGTTCCGGGAAGCCACGGGCTGGGGACGTGGATGCGTGCGGGGAGTCCGGCCGGGGCATTGGCCGGCGCCGGCTCGGGTGTGGGCCCGGCCGAGCGCACGGTCGCGCTGCTCAGGACTGTCAGCACGATCACCGCCACGGCCACGATCAGCAGTGAACCGTTCCGCATCCTTCGGCGGTAACGGGTGCCGCGCGCCCACAGCTCGATGCCCGGCGTCGCGTCCTGAGGAGGAGTCGCCTCCTCGGCCAGGCGGCTCAGCTGGTCGTGCAGCGCGTGGGACATTCCTCACCTCGTCGGTCGGTCAGACTCTCTCATTCCTTGACACGCCTCGGGTGGCACCGAAGGAGGGGGGCGGGTCGGATCGGATGGTGTCCGGTGTCACCCGGCCCGGGTAACGTCGCCGGCATGACGCCTCGCCCCCAGGTCCTGGTCTTCGACGTCAACGAGACGCTCTCCGACATGTCCACACTGGCCGGCACGTTCGAGGAGATCGGCGCGCCGCCGATGCTGCGCGACGCCTGGTTCGCCGGGGTGCTCCGCGACGGCCTCGGCCTCGCGGCGGCCGGCGCGTCGGCCCCGTTCGCCGAGATCGCCAGCGACTCCCTGGCCCGGCTGCTGGCGGGGCACCTGTCCACCGAGGAGGTCGACGGTGCCGTGGAACGAGTGATGGGCGACTTCCGGTCGCTGTCAGTCCATCCCGACGTGCCTGTCGGCATCCGTGCCCTGGCCGATCAGGGACTGCGGTTGGTGACCTTGAGCAACGGTGCGGCGTCCGTCGCCGAAGGGCTGTTGGAGCGGGCGGGAGTCGCGGACGCCTTCGAGCGGATGCTCTCGGCCGAGGACGCGGGAGTGTGGAAACCGGCGCGGGCCGCGTACCTCTACGCACTCCAGCAGTGCGACGTGGCCGCGTCCGACGCGATGCTCGTGGCCGTCCACCCCTGGGACACCGACGGGGCGTCCCGAGCCGGCCTCGCCACCGCCTGGATCGATCGCGACCAACGCTCGTACCCGTCGTACCTCACGCCGGCCTCGGTGCAGGCGCCGTCGCTCACGGCGTTGGCGGAGATGCTGGCCGAGATGCCAACGGACCGGGCGCACTGATGCCCGGCGACCGCCCGAGCACCCAGCCCAAGGACGTCCTCGTCCGCTACCTCCAGATCGCACGGGAGTCCGTGCTCTGGAAGCTCGACGGCGTCAGCGAGTACGACGCCCGCCGGCCGTTGACGCCGACCGGCACCAACCTGCTCGGCGTCGTGAAGCACCTCGCCAGCGTCGAGCTGGGTTACTTCGTGGTCAGCTTCGGCCGTGACCTGCCGGTGCCGCTGCCCTGGCACGACGACGACGCGGACCACAACGACGACCTGTTCGCCACCGCAGACGAGAGTCGCGAGCAGATCACGGACCTCTACCGGCTGGCCTGGCGGGAAGCATCGGTCACCTTCGACCAGACCGGGCTCGAGGGGGAGGGGCACGTGCCGTGGTGGCCCGACAACCCGGTCACCCTCCACACGCTGCTGGTCCACATGGTCGCCGAGACCAACCGCCACCTGGGACAGATGGACATCCTGCGCGAGGGTCTCGACGGCGCGGTCGGACATCGCGCGGACAGCAGCAACCTGCCCGATGACGGTTACGACTGGTCGGCGTACGTCGCCCGGGTGCAGTCCGCCGCCGACGGGTTCGGCTGACAGACTCCGGTCTCGTGTCCCATGACGAGAGCCCCTTGCCGGCCGAGCCCGACCTCGATGTCGAGCTGTGGCCCGGTGAGACGATCCATGTCGACTCGGAGGAGGCGGCCTCCCGGGCGCGCCGGTTCCGGGACGTACTCGGTCGTTTCGCGACCGGCGTCACCGTCGTGACCGCGCTCAGCGAGGACGGGCCGGTGGGCCTCACCTGCCAGGGCTTCATGTCGGTGTCGCTCGAACCGCCGTTGGTGGTGTTCTCACCGGCACGGCTGTCGCGTTCCTGGCCCCACATCGAGCGGGCCGGGACCTTCTGCGTGAACCTCCTCGCGGCCGACCAGATCGCCCTTTCGGACCGGATGGCCTCGCGTGGCACGGACAAGTTCGCCGGGCTCGACTGGACGCCGTCCCCCGAGACCGGGTCCCCGGTCCTGGCGGGTGGGCTCGGGTACGTCGACTGCCGGGTCCACGCCGTCCACGAGGCCGGCGACCACTGGCTGGTGGTCGGCCGGGTCGTCGACCTCGCCGCGACCGACGAGCCCGGTGCCCTGACCTACTACCGGGGTTCCTACGGCTCGACGTCCTGACCCCGGACCGATCAGCGGGCGGGCCTGACCGGTTGGCGTAGCACGGTCTTCAACTTCTCCGGTGCCACCTTGCGGGGGTCGCTCAGGTAGATCTCGTGGTGCCGACCGTTCCAGGTGAGCCCCCGGGCGGGCATGATCTCGGCGTGGAGGCGTGCCAAGGTCGCTGCTTCGGCGTCGTAGGCGCCGATGTGCATGATCTGCAGTGATCGCCCTTCGTGCAGAGGGAGGACCCGAAGGTTCCTGACCGGGAGGTCCGGCTTCTTCGTGGCGGCCTGGGCGAGGCCCTGGGTGATGTCCTCGCCGCTCACCGGGCTGGGCAACGCGATCATCATGCTCCAGTCCCAGTCGTCCTTCCTGCGGGCAGCGAAGGCCGAGGGATCATCGCTCGACCAGAGCCCCTCGAGAGGGCCGACCACGAAGTCTTCCCCGGTGCGGGCCCTGAGTGAGAACTTGATGGCGTAGGCACCGGAGTAGAGCGCTGGTATCGCCACCGCGTACTCCCGGGACGTGTTCGGGTCTCCGCGTCCGTCGATGGACAGAAAGGTCATCGGCGGGACGTCGACCTCCACGAAGTCCGTCGTTCCGGGCTGGTAGAGGTCCTTGCGATCCTTCTTCAGGTCGATCTTCACCCCTGCTCCTCCGGTCTACGCGCACGATAATGGCTGGCGACCGAGCGACGCTCGGGCCATGATCGACTCATGGAACTGCGGGAGTTCGGCCCGGACGACTCCGGCTCGATCGCTGCCGCGGTCGCGATCGAGAACGCCGTGGCCGTGGTCGATGGCCCCTGGCGGCATCCGATCACGGCGTACCGCTTCGAGATGAACATGCGCCACGGCTGGGACGGCGAACCGGCACGTCGGTTCCTGGTGGTCGAGGCCGGCGAGCCGGTCGGGCAGGCGAGCCTCAGCACCAGCGAGTGGGACAACCTCGACCTGGCCTGGCTCGACGTGAACGTGCACCCGGACTGTCGTCGCGGCGGAGTGGGCACCGAGGCTCTCACGGCGCTGCACGACGAGTGCCGTCGGTTGGGTCGGCCGCTGGTGGGCCTCGACGGCTGGGACAGTGCAGCGACCCGCGGCTTCGCAGCCGCCGTCGGCTACGAGCAGAAGGCGACCGCGATCAACCGGCGCCAGCCGTTGAGTGACCTCGGCGCCGACTTCGTCGCGGCCGCGTACGCCGAGGCCGAGCCCTTCGCCAGCGACTACGAGCTGGTCCGGATCGCCGGCCGCAGCCCCGAGGCGCTGCACGAGGAGCTGGCCGTGGTGGCGGCGTCGATCAACGACGCTCCGCTCGACGACCTCGAGATCGAGGACGAGGTCTTCTCGGCGCAACGGGTCCGCGACTTCGAGCAGGCACAGATCGAGAGTGGCCAACGGCTCTACCGGGTGGTGGCGCGTCACCGCGAGAGCGGCGCGCTGGCCGGCCACACGGTGGTCAGCGTCGACTGCGAACGACCCTGGATCGGGATCCAGGAGGACACCACCGTCGTTGCGAGCCACCGTGGTCATCGGCTGGGACTGCTGCTGAAGGCCGACCTGTGCCGCTGGTTGCTGGACGCCGAGCCGCAGCTGCGGACCCTGGACACGTGGAACGCCGAGTCGAACGACCACATGATCGGCGTCAACGAACGACTCGGGTACGAGGTGCTCGGCCGGGCCCTGGAGTTCCAGCGTCGGATCTGAAGGACGGTCAGAGCTCGACGCTGGGGGCGACCCTCGCGCCGGGGTCGGTGAGCTCGAAGAAGTCGCGGCGGTGGAAGCCGAACATCGAGGCGATCAGGTTGGACGGGAAGGTCGCGACCCGGGTGTTGAACGCGCGGACGTTGCCGTTGAAGAACCGGCGGGCGGCGGCGATCCGGTCCTCGGTGTTGGTCAGCTCGCCCTGGAGCTGGAGGAAGTTCGCGCTCGCCTTGAGATCGGGGTAGGCCTCGGCGCGCACCATCACGGTGGCGACGGCGATGCCGAGCGACTCCTCGTACCGCTCACGCTGCTTGGGGTTGTCCTGCTGATGGGCGGTGGCGGCTTCGCGGGCACGGGTCAGGTTCTCCAGGACGCCCTGCTCGTGCTCGGCGTACCCCTTCACGGTGGAGACGAGGCTGGGGATCAGCTCGTGGCGGCGGGTCAGCTCGACGTCGATCTGGCCCCACGACTCGTCGATGAGGGTGCGCTGCCGGACGAACCGGTTGTACATGACCACGAGGGAGAGGCCGACGAGGAGAACCAGGCCCACCATCAGCACGGCGATCAGCCGGCCCGTGGTCATCCGCGGACCTCCTGCCACACGAAGTCCGGGATCCGGTCGACGATGGCGTCGATGCGCAGCAACCGGGGCTCGATCTCCTCGAGGTCCACCCGCCCGGGCTCGGTGTCGAGGATCCAGCGGCCGTCGAACCGGAAGGCCGACTTCTGCCACTGCAGCAGCAGCTCCATCATCTGCGGGTGCAGGACGTCGGAGGCGAACTTGCGGTCGGAGCAGGTGACCGTGAAGGCCCGGTTGAAGTCCTCGGACTCCAGCTCGATGTCGCGGTTGGTGATGCGGCCGACGAATCGCCCGAACATGCCCTCGGGGGTGACCTTGAGCGCCGGGAAGGAGGCCCCCATGTCGATCCCGGAGACGCCGTACGGGTGGCTGACCTCGCGGGTCGTGGTCCGTCCCTCGGAGTCGGTGCTGGTCTCGGTCGTGTCGTAGACGTAGTCGAACGTGACGAACGGGCGGCCGTCGAACTGGCCGGTGAGCACGTTGCGGGCCTGGCGGTTGTGGCCGAGGCCGAACGGCGAGCCCTCGAACGTGTCGCACCACCGGTCGTCGCGCTCGACGTAGGTCCAGCCCCGCTGAGCCGCGAGCGCCGACAACGCCTCCCGGCGCTTCTTCGCCGCGATCGCGCTCATCACCACGGCGACGATGATGAGTGCGACGACGAGCACGATGATGGCGGCGATCAGACCAGAACTCATGGCCGGAGTGTAGGAGGGCAGGGTCCGACTTCCGGGAACCGACGCGGCACCCTGCGGGCCGGGTCGGCGCGGTCAGCCACCGCCGGAGCGCTCGTAGAGCCACACACACTGGTACGGCGCGAGGCGCACCGCGCCGTCGCGCAACCTGGGCCGGCTGTCTCCGATGGCGTCGTGGAGCCCGGGGGAGTGCAGCCCCAGCCAGGCCAGGACGTCGGCGGCCACCCAGCGTTCCTCGTCGGAGACGTTGGCGGCCATCAACAGCGGTCCCTCCGGAGCCCGGCGTACGACGAGCAGCACCGCCGGGTCGCGGGGGTCCCAGACCTCGGTCGGATGGGCGGCGTGGAGCTGAGGAAGGCTCGGCCCGGAGCCGCGCGAGGTGGGTGAGGCCGTCGGTGATCGGGCGTCGGTGCTCAGGCAGCTCGTCCCACGGCATCCGCGGCCGATGCACCCACCGGTTGTCGCCGGCGTGCGCTGGATCGTCGGCCCAGCCGTGATCGTTGAGCAGTCCGACCTCGTCCCCCATCCAGAGCACGGGCAGCCCGCCGAACCCGAACATCACCGCGTGCAGCAGCAGGATCCGCGCCACCGCCGCCGGGTCGCCGGCCTCGAGGCCGGCCAGGGAGGCCAGGGAGCCGGAGATCCGCCGGTCGCCGGTGGCCGGGTTGTCCTGGAAGACCAGGCCTCTGGCCCAGGAGCCCGGGAAGATTCCGGCGTACCAGTCCGAGAGGAAGCGCCGGTGGGCCGCGCCGTCGAGCCCGGCGCGCCACGCGTCGGTGTCGTCGATCGCCCAGCCGATGTCGTCGTGGCACCGCGCGTAGGTCAGCCACGACGTCGTCCCGGGTGGCTGGGGGAGTGCCTGCAACGCACGGGACGCCAGGCCGACGTCACCGGTCGCCACCATCGACCAGAGCTGGACCATGAGGCTGTTGTGGTAGGCGAGGTCCGAGACCCGGCCGGCGTGGTCGCCGACACCGAGGTACGGCGGGAGGTCGGCGGGCCCGACGATCGCCTCGGCCTTGAAGAGCACGGCAGGACAGGCCATGCGCACCACGGTGCGCAACAGCCGGGTCACCTCGTGCACCTCGGGCTGGTTCTGGCTGGACGTGCCGAGTCGCTTCCACAGGAAGGCGATGGCGTCGAGTCGCAGCACCTCGACGCCCAGGTTGGCGAGGTGGCAGACGATCGCGGCGAACTCGCACACGACGTCGGGGTTCGACCAGTCGAGGTCCCACTGGTAGTCGTGGAAGGTCGTCCACACCCAGCCGGCGAGGTCGTCGTCCCACGTGAAGCTCCCGGGCGCGAAGTCGGGGAAGACCTCGGGCGTCGTCGCCTCGAAGGCGTCGGGCTCCCGACGGTCGTCGAAGACATGGAAGTAGTCGCGCTTGGCAACGTCGCCCGCGCGCGCGGCCTCCGCCCAGGCGTGCTCGCGCGCGACGTGGTTGAGGACCAGGTCGACACAGAGGCTGATCCCGTGCTCGCGGAGCGTCGTGGTGAGCGCCCGCAGGTCGTCGTTGGTGCCGAGGTCGGCACGCACGGTGCGGTAGTCGGCGACCGCGTAGCCCCCGTCGTTCGGGGCCGGCCGCGGCGTCAGCAGCGGCATCAGGTGGAGGTAGGTGACGCCCAGCTCCTGGAGGTACGACGCGTGCTCGCCCACGCCGCGCAGCGTGCCGCCGAACCGGTCGGCGTACGCGGCGTACCCGAGCATGTCGGCGCGTTGGAACCAGTCCGGCTCGGCCAGTCGCCGCTGGTCAAGGGCGACCAGGTCGTCCGGTCGTTCGTCGTGCCCGGCGCGGGCGAGCCCGACCAGGCGGTCGGCGAGAGACTCGACCGCGGCCGCGGGCATCTCGGGCCAGAGCGCGCCGATACCCCGGACCAGGTCAGGTCGCCAGGTCGCCACCCGATCGTCGAATACGTCGGCCACGCAGTCGATTATGGCGACGGCCACCTCACCTGGTGCACGCAGGACGGCAGGCGGACCGGCACAATCGCGGGATGCCCGAGGTCTCGCACGTGTTGACGGTCGCGGAGGTCCGACCCGAGACCGAGGACGCCATGTCGATCGTCTTCGACGTCCCGGAGGCCCTCGCGGAGGCGTTCGCGTTCACCCCGGGCCAGTTCCTCACCCTCGCCATCCCCTCGGAGCTGACCGGTGTCACAGCTCGCTGCTACTCGGTCTGCGTGCCGCCGGGGGAGCCGTTGACGGTCACCGTGAAGCGCACCGTCGACGGCTACGCGTCGAACTGGCTCCACGAGAACCTGCACGCCGGAGACAGCCTTCGGGTGCTGCCGCCGAGCGGCATCTTCACCCCCAAGGACCTCGACGCCGACCTGTTGCTGTTCGCCGGCGGATCCGGGATCACGCCGATCATGTCGATCATCCGGACCGCGCTGCGTGACGGCCGGGGTCAGGTCGTGCTGCTCTACGCCAACCGCGACGAGGCGTCGGTGATCTTCGGCGCGGCGTTGCGCGACCTCGCTGCCGAGCACGTCGACCGGTTGCAGGTCGTCCACTGGCTCGAGAGCGAGCGGGGTCTGCCGACGCCCGAGGAGCCTGCGCTCGTTCGCGGCCGAGCATGCGTCGTACGACGCCTTCGTCTGCGGCCCGGCCCCGTTCATGAAGGCCACGGTGGCGGTGCTCAAGGAGCTGGAGTTCCCCCGCGCCCGCCGCCACCAGGAGAAGTTCGTCTCGCTCGGCGGCAATCCCTTCGACCCGGTTGAATCAGGTGCGGCGGACCCAGGGTGAGAGTGCGGGCAGACGGCCCGTGAGCTCGGGCACCGGCGGCCGCCCGAGAAGCCACCAGGCCAGGCCCGCCGGCATTCCTTCCACGCGCAGGCCCTCCCCGCTCCCGACCGGGATGTCACGCTCGGGAGTCACCAGAAGCAGGTCGCACTCCTCGCCGCGGTCGGCGACCACGACTCCCAGCAGATAGTCCGTGAAGGCCGCCGGCCAGTCCGCCGGCCCGTAGCCACCGGCGAGGTCGGCGTGGTGGATCTCGACCTCGCGCCAGCGGGTGAGCACCGTCTCGGTGACGTCCGTCGTCCGCTCACTGTCGGGGAAGGTCCGGGCCCGTCGCTCCCCGAGCTCGGGTGGGCCGTGGTGGAGCACGGCGTCGATGGCCTCGTGGCAACGGCCGGCCGCCTCCAGGCTGACCGTCCGCAGCCGTTCGAGGTCCGCGGCCGCGAGTTCCTCGATGTCTGCCGTGCGACGGTCCGCGGACTCGTAGAAGGCCGGATCCTGCCCGCGTCTCATCTTGTCGAGCACGGCTGCCGTGGCCAGGCCGTTGCACGCCACGTGCGCCACCACGTGCCCCCGGGTCCAGCCGGGGAGCGCGCTCGGTGCCTGACGACCCGCCTCGGTGAGGGTGTCCAGGATGCGGAGGTAGCGGGCGGTGGCGTCCTGCACGCGGTCGGCAAGATCACGGTCGAGCTCCGGAGCCATGGCTACCACCCCCGCTCTCGCCACTCGGCGACGTGGGGTCGTTCGTCGCCGAGCCGGCCGTCGTCGCCGTGGCCGGGGTAGAACCAGGTGTCGTCGCCGAGGGTGCCGAAGACCTTGGTCTCGACCTCGTCGACCAGCTGCCGGAAGGCAGCCTCGTCGCCGAACGTCGCGCCCACGCCGCCCGGGAACAGCGAGTCGCCGGTGAAGAGGTGGTCGTGGCCGTCCGGGTCGGTGTAGCGCAGCGCGATCGAACCGGGCGTGTGGCCGGCGATCGCGATCACGTCCAGCGAGCAGCCGCCGACGGTGACGGTGTCGCCGTGGTCAACCCTCCGGGTCACGTCGACACCGGTCTGCTCGGTGATCGCGTCGGCATCCGGCGTACCCGCCACGACGGCGGCGCCGGTCGCGGCCACCACGTCGGCCAGGGCCCGATGGTGGTCCCAGTGCTGGTGGGTGGTGACGACGGCAACGAGACCGGCGTCGCCGATCAGCCGCAGCAGCGCGTCCGGTTCGGCCGCCGCATCGATCAGGAGCTGCTCGCCGGTGCTGTGGCAACGCAGGAGGTAGCAGTTGTTCGACATCTCCGGGTCGACGGCCAGCTTGGTGATCGTCAGCTGCGGCAGCGCGCGGACGTCGGCGTCGCCGCCGGGCGTGACGTGACCGGTGTAGCTCATCACCAGGCGCCGATCACGGGGAGCTCACCGCGGCTGCACGAGACCTGGTCACCGGGTGCTCGGCCGGTCAGCCACCAGGCGACCTGGGCGACGGGGCCGGTGACGACCGCTGATCGCTCGATCGACCGGCCCCACGTCCCACGAGCGGTCCGAGTCGAGCGGCGCCACCCGGAAGCCGGGGTCCGGGTCGAGCCGCTTGACCATCCCGTCGACCACGACCTCCGCGAACGTGGTCGGCCACTGGTCGGCGGTGTAGCCGGCGCCGAGGTCGGCGTGATGGATCTCGATCTCGCGCACGCGCATCAGCGGTACCGCGTCGAGCGGGAGGGTCCCCTCGCTGTCCGACGTCCGGTCGAAGCGGCCTGACCAGGCGTCGTCCGGCATCGCCACCACGGCGTCCTGGAACGTCGTCAGTGACGCCAGCAGCCGATCGCGCAGGTCGGCATGGTCGGCGGCGGCGAGCTCCTCGATGTCGGCGTCGCGGGCGTCCCGGGAGGGATACATCGGCACCGGTTCGTGCTCGACGACACCGTGCAGGACCCCGCCGAGGGCCTCGCCGTTGAGGGCCAGGTGAGCGATGACATGGGCGCGTGACCAGTCGGGCAGCAGCGACGGTGAGTCCCAGTCGTCACCGCTGAATCCGTCGACGGTCCGCGCCAGCCGCTGGCCGGCCTCCGTCAGGTGCTCGGGTTCCAGGGAGTGGTCCATGAGGACATCGTCGCACTCGACCTTCACGGGTCCACCCCAACGTGCGAGGCGCGCCGTTGGGGGCGCGTGAGAGTCTTGGCCGGTCGGCGCGGCGGGTTGCGTCTCCCGCCGCGACGTACGAACATGTGTTCGATATCAGTACGACGACAGGACCGCAGTGGCCGATCAGCTCATCATCCGGGGCGCCCGGGAGCACAACCTCAAGGACGTCTCGCTCGACCTGCCGCGCGACGCCCTCATCGTGTTCACGGGGCTGTCCGGTTCCGGCAAGTCCAGCCTCGCCTTCGACACCATCTTCGCCGAGGGCCAGCGCCGCTACGTCGAGTCGCTGTCCGCGTACGCGCGCCAGTTCCTGGGACAGATGGACAAGCCGGACGTCGACTTCATCGAAGGACTGTCGCCCGCGGTCTCCATCGACCAGAAGTCCACGTCGAAGAACCCCCGCTCCACGGTGGGCACGATCACGGAGGTCTACGACTACCTCCGGCTGCTCTTCGCGCGCATCGGTCACCCCCACTGCCCCACCTGCGGTGCTCCCATCGAGCGGCAGACCCCTCAGCAGATCGTCGATCGCGTGCTCACCCTCGAGGAGGGGCGCCGCTTCCAGGTGCTGGCACCGGTGATCCGCGGCCGCAAGGGCGAGTACATCGAGCTCTTCAAGCAGCTCCAGACGCAGGGCTTCGCCCGGGTCAGGGTCAACGGCGAGACCCACCAGCTCGACGATCCCCCGAAGCTCGACAAGCAGAAGAAGCACACCATCGAGGTGGTCGTCGACCGACTGGCGGTGAAGGACTCCGCCAAGCGTCGGCTCACCGACTCGGTCGAGACCGCGCTCGGCCTCGCCGGGGGCCTGGTGGTGCTCGACTTCGTCGATCTCCCCGCCAAGGACGACGGCCGCGAGCTGCGGTTCTCGGAGAAGATGTCGTGCCCCAACGACCACGCGATCGACACCGACGAGCTCGAGCCGCGCTCGTTCTCGTTCAACAGCCCCTTCGGTGCCTGCCCCCAGTGCAGCGGTCTCGGCACCCGACTCGAGGTCGACCCCGAGCTCGTCGTCCCCGACCCCAGTGCCGCGCTGGGCGACGGCGCGATCCAGCCGTGGAGCCAGGCCCACGTCGCCGACTACTTCCAGCGGCTGATGGGAGCGCTCGGCGACGAGCTCGGCTTCAGCCTGGACAGCACCTGGCTGGACCTCACGCCCAAGCAGCAGCAGGCGCTGCTGTGGGGTCACCCGACCAAGGTGCACGTCGTCACCCGCAACCGTTACGGCCGCGAGCGCTCCTACTACGCACAGTTCGAGGGCGTTCAGAGCTACATCGAGCGCCGGCACCGTGAGGCCGAGTCCGACACCAGCCGGGAGCGGTTCGAGGGCTTCATGCGTGAGGTGCCGTGCCCGGCGTGCGGCGGCGCCAGGCTGAAGCCGGTCTCGGTGTCGGTGACGCTGGGTGGCAGCAACATTGCCGACATCTGCCGGTTGCCGATCAATGAGACCGCCGACTTCCTGCGCGGCCTCGACCTGTCCGCCCGGGAGAAGCAGATCGGCGAGCGGGTCCTCAAGGAGATCCTCGAGCGGCTCAACTTCCTGCTCGACGTCGGTCTCGACTACCTCAGCCTCGACCGACCGTCCGGTTCGCTGTCGGGTGGTGAGGCGCAGCGGATCCGGCTCGCCACCCAGATCGGCGCCGGTCTGGTGGGGGTTCTCTACGTCCTCGACGAGCCGTCGATCGGCCTGCACCAGCGCGACAACCAGCGCCTGATCGAGACCCTGGTCCGGCTCAAGGAGCTCGGCAACACCCTGATCGTCGTCGAGCACGACGAGGACACGATCCGGGCCGCCGACTGGGTGGTCGACATCGGGCCCGGCGCCGGCGAGCACGGCGGTCAGGTCGTCCACTCCGGGTCGGTGCAGGGCCTGCTCGACCACGCCGACTCGATGACCGGCCAGTACCTCTCCGGCCGCCGCGAGATCCCCGTCCCCGCCGTACGCCGGCCACGCACCACGGGACGCGAGCTGGTCGTCAAGGGCGCCCACGAACACAACCTGCAGAACATCGACGTCGCCTTCCCGCTCGGCGTGATGGTCGCGGTGACGGGCGTGTCCGGGTCCGGAAAGTCGACGCTGGTCAACGACATCCTCTACACCGCGCTCGCCAAGCAGCTCTATCGCGCGCGCACCGTCCCGGGTCGCCACCAGCGCATCACGGGTGTCGACGAGGTGGACAAGGTGATCCACGTCGACCAGTCGCCGATCGGCCGCACACCGCGCAGCAACCCGGCGACCTACACCGGAGTCTTCGACCACGTCCGCAAGCTGTTCGCCTCCACCCCGGAGGCGAAGATGCGCGGCTACCTCCAGGGCCGGTTCTCGTTCAACGTCAAGGGTGGTCGCTGCGAGGCCTGCTCGGGCGACGGCACGATCAAGATCGAGATGAACTTCCTCCCCGACGTCTACGTCCCGTGCGAGGTGTGCCACGGCGCGCGCTACAACCGCGAGACGCTGGAGGTCCACTACAAGGGCAAGACCATCGCGGAGATCCTCGACATGCCGATCGAGGAGGCCGCCGACTTCTTCGCCGCCGTCCCGGCGATCTCGCGCCACATGGTCACGCTCTGCGAGGTGGGTCTCGGCTACGTCCGGCTCGGCCAGCCGGCCACCACCCTCTCCGGTGGTGAGGCGCAGCGGGTGAAGCTGGCCAGCGAGCTGCAGAAGCGTTCCACCGGCCGCACCGTCTATGTCCTGGACGAGCCGACCACCGGTCTCCACTTCGAGGACATCCGCAAGCTGCTCGGCGTCCTGTCCAGCCTGGTCGACAAGGGCAACACGGTGCTGGTCATCGAGCACAACCTCGACGTCATCAAGACCGCCGACTGGCTCATCGACATGGGCCCCGACGGCGGCTCGCGGGGTGGCTACGTGGTCGCCGAAGGCACGCCGGAGCAGGTGGCCGCCCATCCCGACAGCTACACCGGTGCGTTCCTGGCGCCGCTGCTCGAAGGGCGCCAGGCCAGGCAGCCGAGGCGGAAGGCGCCCGCGAAGCAGGCCGAGCTCCCGGGAACGGCCAAGCGCACTGCGGCGAAGCAGGCGGTGGCGAAGAAGGCGGCGGCGAAGCGGACCGCGGCCAAGAAGCGGGCGACTCGCTAGCCGCCGGTGTGCTCCTGCTCTTTTCACGTGCTGCGTAGTGTCGTGCTCACCGACGCTCGCCACCCAGGAGGATCACCATGACCACCGATGGAATCGGTCGCCGACACGCCCTCGCCGGAGCCGCCGGACTCGGTCTGGCCTTGCCGGTGCTGGCCGCTTGCGGCGGCGACGACGGGGAGGGGACGGCGACCGAGTCCGATCCCTCCACCGAGAACGGCGGCGGCTCTGTGCTCGCCCCGACCAGCGACGTGCCTGTCGGCAGCGGCACCATCTTTCCCGACGAGAAGGTGGTCGTGACCCAGCCGAGCGAGGGTGACTTCAAGGCCTTCACCGCGGTCTGCACCCACCAGGGCTGCCTGGTCGGCCAGGTGGAGGGCGAGGAGATCCAGTGCCCCTGCCACGGCAGCGTGTTCTCGATCGCAGACGGCTCCGTCGTCAACGGTCCGGCGACGTCGCCATTGAGCGAGGTCGCCATCTCCGTCGACGGCGACCAGATCACCCTCGCCTGACCTGGCCGAGCCGGTGACGACCGAGTGGGTCGGTGGTGTCGGCGTGCGCCCGTAGGGTGGAGGCGTGGCCAGCCCCGCGTCCTATCGCCCCAAGACCGGGTCGATCCCGACCCAGCCCGGGGTCTACCGGTTCCGCGACACCCACGGCCGGGTGATCTACGTCGGCAAGGCGAAGAACCTGCGCTCGCGGCTGTCGTCGTACTTCCAGGACGTCGGCAACCTCCACCCCAGGACCGCCACCATGGTGACGACGGGCGCCTCGGTCGAGTGGACCGTGGTGAAGACCGAGGTCGAGGCGCTCCAGCTGGAGTACTCCTGGATCAAGGAGTTCGATCCCCGGTTCAACGTGAAGTACCGCGACGACAAGTCGTACCCCTGGCTGGCGGTGACCGTCGGTGACGAGTACCCGCGGGTGATGGTGGGCCGTGGTGCCAAGAAGAAGGGCACCCGCTACTTCGGGCCCTACTCCCATGCCTGGGCGATCCGGGAGACCGTCGACCAGCTGCTCCGGGTCTTCCCGATGCGCTCGTGCAGCAACGGGGTCTTCAAGCGCCACGGCCAGATCGGCCGCCCGTGCCTGCTCGGCTACATCGGCAAGTGTTCGGCGCCGTGCGTGGAGCGGGTGACCCCGGAGGAGCACCGCGAGATCGTCGACGACTTCTGCGACTTCATGGCCGGCCGCACCAGCGCCTTCGTGAAGCGGCTCAAGCAGGAGATGTACGCCGCTTCGGAGGCGGAGGAGTTCGAGCGGGCGGCCCGGTTGCGTGACGACCTGGGTGCTCTCGAGAAGGCGCTGGAGAAGCAGGCAGTGGTGCTCGGCGACGGCACCGACGCGGACGTGGTCGCCCTCGCCGAGGACCCGCTCGAGGTCGCGGTGCAGATCTTCTATGTCCGCGGAGGCCGGGTCCGCGGCCAGCGCGGTTGGGTCGCGGATCGGGTCGATGAGGGCGACACCCCCGAGCTGGTCCAGGACTTCCTGCTCCAGCTCTACGGCGGGGGAGACGACGTCGATCCGGACTCCATCCCCCGGGAGGTGCTGGTCCCGTCGTTGCCGCCCGACACCGAGGTGCTGGAGGAGCTGCTGAGCGACCAGCGGGGGAGCCGGGTCCGGATCCGGGTCCCGCAGCGCGGCGACAAGCGAACGCTCCAGCAGACGGTGGCCCGCAACGCCGAGCAGTCGCTCGCCCTCCACAAGACGAAGCGGGCCAGCGACCTGACGACCCGCAACCGGGCGCTGGAGGAGATCCAGGAGGCCCTCGGGCTGCCTGAGGTCCCGCTGCGCGTCGAGTGCTACGACGTGTCGAACCTGCAGGGCACCGAGGTCGTCGCGTCGATGGTCGTCTTCGAGGACGGGCTGGCCCGCAAGAGCGAGTACCGCCGGTTCGTGATCCGGGGTGATGCGGACGGCGTCATCGGGCAGAACGACGTCGCTCACATGCACCAGGTCATCACCCGCCGGTTCCGCCGGCTGCTGGACGAACAGGGTCGCTCCGAGCAGGTCGCCTCGGACTCGGGACCGATGCTGGTCGATCCGGAGACCGGCAAGCCGCGCAAGTTCGCCTACGTGCCGGGGCTCGTGGTCGTCGACGGCGGGCCGCCGCAGGTCGCTGCCGCCCGCGACGCGATGACCGAGCTCGGGCTCCATGACATCCCGGTGTGCGGCCTGGCCAAGCGGCTCGAGGAGGTGTGGGTGCCCGACGAGGAGGACCCGGTCATCTTCCCGCGCACCTCCGAAGGGCTCTACCTGCTGCAGCGGGTGCGCGACGAGGCCCACCGGTTCGCGATCACGCACCACCGCTCGCGACGGTCCAAGTCGATGGTGGAGAGCCTGCTCGACGACGTCCCCGGGCTGGGGGAGGTGCGACGCAAGACGCTCATCAAGCACTTCGGGTCGCTGCGCAAGCTCCGGGCCGCCACCGTCGAGGAGATCGCTCTGGTGCCCGGCATCGGCGTACGCACTGCGACGGCCATCAAGGATGCGGTGTCGTCGGAGGACCGCAAGACTGTGCCCCGACAGGTCGGCGTGAACACCGCCACCGGCGAGATCATCGAGGAGTCCTGATGGAGCAACGCCGCACCGGCGAGCTGGTGGTCGTCACCGGGATGACCGGCGCGGGCCGCAGCACCGCCGCCAAGGAGCTCGAGGACCTCGGCTACTACGTGGTCGACAACCTGCCGCCGTCGCTGCTGCGCGACGTGGTCCGGCTGGTCGACGAGAACCGCGGCGTGCAACAGCCGATCGCGATCGTCGTCGACGTGCGCTCCGGCTCGTTCTTCCAGTCGCTGACCGCGAACCTCGCCCAGGGAGCCACCGGACGGGAGGCGACGCTGGTGTTCCTCGAGGCGAGCGACGACGTCCTCGTGCGTCGCCAGGAGGCCGCCCGGCGACCCCACCCCCTGCAGGGCACCGGCCGCCTGGTCGACGGGCTGGCGCGGGAACGGGTGGTGCTGGCCGATGTCCGGGGCAACGCCGACCTCGTCATCGACACCAGCAACCTCAACGTCCACGAGCTCACCCACCGGATCGCCACCTCGTTCGGCACCCCCGACACGACCGCGCTGAAGGTCACCGTCATCAGCTTCGGCTTCAAGTACGGCATCCCGGTCGACGCCGACTTCGTCGCTGACATGCGCTTCCTCCCGAATCCCTACTGGGTGCCGGAGCTGCGCCCGTTGACCGGACGCGACGAGCCGGTGGCCGACTACGTCACCAGTCAGCCCGGGGCCGCCGAGTTCCTCGACGGCTACCTCCCGGTGCTGGAGCGGGTCGCCCAGGGCTATCTCAACGAGGGCAAGCGCTTCTTCACGGTGGCCGTGGGCTGCACCGGTGGGAAGCACCGCAGCGTCGCCATGACGGAGGAGATCTCCCGGCGGCTCGCGGCCGGGGGCTACGACGTGCAGGCCACCCACCGCGACCTCGGGCGGGAATGACGTGCGGCCGACCGCCCAGTCGGCCGTGGCCCTCGGGGGCGGGCACGGACTGCATGCGTCCTTGAGCGCGCTCCGGAGGCTGCACGACGACCTCACCCTCGACCAGGTCACGGCCATCGTCACCGTCGCCGACAACGGCGGCTCGTCGGGACGGTTGCGCGGCGAGTTCGGCGTACTCCCGCCTGGTGATCTGCGGATGGCGCTGGCGGCGCTGTGCGGGTCCGACGACTGGGGACGGACCTGGGCCGACATCGTCCAGCACCGGTTCGCGGGTGAGGGCGAGATGAACGGTCACGTGATCGGCAACCTGCTGATCGTCGGGCTGTGGGAACGGTTGGGCGACCACGTGCTGGCCCTCGACTGGGTCGCCCGGCTGCTCGGCGCCCGGGGACGGGTGCTGCCGATGGCGCTCACCCCCCTCGACATCACGGCGCTGGTGCGCGGTATCGACCCCCACGACCCTGGGGCCCTGACGACGGTGCGCGGACAGGTCGAGGTGGCCACCACCGGTGGCGAGATCGTCTCGGTCGCCCTCGACCCCGCCGACCCGGTCACCTGCCCGGAGGCAGTGACGGCGATCCTCGAGGCCGACTGGGTGGTGCTCGGTCCCGGGTCGTGGTTCTCCTCGGTCATCCCTCACCTGCTGTTGCCGCCACTGCGTGACGCCCTGGAGCGGACCGCGGCACGGCTGGTCGTGGTGCTCAACCTCGAACCGCAGGCGGGCGAGACCCACGGCTACGCGCCGGAGGACCACCTGGCGGCCCTCTTCGACCACGCCCCGGACCTGCGGGTGCACGCCGTACTGGCCGAGCGTCGTACGGTCGCCGACGTCGAGACGCTGCGTACGGCGGTCGCCTCGGCGGGAGCCGAGCTGGTGCTGGCCGACCTCGCGGAGCTGGACGACGCCGGCCGCGTCACCGCCCGCCACGACCACGGCCGACTCGCCGAGGCATGTCGCTCGATCTTCGAGGCGGACGACCGCGGCTCCGCCGCCCCGGGTGATTGACTCGCATGGCAGGATCGGCGCCATGGCGATGACGGCTCAGGTGAAAGCAGAACTGGCCAACACGCAGATCACGAAGACCTGCTGCCGGAAGGCAGAAGTGGCCACCATGCTGCGCTTCGCGGGTGGGCTCCACATCGTCAGCGGGAAGATCGTGGTCGAAGCCGAGCTCGACACCGGCGCGGCGGCCCGCCGGTTGCGCAAGGACATCTCCGAGGTCTACGGACACCAGTCCGACGTGGTGATGGTGCAGGGCAACGGGATCCGCAAGGGGAGCCGCTACCTCGTCCGCATCGTCAAGGACGGCGAGGCGCTGGCGCGTCAGACCGGACTTCTCGACCAGCGGGGTCGACCGGTGCGGGGCCTTCCGCCGGCGGTCGTGTCCGGTGGCACCTGTGACGCCGTCGCCGCCTGGCGCGGAGCCTTCCTCGCCCACGGCTCGCTGACGGAGCCGGGCCGTTCGTCCTCGCTCGAGGTCACCTGTCCCGGCCCGGAGGCCGCGCTCGCCCTCGTCGGCGTGGCCCGCCGGCTCGGTGGCATCTCCGCCAAGGCCCGCGAGGTCCGCGGTGTCGACCGGGTCGTGATCAGGGACGGCGACGCCATCGGTGCCCTGCTGACCCGGCTCGGGGCGCACGAGTCGCTGATGGCCTGGGAGGAGCGCCGGATGCGGCGCGAGGTCCGCGCCACCGCCAACCGGCTCGCCAACTTCGACGATGCCAACCTGCGTCGTTCCGCCCGCGCTGCCGTGGCCGCCGGCGCTCGCGTCGAGCGGGCGCTGGAGATCCTGGCCGACGAGGTGCCCGACCACCTCCAGCTCGCCGGTCATCTCCGGCTCGAGCACAAGCAGGCCTCCCTCGAGGAGCTCGGGCAGCTCCACGACCCGCCGCTGACCAAGGACGCCATCGCGGGTCGGATCCGTCGGTTGCTGGCCATGGCCGACAAGCGAGCCGAGGACGCTCGGCATTGCGGACACCGAGGCATCGTTGACTCCGGAGATGCTCGCCGAGGACGCCTGAGCAGCGTGACCTAGCACACGTTGGATCGATCCAACGTTACTCACCCGTACCTGGGACCGACTCTCGCCCGCCGTGGTCGCTGGCGCTAGGGTCGAGACGTTCCGACCCTTCCACACAGGAGACCTGTTGTGACTGTTCGTGTAGGCATCAACGGCTTCGGCCGCATCGGCCGAAACTTCTTCCGCGCCGTGCGTGCTTCCGGCGCCGACATCGAGATCGTCGCTGTCAACGACCTGACCGACAACGCCTCGCTGGCGCACCTGCTCAAGTTCGACTCGATCCTGGGTCGCCTCGACGCTGACGTGTCGAGCACCGACACCTCGATCCTGGTCGGCGACCAGGAGATCGCGGTCTCGGCCGAGCGCGACCCGGCCAACCTGAAGTGGGGCGACCTCGGGGTCGACGTCGTCGTCGAGTCCACCGGCTTCTTCACCGACGGCACCAAGGCGAAGGCCCACATCGACGCCGGCGCCAAGAAGGTCATCATCTCCGCGCCCGGCTCCAACGAGGACATCACCGTCGTGATGGGCGTCAACCACGAGCTGTACGACCCGGCCACGCACCACGTGATCTCCAACGCGTCGTGCACCACGAACTGCCTCGCGCCGATGGCGAAGGCGCTCCACGACGAGTTCACGATCGTCAAGGGGCTGATGACGACCATCCACGCCTACACGGCCGACCAGAACCTGCAGGACAACATCCACAAGGACCCGCGTCGCGCCCGCGCCGCCGCACTCAACATGGTGCCGACCTCCACCGGGGCGGCGAAGGCGATCGGCCTGGTGCTGCCCGAGCTCAAGGGCAAGCTCGACGGCTACGCCATGCGCGTCCCGGTCCCGACCGGTTCGGCCACCGACCTCACCTTCGAGGCGGGGCGCGAGACGACGGTCGAGGAGGTCAACGCCGTGATCGAGAAGGCGGCCGACGGCCGCTTCCTGAGGTACTCCACGGACCCGCTGGTCTCCACCGACATCGTCACCGACCCGGCGTCGTGCGTCTTC
The DNA here is from genome assembly GCA_963806945.1 of uncultured Actinomycetota bacterium. Classification (GTDB taxonomy): domain Bacteria; phylum Actinomycetota; class Actinomycetes; order Propionibacteriales; family Nocardioidaceae; genus Nocardioides. The sequence continues at coordinate 92,110 of CAWDZH010000006.1, forward strand.
GACGCCCCGATGACCAAGGTGATCGGGAACCAGGTCAAGGTGCTCGGCTGGTACGACAACGAGTGGGGCTACTCGAACCGGTTGGCGGACCTGATCACCCACATCGGCGCCACTCTCTGACGTGGCCGGCCTCGAGTCGCTGGTCGAACGGCTGGGTGACCTGCGCGGGAAGCGGGTCTTGGTCAGGTCGGACCTGAACGTGCCCCTCGACGGGACCACGATCACCGACGACGGCCGGATCCGGGCGAGCGCCCCGACGATCCGCGCCCTTGCCGACGCGGGTGCGCGGGTCGTCGTGACCGCCCATCTGGGTCGGCCGAAGGGCGCCCCCGATCCGACGTACTCCCTGGCGCCCGTGGCAGCCAGGCTCGGCGAGGTGCTCGGTGCCGACGTCGCGTTCGCGACCGACACCGTGGGGGAGAGTGCTCACCAGACGGTGTCGGCGCTCGCGGACGGCCAGGTCGCCGTGCTCGAGAACGTGCGTTTCAACGAGGGTGAGACCAGCAAGGACGACGACGTGCGCGGCTCGTTCGCCGGGCAGTTGTCGCAGCTGGCCGACGCGTTCGTCAGCGACGGATTCGGCGTCGTGCACCGCAAGCAGGCGTCGGTCTACGACATCGCGTTGCGGCTGCCCTCGGCCATGGGCGGCCTCGTCGCCACCGAGGTCGAGGTGCTGCGTCGGCTGACCCACGACCCGGAACGGCCCTACGTCGTCGTCCTGGGGGGCTCCAAGGTCTCCGACAAGCTCGGAGTGATCGACAACCTCCTCACCAAGGCCGATCGGCTCCTGATCGGCGGCGGCATGGTGTTCACCTTCCTCAAGGCCCAGGGCCATGAGGTCGGCAAGAGCCTGCTCGAGGACGACCAGCTCGACATCTGCCGCGACTACCTGCGGCGGGCCGAGGAGTCCGGGGTCGAGATCGTGCTCCCGACCGACATCGTCGTCGACACCGCTTTCCCGTCCGGCGACCGCGAGCCGCAACCGCAGGTCGTGGCCGCTGACGCGATCCCCGCCGACAGCCTGGGCCTCGACATCGGCCCGGACTCCGCGGCCGCGTTCGCGGCGACGGTGGCGAGCGCGCGCACCGTCTTCTGGAACGGCCCGATGGGTGTGTTCGAGACGGCTGCGTTCGCTGCCGGCACCCGCGCAGTCGCCGAAGCGCTGACCCAGGTCGAGGGACTCTCCGTGGTCGGGGGCGGCGATTCCGCGGCCGCCGTCCGAACCCTCGGCTTCGACGACGCGGCCTTCGGCCACATCTCCACCGGTGGTGGGGCCAGCCTCGAGTACCTCGAGGGCAAGGAGCTCCCCGGCATCGCCGTACTCCAACGACAAGGAACTGTCTCGTGACCAACTCCCGCACGCCGCTGATGGCGGGCAACTGGAAGATGAACCTCAACCACCAGGAAGCGGTGGTGCTGACCCAGAAGCTCGCCTGGACGTTGTCGGACAAGAAGCACGACTACAGCCAGGTCGAGGTCGTCGTGGTTCCGCCGTTCACCGACCTGCGGTCGGTGCAGACGCTGGTCGACGGCGATCAGCTGCTGGTGAAGTACGGCGCGCAGGATCTCTCGGTCCACGAGTCCGGCGCCTACACCGGCGAGATCTCTGCCGGGATGCTGGCCAAGCTGGGTTGCTCCTACGTCGTGGTGGGTCACTCCGAGCGGCGTGAGCACCACGCGGAGAGCGACGAGCTCGTCAACGCCAAGGCACACCGGGCGCTCGCGGCCGGCATGACGCCGATCGTGTGTGTGGGCGAGGGATTGGAGATCCGCCAGGCCGGCACTCACGTCGCCCACACCCTCGCGCAGATCGACGGATCGCTGGCCGGCTTCACGGCCGAGCAGGTCGCGGAGCTCGTCGTCGCCTACGAGCCGGTGTGGGCGATCGGGACCGGCGAGGTGGCCACCCCTGACGATGCGCAGGAGGTCTGCGCCGCGATCCGGGAGCGGATCCGCGAGGTCCACGGTGACGCGGCGGCCGACGGCGTACGCGTGCTCTACGGCGGTTCGGTGAAGGCGGCCAACGTGGCGGGGATCATGGATCGCGCCGATGTGGACGGCTGCCTCGTGGGTGGCGCGAGTCTGCAGGCCGACGAGTTCGGCGGCATCTGCCGGTTCTACGACATGCCGCTGCTGTGACGCGGCGAGCGTGACGTAGGATTCACGACCGTGACTGCGCTCTTCACCGTACTGCTCGTTGCCACGAGCCTGATGCTCATCCTGCTCGTGCTGTTGCACAAGGGCCGCGGTGGTGGTCTGTCCGACATGTTCGGCGGCGGCGTCTCGAGCTCGCTGGGTGGTTCGTCCATCGCGGAACGCAACCTCGACCGGATCACCGTCGGCATCGGCGTGATCTGGTTCGCCTGCATCATCGCCCTTGGCCTCCTGTTGGCCTACCAGAACTGAGAGAGGCGGGACCATGGCTGGAGGTGGAAACGCGATTCGCGGGAGCCGGGTGGGCGCCGGTCCCATGGGCGAGGCCGAGCGGGGCGAGGCCGCGCCGCGACAGGTCGTGGAGTACTACTGCTCCCACCAGCACCGTTCGGTGGTGACGTTCTCCGTCGAGGCGCACGCGCCCGAGTCCTGGGACTGCCCCAAGTGCGGCCTGCCGGCCAGCATGGACTCCGACAACCCGCCGCCCGCGCCGAAGATCGAGCCCTACAAGACTCACCTCGCCTACGTGAAGGAGCGTCGCTCCGAGACCGAGGCCCAGGACATCCTCGACGAGGCGCTGCAGCTCCTCCGCTCCCGCCGCAAGTCCGGCGACCTCATCTTCTGACGCTGACCCGTCAGTTCTGTACCCAGCAAACCCGCTGAGCGGGCAGTTGTGTACCCACCCGCAGTCCCGACCGGGCGTTTCGGGGCATGGCTGTGGATGAGTGACGCCGGCTCCGGCGATTTCGGACAAGGCTGTGGTCATGCCACCGCTTCCCTCCTGGCTCGCCCGCGACGTGATCCTGCTCGACGAGCGCTGCCCGCTGCCGCTCGACCGGCCCTTCGCGAGCAGAGATGCCGTGTCGCTCGGGGTCAGCCGCAAGCTCCTCCGCGCGGCGGTTGACCGGCACCTCGTCCGCGAGGTGGTGCGCGGTGCCTACGCCGTCGCCCAGCTCCCGGACACGATCGAGCTACGCGCCGGCGCACTCGGCCTGGTGGTCGGCGACGGTGCAGTGGTCACCGACCGTACGGCCGCATGGCTGCACGAGGTCGACGTACTCCCGCGCCGCGCCGTCCACGAACCCGTCCCACTCGACGTGTTCAGCGCCTCGCAGTCTCGTGTCCGCCGACCCGGTGTCGCCAGCGGGATCCGGGAGTTCCGCGACGAGGACCTGACGATGGTCAACGGCGTGCTCGTGACCGCGGGGCTGCGGACCGCGCTGGATCTCGGGCGGCTCCTACCGCGTTACGACGCGATCGGTGCCCTCGACGCGTTCCTCAGGTGGGGCGTACCGCGACACGAGCTGGAGTGGGGCGTGCACCGCTACAAGGGCTATCGCGGGGTGGTGCAGCTGCGCGAGCTGGTCGCGTTCGCGGACCCGCGCGCCGAGTCGATGCCGGAGTCAGCGCTGCGCCTGCATGCATCCGACGCCGACCTTCCGGCGTTGACGCCGCAGGTGTGGGTGGGAGGGCGGTACTGCGTGGACCTCGGCCTTCCCGAGCTGCGGTATGCCGCCGAGTACCACGGGGTCGCCTTCCACACCGGGGAGGAGCGTGAGGAGAAGGACGCGCTTCGCCTCGCCTGGTTGACGGACGAAGGCTGGACCGTCGACGAGTTCTGGAGGGACGACGTCTACGGACCCCACGCGAACCCCGCTGCGGTGATGCGAGCGGGATTGCAGCGGGCGCGTGCCCGGATGGGTGCCTGGCGACCACAAGGTCGCTTCCTGGGGTAGGAAGTGCCCGGTCGGCAGCAATCCTGGGTACACAACTGCCCGGTCAGCGGGTTACAGGGCTGAGGCTGCGGGGGGGTCGAGGAACCAGACGATGTCGGTGGCGGAGCGGTCGGGGGTGGCTGGGAGGCCGGTGACGCCGCGGGCAGGGGTCTCGCGGACGGTGGCGCCGGGAGCACCCTCCTCGGCGAGGGCACGCGCGACCGCCTCCGCCTTCTCCTCGCCGCTGACCACGAAGAACACCGCCCGGCTGCGGTCCAGCGCGCCGAAGGTGAGACTGATCCGCTCCGGGGGTGGCTTGGGCGAGTCGGGCACGGCCACGGCGATCTGGTCCTCCACGTCGAGGGCAGGGTGGCCGGGGAACAACGAGGCGACGTGGCCGTCCGGGCCGAGACCCAGCATCAGCACCTCGAAGGTCCCGGACGCGTGCGCCCGCACCTCGGCGCCGTACGCCGCCGCGGCCTCGGCCAGCGAGAGCCCCGATTCGGTGGCCGGCGCCTCGTGGACGTGGGCGGGGTCGACGCCGACGACGTCGAGGAACAACCGCCGGGCCGAGCCGGCGTTGCGGTCGTCGCTGTCGGCAGCGACGTAGCGCTCGTCGCCCCACCAGACACCGACCCGGGACCAATCGACACCGGAGTCCGGGCCGAGCCTCCCCAGCTGGACGTGGATCTTCTCCGCGATCGAGCCGCCGGTGAGAGCGACCTGAGGAACGTCCCCCCGCGCCTGTGCCGACTCCAGCCGTCGCAGCACCGCATGAGCCACGCTGACCGCGAGCGCGTCGGGGTCGGCGTGGACCTCGACCGTCGGCACCGTCACGGGTGGTCCATCTTCAGCAGCCGTTGCGTGGTGGCGGCGTAGATGTCGTCCTCGTCGCTCCACCGCAGCTCCTCGGCCAGGAGCTCCGGCAGCTCGCGCCGCCTGAGAGCGACCGGCCGGTCCGGCCGGTCGGGGGAGGAGAAGACGGCGAGCTTGCCGTCCGGGCGGGCGATCCGGATGTCGCCCTCGGCGGTCTCCATCACGACCTCGGTGATGCCGGGACCCTGCGAGCTGGCCCGTTCGGCCGGCACCTTCAGCCGGTCGGACAGCCACGCCAGCAACAAGTCGGCGCTCGGGCTGATGCGCTCGGCCGTGACCCGCACTCGCTTGACCTTCAGCGGGTGCTGGTCGAGCGCGGCCGCCAGCAACGCGCGCCACGGGGTGAGCCGGGTCCACGCCAGGTCGGTGTTGCCCGGCGCGTACGCCTGGCACTGACCGCGCAATGCCTTGACCTTGCCTCGCGAGACGAATGCAGCGTCGGTGATCCGGCGCTTGCCGAGCCGCCCCAGCGGGTCGGCAGCCGGGTCGTCGGGATGGTCGGCCGGCCACCAGACCACGACAGGGGAGTCGGGGAGCAGCAACGGCAGCACCACCGACTCGGGATGCTTGACCACCTCGCCCTTGAGCCGGATCAGGGCGGTCTCGCCGGTCCAGCCCTGGCCGATACCCACCTGCGCATTGACCTCGGCCCCACCCCGGCCGTCGCCGAGGATGACGCCGAGGACGCGGGCCGGATGTTCGTGGGAGGCCTCGCGGGCGGCGTCCATCGCGGCGCTGGCGTCGTCCTCCGCGGCCACGACGATCAACGTCATCACCATCCCCATCGCGGGGCTGCCGGCACGCATCCGACCGCGCACGAACTCGGCCGCGATCTCCGACGACGTGGTGTCAGTGAGCTCGATCATGACTACGGCCTCCGCCAGACTCGTCCGTCTCGGGCCAGCATCGCGTCCGCTGACTCCGGCCCCCAGGTGCCGGCCTCGTACGGCTCCGGCTTGCTCTTGCCCTTCTCGTCCTGCCGGGCCCAGTGCTCGAGGATCGGGTCGAGCACCCGCCAGGACAGCTCGACCTCCTCGTGCCGCGGGAACAGCGGCGGGTCGCCGAGCAGTACGTCGAGGATCAGCCGCTCGTAGGCCTCGGGGGAGGACTCGGTGAAGGAGCCCCCGTAGGCGAAGTCCATGGTGACGTCGCGGATCTCCATCGACGTCCCGGGCACCTTCGAGCCGAACCGGAGGGTCAGTCCCTCATCAGGCTGCACCCGTACGACGAGTGCGTTCTGCGTCAGCTCCTCGGTGGCACTGGCGTGGAAGGGGAGGTGGGGGGCCCGTTTGAAGACGACGGCGACCTCGGTCACCCGTCGCCCGAGCCGCTTGCCGTGCCTCAGGTAGAACGGCACCCCGGCCCACCGGCGGTTGTCGATGTCGAGCTTGATCGCGGCGTAGGTCTCGGTCGTGGAGCGTGCCGCGATGCCCTCTTCGTCGTGGAAGCCGGACACCTTCACCCCACCCGACCAGCCCTCGACGTACTGGCCGCGCGCCGTGGTCAGGTCCAGCCGCCTCGGCAGGGTGATGGCGCTCAGCACCTTCTCCTTCTCGAGCCGCAGGCTCCGGGCCTCGAAGTCGGTCGGCTCCTCCATGGCGATCAGCGCCATCAGCTGGAGCAGGTGGTTCTGGATCACGTCCCGGGCGGCGCCGATGCCGTCGTAGTAGCCGGCGCGGCCGCCGATGCCGATGTCCTCGGCCATCGTGATCTGCACGTGGTCGACGTAGTGCGAGTTCCAGATCGGCTCGAACATGGCGTTGGCGAACCGCAACGCCAGGATGTTCTGCACCGTCTCCTTGCCGAGGTAGTGATCGATCCGGAAGACAGAGCCGCTGGGAAACACCTGGTCCAGGGCGTCGTTCAGCTCACGCGCCGACTCGAGGTCGTGGCCGAAGGGCTTCTCGACGACCACGCGACGCCAGGTGCCGTCAGGGCCCGTCGCCAGGCCGTGCTCCTGGAGCTGCTGGACGACGTCGCCGAAGAACTTGGGAGGGATCGACAGGTAGAAGGCGTGGTTGCCGCCGGTGCCGCGGACCTGGTCGAGCTCCTCGATCGTTCGGCGCAACCGGTCGAAGGCCGCGTCGTCGGAGAAGTCGCCCGACACGAACCGGAAACCCTCCGCGAGCTGACGCCAGACCTCCTCGCGGAACTCGGTGCGGGAGTGCTCCTTCACCGCGTCGTGCACGATCTGCGCGAAGTCCTGGTCCTCCCAGTCGCGCCGGGCGAAGCCGACCAGGCTGAAGCCGGGCGGCAACAGACCGCGGTTGGCCAGGTCGTAGATGGCCGGCATGACCTTCTTGCGGGCCAGGTCGCCGGTCACCCCGAAGATGACCATCCCGCTGGGGCCCGCGATCCGCGGCAGCCGGCGGTCCTCCGGGTCCCGGAGCGGATTGGCGTACGCCGTCGCGCGCGAGTTGCGGGTCATCGGGAACGTTCCCTCCGGTAGTAACCGATGAGCGAGCGGGTCGACGCGTCCTGGGCCTCGAGGGCGGTGGCGTCACCGGCCACCGCCGGCGTGACCTGCTGGGCCAGCTGCTTGCCCAGCTCCACGCCCCACTGGTCGAAGCTGTCGATGCCCCACACCACGCCCTGCGTGAAGGTGATGTGCTCGTAGAGGGCGATGAGCTGGCCGAGCACCGACGGGCTGAGCTCCGGCGCCATGATCGAGGTCGTCGGCCGGTTGCCGGTGAAGACCCGCGCAGGCACCAGGGACTCGTCCACGCCGTCGGCGCGCACCTCTTCGGCAGACTTGCCGAACGCGAGCGCCTGGGTCTGGGCGAAGAAGTTCGCGAGGAACAGCTCGTGCACGTCGGTGTCGCCGTCAGCGAGCGGGTAGGCCGGCCGCGCGACCGCGATGAAGTCGGCCGGCACCAGCCGGGTTCCCTGGTGGATCAGCTGGTAGAACGCATGCTGCCCGTTCGTGCCCGGCTCCCCCCAGAACACCTCGCCGGTGTCGGTCGTCACCGGACTGCCGTCCCAGCGCACGCCCTTGCCGTTCGACTCCATGGTGAGCTGTTGCAGGTACGCCGGGAAGCGGTGCAGCAGCTGCGCGTACGGGAGCACGGCGTGGGTCTGCGCGCCCAGGAAGTTGGTGTACCAGATGTTCAGCAGACCCATCAGCACCGGCACGTTCCGGGAGATCTCGGTCGTCCGGAAGTGCTCGTCCATGGCGTGCATGCCCGCCAGCATCTCGGCGAACCGCTCCGGGCCGATCGCAACCACCAGCGACGTCCCGATCGCGGAGTCCATCGAGTAGCGGCCGCCGACCCAGTCCCAGAAGCCGAACGCGTTCGCGGGATCGATCCCGAAGTCCGCCACCTTGTCGAGCGCGGTCGAGACAGCAACGAAGTGGCGGGAGACAGCGTCGGCCTCATCGGAGTCCGGTACGCCGTCGAGCAGCCAGGCCTTGCAGAGCCGAGCGTTCGTGAGCGTCTCCAGGGTGCCGAAGGTCTTGCTGGAGACGATGAACAGGGTGGTGGCCGGATCGAGCCCGGCCAGCGTGGTGGCACAGTCGGTCGGGTCGATGTTGCTGATGAAGCGGCACTCGAGCCCGTCCTGGACGTACGGGGCGAGGGCTTCGTAGGCCATCACCGGCCCGAGGTCCGAGCCACCGATGCCGATGTTGACGACCGCCCGGATCCGTTCGCCGGTGACCCCGGTCCAGGCCCCGGACCGGACCCGGTCGGCGAAGTCGTAGACCCGGCGCAGCACGTCGTGCACGTCGGCGACGACATCCTGTCCGTCGACCTCGAGCGTCGCGTCCGCCGGCAGCCGCAGGGCGGTGTGCAGGACGGCGCGTCCCTCGGTGACGTTGATCCGGTCGCCCCGGAACATCGCGTCCCGCCGCCCGGTCAGACCGACCTCGCCGGCGAGGTCGACGAGTGCTGACAGCACGTCCACGTCGACCAGGTTCTTCGAGAGGTCCACCCACAGGTCGGCCGCGGTGAGGGTGAGGTCGTCGACGCGCTCCGGCTGGTCGGCGAACCAGGCCCGAAGGTCAGGCGTGAGGGCCTCGGCCAGCGCGGTCAGCCGTGACCAGGCTGCGGTCGTGGTGGGGTCGACTGGCTCGTCCGTCCTGCTCCCGGTCATGACCGGGACGCCTCCAGGTTGCCGCGCAGGGTCTCCAGCATCTCGTCCCAGGCGGTCACGAACTTCTGGACGCCCTCGCGGAGCAGGACCTCGATGACGTCGTCGTAGTCGATGCCGGCTTCGGCGAGCGCGGCGAGGTGCGCGGCTGCGTCGTCGTAGAACGGGCGCACCCGGTCGCCGCGGATCTCGCCGTGGTCGGCCACGGCCTCGAGGGTCTTCTCCGGCATGGTGTTCACGGTGTCCTCGACGACGAGGTCGACGACGTACATGGTGTCGTCGTAGTCCGGGTTCTTCACCCCGGTGGAGGCCCAGAGGGGGCGCTGCCGACGAGCTCCCTGCGCCTCCAGCGCTTCCCAGCGCTCGCCGGCGAAGAACTCCTCGAACATCTTGAACGCCAGGCGGGCGTTGGCGATGCCGGCCTTTCCGCGCAGGTCGGGGTCGGTGCCCGGGCCGGAGGTGGTCGCCTCGAGCCGCTTGTCGATCTCGCTGTCGACCCGGGAGACGAAGAACGACGCCACGGAGTGGATCGTGGCGAGGTCGTGACCGTTGGCGACAGCCTGCTCCAGCCCGTCGGCGTAGGCCTCCATGACGTGGCGGTACTGGTCGAGGCCGAAGATCAGCGTGACGTTGACGCTGATGCCGGCGGCCAGCGTCTGGGTGATCGCCGGCCAGCCTTCCGGTGTGCCGGGGATCTTGATGAAGAGGTTGGGCTCGCCGACCTCCTCCCAGAGGTCGGCCGCCTCCTTCACGGTCGCCTCGGTGTCGTGGGCCACGCCGGGGGAGACCTCGATCGAGACCCGGCCGTCGACACCGTCGGTGGCGTCGAAGACCGGACGCATCACCTGGCAGGCAGCGCGGACGTCGTCGGTCGTGATGTCGCGGGCCGCGGCATTGACGTCGGCCCCCTGCTGGGCGAGGTCGCGCACCTGGTCGTCGTAGCGTTCACCCTCGGCCAGCGCGGCCTGGAAGATGGAGGGGTTGGTGGTCACCCCGACCACCGAGCTGTGCTTGACGAGGTCGGCCAGGTTGCCGCTCTCGAGACGCTCACGCGAGAGGTCGTCGAGCCAGATCGACACCCCTGCCTCGGCGAGCTGCTGAAGTCGTTCGGATCCGTTGGACATCGTGTGTTCCTCCCTGTCGTCGCTGCTCGGGTTCTGTCGGTGCTCAGGCACCCGCCGTACGGATGCTGTCCTCGGCCGCGTCGGCCACGGCCGCTGCGGTGATGTCGAACTCGCGGTAGATGCGTTCGTAGTCGGCGGAGGCGCCGTAGTGGTCGAGGGACACGATCCGGCCGTGGTCGCCGACCACCTCCCGCCAACCCTGGGCGATGCCGGCCTCCACCGACACCCGGGCCCGGACGGTCGGCGGGATGACCGTCTCTCGGTAGGAAGCCTCCTGGGCGTCGAACCATTCCCGGCAGGGCAGGGAGACGACCCGGGCGCGGACCCCGCGGCCCGCCGAGGATCTCTCGCGCCTCGACTGCGAGCTGCACCTCGGAACCGGTGCCGACGAGCACGACGTCGGGCTGACCGCTGCGACCGTCGAGGTCGGGCGCGTCCAGGAGGACGTAGCCACCCCGGTGGACGTTGCTGGTGTCGCTGTAACCGTCCTCGCCGCGCGGGTAGACGGGGACGTTCTGCCGGGTCAGGATCATCCCGGCGGGACGGTCGCTGCGGGCGAGCACGGCCTGCCACGCGGCGGCGGTCTCGTTCGCGTCCGCGGGACGCACCACGTCGAGTCCGGGGATGGCGCGAAGCGCGGCGAGGTGCTCGACCGGCTGGTGGGTCGGGCCGTCCTCGCCGAGACCGATCGAGTCATGGGTCCAGATGTAGGTCACCGGAAGCTGCATCAACGCGGCCAACCGGACCGACGGCCGCATGTAGTCGGAGAACGTCAGGAAGGTGGCGCCGAAGACCCGGGTGCCGCCGTGGACGGCGATGCCGTTCAGGATCGCGCCCATGCCGTGCTCGCGGATGCCGAAGTGGAGCACGCGCCCGGCGTACGGGTCGGCCTTCCACATGTCGGTGGAGCGGATCTTGGGGGCGAAGGAGGGCGCGCCCTCGATCGTGGAGTTGTTGGACCCGGCGAGATCGGCCGATCCGCCCCAGAGCTCCGGCACCTTCGCGGCGATCGCGTTGAGGACCTTGCCGGAGGCCTTGCGGGTGGCGACACCGGCGTCGTCGGCCGGGAAGGTCGGCAGGTCGGCGTCCCAACCCTCGGGGAGGGTGCGGGTCTGCAGACGCTCGAACAGGGCGGTGTCGGCGGACGGCTTGCGGGACCAGGCCTGGTAGCCCTCCTGCCACTCCGCCTGCGCCTGCTTGCCGCGCTCGACGGCGCGGCGGGTGTGCTCGAGCACCTCCGGGGCGACCTCGAAGGTGCGTGCGGGGTCGAAGCCGAGCACCTTCTTCGTGGCGGCGACCTCGTCGTCGCCGAGGGCCGAGCCGTGGGCCTCGCCGGTGTTCTGGGCGTTCGGGGCCGGCCAGGCGATGATCGTGCGCAGCACGATCAGGCTCGGCTGGTCGGTCACCTGTGCCGCCTTCTCGAGAGCACGGTGCAGGGCGGGGACATCCTCCTCGTACCGTTCGCCACCGTTGGTCCAGTCGACGACCTGCACGTGCCAGCCGTAGGCCTCGTACCGCTTCGGCACGTCCTCGGACAGTGCGATGTCGGTGTCGTCCTCGATCGAGATCTTGTTCTCGTCGTAGATGAGGGTGAGGTTGCCGAGCTGCTGGGTGCCGGCGATCGAGGAGGCCTCCGAGGAGACGCCCTCCTGGATGTCGCCGTCGCTGGCCAGGCAGTAGACCTGATGATCGAAGACCGATTCGCCGGGGGCGGCGTTGGGATCCAGCAAGCCGTGCTCGCGGCGGGCGGCCATCGCCATGCCCACCGCGTTGCCGATGCCCTGCCCGAGGGGACCGGTCGTGGTCTCGACGCCGGCAGTGTGGCCGTACTCAGGGTGGCCCGGGGTCTTGCTGCCCCACGTTCGCAAGGCCTGCAGGTCCTCGAGCTCGAGCCCCCAGCCGCCGAGGTAGAGCTGGATGTAGAGCGTCAGGCTGGAGTGCCCGCAGGAGAGGACGAACCGGTCGCGACCCGGCCAGTGCGGATCGGCCGGGTTGTGGCGCATCACCTTCTGGAACAGCAGGTAGGCCGCCGGGGCCAGGCTCATCGCGGTTCCCGGGTGGCCATTGCCCACCTTCTGAACTGCGTCCATCGCCAGGACTCGTACCGTGTCGACGGCTTTCGCGTCGAGATCGGTCCAGTCGAGTGTGCTCACAGGGGTCCTCTCCGTACTGGGTCGGGTGGGGTCGGCACGGGTACGCCTCGGCTGCGAGCCTACCCATCCGGGGAGATAGACTGCGAGCCGCACCAGCGCCCCCGTCCCCGAGGATCACCTGTGACTTACGTCGGTCGTCAGACCGCGGCGATCCACCAGCCGCAGTCGGCGCCGGCGACCCTCAAGGACGTGGTTTCGGCGTACGTCGGGCTGACCAAGCCGCGGGTCATCGAGCTGTTGTTGCTGACCACGGTGCCGGTGATGTTCTTCGCCGCCGGGGGAGTCCCGGAGCTGGGGCTGGTCGTGGCCACCGTCGTCGGCGGCACCCTCTCGTCCGGGTCGGCGTCGACCCTGAACTGTGTCTACGACCGGGACATCGACGAGCAGATGCGTCGCACCCGTCGCCGGGCGCTGCCGCGCCACATCGTCTCCCCGGCCGCTGCGACGGTGTTCGGGGTCGTGCTCGGGGTGCTCGCGACCGTGGTTCTCGCGACCTGGGTCAACTGGCTCTCCGCCGGGCTTGCGCTGACCGCCGAGGCGTTCTACCTGATCGTCTACACGATGCTGCTCAAGCGGCGCACGACGCAGAACATCGTCTGGGGCGGCCTCGCGGGCTGCTTCCCCGCCCTGATCGGCTGGACCGCGGTCACCGGCGAGCTGGCGTGGCCGCCGGTGGTGCTGTTCCTGGTCGTCTTCTTCTGGACGCCGCCCCACACCTGGGCGCTGGCGCTGCGCTACCGCGAGGACTACGCGAACGTCGACGTCCCGATGCTGCCGGTGGTGGCCCGGGCCGAGGCGGTGGGCCGTCAGATCGTGATCTACAGCTACGTGATGGTCGCCACCTCGCTGGCGCTGTGGCCGGTGGCCGGGACCGGCTGGCTGTATCCGGCGGCGGCCGCGATCCTGGGGGCCGGCTTCCTGGTCGAGGCGCACCGGATGTGGGCCCGCACCCGCGGCACCGAGGACCTCGCGGTGATCCAGCCGATGCGCCTCTTCCACTCCAGCAACCTCTACCTCTCGTTGCTGTTCGTCTTCGTGGCGCTCGACCCGCTGTTGACCCGCTGACGCCTGACGCACGGGCCAGCGGTGGGTGGTGCACCGTCGCGCCGCACCGTTCGGTGCAGGACTCACCGCCCCCGGGAGCTCGACCGTCCTGCGGTGGATGGGGCACCGAATGGTCCACTCAGACGGTGCAGGATCCACCGCCGGACCGGTCCTCAGAAGAAATTTCGGATTCGGCGCAACCAAAGTGCTCGCCGGCGCGTCTATCCCGGTGACAGCGGCCCTGCCCCGGCCACGGGGGTCCGGGTCAGGCCGCTGTCACCCGTTCTCTTCTCACCGAAGGTGCGTGCACCTTGCCTGGGGCGGTGGTCGGGGGGGGTGTGAGACCGGAGGAGCCTGGTGACTGCGCACGGCGCTGCCTGATCATCAGGTGACCAGGTGACCAGGTGCCCGGTTGGTCGAGCCGGCGGGGTCAGCTGTAGGCGCCCGCGGAGTACGTGAGCTCGTAGCTGTGGCTGTAGACCTCGAAGACGATGCCGAAGGGGTCCTCGACGTAGCACATGCGGTACGGCTTCTCGCCGGGGTAGTACTCGCGCACGGGCATGCGCTGCTTCCCACCGGCGGCGACGATCTTCTCAACCAGGCCCTCGACGTCGGGGTCCTGGACGCAGAAGTGGAACGTACCGTGGCGCTTGTGCTCGAGATTGCTCTCGGGTGCGTAGTTGCCGGGGAACTCGAAGATCTCGATGCCCACCCGGTCGGCCGTGGCGAAGTGGGCGATCCGGAGACTGCCCCAGCCGGCGCCGAAGACGTCGGTGCACATGACGCCGATCGGGCTGTCGTCCTCCACCACCTCGGTGGGCTCCATGATCATGTACAGGCCTAGCACCTCCGTGTAGAACTCGACGGCTCGCTCGAGATCGGGAACGGACAGTCCGATGTGGGAGAAGCTGCGGGGCGTGGTCGTCATGTGTGACTCCTGGCAGAGAGGCTCGGGCGACGCCGGGGTCCGGGTGCCGCTGGTCGTCCAGCATGACGGGGCAGGTCCGACTCCGCCGACCGGCCGGGCGTACGGCGTCACCGCCGTCGGGCCGACCCGGAGACGATCGATCTTCAGGTCGCCTGGTGGTCAGACACCCTGCCTCGTGAACACCTCGGTCATGTACAACGCGCGTTGGAACACCTCGTCCGGGATGCCTCGGTAGCCAGGCAGCGTCGACCGTACGAACTCGAGACTCAAATCGTTGTCGACGATCGACCACTGGTAGGTGTTGGAGCCGTTGCTGTGGTGGAAGACGACGGTGTCTCCGTCGATCTCGTACTCCGCGTCGTAGTCGATGGGTTTCGGTTGCCCGCCCTCGGATGCGCCATAGAGATCCCAGGCGCCGTTCTCAATGGTGAGGGTCAACACCGTGTCACGTCGGAAGGGGGAGTTCGCGTGGTACTCCTCGACCCACCGGCCGAGTCCGTATTGACGCACCGTCGCCTCCGTCTTCTTGAGTGATATGGGCCCGGTCCGCCAGACGCCTTCCAGCGCGGGGGCGGTCGGCGACTCCACGGTTGCTGCTGTGCCCGCTTCGTCAGCCGGCGACTCTGCGGTTGCGGTGGTGCCCGCGCGATCAGCCGGTGCCGTCGAGCAGCCAGCGAGCAGCAACGCGGTGGTGGTGGCGACGGCGACGACCGATCGCCGGGTCAGGGCGACCGCGACGTACCCCACCGATGCCAGGGCCGACCCGGTCATCGCGCACCCGGCCTGCTCGACCCAGTCCGGCGCCCGGTGGATGTCTCGTCCCGGACCTCCCGCCAGCCGGGGTTGGTGAACCACTGGCCGGCGATCTCGACCGTTGGTGAGATCTCGTCGCCGTCGTTGACGTCCCGGACCCGGGCCGCGCCCTCCTCGTCGTCGCGGAACCGCACGGAGCGATGGGGCACGCGGTGCAGGGTCAAGGCGGTCCTCAGCCGGATACCGAACGGGCATCCCGGCTTGAAGTACACCACCGGCTCGTCCATGGGGGCCTCCTCGTGTTCGTTGGTTTCATCATAGTACTACTATGACAAACATAGTGCTACTCTTTTTGGGTGGTTGCCGAGAGATCAGTTGGACACCGTCAACGGCAGGCCGAGGCCACCAAGCGGGAGGTGGCACGCATCGCCCGCGCGCTGTTCGCGGAGCGCGGGTACGTCGCCACCACCATCAGCACCATCGCCGCCGAGGCAGACATTCCGGTGCAGACGATCTACTCGGCCTTCGGGACGAAGGCGAAGATCCTCGAGAAGGTCACGGAGCTCTGGATGATCGAGGCCGAAACGACCTCACGCGCCGCCGCCTATCTCCAGGAGCCAGACCCGGCTGGGCAGTTGCTCTTGCTCGCCGAGCTCAACCGGCGCCAGATGCAGGTCGGCTCCGACGTCGTGGCGATCTACCAGGAAGCAGCGGCGTCAGACCCGCAGATGGCCGAGACCCTGCGCCACGTCCTGGCCCTACGCGAGCGCGAGATCCGCAAGCTCATCGAGGCCCTCGCCCCGAGCCTCCGCCCTGATCTCACGGTCGACTCGGCCCTCGACCTCACGCTGGCGCTCACCCTGCCCGAGGTCTATGAGCTGCTCGTCGTGGAGCGGGGATGGGGCCACCGTCGCTACGAGTCGTGGCTGGGCAGCACCTTGGTCAGCCAGCTCCTCCGAGACTGATGAGACGTGGGAGCCGACCTTGACCCTGGCGTTCCTGGCTGCGGCTCGCGGCGACCGGATCCGTTGCCTGGGGGTCACCGGCTTCGGACAGTCGTCCAGCCGCTCGGGGCATCACGCACTTGGTCGGGGGTGTGAGACCCGAGGACCACCAGCCCGGCGACTGGACGACCAATCACCCGGGGCGAATGGGTGCGGCATGTGGGGAACGCTCGTGCCGCGGACCGGTAGGTCGCTGCTGGCGCTACCTGGCACTTTTCGAGAGGTGCTGAGGGCCCGTGGTCCCAGAGGTGTCGCGAGGGGATCCGCTTGCAGGACAGCCACCACGTCGACTTCGCGCGTAGAGGTCGGGTAGTCACCCAGGATCGACTGGACCGGCAGATCTTGACATTGACGGCGAGTTTCCGAAAGCCGCTCTCGGCCGGGTGGCGAGCAGCGCCCACGTCATTGCGGCGGAGATGAGCGCCGCACCCAGCAGGTGGATGCCGACGAGCACGATCGGCAGATCGGTCGCGTACTGCACGAACCCGATCAGGCCCTGCGTGAGCTGCAGCGCCAGCAGCCCCACGGCGGCGCGGCGAGCCAGCCGGGGAGCGGCCACGACCAGACCCACGGTGAGGCCCACGAAGAGGAAGACCAGGTCGGCGTGCACCTGGCTGATCTGGAGCGGGTCCAGCCCGTTGCGGGGTGAGTCGAGATCGCCGGCATGAGGGCCCGAGCCGGTGACGACGGTGCCGACGTAGAGCACGGACCAGCCGACGGCGAAGGTGAGCCACGCGAGCCACCGAGCGGGCCGGGGGGCCGGCTCGCGGATGGGTCCGCGCAGGGTGTCGAGCAGCAGCACGCAGACGCCGATCATCGCCATCGACACCAGCAGGTGGAAGGAGACGATCCAGGGGTTCAGGTCGGTCAGCACGGTGATCCCCCCGATCACGGCCTGGGCGGGGACCCCGAGCGCGATCACGGTGGAGAGCCAGAACGGCCGGCGGTCCCGGCCGGCGGATCGCCGGAGGGCGGACAGGGCGGCCACCCAGCAGGCGATGGCGATGGCGGCGAGCGCGAAGGTCAGCATCCGGTTGCCGAACTCGATGACGCCGTGGACACCGAGCTCGCCGTGGGGCACGAACGACTCGTCGGTGCAGCGCGGCCAGGTGGGGCAGCCCAGACCGGAACCGGTCAGCCGGACCGCGCCGCCGGTGACCACGATGCCGATGTTCGCGACCAGGTTGGCGACCGCCAACGGCCAGAGCGCCCGGGGGCGGCCGCTCACTCCCACTGGAACGTCCGGACGGTGAGGGCCGTGCCGAGGGCTCCCCAGGCGACGAGCACGAGCAACGCCCAGCCCGGGAACGACCCCTCGGACAGGACGGCCCGCATCGACTCGCCCAGTGCCCCCGAGGGCAGCCACGCGGCGACCGCGCCGTACCCGCCGTACGACGAGGCCGGGATCACGACGGCGCCGCCCGCGAGCAACAGGAGGTAGACCAGGTTCGCCGCCGCGAGGGTCGCCTCCGCGCGCAGCACGCCCGCCACGAAGAGACCGAGCGAGGCGAACGCGAAGGTGCCGGCCAGGCCGGTCAGCAGCAGTGCGCCGCTGGTGGCGAGGAGGCCGGAGGTGGTCGGGTCCCAGCCGAGCGCCAGCCCGACCCCGCCGATCACGACCAGCTGGCCGACCTCGACCAGCAGCAGTGCTCCCACCTTGCCGAGCAGCAGGCCGGCGCGGGGGAGGGGCGAGCTGCCGAGCCGCTTGAGGACGCCGTAACGGCGCTCGAAGCCGGTGGCGATGGCCAGTGACGTGAACGCGGTCGACATCACCGCGAGCGCAAGCACTCCGGGAGTCAGCACGTCCACCGGGCGGCGGCCGAGGTCCAGGCCCACCCGGTCGAGACCGAGCACGCCGAAGCCCAGCACGAGGACCGGGATCACCACGGCCAGCAGCAGCTGCTCCCCGTTGCGGACCATCAGCCGCGACTCCATGGCTGCCTGGGCCACCACCATCCGGTGGAGCGGCGCGGCGCCCGGGCGGGGCGTGAAGGTGCTCATTCGGTCAGCTCGCGACCGGTGATCTGGAGGAAGACGTCCTCGAGCGTGCGCTGACCCAGCGACAACGTCTCCGGGAGGACGTCGTACTCCTCGCACCAGGCCGAGATCTTGGCCAGCGTCGTCGAGTCGGCCGGACCGGTGACCAGCAGGCTGACGTCGTCGAGCTGGCGGACCTCGGTGCGATCGCCGAGGCGGGCGCGCAGCGTCTCGGGCGCTCCCGCCGGGAACGGCCTGGTGACGACCAGCCTGATCGTGGAGATCTCCCCGCCGCGGGTCAGCTCCAGCGGCGAGCCGCTGGCGATGAGTGCGCCCCGGTCGATGATGTGGACCTGGTCGGCGAGCCGTTCCGCCTCCTCCAGGTAGTGCGTGGTCAGCACGACCGTCACGCCGTCGGCGCGGAGCTCCTCGAGCAGCGCCCAGGTCGTCCGTCGACCCTGCGGATCCATTCCGGCGGTCGGCTCGTCGACGAACACCAGCTCGGGGCGGCCGACCAGCGCCATCGCCAGCCCGAGTCGCTGCTTCTGGCCGCCGGACAGCCGCCGGTACGGCGTACTTCCGCAGTCGTCGAGCCCGAGTCGGTCGGCCAGCAGGTCGGTGTCGAGCGGGTGCGCGTGCAGTCGGGCGATGTGGTCGAGCATCTCCCGGGCGCGGACACCGGACCAGGCGCCACCGTCCTGGAGCATCACGCCGATCCGGGGCAGCAGCTCACGACGCTGTCGGCGGGGGTCGAGGCCGAGCACGCGCACCGAGCCCTGCTGCGGGGCTCGGTAGCCCTCGCAGGTCTCGAGAGTGGTGGTCTTGCCGGCCCCGTTGGGGCCGAGGACGGCGGTGATCGTGCCCCGATCGACCGTCAGCGACAACCCGGCCACGGCCACCGTGTCGCCGTACTGCATCACCAGGCCGTCGACTTCGACGGCGGGAGCAGCGGCGGGCACCGCGCCGGTCTAGGAACGGCGCTCAGACCTCGACGTCGTCGGGGGCTGCCTCGTCGACCAGCGTCGGGTCGTCGAACGCGGCCGGCGGCTCGCGCCAGGGATCGGCGTCACCCGCGGCGGCGGCCCGGATCGCCGCGTGCACGCGCTCCGGGGTGCACGGGATGTCGACGTGACGGACGCCGAGATGGGACAGCGCGTCGACCACCGCGTTCTGGACCGCCGGGGTCGCGCCGATGGTGGCGGCCTCACCGATGCCCTTCACGCCGAGGCTGTTGTACGGCGTGGGCGTCTCGGTGCTGTGCGCCTCGATCGCTGTGGTGTCGGCCGCCGTCGGCATGGGGTAGTCGGCGAAGGTCGAGGTCAGCGGGGTGCCCTCGGCGTCGTAGACGAACTCCTCCCACAGCGCCTGGCTGATGCCCTGTACGGCGCCGCCGTGTTGTTGCCCGCCGACCAGGAGTGGGTTCACCACCCGACCGCAGTCGTCGACCGCGATGTGTCGGAGCGGGGTGACCAGTCCGGTCTCGGTGTCGACCTCGACGATCGCGACGTGGCTGCCGAAGGGGAACGTCGAGTGCTGCTGCTCGAAGTCGGTCGTGACCGCCAGTGGCTCGCCCAGCTCGGCGGCGTGGCGGGCGAGGTCTGCCCAGCCGACGGACACGGTCGGGACGCCTCGCACGGCGAACCCGTCCTCGCCGAGCTCGACGTCGTCGGTCGCGGCCTCCAGCAGGTCCGCTGCCCATCGCTTCGCCCGCTCCACCAGCTCCGTGGCGGCCTGCTCGACCGCCTGACCGCCCATCTGCAGCGACCGGGCGCCACCGGTGCCGCCGCCCCGGGGCACGATCGCGGTGTCGGACTGCTCGTAGCGGATCTGCTCCAGCGGGATGCCGAGCCGGTCGGCGGCGATCATCGAGAAGGCCGTCGCGTGGCCCTGCCCGTGGGAGGAGGTGCCCGAGCGCACGGTGGCCGACCCGTCGTCGTGGATCTCGACGTGACCCATCTCGCTGCCGCCGAACCCGGTGATCTCGACGTACGCCGCAATGCCGATGCCGAGCTGGAACGGGTCACCCGCGTCGCGACGCCGGGCCTGCTCGGCGCGGGCACCGTCGACGTCGGCCCACCGGAGCGCCTCGGTGAGCGGCAGGTCGTAGTTGCCGGAGTCGTAGGTGCGGCCCGCGAACGTCTGCCAGGGGAACGCGTCGGGCGGGACGAAGTTGCGGCGCCGGATCTCCTCGGGCGCGATCGCGAGCTCGTCCGCGGCGAGGTCGATGATTCTCTCGAGGAGCGCGGCGGCCTCCGGTCGTCCGGCGCCTCGGAACGCACCGACCGGGGTGGTGCTGGTGACCACGGACAGGCCGTCGTATCGGATCTTCGGGATGACGTAGGGGCCTTGCGCCATGGTGCGGGTCGAGCCGCTGGCGAAGCTGCCGCCGAAGCCGGCGTATGCGCCGCAGTCGCCGAGCACGCGGGCGCGCAGCCCGGTGATCCGACCGTCGCGGGTCAGTCCGAGCTCGGCGTACTGCACCTGACCGCGGCCGTGCATCGAGAGCATCGCCTCGCTGCGGGTCTCGCTCCATCCCACGGGGCGGCCGAGGGCGAGGGCGGCCTGGACGACCGCGGCGTGGTCGGGGGAGATGCCGGCCTTGCCGCCGAACGCGCCGCCGACGTGAGGTGCGACCACGCGGATCCGCTGCTTCGGCAGGCCGGTGAGCTTCGCAAAGAGTTGCTGTCCGAGGTGGGGGTGCTGCGTCGAGAGCCACACCGTCAGCGCGAGCTGGTCGTCGCCGGTCGGGTCGGCGAGGATCGCGTTGCCCTCGATCGGCGCGGTCGCCAGTCGGTTGTTCTCGATCCGGGCGCGGACCACGACCTCGGCGTCGGCCAGGGGGTCGCTGTCGGGGTCGTCGTCGAGGCGGCGGATCGCCACGTTGCGGGGGAGTGAGTCGTAGAGCTGCGGCGCGTCCGGTTCGGCGGCACGCTCAGGGTCCACGACGGGCGTCAGGGGCTCGTAGTCGACGTCGACGAGCTCGGCGGCGTCCACGGCCTGCGCCAGGGTCTCGGCGACGACCAGCGCGACGGGGTCTCCGACGTACTGCACGCGGTCGTGGGCGAGGGGGAAGCGGTCGACCGCGTCGTTCGCCGTGGCGAACATCGGCACCGGCCGGTCGCCGAGGTCGGCGGAGGTGAACACGCCGACGACACCGACGGCGGCCGCGGCCTCGGTCGTGTCGAGGTGACTGATGTCGGCGCGTGCGAGCGGACTCCGGACGAACACCGCGTGCAGCACGTCGTCGCGCGCCTGGGTGAGGTTGTCGACGAAGGTCCCGCGACCGGTGATCAGATCGGGGTCCTCCACGCGGCGTACGGCAGTGCCGAGCAGGGAGCCAGCCATGCCGGCACCCTACGACCCGACGGGTTGAGTCGCCACATATCTTGGTCGAGTCGCCACCAATGTGGGTCGAGTCGCCACTCACGTGAGTACTCGCCCTGAATATGTGGCGACTCGACCCGATTTCCTGGCGACTCAACCCAGTGGTGGGTGGGTAAGGGGGGCCTTACTTGAAGCGGGTCGACCATTAACGGCACACTGGTGTTGTGGAATTCGTGGAAGACCAGCCGACGCGGGAGCGGGTCATCCGCTCGATCCTCGTCGCAGGCCCCTCCACGGCGGTCGCGCTGGCCGAGCGGCTCAAGCTGACCGCCGCCGCCGTACGCCGTCACCTCGACCACCTCGTGGCCGAGGGGACGCTCGAGGCACGTGACCAGAAGGTCTACGGCACCCGTGGCCGTGGCCGGCCCGCCAAGGTGTTCGCGCTGACCGAGGCCGGACGCGAGTCGTTCGACCAGCAGTACGACGACCTGGCAGCCGATGCGCTCCGGTTCCTGGCCGAGACCGTCGGCGATGACGCCGTGATGGAATTCGCGCGGCGCCGCGTGGCGTTCATCGAACGTGACTACGAACGGATCGTCGCCGACCATCCCGACCTCACCCCCGCCGAGGCACTGGCTCGCGTCTTCACCGACGAGGGGTACGCGGCCGGGGTCCGCCAGCTGCCGCTGGTGAACGGCCAGGCCGCGGGGGAGCAGCTGTGCCAACAGCACTGCCCGGTGTCCCACGTGGCCCATGAGTTTCCGCAGTTGTGTGAGGCCGAGACCGAGGCGATCGCCCAGATCCTCGGCACTCACGTGCAGCGGCTGGCGACGATCGCCCACGGCGACGGCGTCTGCACCACCTGCATTCCAGCCGGCATCGCCGGTGCATCACCCCAGGCACGAACAGATCAGACACCCGACCAGGGAAGTGAGAAGGCATGACCTCCATCGAAGAGCTCAACCCGGGACTCCAGGGGATCGGCCGCTACGAGTTCGGCTGGTCCGACAGCGACGCGGCCGGCGCCACTGCGACCCGTGGACTCAACGAGGACGTCGTCCGCGACATCTCCGCGAAGAAGGACGAGCCGCAGTGGATGCTCGACCTGCGCCTGAAGGGCCTCAAGCTCTTCCACCGCAAGCCGATGCCGACGTGGGGCTCGGACCTGTCGACGATCGACTTCGACAACATCAAGTACTTCGTGCGCTCGAGCGAGAAGCAGGCGCAGTCGTGGGAGGACCTCCCCGAGGACATCAAGAACACCTACGACAAGCTCGGCATCCCCGAGGCGGAGAAGCAGCGCCTGGTGTCCGGCGTCGCCGCCCAGTACGAGTCCGAGGTGGTCTACCACTCGATCCGCGAGGACCTCGAGGAGCAGGGTGTCCTCTTCCTCGACACCGACACCGCTCTGCGTGAGCAGCCGGAGATGTTCCAGGAGTACTTCGGCACCGTGATCCCGGTCGGCGACAACAAGTTCGCCGCGCTCAACACCTCGGTGTGGTCGGGCGGCTCGTTCATCTACGTGCCGCCGGGTGTCCACGTCGACATCCCGCTGCAGGCCTACTTCCGGATCAACACCGAGAACATGGGCCAGTTCGAGCGGACGCTGATCATCGTCGACGAGGGCGCCTACGTGCACTACGTCGAGGGCTGCACCGCCCCGATCTACTCCTCGGACTCGCTGCACTCCGCGGTGGTCGAGATCATCGTCAAGAAGGGCGGCCGCTGTCGCTACACGACCATCCAGAACTGGTCGAACAACGTCTACAACCTCGTCACCAAGCGGGCCACCTGCGAGGCCGGCGCCACGATGGAGTGGGTCGACGGCAACATCGGCTCCAAGGTGACGATGAAGTACCCCGCCATCTACCTGATGGGCGAGCACGCCAAGGGCGAGACGCTGTCGATCGCTTTCGCCGGCGCGGGCCAGCACCAGGACGCCGGCGCCAAGATGGTCCACGCCGCGCCCCACACCTCGAGCTCGGTCCTGAGCAAGTCGGTGGCACGAGGCGGAGGCCGTACGTCCTACCGCGGCCTGGTCCAGATCAACGAGGGCGCTCACGGCTCCAAGTCGAACGTGCTCTGCGACGCGCTGCTGGTCGACCAGATCAGTCGCTCCGACACCTACCCCTACGTCGACATCCGTGAAGATGACGTGTCCATGGGCCACGAGGCCAATGTCTCGAAGGTCTCCGAGGACCAGCTCTTCTACCTGATGTCGCGCGGCATGGAGCAGGACGAGGCGATGGCGATGATCGTCCGCGGCTTCATCGAGCCGATCGCGAAGGAGCTCCCGATGGAGTACGCGCTCGAGCTCAACCGCCTCATCGAGCTCCAAATGGAGGGCGCTGTGGGCTGAGAACGCCTCTGGCGCTCTCAGCCCCGCGCCCCCTCCTCCTCGCCTAGCGGCTCGTCGTCGCACGGCTGGGATGGGTGCCGGGTTTACCTTCAACGTAGAAAGCAACCACTTTGACTGTCACCGAAACGATGGCTGACGCGCTCGAGATCGAGCGCGTCGAGAGCCACCTCAACCCGCCCGCGTCGTACGACCTGGCCGACCACCCGGTGCCGACCGGTCGTGAGGAGACCTGGCGCTTCACGCCGCTCAAGCGGCTGCGCGGCATCCTCGACGGCGAGGAGTCCGACGCCAGCCTGACCTGGGAGACCAGCCTGCCCGCGGGCGTCACCACGCCCGTGGTCACCAGCGCCGAGGCGCGCGACCTCGGTGGGCTGGCGCCCAACGAGCGGCCGGCTGCGCTCGCGGTCGCCCGCTCCGGCGGCTGCCGGGTCATCGACATCCCGGCGGAGTTCGCCTCTGACGAGCCGATCCTGATCACCCTGCACGGCGAGGACGCCGACGCCCTGGTGTGGAGCGAGGTGCTGGTCAGGGTGGGCAACCACGCCCGGGCCACGCTCGTGATCACCCACACCGGCAGCGCCCGCTACTCGGCCTCCACCTCGGTGGTGGTCGGTGACGGCGCCGAGCTGACCATGGTCACGATCCAGGACTGGGACGACGACGCGGTCCACCTCGGCCGCGACGCGATCCGCGTGGGTCGCGACGCCACCGTCAAGCACGCCGCGCTGTCCTTCGGCGGTGACGTGGTCCGGATGCACGCCAACGTGGAGTACGCCGGCCCCGGCGGCTCGGCCGAGCTGCTCGGCCTCTACTTCGCCGACGGCGGCAACGACGGCGCGAGCGGTCTCGGCCGCGGCCAGCACATCGAGCACCGGCTCTTCGCCGACCACACCGCGCCCCACACTCGCAGCCGCGTCAGCTACAAGGGCGCACTGCAGGGCGAGGGCGCCCACACGGTGTGGGTCGGCAACGTGCTGATCCGCAAGGTCGCCGAGGGGATCGACACCTTCGAGGAGAACCGGAACCTGGTCCTCACCGACGGCTGCCAGGCCGACTCGATCCCCAACCTCGAGATCGAGACCGGCGACATCGAGGGTGCCGGCCACGCTTCGGCCACCGGCCGCTTCGATGACGAGCAGCTCTTCTACCTGCGCTCGCGCGGCATCGACGAGCACGAGGCACGACGGCTCGTCGTGCACGGCTTCTTCAACGACCTGATCCGCAAGATCGGCGTTCCGGCGATCGAGGAGAAGCTGTTCGCCACGGTCGAGGCCGAGCTGGCCAAGAACGTGATCGGAAAGGCCTTCTGATGACCTTCGAACGCGCCTGCGCGCTGACCGACGTCGCCGAGGACGAGGCACTCGGAGTCACCCTCGGCCGTCATGACGTGGCGATCGCCCGTCACGGCGATGAGGTCTTCGCGGTCGAGAACCTCTGCAGCCACGCCGCCGTCGCCCTCTCCGAGGGCGAGGTCGAGGACTGCACGGTCGAGTGCTGGCTGCACGGCTCGCGCTTCGACCTCCGCACCGGCAAGCCCACCGGCCTCCCGGCCACTGAACCCATTGCCACCTTCCCCGTCGAGGTCCGTGACGCCCCTGAGGGGCCGAGCGTGTACGTCGACACCCAGTCCACCCTGAACGGAGTGACCCCGCAATGAGCACACTTGAGATCAAGGACCTGCACGTCAGCGTCGCCACCGAGGACGGCCCCAAGGCGATCCTCAAGGGGGTCACGCTGACCATCAAGGCCGGCGAGGTCCACGCCATCATGGGCCCCAACGGGTCCGGCAAGTCCACGCTGGCCTACTCGATCGCCGGCCACCCCAAGTACGACATCACGTCGGGCTCGGTGACCCTCGACGGTGAGGACGTCCTCGCGATGTCCGTCGACGAGCGTGCCCGCGCCGGTCTGTTCCTCGCGATGCAGTACCCCGTCGAGGTTCCCGGTGTGTCGGTGTCCAACTTCCTGCGCACCGCCAAGACCGCGCTGGACGGGGAGGCCCCCAAGCTCCGCACCTGGGTGAAGGACGTCAACGCCGTCCTCCAGAACCTGGACCTCGACTCGTCGTTCTCGACGCGCAACGTCAACGAGGGCTTCTCGGGTGGCGAGAAGAAGCGCCACGAGATCGCCCAGCTCGAGCTGCTCGACCCCAAGGTCGCGGTTCTCGACGAGACCGACTCCGGCCTCGACATCGACGCCCTGAAGGTCGTCGCCGACGGCGTCAACCGGTTCGCCGAGGACGACGACAAGGCCGTGCTCCTCATCACGCACTACACGCGGATCCTGCGCTACATCAAGCCCGACCACGTCCACGTGTTCGTCGCCGGCCGGATCGCCGACCAGGGTGGGCCCGAGCTGGCCGACACCCTGGAGGCCGAGGGCTACGACAAGTACGTCAAGGCGGCGGCTGTCTGATGACGTTGCCCGGTCTGCTCCCCGATCTGGAGGTCCTGCGCAAGGACTTCCCGATCCTCTCGCGCACGCTCGCGAGCGGGCAGCCGCTGGTCTACCTCGACAGCGCGAACACCTCGCAGAAGCCGCAGGTGGTGATCGACACGATGGTCGACCACCTCGAGCGTCACAACGCCAACGTCGCCCGGGCGATGCACCAGCTCGGCGCGGAGGCCACCGAGTCGTTCGAGGGGGCCCGCGACACGATCGCCGGGTTCCTGAACGCGCCGTCGCGTGAGGAGGTCATCTTCACCAAGAACGCCTCTGAGGCGCTCAACCTGGTGGCGAACACCCTCGCGTGGGCCGGGCCCCACCGGGTCGGCGAGGGCGACGAGATCCTCATCACCGAGATGGAGCACCACTCCAACATCGTGCCGTGGCAGTTCCTCGCGGAGCGGACCGGCGCCACGCTGCGCTGGTTCGGGTTGACCGACGACGGCCGGCTCGACCTGTCGAACATCGACGACCTGATCACCGAACGCACCAAGGTGGTCTCGCTGACGTGGGTGTCGAACATGCTGGGCACGATCAACCCCGTCGTCGAGATCGCGCGTCGCGCGCACGAGGTCGGCGCGATCGTGGTGCTCGATGCCTCCCAGGCCGTGCCGCAACTCCCGGTCGACGTCGTGGCGAGCGGTGCCGACCTGGTGGTGTTCACCGGCCACAAGTGCGTCGGCCCGACCGGGATCGGCGTGCTGTGGGGTCGGCGCGAGGTGCTCGAGGCACTGCCGCCGTTCCTCGGCGGCGGCGAGATGATCGAGACCGTCACCATGGAGCGCTCGACCTTCGCCGGGATCCCGCACAAGTTCGAGGCCGGCACCCCGCCGATCGTCGAGGCAGTGGGGCTGGGCGCCGCCCTGGAGTACCTCGGCCACATCGGGATGGAGCGGATCCACGCGCATGAGCAGGCGATCACGGCGTACGCGCTGGAGGGTCTGCAGAGCGTGCCCGGGCTGACCGTCCTCGGTCCGCTCGACGCCGCCTCGCGAGGCGGTGCGATCAGCTTCGAGATCGACGGCCTCCACCCGCACGACGTCTCCACGGTGCTGGACACCCGTGGCATCGCGGTGCGTGCCGGCCACCACTGCGCGCGTCCGGCCCACGCCCGCTTCGGTGTGCAGAGCTCGACCCGGATGTCGTCGTACCTCTACACGGCGCCGAGCGAGATCGACGCCCTGGTGGAGGGCCTGAACTACACCCGCGACTACTTCAAGGTGGGGTGACCCTGATGTCTGCTGACCTCGACGCCCTCTACCAGGAGATCATCCTGGACCACTACAAGCACCCCCACCACCAGGGACTGCGCGAGCCCTTCGAGGCTGAGGTCCACCACGTCAACCCGACCTGCGGCGACGAGCTCACGTTGCGGGTCCACGTGACCGAGGGAGTCGTCAGCGACGTCTCGTACGACGCGGTCGGTTGCTCGATCTCGCAGGCCGCCACCTCGGTGATGACCGACCTCGTCATCGGCAAACCGGTCGACGAGGCGATGGCCGTCCAGCACACGTTCCTCACCCTGATGCAGGGCAAGGGGACCGTGGAGCCCGACGAGGACGTGCTCGAGGACGGCATCGCGTTTGCCGGTGTCGCCAAGTTTCCCGCCCGTGTGAAATGCGCCTTGCTGCCGTGGATGGCCTGGAAGGACGCAACCACCCAAGCTCTGGAGGAGAAGTCATGACCACGAACCCCAGCCACCACGTCGATCACGGCGACCTGCCCGAGGTCCCCGAGGCGGCTCCCGCCGCAGGCGGTGGCACGGCCACCGTGACCAAGGACGACGTCTTCGAGGCGATGAAGGACGTCGTGGACCCCGAGCTCGGGATCAACGTCGTCGACCTGGGCCTGGTGTACGACGTCCACCTCGACGACGACTCCAACTGCGTCCTCGACATGACGCTCACCTCGGCGGCCTGCCCGCTCACCGACGTCATCCAGGACCAGACCAACTCGGCCCTCGAGGGCCTGGTCGGCGACGTCCTCGTCAACTGGGTCTGGATGCCGCCGTGGGGGCCCGACAAGATCACCCCCGACGGCCGCGAGCAGCTCCGCGCGCTCGGCTTCAACGTCTGAGCACCATCGGCGCCCGGTCGATGGGGGTCGAGGAGGAGCTGCTCCTCGTCGACCCCGCCACCGGTGAACCCCGCTCAGTGGCCGCCGCCGCCCTGCGAAGCGAGACCTCGGAGGGTGGCACCGAGGGCGGTGTCGAGGGCGAGCTCATGCAGCAGCAGCTCGAGACCGGAACCCGTCCCTGCACCGACACCGACGAGCTGCTCGTCGAGCTGCGCCGCTGGCGCGAGCGCGCCGATGCGCACGCCCGCGAGGTCGACTGCCGGATCGCGGCACTGTCCACCTCACCGATCCCTGCCATCCCGCGGACGACGCCCGACGAGCGCTACCACGCCATCGCCGCGGAGTACGGCATCACGCAGGCCGAGCAGCTCGCCTGCGGCATGCACGTCCACGTCTCGACCGAGTCCGACGAGGAGGGCGTGGCGGTCATCGACCGGATCCGTCCGTGGCTGTCGGCGCTCGTCGCACTGTCGGTGAACTCGCCGTACTGGCAAGGCGTCGACACCGGCTACGCCAGCTTCCGGTCGCAGCTGTGGCGCCGGTGGCCGTCCGCCGGGTCGCCCGGCCCTTCGGCTCCGCCGCGGCCTATCGGCGCCTTCGTCGAGGAGATGATCGCCAGTCCGGGGTCTGCTCGACGAGGGCATGCTCTACTTCGACGTCCGGCTGTCGCGGCACTACCCGACGGTCGAGCTGCGGGTGGCCGACGTGTGCCCGCGGGTCGAGGTCGCCACCACGATCGCCGTCCTCGGACGGGCCCTGGTCGAACGGGCGGCCGCCGACTGGCGTGCCGGCGTGGCCGCGCCGGACGTGTCACCGATGACGGTCTCGCTGATGACGTTCCGGGCCGGGCGCTCCGGCCTCGGCGGTGACCTGATCCATCCGCTCACGCGCCGCCCCGCGCCGGCGGCCGACGTGATCGGGTCGTTGCTCGACCACGTCCGGGAGCCGCTGGAGACGCTATGACGACGGTGCCCTCGTCGACGACGTGGTCGGCTCGCTGCTCACCGACGGCACCTCCGCCGACCGGCAGCGCCGCGTCGCCGGGGACGCGCTGGACCTTCCCGCCGTCGTGCGTGACGTCGTGGCTGTCACTGCGGGCGACTGACCGGCGGCCGCGTACGGTGGCCGGGTGAGCCCCGCCGACGAGACCGTCACCCCCACCGACGACGAGATCGACCTCCACGTGGAGACGTTCTGGCGGCAGGCAGTGTTCAAGGCGCGGATCAACAACATGCCCTCGTACTTCGGGCCGACCCCGCTCGAGTCGGTGCGCCCGCCCGCGTGGTCGTGGGGCGAGAACGACGCCGAGGCCGACGCGTTCGTCGAGGACATCGTGTCCGGGAGGACGACCGGTTTCGCGGTGCCGGCCGATGAGTTCAGCGACGAGGAGCCCCCGCCGGAGATCGGTGAGATGGGGATCGTGCTCGACAGTGGCATCCAGCCCCGCGCGCTCATCCTCACGACCGAGATCGTCACGCTGGCCGCGAGCGACCTAGACGCTGCCTCGACCGTGGTCGCCGGAGGCGACCATCCACCGGAGACGACAATGCTCCTGCAGCGGCTCCGGGTGCTCTACTCCGTCTGAACCGGCCAAGCCCACTAGGGTCGACCCATGGACGAGCCGGCACGCGCGACGTACCTCCTCATCGACGGGGAGAACATCGACGCGACCCTGGGCGGCTCGATCCTGGCGCGCCGGCCGATGTCGGAGGAGCGTCCGCGCTGGAACCGGCTGCTCGAGGACCTCGAGCAGCGCTGGGGCAACCCGGTCCGAGGCCTGTTCTTCCTGGCGGTCTCGGGCGAGCTCCCGACCGCGTTCGTGCAGGCGATCCTCGCCATCGGCTACCGGCCGATCCCGCTGCAGGGGGACGGCAAGGTCGTCGACATCGCCATCCAGCGAACCCTCGACGCGTTGGCCGAGCGTGAGGCCGACGTCGCCCTCGCCAGCCACGACGGGGACTTCCTGCCCCAGGTCGAGCGACTCTCCGACGGCAGCCGGCGCGTCGGCCTGATCGGCTTCAACGAGTTCTTCAACTCCGGGTTCCGGAAGGTGCCGGGGCTCGAGGTGATCGACCTCGAGTACGACGTCAAGGCGTTCACCCAGCCGCTGCCGCGGGTCCGGGTCATCCCGATCGACGAGTTCGACCCGCTGGACTTCCTCGGCCCGTGACCAGCGTCCTGGTCCCGGCCGCGCGGCTCGCGCGCTGGGTCGACAACTTCGCGACACGACACGACGGTGTCGCGCTCTCGTCCGAGGGTGGGTTGGCCGGGCACGCGCCCGACGGATCGACGTTCGCGGCACGGCTTCCGTTCGGCGCGTCGTACGCCGGGCCGCCGGAGGTGGCCGGGTTCGCGGAGGCGGCTGCGGCACCGCCGGTGTGGGGCGTGCTGCTGGTCCGCAAGGGGGGGTTCGCGATCGCGCGACTCACGGGTACCGCGCTGGCCGAGCACAAGATCGGGCAGCGGCACGTCCAGGGCCGGACCAAGGCGGGCGGGCAGAGCCAGCAGCGGTTCGCACGCCGGCGGGACAACCAGGCCCGGATGGCCTACCAGGCCGCCGCCGACCACGCGGCCCGCATCCTGCGCCCGGGGCCGTTGGTCACCGGGGGCGACCGCTCCGCCGTCGAGGAGGTGCTCGCCGACGTACGCCTGCGCGGTCTGAGCGTGGTCGAGCCGTGGCTCGACGTACCGGACCCGAAGCGAGTCGTGCTCGACCAGGCGATCCTCGACGCCCAGGCGATCCGGATCGACGTCACCAACGCGTGACCCGTCACTTCGGTACCCAGGCAACCCGCTGACCGGGCACTTCGGTACCCAGGCAACCCGCTGACCGGGCATTCCGGTACGCCGAGACGGAACCGGATCGCCCGGTCACCCTGTCTGCTGGGGACACAACTGCCCGGTCAGCGCTCGCCGAAGGCGAGGGGTTCGCGGGTGACGAGGTAGGTGGCCCAGTTGAGCTTGACGGGGGTGCCGTCGTCGCCACGGGTGACGCGCAGCAGTTCGCCTCGCTCGCGGCCCTGGACGGTCCGGAAGACGTCGTCGCCGATCGGTTCGAACACCGAGGAGGGCTGGTGACGCGGCAGGTCGGGGTGTCGGGCCTCGAGCCGCCCTTGCACCACGCTGAAGACGAACGGCGTGCCCTCCGAGAACCAGATCCCGCGCAGCGGCGCGAGCTCGGCCGGTACGTCGGATCCGTGGCGCCAGGGGTCGTCCTCCACCGGATCGTGCTCGACGACGTGCTCGCCGAGGTTGAGGGCGAACTCGGTGGGGTCAGGGGACGAACTGGAGCCCATCAGCACGATCGCGCCGGTGCCGCTCGCCCGATGAGTGAACACGCCGGTGACGTGGCCGGGCATGCCACCGGTGTGGCCGACCCAGGTGCGTCCCCCAGCGGAGCGGGCCAGGAAGAAGCCCAGCCCCATCGCGCCGGTCCAGCCCTCCACGTCGCGCATCACCTGCGGCTGGCACATCTCTTCCAACGTGTCTGGCGCGAGCACGGCGGGGTCGGGGTCCGCGACGAACGCCGACCACCGGATCAGGTCCGCTGCGGTGCTCGCCAACGCGCCGCAGGGCGCCATCGCCCGCAGCTCCACGAACGGCTCCGCCCGCGGCACGTCGTCGTAGGGCGGCACGAAGTAGCCCTGCACCCGGGGGCCTTCATCGAAGCCGACCGACGTACGCCGCAGCTCGAGCGGATCGAGCAGTCGGCTGCGCAGCGACTCCTCCCAGGAGCGCCCGTCGAGCCGCGCCACGAGCTCGCCGAGCACGGCGTAGACGACGTTGGAGTAGTGCCAGCGGTCGTGGGGCCGGCCGACCAGCTCGGCCTGGGCGAAACCGCTGAGCAGCTCCTCGGTGTCGGGCTGGACCAGCGACTCCCAGACGTCACCGACCGGCTCCCGCTGCATGCCCGAGACGTGGGCAAGTCCCTGCCGGATGGTCAGCAGGTGGGGGACCCCCGGGAGGTGGTCGGCGATGCGGTCGTCCAGGCCGAGGCGACCCTCGTCGCGCAGCTGCATCACCATCACCGCGGTGAACGTCTTGGTGTTGGACGCAATGAGGAACTGGTCGTCGGGGCCGGGCGGGGTGTCGTCGCCGACGGTGCGGGCGCCGATGCCGGTACCCCACACGGCGGTGCCGGCCCGCTGCACGGTGGCGTAGAGCCCCGGCACCCGTCCGATGCGCTGCTTGTCGACGGCGATGCGGCGGAGGGTACGAGTGGTGGTGTCCAGCAGTGGCGAGTTCACGGCGGCACGCTAACCCAGCCGCTCGCGGTGCGGAGCGGGACGCGCTGGGTACGCTGAGCGGGTGACCGATCCGATCGAGATCACTGGCCTCACCAAGACCTTCGGTACGACCCGGGCGCTGGACGACCTGGATCTCTCCGTCGGTTCGGGCGAGGTGCACGGATTCCTCGGACCGAACGGGGCCGGCAAGTCGACCACCATCCGGATCCTGCTGGGCCTGATCCGGCCGACCTCGGGTCGGATCCGGCTGCTCGGGGGAGACCCGTGGACCGACGCGGTGGAGCTGCACCGCCGGCTCGCCTACGTGCCCGGTGACGTCACGCTGTGGCCGAACCTCACCGGTGGGGAGATCATCGATCTCCTGGCGCGCCTGCGTGGCGGCATCGACGTCGCGCGGCGCGACGAGCTGATCGAGCGGTTCGAGCTCGATCCGCGCAAGAAGGCCCGCACCTACTCCACGGGCAACCGGCAGAAGGTCGCACTGGTGTCCGCGCTCTCGTCGCGGGCCGACCTGCTGATCCTGGACGAGCCGACCTCCGGGCTGGACCCGCTGATGGAGGTCAGTGTTCCGGAAGTGCCTGATCGAGGAGAAGAACGCCGGCCGCACCGTCGCTGCTGTCGAGCCACATCCTGTCCGAGGTCGAGGCGGCTCTGCGACCGGGTCACGATCATCCGCAAGGGCCGCACGGTCGAGACCGGCACGCTGGCGCGAGCTGCGGCACCTCACCCGCACACGGTCGAGGCCGAGCTGGCCGCCGTCGCCGCAGGAGCTGCAGCGCGACTCCCGACGTGCACGACCTCAGCGTCGACGGCGACCGGGTCCGTTTCGAGGTCGACACGGCACGACTCGACGCAGCGATCGGGGTGCTGCACCGACGCCGGCGTCCGCGGTGCTCACCGCCACACCGCCCACCCTGGAGGAGCTGTTCCTGCGCCACTACGGGGAGCGGATCGAGCCGGCTGAGGAGCCGGCCTCGCGATGACCGGCACCCGGACCCTGATCGGCGTGTTCCTGCGGCGGGATCGGTGGCTGCTGGTGTGGTGGACCGTCGCGATCACGCTCACCTACTGGAGCCAGGCGGTCAGCGTGAAGGGGCTCTACGCGACCCAGGCCGAGTTCGACCGCGCGGCGGCAGCGATGGGCTCCAACGCCGCCCTCGTCGCGATGACCGGACCCGCGCGCGCGCTCAACACGGTGGGGGGCCAGGTGACCTGGCAGGCGACCGCCTTCGGAGCGATCCTGGCCGGCCTCATGAGCATGTTCCTCATCGGTCGTCACACCCGCGCCGAGGAGGAGAGCGGACGCGACGAGCTGCTGCGGGCCTCGGCCGTGTCCCGCCGAGCATCGATGACCGCGGCCCTGGTGGTGGCGCTGCTGGCCAACGTGGTGGTGGGTACGACGGTGGCGGCGAGCCTGGTCGTGGTGCCGCTGGCCGTCGCCGACTCGGTCGCGCTGGGCGTCGGCGTCGCTCTCTGCGGATCGGTCTTCGCCGGGGTCGCCCTCGTCGCAGCGCAGCTCACCGCGAGCACCCGGTCGATGTATGGCCTCACGGGGGCCGTGATCGGGGCGGCGTACGCCCTGCGCGCCGTGGGAGACGTCGGTGCCGACGCCCTCTCCTGGCTGAGCCCGATCGGCTGGTACCAGCGGATGTACGCGTTCTCCGGGCTGCGGTGGTGGCCAGCGCTGCTGCTGGTCGTCGCTCTGGTGGTGGTCGTCGCGGCGGCGTACGCCGTGTTCGAGCGGCGCGACTACGGAAGTGGGCTCCTCGCGGCCCGCGCCGGCCCGGCGCACGGCGCAGCCGGGCTCCGCAGCCCGGCGGCGCTCGCCTGGCGGTTGCAGCGCCCCTCGATCCTCGGCTGGGGAGCCGGTTCGGCCCTTGTCGGTCTGTCCTACGGATCGATCGGCGACAGTGCCGGTGACCTGATCGGTGACAACGAAGCGGCGCGAGAGCTGATGGCCGGCGGCGGGAGTGATCTCGTCGCGGGCTTCCAGGCGGTCTCCATGCTGGCCCTGGCGCTCCTGGCGTCCGGCTTCGCGGTTTCCTCCGCGTTGCGGGCGCGCGGCGAGGAGGAGTCGGGCCGCGGGGAGCCGCTGTTGGCGACGGGCACCTCACGCACCTCCTGGTGGGGCGGCCAGGTCGCGGTGACGGTGCTCGGCTCCGTGCTCGTCCTGGGCGTCGGCGGGCTCGGGTTCGGCGCGGGTTACGCCCTGGTCACCGGCGACGACGCCGCGGTGTGGCGCCTCACCTGGCAGACCGTCACCTGGCTCCCCGCCGTGCTCGTGATGGCAGGCTTCGCCCGGCTGCTCTACGGCATCGCGCCGCGCCTCGCGACCTTCGGCTGGCTCGGGCTCGGGTTCGCGGTGGTGGTGATGTTCTTCGGCGACGTGCTGCGGTTCCCCGAGTGGTTGCGGGCCGGTTCCCCCTTCGAGCACCTCGCGCAGGTGCCGGTCGCCGACGTCGACCCGGTGGCCTTCGTCGGCGTGCTCGCGGTGGCGGCACTGCTGAGCGCCACGGGCTGGTTGGCCTTCCTCAGGCGTGACTTCGGCTAGCGTCGCCACCATGTGGGAGCCGGACCCCGGGTGGTATCCGTTGCCGGGCGGCACCGGGACGTCGACGGTCGGCGTCTGGCGCGCCGCCCTGGGCGACCAGCCGGTCGTGATCAAGCGGCTGGCTCGGCCGGCGCCCCACGACCCCGCCGAGTTCAGCGAGCCGACCCACGTCGCCTACTGGCGGCGCGAGGCGGACGTGCTGTCCACCGGCATCGTGTCCGCGACTGCCGGGTTGTGTGCGGTGCCCGCCGCCGTCGAGGAGGACGCCGACGGCATCACCCTCACCCGGGAGTGGGTGGAGGACGCCGCCAACAGCGGGCTCTTCGTCGCGATGGCGCTCGGTCGCTTCGCCGGCAGCCTCACCGCCCGCCCCCGGTTCCTGGCGCGCGACCTGCTGCGGGACCGGCTGGCCCGCGTAGAGCACCGCGGGGGGTGGCCGACGCTGGCCCGCACCGCGATCGCCGACGTTGCCGACCACCTCTGGCAACGGCGTACGACGATGCTCGACCGGGTCTCGGCGCTGCCCCAGGTCGCTCAACATGGCGACGCGACCCCGGCCAATCTGCACGGTCGCGACGGCGACCGGCTGGTCGCGATCGACTGGGCCACCCTGGGGGTGGGCCACGTCGGTAGCGACCTCGGCCAGTTCGCGCTCGCCGCACGCGAGGAGTTCGAACCGCTGCTGGACGCCTACTTGATGGGGCTGGACGCCGGCCTCGCTGAGCCCGAGGAGGTCGCGCTCGGGGCCCGCGTCACCGCCGTCTACACCGCCCTCAACCGTGCTGAGTGGGCCCTGGAACGGGTCGCCGGGGGAGAGGGGGCGCTGGCGAACAAGTTCCGGCACCCCGCCGTCGCACCGCACCTGCGCGCCCTGCAGCGGCAGTACCCCCTGATCGAGTCGCTGCTGGAGGCCTGATCCTGCTGGTCGGCGGTGGCTGACGCACCGTTTCGTACGCGGTTCGGTCGTGGCGCACCGCTGCGTGTGGCAGAGCTGGGGGACTGAACGTCCGAGGACGACGCGCTGAAGGTGTCGCAGGCGTCGAGGCTGTGCTCGGTGAAGCCGACCATGAACCACCGCTGACGCTGCTCGGCCGAGCCGTGGGTCCACTCCTGGGGGTTCACCCGGCCGGTCGTCTGGTCCTGGATCCGGTCGTCGCCGACCGACTTCGCGGCGGCGACTGCCTCGTTGATGTCGGCTTCGGAGAGCTCCAGGATGAGCGGCTCGCCGGACGAGTCGTCGGTGCCGGTCGCGTTGGCGGTCCACATCCCGGCGTAGCAGTCGGCCTGGAGCTCGAGCCGGACGGCGTCGCTCTCCGGGCCCTGCTGGGTCCGCACCTTCCCCATCGTGCCGAGCAGGTTCTGGATGTGGTGGCCGTACTCGTGGGCCAGCACATAGGGCTCGACGAAGTCGCCGGCGGGACCGTTGAGCTGCTGCTGGAGGACCTCCTCGAAGAAGGTGGTGTCGAGGTAGATGCCCTCGTCGGGCGGGCAGTAGAAGGGCCCCACCTGCGAGGTGGCTTGCCCGCAGCCGGTGTCCACTGCGCCGGTGAAGGTCTGCATCACCGCCTCGGAACGGAACGCGGTGTCGGACTGTTGCGGCAGCGTCTCGCTCCAGTAGGCGGTGAGGGAGTTCTCGACCGCGACGCGGGCACAGTCGACGTCGTTGTTGGCGTCCTGGCCGGTCTGGCAGTTGGCGTAGCGACCGCTGTCGGCGCCCTGCACGCGCGACAGGTCGAGGCTGTCGTCGGGCAGCGAGAAACCCCCCTGACCTCCACCCACGCACTGCGTGAGCACGAAGAACAGCAGCAGCACGATGAGGCCGCCGATGCTGCTGCCGGCCTTGGCCCCGCCGGGCACCGGGATCCGCATCCCCCCACCGCTCGCGCCGCCGCCACTGGATCGGCCACCGGAACGACCACTGTCACGGACCCGGCTCGTGTCCAGCCTGGCCTTGGGGTTGAAGCGCACGAGCAGCTCCTCGTCGTCGTCGCCGATTGCGGGCGGCTCCGCCTGCGCGCCTAGGCTATCCACCAAGATGATCACCGCCCAGCACCTCGAGGTCCGGGCCGGGGCACGGTTGTTGATGGACGACGTGAGCTTTCGCGTCGCGGCCGGAGACAAGGTCGGTCTGGTCGGCCGCAACGGCGCCGGCAAGACGACTCTCACCCGCATCCTCGCCGGGGAAGCTCTGCCCGCTTCCGGCGAGGTGCAGCGGATCGGCGAGGTCGGCTACCTCCCTCAGGACCCCCGTACCGGCGACCCCGAGGTGCTCGCCCTCAACCGGATCCTGTCCGCCCGCGGCCTCGACGACGTCGTACGCCGGCTGCGGGAGGCCGAGGCGGAGATGGGCAGCGAGGACGGCGACGTCCGCGACCGTGCGATGCGCCGCTACTCCCGCGCCGACTCCGAGCTCCACGCCGGAGGTGGCTATGCCGCCGAGTCCGAGGCCACCCAGATCGCCGACAGCCTCGGCATCGAGGACCGGCTGCTGGCGCAACCCCTGCGCACCCTCTCCGGCGGCCAACGCCGGCGCGTCGAGCTGGCGCGGATCCTGTTCTCCGGGGCCGACACCCTGCTGCTCGACGAGCCGACCAACCACCTCGACGCCGACTCGATCGTGTGGCTGCGCGAGTTCCTGAAGAGCCACCGGGGCGGGCTGGTCGTGATCAGTCACGACAACGAGCTGCTCGAGACCACGGTCAACAAGGTGCTCCACCTGGACGCCAACCGGGCCGAGATCGATGTGTACAACATGGGCTGGAAGGCCTACCTCGGCCAGCGTGAGACCGACGAGCGCCGCCGCAAGCGCGAGCGGATGAATGCCGAGACCAAGGCCAAGACGCTCACCGACCAGGCCAACCGGATGCGGGCCAAGGCGAGCAAGGCGTCGGCGGCCCAGTCGATGCTCAAGCGGGCCGAGAAGATGATGTCCGGCCTCGAGAGCGAGCGGCAGTCCGACAAGGTCGCCCGGATCAAGTTCCCCGCACCCGCGCCGTGCGGCAAGACGCCCATCACCGCATCCGAGCTCTCCAAGTCCTACGGGTCACTGGAGGTCTTCACCGACGTCGACCTGGCCATCGACAAGGGCAGCCGCGTGGTGATCCTCGGCTTCAACGGCGCCGGGAAGACGACCATGCTGCGGATCCTGGCTGGGGTCGACCAGCCGGACACCGGCAAGGTCGTACCCGGCCACGGCCTCAAGCTCGGCTACTACGCGCAGGAGCACGAGACGCTCGACACCAGCCGGACGGTGCTGGAGAACATGCAGAGCGCGGCCCCTCAGCTCACCGACAGCGAGACCCGCAGCGTGCTCGGGTCCTTCCTGTTCTCCGGGGATGACGCCCACAAGCCGGCCTCCGTCCTGTCCGGAGGGGAGAAGACCCGCCTGGCCCTGGCCAGCCTGGTCGTCTCCAGCGCGAACGTGCTCCTGCTCGACGAGCCCACCAACAACCTCGATCCCGCCTCGCGGGAGGAGGTGCTTGCAGCGATCCGCACCTACAAGGGCGCGATCATCCTCGTCACCCACGACGAGGGCGCGGTGCGCGCGCTCGAGCCGGACCGGGTGCTGCTGCTTCCGGACGGCGACGAGGACCTCTGGACCGAGGACTACGCGGACCTGGTCTCGCTGGCCTGAGAGGTGTCGACAGGCTCGACCGACGTTGGCCGAGAGCCGCTCCCTAGACTTCCGCGCATGACCCCTGACGAGCTCTCCGACGCCGGCCTGCGCTACGACGTGACCGGAGCGCTCGCCACGATCACGCTCGACCGGCCCGAGGTCCGCAACGCCCAGACCCCCACGATGTGGCGGGGTCTGGCGTCGATCGGCGAGGCGATCGGCGACGACGTACGCGTGGTGGTGGTACGTGGGGAGGGCCAGTCGTTCTCGGCCGGCCTCGACCGGGCGATGCTCACGCCGGGCGGAGGCGACGGCCAGGAGACCGTGGCCGGGCTGCTGGCCATGAGCGACGGGGAGATGGCGGAGACCATCGACGCCTACCAGCGGGGGTTCACGTTCCTCCGCGACCCACGGTTCGTCTCCATCGCGGCCGTGCAGGGCCACGCGGTGGGCGCCGGCTTCCAGCTCGCCCTGTCCTGCGACCTGCGGGTGGTGACCGAGGACGCGCAGTTCTCCATGAAGGAGTCCGCCCTCGGGCTGGTGCCGGACCTGACGGGAACAAAGCCGCTCGTCGCGAGCGTTGGCTATGCCAGAGCCCTGGAGATCTGCGTCACCGCCCGGATGGTCGGTGCGGCCGAGGCGGTCGCGATCGGACTCGCTGCGCTGGCGGTCCCGACCGACCAGCTCGACGCAGCTGTCGCCGACCTCGCCGGGGCCCTCACTGCGCCGATGGCCGGCGCGGTGACCGAGATCAAGGAGCTGTTGCTCGCCGCCGGCGGGCGCAGCCTGGACGAGCAGCGGCGGTTCGAGCGCGAGGCGCAGGTCCGCCGGTTCCGGGAGATCGCCCGGCTGATGAACTGACCCGGGAAGAGGGAGACGCGCATGTCGCTGTCGATGGGAATGGGCCCGGCCTGGCGCCACATGCGGACCGACCGCGAGGCGGGCAAGGCGCGGATCGAGAAGGGCACCGTACGCCGGGTCCTCGGCTTCGCCGCGCCCCACAAGAAGCCGATCGGGTTCTTCCTGGTCGCCACCGTGCTCGACTCGATGCTGGTCGTGGTGAACCCGCTGCTGATCCAGCGGATCGTCGACGACGGGATCCGGGGCGGTGACAGCGGCCTGGTCACGGTGCTCGCCCTGCTGATGGTGGCTGCCGCCCTCGTCGGCGCGGTGCTGACGGTCATCGGCGGCTGGTTCTCGTCGATCATCGGAGAAGGCCTGATCTTCGACCTCCGGACCCGCGTGTTCGGCCATGTGCAGCGGCAGTCGTTGGCCTTCTTCACCCGCACGCAGACCGGCGCCCTCGTATCGCGACTCAACAACGACGTGATCGGGGCGCAGCGGGCCTTCACCTCGACGCTCTCCAACACGGTGTCCAGCTCGATCTCGGTCGTGGTGGTCGGCATCGCCATGCTCGCCCTCAGCTGGCAGGTCACCCTGCTCTGCCTGCTGCTGTTCCCCCTCCTGCTGCTGACCTCGCGCTGGGTGAGCGGCCGGCTCGCCGCCCTCACCCGCGAGCAGATGGATGGCAACGCCGACATGGGCAACGCGATGACCGAGCGCTTCAACGTCGGTGGCGCGATGCTGCTGAAGCTCTTCGGCCACCGCGCGACCGAGGACGGGTTGTTCGCCGACAAGGCCGGTCGGGTCCGTGACCTCGGCGTCCGGATCGCGCTGCTCACGCGGATCTTCATGGCTGCCGTGCTGACGATCCCGGCCCTGGCGCTCGCGCTGGTCTACGGCGTCGGCGGCCACCTCGCGGTCGACGGCGCGCTCACCGTGGGCACCCTGTTCGCCCTGGGTGCGCTCCTGATCCGGCTGCTCGGCCCGTTGCAGGCCCTGTCCAACGTCCGGATCGACGTGATGACGGCGCTGGTCAGCTTCGAGCGCGTCTTCGAGGTGCTCGACCTGCCGTCGATGATCGAGGAGGCGCCCGACGCTGCTCCGCTTCCGAGCAGCGCCGCCTCCCTGTCCTTCGACCACGTCGATTTCACCTACCCGCGCGCCGACCAGATCTCACTCGCTTCGCTCGAGACGGTGGCCCGGGCGGAGTCGCGCGACAGCGGCCAGGTCCTCCACGACATCAGCTTCGACGCCGAGCCGGGGCAGATGATCGCCCTGGTCGGCCCCTCCGGCGCCGGCAAGACGACCGTCACCCACCTCGTCGCCCGCCTGTACGACGCCAGCAGCGGCACGGTCAGCGTGGGGGGCCACGACGTGCGCGGGGTGACGCTCCAGTCGCTCGAGGACACGGTCGGCTACGTCACCCAGGACGCTCACATGTTCCACGACACGATCTCCGCCAACCTGCGCTACGCCCGGCCCGACGCCACCGAGGACCAGGTGTGGGAGGCGCTGGAGGCCGCCCAGATCGCCGACCTGATCAGGTCGCTGCCGGACGGTCTCGAGACCGTCGTGGGAGACCGCGGCTACCGGCTCTCCGGAGGCGAGCGGCAGCGACTCGCCATCGCCCGGTTGCTGCTCAAGGCGCCGTCGATCGTGGTGCTGGACGAGGCGACCGCACACCTGGACAGCGAGTCCGAGGCGGCCGTCCAGCGGGCGCTCGACGCGGCGCTCGCCGAGCGGACGTCGCTGGTCATCGCCCACCGACTCTCCACGGTGCGCAACGCCGACCGGATCCTGGTGCTGGAGAACGGCCGCATCGTCCAGTCCGGAACCCACGCCGAGCTGCTGGCCGAAGGTGGCCTCTACTCCGATCTGTACCGGACCCAGTTCCTGGAGGAAGGCGCGCCGGCTGTTCTAGGATCGTGAGATGGATCTCGAGCTCTCCGAACGCGTCTTCATCGTCACCGGGGGTGCCCGGGGTCTGGGACGGGCGACGGTCGACTGCCTGGTCGCCGAGGGCGCCCGGGTGGTGCTGTCCGGCCGATCCGAGGAGGACCTGACCGCGGCCGTCGCCGAGCTCGGCGACCGGGCGTTGAGCGTGGTCGCCGACAACGCGGATCCAGAGACTCCCGGCCGGTTGCTTCAGGCAGCCCGTGACACCTGGGGGCGCATCGACGGGGCCCTGATCTCGGTGGGCGGTCCGCCGACGGGACCCGTCACCAGCGTCACCGACGAGCAGTGGACCTCGGCCTTCGAGTCGGTGTTCCTCGGCGCGGTCAGGATCGCCCGGGAAGTCGGTCAGGTGCTGCCGCACGGCGGCTCACTGGCCTTCGTCCTCTCGAGCAGCGTGCGCGCGCCGATCCCCAACCTGTCGGTCTCCAACGGGCTGCGCCCCGGCCTCGCCATGGTCGCCAAGACGCTGGCCGATGAGCTCGGCCCGGCCGGGGTACGCGTCAACGGGCTGCTGCCCGGCAGGGTCGGCACCGAGCGGGTCGCGGAGCTCGACGCCTCGACCGGTGATGCGGAGGCAGCCAGGCAGGCCGCGATCGCCGGCATCCCGCTGGGACGCTACGGCGAACCCGAGGAGTTCGGTCGTGCGGCAGCCTTCCTGCTCTCGCCGGCCGCGTCATTCATCTCGGGCGTGATGCTGCCGGTCGACGGCGGCATGCTGCGCGCCCTCTGATCTCCGGCGTCTTCGGGATCGTCGTCCTCGGCTCCGCGGCGCCCCGCTCGGGGCCCGCGACGTTCGTCCCACGCCAGGTAGAAGAAGCCGAACAGCGCGAGCACACCGAAGAACCACCACTGCAGGCCGTAGAAGAAGTGCGGTCCGTTGTCGAGATCGGGCAGCTCGGCTCCGGCGAGTGGGGCGGCCGGTTCCGGATCTTCCGACCGCAGGTCGAGGAAGCCGTCATGGACCTCGCGGCCGAGGGCCGCGCCGATCTCGTCGCTGGAGATCGCCCGGGTGGAACCGTCGACGACGGTCGTGCTGTCGCCGGTCCCGTCGCGGCGAACCCAGCCCGTGAGCGTGACCTCCCCAGCGGGCGGGTCCGGCAGGTCGGCGGCGGACGGATTCCTTGACTCGGTGGGCAGCCAGCCGCGGTCCACCAGGACGGAGACCCCGGTGCCGAGCACGAACGGGACGACGACGTCCACGCCCGGGGCCCCGTCCCGGGTCCGGTACCGCACGATCACGGTGTCCTCGACGGCGTACTCACCCGTGGCCTCCACCACCCGCCACTCGTCTTCCGCGGACACCTCTCCCGCGGTCGGCATCACCTCGGGGACGGCAGCCGGGGGAGCGCTCTCGTTGCGCTCGATGATCGCGTTGCGGGCCTTGCGGTCCTCGAGGCGGTGGAACTGCCACTCGCCGAGCCACCAGGCACCCCACGCCAGGAGGGTGACCGTCAGCGCGAACAGGATCCAGCGCCGACTGACCAGAAAGCCCCACGAGCGCACGCTGCGAGGCTATCCGAGCCCGCCTCAGTGCCCGCCCACCCGTAGACTCGACCGGTGAACTCCACTGCGCTCGAAGACCGCTACGGGCGGGTCGCGACCGACCTCCGCGTGTCACTGACCGACCGCTGCAACCTGCGCTGCTCGTACTGCATGCCGGCCGAGGGACTCGACTGGCTGCCCGGCGACGAGGTGCTCACCGACGACGAGGTCGTCCGGCTGATCGACATCGGCGTACGCCGGCTCGGCATCCGTGAGGTCCGGTTCACCGGCGGCGAGCCGCTCGTGCGACGCGGCCTGATCGACATCGTGCGGCGTACGAAGGCGATCGACGCGTCGGTGGACGTCAGCCTCACCACCAACGCACTCGGACTCGAGCGCACGGCGTCCGCGCTCGCCGAGGCCGGCCTCGACCGGGTCAACGTCAGCCTCGACACCGTGCGTGGGGAGACGTTCCACACCATCACCCGGCGAGACCGGTTCGAGGACGTCATCGCCGGCCTCGCCGCCGCCAAGGCCGCTGGACTGACGCCGGTCAAGATCAACGCGGTGCTGTTGCGCGGCACCAACGACGACCAGGCTGCCGAGCTGCTGCGGTGGGCCGTGGCCGAGGGGTACGACCTGCGGTTCATCGAGCAGATGCCGCTCGACGCCCAGCACGACTGGAGTCGCGCCGAGATGGTCACGGCGGAGGAGATCTTCGCCAGCCTCGAGCAGGAGTTCACGCTCACCCCGGCCGCCGAGCCGCGGGGCAGCGCACCGGCCGAGCTGTTCACCGTCAACGGCGGACCGGCGACGGTGGGGGTCATCGCCTCCGTCACGCGCCCCTTCTGCGGGGACTGCGACCGGGTCCGACTCACGGCTGACGGTCAGGTCCGCAACTGCCTCTTCGCGCGGGAGGAGTCCGACCTGCGCGGCTCGTTGCGCGGGGGTGCCTCCGACGCCGAGATCGCCGACCGGTGGGTCGTGGCGATGCGCGGCAAGCGGGCGGGCCACGGGATCGACGATCCCACGTTCCTGCAGCCCGACCGCCCGATGTCGGCGATCGGCGGCTGACGCCGCTACTCCGGCGCCGGAGCCTCGTCGGCCGGCACGACATCCCGCAGGAAGCTGCGGGCGCCCAGGAAGTCGGAGAGGCTGCTGCGGTGGTCCTCGCAGGCCAGCCAGACCTTGCGTCGCTCCGGGGTGTGCAGCTTGGGGTTGTTCCAGAGCAGTGCCCAGACCGCCTCGGTGTGACATGCCTTGGCGCTGCACAGGAGCGGCTCGGGTGGCGTCATCGGGCCATCGTGGCAGTTCACCGAGACGTGTCTGCGTCGCCCCCGGGCGGAAGCTGAGGGCGATCGGCCGCCCCGTCGGTGAGCTCGAAGCCGTCGGACCGTGACGCCACGGCGTTCGCCATGACCACCGCGATGTAGGGAAGGACCAGCGCCGCGGCCACCAGCACCCACCTCAGGACCCCGGTCGTGACGACCGCACCCAC
The DNA here is from genome assembly GCA_963806945.1 of uncultured Actinomycetota bacterium. GTDB lineage: Bacteria > Actinomycetota > Actinomycetes > Propionibacteriales > Nocardioidaceae > Nocardioides. Next base: position 136,324 of record CAWDZH010000006.1, read on the forward strand.
GAAGCAGACAGTGCGCAGTGCCATCGAGAAGACGTAGCGGCGTTGCCGCGCGGCGATGTCCTCGTTGCGGCTGGAGGAGGCGGTGGTGATCCGGATGGCGCCGTGGTCGTGCGGCATGCCACGAGCGTACGTCGCTAGGGTCGAGAACCCACGCGCACCCAATCCACCGGAGGACCGACCATGTCGAACCGCACCTACCGCATCACCGAGATCGTCGGCACGTCACCCGAGAGCGTCGATCAGGCCGTCCGCAACGGCATCGAGCGGGCCTCGCGCACGCTGCGGCATCTCGACTGGTTCGAGGTCACCCAGGTCCGCGGCCAGGTCAAGGACGGCCAGGTGGAGCACTTCCAGGTCGGCATCAAGCTGGGCTTCCGCATGGAAGACGACTGAGTCGTGTCGCGCACGCTGGCGGCGCATTTCGGCGTACCGAGCGGTAATCACTAGCGTCGATGAACGTGAGCCAGACCCAACCCAGATCGGTCCTCGTCACCGGCGGCAACCGCGGCATCGGCCGCGCGATCGCCGAGGCGTTCCTCGCGCAGGGCGACCAGGTGGCCGTCACCAGCCGCAGCGGGGGCGCGCCCGAGGGTGCGCTCGACGTTGTCTGCGACATCACTGACGGTGCCGCCGTGGACGCGGCGTTCACGCAGATCGAGGCGGAGCACGGCCCGGTCGAGGTGCTGGTTGCCAACGCCGGCGTCACCGCCGACACCCTGGTGCTGCGGATGAGCGACGACGACTGGAACTCCGTCATCGAGACCAACCTCACCGGCTCCTTCCGGCTCGCCAAGCGCGCCGCGAAGGGCATGCTCCGACTGCGGCGCGGCCGGATCATCTTCATCTCCTCCGTGGTGGGCCTGCTCGGATCGGCCGGCCAGGTCAACTACGCGGCGTCCAAGGCGGGCCTGGTCGGCATGGCCAGGTCGCTGGCGCGCGAGCTCGGCTCCCGCTCGATCACCGCCAACGTGGTCGCACCCGGGTTCGTCGAGACCGACATGACCGCGGTGCTGACCGACACCCAGAGGGACACCATCAAGCAGCAGGTACCGCTGGGCCGCTACGGCAGCCCGGAAGATGTCGCGGCGGCCGTCCTGTGGCTGACCGGCGACGGTGGCGGCTACGTGACCGGAGCCGTGATCCCGGTCGACGGCGGACTCGGAATGGGGCACTGACATGGGCATTCTCGACGGCAAGAAGATCCTGGTTGCAGGCGTGACCATGGACAACTCGATCGGCTTCGCGGTCGCCAAGGTGGCCCAGGAGCAGGGCGCCACGGTGCTGATCTCCAACTTCGGTCGGGCACTCGGCATCACTCGGCGGATCGCCAAACGACTGCCGACCGAGCCGCCCGTGCTGGAGCTCGACGTGACCAACGACGACCACCTGGCCGGGCTCGAGGCGGCCGTGCGCGAGCACGTCGACGGGCTCGACGGCGTCGTCCACTCCATCGCGTACGGCAACCCCGAGACGCTGCTCGGAGGCAAGTTCCTCGACGGGCCGTGGCCCGACGTCGCGCAGGCCGTCCAGGTCTCGGCGTACTCGCTCAAGTCACTTGCCGTGGCCGCACGTCCGCTGATGTCGCCGGGCGGCTCGGTGGTCGGGATGACCTTCGACGCCACCACGGCGTGGCCCGCCTACGACTGGATGGGCGTCGCGAAGGCCGGGCTGGAGTCGACGGCCCGCTATCTCGCCCGCGACCTCGGTCCCGAGGGCGTCCGCGTCAACCTGGTCTCCGCCGGTCCGCTGCGCACCCTCGCCGCCAAGGCGATTCCGGGATTCGGTGAGCTCGAGGACCTCTGGTCCACCCGGGCCCCGCTGGGCTGGGACAACACCGACCAGGACCCCACGGCACGCGCCGTGTGCGCGTTGCTCTCCGACTTCTTCCCCGCCACGACGGGTGAGATCGTCCACGTCGACGGCGGCTTCCACGCGATGGGCGCCTGACCGCTCGCTTGCTCACCTGTCGGCGGTGAGTGTTGCACCGTCTGGTGTCGTGGGACGGTGCGGGAGCCACCGCTGGTGGGTGGGCTCGCGGGTGGCGGTGGGTGTTGCACCGTTTGGGGTGGCGGAACGGTGCGGGAGCCACCGCTGGTGGGCGGGCTCGCCGGATGGCGGTGGGTGTTGCACCGTTTGGGTGGCGGGACGGTGCGGAGCCACCGCTGGTGGGTGGGCTCGCCGGATGGTGCCACCCGCAACGCACATGCCAGTGATCGCGTGACTTCTCCACAGGAGCTGGTCGACGGGAGCTGAACCGTCGGCGACGGTCGCTGGGCTGAGGACATGAAGCCGATCCCCGAATCCATGACCGCCGGACCCTTCTCGCGGGCGCAAGCACGCGCCGCAGGCGTCACCGACCGGATGCTGAACGGCAGGCGCTTCCTGCGCGTGTTTCCGAGCGTGTTCCGTCACCGCGGCCACGTCATGACGCGGGATGACTGGATCGAGGCTGCACGGTTGGCGTTGCCGGAGCAGGCACGGACCACCGGGATCACCAGGATCCAGCAGCTCGGCCTCGACATCGGACCGTCGACCCCGGTCCGCTTCGTGGTGGAGGGAGAGCTCCACCTGGCGATCGAGGGAATCTTCCTGCACCGCACCAAGCGAATGCCGCCGACGGACGGTGTCGGGGTCACGCCCGCCGCGGCCTTCATCGCCTATTGCCGGTCCGCGCGAGTCATCGACGCCATCAAGGTCGGTGACTGGCTTCTGCACCATGGCCACATGACACTGGGCGAGCTGCATGACCTCGCGCTCGCTCAGCAGTGGCGCGACGGAGCCGTGAGGCACTGTGGCTGCTCGATCACCTCAACGGAGACGCCAGATCCATGCCTGAGTCGGAGACGAGGGCAGCTGCTCGACTTCGCCGGCTTATCAGCCGCAGCGGTGAATCGCAGCCTGCGCCTGAGCGATGACCTGATGCTGATCGGTGACCTGGTCTACGAGGAGTGGGACACGGTGGTCGAGTACGAAGGAGCCCATCACCAGCGCGAACGCGGGCAGTACGTCGCTGACATCGACCGCTACGCGACCATGAGGCGCCATCACATCGGCTACGTGCAGGTGACCGCCGAACGACTGGCGCATCCGAAGACCCTGGTCGAGGAGGTCCATCGCGAGCTCGTCGAGCACGGGTACGACGGCCCGCCGCCCGTATGCGGTCGTGACTGGGCGCAGGCTGTGGCAGCGGGTGACCGACGTCTTGGGGCCGACGGCATCGCTACTCCAGCGGTGGCTCCGGCACGGCATGCTGACCTGAAACGGTGCAGGCGGCACCGCTGCCCAACGCCCACTCGGACCAGCGGTGGGTGCTGCACGGTTCCGCGTCGTACAACGGTGCAGCAGCCACCGCTGACCCGGAGAACCGGCCCCGGTAGCGTCGCGGGGTGACTTCACTCGTCGAGCTCCGTGTCCTCGAGGGACCCAATCTGTACTTCCCCCGTGCCGCGGTGAAGCTGACCGTCGACATCTCCGGCCTGGCGTCGGTGTCGACCGAGACCGCCACGCGCTTCGCCCGCGTGATCGGGCTGTCGGGGGCGAGGCCGGGGGAGCCGGACACGGGCTTCCGACAGCGGTTCGCGGCTCGCGCGCTCACGCGACTGGTACGCACGCTGGCGACGGCCAGCGGTACGGCGCGGCTCGCGGTGCGGGTGCGCCCCACCAGCGACCCCCACCAGCTCGTCGTGGCCTACCCGTGGCGACACCGAGCTCGGGCCGAGGCGATGGGCCGGGCGGTGGCCGATGTGCTGGACGCCGTGCCCGTCTCCGACATCGAGGACGTGGTCGCGCGAGCGGCCGCAGACGTGGCTGCTTCCGAGCCCGGGGCCGCCCCCCACACGATCACCCCCCGAGTGCCGGTCATCGCAGTGACCGGGACGAACGGCAAGACGACCACGAGCCGGCTGATCGCCCACATCGGCCGCGCCGACGGTCGGCTGGTCGGGTGGTCCAACACCGACGGCATCTACGTCGACGGCCGGCTGGTCGAGGCCGGCGACTACTCCGGGCCGAGCGGCGCCGGCCGCGTCCTCGCCCATGACGACGTCGAGCTCGCGGTCACCGAGACCGCTCGCGGCGGGATCCTGCTGAAGGGCATCGGCCTGACCCGCAACGACGTCTCGGTGGTCACCAATGTCTCCGCCGACCACCTCGGGCTCCAGGGGATCGACACGGTCGACCAGCTCGCCGAGGTGAAGGCGGTCGTCCCGCGGATCACCCGCAAGAGCGGCTGGGCGGTGCTCAACGCCGACGATCCGCGGGTGTACGCGATGCGGGGCGTGATCAAGGCGCAGCCGTGGGTGTTCTCGCGGGACCCCGACTCGCCCGCGATCCGCGAGACGCTCTCCGCGGGAGGACGAGCGACGACGGTCATCGACGGCTGGGTGGCGGTGTTGCGGCCCGGGTGGGACGCGGACCCGCTGGTGGAGCTCGTCGACGTTCCGATGACGCTGGCCGGACTGTCACGCTTCAACGTGGAGAACGCCCTGGCCGCAGCCTCCGCCGCGCTCGCGATCGGCATCGACCGCGAGAAGGTCGTGGCCGGGCTGCGCAGCTTCGTGCCGGACGCCGAGCACAACCCTGGCCGGATGAACTTCTTCACCGTGGACGGCGTCACGATCGTGATCGACCTCGCCCACAACGAGGCAGGTCTGGAAGCGCTGCTGGAGATCATGAACGGGGTACGCCGACCCGGTGGCCGGCTGCTGCTCGGGCTCGGCGCCGTGGGGGACCGCCAGGACGACCTGCTCGAACGGCTGGGGGAGATCGGGGCGATGGGCAGTGACCTGGTCGCGATCTGCCACAAGGAGCACTATCTCCGGGGCCGCACCGTCGAGGAGCTCGACGCACTGCTGCGCGCCGGCGTGGAGCGGGTGGGGGTGCACGACGCCGTCTCCTACGCGACCGAGGTCGAGGGCCTCGCGGCGCTGGTCGCCCAGGCGAACCCGGGTGACGTGGTCGGACTGATGTGTCATGCCCAGCGCGAGGCCGTCTACGCCTGGATTGCCGACCGGGGCGGTGCGCCGGACACCCCCGAGACACTCAGCGACAAGGTGCGGGCGGCCACCTCCACAATCAGGTAACAGTTGCCCCGGGATGACGCGCGGTGCAGGTGGCGCCCCTAGCCTCCGGAAATGACGATCCCGCCTCGCCCGGCCCGGTCCATCGGGCGCGCACTGATCGCACTGGTGGTGGGCGGAGGCCTCTGGGTCACGGCTCCCGTGGTGACCGCGGCCTCGACGCCCCCGGTGGGGAGCTCCGCGCAGCTGCGGGCGCCGTCGGGTGCCACGCTGGATCTCGGTGGGGGCGACGTGTCGGCCCTGTCGCGGCCGGGCAGCGTCGTGCGGGCACAGCGTCTCCCCGCGCGATGGAGGTCGGTCCGCATCTCCTCGGGGGCGCTCCCCGAGGGCGGCGTCGCCGGGGTCCTTCTCGAGGTTTCCGTGACCTCCGCCGGGCGGGCGGGAGCCATCGCCCTACGTCCTGTCGGTGCTGTCGGCCCCGGAACCGTCGCGACCACCTACACCGGGCGTGGCGGGGAGGGTACGACGGTCGTGGCGCTGGGTCGCGACGACTCGGTCCAGGTGAAAGCATCCGGCGGCTCCCCGGTCACCAGCATCCGGGTCGTCGGCTGGGTTCCGGCGACGTCGCAGCTGATCATCGGTGACACCGAGCCGACCTCGGTGGTGGTCGGGAAGTCCGTGAAGGTCGTCGCGCTACCCGACGTGCCCGACGGCACCGGTGTCGCCCTGGTCCAGGTGGAGACCCGTGCCAAGCGTCCGGGGACGCTGCGAGCCTGGCGTGCCGGGACACCGGCTCCCGCCGAAGGCGCAGTCTATGCCGCGGGGAGGTCGGTGACCTGGGACCTCGTGACCGCCGGCGAGGAGGCCGCGCTCGCTCTCAGGTCCTCCCGGCCAGGGGTGGCGGTGACCGTGCGGACGCTGGCCTGGACGGCAGCGACCTCTACAGTGCAGCCGATCGCGGACGACCGCATCGCGCGGCTCGCCCCCGGGCGACTTCGGAAGGTCGCTGTCGGCGGCCACGGTGCCGTCCCCCACGGCGCATCGCAGGCGTGGATGAGCCTGGCGGCGCCGAAGGGAGCGCGGGTGCGCGTCTGGGACCGTCCAACGCTTCCGGCACCCCGGCGTACGACTTCCGCTCCGCCGGGTCCGCGGTCCCGTTGCTCCTCCCGCTCCGCGCCGACGGCAGGATCGGTGTCCGCGTCACCGACACGCGAGGCGCCACGACCCTGCTGGCGCACGCGGCGGGCGTCGTGCCTCAGGGACAGCAGGTGGTGCTGCGGCCGCGCGAGGGGACCCACCTGGTTCCACCGTCGGGCGTGACGTCCTTCGACTGCCCACGCTCGTGCTCGCCTCGCACCAGGATTCCGTGGCAGTCGGCGACCACCTCCAGCTGCGCGGCCCGGACGGGTTGCCGTACACCCTGCGCGTGACTGCGGTGACGCCCCACGTTGACCGGAGCCGGTCCGTGACGGTCGACGCCGCCACGCTCGACCGACGCGTTCGCAGACCTCCGTCTCACCTACGGCACACCGCAGCAGGCAGACCCGCCGCGCAGGGCGCGGCGCAACTCGCAGGTCGGCGCCCAGCGGCCGGCCCCAGCGCCGTCCTTCGCCGCCGGCCTCCCCGGCGGCGAGTGGGAGTGCTCGCCGACGTGGCGATGCCCAGCCTCGCGCTCGACTTCTCGGGGAGCCCCTATCTGGACGTGAACGTCTCCGCGGGCACCGTGGACTTCAGCCTCAAGGGTGCGCTGAGCGCCACGCTGGGCTGGCAGGGCTCGGTGGGGGGCTCGTGTCAGTACTCCGGCACCCTCGCCCAGATCCCGGTCGGGGCGCTCCCGGTCGCACTCACGCTGTCACCGAGTGCGACGGCGAGTTTCAGCCCGGTCGAGGCGGCGTCGATCACGATCCACGGCACCTCGCGGGTCTACACCTCCTTGTACTACGACGGGGGCGACCCGATCACAGGTCGCAGTCTGGCCGGCGACGCCGATGTCGAGGCGACCCTGGGGAAGGGCAGCGCCCAGCTCGACCTGGGCCTCGCGGCCTCGGTGGGCCCGGCGGTGGTCGGCGTCTTCACCGTCGGCCCCCAGGGAGCGGTCACCCTGGGCACGTCGCTGAGGCTCGCACCGCCGGCACCGGAGGACGACCCCTTCGAGCGTCACCTCGCAGGCCCCCGCTGCCTGGACCTCACCAACACCCTGTACGCCGAGTTCGGGGCCTCGGTGATCGTGCCCTTCCTGCCCGACGTCCAGCTCGACATCGGCCGCTACGACACGCCCCCCGTGACGCTGTACCGCGGGCCATGCATCGGGTATTCCGGCACCATCACCTATGACCACCACGGGAGCGACACTTCGGGCGGAACCACCTGCGATGGCGTGGGCACCTCCTGCGCGAGTACGAGCACACGGTCGTGAAGACCCTGGTGCCCGGCCCCGCGAGCATGCCGGGCTACGGGTACGTCTTCCAGCCGTACGCCTGGACCTGGAACGGCACCGGTAACAGCGACCTGACCTCCTGGGAGGGGGGCAACTCCTTCACCACCCTGTGCAGCTGGAACGACACCTACAGCGGAGGCGGCTCGGTGACCTGGGGCTCGGCGGAGTATCACCCGAAGGTTGGCCTGCTCCCGCGATCTGGACCGGGACGTCCTCTGAGCAGCAGGTCAGTGCCCAGATGTCGGTCGACCACGGCCGTGGCACCCAGACCCACACGGCGACCGACCACGACTCCTCGGACGGCCAACCGTGTGGTGAGTCCGGCACCAGTGAGGCACAGATTCCGGGAGTCGACCTCGCGACGCCTGGAAATGGCGGCGCCGAACCGTGGCGCGAGACGATCGATGTGGTGGCGACCAGGAACGTGGGTGACTTCGACGTGGCCACCGCGACCTTTGCCCTCGTGCGCCAGGAGTACCAGCGCTGAGATCGGGCTAACCCTCGCTGGGGGCGTAGTCGGGGTCCGCAGCCGGAGCGTCGTCGCTGGCCCCGGCTCCGGCGTACGCCTGGTTCGACCAGTTCTCGAGCTCGGTCATCACCGCCGCGTGCTGGTCGACGCAGACCACGAGCAGGTCGCCGTTGTTGGCGCGGCTCATGGCGTGTCGGACGGCGTCGATCTCCTCGAGCACGACCTCCACCTGCTTGCAGCGGGCGCCTTCGGTGATGGCGGCCTGCACGCCCTGGCGGACCAGCTCGGCCACGTCGCCGCGCGCGCGGCCTCGCAGGGACACGTCCTCGCGGACGACGATCACGTCGAAGTGGTGGGCCGCGATGTGCCCGAGCTCGCTCATGTCCTCGTCCCGGCGATCGCCTGCGGTGGCGATGATGCCGATCCGTGAGGGACGGGCGAGGTCGTGCGAGGACGACATCGAGTCGCCGACGCGGTCGACGAAGTCGCCCAGCATGCGCATGCCGGGGGCGTTGTGGCAGTAGTCGACGATCACGTTGACGCCGTTGACCTCGACCTCGTTGAGGCGGCC
>CAWDZH010000007.1:0-893935 GCA_963806945.1 uncultured Actinomycetota bacterium
CGGCCTCGGCGCTCTTCGAGCACACGAGGACGCCGCTCGTCTCGCGGTCGAGGCGGTGCCCGAGGGAGACGAACTGTCCGGGCTGCGCCTCCTGGAGCACCTTGATGCAGGGTGTTCCGGTGATAGCGCGCGGTGGGGTGGACCGGGAGGAGCGCCGGCTTGTCGACCGCGAAGAGGTGCGCGTCCTCGTAGACGATCGGAACGTCGGTCGGGACCGGGTCCTCGTCCAGGCGGGCCGCCAGAGGAGGACGTGCTCCTCCGCCTGCACGCGGTGGTTCGGCCGGAGGCGCGTTCCGCGCTCGCTGGTAGGCGCTGTTCCGGACGATGAACTGGGTCCGGGTCCGGCTCGTGCGCCGCAGCTGCCCCTGGAGAAAGACGTCCAGGCGCTGTCCGGCGAGCTCGGGCGGAACGCGGAAGATGCTGAGAACCGCTCCTTCTTCCACGCCTTCCGGGCGCGTCCAGCGCGCCATGTCGGTACTGGCCACGCGGAGCCGGCCAATTTTTTATTTTGAATTTTAGCTCTTGCAATAGAAGTAGAAAGATATTCTTCAATGAATTTTCGGTTGGACAAACCGGTTAAACCATCATGTTCAGCCAAAAATAGCATTTGGCCTTCCATATGTTTTCGTTTCAGAAAAAGACCGAACTGATGACCAATTGATTCAAACCACGACAACAAATCTTCTTGTACTTTCTGAGTATTTTTATTGAAAAATTCAATTACACCAAGAACTTCATCCTCATATACAATTGGAAATGATACTCCCACCTTTAATCCCATGGAAGTGGCTACAGCTTTCATTGCGGGGTTTTTACCAAGATCTGCATCCCAATGCGATTTTCTGTTATTCCAAACTTTGGTGAACTTCGGGACGACGCTGCACGCGACGGCGGTGACGAGCTGGCGCCGTCGCGGGCGATGCCGCGGTTCTCGTACTCCTTGCCGACCATGAAGCCGGTGATGTTCTGCAGGAAGACCAGCGGGATGCCGCGCTGGTTGCAGAGCTGGATGAAGTGGGCGCCCTTGAGCGCCGACTCGCTGAAGAGGATGCCGTTGTTGGCGATGATCCCGACCTCGTGGCCCCAGATCCGCGCGAACCCGCACACCAGGGTCTCGCCGTAGAGCTGCTTGAACTCGTGGAACCGGCTGGCGTCGACGATGCGGCGGATGACCTCGCGCACGTCGTACGGCGTCCGCGTGTCACTCGGCACCACGTCATACAACCCCGCCGGATCCTCATGCGGCTCCTCCACCACCCCGGCGGTCAAGCCGCGAGCGGAAGCTCCGGTGGTTGAGGTGCGAGCGAAGCGAGCCTCGAAACCCCCGGAGCCAAAACCCCCGGGGCCAGGCAACGTATCCACGATCGACCGCACGATCGCCAACGCATGCGCATCGTCCTCAGCCAGGTGATCGACCACCCCCGACGTACGCGCATGAACATCACCCCCACCGAGCTCCTCGGCGGTGACGACCTCACCGGTCGCGGCCTTCACCAGCGGCGGGCCGCCGAGGAAGATCGTCCCCTGGTTCTTCACGATCACGGTCTCGTCGGACATCGCGGGGACGTAGGCGCCGCCGGCGGTGCAGGACCCCATCACGCTGGCGATCTGCGGGATGCCGGCGCCGGAGAGGTTGGCCTGGTTGAAGAAGATCCGGCCGAAGTGCTCGCGGTCGGGGAAGACCTCGTCCTGCATCGGCAGGAACGCGCCGCCGGAGTCGACGAGGTAGAGGCAGGGCAGCCGGTTCTCCGCGGCGATCGTCTGCGCGCGCAGGTGCTTCTTCACCGTCATCGGGTAGTAGGTGCCGCCCTTGACGGTCGCGTCGTTGGCGACGATCACGCACTCGCGGCCACTGACCCGACCGATGCCGGTGACGATCCCCGCGCTGGGGACCTCGCCCCCATACATGTCGTACGCCGCCAGCGGACTCAGCTCGAGGAACGGACTCCCCGGGTCGAGCAACCGGTCGACCCGGTCGCGCACCAGCAGCTTGCCCCGGTCGGTGTGCTTCTGACGCGCCCGCTCCGACCCGCCCTGCCGGGCGGTGGCCAGCCGCTCGCGCAGCTCGTCGACCAGTTCCCTCATGTCGCTCACCCTGACAGGTTAGCGATCGTTAACCTCGGGCGTCCAGCGCTGGCGGGCAGCCCCTGCAGGCGCTTCTACGATCGAGCGCCCTTACCGCCCAGAAAGGGCGTGTCCGATGCGGTGAGCGGACCGGTGGCGCAAGGGGAGCGGCGAGGCGTGACCATGCGAGCGTGCGGCGAGATGTCGCGCTGTAGGGCGCGATGCAGGCGTTAGCAATTGGGCTGTCACGAGACTCCGACTTGCGCGGCTGTTGACAGGAACGCGTGATCGGCCGCATGTCCTCTGAGCACGAGGGTGACGCGTGGATGCGCCTAGGACCCAGCACCGCGCCGGCCGGCTCAGTTTCTGGACTGGCGGGGTCCGGGCAGCCTGCTTCGTCCGGTCAGCACCGAAGCTGCGCATATGTCGGACCCCGCTGCGACAATGAACACGGGCCGCGATACCTGGGGGAGAATGTCTGATCAACTAGACCTTGACGTGCATCTGCTCAAGGTGATCGGCGTCGACCTCGCTGCAGGCGTCGCGTTCGTTCGGACGAACTCCGGGCGGAGAGGGGACCGTTACGGGGGACTCAGTCAAGGACCTCGTAGTCGGGCAGATCTACATGATGCCGACCGGTGGCGGCCCGGTCGAAGCTCGCCCCCGAAGACTTCTGGATCAAGAAGCGCCGAGTTGCAGTTTGCAAGCGCGTTTTGGAGAAGACCGTTGTAGTTCGATCCGGACTCGAGACCCTTGCGCTGGACAGGCCGTCCGGAATGGAGATCGCCGAAGGCAACACGGTCGAAATTGACGAGGACGATCGTATCGTTGGCCTCCTTGGTGCGCAGCCGGTTTCTATAGGCATCCTGGACGACGACGATGAGGGCGTTAGATCCAACTTCAAGATCGCACATGAGGACCTCACTGACTCGTTGGATGACTTCGGAGGTTTTGAGGACATCAAACGTCGAGCAAACACCCTCGTGCTGATGCCACTCGAACGGCGTGCCCTGCTGGAATCCGTCGGTATCAAGCCCATCAAAGGAGTCCTTTTCACTGGGCCCCCAGGCACAGGGAAGACGCTGATGGCGAAGATCTTGAGCTAAGGAATCAGGCTCTTCCTTCTTCGAGATCAGCGGGCCAGAGATCTTCGGGAGCCTGTACGGGGCGAGCGAGAAGACTCTCCGAAGAATCTTTGAAGACGCGAAGAATGCGGCGCCATCGATCATATTTTTTGATGAGATCGACAGCCTCGCGGGCAACCGCAGCAGTGATTCTCATGAAGCGTCCAAGCGGGTTGTCGCCCAACTCCTGACGCTGATGGACGGCTTCGCGCCGTCGACGAATGTCCTTATCATCGCGGCGACGAACCGAATTGATGAACTTGACCCGGCCTTGCGACGCCCGGGGAGATTTGATGCCGACATTGAGTTCCGTTTACCGACCGAACGAGAGCGGGAATCGGTGCTTCGGGCTTCGCGCCCCAAGGGTGCCGATGAGGGCCTCAGGATCGACTTTCTCGTCGATGCAACCGAGGGATGGTCATCGGCGGAACTCGCAAGCATCTGGACTGAGGCCGGGCTCGCGGCCGTTTCCGACTGGCGCGGAACTCTGGAAGAGGTTGACTTGGAAGCGGGTCTGGCACGTGCCACCGACCAACACCTGAGGCGGCCAAGGGGTGCGCCGTGAAAGCAATACGGGCGTTTTTTGCGCGATTCAGACGCAGGCCCAGGGTGGCTGAGCATGTCGTCGATGAGACTGGCGAGTTGAGAGAGTTTGTCTACTTAGACGAGACGAGCGTGATCAGTCTCATTGCGTCCCGCAGAGGTGCGATCCCAGTGAGCATAACCGAGGCGCTGACCAACTCATCGTCCGTTCAGGTTACGAGCGAGGCCGGCGTCAGCAACCCACTTGCGACCGCAAAGGCTGGCAGCGCCTTCAAGTCGGATCAGTCAAGGAGCCTCCAGATCGTCCGACAATCCGTCGTGCAGTCCCAGTTCAAGTTGCTCTACGACTCTGAGCGGCATGACATGACCCTACGAGCGGTCGAAGTTTCGGCAGCCGGAAGGGTGTTCGACTCAGTCGACGCAATTCTTGCTGCAGCGCCCGAACTGACGTCGACAGATGGCGTTATCGACGTCAACAGCGTGAAGCGTGGAGATCTAGCGGAAGTGTGCGTCCGCCTGGACCCCGACCCGGTCTTCGCCTTTAGCGCGGCCGTGTCCTCCATGTCCGACCTCGTCAAGGATTATCAGCAAGAACTGCGTCTTTCCGGAACTGACTTCGGCACCGTTTCGGCGCTCAACGATGTGCTTGAGAGATTGCTTATCGGCCTAGTGCCTGTTCGCGCGCGGGTCGTTGAGTACGTGTTGATAGAGGGCGTCGAATCTGACTACTGGATTCGCCGCTCACTACTCACTTCCAAAAGCCTCTCCGACCCTAGGGTGAGTGAAATCGACGTGGTAGCGGTGACGGATGGCGCTCTCTATTGGCGGGACCTTCGCCATGTTCTGTTCTTGAGCGCACCCTATACCGTTCTTTGCCGTGTCAAAGCGAGCAGGTTCGCGGACGACTGGAACCCCGTCAAGATGCTCGACATTCTGGACGGTATTGCGCCCGGCATCAACGACAACTTGTCAACCGTATTTGGATTCGATGTCGGCCATCTCCGAGAATCAGGAGCGGCGGGCTGTGGAGACGTCACCTGAAGTTGAGCGTAAGGAGGCCCTCTACGCCTTCGCCGAAGCGTTAGCGGCGGAGGAGTCAGTGGCCTCGCCGCGTGAGCTCTTGCTGCTCGCTGGCGTGCCATCGGACGCCGATTGCGACACCTCCGTCGATCAACCTGCGCAGTGGGCGGCGTTCGACCGCGTGGCGGAAATCGTGACTGGCAAGCGACCGCAGGACCTTGACCGGGCGAAGATCCTGCAGCTCAGAACGCAAGCGCTTGCCAAGAGTCAGACTGAAGCGGACACGGTTCTTGACAGCGTTAGGACACAGCGGCCGCGCGTCAAGCTCCTCGAATGTGACATCGTCGCGATCTATTGGTAGCAGAACTACGGAGTTGCCGCACAGACACGTACAGGTGCCCCATTCCGGCGCGTGCCGGTCGCCCGCACCTGATCGGCTTTCGTGGGTGGACTGACTAGACGAATCGTCCGGCCTAATGCTCGGCCTCGTCCGGGTGCGACCAGAGCCACATGACCCACCGCGCCGTGGCTCGACGAACAAACCATCCTGCTTCCTTAGGCATAAGCAGCCTTTTGGGTGCGTCGAACTTTCGGCCTTGGTGGCGCGAACGTATGCCTGTCGCCTCGACACTGTTTGCCATCTGCGTAAAACGATCGAACTCCTTGTTGGTCCACCACCCAAGAGCGACGCCGCTCTCACCCCGACGGTGCATGTCCTGGTCGATGATCTCCAGTGCTGCGTAGCCAGCCGCCCAGTCGATGTCCTCGTCTCCAGCGAGCATCAACTCGACAAGGCGAAGCGCGCGCCCAACCTCAGGGTTCGCTTCGGTCAGTGCCGGAGACCTCTGTGAGGTTCAAGGCGTTGATGTATTCAATGCCTTCTGGGGGCGCGGGCCGCGGATGCCCGAGACGCTCCATCATGTCTGCGAACTCTTCGGGCGTCAGATGGCCATACGCCGTCCCTGCGAACACCACCTGACCGCAGTCGCGGCCATCCGGGTCGAAGTACCTGACGTCCCCAACCTTGACCCCTGCGAAAGCGCGCCCCCATCGCAGCTTGCCGAACCCATTCATTCGGCGAACCACCGACTCAATGATGACTCGCCCCGCCTGTCTCGCTTCGTCGGAAGGCGCGTCATGCTCGTCATCGACGAGGTCGAGGACCAGCTTCCCCGCGTCATCCGATTCCGCGAGTGGCTCCGGTGATTGGTGCGCCAATCGCTCAAGGTCACGTCGATCGCCTTCGATTGTCACGAGCCAGCGCATAGATGCATCGTTGCAGGATCCCGGATGCTGCCTTCCACTGAGCACTCGCACAACTCGGTCACCGAGTGGCCTGAAGAGGCCATTCGTCAGCCCAGCATTCCCGGCTGCGGTCTGCAAGTAGTGCTCGAGAGGTCACGTGAGGCGATAGACGTCGAGCTCGGGTCCCGCCGGCAGCTGGTGTCGGTCCGACCGAAACTACAGACCATCGAACCTTGCTTGATGGTGAGTCACTTCGCCGCGTTCGCCTCCGGCTTGGCAGGCGACTTCGGCCTGCCGCCTCTGAGGTCCGCTCGGAGCTGCGTCCATCTCCTCGGCCCCGAGTCGACACCAGATGTACGCGCTCCGGTCTGTCAGACTCCCGCGCATGACATGGATTGTCGCTGCGGCTGCCGACACCACCTTCGCGCACGACTACGGGAACCTGATCGCGACGGTCGTTCTAGTAGGCGTCACAGGCTGGTACGCGTACCTAACGAAGAGGCTCGCCAAAAGTTCCGAAGACTCGGCGAGAGCGCGAAGGAAGCGGCACAGGCTAGTGCGCGCGCCGTGCAAGTGGCAGAAAGCAACGTGCGGCTCGACCTTTCTATCAACCCTGTGATGCGAGCGACCTCCGATTCCGCCGGAGGCGTTGTCTGGGCGGTGCACGGCGCGCGAATGCAATGTGATGGCGCTGCGCTCAATATTCACGGGGCATCGCTGGACTCCGTTGAAGTCTGGATCGCCGCCCAGTCATCGAGTGAAATTGCCCTGGGCGACGAGTTGGAGGTCTCGGCCAACTCCCTACCAGAGACGCCGAGCATCCCGTTCCCGGTCAGAATCCACAACGGAGAGACGTTGTTCCTGCGGCGGCTCGAGGATGCCACCACCGGCCCGATCAAGGTCGTAGCGATGACGATCACGGTCCAGTACACCTTGGACGATTCCAGCACTCCCAAGCCGTTGCGCGTCCACTGGCGATCCTCCCACCCCACCGCCTACGACGCGAACGACCAGACGGACGAGGGATAGGGCCGAGGTGCACTTGCTGATCGACGCAGTCCTTGCCTTAGCTACGGGATTCGGGCTCTGGGTCGTCTTGCCGCGTGGCGTCGTGCTCGTCAAGTCGCAGCTGACCCGCAACTTCGACGGTGACCCGATCTACGACATGTGGACCATTCAGAACGACTCCGCACTCCCGGTGCGGATCGTGTCTGTCGCGTACCGGAACTTCAGCACCTGACGCAGAGGCAGGCGACACACGACTGGCGTGCCCAACTTGGCAGTGGCGAACTTTCGCCGTGCTCCCATCACCGGACCAACATTGACCTCGGACCGTTCATTGCCCGGGTTGGGGTGGCTCCCACGAAACCCATCGAGTTCGTCATGCTCCGGATGACCGTCGCCTCCTCCCACCGCCAGACAGGGAGCCCGGCGCACCGGCGCCGTCCTACCGCAGCTCAACATCAACGGCACGGAGAAGCGATCAGAGCACCCCACCCCACATCCGACTCCCGCGGCCGGCACTCGAGCCCAACCAGCCGAGCAGGGCGACATCACGCCAGGAACTCACGCGCCACGAAGAAGATGAGGAACGCCGGAGACATCCCCAGCGCCACCCAGAACACAACCAACCCGACAGGCCAAGGACACGCAAACTTCCATCGACGGAGTCTTCAGATCCCCCGAACGCTTCAGCTCCCGAGAGGAATGCCACACCGCTGCACCCACCACCCACGTGACGTAGACGAGAATAAGACCCGCGGCCAGCAGCAGGACGTCCGCCATCAAATTGAATGCATCCTCGGATTCCTCTCCGGACTCCGCTGAGACCGCCCGCCCCACCGTTCCGGACAGAACCGCACCCGCCACACCCACCAGCACCCACTTCGCTGGACTGCGCAGCTCCTGAGACAGCTGCCCCAGACGGGATGACGGCTCGCGCTTAGGAGCAGGATCCACATTGGAGAGCAAGGCCAAGGCGCACACGCCCTGGTACATGACCACGGCTGCGCCAGCTGCCATCACCCATCCAAGCGCTGCGGGCACAACACTCACCTCACTACCAGGCCAGTCTCCGCCAAGTCTCCCAACAGGCTCATGGCGCCGTCGAGACCGTTCGCGCCTGGATGCATGGTGCCGTCGAACCGCGACCGGTACAGTCAGCAGCGCGTTCGCGCTCCGACCGATAGGCCAGGTAGGCGACGCCGCACCCAACGGCCTGGAGCGTTCCTTTCATCCGGGCACCGCTGCCAGTACGGCATCGCGTGAACGCTCATGGCCGCGATCCGAGCGGGAGCCAAGGTGTGCGACTTTCCGCCGCGAGCCGGACGCGGTCGTTCTATCGCTCAGGTGATGTCGACGTCTCCATTCGAGTGCAGGGTGAAGCGGTCCGTCATCATTCCGATGTACCTCGCCACCGCGGCATCCCCGTGCGATCCCTTTGCCCGTGAGGTTGCCGCCGGCCAAGTCGCATGGAGGGCCATGAATAGTCCGGAGACGCGAATCTGGGTCCTCAGGAGGAGGGTGTGCGTGTCGAGGATGGTCGGGAGGTCCTGGAAGCTCGCCACGTTGTAGCTCCCCACGTCGCCCGATCGACGAAAGGTATTCCAGCGTGGTGGCCCCGAGCCTTCCAGTGGGGCATCCGGAAGCCACATGTCGTGCACGACCCGATTGCGCTCGCCAGTTGCTTGTCGTGCCGCCAGTAGAGCACTGCGTCCCGCCGCCACAATCTCTCGGCCCGCATCTGACTTTCGGAGTAGCTCGCAGCATTCCTTGGCGAGCTGATCGAAGCCCTTCACCGACTCTCTGTGAGAGCCCGGATCTACTCGGCGAGTTAGAAGGCGGTGCACGTTGTCCACGCTGTATTCCAGGTGGGCATGACTCCGCGCAACCCGTCCGACCCAGAGGGACAGGGCGTCGTCGTCACTCAAGTTCGCCGGGTGGGCATGTGGTTCCACTCCGGGACCGTACCGATCCTGCGGCGAATCCGTTCGACTTGAGGGCTAAGTCCTTTCGCCGCACATGGGCGCCGTCCGCTGCAGGGATCACCTGGTCGCTGTCGAGGAACGAGGCGGGGTGTCTGGCTGGTGCCACGACATCGTCGGACCCATCGGTCGGCGCTTAGGCTGGGAGGGCCATCCCCGCACGAACCGAGGTTTCGTTGCCCGCTAGTCGTTCCGCCCGACAGAGGAAGGCCAGCGCCGAGGCAGGAGCGCTGGCCGAGGTCCGCATCGACGTGAGCCCCGACGACTCCTATGACTACAAGGTTTCGTGCTCGCAGTGCGAGGTCCCGCGACCCGGGAGCGGCACTCGCGCCTGGAGCACCCGCCGGCCTGGCGAGGGCAACGGCTACATGGCTGCGATGGATCGATGGATCCTGCACCTCACGTCCAAGCACCCGGATGCTGAGGCCCCGTGTCTGAACTACCTGCCCGAGGCCCGGGCGCGCCTCCACGAGCGACGCGAGGCTCGGGACTGACGAACGTGCCGCGTCTGTGCACTCAGACCTCGCCGGCGGCTGGGTCGATCGTGCGAGAGTGCGAGCCGGAGCAGGTGCACCCCGGACCTGCCCGCCCACCCCCGACCGAGGAGACGCCTTGATCTACATCACCGTGAAGAAGAAGCTCAAGCCCGGCACCGCGGACGCCTACCTCGCGGCGAGCCAGGCCTACACCGACGCGACCCGCGCCGAGCCCGGCAACAAGTGGTACGAGCACTACCGCAGCGTCGACGACCCTGACACGATCCTGACGATCGAGGCCTTCGACGACAAGGCGGCCGGCGAGGCCCACGTCAACACGGAGCACTTCCAGCAAGGAGTCGGCGGCGACGCGAAGCAGTACATCGCCGAGCGCCCCGACATCATGTACATCGACGTCGCGGACCGCGACGGCTGGGACAAGATGTCGGAGTTCTGATCCGACCCCCTCAGGTGGGAGGGGTGTCCGGATCGGGCAGCACGTCCCGCCACGAGTGCTGCGGCGCGTAGCCGAGCAGGTCCCGGGCCTTGTCGATGGCGTAGAACGTCTCGTCGCGCGCCCATCTCGCGACGCAGCTCGACCCCGTCGTAGAAGCGGTTCCGGATCTCCTCGGTCGTCGCGGCGACGGACATGTCGGCGTTGGCGACATTGAAGACCTCGTAGCCCAACCCGTCGACCTCCAGGCAGCGCTGCACCAGCTGGCCGAGGTCGCGGACGTCGATGTAGGCGAACACGTTGCGGCGCCGCAGTGACGGGTCGTCGAGGAACGCCGGGAACATCTCGGCGTACTCGTGCGGCTCGATCACGTTGTTGATCCGCAGGCCGTAGACATCGGCACCGGTCCGAGCCTGGAAGGAGCGCGCCGTCACCTCCCCCGCGACCTTCGACATCGCGTAGGAGTCCTCGGGGACCGTTGGGTGCTCCTCGTCGACCGGCACGTACTCCGGCCGCCGCTCCCCCTGGGCGAAGCAGATCCCGTAGGTCGTCTCCGACGACGCGAACACGACCTTGCGCACCCCGAGCCGGGTCGCCGCCTCGAGCACGTTGTAGGTGCTGAGCACGTTCGTGGCGTACGTCGTCGCGTCCGGGGCCAGCAGGATCCGCGGCACCGCCGCGAAGTGGACGACCGCGTCGTACGCCGGCTTCTCCGCCAGCTCCAGCTCCTCCATCGTCGCGAGCCCGGCCATCGCCGAGTACGTCTCCCCGACGTCGGTGAGGTCGACCCGCAGGTCGGCCACGGCCGGGTGTCCCAGCGGGACCAGGTCGGCGTTGGTGACCTGGTGCCCCTGCTCGGCGAGGTACGGCGCGACGTGCTGGCCGGCCTTGCCGCTGCCTCCGGTGAAGAAGATCCGCATGCTCGCACTCAACCACCGGACACGAAATCTGCCCCACGGACGCCGCCCCGCGTGGGCCCGACCACGCCGTGCCGTTCACCGATTGAGACAAAATCGTTGTGTCCGTGGACGTCACTGAGCATGACCACCCCGTCCGGACCGGCCTATGCTCGACTCACTCGCACCATCGCGGTCCCGTTGTCGACAGCCCCGAGCTCACGCTCGCGCGTCCGACCGTCGGCCTGGACCTGGATCTCATGCCGTCAACAGGAAGTTGAGCAGATGCGTAACCGTAAGAAGACCATGGTCACCACGTCAGTGTTCGCGGGGCTCGCGCTCCTGGCCTCCGCCTGCGGGGGTGACGACGGAGGCAGCGGCTCGGCCGGCAGCGACCGGCTCGACGGCGTGTCGATCACCGTGGGGTCGAAGGACTTCACCGAGAACATCCTCCTTGGCGAGATGTACGCCCTGGCCCTGGAGAACGAGGGCGCCAGCGTCGACAACCAGATCAACCTCGGTGGCACCAGCGTCAACCGCGAGGCACTCCTCAGCGGCGACATCGACGTCTACCCCGACTACAACGGCACCGGCTGGACCGTCCACCTCGGCAACGAGGACCCCAGTGACGACCCGCAGGAGCTCTACGACGTCACCGCCGAGCAGGACCTGACGGAGAACGACGTCAAGTGGGTCGGGCTGTCGTCGTTCAACGACACCTACGGCTTCGCCGCCAACGGCGACCTGGCCGAGCAGGAGGGTGGCTTCGACTTCCAGTCGATGGCCGACTACCTCGAGGCCAACCCGGACGCCTCGGTGTGCATGGAGACCGAGTTCCCCGACCGCCCCGACGGCCTCGTGCTGTGGGAGGACGCCACCGGCTACGAGGTGCCGGGCAGCCAGACCCAGATCCTCGACACCGGCCTGATCTACACCGAGACCGCTGACGGCAAGTGCGACTTCGGTGAGGTCTTCACCACCGACGGCCGACTCACGGCGCTCAACCTGGAACTGGTCGACGACCCGGGCGTGATGATCCTCTACAACGTGTCGTTCACGATGCGCAACGAGGTCTACGACGCGAACGCCGACGTCTACGACGAGCTCGCGGACACCATCCTCGCCGACCTCGACAACGACAAGATGGCCGAGCTCAACGCCCTGGTCGACCTCGACGGACCAGCCCGCCGAGCGGGTCGCGGAGGACTACCTGAAGGAGATCGGGGTTCTCTGAGCACTCCGTTCTTCACGACAGCGACGCCGCCGGGTCATCGACCCGGCGGCGTCGTTCTGTGTGTGGGACAGCTGGCGACTCAGAGGCCGCGCGGGTGCAGGTTCTTCTCGGCCACCGCACCGAGCCAGTCGAAGCTGAGCGCGACCAGCGCGACCAGCCAGCCGCCGACGATCAGCACCGGGTCCTGCTGCAGCTTCAGCCCAGCGCTGATCGTGATGCCGAGCCCGCCACCACCGATCAGGAACGCCAGCGTCGCCATGCCGATGTTGATGATGATCGCGATCCGCACCCCGGCGATGATCACCGGCACCGCCAGCGGCATCTCGATCCGGGCCAGCACACCGAGCTTGGTCATGCCCATGCCTCGGCCGGCTTCGATGACGGCCCGGTCGACGCCGTCCAGGCCGACCATCGTGTTGCGCAGCACCGGCAGCAGGGCGAAGAGGGCCAGCGCCCAGATCACGGTCCACTGCCCCTGACCCTGGAACCCCAGGAAGATCACCAGCAGGCCGTACGCCGGAAGCGCCTGACCGGAGTTGGCGACCGCCAGGACGCCGGGACCGACGCGCCGCAGCGCCGGCCTGGTCAGCAGGATCCCCAGCGGGACCGCGACCGCGATCACGATCAGCGTGGACCAGAAGGCGATCTCGAGGTGCTGGATCAGCTGCGGACGCAGCTTGGTGTCCCACTTCAGCGGTGAGCTCAGCTGGGTCTTGGCGTTCGCGAGGTCGAGGCTGCGCACGTAGAGGTAGAGCAACCCGCCCAGTCGCCGCGATCAGGAACGGCGCCACCCAGAGCCCGAGGTTGTCCCGCACCCGTGCTCGAAAGGCAGACCCACGGGCGGGCGGGCCGTCGGGTCCGGACCCGTCCGGATCGGGCGCCGCGGGAGTCTTGCGGTCGAACTTGTCGTCCACCTGGAGGGCGACGGGGGGGAGCATGCTCATGACTGCATCTCCTCCAGCTCCTCGTAGTGCAGTCGTGCCTCCATCTGGGCACGTCGGACCGCCTTGGCGAGGTGCTCCATCTGCACCACGCCCTCGAAGCCACCCGCGGCGTTGACCACGATCGAGCGCTCCGGCCGCGCTCTGCACCATCTGCTCCAGGGCCTGGAAGAGGGTGTTGTCGGACTCCAGGAACAGCGCCGAGCGCCTCTCCCCGACTCTCGAGGTCTCCCTCGGACCCGGAGAGGTCGGCCTCGTTGAGCCACCGGAGCGGCCGCTGCTGCTCGTCGACCAGCACCAGCCAGTCGGACCCGCTCTCGTGCAGCCGGGCGATGCCCTTCTGCGGAGCCTCGTCGGTCGACATCCGGGGGTAGTCGGTGAGCGTGAGGGAGCTGACCTTGAGGAAGTTCAACCCCTTGATGGTCGACCCGGTCCCGATGAAGTCGTTGACGAAGTCGTCGACGGGGTAGGCCAGGATCCGTTCGGGGGTGTCGATCTGCCGGATCTTGCTGCGCTCCCCGAGGATCGCGATCCGGTCCCCCATCTTGATCGCCTCGTCGATGTCGTGGGTGACGAAGACGATGCTCTTGCGCAGCTCGCCCTGGAGCCGGAGGAACTCGTTCTGCAACCGGTCCCGGGTGATCGGGTCGATCGCACCGAACGGCTCGTCCATCAGCATGATGTCCGGGTCGGCACCCAGCGCACGGGCCACGCCCACGCGCTGCGCCTGGCCGCCGGAGAGCTCCTTGGGGTAGCGGTCCCGGTACTGCTCGGGGTCGAGGCCGACGGTGGTCATCAGCTCGTCCACGCGCGCGGCGATCTTCTCCTTGTCCCACCCCAGCATCTTCGGCAGCGTCGCGATGTTCTGGGCGATGGTCTGGTGCGGGAAGAGGCCGATCTGCTGGATGACGTAGCCGATCCGTCGCCGGAGCTTGTCCGGGTTGCCCTTGGTGACGTCCTCGCCGTCGAGCAGGATCCGGCCGCCGCTGGGCTCGATCATCCGGTTGATCAGGCGCAGCGTGGTGCTCTTGCCGCAGCCGGAGGGGCCGACCAGGACGAGGATCTCGCCGTCGTAGACGTCCAGCGTCAGGTCCTCCACGGCGGGAACCTTGGTGCCCGGGTAGGTCTTGCCCACCCGGTCGAGGTGAATCTTGGCCTCGGGGCTCATGTGTGCCTTTCGGTTCAGGTGATTAGATGCGCAGGCCGCGCGAGGTCGAGAAACGCTGGATGGTCGCGAAGACCACGTCCAGCAGCAGACCCAGGAGGACGGTGAAGACGACGCCGACCCAGACCGAGTTGGCGGCGTTGGGGAGTCCGCGCCGGGTCAGCCCGCCCTGGATGTAACTGCCGAGGCCGTCGCCGCCCACCAGGACGGCGATGGCCGCGATGCCGACCACCAGCAGGCTGGAGATCCGTACGCCGGCCATGATCACCGGCCACGCGAGGGGCATCCGCACCTTCAGCAGCTGCTGGCGGGCGTTCATCCCCATCCCCTTCGCCGACTCCACGACAGCCGGGCTGACCGAGTCCAGCCCGGTGACCGTGTTGCGGAGGATCGGCAGGATCGCGTAGAGGAACAGCGCGATCATCGCCGGCCGGTTGCCGATGCCGACCACGGGGATGAAGAGCGCGAACAGGGCCAGTGAGGGGATCGTCAGCAGGATCCCGGCCACGGAGAGGGACATCGCGCGCAGGATCGGGCGCCGGCTCACGAGGACCCCGAGCAGGACGGAGAAGACCGTCGCCAGGGCGACCACGATCAGGACGATGCGCGCGTGCGCGATCGTCTCCTCCAGGATGAATTCGAAGTTGTCTCGGACGTAGACGAGCCAGTTGTCGGACTCCACAGGTTCCTTTCGGATGCTCTTTGGTCCTTACTACCCTACGGCGAACCGCGAACCGGCGCTTCCCGCCCGGGCCCGGGGGTTAGCGAGCGCTAACCTTCCGGGGTGACCACCGAGGCAGGAAGTCGCCGCCAGCAGCTGCTGGACACGGCCGCGGAGCTGTTCGCCAGCCGCGGCTTCCACGGCGTCTCGGTCTCCGAGCTCGGGCGCGCGTGCGGGATCTCCGGCCCCGCCCTGTACAAGCACTTCCCGTCCAAGGACGCGATCCTGGCCGAGATGCTGGTGTCGATCAGCGAGGAGCTCCTCTCCGTGGGGCGGGAGCGTGTCGCCGCCGCGGACGACCCGGTCGCGGCGGTCCGCGCGCTCGTCGACTGGCACGTCGACTTTGCGCTGACCCGCCGTGCCCTGATCGTCGTCCAGGACCGCGACTGGGAGGCGCTGCCCCCGGCTGCCCGAGAGCAGGTCCGTTCCCTGCAGCGGGCGTACGTCGACCTGTGGGCGACCGAACTCGGGCTGGTGCACCCCGACCTGACGCCCGACCGGGCGCGCGCGATGGCCCACGCCGCCTTCGGACTGATCAACTCCACGCCGCACAGCGGACTGCTCCCCCACGCTGCCATGCGAGCCCTGCTGGCCGACATGGCCGCAGGAGCCCTCGGTCTGCGTCACCCCAGTCCCTGAGAGCCGGGCCCGGTCAGCGCCCGCGGGCACAGTCGATGCAGGTGCGCGCCTCGGGCCTGGCCTCGAGCCGCGCGGAGGCGATGGACCGGCCGCAGTGTTCGCAGCTGCCGTAACTCCCGTCGGACACCCGGCCCAGGGCGGCGTCGATCTCGGCGAGGCGACGGCGGGCCTGCCTGGACCAACGCGTCGACCTGGGAGCGTTCGAACGCGATCGTTGCCCCCTCCGGGTCGTGCTCGTCGTCGGCGTTGGTGTCCCGTGACGCGGCCACCACCTCGTCGAAGTCGCGAGTCAGCGCCGTCAACCTGGCCAGCGTCACGCGGCGGGCCTCCCGGAGGGCGTCGTGCGGATCGTTCACGACGCCCTCACCACAGGTGGTCCGTCGGGGCGTCGGGGTCATCGGGGTCGTCGAGCAGGTGGACCAGCCGCGCGGCTCTGCGGGCCGCGTCGAGCGCCACGTCGAGGTCCGGGTCGTCGGGACCGGCGGGGCGTTCGGCTCCGGCCAGTCGGTGGAGCCGCGCCAACAGGTCGTCGCGCTCCATGCCGCGCAGCGTCAACAGCACGAACGGGTCCGCGTCGAGCAACCAGGTCAGCTGCTGGAGCACGGCGAGGGCGTGCGGGCACGGGTCCGTCCACGGCTCGCACGTGCACCGGGTCGCCAGCTCGCCACCGAACGGCAACAGCTCGACGCCGGACTCCTCGGCGTGCTCGACCAGGCTGTGGGGGAGGTCTCCGGCGAGCAGGGCCGCCACCCGGCCGGTC
The DNA here is from genome assembly GCA_963806945.1 of uncultured Actinomycetota bacterium. Lineage (GTDB taxonomy): Bacteria > Actinomycetota > Actinomycetes > Propionibacteriales > Nocardioidaceae > Nocardioides. Next base: position 16,267 of record CAWDZH010000007.1, read on the forward strand.
TCGGCCGAGACGGTCTCGGCCAGACCCGCCAGCGACGCCTCATCGAGCACCGGCACGCCGCCGGTCACCGTCATCACGTCCTCACCCTGCTCCACCGCCGCGACGAACCGGCCGGGCTCGATGGTGATCGCACCCACCCGGCCGGCCCGGGCCAGGGCGCGCCCCTGCCGCAGGTCCTGCTCGCCGTACGCCGCCTCCTCCACCGCCCGCACCCAGGCCCGGCCCCACCAGGTCGTGGCCCGGGCCGAGCGCCCCGGCCGCGGCGCCAGCCGGGCGTGGGTCGCCATCACGGATCCCGTCGCAGCGTCACCAGGTCGCGCAGCTCGTCGTCGCTGAGCTCGGTCAGCGCGGACTCCCCACCCACCAGGACGGCGTCGGCGATCGCCTGCTTGCGCGCCAACAGCTCGGCCACGCGCTGCTCGATGGTGCCGGTGGTGATCATCCGGTGGACCTGGACCGGCTTGGTCTGGCCGATCCGGTGGGCGCGGTCGCTGGCCTGCTCCTCGACCGCGGGGTTCCACCAGCGGTCGAAGTGGATGACGTGGTCGGCCCGGGTGAGGTTGAGACCGGTGCCCCCGGCCTTGAGGGACAGCAGGAACACCGGGACGCCGCCTGCGTCCGGGCCGGCCTGGAACCGCGCGACCATCGCCTCGCGCTCCCGGACCGGGGTGCCTCCGTGGAGCAGCTGGTGGGGCACGCCCTGCCGGGCCAGGTGACCCTCGAGCAGCCGGGCCATCGCGACGTACTGGGTGAAGACGAGCACCGCGCCGTCCTCGGCCAGCACCGTCCCGACGATCTCGTCGAGCAGCTCCGTCTTCTCCGAGGGGTGTCTCAGCGTTCCGTGCTTGAGGAAGTGGGAGGGGTGGTTGCAGATCTGCTTGAGGCCGGTGAGCATCGCGAGCACCAGCCCGCGACGGGTCTGCTGGTCGGCCCGCTCGATCCGGTCGAGGGCGTCACGCACGTAGGACTCGTAGAGCACGACCTGCTCCCGGGTGAGGGACAGCAGGTGGTCGGTGTCGGTGCGTGGAGGCAGCTCCGGCGCGATGCCCGGATCGGTCTTGCGGCGCCGCAGCAGGAACGGTGAGACCAGCTCACGGAACCGCGCGGTGACCTGGGGGTCGACCCCCGCCTCGATCGGGGCCGCCCAGACCCGCCGGAACGCCTGGCGGCTGCCCAGCAGGCCGGGGGTCGCCCAGTCGAGGATCGCCCACAGCTCCGCGAGCTCGTTCTCGACCGGCGTGCCGGTCAGCGCGACCCGGGCTGCGCTGGGGATGCGGCGCAGCATCCGGGCGGTGGTGGAGCGGGCGTTCTTGACGTGCTGGGCCTCGTCGGCCACGACCAGGTCCCAGGCCACGGCGGCGAGCGCCTCGTGGTCGACCCGCATCGTGCCGTAGGTGGTCAGCACGAACCCGGGGCCGGTCAGCGTGGCCAGGTCACGCGCGGCGCCGTGGAAGCGGCGGACCGGCACGTCGGGCGCGAACCGCCGGATCTCCGCCTCCCAGTTGCCGAGCAGCGAGGCCGGGCACACCACCAGCGTGGGGCCCGAGCCGCGCTGCTGCTCCGCGCGGTGGAGGACCAGCGCGATCAGGGTGACCGTCTTGCCCAGGCCCATGTCGTCGGCGAGGCACGCGCCCAGGCCGAGCGAGGTGAGCTCGTCGAGCCAGGTGAGGCCGTGCCGCTGGTAGTCACGCAGGGTGGCGGTGAGTCCGGCCGGTGGCTCGACCGGCGGACGCGTGGCGGCGGAGGCCAGCCGGTCGCGGACCCGCAGCAGGCTGGCACCGATGATGACCTCGCTCGCCTCCCCACCCTCGACCTCGGCGACCCCGGTGAGGGCGGCCGCCACCGCCTGGGCAGGGGTCGCGTCGCGGATCAGGCGCCGGCGCGCCTTGCGGGCCAGCGAGGGGTCCACGACGGCCCAGTGACCGCGCAGCCGCAGCACCGGCGAGGCGGCGTGGGCCAGCGCGTCCATCTCCTCCTCGGTCAGCGGATCGCCGTGGAGCGCCAGCTGCCAGTTGAAGGCGAAGAGCGCCTCCTCGGTCAGGACACCGGTCTGGAGCGGCGCCTCGCGCTGCCCTGCCGCCCCGGGCCGGCGGTCGAGCACCGCGGTGGCCGTCAGGTCGCGGCCCAGGCTGCGCGGCCACAGCACGTCGACCCCGCGAGCGGCGAGGGCGCCGACGCCGTCCTCGAGGAGGCTGACCAGCTCGTCGCCGTCCAGGGTGATCTCGTCCGGCACCCGGAGCTCGAGCAGCCGGTCGAGCACCGGCCAGGCCTCGGCGGCCGCGCGCAGCGCGATCCCGGCATGGGTGCGGGCCCGGCTGCCGAACCCGTGACCGGCTCCCTCCCCCAGCCACAGCACCGCGGCGTCGCACAACCGCATCGGGTCCTGCTCGTCGTGGACCTGGGGCACCACCCGCACCGCCCCCGCGGCCAGCTCCTCCTCGTCGGCCTCGATCCGCAGCGAGATCCGCACCAGCTGGGCGAGGTCCGCCTCGTCGGCGGCGCCGACCCGGTCGGCCAGCCGCTCGGCCAGCCGCTCGCGGAACGGACGGCGCGGCGCCGCCGGACTCGGGCCCACCGAGGAGCGCCCGCCGGACGGGACGGCGCGCGGGACCGCGTCGACCACGGCGTCCACGACGGCGCGGACCAGCCCGAGGCGGACGTCGTCGTCCCCGGCGAGCTCGCGCAACCGGTCGAGGTTGTCGCGGCTCAACGGCGTGGGACGCCACCGGTCCTCGGCCGGCTCGAAGGCGCCCGCCGCGACCAGCCGCAGGCCGAACAACGCGGCGCCGGCGATCAGCTGCACGCTCGGGTGGACGTCGTCGCGCGCCGGCGCCCTGCTGAGCACCGGGAGCGCACCGCGGATCGGCATCGTCACGGTCCGTCGCCCGTCGGTGAACTCGACGGCGCTCTCGCGCGGCGGCTCGGCCGCCATGAAGGTGGCGGCGCCGGTGACGGGGACGAAGCTCACGCAGCGGACCTCCGGGCACAGGACGGTGGGGGACACGACGCTAACGCGTCGTACTGACGGCGAGTTCCCCTCGTAGGGTCACCGCCATGGACCTCCCCGAGCTGCTGCGACGTCATCCGGTCATCGACGGCCACAACGACCTGCTCTGGGAGGCGCGGGAACGGGTCGGCTACGACTTCGACCGTCTCGACGTCGGGGCCGGAGGTACGCCGACCCACACCGACCTGCCCCGGCTGGCGGAGGGCGGCGTGGGTGGTCAGTTCTGGTCGGTCTACGTCCCGACCGGGATCGCCGGGTCCGCCGCGGTGACCGCCACCCTGGAGCAGATCGACGGTGTGCACCGCCTCGTCGAGCGGTATCCCGACCGGCTCGCGCTCGCCACCACCGCCGACGAGGTCGAGGCCGCCTGGCGTGACGGCCGGATCGCGTCACTGCTGGGAGCCGAGGGCGGCCACTCGATCGACAACTCGCTGGGGACGCTGCGGTCGTTCTTCGCGCTCGGCGTCCGCTACCTGACGCTGACCCACAACGACAACACCCCGTGGGCCGACTCCGCGACCGACGACCCGGGCGTCGGCGGGCTGTCGGCGTTCGGGGTCGAGGTCGTCCGCGAGATGAACCGGCTCGGGATGATGGTCGACCTCTCCCACGTGGCCGCCACCACGATGCGAGCCGCCCTCGACGTCACCGAAGCGCCGGTGATCTTCTCCCACTCCTCGGCGCGCGCGGTGACCGACCACCCGCGCAACGTCCCCGACGACGTCCTGGCCCGACTCGCCGGCAACGGCGGCATCTGCATGGTCACCTTCGTGCCGGCCTTCGTGAACCCCGCGTGCGCGACGTGGGCACTGGAGGGACGCGCCGCGATGCGCGCCGAGGGCATCGACCGCCACGACTACGAAGCCCAGGAGGCGTTCCGCGACAGGTGGCCGCCGGAGCCTCCCGCCACGCTGGCCGACGTGGTCGCCCACTGCGAGCACGTCCGCGAGGTCGCCGGCATCGACCACATCGGGCTCGGCGGCGACTACGACGGTGTCGACACCCTTCCCGCCGGCCTCGAGGACGTGACCGGCTACCCGCGGCTGCTCGCGGCCCTGTCGGAGCGGGGCTGGTCCGAGGACGACCTCGGCCGGCTCACCAGCGGCAACATCCTGCGGGTGATGCGCAGCGTCGAGGCAGTCGCCGCGACGGCTCCGCAGCGAGCGTGGTCCCAGCCTGGTGCGGTTCGAGGCGTAGCCGACTGCTCAGCCGGAGACGCCCAGGGTGAGCGGGAGGACGGCGGTCGCGCCGGCCTGGCGCAGCGCCCGCGCGGCCAGGGTGAGCGTCCAGCCGGTGACGACCAGGTCGTCGACGAGCAGCACCCGTCCGGCGGGGACGTCGCCCTGCACCGCGAACCGGCGGGTCACCGCAGCGACCCGTTGCGCGGAGTTCGCGGCACCACGGCCCGGGCCGACGGACGGGTCGACGAGGGCGAACCGCGCCGAGATCGGTACGCCGAGGTAGCGGGACAGGCCCTCGGCGAGGTCGCGGCCGAGCGTCGGCCGGGTGGCGGACTCGACGTAGGCGATGGCGTCGGGGGCCGGGTCCCAGTCGCCCAGCAGCTCGACCACCGCCCGCACCAGCGGCTCGGGGACCGGGCAGTCACCGGCCGCGAAGAGCGCCCGCAGCGCTTGGCCGTGGCCGAGGTCGGTGAGCCGGGCGACGGCCCGGCCCTCGTCGGCGCCCTCGGCGATCTTGCCCTTGAGGTCGAGTCCGAGATTGGCGAGCCCGGTCGGCCACATCTTGCGGGGCTCGATCACGACGCCCGGTCGCGCCAGCCGTTCCTGCGCGGCCTCGATCGCGGCCGCGCTCACGTCCGTCGAGAGCTCCAGCCCACCGCAGTTGTCGCAGCGACCGCAGTCGGCCGCCTCCCCGGCGTCCATCTCCGGGTCGTCGAGCTGGTCGCGGAGGTAGCGCATCCGGCAGCCGTCGGTGTCGAGGTAGGCCAGCATCGCGGCCTGCTCCCGCTCGCGGGCCTCGGTCACCCGCGCATAGCGCTCCGCGTCATAGACCCACTCCCGGCCGGTCGACTCCCAGCCCCCCTTGATCCGCCGCACCGCGCCGTCGACGTCGAGCACCTTCAGCATCGCCTCGAGCCGGGTGCGGTTCAGGTCGACGTACGTCTCGAGGACGGCAGTGGAGAGCGGGCCGTGGGTGGCCAGTGCCTCGAGCGTCTCGCGCACGAGCGTCTCGCGAGGGAAGGCCAGCGAGGCGAAGTAGGCCCAGATGTCGCGGTCCTCGATCGCCGGCATCAGCACCACGGTGGCTTCGTCGGTGCCGCGGCCGGCGCGGCCGACCTGCTGGTAGTAGGCGACCGGGGAGGCCGGTGCTCCCAGGTTGACCACGAACCCGAGCGTGGCGTCGAAGCCCATGCCGAGCGCGCTGGTCGCGATCAGTGCCTTGACCCGGCCCTCGAGGAGGTCCTGCTCGAGGGAGAGCCGCTCGGTGGCCTCGGTCTGCCCGGAGTAGGCCGCGACCGCATGGCCGCGGGAGCGGAGGTAGTCGGCGACCTCCTGGGTGGCGGCGACGGTGAGGCAGTAGACGATGCCCGACCCGGACTGCTCGGCGAGGTGGTCGGCGAGCCAGGCCAGCCGCTGCTGGGCGGTCTTGAGCCGGACCACGCCGAGCCGCAACGACTCCCGGTCGAGCGAGCCGCGGAGCACCGTGACGTCCTTGCCCAGCTGCACGGCGACGTCGTCGGTGACCCGCTGGTTGGCCGTGGCGGTGGTGGCGAGCACCGGGATCCCGTCGGGGAGCTCGGCCAGCAGGGTGCGGATCCGGCGGTAGTCGGGGCGGAAGTCGTGGCCCCAGTCGGAGATGCAGTGGGCCTCGTCGACGACGAGCAGCCCGCAGGTCGCCGCCAGCCGCGGCAGCACCTCGTCGCGGAAACCCGGGTTGTTCAGCCGCTCGGGGCTGACCAGCAGCACGTCGACCTCGCCGGCGTTGATCGCGTCGTGGGTCGGCTGCCACTGCTCGATGTTGGTCGAGTTGATGGTGACCGCGCGGATCCCGGCCCGTTCGGCGGCCGCGATCTGGTTGCGCATCAGCGCCAGCAGCGGCGAGATGATGACCGTCGGCCCCGCGCCCTGGCCGCGCAGCAGCAGCGTCGAGACGAAGTAGACGGCCGACTTGCCCCAGCCGGTGCGCTGCACGACCAGCGCCCGGCGACGCCCGGTCACCAGCGCGTCGATCGCGGTCCACTGGTCGTCGCGCAGCGTCGCGTCGTCACCTCCGACGAGCGCGCGGAGATGGGCTTCGGCCTGCTGCCGGACGTCAGTCACCCGCCTTGTCTACCAGCGGACCCGGACAGCTCCGACACCCCGGTCGGCAGCCGGCTCAGGCGGCCGGACCCTTGCTGCGTACGTCGTCGACGGCCGTCATCGCCTCGCGCAGCTCCGCCAGCCAGTCACCCTCGTGCTGGCCGACCAGTCGCACGCACCAGCCGAGGGCATCGGCGCGTGAGCGGGCCACCCCGGAGTCGACGAGGGTGTCGAGGACCTGCCGCTGCGGCTGCCGCAGCCGGGTCATCACCGGCGCCGCGACGTGGGTCCACAGCTCCTCGTGCTCGCCCACCCGCACCCCCCAGGAGACCTTGCGGTCGTAGCGGTGCTCGGCCTCCCGGGCGATCTTCATCCGGGCTTCCCGGCTGTCCTCGCGAAAGGCCCGGGCCCGGCCGGCCCGGGCCTCCGCGGTCGCGATCTCGGAGTCGCCGGTGACGTCCTCGACGCTCAGCATGATCGGTGATCTCCTCGCGGTCGACCGACACCCGCGGTGCCTCGACGCTCCACTCCTGCGGAAGTCGGCCGGCGAACCAGCCCGACGCCGCCTGCTGCTCATTTGTAATCATGTAATCAGTGTTGCACGCTGAATCAAGGGGCGACCCGGAACGCCCCCCGGTCGAGCACCGGTACGCCGTCGCTGGTGGAGAGGCGTCCGGCCACGGCCACGTCGTCGGCGAAACCCTTCTCGACCAGCTCCCGGCCGCTGGCGCAGGTCGTCAGGTGCTCGAGGGGTCGCTCGGCGAAGCCGGCGTACGCGTCCCGGGCGACCCGCGCCTCCGGGCTCAGCAACGACGGGTCGAGGGAGGCCAGCACCGCGCCGGCTCCCCAGAGGTCCTCGACCGCCGGACGCAACGAGCGGTCCGGCCACCGCTCCCCTGCGGGGACGACGGCGACCACCGCTCCGGACTCGATCTGGGGCTCGCAGCCACTCACCCACCGCGCCGGCGTTGCGCAGGCAGCCGGCGACCACCCGGACCCCGGTCTCGGCGAGCACCGCGCAGATCGTCGACCCGTTCGGGGAGGGCAGCACCAGCCGGTCGAGGCCGCGGGCCTTCTGCAGCGAGACCGGCGACAGCGAGACGGCCCCCGGTCGCCAGCGGGCGTCGAGCCTGCTCAACGCCAGGTTGGCGTCCTGCTCCGCGGCGTACTCCGCGGCTCCTTCATCGCCCCAGCGGTAGGGGAACACCGTGATCCCGCGGTCGACGGCCACCGTCACCGACGTGGTGAACGAGAGCACGTCGACGACGACGGCGACATCCGCGGCGCGGGCGATGGCGGCAGCACCGGTGGGTCCCCACTCCAGCCGGACCCGGTGTTCGGCCTGGTCGGCGATCACCCGTCGCTGGAGTCGACCGGGACCACGACGACCGGGCACGATGCGTGCCGCACGACCTGGTCGGCGGTCGAACCGAAGCCCAGACCGCGGAAACCACCCTCGCCGCGGCGGCCGATCACGATCATCTCGGCGCCCACCGCGGCGGCCAGCAGCTTCTTCGCCGAACGACCGTGGACGACGTGCTGCTCGACCTTTCCGGTCAGGTCGAGCTGCGCCACGTCCGCGGCGAGCGCCTCACGGACGGCCGCTTCGAAGTCGGCCAGGGGCGCGACGTAGCCGAACTCTGCCGTGGCCGGGCGGGGTGCGGTGGTCAGCACCCAGGCCCGCAGCACGTGAAGCCGGGTGCCGAGCCGGACCGCATGTGCGTCCGCCCAGCGCACCGCCTCACCCGACGCCGCCGACCCGTCATGGCCGACCAGCAGCCCGCCTTCGACCTCGAGCTCCTCGAGAACTTCCGTCATCGGGTCCCCCTCACCAGATCCGGACTCGGTCTGCGGGGTCGAGCCAGAGCCCGTCACCCTCCGCCGTGGCGAAGACCTCGTGGAACTCGTCGAGGTTGCGCACGATGTTGGCCCGGAACTCGGCGGGACTGTGGGGGTCGACGGTGAGGAACTGGCGGGCCTGCTCGGGGCGACGCTTGGTGCGCCAGCAGTGTGCCCAGTTGAGGAAGACCTTCTCGCGGTCCTCGGTCGTGACGTCGCCGTCCTGGCTGAGGACGTAGGCCTTGTGGCCGATGGTGAGGCCCCCGAGGTCGCCGATGTTCTCGCCGACGGTCAGCGAGCCGTTGACGCGCTCGCCGGGCAGGTCGCGTGGCTCGAACGCGTCGTACTGTGCGATGAGGGCGGTGCTCTTCACCTCGAAGGCCGCCCGGTCGTCGGCGGTCCACCAGTTGTCGAGGTTGCCGGCACCGTCGTACTGCGAGCCCTGGTCGTCGAAGCCGTGGCCGATCTCGTGGCCGATCACGGCGCCGATGCCGCCGTAGTTCTCGGCCGGATCGGCGTCCGGGTCGAAGAACGGCTTCTGCAGGATGCCGGCGGGGAAACAGATCTCGTTGGTGCCGGGGTTGTAGTAGGCGTTGACCGTCTGCGGCAGCATGAACCACTCGTCGCGGTCGACCGGGGAGCCGATCTTGGCCAGCTGACGGTCGGTCTCGAGGGCGGCCGCGGCCGCCGCATTGCCCATCAGGTCGTCGGAGTTGACCACCAGCCCGGAGTAGTCGCGGAACTCCTCGGGATAGCCGATCTTGGGACGGAACGTGGCGAGCTTGTCGAACGCGCGCTGCTTGGTCTCCTGGGTCATCCAGTCGAGGTCGGCGATGGAGCGCCGGTAGGCCTCGAGCAGGTTCGCCACCAGGTCGTCCATCAACTCCTTGCTCCGCGGCGGGAAGTGGCGCGCGACGTACTCGCGACCCACCGCCTCGCCGATGGCGCCTTCGACGAAGCCCACGGCGCGCTTCCAGCGGGCGCGCAGCTCGGGGGTGCCGTTGAGCGTGCGGCCGTAGAAGTCGAAGTTGACCTCGACGAAGTCGTCGGTGAGGTACGGCGCCGCCGAGCGCAGCACCCGGCTGTGCAGCCACGTCTTCCAGTCCTCGACCGGCGTGCTCGTCAGCTGCTCGGACAGGTGAGCGAGGTACGACGGCTGCCGGACGCACACCTCGGCGATGGTCTGCTCGTCGCCACCGAGGTTGCGGACGTAGGCGTCCCAGTCGAAGGCCGGGCACAGCTCCTTGAGCTCCGCCAGGGTCATCAGGTTGTAGGTCTTCTGGACGTCGCGGGTCTCCGAGCGCTCCCAGTGCCCGGCGGCGAGGCGGGCATCGATGGCGAGCACCGTGGCGGCGGCGGTCTTCGGGTCCTCGTGGCCGCCGAGCTCGAACATCCGGGTGAGGTAGCCGACGTAGGCGTCGCGGATGTCGGCGAACTTCTCGTCGCGGTAGTAGGACTCGTCCGGCAGCCCCAGCCCGCCCTGCAGCAGGTTGAACAGGTAGCGGTCGGAGTCCTTGGCGTCGGTGGTGACGTAGGAGCCGAACAGGCCGTAGCCGCCGACCCGCTCGAACTCACCGAGGAGGGCGGCCAGGTCACGGACGTCACGCAGCCCGTCGACCGCTTCGACCAGCGGCCTGACCGGCCGGGCGCCGCGGGCCTCGATCGTGTCGGTGTCCATGAAGGAGCTGAACAGGTCGCCGATCCTGCGGGCGTCGTCGCTGAGACCGTCGGGGTCGCTGTCGGCCAGCTCGGTGATGATGTCGCGCACGTGCGCCTCAGCGGCATCCGACAGCTGGACGAAGGGACCCCAGCTGGACCGGTCCTCGGGGATCTCCGCCTCGGCCAGCCAGCGGCCGTTGACATGGCCGAAGAGGTCGTCCTGCGGGCGAATGGCGTGGTCCATGCCGTCTCGGGCATCGTCGAGAGTACTCACAGTTCCGACCATAACCGGCGACGCACTCTCCGCGCCGATCGAGTCTTCAGTCGCGGACCCGGACGACCGCCTTGCCCAGGATGCGTCGTTCGTCGATGTCGGCCAGCGCGCGGCCGACGTCCTCGAAGGAGTACGTCGTGCCGATCGGCGGGTCGATGGTGTGGTTCTCGAGCAGGGGCAGCAGTGCCGCCCACTGCTCCTGCAGGTAGCCGGGTCGGACCATCGCGTAGGCACCCCACCCGACGCCGCGGACGTCCACGTTGGTGAGCAGCAGTCGATTGACCTTGACCTCGGGGATCCCTTCGCCGGAGGCGAAGCCGACGACGAGCAGCCGCCCCAGCGGGGCGAGCGAGCGGAGCGAGTCGGTGAAGACCCGGCCGCCGACCACATCCATCACGACATCGACGCCGTGGCCGTCGGTCAGCGACGGCGACGGCGTCCTTGAACCCGTCGAGCAGCACCACCTCGTCGGCGCCCGCGGCGCGGGCGACCTCGGCCTTCTCGGGGGTGCTGACGACGGCGATGGTGCGGGCGCCGAGACCGCGGGCGACCTGGATCGTGGCGGTGCCGACGCCCCCCGCGGCGCCGTGGACCAGCACCGTCTCGCCCGGGCGCAGCCCGCCCCGCTCGACCAGGGCGAAGTGGGCGGTGAGGTAGTTCATCCCGATCGCCGCGCCGGCGTCGTACGACACCGCGTCGGGCAGCCGGAAGACGAAGTCGGCCGGGGCGGCGACCCGCTCGGCGGCGCCGCCGTAGGGGAGTACGCCGGCCACCCGCTCGCCCGGAGTGAACCCGTCCGGGCCGCTGACCACGGTCCCCGCGAAGTCGACGCCGAGCGTGAACGGCGGGTCGGGCTTGAGCTGGTACTCACCCTTGCTGAGCAGCAGGTCCGGGAAGGACATGCCGACCCGGTGCACGTCGACCAGGACGTCGTCGGGACCGGGGGTGGGCTCGGCCACCTCGCGGACCTCGACGGCGGACGGTCCGGTGGGCGTGACGACCTGGGCTGCTCGCATGCCGGCACGCTACCCATCCGTCCGCGACGCGGCGTCGAAGCACTGCGTTGATGAGGCCCACCGACGCGTTGCGAGCCGGACTGATGCACCACGGTGCCCGCTTCGGCGTGCGGTACGGCGAGGAGCTCCGGTTCGCCGGTGGCGACCTACCGGCACCCGACCGGGTGCGGATGTCGACCCGCTACGGCACAGGTGCCGACTCACGTCTACCGCGGCAGCCGACCCGGCACGTACGTCCACTTCCACGGCGGCGCCTTCCTGATGCGCTATCCGGAGATGGACGACTTCTGGTGCCGCTTCGTCGTCGCCGCGACCGGGCTGACGCGTGGTCAACGTCGACTTCCGGGCGGGTCCGTACGTCGCCTACCCCGTCGCCCAGCACGAGTGCCACGACGTCGCCGCCGGGCTGGCCGCTGACGGTGCGCCGGTCGCGGTCGGCGGGTTCAGCTCCGGCGGCGGGCTGGCCGCGTCGGTGTGCCTCCAGGCCCGGGACACCGGCTCCTTCCCCCCGGCCCTGCAGGTGCTCGGCGTACCTGCCCTGGACATGGCCACCGAGGTCGACCGCGCCGCCACGGGCATGATCTCGCCGGACCTGCGGGGGCTGGTGCGGCGGGTCTACTTCCCCGACGTCGTCTCGGCGCCGCGAGTCCTACGCCTCGCCGCTGCTGGCGAAGGACCTCACCGGGCTGCCACCGGCGGTGGTGCTCACCGCCGAACGCGACGCGCTGCGCCCCGACGGGGAGCAGTACGCCGAGCGGCTGCGCGAGGCGGGGGTCGACGTCCTGGCCGACGTGACGCCGGGAGCGGACCACTACTTCCTGTCCCACGACCTCCGACGGGCCCGCGGCACGATGGCTCTCACCGCGCGCGAGATCGACCGTGCGAACGACGGTGGCGGCGTAGCGGCACCTACCGCGGATCCACCACCTGCGCCAGCTCGAAGTGCATCGGGTCGGTGTAGCTCCAGTCGCCGCCCCAGGCGAAACCCCACTTCTTGAAGATCGACACCACCTCGCGGTCCATCTCGCCCACGGTGCCGCGCCCGTTGCCGGGCACGTTCATGTCCAACGCCAGCCCGAAGGAGTGGTTGGAGAGGTTGGTGGAGCCGGCGATGAAGCGCGGGTAGTAGCAGCCGGCGTACTCCTCGGGGTTGATCGTGTCGGCCAGGCCGCGGCTCGACGATCTCCTCGAAGGCGGCCCGCAGCTGGGGAAGCATCGCGACGTGGCAGGTGACGGTGCCGAGGATCGGCACCGGCTCGCTGGCGATGTTGGCCGCCACCCAGGCCGGGTCTGGCGCGATCCGGCCGCCACCGATGACCTGGTAGTTGAAGGTGCCGACGACGCTGGCGATCGAGCCGCCGGTGAGGAAGGCGGTCTGCTGGACGTTGGGGTCGAGTCCGAGCCGGGACGCGATGTCCAGGTTCTGCACCGACGCCTGGTCGCCGACGATCTTCTGCACCGGCTTGCTGATCGTGGAGGGGTCATCGCCGTCGGTCGAGATCAGCAGCCCGTTGCCGAAGACCATGCCCTGGAGGTCGTCGACCCAGGCCTGGTTGACGACCATGTCGATGGTGCGTGGCCTGCGGGGCGTAGGCACCGACGTGCGCGACCGGAGCCGCCTCACCGTTGCCGAGGGCGATGTTGCCCTGCTTGTCCTGGAGCTGCGTCGCCAGCTTCTCGGGCACGGCGAGCTCGCCACCGGCGACCCGGTCCCACACGTCCTGGGTCTGCGCGGAGGCCTGGGGGGTGAAGCGGCGGTAGGTCGCACCGTCGACCGCCGCGATGGTGAGCGCCCGGTTCTCGATCGGTGACCTGGCCGAGGCCGATCGACTCCACCGCGGCCACCTGCTTGAGCGCCTTGATCTGCCGGACCATGTCCTCGCTGAGCTTCTCGCGGGAGAAGATCAGCACGTCCGGACGGTAGAGCCGGTCCCTCAGCGGCCCCGGCGGTTCCACGGCGTTGTCGGCTGCGGCTTGCGCCGCCGCGTCGGTGGTCTCACTGTCGGCCGGGGATGCGTCCGCGTCGATCGGGGCGACGACGCGAGTCCCGGTGCCTGGGTCCTGGCTGCAGCCCGCGACCAGCGCGCCGCAGAGCAGCAGCGCCGCCAGCGAACGCGCCCCCGGTGTCCCCATCCAGTCAGAATAAGTCGCCGCCGCAAGCCGCAGGAGCTAGTCCGCCGGAGCCAGCCCCTGGACGCCGCGCGGGAGGGTCAACCACGAGACGAGTCCGCCGAGCAGCAGCAGCCCCGCACAGAGCAGCGTCGCCGAGCCGTACGCCGCACCGAGCGCGACCGGATCGGCGTACTCCCGACCGGCGAGGCCGACCGCCGGGGGCAGTGCTGCGACGGCGAGCAGCGTGCCGGTGCGGGCGATGGCGTTGCTCACGCCGCTGGCGATGCCGGCCTGCCCCTCGGGCGCTGCCGCGAGCACGGTCACGGTCAGCGTCGCCACCATCAGCGCCAGCCCGAGGCCGAAGCCGGTCAGTCCCGGCAGCACGTCGCGCCAGTACGACGTGTCGTCGTCCACGCCGCGCAGGAGCAGGACCGACAGGGCCATCAGCACGGGACCCACCGTCAGCGGGATGCGCGGGCCGATCCGCACCCCGAGCCGGCCACCCCGGGAAGCCAGGAACAGCATGCAGAGGGTGATCGGCAGGGTGGCGACCCCGGCCTGGAGCGGGCTGTAGCCGGCCACGGTCTGCAGCTGCAGCACCAGGAAGAACAGCACCGCCCCCAGCGCGGCGTAGACCAGCAGCGTCATCGCGTTGGCGGCGGAGAACGTCCGGTCGGCGAACAGAGCGAGCGGCAGCATCGGCTCGCGGGTGCGCGACTCGACCAGGACGAAGCCGACGCCGGCCGCCACCCCGACCAGCCCGGCCGCGGCAGCGCTACCGCCACCCCACTGCACGAGGGCGTAGGTCACTCCCCCGAGCGCGACCATCGCGAGCCCGGCACCGGGGACGTCGAACCGGATCGACGGCCGATCGGAGCGGGTCTCGGGGACGTGGCGCAGCGCGATCAGGATCGCCACCACCGCCAGGGGCAGGTTGATCAGGAAGATCAGGCGCCACGACGCGACGTCGATGAGGATGCCGCCCAGGAAGGGCCCGACAGCGACCGCGATGCCGCTCCACCCCGACCACGCGCCGATCGCGGGCGCCCGGTCGGAGCGGACGAAGGCACCCTGGATCATCGCCAGGCTCCCCGGGGTGAGCAGGCCGCCGCCGATGCCCTGCAGCAACCGGGCCACGACCAGGGCCTCGGCGTTCGGCGCCAGCCCGCACAGCAGCGAGGCCGCGGCGAACCACGCGGTCCCCACGATGAAGATCCGCCGACGTCCGAACCGGTCACCGAGGGAGCCGCCGAGCAGGATCAGCGACGCCAGGGTGAGCAGGTAGCCGTTGGTGATCCACTGCAGCTGGGCCAGCGACGCGTCGAGCTCCTCGCCGATGGTGCGGAGCGCGACGTTGACGACGGTCCCGTCGAGCAACGTGAGTCCGGAGCCGAGGGTGGCCGCGATGACCACCCACCGGCCGGTCGCCGTGCCCAACCGGACTCCAGGTTGCGGGGCGTCGCTCACGCCTCGCAGCGTAATCTCTCGTCCGTGACCCGGCCCCGCACCTCCGAGGCCCGGCTCCGCGACCACGTCGACCGGCTGGCCGAGGAGCACCCGCCCATCGACCTGGACACCGTGGACTACACCGTCCACGATCCGCGGACCACCAGGGCCCGCTTCGGTCACGTCCTCGACTACATGGCCCGCGTCGAGCTCGAGGTGGACCGCAACGTGCTCGAGCTGACCACGATGCTTCCCGACCCGCCGGAGGTCGACCGCTACTTCTATGCCGATGTGTGGCATCCGCAGGAGATCCGGCACGGCCAGATCCTCGACGAGCTCCAGCAGCGATTGGGCCGACCGCCGGCCACCACCGATCTCGACACCGTGTCGGCGAAGATGCACGTCCTCGGGGCGGTGGCGCACCTCGCGCCGATCAAGGACGTCGTCCGGATGCTCTACTACCTGACCGGCCAGGCGACCGAGCGCTCCGCCGTGCTGGCCTACACCCTGCTCCACGACGGGCTCATCGAGCTCGGCGAGGGGGCAGTGGCGGAGACGATCGTGGCGCGGATCAGGCGGCAGGAGCCGGGCCACCACGCCTTCTATGCGATGTCCGCCCGGGGCCTGGCGGCACAGCTCACCCCCTGGCAGACCTGGTTGGTGCGCCGGCTGCGCGCGCTCTCCTTCGCGCCGGTCGGCGTCAACGACGACGAGCAGCGCGCCGACTTCGGGGACGTCATGGAGTCGTTGGGGATCATCGACCGGGTCGAGTCGTTCGCCGAGCAGGCCGGCCGGGTCGAGCGCGAGCTGCTCTGGGCGCACGAGCAGGGGATGCGGATCCCGCCGTACGTCCTGAAGGCCTTCCATGAGGCCGCCGGAGCGGCCCGAGCCCGGACCGCCGGGGCACGCTAGGCGCGCAGCACCCGCCCGGCGATCCACGCCAGGTCGGCGGCGGTCTGCTCCGGGTCGGCCGAGGGCTGCATGACGTGGCTGAGCACGACCCGCACCACCATGTCGATGGCGGCGTCGAGCCGCGGACCGGCCAGCCCGACGTCGTACGGCGTGACGCGTTCGGCCACGACCAGCTTGGCCGCCACCAGCAGCGACTCGGAGTGGGTGGTCAGGAGCGGGAGCAGCTCGGTGTCCGCGCCGTGGGTCGCGCTCACCACCGCCTTGAGCAGGGCGTTGCCCTGCGCCGACGTGAGCACACCGCGGGCCGCCTCCTCGATCGCGCGCACCAGATCCTCCGGGTGGTGGTCGAAGGCCGCAGCCACCACGCCCAGGAACCGGTCGAGCTCGGCCAGGATCATCGCCTCGGCCAGCTCGGGCTTGGTGCCGATCTCGTTGTAGACCGTCTGCCGGCTGACTCCCACCTCGGCAGCGAGCCGGGCCATCGTCACCTGCGCCCAGCCGTCGGTCAACGTCATCTCGACGGCCGCCACGACCAGGCGTTGGTGCAGCGGTGTGGCCATGACGGAGAGCCTAGGCCGCGGCCGGTGGAACGGGTCAGTCGGCGGCCGGAAAGCCCGCGGGCAGCCGCGTCACACGCGCACGGTGTGGACCGGCACGAAGTCGACCTTGTCGCGGACGCCGCAGTCCGGGCAGAACCAGTCGTCGGGGATGTCGGCCCACGCGGTCCCGGCAGCAAAGCCCTCGTGCTCGTCGCCGGCCTCGACCTCGTAGACATAGGTGCAGCCCGGGCAGCGCGCGGCCAGGACCTCGCCGGTGGTCGAGGTGCGAGCGTCGCCGGTGGATGAGGTGCGAGCGGAGCGGTCCTCGACACCCGCGGCGGGCGGCGTGCTGCGCCAGGATCCGGTCCCGCTTGCGCGGACTGAGGTTGGCACGGCTGAGGTCGCCGTGGAAGTGGGCCAGCACCCGCGGGTCCATCACCCGTGCGCCACAGCGGCGGTACGAGCGCGAGCACCATCATGCCGGCGTACCCGGTCGGCAGCACCGGGCTCTCCTCGTAGTCGCGCAGCGCCTGGTAGCGGCGGGTGGGGTTGGCGTGGTGGTCGCTGTGACGCTGCAGGTGGTAGAGCAGCACGTTGGTCGCGATGTTGTTGGAGTTCCAGCTGTGGCTGGGGTCCACGCGCTCGTAGCGTCGGCGCTCGCCGACGCCGACCTTCTGCCGCAGCATCCCGTAGTGCTCCATGTAGTTGACGATCTCGAGCAGCGAGAAGCCGACGACGGCCTGGATCGCGAGGTAGGGCAGCAACCCGACGCCCAGCCAGGCGACCAGCGCACCCCAGAGCACGCCCGTCATCAGCCACGCGTTGAGGACGTCGTTGCCGATCCGGAACGGGTGCTGCTTCTTGCGCGCGTAGCGCCGCTTCTCCAGTCGCCAGGCGCTCTTGAGGGAGCCGCCGACGGTCCGCGGCCAGAACTGGTAGAAGTTCTCGCCGAACCGGGAGGACGCCGGGTCCTCGGGGGTGGCGACGCGCACGTGGTGGCCACGGTTGTGCTCGATGTAGAAGTGGCCGTAGCGCACCGGCGCCAACGCGATCTTGGAGAGCCAGCGCTCGTGCGACTCCTTCTTGTGACCCAGCTCGTGGGCGGTGTTGATGCCGATGCCGCCGATGGAGCCGATGGACGTCGCCAGGCCGATCTTCTCCCAGAGCGCGAGGTCGACGCCGCTCACCGGGTCACCGCGCATCAGCAGGTAGCAGCCGCCGACGAACGCGGCGTACTGGATCGGCAGGAACAGATAGGTGATCCAGCGGTAGTACTTGTCGTTCTCCAGTGCCTCGATCACGTCGTCGGGCGGATTGGTGCGGTCCAGGCCGGCGCCGAGGTCGATGAGCGGAACCACGACCAGGATCACGACCGGCCCGATCCAGAACCACGCACCGAGCCCGGTCAGCAGCCAGGCGCCGTACCCGACGAAGGCCAGGCTGGGCACCACCAGCCCGATCAGCCAGAGGAAGCGTTTCTGGTCGCGCCACTGCTCACTGGATCCGGCGGGGACGGTGCTGTTCGCGATCTCGGACACATTGACCTCCTGGGGTCGCTTTACATCACCGTATGATTTGTCCAGTCGTTTGACAAGGGGTACGCGAATGTCAAGCAGGCGAGTCACCTGAGTACGACGGCGGAGCCGGGGACCCGGTCCCGCACGCCACAGTGGCTGCCATGACCCTCCCGCAGCGCCTGCTCCGCGTCGTACCGGTGGTCACCCTCGCCCTGGTCGCGTGCTGGGGCGCCACCCTCAACAACGACGACGACTGCGTCAACCTCGGCGAGTGCCTCGGCCTCTCGTTCGACGATCTGTTCGTGCTGGCCCTCGTGGTGCCGGCCGCCGCCGTGACGTTCCGGATGCTGCACCTCGACCGGGTGCTGCTCCACACCGCCACCCTCACGGTCTTCGGCGGCATGCTCTGGTACGCCGCCGGCGGGCTGCTCCAGGCACTCGACCCCAGTCGCTCCTACGACGCCCCGCTCCCGCTGCCCGTGGTGGTGGGCGTCGCGGTTCTCGCCGCCGCGGCCTCGACCGTCGTCGTCGGTCCCCGGGGAAGCGCCCGGGCCCGGATCGGGATCTGCGTCGCGGTGGTGGCGGCCTCCGTCGGCGCGGGATGGGCGGCGGGGTGGGCGGAACAGACTGAACGGATCGAGGAGATCAGCGCGGCTCCGGTCACGTTGTACGCGCCGGTGATCGCCGGTGAATCCCCGCAGTACGGCTACGCGTCCGGCGACGGAGTCAGGCTCAGCTACTCCGTCGACGTCGACGGACAGCACGCCTTCCTCTCCGTGGAGCTGGTGCCGGCCCCGACCGGATCACTGTGCGCGGAACTGGTCATCTACGCGGAGCCCGGGTGCGCCGAGGAGGGCGACGTGATGCGCAACCCGGGCGAGATCCTCTCCGAGGTCGCGCTCGTGCGCGGTGACACCGCCCTGGTCGCGCAGTACGACGCCGACGATCTCGACGACGACGACCTGCTCGACGCACTGCGGGCCGCGCCCGTCGTCACCGCCGAGGAGCTCGTCGGCTAGTGGTCGCCCTTCTCCGTGCCGGCGATCGCCTCGGCGACCCGCTTCGGGACGTCGGCGTGGAAGACGGACGGGATGATGAAGTTCGGGTTGAGCTCGTCGTCCTTGACCACGAGCGCGATCGCCTCGGCGGCGCGCAGCAGCATGTCGATGGTCACCTCGGTGGCGCGGGCGTCCAGCAGACCCCGGAAGACCCCGGGGAAGGCGAGCACGTTGTTGATCTGGTTCGGGTAGTCGCTGCGACCGCTGGCCACCACGGCGGCGTACTTCTCGGCCTCGGCGGGGTCGACCTCCGGGTCGGGATTGGCGAGCGCGAACACCACCGGCTGGTCGGCCATCTCACCGATCCACTCCGGCTGGAGGATCCGCGGCGCGCTCACTCCGATGAACACGT
Organism: uncultured Actinomycetota bacterium; assembly: GCA_963806945.1. Lineage (GTDB taxonomy): Bacteria > Actinomycetota > Actinomycetes > Propionibacteriales > Nocardioidaceae > Nocardioides. Next base: position 35,258 of record CAWDZH010000007.1, read on the forward strand.
CGGCGCCGCGCAGCACCGTCTGCAGGTCGCCGCTCGCCCGACGCGGGTTGGTCGCCTCGGCGAGGTCGCGGTGTGCCGCCGAGAGCGACTCGTCCCCGGCTGCGATCGCGCCGGACCGGTCGACGACCACCACATCGGTGACCCCGGCCGCGAGCAGCAGGGTCACGATGGCGGTGCCGGCCGCGCCGCCGCCCGAGACCACGACCCGGACCTCGGTCATCGCCTTCTTCACCACGCGCAGGGCGTTGGTGAGGGCGGCCAGCACCACGATGGCGGTGCCGTGCTGGTCGTCGTGGAAGACCGGGATGTCGAGCGACTCGCGCAGCCGGCGCTCGATCTCGAAGCAGCGCGGAGCGGCGATGTCCTCGAGGTTGATGCCGCCGAAGCCCGGCGCGATCATCTCGACCGCCTTGACGATGTCGTCGGTGTCCTGGCTGGCCAGGCAGATCGGCCAGGCGTCGATGTCGGCGAACCGCTTGAACAGCGCGGCCTTGCCCTCCATCACGGGCAGCGCCGCCCCCGGGCCGATGTTGCCGAGACCGAGCACTGCGGACCCGTCGGTGACGACCGCGACGCTGTTGCCCTTGATCGTGAGCCGGGGTACGTCCTCGGGGTGCTGGGAGAGCGCCAGGCTCACCCGTCCCACGCCCGGCGTGTAGGCCATCGACAGGTCGTCACGGGTGCGCAGCGGCACCTTCGAGGTGACCTCGATCTTGCCGCCGATGTGGAGCAGGAAGGTGCGGTCACTGACCTTGTGCACGGTGACCCCGGCGACCTGGGCGACGGCCTCGACGAGTCGCTCCGAGTGGTCGGAGTCGGCGGCGGAGCAGGTCACGTCGACCACGAGGCGGTCGTGGCTCGAGTCGGTGACGTCGATGCCGGTGACGATGCCGCCGTTCTCGGAGATGGCCGTGGCGACGTGTCCGACCACTCCGTGGTCGGGGGCCGTGTGCAGCCGCATGGTGATCGAGTACGACGACGGGGTGGCGGCCATGGGGGTCACGATCCTCTGTGCCGTCGGTTACCGGCAAGTCGCTAGCGTGTCGCCATGCCTGCCACCGCCACCGTCACCGACCACCGTGAGCAGTCCCGCTTCGAGATCCACGTGGACGGAGAGCTCGCCGGATTCGCCGACTACCGGCGCCGCGAGGACCTGGTCGTCTTCACCCACGTCGAGGTGGACGATGCCCTCGAAGGTGAGGGGATCGGCTCGCAGCTGGCCCGCGCCGCCCTCGACAGCGCGCGTGACGCCGGGCTCGGGGTCGACCCGGCCTGCCCGTTCATGGCCGAGTACATCAAGCGGCACGCCGACGACTACCTCGACCTGGTGCCGGAGGGCAGGCGCGCCGCGCACGGCCTCTGACGAAGGGGCCGGGGTCAGCCGATCGCGGACTCGATGTCGGCCTTGATGTCCTGGGGCTCGACCTGGGGGCCGTAGCGGCCCACCACGCGGCCCTCGCGGTCGACGAGGAACTTGGTGTAGTTCCAGTTGATCCGGCCGCCGAGCGAACCCTTCTTCTGCTTCTTGAGCCACCGGTAGAGCGGGTGCGCGTCCTTGCCGTTGACCGCCACCCGGCCGAACAGCGGGAACGTGGTCCCGAAGCTGGTCTGACAGGTGCTCGCCATCTCCGCGTCGTCGACGCTCTCCTGCTTGAACTGGTCGGAGGGGAAGCCGAGCACGGCGAAGCCACGCTCGGCGTAGCCCTCGTGCAGCTCCTGCAGAGCCGGCATCTGCGAGGCGTAGCCGCAGCCGGTGGCGGTGTTGACGACGAGCACGACCTGGCCGTCGTAGGTCGCGAGGTCGGTGTCGGTGCCATCGGCGGCCCGCGCCGTGAAGTCAGCCAAGGTGGTCATGGCGGCAACTTTCCCAGACAGGTGGTGACGGTGGCCCGCGAGACGATCAGCCGACGCGGGTCGCACCGGCCGAAGCGGTGGCCGGAACCACGCCGGGCGCAGGCCAGCCCCGGGCGGCGAAGGCGGTCGCGACGCGATCGATGACCCGGCCCGCGTCCTCGCTGCGCACCAGCGCGATGGCGGAGCCCCCGAAGCCCCCGCCCGTCATCCGGGCGCCGAGCGCACCGTCGGCCAGTGCGGTCTCCACGACCACGTCGAGCTCCTCGCAGGAGATCTCGAAGTCGTCGCGCATCGAGGCGTGCGACTCCGTGAACAGGCTCCCGACCCGGGTCCAGTCGCCCTGCGCGAGGGCCTCGACCACGCGTTCCACGCGGCCGATCTCGGTGACGACGTGGCGGGTACGACGGCGCAGCCGCTCGTCGTCGAGCCGATCGACATCGGCCTCGCTCGCCTCTCGCAGGCTGGTGAGCCCGAGCTCGTCGGCGGCCTGCTCGCAGTCGGAGCGGCGCTCGGCGTACCCCCCGTCGACGAGGGCGTGCTCGGCCCGGGTGTCGATGACGAGCAGCGTCAACCCGGCCGACTCCGGGTCCCAGGGGATTGGGCGGCTCGAGTGGGCGGTGAAGTCGAGGAGCAGGGCGTGGCCGGCGGTGCCGAGCAGCGACACCGTCTGGTCCATGCCGCCGGTCGGAGCGCCGGCCACCTCGGCCTCGGCCCGCATCGTCGGGGCCACCAGGGCCGCAGCGGTCAGCCCGAGGTCGGCGGCCTCGGAGATGGCAAGACCGGCCGAGCACACGAGTGCCGCGGAGCTGGAGAGTCCGGCGCCGAGCGGGACCCGGCCGTCGACGACGAGGTCGAACCCCGGGAGGTCGTGGCCGGCCTCGCGCAGCGCCCAGGCGACCCCCGCGACGTAGGCCGCCCAGCCGGAGACGCGGTCCGGGGCGATGTCCCCCAGCCGACCCTCGTAGCGGTCGTCACGCTGGAGACTGGCGATGGTCACCCGGTCGTCGTCGCGCCGCGCGATCGCGGCGTAGGTGGCGTGCGGAAGCGCGATCGGCAGACAGAGCCCGCCGTTGTAGTCGGTGTGCTCCCCGATCAGGTTGACCCGCCCGGGGGCCGCGAACACGCCCACGGGGTCGACCAGCCGCGCCGCCAGGACCCTCGCGATGGACGCCGGGTCCCCGGGGGCTTGGTGGTCGACCTGCACGCCGCGACCCTACTCAGCGGAACGAGCGCAGCCGCAGGCTGTTCGCGACGACGAAGACCGAGCTGAAGGCCATCGCGCCACCGGCGATCATCGGGTTGAGCAGCCCGGCGGCGGCGAGGGGGATCGCGGCGACGTTGTAGGCGAACGCCCAGAACAGGTTGCCCTTGATGGTCCCCAGCGTGCGTCGCGCCAACCGGATCGCGTCGGCGGCGACCCGCAGGTCACCCCGCACCAGCGTCAGGTCGCTCGCCTCGATCGCCACGTCGGTGCCGGTGCCCATGGCGAGCCCGAGGTCGGCCTGGGCGAGCGCGGCCGCGTCGTTGACTCCGTCGCCGACCATCGCGACGACCCGGCCCTCGCCCTGGAGCCGCTTCACCACGTCGACCTTGTCGGCCGGCAGCACATCGGCGATCACGTCGTCCCCCTCGATGCCGACCTCAGCGGCCACGGCGCGGGCGACCGCGACGTGGTCGCCGGTCAGCAGCACCGGCCGGAGGCCGAGCTCGCGGAAGCGACGTACCGCCTCGGCGGAGGTCGGCTTGACGGCGTCGGCGACCGACAGCCAGCCGCGCACCTGCCCGCCCCACGACACCGCCACGACCGTCTGGCCGGGAGCGCGGTCGACGTCGCCGTGGGCGCGGCCGACGTGGACGTCGCGGCCCTCGACCTCGCCCTGGACGCCGTGCCCGGCCGTGGCGCTGAAGTTCTCCACCACGGGCAGGTCGCCCACCTCGGCGCGGGCGGCCGCGGCGACCGCCCGGCCGATCGGGTGCTCGGAGGCGTCCTCGACGGCACCGGCCAGGCGGAGCACCTCACCGGCGTCCTCGCCCTCGGCGGCGGCCACGTCGGTCAGGGTCATCACGCCCGTGGTCACCGTGCCGGTCTTGTCGAGCACGATGGTGTCGACCCGTCGGGTGGACTCGAGCACCTCGGGGCCCTTGATCAGGATGCCGAGCTGGGCGCCACGGCCGGTGCCGACCATGAGCGCGGTCGGGGTCGCCAGGCCGAGCGCGCAGGGGCAGGCGATGATCAGCACCGCGACCGAGGCCGTGAAGGCGGCCGCTGCGCCGCCTCCGATCAGGAGCCAGAAGCCGAGGGTGGCGAGCGCGAGGGCGATCACGATCGGCACGAAGATCCCGGAGATCCGGTCGGCCAGCCGCTGCACCTCGGCCTTGCCGTTCTGCGCGTCCTCGACCAGTCGCGCCATCTGGGCGAGCTGGGTGTCGGAACCGATCTGGGTGGCGCGGACCACGAGTCGTCCGCCGGCGTTGACGGTGGCGCCGGCGACGGTGTCGCCGACCCCGACCTCGACCGGGACGGACTCCCCGGTGAGCATCGAGGCGTCGACCGCGGAGGCGCCCTGCTCGATCACGCCGTCGGTGGCGATCTTCTCGCCGGGGCGGACCACGAACCGGTCGTCGACGGCCAGCTGGTCGGTCGGGATCTTCACCTCGGTGTCGGTCGCGCAGCACCACGACTTCCTTGGCGCCGAGCTCGAGCAGCGCCCGCAACGCGGCACCCGCCTGTCGCTTGGAGCGAGCCTCGAAGTAGCGGCCGGCCAGGATGAAGGTGGTGACGCCGGCGGCGGCCTCGAGGTAGATGTTCCCGGCGCCGTCGCCGCGGCGCACGGTGAGCTCGAAGGGGTGGGTCATTCCGGTCATCCCTGCGGTGCCGAGAAAGAGCGCATAGAGCGACCACCCGAGCGCGGCGAGGGTGCCGACCGACACCAGGGTGTCCATGGTCGAGGTGCCGTGGCGCAGGTTGACCCAGGCGGCACGGTGGAAGGGATAGGCGCCCCACACCACGACGGGCGCGGCGAGCGTGAGCGAGAGCCACTGCCAGTAGTCGAACTGCCAGGCCGGCACCATCGCGAGGGCGATGACGGGGACCGAGAGCGCCGCCGAGATGAGCAGCCGCTGCCGCAGCGCAGCAGTCGGATCGACAGCTTCCTCGGTCGGCTCCGCGCTGGTCGGCCGTGGCAGCTGTGCGGCGTACCCGGCCTGCTCGACGGTGGCCACCAGGTCGTCGGGGGTGACCGACTCCGGGAAGCTGACCTTCGCCTTCTCGGTGGCGTAGTTGACGGTGGCCACCACGCCGTCGAGCTTGTTGAGCTTGCGCTCGATCCGGTTCGCGCAGGACGCGCAGGTCATGCCGCTGATCGACAGCTCCACGTCGGTGGTCGTGTCAGGGGTGGCCATCTCAGGCGACCTGATAGCCGGCATCCTCGACGGCCGCACGCACTGCAGCGGCGTCGACGGGCTCGGCGCTGGTGACGGTCACGGCTCCGGTCTCGAGGACGACGTCGACGTGGTCGACGCCGGGCACCTCGGAGACCTCCTCGGTGACGGACGCGACGCAGTGGCCGCAGGTCATCCCGGTGACGGTGAAGGTGGCGGTCTCGGACATGGGATCTCCCTGGTCGGGTCTCGGTTCAGGAACGGACGAGGCGGGCGATGGCATCGGAGGCCTCGCGGACCTTGCGGTCTGCCTCAGGGCCACCCTCGCGGGCGGCATCGACGACGCAGTGGGTGAGGTGGTCGTGGAGCAGGTTCAGCGCCACCGACTCCAGCGCCTTGGTGGCGGCGGAGACCTGGGTGAGGACGTCGATGCAGTAGGTCTCTTCCTCGACCATCCGCTGCAGGCCCCGCACCTGGCCCTCGATCCGACGCAAGCGCGCGAGGACCTTGTCCTTGTCGCCGTGCGCGAGGTAGCCGTGCTGGTGGTCGGACTGCGTCATGCCGGGAACCATACCCCCCTAGGGTATGCAGGTCAAGGGTGGCGACCCAGGAACGCCACCAGACGTTCGCTGCTCGAGGCCCCGACCGCCGGGTCGACGGCCGGCCCGAAGAACTGGGACCGCGCCTCGTCGCCGATCAGGGTGGTCGCGAGGTCCAGCACGGCGGCGGCGTGGTCCTCGGGGATCGGCACTCCGGTCCCGAGCGCAGCGTGGACGTCCCAGCCATGAGCGACGAGCTCGATCGCGCCGCCGTACGCCGCGTCGTCGGTGGCCGCGCCGCGGACCGTGTCGAGCAGCCGCTCCATGCCCTCCCGCGCGGCTTCCACTGGTTCCGGATCCCGGGGCTCGGTGGAGCCCGACAGCAGGTCGGCGGACTCCCCGAGATGGAGCAGCAGGGTGCGCAGGTTCCAGCCCGGGCAGGGCGTCGGCAGGCCGAGGTCGGCCTCGCTGACCTGGGCGAGGGCGTCGCGGACGTACGCCGCCGACCCCTCGCAGAGCTCGGCCGGGGTCACGGCATCTCGAACAGGGCCGGAAGCACGTCGCCCGTCTCGAGCAACGACTTGAGGTTGGCCAGCACCGCCGGCCAGCCGCGCGAGATGCCGTGCAGCATCTCGGGGTTCGGCAGGTTCTCGTGGGTGGTGGTGAGCCGAACCACGTCTCCGTGAGGTTCGAGCAGGAAGGTCACCACCGACGGGTCGCGGGTGCCGTCGTGCGCCGGATCCTCGAAGGTGATGACGAGCCGGTGCGGCGGCTCTGACTCCACCACCCGGCCGACGATGTCGACCGTGCCGGAGCCGTCGACGCGGCGATGCTCCCAGGGGGAGCCGGGGTGCCAGTCCGAGACGTTGGCGTGGTCCCAGTAGCGCGCCGTCACCTCGGCGTCGGTGAGCGCCTCCCACACCTGCGTCGCCTGCGCACGGATGTAGGTGACGTAGACGTAGGTCGGGACGGTGGTCATGGTCGTGGTCATGGCAAGCTCCTCTGCTCGCTGGGCGACGGCACGCAGCGCGTCGAGTCGGGGTCGGTCGAAGGTGGAGATCCAGCGCTGTTCGATGTCGTGGATGGGTGCCGGGTTGAGGTAGTGCAGCCGCTCCCGGCCCCGGCGGACGACGGTGACGATCCCGGCGCGGGTCAGCTGGTCGAGGTGCTGGGTGACTGACTGCCGGGCCATGGCGACCCGCTCGCACAGCTCGCCCAGCGTCTGCCCGTCCATCTCCCGCAGCCGGTCGAGCAGGAGCCGACGGGTGGGATCGGCCAGGGCCTTGAACACCGAGTCGACATCCGGATGGCTGCTCACGCGACCATCATGCAGGTATTTACCTGCCTTTTGCAAGGCTCCCGTACCCGACGTGGGTGGTGCACGATGCATCCGAACGGAGGTGAGGGCGCGGTGGGACGTCGTGGAGCGCTGGCTTTGGCCACTGCCGCACTGCTGCTCACCGGCTGCGAGGCGGAGCGGGTCGACAGCCCGTCGGATCCCGAACCGCCACCCACCGCCACGCTGGGCTTCACCCAGCTGCTCCCCCTCGAGGGGACGCGGCACGCACTGCTGCGGGTCACCAACACCAGCGACACGGCGATGGACGTGACCGGGGTGGCCATCGAGTGGCCGGGCTACCCCGAGGGCACACCCTCGCCCGCGTCCGCGGCGATCGCGGCCGGGCAGACTCTCGACATGAGGGTGGAGCTGCCGGACCCGGTGTGCGACCTCCCGGTTCCCGGGGCCGTGGTGGGGGTCGTGGAGAGCGACCAGGGGACGGTCCGCCAGGAGCTCGAGGCGAGCGGGACGACGTACGTCCGGCGGCTGTGGCGCACCCAGTGCGAGGACGTCGTGGTGCGCACCGCGGTGGCGATCTCCTACTCCGACTCCTGGCAGGTCGTGGGCTCCGGCGTCGACGCTCGCGCGCTCGGCGACCTCGTGCTGCGTCGTCGTGAGGGTGACGAGACGGTCCAGGTCGGCGGCGCCGACGGCAGCGTCCTGCACGGCCTCCGCCTGCCCGGCCCGACCACCCTGGCCAGCGGTGTTCCCGTCGCCCGGATCCCACTGGAGATCACGCCGGGCAACCGCTGCGACGAGCACGCCCGCGGCCAGGCCACCGCCCCGTTCGACTTCGCGATGCGGCTGCGCATCGGCGACCGGCCGGCCATCGGCTACCGGCTCGAGGTGCCACTGAGCGCGATGGAGGCCGCGACCGAGGCACTCGACGTCGCCTGTGGGGCGCGGGCCGGCTGAGGGTCGACCAGACAGCCGTTCCCGGGTGGATCGGAGTCGGTCGGTGGCGGCGACGTCGCGGGTGCCTCTCGGATCTCGGAGAAGTCGGAGACCGTGCGGGGTCGACCAGAGCCAGGTGCCGGGTTCGATCAGGGTGTAGCGGTAGCCGCGGTGCGTCTTCAGGCGGTGATGTCGTCGACAGAGCGGGGCGAGGTTGCAGTCGCACGAGGCGCCGCCCTCGTCGTAGGGGACTCGATGGTCGAGGTCGCAGCGGTGGGACGGGCGCGTGCACCACGGGAAGACGCAGGTGGGGTGGGCGAGCTGCTCGCGCTGACGCATCCGGCCCTTGATCTCGTACTGGTCGACCTGTTCGTGGTCGTCGAGGTCGAACACCGGCAGCACCGTGACTCGCCGGTCGGCCCGCCCGCACCAGTCACGGACGGCCTCGGCCAGCACGGCGCGATCGAGGTGGCCGTCGCGACCGAGCAGTCCGTGGCGGAGCAGGGCGTCGTCGGAGAGGTGGAGCACCAGCTGGGTGCGGCGGGTGGGCGACGGGGCGGGGCGACCTTCGAGAAGGGCGAGCGCGCGGGCGGGGTCGGCGAGGACGCCGAGGGCTCGCGAGCGTCGTACGTCGAGGGACTGCGTCGGCAGGTCGGCCGCGGCGTCCTGCTGGGCGAGGGCCGCGGCCACCGCGGAGACCGCCTCGTCGAACGCGGCGAGGTCGTCCCAGTCGGCCCGGGCCGTCAGGTCGGCGACGCCGGTGTGGTCGAGGCTCGCCTCGTCGATGGTCACGTGACGCCTCTCGAGCCCCGCCTCCCGGGCCAGCTCGGCGTCGTCCTCGTGGAGCAGCACCATCGCCTCCTCCAGGATCCGCTCCAGCTTCACCGACCCGATGGTCGAGGCGAGCGGCGCGACGTGTTCGTCGACGTGGGCGCAGACGTCGTCGGGGTAGCCGGTCACGGCGTCCGCGATCCGCCGCGCACGGTAGGCCTCGAGTGACCCGTCGAGGACCAGCCCCCAGTGGCGCGGCAGCCGGTGACGCAGTGTCAGCGCCTGTCGGATCAGCCGGTCGGCCGCCACCGTGGAGCGTCCCAGCGCCGTCCCGAGCCCGGCCGACGCGTCCCACCCCACCAGCGGGATCCCCCGACACTCGTCGAACTCGCCGACCTCGTCGTGGCAGTCGGGGTCGGCTTTGCGGACGCCCTCGGTCGCAGGGTGGGCATCGGCCCACAACGCCGCGAGCTCGAGCAGCTCCAGCTCGGACCGTCGTCGGGCGGCGTCGACCTCTCGCACGCGCCCCAGCAGCTCGCTCGGGGTGGTGAGCCGGTCGACGTCCATACCCCCATTGAAGCCGGACCCACTGACAACCCGAGCCGCCGATCCACAGCCCCGATGCGCTCATCCCGCCAAGATGCGGACCGCCCAGGTCGGAGCGTGGCGACGACACCCCCGGACGCTGCTCGAGCGGCGGCTCGGCAGCCATCCCCACCCGGGTCAGGTACGCGGCGAGATCGAACTCGTTCCTAGGGTGCCGGTTCAAGCCCTCGTGAGGTCAAGGCCCCGTCGGGTGCCCCCCCATTGGCAGCAGGGAGCTCAGCGCCCTAGCCTGACAAGGGTCCAGTCCCCACCACCGGAGGTCACTGTGGCTACCGCATCAAACGAACCGGACACCTCGATCGAACGCCGGCCACGCAAGACCCTGGGCAGCGGGCGCTTCCAGATCACCGCCCCGCGAGTGTTCGTCCCCGCCGCGGGACTGATCACCTTCTTCGTCATCCTCACCCTGGCCCTGCCCAAGAAGACCGGTGAGCTCCTGGACAAGGCCAACGGAACGGTCGTCGGTGACCTCGGCTGGTACTACGTCATCGTGGTGAGCACCTTCGTGTTCTTCGCCGCCTGGCTGGCCTTCTCGCCGGTCGGCAACCTGGTGTTGGGCAAGGACGACGAAAAAGCTGAGTTCGGGCTGGGCTCCTGGTTCGCGATGCTGTTCGCCGCGGGCATGGGCATCGGCCTGGTGTTCTGGGGGGTGGCCGAGCCGCTCAACCACTTCAACTCTCCCCCGCCCGGCACGGGCGAGGCGGCCTCCACCCGTGCGGACACGGCCTTCGACGTCACCTTCCTCCACTGGGGGCTGCACGCCTGGGCGATCTATGTGATCGTCGGGCTGGCGGTCGCCTACGCCGTCCACCGCAAGGGACGACCGATCTCGATCCGCTGGGCCCTGGAGCCGCTGCTGGGGGCGGACCGGGTCAAGGGCTGGATCGGCGACGCGATCGACATCATCGCGGTCGTCGGCACGCTGTTCGGTGTCGCCACGTCCCTCGGCTTCGGCGTCAAGCAGGTGGGCGCCGGGTTGATCTACCTCGGCGTCGTCGACGCCAATCCCGACACCGGCAGTGCGTCCACCCTGGTGTTGGTCGTGTTGATCATTGCCATCACCCTGCTGGCCACGGTCTCCGTGGCGTCCGGGGTCGACAAGGGCATCAGGTACCTGTCCAACATCAACATGGGGCTGGCTGCGACGCTGCTGCTCGCCGTCCTGGCCCTGGGGCCGACGGTCTTCCTGCTGAGCGACTTCGTGCAGTCCATCGGCTCCTACATCCAGGCCTTCTTCCGACTGTCCTTCCAGACGCTCGCCTTCCAGGGCGACGACGGCAAGGCCTGGCTGTCCGGATGGACCACGTTCTACTGGGGCTGGTGGATCAGCTGGGCGCCCTTCGTCGGCGTCTTCATCGCCCGCATCTCCCGCGGCCGGACGGTGCGTGAGTTCGTCGCCGGTGTGCTGCTGGTGCCCACGCTGGTCACGTTCCTGTGGTTCTCGGTGCTCGGCGGCAGCGCCGTCTACCAGGAGATGTTCGGCAACGGTGGCCTGATCGATCCCGAGGACGGCGTCAGCACCGACTCAGCGTTGTTCCAGCTGCTGGACGGACTGCCGGCCGGCACCATCTTGTCGGTGATCGCGATCTTCCTGATCGTCGTCTTCTTCGTGACCTCGTCCGACTCCGGGTCCTACGTCGTCGACATGCTCGCCAGCGGCGGTGACCCGAACCCGCCGGTGTGGAGCCGTGTGATGTGGGCCAGCCTCGAAGGCCTCGTCGCGGCGGCGCTGCTGATCGCCGCAGGGGATGACGGTCTGGGTGCACTGCAGACGATGGCGATCCTGCTGGCGGCGCCGTTCAGCATCGTGATGATCCTGATGATGTTCTCGACGGCCAAGGCACTGCTGCAAGAGCACGGCGAGCGAGAACGCATCGAACGCCGCCTCCTGGCCGACGAGGTGGCCGGCGAGATCGTACGGCGGCGCGACCTGGACATCACGGGGTCCGACAAGCCGAAGACCTAGCTGGACGACGCCCGGTCGCTCACTCGCCTTCCGGCCCGACGAGGGTGAGGCCGTGGCATTCCTTGCTGACGCGCGGGTGCACCGCCTGCTGGGCGACGCATCGGTCGAACTGATGGAGCTTCGTGGTCAGCGCGCGGATCTGGACGGCGTAGCGCGGGCTCCCGAACCGGTTGGTGCGCTCCCACGGGATCTTCGAGAGGTCGTAGAACTCGTAGGCGTGGTCGGTCTCGGTCCCCGACGGGTCGAGGTCGTTCCGGACGAGCAGCGCGTCCCTGCTGCGCACCGCGAGGTAGGAGGGAATGTTGTCGTGCTGGTCGGTGGTGAAGGAGTGGTCGGGGTCGTCACCCGAGGTGGGCGTCCGGGTGTGCTCGATGAAGGCGTACGCGCTCTTGGGCGCGTCCTCGCCGAGCAGCGACGGCACCAGGGACCGTCCGGACCGGTAGCGGCGTGGTCGTAGCCCAGCCAGGTCCTCGAAGGTCGGTGCCAGGTCGATGTTGGAGGTGACGTCGGTGCGCGGGCCAGGGTCGACGCCGGGGCCGACGACGATCAAGGGCACGCGGATGTCGGAGTCGTACGCCGTCCCTTTGCCCATGCCGAGGCCGTGTTGGCCGAGGTGCAGTCCGTTGTCGGAGGTGAGCACGACGTAGGTGTCGTCGTCGACCGCCTTGAGGATCCGACCGAGCATCCGGTCGATCGACTGGGCCATCCGGGCCCGGTCGCGCAGCATCTTGGCGGCGGCCGCAGGGGCCATGGCAGACGAGGGGTTCCAGGCTCGGGCGAGGCCACCGTCGGGGTAACGCGGCACGTTGTCGTCCTGCGGGTCGCCGAAGCCGGGAAGGTCGTGGGTGCCGAGACTGGCGCACGACACCGGCCCGCAGTTGCCGTGCCGGGACTCCGGCCCGGGCCGGTCACGCAGCTCGGCAGGGAACAGCGGGTCGCCCGGGTAGGCGGGCACGTCGGTGCGGTTGTGGATGCCGTACGGCGCCACCTCGAGGAAGTACCCCGCGGCGGAGTCGCGGTGCTCGCGGATGAAGTCGAGCGCCTGGTCGCCGATGACCCGCCCGGAGTAGGCGGCGTCCTTCTCGGCGTCCGTCGCGTCGTCGGGCGGCGAGTCGACGTGGTGGACCTTCAGCTGTCCCTCGTCGACATAGGTCATGTCGTAGTCCCACTGCTTGTACGCCGAGCCGAAGACGACACGCAGGTCGGACCAGCCGAGGGGAACCGGCGGGAGCGACCCGCCGGGGACGTACTCGTACTCGTTGAGGAACTTTCCGACGAAGCCGGTCGTGTAGCCCGCCTGCTGGAGTTGGAGCGCGAACGTCCGGTCGTTGTTGCCATGCGCGTCGAACGCCGGCCATCCGCCGAGAGGCCAGATGCTGTCGATGAGCCCGGCGGAGGTGTTGGTGAAGACCCCGGTCTGGTGCGGGTACTGGCCGGTGAACGTCGCCGACCGGGACACACAACACAGGCTGTCGACCACGAACGCGTTCTCGTACGTCGCGCCGCGGTCGGCCATGGCCGCAGCGTGGCGCATCGTGCCCAGCAGCTCCATGGAGAAGTCGTCCATGAGGACGAAGACGATGTTGGGTTTCGACACCCTCTGCTTCGCCGGCTCCGGCGTCGGGGTCGCCGGTGGGGTCGCCGGTGGGGTCGCCGGCGTGGTGGGCATCGGCTGCGTCGTCGGTTGGTCGACCCGGCTCGGCCCCGACACGCTGCACCCGATCAGGAGCAGGGAGACCGCGCAGGCCAGTGCGGCAGCGCGCCGGCGCCTCCCTGTCCCAGCCATCGCCCCACCTTCCGAGTGGGGCCAGTGCTACCACCCGTGCTCGCCCGAGCCAACCGGCCACGCCCGGAAATGAACGAAGCCCCAGGTCAGACCCGGGGCTCGCCATGGTGCTCGTGGTGCGCGAGGGGGGAGTTGAACCCCCACGTCCTTTCGGACACACGGACCTGAACCGTGCGCGTCTGCCTATTCCGCCACTCGCGCGAGAAGCGGGCTCAGGTTATCCCAGCGCGAGATCTTCCCCAAACCCGCGCACATGCTGACGGGTGGGCCACGGTTGAGGTCGGCACCGATAACATCCCCCCGAGGGGGGCAGCGAACGACGGATCGGAAGGAGGCGCGCGCGTGGGAGCACTGCAGGACTTCGAACGACGACTCGAGCAGGCCATCTCCGGCGCCTTCGCCAAGGCGTTCCGCAGCGCGGTGCAGCCCGTCGAGATCGCCGCCGCCCTCCAGCGGGAGTGCGACAACAACGCCCAGATCCTCAGCCGCGACCGGCGGATGGTGCCCAACCGGTTCCACGTGGAGCTCGCGCCGGTCGACCTGGACCGGCTCTCGGCGTACGACACCGCGATGGCCAACGAGCTGCGCGACCAGCTCCAGGACCACGCCGAGACCCAGGGCTACGTCTTCCCCGGCCCGATCAGCATCGACTTCGAGGCCAGCGACGACCTCACGACCGGCCGGTTCCGGATCCGCAGCGAGGCGCAGGCGCAGGCCCGCAGCAACAGCACCCACACGCAGGTACGCCGGGCGAAGGCGGTCGTGGAGGTCAACGGCAGCGAGCACCCCCTCCACGCGCCCGCCATGGTCGTCGGCCGAGGCACCGAGGCCGACATCCGGATCAACGATCCGGGCATCAGCCGCAAGCACATCCAGTTCGAGGTCGGCGGCAGCGGCGAGGACCTCCAGCTCCGGGTCCGTGACCTCGGCTCGACCAACGGCATGCTGGTCGACGGCCACCGCATCGCCGCGACCGGCGTCCGGGACGGCTCGCAGGTCAAGATCGGCAACACCACTCTCACTGTCCGGATCACCGAAGAATCCATCCCAGGGGACGCCGATGTCTGAGCTGACACTGTTCCTGATCCGCCTCGCCTACCTCGCGATCCTGTGGATCTTCGTGCTGTCGGCGATCTCGGTGGTCCGCTCCGACATGTTCGGCGCGCGGGCCCCCGCGACCGAGCGGGGCGGCGGGCGTGCCGGCAAGGCGCCCAAGCCCGCCAAGGCGCCCCCGAAGCGCCGCGGCAGCCCCACGCACGTCCTCGTCGTCGAGGGCGGCAACGCCGGCGAGCGCGCCGAGCTCGACCAGGCCCCGATCCTGATCGGCCGCGGCACCGATGCGGCGATCCGGCTCGACGACGACTACGTCTCCACCCGTCACGCGCGGATCGCCGCCTCCGCCGACCAGTGGTTCGTCGAGGACCTCGGTTCCACCAACGGCACCTACGTCGGCACCGCCCGGATCACCCAGCCCACCACCCTCTCGCTCGGTACGCAGGTCCGCATCGGCAAGACGATCCTCGAGCTCCGGAAGTGACGGGCCCCACCTGATGCGTCTCGAGTACGCCGCGATCTCCGACGTCGGCAAGGTCCGCAAGGACAACCAGGACTCCGGATACGTCGGCCCCCACGTGATCGCCGTCTGCGACGGTGTCGGTGGTGCCGCACGGGGAGACATCGCCTCCAGCACCGCCATCAGCCAGCTCCGCCGCCTCGACGACGGCCCGGCCGAGGGTGAGCAGGGCGACCTGCTGACCCAGGTGGCCGGCGTGCTGCACCGGGCGCACGACAAGATCGGCGACCTGGTCGACGAGAACCCCGCCCTGTCCGGCACCAGCACCACCGCCACGGTGGCGCTCTTCGACGGCGAGCAGCTCGCGGTGGGTCATGTCGGCGACAGCCGGGCCTACCTGCTGCGTGACGGTGCGCTGTCCCAGCTCACCCAGGACCACACGTTCGTGCAGACCCTGATCGATGACGGCCAGATCACCGAGGAGGAGGCGCGGTCCCACCCCCACCGCAACCTGATCCTCAAGGCGGTCGACGGCATCCACGACCTCGAGCCCGACCTGTTCCCCGTCGAGCTCCGCGTCGGCGACCGGCTGCTCTTCTGCAGCGACGGCGCCTGCGGCGTGCTCGACCCCGACCGGCTCGGCGCGATCCTGGGCGAGGGCAATGCCGACTACGCAGCCGTCGAGCTGGTCCGCGCCAGCCTGGCGGCCGGCAGCACCGACAACGTGACCTGCCTGGTGGCGGACCTCGTCGAGGGTGAGCCCGACCTCAGCGTCGAGCCGATGCTGGTCGGCGCCGCCGCCGAGCTCCCCCGCCGCGGCCGCGGCGTCACCGGACTCTTCCGTGGCCACCGCGCCGGCGACACCGGTGAGCTGGAGCCGGTGCAGGCCGAGATCCCCGACGACGTGCCGTTCGCCATCCCCTCCGACCCGATCGACCCCGAGGAGGCCCGCTACGCCCCACGGCCGCCGCGTCGCTTCGGCTGGGTCCGCCGCTTCCTGGCGCTCCTCGTCGTGGTCGGCCTGCTCTGGATGGCCGGCGCGGGCGCCTGGTCGTGGACGCAGCGCCAGTACTACGTCGGCGAGTACGAGGGGAAGGTGGCGATCTACCGGGGTGTGGACGCTGACCTCCCGGGCCTCGACCTGTCCTCGCCGTACGAGGTGACCGATCTCGAGACCGCCCAGTTGAGCGAGTACGACCGCGACCAGGTCATGGACGGCATCGGCTCCGGCGACCTCGCCTCGGCCCGCCGCACGGTCGAGAACCTGGTCGAGGACCCGTCCGCCGGATCGGTGGGCGGCTGATGTCCCAGACCGGAACGTTCCTCGGCTTCGTGCACCGCCGGCGCCGGGGCGCGGAGCTCTTCCTGCTCGTGCTGGCGCTCGGGGTCGGCGTCGGGGCCTACGCCGCCGTCGGGCTCGGCGTCGAGGGCACCATTCCGGCCAACATGATCGGCTACTCCGGCTGGCTGACGGTGCTGGTCATCGCCGCCCACGTCGTGATCCGGATCGCCGCGCCGTACGCCGACCCGGTGCTGCTGCCGGTGGTCGCCGCCCTCAACGGACTCGGCCTCGCGGTCATCCACCGGCTGGACCTCGCCGAGGACACCGCCTTCGCCCGCCAGCAGCTGATCTGGATGACGCTCGGTGTGACCCTCTTCATCGTGACGCTGCTGTTCCTGCGCGACCACCGGGTGCTCCAGCGCTTCACCTACACCCTGGGCCTGGCCGCCATCGTGCTGCTCCTGCTGCCGCTGGTGCCAGGACTGGGCACCACCATCAACGGCGCCCGGATCTGGATCCGGCTGGCCGGCTTCAGCTTCCAGCCCGGCGAGGTCGCCAAGGTGCTGTTGGTGGTCGCGTTCGCCGGCTACCTCGTCCTCCACCGCGACGCCCTCGCGCTCGCCGGTCGCCGGGTCCTGTTCGTCGACCTGCCCCGCGGCCGCGACCTCGGTCCGATCCTGGCGATGTGGCTGGTCAGCCTCGGCATCCTGGTCTTCCAGCGGGATCTCGGCTCCAGCCTGCTGTTCTTCGGCCTGTTCCTGGTGATGCTCTACGTCGCCACCGAACGGCCCGGCTGGCTGCTCGTCGGCGGCACCATGTTCTTCGGCGGGGCCGCCATGGCCTACCAGTTGTTCTCCCACGTCAAGAGCCGCGTCGACATCTGGCTCAACCCCTTCGCCCACTACGGCGAAGGCACCGACGACCGCGCCTTCCAGCCGGTCGAGGCGATGTTCGGCATGGCGTGGGGCGGCCTGATCGGTCGCGGCTTCGGCAACGGGAGCCCCGAGATCGTCCCCTACGCCGAGTCCGACTTCATCGTGTCCTCGATCGGTGAGGAGCTGGGTCTGACCGGTGTCATCGCGGTGGTGCTGCTCTACGGATTCATCGTGGAGCGGGCGCTGCGCGCGGCACTGGTGTGCCGCGACGGCTTCGGGAAGCTGATGTGCGTCGGTCTGGCGGGCGTCATCGCGCTCCAGGTCTTCGTCGTCATCGGCGGGGTCACCCGGCTGATCCCGCTGACCGGCCTCACCACACCCTTCCTCTCGTACGGCGGATCGAGTCTGGTCGCCAACTGGGTGATCATCGCGTTGCTGCTGCGCGTCTCCGACCAGGCCCGACGCCCGGCGCCGACACTGAGCGCGGCCGACGACGACTCCGACGCCGAGACGACCCAGGTGGTCAAGGCGGTGCGTGGCTGACGTGAACAAGCCGATCCGCACCATCGCGACGTTCTGCCTGCTGCTGTTCCTCGCCCTGATGCTCAACGCCACCTACCTCCAGTACTGGCGCGCCGATGACCTCGACAAGAACCCACTCAACCGGCGGGTGCTCGCGGCGGCCTTCTCCAGCGAGCGCGGCGCGATCCTGGTCGGCTCCGGCCGCACCCCGATCGCGGAGAGCGATCCGGTCGACGACCGGTTCGAGTTCCAGCGGACCTATCCCGAGCCGTTCAAGTACGCCCCGATCACCGGCTGGTTCTCCTACTACAGCCAGACCGGAGTGGAGAAGACTCAGAACTCCGTGCTCTCCGGTGAGGACTCGCGACTCTTCGTGACCCGACTGGTCGACCTGTTCAGCAACTCCGCGTCGAAGGGCGGCAGCGTCCAGCTCACGCTCAACCCCGCGGCACAGACCGCGGCCTTCGACGGGTTGGCCGCGCTCGGCGAGGACGTCGAGGGCGCCGTGGTCGCGATCGAGCCGAGCACCGGCAAGATCCTCGCGATGGTGTCGCTGCCCAGCTACGACCCGAACGACCTGGCCGGTCACGACTTCGGTGAGGTCGACAAGCGCTACAAGGAACTGCAGCGCCAGGAGAACGAGCCGATGCTGAACCGCGCGATCCAGACCCGGCTCCCCCCCGGCTCGACGTTCAAGCTGGTCACCGCCGCTGCCGCCATCGAGGAACGCGGCTACGACGCGGACTCCCAGGTGCCGGGCGGGGCGTCGTACCAGCTGCCTCAGACCAGTGACGACTCCGGTCTGATCGACAACGAGGGTCGCGACTGCGGGACCGACAAGATCCCGTTCACCCAGGCCATGGGCCAGTCGTGCAACACCACCTTCGCCCGGCTCGCGGTGGACGTCGGAGCCGACGCGATGCTCGACCAGGCCGAGGCGTTCGGCTTCAACAGCGACTACCTCGACGACCTCCCGTCCCAGGCCGAGTCGAACTTCCCCGACGGCATGAACGAACCCGAGACCGGCCAGTCCGGCATCGGTCAGTTCGAGGTGCAGGCCACCCCGCTGCAGATGGCGATGGTCGCGGCCGGCATCGCCAACGGCGGCACCGTGATGCGCCCCTACGTCGTGGACGCCGTGCTCACCCCCGAGCTCGACGTGCTCCCCAAGACCGATCCCGAGGAGCTCTCTCAGGCCGTCAGCGCCCAGACCTCCGACGTGCTGACCGAGCTGATGGTCTCGACCGTCGCCGAGGGCACCGCCAGCGCCGCCGCGATCCCCGGCTACGACGTGGCCGGCAAGACCGGGACCGCCCAGAGCGGGCAGGACGACGTCTCGCCGTACGCCTGGTTCACTTCGTTCGCACCGGCGGAGAACCCTGAGGTGGCGGTGGCGGTGATGATCCAGAACGCGCCCGGCACCGAGCGCGGCGAGATCGCCGGCGGCGCCCTCGGAGGGCCGATCGCCAAGGCCGTCATGGAGGCGGTGATCCGACCGTGACCGAGGGACCGGAGGCACCCGGAGGACAGCAGCGCTGGGCCGACGACGCCCACCGCTACCGGATCGACTCCCGCATCGCCACCGGCGGGATGGGCACGGTCTGGCGCGCCACCGACACCACGCTCGGACGCACGGTGGCGGTGAAGCTGCTCAAGCACGAGTACGCCGACGACGAGACGTTCCGCACCCGGTTCGCCTCCGAGGCCCAGCACGCGGCCGCGCTGCACCATCCGGGGGTCGCGGCGGTCTACGACTTCGGGGAGGCGAGCGCCGTCGACGACGGCGGGCCGCGCCCCTACCTGGTCATGGAGCTGGTCGACGGGCAACCGCTGTCGGCCTTGATCCGGCCCGGCCAGCCGATCGACCCCGACGTGACCCGCGACCTGATGGCCCAGGCCGCCGACGCGATCGGCGCCGCCCACGCCGCCGGGATCATCCACCGCGACGTGAAGCCGGCCAACCTGCTGGTCACCCCCGACCGCCGGGTCAAGATCACCGACTTCGGCATCGCCCGCGCCACCGAGGGAATGGCGCTGACCCAGACCGGTCAGGTCATGGGAACGCCGCAGTACCTCTCCCCCGAGCAGGCCCAGGGCGGCCAGGCCACGCCTGCGTCCGACGTCTACTCCCTCGGCGTGGTCACCTTCGAGTGCCTGACGTCGCGACGACCTTTCGTGGGCGAGACGCCGATCGCCACCGCGCTGGCCCACCTGCGCGAGCCGGTTCCGCCGTTGCCGCCCAGCGTGCCCGCGGACCTCGCCGCCGTGGTGACCCGGTCGATGTCCAAGGACCCGACCGAACGATTCACCGACGGAACCGCCTTCGCGGCCGCGCTCCGTGATCCGTCGTCCGTCGCCGGGGCGGCCACCGTGGTGGCACCGGTCGCTGCGGCGGAGTCGACCCAGGTGATGCCCCCGGTGGCTCCCGTGCCACCGCCGGGCACCCTCGCCACCCCCATCACGCCTGCGCGACGCAAGCGCTCCGTGCCGTGGCTGTGGGTCGTGCTGGCGGTCGTCGTCCTGGTCGCGCTCATCGCGCTGATCGTGGTCGCGGCCACGCGCAGCGGCGACGAGGAGCCGACGGGGAACGGGCCCGACCGCAGCCGCACCCCCGCTCCCACCCAGACCACGCAGTCACCGGACGAGACACCCACGACCGAGGCACCGACCGAGGAGGAGAGCTCGACGGAGGCCGAGCCGGAGACCTTCGACATCAACGAGGGCGACTACGTCGGCCGCGACGTCAAGGACGTCGAGAGCGACCTCAAGGACCTCGGGCTGAAGCCGTCGAAGGAGAAGCTCGAGAACGACGGCACCCACGAGGAGGGGACGGTCGACTCGGTCAGTCCCACGGAGGGCCTGCAGGAGGGTGACAGCGTCACCGTCTCCTACTGGGACAAGCCCACGCCCGTCGACGACGCCACCTCGACCGGAGCCGCAGCGCCCCCGACCTCCGAGGGGGCGACACCGTGAGTGGCCTGATCGGCGCACGCTACGAGCTCGGCGAGCTGCTGGGCCGGGGCGGGATGGCGGAGGTCCGCAAGGGCACCGACTCCCGGCTGGGCCGGGTGGTCGCCGTCAAGCGGCTGCGGACCGACCTCGCCAGCGACACGACCTTCCAGGCCCGCTTCCGCCGGGAGGCGCAGTCGGCCGCCTCGCTGAACCATCCCTCCATCGTGGCGGTCTACGACACCGGCGAGGAGGAGGCCGCCGACGGCTCGGGCGTCGCCCAGCCCTACATCGTGATGGAGTACGTCGCCGGCCGGACGCTGCGCGACATCGTCCGCGAAGGCCGCAAGATCCTCCCCGAGCGAGCGCTCGAGATCTCCAGCGGCGTGCTGTCGGCCCTCGACTACTCCCACCGCGCGGGCATCATCCACCGTGACATCAAGCCCGGCAACGTGATGCTGACTCCGTCGGGCGACGTGAAGGTCATGGACTTCGGCATCGCCCGGGCGATCTCGGACGCCTCCTCGACGATGACCCAGACGGCCGCCGTCGTCGGCACCGCCCAGTACCTCTCCCCCGAGCAGGCGCGCGGCGAGACCGTCGACTCCCGCTCCGACGTCTACTCCGCCGGTTGCCTGCTCTACGAGCTCCTCACCGGCCGGCCACCGTTCGTCGGCGACAGCCCCGTCGCAGTGGCCTACCAACACGTCCGCGAGCCGGCCTCCCCGCCCTCCGACCACGACACCTCCCTTCCCCCCGCGATCGACGCGATCGTGATGAAGTCGCTGGCCAAGCGGGTCGAGGACCGCTACCAGTCCGCCGCCGCGATGCGCAGCGACATCGAGCGCTACCTCGCGGGCCGACCGGTCCACGCCGTACCCCCGCCACCGCCGATGCCGGAGGACCGCACCATGGTCGCGGCGGCGCCGATCGCCGCCGCGCCCACCGCTGCCGCCGCACCCGAGGAGGACGAGGAGAATCGCTCGCGAGCCGGGCTCTGGTTCCTGGTCGGCCTCCTGCTCGTGCTGCTGATCGGGGGCGCCGCCTACCTGCTGCCCGGAATGTTCGAGTCGCCGCCCGAGCAGGATCGGGTGCCCGACGTGATCGGGATGCGCGAGGCGGATGCCCGCAACGAGCTCGGTGCCGCCGGCTTCGCGGTCCAGGTGGACTACCGCACCGACGAGAACGCTCGCCAGGGCCGGGTCCTCGAGCAGGATCCCAACGCCGACCAGTTCGTCGAACCCGGCAGCCGGGTCACCATCATCGTGTCCGAGGGCAAGCCGCTGACCTCGGTCCCCTATGTCCTCGGGCAGAAGCGGGCCAGCGCCAGGAGCACGCTGGAGGGTCAGGGCTTCGAGGTCGTCTTCACCGAGCGCGGCTCCGACGAGGACGCAGGCATCGTCCTCGAGACCGATCCCGCGCCCGGGGCGAACGTGCCCGTGGGGAGCACCGTGACCGTCTTCTACTCCGACGGCCCCGAGGAGGTCCCCGACGTGATCGGCAAGAAGCGCGACGTCGCGGAACAGACGTTGCGTGACGCGGGCTTCGAGCCGCGCGTCGTCGAGACCACCGACACCACCGAGCCCAAGGGCACGGTCGTCGACCAGAGTCCCGAGGGTGGGGAGCGGGCCGACGAAGGCTCCGCGGTCACGATCGTGGTCTCGGCGTTCGAGGAGAAGCCGAGCGAGAGTCCGTCACCGACCGAGAGCCCCTCACCCACCGAGAGCCCGACACTGCCGACCGAGACTCCGAGTGGGGACAGGCAGAACCGGCCCCTGCCCGGGGATCGTCAGCGCAGCGGCTCGGCGTAGGTCAGGTTCGTCAGACCCTCGAACGCCGGCATGGCCAGCTCTCCGGAGGCTGCCATCTCGAAGCCGACCGAGACGTCGGGCAGCGCTGCGTCACGGCGGAACGCCCCCACCGTCTCGTCCTGGAGCACGGCCGCCTCGATCGCCGCCGGGTTGCCGATCGCCGAGATCGTGTAGGGCTGCGGGTAGGCGACGCCCTGGAGGAGCACCGCATTGCCCTCGCACTTGATGCCGGTGGTGGAGACCACCCGCTGGCCCTGGATGGTGACCGCCTCGGCGCCGCCCTGCCACATCGCGTTCACCACCGCCTGGATGTCCTGCTGGTGCACGACCAACAGCTCGATGTCCTGGGTGGTCGAGTTGATGACCTCGGCAGGGGCGTCCGACAGCCGCACCGAGAGCCCCGGCCCGCTCACGGCACTCAGCCCCGCGGGCCGCTTCATGTCGGCGATGTCGCCCTGCAGCCCCTTGACCTCGGAGTCACCCACCTGGCGGGTGAGGAGCTCGACGTCGGCCGTCACGTCCTGGACCCGAGCCTGGAGCTGCTGGTACTCACGGTTCTCGGCGGCGACCAGTGACCCCAGGTCGGTGTAGCGGCCCGGACGCAGGTCGGTACCGTCGCTGTTGGCCGCGCTGGTCGCGAAGAGGATGCCGCAGGCGATGACCACCGCAGGAGTCCCGAACCGCCACCCGCCCCGGGAGCGGCCGGCGTGCGGGGCGTCCTCGTCGGGGCTCGCGTGGGAATCGGGGGACATGACGACTACGCTAACCCCCGCAACCCAGCGAGATCACGTCCGGCCGGACGATCTCGACGTACCACCGAGGAGTTCTGGTGTCCAAGCCCAAGGCCAAGCAGCACGAGTACGGCGAGCTCGACACCGCTCCGCTGTTCACGGTGCGGTTCCTGATCGCCGTCACGCTGGCGGTCGTCGGTCTCGCCTGGGTCGTCTACTACTACGTGGCCGTCCGGGTCGACCCGTCGGTGGTCCCCGCCCCCGACCCCGGGAGCCCGGCCTTCATGGCCGACCTCGGCAACTGGAACTACGCGATCGGCTTCGGTCTCGTGATGGTGGCCCTGATGGTCGCGTCCCACCCCTCCACCCCGCTGGGCCGCGGCCGCGGGGTCGTGGTGGGCATGCTGGCCTGCTTCCTGATCGGTCTGCTGTGGATCTGCACCTACTACGTCGTCAGCGACGACCCCTCCGCGATCCCGATCATGAACGACCTCCAGCAGTACAACCTGGTCCTCGGCATCGCCTTCATGGGCGTCGGCTTCACCTTCGCCACCCGCTGGGAGTGAGTCCCGGCCCGTGAGTGTCTCGCCGTGAGTGTGTGGGCGCTGAAGCGGTGGCCGGGGCACCTGCTGGTCCTGGTGCTGCTCGGCGCCGCCACGGCGCTGGGCCTGTGGCAGTACGACTCCGGGCAGGAGCAACGTGACGCCGCTGCGCTCGACCTCACCCGGGCCGAGCCATTGCCGCTCGACGACGTCCTCGGCCCCGACGACCCCTTCCCCGCGCCGTCGGTGGGGCAGCCGGTCACCGTGACCGGGACGTGGGTCCCCGACGCCACCGTCTTCGTCGAGCGCGAGGGCGGCTTCTGGGTCGTCACGCCGCTGGCGGTGGCCGGCACCGGCTCGCCGGCCCTCCCCGTCGTACGAGGAGTGAGCGACCAGCCGGACGCCGACCCGGTCGAGGGTGAGGCGGAGCTGACGGGCTGGCTGCAACCCGCCGAGGGCACCGGCGCCGTGGACCCCGACCCGACCGACGACGTCCTTCCCCAGCTGCGGGTCGCGGACCTGGTGCAGCGGGTCGACCAGGACCTCTACAGCGGGTACGCCGTCGCGACCGAGCCGACGGCCGGGTTGGCACCGGCCAGCCTCGAACAGCTCCCCGACGCCGGTCGGTTCACGGGCCTGCGCAACTTCCTCTACGCCCTCGAGTGGTGGGTCTTCGGAGGGTTCGCGGTCTTCGTGTGGGTGCGCTATCTGCTGGATGCCCGCGACGAGCAGCGACGTAGGGTCAGCACGTGAGAAACCTGTTCACGGCCTACCGCGGCCTCGCCCTGGTCGTCGGCGTGCTGCTCGCCTTCTGCGCGCTGGTGGCGCTGCCGTTGAAGTACCTGTGGGCGGAGGGGTCGAGCCTCCAGGAGTTCGGCGAGACCGCCAGCGTGCTGTGGGTCGTCCACGGCTGGGTCTTCATGATCTATGTCCTCGTCGCCTTCCTCCTCGCGCGCCGGGCCGGCTGGAGCCTCGCCTTCACCGGGCTGCTGCTGGTCGCGGGGCTGGTGCCGCTGTTGATCTTCTGGGTCGAGCGGCGCGTCGTCGACCGGCTGCGCACCGAGCACCCCGAGCTCGCCACGACCAGGTCCGCCAGCCTCCGGTGACGACTGCGTTCGTGCTGGGCGGCGGGGGCGTCCTGGGCGCCGCCGAGGTCGGCATGCTGCGGGCGCTCTTCGAGCGTGGCATCCAGCCCGACCTGGTGCTCGGCACCAGTGTCGGCGCGCTGAACGGAGCGATGGTGGCGCGCGACCCGAGCCCGGCGGTGATCGACCGGCTCACCGACCTGTGGCTCACGATCGGGCGCTCCCGCGAGGTCTACGGTGACCGCCCGCTGCGCACCGTCCGCCGGGCGGTCTCGACCGGCACCCACATCTACTCCTCCCGGCCGATCCGGCAGCGGCTCGCGGAGGAGTTCGGCGACACGCTCATCGAGGATCTCCCGGTCCGGTTCCAGGTCTGCGCCGCCCACATCGAACGCGCCGCCGAGCACTGGTTCGACTCCGGGCCGCTGGTCGACGCGGTCGTCGCCAGCGCCGCCGTGCCGGGTCTGCTGCCGCCGGCTGTGGTGGACGGCGAGCACTACCTCGACGGCGGCATCGTCAACTCGATCCCGGTCGCTCGCGCCGTGCAGCTGGGCGCGACTCGGCTCTTCGTGCTCCAGGTCGGCCGGATCGACCGGCCGCTCACGGTGCCGCGCCGACCGTGGGAGGTGGCTCGGGTGTCCTTCGAGATCGCCCGCCGTCACCGGTTCCAGCGGGAGATGGCCGAGCTCCCCGCCGACGTCGAGGCCCACGTCCTGCCCGCACGCGGCACCTCGCCGCGCGACGACTCGATGCTGGGTCACCGTGACTTCTCCGGCATCGAGGCCAGGATCGACGCGACGTACGCCGCGAGCCTGGCCTACCTGGCGGACCTGTGAGCCCGGCGGTGCTGTGGCTGCTGCGCCGAGCGGTGGTCGCCCCGGCGGTGCTGGCACTCACCGCCTTCGTGTGGGTGACGCTGCCGGCCTGGCTGGTCGTGGCCGCGCTCCTCTCGCCGGTGCTGCCCGGTCGGTGGCGCGCACTGCGGCTGCTGTGGCTGCTGATCCTGTTCCTGAGCTGCGAGTCGCTGCTCCTGGTGGTGATGCTCGGACTCTGGATCTCCTCCGGCTTCGGCCGCCGGCTGCGAACGCCGTACTTCGAGGGCATCCACTACGACCTGGTCCAGGGCATGACGTGGGTGTTCTTCCGTGAGACGCGGCGGGTGCTGGCGCTGCGGATCGAGACCGACGGGCCGACCCCGGACGCCCATCCCGGCGTCCCGATCCTGGTGGCCTGCCGGCACGCGGGCCCGGGCGACTCGCTCATCCTCATCCATGCGCTCATGCACTGGTACCACCGCGAGCCGCGGGTGGTGCTCAAGGACACGCTCGCCTGGGATCCGGTGATCGACGTGCTGCTGCGGCGGATCCCGGCCCGGTTCATCACGCCCAGTCCCGGCGCCGGCGAGGATCTCGAGACCCAGATCACCGAGCTCGCCCACGGCCTCGACGAGAACGACGCGTTCGTGATCTTCCCCGAGGGCGGCAACTTCACGCCCGTGCGGAGGCAACGCGCGATCGACCGGCTCGACCGGCTCGGCATGGACCGGATGGCGCGGCGCGCCGAGTCGATGGCGCACGTCATCGCGCCCCGGCCCGGCGGCTTCATCGCCGCCCTCGACGGTGCCCCCGACGCCGACGTCGTCCTGGTCGCCCACACCGGCCTCGACCACATGCTCACCGTGGCCGACGTGTGGCGCGAGCTGCCGATGGACAAGC
The DNA here is from genome assembly GCA_963806945.1 of uncultured Actinomycetota bacterium. GTDB lineage: Bacteria > Actinomycetota > Actinomycetes > Propionibacteriales > Nocardioidaceae > Nocardioides. Next base: position 61,419 of record CAWDZH010000007.1, read on the forward strand.
GGCTGGTGATGCGCTGGTGGCAGGTGCCTCGCGACGAGATCCCGGCCGGGCGCGAGGAACGGATCGAGTGGCTCTTCGGCTGGTGGGAGCGGATCGACGAGTGGATCGACGCGAACCGCCCCGAGGACCTGCAGTCCTCGGGGCGGTCGTGACGTCAGATCGCGGTCAGCTCTTGGCGTCGTCCGACTCGTCGAGCACGACCTCGTCGGCCGGGTCGTCCGGCGTCGAGACCTGGTGTGCGCTCTCCGCGGAGTCGGCCATCGCCTCGTCCGGGGAGGAACCCGCCGAGTCGTCGCGGGCGGCCGCGGGCGCCGGGGCGGGCGGCCGCGGTGCGGGCGGCGGGGTCGGGGTGTAGGAGGACTGCCAGTTCTGGCTGTCCTGGTCACCCTTGAGCTTCTTCGCCACGAACGCGGCGGCCGCTGCCAGACCGGAGAACAGCACCAGCTTCTTGAACTTGCCGCCCTTCTTCTTCGGGGGCTCGCCCTTGATCTCCGCCACCTTGGCGGCCGCGAGGTCGCGGCCCTCGGCGGCCTTGGCCGAGGCGACCTCGGAGAAGGCGGCGGCACGCTCGGCAGCGATCGCGGCGCCGTCGGCGATCAACGGCCGGGCGCGGTCACGAGCGTCGGCGATCATCGGGCCCGCCTTGTCACGGGCGTCGCTGATCATCGGCCCCGCCTTGTCCCGGGCGTCCTGGAGCAGCGGAACGGCGCGGTCTCGCGCGCTGTCCACCGCCTGCTCGACGTGGGGGCGTGCCTGCACGACGGCCTGCTCGACGTAATCGACGGCCTGCTCGACCAGGGACTTCTTCTTGCGGATACCCATGAGGGAATCTTCCTCTCGCTCGCGTACCTCCCATCGAATCACGTTCACCCCAACGCGGCCAGCCACCCGTCGGGGTGATTGGGCCGATCTGCGAGGATCGTCACGTACCCACGACCTCGACGAGAGAGCAGCTCATGGCCGACCAGCAGGCGATCCTGAAGACCAACCACGGCGACATCACGCTGAACCTCTTCCCGAACCACGCTCCCGAGACGGTGGCCAACTTCACCGGCCTCGCCACGGGCGAGAAGTCCTACGACGCCGGCAACGGGTCCACCGGCCCGTTCTACGACGGCCTGACCTTCCACCGCGTCATCCCCGGATTCATGATCCAGGGCGGTTGCCCGCTCGGCACCGGCACCGGCGGCCCCGGCTACACCTTCAAGGACGAGCCGCACCCCGAGCTGGTCTTCGACAAGCCCTACCTGCTGGCCATGGCCAACGCCGGGCCGGGCACCAACGGCTCGCAGTTCTTCGTCACCGTCGGTCCCACGCCGCACCTGAACCGCAAGCACACCATCTTCGGTGAGGTCGCCGACCAGGCCGGCCGCGACGTCGTCGACACGATCGCGGGGGTCCGCACCGGTGGTGGCGACCGCCCGGTCGAGCCCGTCGTCATCGAGTCCGTCGAGGTCGTCGGCTCCTGAGCACCGAGCCCACGTCCCAGACGCCTCCCGGTCCGGAGGTGCCGACCTGTTATCGGCACCCCGGCCGGGAGTCCTACATCCGTTGCCAACGGTGCGAGCGGACGATCTGCCCCGACTGCATGCGTGACGCGGCCGTCGGGTTCCACTGCCCCGAGTGCGTCGCCGAAGGCGCCAGGACGACCCGACAGGGCCGCACCCCGTACGGCGGGGTCCGCTCCGGCAACGCCGCCCTCACCTCGATCGTGCTGATGGCGCTCAACGCGGCCGTGTGGCTCTCGGTGCTGGCGACCGGTGGGTCGGGCTCGCCGCTGCTGGACCGGATCGCACTGCTGACCGCGGGGCGCTGCGAAGCCGGTCGCAACATGGTCTTCCCCAACGCGACCAGCGCCAACACCTGCGAGTCCGTTCTGGGGAGCTGGGTGCCCGGGGTCGTCGACGGTGCCGTCTGGCAGGTCATGACGAGTGCCTTCACCCACGTCGAGATCTGGCACATCGGCTTCAACATGCTGGTGCTGTGGTTCCTCGGCCCGCAGATCGAGCTGGCCCTGGGCCGGGTCCGGTTCCTGGCGCTCTACCTGCTCTCCGCGCTGGCGGGCAGCGCCGCCGTGCTGTGGCTGGCGCCCGAGCAGACCCAGACGATCGGCGCCTCCGGAGCGATGTTCGGGCTGATGGGCGCGCTGCTGGTGCTGGCCCACAAGGTCGGTGGGAACGTCTCCCAGATCGCCGGCTGGCTGGCCATCAACGCCGTCCTCACCTTCACCTTCCCCAACATCTCCTGGCAGGGCCACCTCGGCGGCTTCGTCGGCGGCGTGCTGATCGCCGCCGTGCTCGTCTACTCCCCCCGGCAGCGCCGTGGCACCTGGCAGCTGGCCGGCCTCGCCTCGATCGGACTGCTGCTGCTCACCGCCATCACCGTGCGGATCCTGACCGCCGGCTGATCCCACAGCTGTGCACTCAGCTGTGGAGAGTTACACGCCTGTAGTTCTCCACAGGTTTGTCCCCAGCGGTGGAGAACTTTCGGGCGTCCGGCTGGGCTACAGCCCCGTCGGCTCCTCGAACGGCACGACCTCGGGGCAGATCGCGAACGGCAGCTCCCCGAGCAGCGCCAGCCCGGCCGCTCGCGGTGGGTCGGGTACGGCGTAGCCGAGCCGACCCGAGGCCGGATCAGCGGCGCCGTTGACGTAGACCGACGCGAAGCCGGCGACCGGCCAGTCCTCGCCGATGCGCATCCGTTCGAACAGGTCGGTCCGGTCCGGCTCGACCCAGACCGTCGCGGTGTTGTCGCCGTACGCCACGGCGAAGCGCGGCAGGTCCTCCAGGGTGGTGACCGGGTGCTCGGCCAGCAGCGCGGCCTGGTCCTCCGCGTCGGCGTCGGGCCCGAGCGCTGCGTGGAGCGGGGTGCAGCCGCGATGCAGGTAGGTCGTGGCGGCCGGCTCGTCGACCAGTGGCGCCCAGGCCTCGTCGTTGGCCCACACATCCGCGTCGGCGGTGCCGAGGGTGACCAGGTGGTCTCCGGCGCGCAGCTCGGCACCCTGGAGCGGTCCGACGCCGTCCGCGATGGCCCGTCGTACGCCGTCGAGGTCGAGGTCGGGCCGCAGCCCGAGCACGAAGCCGCGGCCGTCCTCCCCGGTCCAGCGTGCCTCCCAGTCCACGTCGTCCTGGGTGAAGCCGTAGTCGAGCTCGAGCCGCGAGCTCTCGGCGCGCAGCAGCCCGTCGGTCAGCAGCGCCACCTCGGTCTCCGCGCGCTGCCAGAACCCGAGCCGGTCGGTCATCAGGTCCTCGCTGGTGAGGTCCGGCAGCCCGAGCTGGGCCCGCACCCGGTCCCAGTCGGTGACGGTGAGGGTGTCCGCCGACTGCGGCACCAACGACAGCACCGCCTCGGCGGGCTCGCCCGCGTCGTCGTACGCCGGCGCCGGCTCCGGCGCGACCGACGCCACCGGCCGCGGCGGCTCGGCGGTGGGCTCGGACTGACAGCCGGCCAGCGCCACGGCCAGCAGCATCAGCACCGCGGGGGGCGTGCGCTTCACGGGCTCAGTCTGCCAGTGGCAGGAGTCCGACGTCCAGGCGACCACGCGGTCGTCGAGGTCTCCACCGACTGGGAGGCGTCGAGCCGGAGCACGGGGGGACGTCATACGAACCGTCGCCTATAGCGCCCGAACCGTATGACGTCCTGAGAACCACGCACCGCAGGCTGAGCTGCGATTTCACCTGTGGAGCCTAGGGGACTCGAACCCCTAACCCCCTGCTTGCAAAGCAGGTGCGCTACCAATTGCGCCAAGGCCCCTTGGCTGGAGGCGTCAGGCCCGGTCGGCGGGCGCGACGTGGTCGGTGGCCTCGGCCCAGAGCGCCTGCTCGGAGCGGCCGTCGTCCATCTTCTTCTTCGCGAACGCGGCGCCAGCGGCAGCGAGCAGGACCAGCAGGACCTTCTTCATCGTGACTCCTCGGGACGCGGTGGGCGGGGTGTGCGGTGGGCCTAACAGGACTTGAACCTGTGACCTCTTCCTTATCAGGGAAGCGCTCTAACCGTCTGAGCTATAGGCCCGAGTGCATCGACTGCACAAAAGTCGCCCCCACCAGGAGCCAGGGCGACCGAGGGGAGACATTACCCCACCCGGAACCGGCCTCCCAAAACGGGATCAGTGGTCCTCGGAGAGCGTCAGCTCCACGCCGCCGAGCAGAGCCGCCGCCATGTTGTAGAGGAACGCGCCCAGCGTGGCGATCGCGGTCAGCAGCACCACGTCGATGACGGCGATCAGCATGGTGAAGCCCATCACCCGCGAGGTCCCGATGTAGGCGGTGATGTCGAAGGTTCCGGCAGCCTCGTCGCCGAGGATGTCCTGGGCGGTGGCGTTGATGGAGTCCCAGACGCCGGCCGCGCCGAGCACGCTCCACACGATGAAGACCGACACCACGGTGACGATGCCGAAGGCGACCGCCAGCAGGAACGACGTCTTCATCACCGACCAGGGGTCGATCCTGGTCAGCCGCAACCGAGCGCGGCGCGGGGACTTCTTGCCGACGGTCGCACGCGGTGACGCCGATCCCGGCTTGGCATCGGCATTGGCCCGGTGCTCGGTGGCCGCCTGGGACAGCTTGGCCTGGATCCGCTCGGTCAGCGGAGGGCGAGTGGCGGTGTCCGTCACGGAGTCACCGTCGCGGACCTGCGTCCGCTCCGCGCTGCGCTCCGTCATCAGTCCTCCTGTGTGCCGGGCTCGTCCGGTGTCTGGTCCGGTGCCTCGGAGGTGCCGGATCCTTCGATTGTTGCATCCGGACCTGAGAGCGGCCCAATCTCGTCGGTGGGAGCCGCGCCCGGGGCGGACTCCGCGTCGGCGACCTCTTCCTCGACCTCGTCCTCGACCCTGGCCTCGACCGAACGGGCCACCACGGCGACCGAGTCACCCGACTTCGGGGACACGAACTTCACCCCCTGGGTGGATCGGCCCATCGGCCGGAAGTTCTCGTTGATCGGGCTCCGGACGACCTGTCCGCTCTGCGTGATCGACAGCACCTCGTCGCCGTCCTCGACGATGAAGGCACCGACCAGGCCGCCGCGGTCCTCGTTGGCGAGGGTCATCGCCTTGACGCCCTTGGTGCCACGGTTGGTGAGCCGGTAGTCGCTGATCCGGGTGCGCTTGGCGAAGCCGCCGTCGGTCATCGTGAAGACGTACTGGACCTTCTCGCCGGCCTCCTCCGGTGCGTCCTCGATCGCGGCATCCGCCGCGCGGATCACCGACATCGACAACACCGAGTCGCCCTTGATCCGGGCCATGCCGGTGACACCGGACGTGGCCCGGCCCATCGGCCGCAGCTGGCCGTCGTCGGCGCGGAACCGGACGGCCTGTCCCTTGCGGGAGACGAGGAGGATCTCGTCCTCGGGGAACGCCAGCTCGGCGCCGATCAGCTCGTCGTCGTCCTCGCGGAAGTTGATCGCGATGACGCCGGCCTGGCGCGGGCTGTTGTAGTCGCCGAGACGGGTCTTCTTGACCAACCCGTTGTGGGTGGCCAGCACGAGGTACGGCGCCTGCTCGTAATCGCGGATCGCCAGCACCTGGGCGATGGACTCGTCGGGCAGGAACGACAGCAGACCGGCGACGTGGCCGCCCTTCGCGTCGCGCGACGCCTCGGGCAGGTTGTAGGCCTTGGTCCGGTAGACCCGCCCGGCGGTGGTGAAGAACAGCAGCCAGTGGTGGTTGGTCGTCGCGATGAAGTGCTCGACCACGTCGTCCCCCCGCAACGAGGCGCCGCGGACACCCTTGCCGCCGCGCTTCTGCAGCCGGTACTGGTGACGCAGGGTCCGCTTGGCGTACCCGCCGCGGGTGATCGAGACGACCAGCTCCTCGTCGGGGATCAGGTCCTCCATCGACAGGTCGCCGTCGGCGGCGATGATCTGGGACCGCCGGTCGTTGCCGTACTTGTCGACGATCTCGGTGAGCTCCGCAGCGATGATCGTCCGCTGCCGCCCGACGTTGGCCAGGATGTCGGCGAGGTCGGTGATGACGCGCTCGAGCTCGGCGAGGTCGTCGATGATCTTCTGCCGCTGCAGGGCGGCCAGCGACCGCAGCTGCATGTCGAGGATCGCGGTGGCCTGGAGCTCGTCGATGTCGAGCAGCCCGATCAGGCCGGCACGCGCCTCCTCGACGTCGGGCGAACGACGGATCAGGGCGATGACCTCGTCGAGCTGGTCGAGCGCCTTGACGAGGCCGCGCAGGATGTGGGCGCGCTCCTCGGCCTTCCGCAGCCGGTACTCGGTGCGCCGACGGATGACCTCGAGCTGGTGGGTGACCCAGTTGGAGATGAACTGGTCGATCGACAGGGTGCGGGGGACGCCGTCGACGAGGGCGAGCATGTTGGCGGAGAAGTTCGTCTGCAGCTCGGTGTGCTTGAGCAGGTTGTTGAGCACCACCCGGGCCACCGCGTCGCGCTTGAGCACGATGACGAGCCGCTGGCCGGTGCGGCCCGAGGAGTCGTCGCGTACGTCGGAGATGCCCTGGACCTTGCCGGAGTCGGCGAGCTCGGCGATCTTCAGCGCCAGGTTGTCCGGGTTGACCATGTAGGGCAGCTCGGTGATCGAGAGGCAGGTGCGACCCTTGGCGTCCTCGTCGATGTCGATCACGGCGCGCTGGGTCACCGACCCGCGTCCGGTGCGGTAGGCCTGCTCGATCCCGTCGCGGCCCACGATCAGCGCGCCGTTGGGGAAGTCGGGACCCTTGATCCGCTCGACCAGGGCGTCCTGGAGCTCCTCGCGGGTGGCGTCGGGGTGCTCGAGCGCCCAGTGCGCGCCCTCGGCGACCTCACGCAGGTTGTGGGGCGGGATGCTGGTGGCCATGCCGACCGCGATCCCGGCCGAGCCGTTGACCAGCAGGTTCGGGTAGCGCGCCGGCAGCACCGTCGGCTCCTGCGAGCGGCCGTCGTAGTTGGGCTGGAAGTCGACGGTGTCCTCGGTGATGTCGCGGACCATCTCCAGCGCCAGCGGGGCCATCCGGCACTCGGTGTACCGCATCGCGGCCGCGGCGTCGTTGCCGGGCGAGCCGAAGTTGCCCTGACCCTGGATCAGCGGCGCCCGCATCACCCACGGCTGCGCGAGCCGGACCAGGGTGTCGTAGATCGCGGTGTCGCCGTGGGGGTGGTACTGCCCCATCACGTCGCCGACCACGCGCGAGCACTTGGAGAAGCCGCGGTCGGGCCGGTAGCCCCCGTCGTACATCGCGTAGAGCACCCGCCGGTGCACCGGCTTCAACCCGTCGCGGACGTCGGGCAGCGCACGACCCACGATGACGGCCATCGCGTAGTCGATGTAGGCGCGCTGCATCGAGGTCTGGAGCTCGATCGGCTCGATCCGGCCGCCGGGGCCCGGGCCATCGGGGGGAGTGGTGGTGCCGCCGCCGGTGGGAGTCTCAGTCACGTGTCAGTGCCTTCTCTGGGTGTCTCTGGTCGGTTCTACTCACATCTAGGTTTGTTACTAGATACCTAGATATCGAGGAATCGGACGTCCTTGGCGTTGCGTTGGATGAAGGAACGGCGCTGCTCGACGTCCTCGCCCATCAGGATCGAGAAGATCTCGTCGGCCCGCGCCGCGTCGTCGAGGGTGACCTGCAGCATCAGCCGCTGCTCGGGGTTCATCGTGGTCTCCCACAGCTCCTCGGCGTTCATCTCACCGAGGCCCTTGTAGCGCTGCACCGGGTTCTCCTTGGGCAGCTTCTTGCCCGACTCGAGGCCGTCGCGCATCAGCGCGTCGCGCTCGGAGTCGGAGTAGACGAACTCGTGCTCGGCCGGCTTGTTCCAGCGGAGCCGGTAGAGCGGGGGCTGCGCCATGTAGACGTAGCCGTGCTCGATCAGCGGCTTCATGAACCGGAACAGCAGGGTCAGCAGCAGGGTGTTGATGTGGTGACCGTCGACGTCCGCGTCGGCCATCAGCACGACCTTGTGGTAGCGCAGCTTCTCGAGGCTGAACTCCTCGTGGATGCCGGTGCCGAGCGCCGAGATGATCGACTGGACCTCGGTGTTGGCCAGCACCTTGTCGAGCCGCGCCTTCTCGACGTTGAGGATCTTGCCGCGGATCGGCAGGATCGCCTGGACCCGCGAGTCCCGGCCCTGGCGGGCGGAGCCGCCGGCCGAGTCACCCTCGACGATGAAGACCTCGCACTCCTCGGGGTTCGTGGACTGGCAGTCCGAGAGCTTGCCGGGCAGGCCGCCGCCGCCGAGCAGGCCCTTGCGCGACCGGGCCAGGTCGCGCGCCTTGCGGGCCGCGATCCGGGCACTCGCCGCCGCTTGCGACTTGCGGACGATGTCGCGCCCCTCGGCCGGGTTCTGCTCCAGCCACGCGCCGAGCTGGTCGTTGACCAGGCGTTGCACGAAACCCTTCGCCTCGGTGTTGCCCAGCTTGGTCTTGGTCTGGCCCTCGAACTGGGGCTCGCCGAGCTTGATCGAGATGATCGCGGTGAGGCCTTCGCGGATGTCGTCACCCGAGACCCGGTCCTCGCGCTTCTTGATCAGGCCCCACTCCTCGCCCCAGTGGTTGACCTGCGAGGTCAGCGCCGCCCGGAAGCCTTCCTCGTGGGTGCCGCCCTCGTGGGTGTTGATGGTGTTGGCGAAGGTGTGGACCGACTCGGTGAAGGTCGTGTTCCACTGCATCGCGACCTCGAGGCTCATGTGGTTCTCGGTCGGTCCCGGGGACTCGGCCTCGAAGTTGATGATGGTCGGGTTCGCCTTGTCCTTGCGGCGGTTGAGGTGCTCGACGTAGTCGACGAGTCCCCGGTCGTAGCGGAAGATCTGCTCCAGGCCGCCGGCCTCGGCGCGGCGGATGGCGTCGACGCCCTGCTGGTCGACCGAGCCGGCGACGGTGTCGTCGGAGACCGCCTCGATGATCTCCTCGGCGACCGGCCGCTCGTCGCGGACCACGATCTCGAGGCCCTTGTTGAGGAAGGCGTACTCACGGATGCGTGAGGTGATGGTCTCCAGCGAGTAGGTCGTGGTCTCGAAGATGTCGGGCGAGGCCCAGTAGGTGATCGTGGTGCCGGTGCGCTCACCGTCGGCCATCGGCCGGACCTGGTCCAGGCCCCCCTGAGGCACTCCGACCGCGAACTCCTGGCGCCACTCGTGACCACGGTTGCGGACCTCGGCGATCACGCGTGCCGACAGGGCGTTGACGACCGAGATGCCGACGCCGTGGAGGCCACCGGACACCTTGTAGCCGCCACCGCCGAACTTGCCGCCGGCGTGCAGCACCGTGAGTGCGAGGGTCAGTGCGGGGAGGTCCTGGCCCGGGGCGGTGTCGGTGGGGATACCGCGGCCGTTGTCCTCGACCCGGACGCCACCGTCGGCGAGCAGGGTCAGCACGATCCGGTCGCAGTGACCGGCCAGCGCCTCGTCCACGGCATTGTCGACCACCTCCCAGATCAGGTGGTGGAGGCCGCGTTCGCCGGTCGAGCCGATGTACATGCCGGGGCGCTTGCGGACCGCCTCGAGTCCTTCGAGGACCTGGATGGCGGAGGCGTCGTAGTCACCGGAGGGCCGGTTCTTGTTGACCGGGGGCGGTTCCACACTGGGCTGCTCAACACTGGGCTGGTCGGACTGCTCGGCGGTCACACACACCTCTTGCGCGGGTTGTCGGGTCCCCACGCACGTCGGCATGGAGAAGGTCGCCGTTCCCGACGGGGCGAGGCTGGCGACCCGATGACCATGTTACCCCCTGACGTGCCTCAGATCACGCAGCACTCCCCAGGGGACGGGGGGATCCGGCCCGAGAATGGCCGCTCAGCGGCCCGCAACTGCCCTTTGACGGCCAGATCAGGGGGGTCACCAAGGCCCAGTACGCCGGGATCAGCCGTAGGTGTCCCTCGGACCGCGCCCGTCGCGCACCGAGCGCGGGCCCTTCTTCCAGGTCGGCCCGAGGGGCCCGAGGACCTCGATCACGAGCACCGTCCCGTGTCCCAGCTCCTCGTTGAGCCGGCGTACGACGGTGGGAGCGAGCAGCTTCAGCTGGGTGGCCCACGCGGTGGAATCGGTGCGGACGACGAGGGTGCCGTCGGTGAAGGTCTGGGGTGTGCTGTGGGCGCCGATCTCCGGCCCGACCAGCTCGGTCCACCGGCCGAAGACCCCGTGGACGCGCAGGTCGAGCTCCCAACCGTGGTCCTCGACCAACCGACCGAGCGTGGTGTCGATCAGCTGTGGGTCACGCTCGTCGGGGTGGGATCCGGCGACCCGGGACCGTGACGGCGGCTGGAAGCGTCCCCGCTTCTTCGCCCGGGCCGCGGGAGTCGACCGGGCCGAGGCGCGGGTGAGGGCACGCGCCAGGTCGAGGCCGTCGTCGCTGCGCGCCGGCTCGTCGGGACTCTGGTCCGGGGTCTGGTCCGGGGTCTGGTCACCCGTCACGGGTCACCTCGCCGTCCGCCACCAGGTAGCGCACCCCGGCCAGCGCCTCGGGCACGTCGGCGGCCACCGCCGCGGTCACCAGCACCTGCTCGGCGCCGGCGACGAGATCGGCGAGCTGCGCACGACGCTCGGTGTCGAGCTCGGCGAAGACGTCGTCGAGGATCAGGATCGGGTCGTCGCCCTCCGCACGCAGCAGGTCGTAGGACGCCAGCCGCAGCGCCAGCGCGAACGACCACGACTCGCCGTGCGAGGCGTAACCGCGGACCGGCAGCCGTGCGTCGGGACTGCCCAGGCTCAGTCGCAGCTCGTCACGGTGTGGTCCGACCAGGCTCAGCCCGCGATCGAGCTCGTCGCCGCGGCGTACCTCCAGCTCGGCCAGGAGCGCCTCGGTCAGGTCGGCTCGACCGGTGGCGGCGGCCAGGTCGAAGGACGAGACGTACTCCATCTCCGCGTCGTCGCGGCTCGCCCCCCGGGCAACCGTCTCGTAGGCCTTGCCGAGGTAGGGACGCAGCTGATCGACCAACGCCAGCCGAGCCTCGAGCAGCTCGGCGCCGGTGCGCGCCAGGTGGGCGTCCCAGACCCCGAGCGTGGACAGCGCCCCCTCGCGGGCGCTGCCCCGGGCCAGGCCGGCGGTCTTGAGCAGCGAGTTGCGTTGGCGCAGGACCCGGTCGTAGTCGGCGCGGACGCCGGCGAGCCGGGGGGTGCGCAACACCAGCAGGTCGTCGAGGAACCGGCGTCGGTCCGCCGGGTCACCCTTCACGAGCGTCAGGTCCTCCGGGGAGAAGACGACGGTGCGGACCAGCCCGAGCAGGTCGCGCGCCTTGGGGAGCGGCGACCGGTTCACCCGGGCCCGGTTCGAGCGCCCGGGGTTGAGCTCCACCTCGAGGGTCGCGCTGCGCCCGTCGCGGACCACCGCCGCCCGCACGATCGCCTGCTCGGCTCCGGCCCGCACCAGCGGCGCATCCGAGGAGACCCGGTGGGATCCCAGCCGGGAGAGGTAGTCGATCGCCTCGACCAGGTTGGTCTTGCCCTGGCCGTTGCGGCCGATGAACGCCGTGGCGCCCGGAGTGAGCTCGACATCCAGGTCACCGTAGGACCGGAAGTCGTGGAGCGTGAGGTGGGCGACGTACATGGCTCAACGGGCGTCGTCGGAGACGTCGCCACCCTTCGGAGTGGGGGTCTGGACGGCATGACCACCGAACTGGTTGCGCATCGCGGCGACCGCCTTCATCGCGGGGGAGTCATCCTGCCGCGAGACGAAGCGTGCGTAGAGGGCGGCGGTGATCGCCGGAGTCGGTACCGCGTTCTCGATGCCCGCCTCGACCGTCCACCGACCCTCGCCGGAGTCGTCGGCGTAGCCGCGGACCTGCGAGAAGCCCGGGTCCTCGCGGAGTGCGGCGACCATGAGGTCGAGCAGCCACGACCGGATCACGGTCCCCTCACGCCAGGAGTCGAAGACGTCGGTCACGTTCTCGACGAGGTCAACGGTCTCGAGCAGCTCCCACCCCTCGGCATAGGCCTGCATCACGGCGTACTCGATGCCGTTGTGCACCATCTTGGAGAAGTGGCCGGCGCCGACCTTGCCGGCACGGACCGCCCCGAACTCACCCTCCGGCTTGAGTGCGTCGAAGGCCGGCTGGACCTTGGCGATGTCGTCGGCGTCGCCGCCGTACATCAGGGCGTAGCCGTTCTCGAGGCCCCACACGCCGCCGGAGACACCGCAGTCGACGAACCCGACACCCCGTTCGGAGAGCAGCGCGGCGTTGACCTGGTCGTCGCTCCACCGGGAGTTCCCGCCGTCGACGACCACGTCACCCTCGGAGAGCAGCTCGGCCAGTGCCTTCACGGTCTCGCGGGTCGGGTCCCCGGAGGGCACCATCACCCAGACCACGGCGGGGCTGGGGAGGGCGGCGACCAGCTCCTCGAGACCCGCCACGTCGGAGACCTCCGGGTTGCGGTCGTAACCCACCACGGTGTGCCCGGCGTTGCGGAGCCGGGTCCGCATGTTGCCGCCCATCTTGCCCAGTCCGACCAGTCCGATATCCATGTCGCGACACTAGCCGGGCACGCCGTACGAGTGCACGGCGTGCGGCGGCGCGGACCGATCAGGAAAGCAGGCGTCGGGGCATCAGCAGGTAGCGGAACGACGGCTCGGCACCGGTCTCGCCTGCGGAGCCGCTCATCACCATCGGCTTGGACGCCTGGGTGAAGGCCAGCTCGACCACGCCCTGGTCGATGGCGGTGAGGCCGTCGAGCAGGAACTGGGGGTTGAACCCGGTGGTGAGGGCGTCCCCGTTGATCTCTGCGTGGAGCGACTCCGAGGCCTGCGCCTCGTCGCCGGAGCCGGCGTCGAGGGTGAGCTGGCCGTCACCGAACGCCAGCTGGACCGCGGTGTTGCGCTCGGCGACCAGCGCCACCCGCTTCACCGAGTCGACCAGGTCGGCCTTGTCGACCAGGGCCTTGGTGAGGTGCTCGCTGGGGAACAGGTTGCGGACCTTCGGGAACTCGCCGTCGAGCAGGCGGGTGGTGGTCCGGCGTACGCCGCCGGGACCGGCGCCCTCGAACCCGATGATGCCCTCGCCGGTGCCGGAGGCGGCCAGTGCGATGGTCACCTCACCGCCACTGGTCAACGACTTGGCGGTGTCGCCGAGGACCTTGGCCGGCACGAGGGCGGCGAGCGAGGCGTCCGGGGTGCCCGGGTTCCAGTTGAGCTCGACGTGGCTGAGCCGGAACCGGTCGGTGGCGAGCAGCGCGATCGTCGATCCCTCGATCTCGATCCGGACGCCGGTGAGGACCGGCAGCATGTCGTCGCGCCCGGCCGCCGTCACCGCCTGGGCCACCGCGTGCGCGAAGTGCTGGCTCGGCACGGTGCCGGTCGCGGTCGGCATCTCGGGCAGCGACGGGTAGTCCTCGACCGGCATCGTCTGCAGGCTGAACCGGGCCGAGCCGCAGGTCAGCGAGACCCGGGGGCCCTCGAGGACCATGTCGACCGGCTTGGCCGGCAGGCTGCGGCAGATGTCGGCCAGCAGCCGTCCGCTGACCAGCGCCTGCCCCTCGTCGGAGACCTGAGCCTCGGTCAGGGTGGCGCGGGCGGAGGTCTCGTAGTCGAACGTCGAGAGCACCAACCCCTCATCACTGGCCTGGATCAGGAGGCCGGCCAGCACCGGGACGCTGGGACGGACCGGGAGGCTGCGAGCAGCCCAGGCAACGGCATCGGCGAGCACGTCGCGTTCGACACGGAACTTCACGGGTGCGTGGTCCTTCAGGTCGTCGGAGAGCGGTGGGGTCTGCATCCTGCCACGCCGGTGACGAGGCAGGCAGGGGGAGCGGGGGAAGTTGTCCCCAGATCGGGGCGTTCGTGGAATTACACCGTGGATCGTCAGGGCTAGGTTCTCGTAGGAGTCATAGCAGCGGTGGAAACTGTGGATGAGGTGTGTTGTCGCAGGTCAGCATGCGTGTCGCGAGTGCACAGGGGGTGTGGGCGACGGAGGACGCCGCGGCGGTCCGTTGTGAACGACCGGTGTGGTTCCGGGTCACCCCGACCGGTTCTGCACAGCCTGTGCGGAACACCGTCGGCGAGTCCCACACGTTGTCCACAGCCGCGGACCCCGGCCGGGGAGGCGTGCGGTCAGCCCTGGCGGGCCTGCAGCTTGACCCGGTTGGTCAGCTCGCTGACCTGGTTGAACACGGCACGCCGCTCGGCCAGCAGCGTGTTGATCTTGCGGTCGGCGTACATCACCGTCGTGTGGTCGCGGTTGCCGAACTCGGCGCCGATCTTGGGCAGCGACAACGGGGTCAGCTCGCGGCACAGGTACATCGCGATCTGGCGTGCCATGACCAGGTGCCGGCCGCGGCTGGGACCGGTGAGCTCCTCGATGGTGAGCCCGAAGTACGCCGCGGTCTGCGCGATGATCAGCCCCGCGGTGATCTCGGGCTCGCCGCCCTCGGGGATCAGGTCCTTGAGGACGATCTCCGCCAGGGTCATGTCGACCTCCTGGCGGTTCAGGTTGGCGAATGCCGTGACCCGGATCAGCGCACCCTCGAGCTCGCGGATGTTGGTCTGGATCTTCGAGGCGATGAACTCGAGCACGTCCGGCGGTGCGGTGAGTCGGTCCATGGCCGCCTTCTTGCGCAGGATCGCGATCCTGGTCTCGAGGTCGGGCGGCTGCACATCGGTGATCAGGCCCCACTCGAACCGGTTGCGGAGCCGGTCCTCGAGCGCCTCGAGCCGCTTGGGCGGGCGGTCGGAGGTCAGCACGATCTGCTTGTTGGCGTTGTGGAGCGTGTTGAAGGTGTGGAAGAACTCCTCCTGGGTCTGGGTCTTCCCCTCCAGGAACTGGATGTCGTCGATCAGCAGCACGTCGACGTCGCGATAACGACGCTTGAACCGGTCCTGCCGATCATCACGGATCGAGTTGATGAACTCGTTGGTGAATTCCTCGCTCGACACGTAGCGGACCCTGGCCCCGGAGTAGAGGCTGCGCACGTAGTGACCGATGGCGTGCAGCAAGTGGGTCTTGCCGAGCCCGGACTCCCCATAGACGAGCAGCGGGTTGTAGGCCTTGCCCGGCGCCTCGGCCACCGCCACCGCGGCGGCGTGGGGGAACCGGTTCGAGGATCCGATGACGAACGTCTCGAAGGTGTACTTGGGATTCAGTCGGGTCTCGAGCGACGCACCGGTCGGCGCGCCCTGCGGGGCGGACGGACCGGAGGGTGGCTCGTAGACGGGGGTGGGCACCGGCTCGAGCAACGAACGAGCATTTGTCGACATGTCGTCGTGTCGCTTTGCGGATTCATCGATGGTGGGTTGTTCCGCTGCTTGATCGCCGCTGTCGAGCGTGGTGTCGACGGTCACCGCGATCCGGATCTCACGACCGAACGCCACCGTCAGCGACTCCTCCAGCTGGGCGCGCAGCCGGCCCTCGAGCTGGGTGCGGGTGAACTCGTTGGGGACCGCGACGATCGCGGTGTTCTCGTGGAGGGTCACCGGCTTGCTGGTGCGCAGCCAGGCGCGTTGGTAGCTCTGGAGGTCGACCAGCACCTCGTGCCAGGCGGCGTGCAGATCGGTGGCCGGTGGCTCGGCGCCGGGAGCGGGGTCGGGTGTGGCGGAGGGGTCGGGCTGGGCGTGGTCCACGAGCGCTGCCTTCTGATCGGGTCGAGATTTGATCCACAGTCTTGTCCACAGACTGTGCACCTGCCCTCATCGGTGCGACGAGAACTGGTCCGTGACCCGGTGACCCGACGACCGGTGCACTGTTTCCGCAGGTCAGAGACGCTTTATCGACGTTGTGACGCCGCTCACACGGAGGTGCGGATGGTGGTCGCCCGGGGCCGGCTGGGAACCTCGGAAGTCCTGAACGTAACAAGCCGCGGACGGCCCCGGCAAGGGTTTCTCCACAGGCTGTCCGTGGACTCGCCCGGATCGGGTCCACCGGGCGTCGGTCGCCGGTTTGACCCTGTGTGAACTCGCCGCGTACCGTTGGCCGGTCACCGCAGGTCTGACGAGTGTCGACCGGTGCCGCATGTCCATGGACGCTTCGCTGCCGTGGCCGGGCGGTGCCAGCCGAAGGCAGGCCCGAACGTCCACCTGTGTGAACCGTCCTCCACACGAAAGAGAACCTCGTGAGCAAGCGTACGTACCAGCCGAACAACCGTCGCCGGCACAAGACGCACGGCTTCCGCCTGCGGATGCGCACCCGTGCCGGGCGCTCCATCCTCTCCTCCCGCCGCCGCAAGGGCCGCAAGAGCCTGGCCGTCTGAGGCCTCGTCCACCGCAGCCGTGCTGTCCACGGCGCACCGCCTGACCGACGCCGAGAGCTATCGCACCGTCATTCGCTCCGGACGCCGGGCCGGTTCCCGCACCCTCGTCCTGCACCTGGTCGAGCAGACCGAGAGCCCGGGTCCGCGGGTCGGGCTGGTCGTCAGCAAGGCAGTGGGCAACGCTGTGGTCCGCAACCGTGTGCAACGCCGACTCCGTCATCTCGCCCGGGAGCAGCTCACGAGCCTCCCGGGTTCCGGTGCGCTCGTGATCCGGGCGCTTCCCGCGGCTTCGGTCGCCGACTACGCGGAACTCCGGGCCGACCTGGTGCGTTGCCTGCAACGGGTGCAGCCGGGGAGGTCCGCCACGTGAAGTATCTGCTCATCGGTTTTCTCAAGGCCTATCGTGCCGTGATCAGTCCGCTCTACGGTCAGGTCTGCCGCTACCACCCGTCCTGCTCGGCCTATGCACTCGAGGCGGTGACCGTGCACGGGAGCCTGCGCGGGTGCTGGCTCGGTGTGCGCCGCCTCGCTCGCTGCCACCCGTGGGCGGCCGGCGGCTACGACCCCGTCCCGCCCGTCTCCGTGCCCAGCCGAGGAGCCTGAGTGTTCGACTTCATCATGAATCCGCTGTACTACGCGATCTCCTTCATCCTGAAGGGCTGGCACACGGGTCTGACCTCCATCGGGCTCGAAGGGGACGGCGGGTTGTCCTGGGCCCTGTCGATCATCGGTCTGACCCTGGTCATCCGGGCGGCGCTGATCCCGCTGTTCGTCAAGCAGATCAAGTCCAGCCGGAACATGCAGCTGATCCAGCCGAAGGTCAAGGCGCTGCAGAAGAAGTACGGGCACGACCGGGAGAAGCTCGCCCAGGAGACGATGAAGCTCTACAAGGACTCGGGCACCAACCCGTTTGCCTCGTGCCTGCCGATCCTGCTCCAGATGCCGATCTTCTTCGCCCTCTTCGGGGTGCTGCGCAGTGCGGCCAAGGAGGAAGCCAAGGGCGTGCTGTCGGCCGATGACGCGCGCCAGTTCGGTGAGGCTGAACTGGGCAGCGTGCCGCTCTCGGGAACGCTGCTGGGTGCCGGTGGAGAGGTGGCCACCATCGCCCTGGCCGCGGCACTCGTGCTGCTGATGACGGCCACCACGTTCCTCACCCAGCGTCAGCTGATGAGCAAGAACATGCCGGCCGACGCGCTGAGTGGTCCCTACGCGCAGCAGCAGAAGCTGTTGCTCTACGTGCTGCCGCTGGTCTTCGCGGTCGGTGGCGTGGCGTTCCCGATCGGCGTCCTTCTCTACTGGTCGACCTCCAACGCCTGGACCATGGGCCAGCAGTTCTACGTGATCCGCAACAACCCGGCTCCCGGTACGCCCGCCTTCGCCGCCAAGCAGCAGCGCGACGACGCCAAGGCCGCACGTCGCGGCATCCTGCCGCAGGCCGAGGCCGAGGCCGACACCACGACCGAGGTGGTGGAGCCGGAGCCCCCGCGCCCGGCCCCGCGTCAGCAGCCCAAGCGACAGACCCGCAACCAGCGCAAGAAGAAGTCCGGTGGCTCCGGGCCACCGCCGAAGTGATCCCAGTCATCCGTACGACGCCAACCCAGCGAGGAACCACATGAGCGAGCAGACCGAGCAGGTCGACACCGAAGTCCCCGACACCGACGACACCGACACCGACACCGACACCGACCGCGGGAGCAATGAGGGCCGCCCCAGCCGGCAGGACCGGTTGGAGAACGAGGGCGACATCGCCGCGGACTACCTGGAGGAGCTCCTCGACATCGCCGACCTGGACGGCGACCTGGACATGGACGTCGAGGGTGATCGCGCCTCGGTCTCCATCGTCGGTGCCGATCTGGCACAGCTGGTGGGCCGCAACGGCGAGGTGCTGGACGCCGTACAGGAGTTGACCCGGCTGGCCGTCTACCGCGAGACGGGTGAACGCTCCCGCCTGATGCTCGACATCTCCGGGTTCCGGGCCCAGAAGCGCGAGGAGCTGGTGGTGCTGGCCGATCAGACGGTCGCTCGGGTCAAGGAGTCCGGCGAGCCGGTGTCGCTGGACCCGATGTCGCCGTTCGAGCGCAAGGTCGTCCACGACGCCGTGGCGGCGGGGGGCCTCAACTCGGAGTCCGAGGGCGTCGAGCCGAAGCGCTACGTGGTGGTCCTGCCCCGGTGACCGACCCGGATCCCGCTGTTTCACGTGAAACATCCGGGCCACCGCAGACGCCCCCCGCGCCCCCGTCGGCACGGGGGGTGTTCGGTTCTGAGCGGTTGCCCCTGGCGCAGCGGTACGCCGAGTTGCTGGCCACCGAAGGGGTGCTGCGTGGCTTGATCGGCCCGCGTGAGGTGCCCCGGCTGTGGGAACGGCACCTGGTGAACTGCGCGGTGCTCGCCGAGGTGATCCCCGAGGGAGCCACGGTGTGCGACGTGGGTACCGGCGCCGGGCTCCCCGGCATCGTGATCGCCCTGGTGCGCCCGGATGTGACGATCACCCTGGTGGAGCCGCTGCTGCGCCGGACCACGTTCCTGGACGAGGTCGTGGCGGAGCTGGACCTGCGTCACTGCCGGGTGGTGCGGCGTCGTGCGGAGCAGTTGCACGGGGGTGAGCGGTTCGACGTGGTCACGTCCCGGGCGGTCGCGCCACTGGCGCGCCTGCTGGGGTGGTCGATGCCGCTGGTCTCGCCGACCGGTGCCCTGATCGCCATGAAGGGCTCTCGTGCGGCCGAGGAAGTAGCGCAGGCCGCTCAGGCGTTGGCCGAGTTCGGCTGTGCTCCTCCGGAGATCTTGAGCCTGGGGTCGGGAGAGCCTGCCGCGCTCGACCCCGCAACGACCGTTGTCCGGGTGGTCTGGGATCGACCAGGTGTGAGAGGTTGAGCGTCGTGGCGCAGCAGCGGGAGGCACTCGGCTGGCCGCCGCTCAACGACGGCCCCGAGTTATCCACCGGTCTTGGTTGGCCCACTGAGCGCAGTTATACACAGGAAGTGCCCGTTCATCCACAGGCCGCGACCCCCCCGACCGTGGGGCAGGGCGGGACCGAATCAGAAGGCAAGCCCGTGGTTTCACGTGAAACATCCGCGCCGTTCGGCGTCCGAACGGCCGCCGAGATCGCGGCCCAGGCCGCGTCCTTCGACGACGGCAGCACCCCGTTGGCCCGTGCCGCCGAGCACTCGGTGCTCGCCCGATTCGGTGCCACCAGCCGCACCGCCATGCCACGCCCGGAGCACACCCGGGTCTTCGTGGTGGCCAACCAGAAGGGCGGCGTGGGCAAGACGACCTCCACGGTGAACATCGCGGCAGCCCTGGCGCAGCTCGGGCAGCGGGTGCTGGTCATCGACCTCGACCCCCAGGGGAACGCGTCCACCGCGCTGGGCGTGGAGCATCGTCGGGGCGTGCCATCGACCTACGAGGCGGTGGTGGAGGGCATGCCGCTGTCGGAGGCGACCACCGAATGCCCCGACGTGCCCGGGTTGTGGGTCGTGCCCGCCACCATCGACCTCGCCGGCGCGGAGATCGAGCTGGTGAGCGTCGTCGCGCGCGAGAACCGGCTCCTCAAGGCGATCCAGAGCCACCCGCTCGTGGGCGATGCCGGTGAGGCCGGAGAGGACCGCTTCGACTTCGTGCTCGTCGACTGCCCCCCGTCGCTGGGGTTGTTGACGCTGAACGCGCTCGTCGCCGGCGCGGAGATGCTGATCCCGATCCAGGCCGAGTACTACGCCCTGGAGGGACTGGGCCAGCTGCTGGAGACCGTGGAGATGGTCAAGGCCCACCTGAACCCACGCCTCGAGGTGTCCACGATCCTGGTGACGATGTATGACGCTCGCACCCGGCTCGCCTCCGGCGTCGCGGACGAGGTGCGCGAGCACTTCGGGGACCAGGTCCTCAAGACCACGATTCCGCGGTCGGTGCGGGTCTCGGAGGCGCCGTCGTACGGCCAGACGGTGATGACCTACGATCCCGGTTCGCCGGGGGCGCTGTGCTACCTGGAAGCCGCCCGAGAGATCGCCAGCAAGGGAGCACCCGCCCGATGACCCCCGCCAGCCCCACTCCCCAGCGCCGAGGCCTGGGCCGCGGCCTGGGATCGCTGATCCCGACCGCGCCGCGCGACGTCGAGCCCGCCCGGGACGCCGGGGACGCGGGGGACGCGGGAACCACGCCGACCGTGGCGTCGGCCCCGCCGGTCGCCGAGCGCGAGCTGGTGGGGGGTTCCTACTACACCGAGCTCCCTCCCGACTCGATCACCCCGAACGCCGTCCAGCCGCGCCAGGTCTTCGACGAGGAGGCGATGGCCGAGCTGGTCACCTCGATCGGTGAGGTGGGCCTGCTCCAGCCGATCGTGGTCCGCCCGCTGGGCGACGACCGCTTCGAGCTGGTCATGGGAGAGCGCCGGTGGCGGGCGTCCCAGCTCGCGGGCATGGCCGCGATCCCCGCGATCGTGCGGCAGACCGGCGACGACGACATGCTGCGCGACGCGTTGCTGGAGAACCTGCACCGCTCCCAGCTCAACCCGCTCGAGGAGGCGGCCGCCTACGGCCAGCTGCTCGAGGACTTCGGGTGCACCCACGACGAGCTGGCCAGCCGGATCGGACGATCCCGACCGCAGATCAGCAACACGCTGCGGCTGCTGAAGTTGTCACCGGCCGTTCAGCGTCGCGTGGCCGCCGGTGTCCTCTCCGCGGGACATGCTCGCTCGTTGCTGGCCGTGGCGGACCCCGGGCTCCAGGACCGACTCGCCGGCCGCGTGGTCAGCGAGGGGATCAGCGTACGTGGGCTCGAGGAGATCGTGGCGGTGGGCGACCACGGGTCGGCTCCGCCGCAGGCTCGGCGCGCCCGTCCGGTCGCGCCCGGCCTGGCCGACATCGCGGAGCGACTCTCGGACCGATTCGAGACCCGGGTGAAGGTCGCCCTGGGCAAGACCAAGGGCCGGATCACGGTGGAGTTCGGATCACTGCAGGATCTGCAGCGGATCGTCGACGTGATGGACCCTCGCAATCGGGACGACAAGCCGATCTAGCCATTCATCGGCATATCGCTTTGTCGACAAAGCGAGGCCAGCGGCGCCGTGCGGTGGCTCAGGACTCCTTGCGGGCCCGACGCCGGGCGATCCGTTCCGCACGCTCGGCGGCGTCGAGCTCCGCGGCCTCGGCCAGGGTGGGGGCACTGCCCCCGTGACGGCGGGGCAGCCACCAGGACCCCGGGGGCTGTTCCTCGGCGGGGTACGCCGCGATCGTCCGGTCCAGGAGCGCGGACATCGCATCGTGCAGCTCGGCGGTCTCGGCCACCGGGTCGGCGCCGGTCGGGTGCAGCGGCTCGCCGACCGAGATCGCAATCGTCTTGCCGCGGGAGAAGTCGCGCGGGTGGTCCTTCGTCATCAGCCGCTGCGTGCCCCACAGGACGACCGGGATCACCGGCACGCCGGCCGCGCCGGCGATCCGGACCGCTCCGGTCTTGATCTCCTTGATCTCCATCGCGCGCGAGATCGTGGCCTCGGGGAAGATCCCGACGGCCTCGCCGGCCGCGAGGTACTCCTGCGCGATCTCCATCGAGCGGATCCCCGCGCCACGGTCGACCTCGATGTGGTGACAGCCATGCATGATCGGACGAGTCAGCTTGTGGTCGAACAGCTCTCGTTTGGCCATGAAGCGGACCAGACGCTTGGCGGGCTGCGCGGCGAGGCCGCCGTACACGAAATCGACGTAGCCGATGTGGTTGTAGGCCAACAGCACCCCACCGGACGTCGGGATGTTCTCGGTTCCGGTCATCTGGAACCGGTTTCCCAGTAACCGGAAGCCGGTCTTGGCCGTCACCACGATGGGTGGGTAGATGATGTCGCGCACCCGCTCACTCTAGGCCCAGATTTCGGCCGGGGCCCAGCGTCCGCAGGTCAGCGTCGAGTGGCGAGGAACTCCGCGATCCGGCCGATCGCCTCTTCCAGCACCGCGACGTCGGGGAGGGTCACCAGCCGGAAGTGATCGGGATCGGGCCAGTTGAAACCGGTGCCATGGGTGACCAGGATCTTCTTGGCGCGCAACAGGTCGATGACGAACTCCTCGTCGTCGGCGACCGCGTAGACCTCGGGGTCGAGCCGCGGGAAGCAGTAGAGGGCGCCGGACGGCTTCACCGAGCTGACGCCGGGGATCTCGTTGAGCAGTCGGTGGGCGAGCATGCTCTGCTCGTAGAAGCGGCCGCCCGGGACGATCAGCTCCTCGATCGACTGATAACCGCCGAGCGCGGTCTGGATCGCGTGCTGGGCCGGCACGTTGGCGCACATCCGCATGTTCGCGATGAGGGTGAGCCCCTCCAGGAAGTCGGTGGCCAGCTCCTTGGGCCCCGAGACCATCACCCAGCCGGCGCGGTAGCCGCAGACCCGGTAGGCCTTGGAGAGGCCGCTGAAGGTCAGGCACAGGACGTCGCTCCCGGCCGCTGCGGCGGCGTGGTGGTGAACGGCGTCGTCGAAGAGGATCTTCTCGTAGATCTCGTCGGCGAAGACCACCAGCTCGTGGCGACGGGCGATGTCGATCAGCGCCTCGACGACCTGCTTGCTGTAGACCGCGCCCGTGGGGTTGTTGGGGTTGATGATCACCAGCGCGTGGGTGTCCTCGGTGATCTTGGCCTCGACGTCGGCGAGGTCGGGGCTCCAGGCGTTCGCCTCGTCGCATAGGTAGTGCACCGGTGTCCCACCGGCCAGGGTGACCGCCCCGGTCCACAGCGGGTAGTCCGGGGCAGGGACCAGGACCTCGTTGCCGTCGTCGATGAAGGCCTGCAGCACCATCGAGATCAGCTCCGAGACCCCGTTGCCGATGAAGACGTCGTCGACGCTCACGTCACGCAGTCCGCGCTGCTGGTAGTACTGCGCGACCGCGGTCCGGGCGGGGTAGATGCCCTGGGAGTCGCTGTAGCCCTGCGCGTCCGGCAGGTGGTGCACCATGTCGGCGACGATCGCCTCGGGTGCCTCGAAGCCGAACGGCGCGGGGTTGCCGATGTTGAGCTTCAGGATCCGGTGTCCCTCGGCCTCCAGCCGGTGCGCCTCGACCAGGATCGGACCGCGGACGTCGTACCGGACGTGGTGGAGCTTCCTGCTCTGACGGATCGGGCGCACCCGCGACATCCTCGCAGGTGGCAGGATCGAGCCATGAGCCGTACCGCAGTCCGGCTGACCCTGGACAACCTGGATGCGATCCCCGCCCCCTGCCGGTCGTGCGTGTTCTGGGAGTGCGATGCCGTACGCCGCGGGCGGCTCGCGGATCCCGCGGCCGAGAAGGAGGCGTGGATCTCGGAGGTGCTGCGCGAGTGGGGATCCTGCGGCCGGGTCGCCGTGGTGGACGACCAGCGGGTGGGCTACGCGATCTACGCGCCCGCCGGCTTCGTGCCCGGTGCTGCCGGTTTCGCGACCTCCCCGGTCTCAGCAGACGCGGTGTTGCTGACCACGATCTTCGTCGACCCGAGGGTCCGGGGCGGCGGGATCGGCCGGATGCTGGTGCGGGCGATGGCGCGTGACCTGGTGGAGCGTGACGTGCGGGCCGTGGAGGCGTTCGGTCACCGGGGACTCGGCGGCGAGGCCGGCTGCACGGTGCCGGCGGACTTCCTGAGCGGCGTCGGATTCCGCACCCAGCGAGCGCATCCGGTCACGCCTCGGATGCGGATGGACCTGCGCACCGCCATCCCGTGGAAGGGCGAGGTGGAGGCGGCCCTGGAGCGTCTGGTGGGCGTGGTGCGTCCGAAACCAGAACCGCGGCGGGCCCCGGGGGGCACGCCGCGGTCGGAAAGACCTCGAGGTCAGTTGATGACGTCGGAGAGCTCGTTGAGCAACGCAGCCTTGGGGCGGGCGCCCACGATGGACTTCACGACCTCGCCACCCTGGTAGAGGTTCAGGGTGGGGATGCCGGTGACGCGGTAGGACGACGGGGTCACCGGGTTCTCGTCGACGTTCATCTTGACGATGGTGACCTTCTCGCCGTGCTCGGCCGCGATCTCCTCCAGGATCGGGGCGACCTGACGGCACGGACCGCACCACTCCGCCCAGAAATCAACCAGGACGGGCTTGTCGGACTTGAGGACCTGCGCCTCGAACTCGGCGTCGGTCACGGCGGAGATGTTCCC
This sequence comes from uncultured Actinomycetota bacterium, assembly GCA_963806945.1. GTDB lineage: Bacteria > Actinomycetota > Actinomycetes > Propionibacteriales > Nocardioidaceae > Nocardioides. The sequence continues at coordinate 85,613 of CAWDZH010000007.1, forward strand.
CACAGCGGTCACCTTTCAGGTGTTGGTGGAAGTCGGTTGGTGCCTTCTTCTCGGTCTGCCTAGTGAACACCACCAGGACACCGGTTGTTCCGTGACGCTCAGGCGCCGGCGGTCTGCACGATCTCCTCGACGATCTCGGCGGTTTCCTCCGGGGACCCGGCCGTCGAGGCGGCATGGTCGAGCGCGGCGATGTAGCGCTCGGCGTCGAGTGCGGCGGCGCAACCGGTGCCGGCCGCGGTGATCGCCTGACGGTAGTGGTGGTCGACCAGGTCGCCGCTGGCGAAGACGCCGGGGATGTTGGTGGCGGTCGCCGGATGGTCGACCAGCACGTACCCCTCGTCGTCGAGGTCGACCTGGCCGCCGAGCAGCTCCGAGCGCGGGTCGTGACCGATCGCGATGAACAGGCCGGTGACCTCCAGCGGGCGGGTCTCGCCGGTGACGGTGTCGCGGAGGGTGACCGACTCGAGGCGGTCCTCGCCGTTGATCTCCGCGATCTCGGAGTTCCAGACCATCTCGAGCTTGGGGTCGTTGAAGGCGCGCTCCTGCATGATCTTGGAGGCACGCAGCTCGTCGCGGCGGTGGATCAGGTAGACCTTCGAGCCGAACCGGGTCAGGAACGTGGCCTCCTCGATCGCCGAGTCGCCGCCGCCGACCACGGCAATGGCCTGGTCACGGAAGAAGAACCCGTCGCAGGTGGCGCACCAGGACACTCCGCGACCCGAGAGCTCCTCCTCGCGGGGGAGGCCGAGCTTGCGGTAGCCGGAGCCGGTGGCGAGGATGACGGTGCGGGCGGTGTAGGTCTCGGTGGCGGTCTTGACGACCTTCACGTCGCCGGTCAGGTCGACCTCCACGACGTCGTCCGGCACCAGTTCGGCGCCGAAGCGCTCGGCCTGGGCACGCATCTCGTCCATGAGCGCCGGGCCCATGATGCCGTCGCGGAATCCGGGGAAGTTCTCGACCTCGGTGGTGTTCATCAGCGCCCCACCGGCAGTGACGGAGCCCTCGAGGATCAGCGGCTCGAGCGCGGCCCGGGCGGTGTAGAGCGCCGCGGTGTAGCCGGCGGGGCCGGAACCGATGACGATGACGTTGCGGGGGTCGGACATGCTGCTCCTTCGTCGGGATCTGTACAGATCAGAACCGATCGTAGGCGAGTGACATTCCCGTCACCGGTACGGCAGGGTCACCGACCGAGCGGCGGTCTCGCTGCCGCAGAGGAACAGGTCGACGATCTGGCTGTCCCCCTGGGGACGGCGCAGCACCACCCACCCCGGGGCCTTGGCGTAGACCACGGCGACGTAGCGGCCGCGACCCCACCCCCCGGGATCGCAGACGTCCTGGTCCGAGGCGCGGGCGAGCTTCTTGCCGTTCGTTGCGTCCTGGCTCTGCCGGTCGTACGCGAGTTCCCCGCGGCGGGCCTGCAGCGTGGCTGCGTCGCGGGCGAAGTTCTGCGCGCTGAGCACCAGCGGCACCCGCTTGCCCGCCTGGCGGTTCCCGGGGCGGGCGGCGCCGCCGCCTTCCGCACTTTCCGGGGCGGAGTCGAGCCCCGGTAGCTCGTTGGCGCCCGACTCGCCCGAGATGTCCACATCGGCGGAGGTGGTGCTGGATTCGCCGGCGCCGCCGCGGGGCAGCACCTGCGCGACGCCGATCCCGACGACGATCACGGCTGCGGCTGCGACCAGCATGGTCGCGGCCTTGCGACGCCGGTCGGCCAGGTTGACCACGGTGGCCTCGCGGACCGGTTCCCCGGCGAGCTCGGCCAGCGTCGCGTCGAGCCGGGCGATGACGTGCTCCGGCGTGGGTTCGGTGTGGCGGGCCTCGGCGAGCAGGCGGCGTACGTCGGCGTCCTGGGCGGGCGTCAGGGGGGCATCAGTGGGCTGGTCGTTCATGGCGGGGCGTCACCTCCTCGAGTGCGGGTGGGCGGTCCGGTGGGACGGGTCTGCGGAAGCTCACGGTGTGACCGGTGGTCCTCGCGGCTCTGTGGATGGGACGGCCGGCGACGGTGCGGGGTTCCCCGGCTCGGCGTGGTCCGGGTCACGGCCGGGGGCGAGGAGGTGCAGCAGGTCGGCGAGCCGGGCCCGGCCCCGCGAGCACCGCGACTTCACCGTGCCCTCCGCGCAGTCGAGCATCCCGGCGGCCTCGGCGACCGAGAACCCCTCCATGTCGACCAGCACCAGGGCGGCGCGCTGCTCGGCCGGCAACCGGGACAGCGCGGACAGCACCAGCCGGCGCCGCTCGTCCGCCACCGCCGCGTCGGCGGGATCGACCGGGCCGCTCGTCGCCAGGGAGCCGCGGTCGCCCCGCTCATCGAGGTCGTCGGGGAGCACCTCGGTGCGCCGGACCTTCGCCGCGCGCAACCGGTCCAGACAGGCATTGACCACCACCCGGTGCAGCCAGGTCGTGACCTGGGCCTCGCCCCGGAAGGAACCGGCCCGTCGGTACGCCGCGATCAGCCCGTCCTGCAGGCCGTCGGCGGCGTCGTCGGGGTTGCCCATCGTCCGCAGCGCCACCGCCCAGAGCCGGTCGCGGTGGCGACCGAAGAGGGAGGCGAACGCGTCGGAGTCTCCCTGCACGTGGGCGGTGAGCAGCTCGGCGTCGGTCCGCTCGTCGGTGGTCATGAGCTGACCTCGACCTCGGCGATCTCGCCGCGGAAGTCGTCACCCACCGGCGGCAGCGCGGTCAGCCACACCACGAGAAACTGCCCGGTGGCCGGCTCGTCGAGCTGGGTCTGGACCTGCTCCTGGTCGGCCGTGACCTTCACGAGCGGCTTCAGCCCGGCCACCGCGGTCGGCAGCTCGTCGCTGAGGAAGTAGGTGAGGCGGGTGGGAGCGCCGACCAGGGTCAGGTCGATCTGCGAGATCTCCTGCGAGCTGCCGAGGTCGATGACCAGGCCGACGCCGGTCTTGAGGCCCCCGGGGCCGAACTGGTCGAAGTAGCCCTCGGTCCGCCAGGACGTGGCGGGGTCGCCGTCGACCGCCGCGGCCGCCAGCTCGGGGTACTCCTCGGGCGGCTCACCCTGGGGGTCGAGGTCGGTGGCCGTGGTCCCGGTGATCAGCGTGGGTTCGGAGGACTCGGTGCTGCTGGAGGAGGGCGACTCGGGGGTGGGCTCGGCTCCCAACGGAGTCTTGCCGCGGCCCAGGTTGTAGGCGATGACGACGGCCACCAGCAGCAGCAGGGAGAGCGCGATCAGCACGGCCAGCCGGAACCAGGAGCGGCCGGGCACGCTGCCCGCGTCCTCGTCGTCGTCCTCGGTCACCGGGATCACGCCACTGCTGGTGCTCGGGCCGGTGCTGTCCCAGGGCCAGTACTCACCGGTGGCCGGCATCGGCGCACCGGGGCGGGGAGTGCGTGCCGGTGTCCCGTCGGGTGGGGTGGGGGCGAACAGGGGCCGCTCGGGCGGCTCCTCGAAGTCGGGCGGCGGCGGGGGCGGCTCGGATCGCCGCTCCAGCCACGAGACGTCCTCGACGTCGTCGTCGAAGATCGGCATCCCGGCCTGGGTCGGCATGTCGACCGGTGACTGCGGGGTGCTCACGGGGGTCTGGTCGTCGGGGTGGGGCTCGTCGGGCGGGCCCAACGTCGCGGGCGGTCGGGCGTCCGGCTCCGGCGAAGGCGGTGGGACCGGTGGGACCGGTGGGACCGGCATCGTCATGGTCGGCTCGGGGTCCGGGGCGGCGGGCGGTCGGCGCTCGGGGACAGCCAGCACCCCGACGCCGGTAGGGCCGCCGGTCGTGGGCTGGATCAGGCCGGTCGGGTCACCGACGTACTCGCTGAGCGTCTCGGCGAGGCCCCGGGCGGTGTGCAGGTTCTTCTCTCCGTGGCCGGGATCGGCGCTGAACGGGTTGAGCACCTGGTCGCAGACCGTGTCCAGCACCCGGGGGATGCCGGCGCGCACCTGGCGCGGCCGCAGCCAGCGGCCGTGGTCGCGCAGCGCCGCCGGGACGGCGGAGGGAGAGGGGCCGGGCCACTTGCCGGTGAGCAGGAAGTAGAGCAGACCGCCGAGGTCGCCGACGTCGTCGGAGACCTGCCCGGCGGGGAGGCCGAGCAGCGCCACGTCGACGCAGAAGCCGATGACCTTCACGTGGCCGGTCTGGTCGATCAACACGTTCTCGGGGACGAGCCGGCCGTGCGCGACCCGCTGGTCGTGCGCGCCGACCATCGAGGCTGCCACCTCGGAAGCGATCCACGCGGCCCGGCGTGGTGGCAGCGGACCCTCGTTGGCGACCAGCACGTCGAGGGAGGTTCCCTGCCCCCACTCGTTGACGACGTAGGCGATCCCGTCGCTGCGGTCGGCGTCCAGCACCCGCAGGATCCGTCGGTCGAGGACGGTCGCGGAGATCCGGGCCGCCTCGGTGAGGCGATCGGCCCGCTCGTCGTCCTCGGTCAGGGTGTGCAGGGCGACATGACGCTCCAGCACCCGGTCGTGGGCACGCCAGAAGCGGCCGTTCCCGCTCTCGGTGAGCAGGTCGACGAGGAGGTACCGGTCGGCGAGCAGGTCGCCCGGTCCCGCTGACTGCTGCACAGATCTCCCTCTATGGCTCGTAGGACGCCATCGTAGGACGCGTCAGGTCCGCGAACGTGACGGTAGCCGCCGCGTCACGGTGTCCAGCACCTCGGTCACCTCGGTCAGACGGAACAGGCGGGCCAGCACCAAGAACAGCACGACGTCGACACCGGTGACCGCCAGGGCCCGCAGCAACGCGACGACCAGCGCCGGATCGTCACCCAGCCCGGACAACAGCCGGGCCACGCCGTACGCCCCCGCGGTGGAGACGGCGGCGACGACGAGCAACCGCACCGCGAAGCGCACCAGCGGACCGAAACCGAGCCCGCCCAGCCGCCGGGCCAGCACCGCCGAGGACACCCCGGCGCCGACCAGGTACGACGCGGCGTAGGCGAGGACGAGCGCCGGCGAGGTCTGCTCCGCGGTCGCCTCGCGGACCAGCAGCAGCGCCGCCACGATGTTGCTGACCGCGATCACGCACTGGATCAGGAAGACCGCACGGGTCTGCTCCAGGGCGTAGAACCCGCGCAGCATGAAGTAGTGGACGGTGAAGAACACCAGTCCGATCCCGAACAACGCGAGGGTGGGCGCGAAGATCTCGTACTGCCCGGCCCCGGCACCGTAACCCCAGATGACGTGGGAGGCGTCGCGCGCGACCAGGGGCAGGAGCAGCGCGAAGGGGACGACCACGGCCAGCGCGGTGCGCAGCGACGAGGTGAGGACCCGGGCCATGGTGCTGAGGTCGCCGTCGGCCGCCATCCGGGAGAGCTGCGGCAGCACGGCGGTCGCCAGCGACACGGTCACGATCGAGTGCGGCACCATCACGATGAGGAACGCGAACGAGTACACCGTGTAGCCGGTCGCGGGCTCGCCCGGTGCCTGCGCCGGGCCACCGCTCGCGAGGTTGACCACGACCGTGTAGGCGATCTGGTTCACGATCACGAACAGCACCGTCCAGACGCCGAGCCGCATCGTGTGGCCCAGGCCGGTGCCGCGCAGGTCGAAGCGTGGCCGGTAGCTGAAGCCGGCCTTGCGCAGGTAGGGCACCAGCACGGCCAGCTGCACGACGATGCCCAGCGTCGAACCCAGGCCGAGCAACGCCTCCTGGCCGGGCGAGAAGGGGCCGAACACCTCGGCGCCGTCGGCCGGGCCGAAGACGAACAGGTAGGTCACCAGCACCAGGACCGCGATCAGGTTGTTGGCGATCGGTGCCCACATCATCGGCCCGAACTTCCCGCGGGCGTTGAGGATCTGTCCGACGAGCACGAACATCCCGTAGAAGAACACCTGCGGCAGGCAGAACCGGGCGAAGTCGATGGCCGAGTCACGCTGGGCGGCCAGCTCGGGCCGGCCGTAGGCGTCGCCCAGGAACAGCTCCATCACCCACGGGGCGGCCACCACCAGCAGCACGGTCACCACCCCGAGGAACATCGCAGCCGCAGTGACGATCCGGTTGGTGTAGGCCTCCCCACCGTCGGCGTCGGCCTTCTGCGACCGCACCAGCTGCGGCACCAGGACGGCGTTGAAGACGCCTCCCGCGAGCAGGATGTAGAGCATGTTCGGCACGGTGTTGGCGACGTTGAACAGCTCCGCGTGCAATCCGCCGCCGAGCGCAGCGACGAGCAGGGCCGAGCGGACGAAGCCGCTGAGCCGCGAGACGGTGGTGCCGGCCGCCATCACCGCGCTCGAGGAGAGGACCCCGCTGTTCTCACTCATGCGGGGTCCCCGCGGCGTTGTCGACGGAGGAGCGCAGCGGAGGAGGAGAAGAACGTCGTGGGGTGCTCATGCGCGCTCTCTCCGGATCCGGCGTACGACGCGGATCACGATCGCCAGGAACAGCAGCCCGACCCCGACGCCCATGATCAGCCAGATGACTCCGCTCACCTGGGCCGAGCGGATCGCGACCCGCTGGGAGGCGCCGAGCGGATGACCGTCCTCGTCGGTGACCACGACCCGGACGTAGTGGACGCCGGGGGCGGTGGCGTCGGTCTTCAGCAGGATCGTCTGCCGGGAGTCGGCGGCGAGTTCGATCGGGTCGGAGGGCTCCACCTCGATCTCGCCGAGGCTCCTGGCGCGCAACATGACGGTCACCGGCTGGTCGAGCCGGTTGGTGACGGTGGTCGCGAAGCTGCCCAAGGCGCTGGAGAGCGTCACACCTCCTGGCGCGCGCAGGCGCACCTGCTCCAGCTGACTGTCGACCCAGGCGGTGGCCGCTGCCGTGTCGCGTCGTGAGTCGATGGAGCGCTCGCGCTCGGTGTAGGAGAGGGCCGTCAGGGCCTCGTCCAGGACCTGCCCGGCCACCTCGTCGTTCAGCGGCAGCACGGTGTCGAGGGTGCGGCCGGCGGCGATCAGCCCTTCGGCGGCGTCGAAGTTCTCCGGATCGAGCTCGGTCAGCTCCTGCTCGACGGGATAGGTGAGCTGGTCGGAGTCGAGCCGCCTGCCCGACCCGAGTTCGTCGGTGCCGGTGAGCTCGAGCCACGGTGCCGTGAGACCGGACCAGAAGCGCGAGGGGACCAGGGGGATGAAGTCGGACGGCAGCACCACCAGGAGCGGCGTGCGCTCGTGGAACTGCAGCCGGACCGCGGCCTCGGCCAGGAACCGCTGCCGTAGCGCCAGTTCCGACAGCGGCTCGCCGGGGGACGGGCCGCCCAGAGCCGTGGCCGACGAGGCGAACAGCACCCGGCGACCCTCGACCGTGGCGGAGGTGCGCACCTCGTCGGAGCCCAGGGCCCGGTCGGTGAGGAGCACCGTCTCGTCGTCGTCGAGCATCTGGAGGGAGGCGGCGGAGAGGAAGCCGTCCGGTGGGGCGACGGCGGGGGTGGGGCTGACCCGCCAGCGGTCGAGCTGGCTCCCGCCGCGACCGAGGGCGAGGTCATAGAACTCGGGCGCATGGGTCGCCATCGCGGCCACGTCGGGGTCGCCGTACGGCAGCGCGAGGACCTGGTCGCCCGCCAGGGCGCCCTCGAGGCGGGTCAGCCAGGTCGCACCCGGCTCGGCCGCGGGGTTCTCCGGCACCGCCGGAGTCGTGTTGTCCTCCTCGCCGGGTTCGGCCCCCTCGGAGGGGGGAGTCGGTCCGGTGGTGGCCCGCCCGCCCGGGCTGGGTGTGGTGGTGTCGCCGAGGCTGCGGGGCAGGTTGCCGCCGACCAGGTGGGCGACCGCTTCGGGCACCGCGGGGTCGACCAGCCAGGTCACCGGGGCCGAGCCCGAGGCCGCACCGAAGTCGGTGAGCGCACGGAGCCGGCCACCGACCTCCAGGTCTGCGGCCCACCGGGCCGAGGAGCGGATCCGTCCGTTGGCCGCGTGACGGAGCGTGCGCCGGATCGGGACCACGATCGCCGCCCGCTCGCGACCCTGCGCCTCGGGCGGCACCAGCGGCAGCAGCGTGCGGGCACGGCCGTCGGCGGCGTCGTCGCGGATCTCGGTGGTGTTGCCGAGAGCGTGTACTCCGAACCAGTAGGCGCCGCCCTGGGAGACGGGGAGCTGGTCGCGGGCGAGCTCGATCGAGAACCCGGCGGTCTCGCCGGGCGCGAGCGACCCGATGGCGTCGAACGTGCCAGGGGTCGTGATCCGGTCGCCCACGTCGGCGTCCTTCGGCGTGGTCGAGGTCGTAGCCAGGTCCGCGGAGGAGGTGAGGGGCTGGTCGTCGATGAAGGCGTGGACGTTGATCGCGCGCCACCGGTCGTCGCTGACGTTGGTGATCGACCCGGTCATCCGCAGCTTCCCCTTGCGCGGGACGTACGCCGGCGACAGCGTGTTGATCTGTACGACGAGCGGGTCCTCGCCGTCGGCCAGCGTGGCCGCCGCAGGGATCCGGACGGAAGCGCCCTCCGCCGGCGCGGCCGCGGCGGGCCCGGCGGTCAGGCAGACGGGAATCGCGGTCGCCGCGACCGCCACGAGGGCAGGCAGCAAGGGGGACCGGCGAGGCATGGCGGCGACTCTATCCGGCACCGCACCGGCCCCGGGTGCCCCGCGAGGCGGGTCGGCGGCCCGTCGTGCCCTAGAGTTTCTCGCCGTGTCAGAGCCCACCGCGGCGGCGTCCATGCCCGCCTGGAACATGCGCGATGCGCAGCAGTCCCTGACCGCTGACCTCGACCGTCTCGCGCCGGTGCTCGATCCCCTCGGTGAACGGTTCGCCGAGGCCGGTCATCAGCTCCATCTCGTCGGTGGGCCGGTCCGCGACGCGCTGCTCGGCCGCCACGTCAGCGATCTGGATTTCGCCACGTCGGCAACACCGGAAGAGACCGAGCGGCTGCTGAGTGGCTGGGCCGACGCGCTGTGGGACATGGGCCGAGCCTTCGGCACCATCGGCGCCCGGGTGGGTCCGTGGCAGATCGAGATCACGACCTACCGCTCCGAGTCCTACGACCCGTCCTCACGCAAGCCCGAGGTGGCCTTCGGCGACACCTTGGCCGGGGACCTCGGCCGCCGCGACTTCACCGTCAACGCGATGGCGGTCTCCGTGCCGGAGCGCAGCTTCGAGGACCCCCACGCCGGCGTCGTCGACCTCGCCCACCGCGTCCTGCGGACCCCGGGCCGGCCGGAGGACAGCTTCTCCGACGACCCGCTCCGGATGATGCGGGCGGCCAGGTTCGCTGCCCAGCTCGGTTTCGACGTCGCCCCCGAGGTGGTCGCCGCGATGACTGCCATGGCCGAGCGGATCGACATCATCTCCGCCGAACGGGTCCGCGACGAGCTGGTGAAGCTGGTCTGTGCGCCCCACCCGCGACGCGGGCTGACCCTGCTCGTGAAGACCGGTCTGGCGCAGCGGGTGCTGCCCGAGCTGCCGGCGCTGGCCCTCGAGCGCGATGAGCACCACCGCCACAAGGACGTCTACGAGCACACCCTGACGGTGCTCGAGCAGGCGGCCGAGCTCGAGCACCGGCTCGGTGAGGGACCCGACTTCGTGGTCCGCTTCGCCGCGCTGCTCCACGACATCGGCAAGCCGCGGACCCGACGGTTCGCCGACGACGGCCTCGTCACGTTCCACCACCACGACGTGGTGGGCGCCAAGATGACCCGGAAGCGGATGAAGGCGCTGCGTTTCTCCGGCGACGACATCGACGCCGTGGCGCAGCTGGTCGAGCTGCACCTGCGCTTCCACGGCTACGGGGACGGTGAGTGGACCGACTCCGCCGTCCGCCGCTACGTGCGCGACGCCGGCGACCACCTGGAGCGGCTCCACATCCTGACCCGTGCTGACTGCACCACGCGGAACCGGCGCAAGGCCGACCGACTGCGTCGCACGTACGACAACCTGGAGGAGCGCATCGCCCGGCTCTCGGAGCAGGAGGAGATGGCGGCGATCCGGCCCGACCTCGACGGCACCCAGATCATGGCGATCCTGGACCTCGCACCGGGTCGTGAGGTGGGAGCGGCGTACGCCTTCCTGCTGGAGCAGCGGATGGAGGACGGGCCGCTGGGCGAGGAGGAGGCGACCCGTCGACTGGTCGCCTGGTGGGCGGCCCGGAACTGAGATCTACCGGCCGGTAGGGTCGCTGGGCATGCCCCAGATCCATTCACTCCAGCACAGCGTCGACATCGACGCCTCCCCCGAGCGCGTGTGGTCACTGATCACCGATCTGCCCCGGATGGCGTCGTGGAGCCCTCAGGTCGTGAAGACCTTCGTGCGCGGCGGACCGGTCCAGCTGGGCACCCGCGCGCTCAACGTGAACCGCCGCGGCCCCCTGCTCTGGCCGACCCGCTCGAAGGTGGTTGCGTTCGAACCGCACTCGGAGTTCGCCTTCCACATCAAGGACAACGGCGTGGTCTGGGCGTTCGTGCTCGAGCCCACCGCGACCGGGACCCGGTTGATCCAGGAGCGTCGTACGCCGAAGGGCGTCTCGGACCTCTCGCTGGCTCTGCAGAAGCGGGTCCTGGGTGGAGTCGACCGGTTCACTGGCGAGCTGTCCGAGGGGATGCAGCAGACGCTGACCCGGATCAAGGCCGAGGCCGAAGCCTGACCTGACCCGGGTCAGCAGCGGCTGCGTCAGTGCCGGGTGACGAAGCCCTCGACGAAGCCCCGCTTGCGCTTCATGACGAGCTTGATCGTGTGCTCACCCTTGCCGAGGCCACGGAAGGCCAGCTTCTCACCGAAGTCGATCGCGCGGCGGTCGCCACGGAAGGACAGTCGACCCTGGCGCCGGCCGTCGATGCGGACCACGGCGTTGCCGCCGCGGGTCGAGTCGCCGTGGATCACCACGATCTGGGGGCCGGTGAAGTTCAGCGTCAGCACGTCCTTGCCCGTGCCCCGGCCTCGGTTGTCGCAGTAGCTCCCGCCGTGGGCGCGGCCGTTCTTCACCGCGCGCCAGCTGCCGGACTTCTCGACCGCACCGCTGCGGCACCGCGTCATCCGGCGCACCAGGAGCCGCTGGGTCGCGGTGTCGCTGTTGCCGGCTTCGTCGGTCACGGTGAGGGCGACCTTGCGGAAGCCGGCGCGCTTGAACTTCTTGGTGACCTCACGACCGGTCGCGTCGACCTCGGCGCCGCCGTTCTTGAAGTTCCACTGGTAGGTGAGGTCGTCGCTCGCGGAGGTGTCGTCCGAGGACTCGGCGCCACTGAGCGTCACTCGCGTCGTGGTGAACGGACGCTCCGGGTCGAGCGCGATCTGCGCCTCCGGGTCGGTGGCGTCGACGGGATTGTCACTCACCACCACGTCGACCGACGCGGTGTCGGTGGCACCCTGCGGGTCGGTCACGGTGACCGTCGCGGTGTAGGTGCCCTCCTGCTGGTAGGCGTGGGTGACGTTCTTCCCGGTGGCATCCTTGGTCTCGCCCCCGTTGCCGAAGTCCCAGACGTAGTCGAGGTCGTCGGGGCTGTCGGCGTCGGTGGTGCCGTTGGCGCTGAGCTGGACGTCCTGGCCCGGTCGGGCGGCGGCCGGGGTGGCCTTGGCCTTCGCCTCGGGGGCGGTGTTGCCGCTGCCTTCACCAGTCCCGTAGCCGTAGTTGTAGTCACCGCAGCCGTTGCCCAGGGTGAAGTCCACGGCACCGGTGAGGTCACCGTTCGCCGTCTCCGGGCCGTTCGTGTCGCCGCTCATCGACAGCACGTCGAAGCTGAGGCAGTCGTAGCGGAACTCCCAGTTGCCGGAATCGGTGGTCGGATCCGAGTAGTTGTCGGTGTGCCCCTCGCCGGAGTCGGAGAACGTCGACCGGTCGGCGCCGGCCTTGAAGGCGGCATCGTTGAGGTCGGGGTTGTCGTTGCCGGGATCGGGCACGGAGTCCAGCGGGGACTGTGCCGGCGGGTTGTCTGTGCCGGCGTTGCCGTAGGCGTGCGCCTCGTCGGTGTAGGAGAGGTAGAAACCCGGCTCGAAGCCGATGTCGGCGCGGTCGATCTGGCCGTTGCCGTCGAGGTCGAAGCCGGAACGGTCGCGCATCTCCAGGTAGTAGGCGTGGTCGTAGGTCGCCTCGGAGCCGGCCTCGACGTAGGTCCAGCCAGCGCCGCACCCACCCGTCGAGAAGTCCGGGCTGCAGCCGCCGTTGAAGATCCGGCCGTCGTCGGGCCCGCCGTCGGACTCGAAGTCGGTGTCCATCAGGACCTTCTCACCCGACGGCGTGGTCGCGGTGATCTTGAGGTCGTCGATGAACCAGCCCGGCCGGGCCAGGCCCGGGTCGGTTGCGTAGCTGAACCGCAGCACCGGGTTGTCGGCGCCGGCGAGCTCGGACAGGTCGTAGGAGTCGGCCAGGAAGATCGACTCGGGGTACTCGCCGAGCTTGCGGTCCGCGGCCTCGCTGCCGCCGTCGTATGAACCGCTGGTGCCGGTGAGGCCGTTGTCGTAGGTCGCCTGGCACTGGTTCTGGTTGGGGTTGCCGGCGGCCGGGTCGGTGTTGGAGGTGGTGTAGCCCTTCTCGGACTCGTTGGAGGCGAACGTGTCACCGCCATCGGTCGAGCTGAGCACGTAGCCGTAGTCGTAGTCCCACTCGATGTCCCACATCGACTTCAGTTCCATCTTCACGGTGCTGCCGGCCGGCAGGTCCTGCAGACCGGGGACCGCGACGTCGAAGTTGTGGCCGCCACCGTCGGTGGCACAGCCGAAGTCGTTGCCGGAGGCTGACCACCAGGTGTGGGTGGCGCTGGCCTTGTCTCCGGTCTCGAACTTGGCCGGGTCGAGCAGTTGCCGGCCGGGCAGCTTGGCGACGTACATCTCGGAGTTGCGGACGATGCCGTCGGCGCCGTGGTTCAAGGTGTACGGGGTGCCACCGCGGGTCTGCCAGGTGATGGCGCCGGTGTCCTCCTTGGAGTCGGTGATGCCGGTGGCCCGGGTGTCGCCGTCCAGCACCTGCGGGACGACCCAGCCGAGCTCCTGGCGACCGAAGGCGTCGATGTTCTGCGACTTGTCGGTGGCCATCAGGTTCCAGTCACCGTAGGTGTCGCGGCTGCCGGTCGAGTAGAAGTCGGGCAGACCGAGCGAGTGGCCGTACTCGTGGGAGATCACGCTGGCCTTGTCGATGGCGGTCTCGGGGTTGACGTTGTAGGGGCCGACCCGGACGAAGACCGGCCACTCGGTCTCGCTGGTGGTCATGTCGCGACGGCGGGCGTCGGTGTAGAAGAGCTCCTCGCCCTCGAGGTTCTTCAGCTGGTCGTCGGTGGTGTAGCCGGGGAGCCCGGTCTCGGGGTCGGAGTAGTAGAACTCCAGCGAGGAGGAGTGGGGCCACACGTTGTCGTAGGGCTCGACCGGGGTAGTCGCAGCCGGCGACCGAGAGCTGGGAGGAGCCGTTGCCGCCGCAGCCGGCGAAGACCGCCATGAAGAAGTCGACCACGCCGTCCTTGTCGGTGTCGTAGTCGGAGTAGTCGATCTCCGGGTCGGCGATCACGGCGGCGTCGTAGACCATCTTGCCGGTCGGGCCGCAGCCGCTGTCGATGTCCTGGAGGGCACCGACGCCGACCACCGCGCCGGTCAGCGCGGAGCCGTTGGAGTCGGAGCCGTAGTAGCCGGTGTTGCCGGGAAGGTTGTAGACGCCATCGGTGACCCGCTCGGTGTAGAGCGGGTTGTCCTGGGCCCTCGTCAGCTCGGTCTCGTAGGTGAAGCCGCCGCAGGTCTGGTCGCGCTCGGCCTTGGTGAAGGGGAATCCGGGCTCGTAGTCGAAGTCGGCGGTCTCGAGGTCTGCGGAGGGGACGGTGCCGTCGGGGTAGAGCTGGCCGAGCGACATCTCCTGGAACAGGTTGAACGTCGAGCCGGCGAACTGCGGGTCGTTGATCACGGTGTCGAGGTCACGCTCGTGGGTGTCCTGGTAGTCGCGGTCCGTGTACTGGACCGGCACGACGGGGAACGGCCGGTCGCCGTACCGCGCGGACTCGTGGATCTCGCCCGGCGGGATGACCTTGGGGCCGTGGCTGGTCAGCGTCTTGGTGGCGGCGCCGACGGTGACCTTGGCCTTGGAGGAGAGGTCGCGCCAGACCAGCGTGGGCAGGGCGTTGAGGGTGGCGGCCTTGCTCTCGAGCACTAGGGTCTTGGTGGAGGTGGCGGCCACGGGGCTCGGCGACCAGGTCACGGTCTTGCCGTTGCCACTCACGGTCGCGCCGCTGCCGGCGGCGGTGAACTGGGTGCCGGTCGGGGCAGTGACCACGACCTGGGCTCCGGACACCGGACTGGTGCCGGTGTTGGTGAGCAGGATCCGCGAGGGGTAGGTGTCGCCGGGCTTGACCCACCCGACGGAGGAGACGAAGGAGTTCTCCACGAGCAGGCCGCCCACGGACGCCTTCGCCGGCACTCCCAGCGCGTCGGCAGGGGCGGCTTCGGCGGTCGCCGGGGCCGCGGCGCTGCGCCGGCGGTGAGGGCCGGGAGGGTGACGGGCACGAGCAAGCCGGCGGTGAGGGCGGTGGTGACGCCCAGGACGCGCAGTCTCCGGTGGACGGACATGTCTTCTCCCAGTGTGAGGACGGGCACGCGGTCGGCGCGCTATGCCTCCCCAACGAGGACCCGTCGTGGGTGTTACGTCCCCGTCGGATAACGGTCCGGACACGTCACAGCAGATCGGAGGGAAAGCTGGAGCGGCCCGGCGGTCGTGGCCGCCCACTAGTGGGGGGTCGGGGTAGGGCCAGGGCAGATCCCGATGGTGAACCACCGCCCCACGAGGCAGGCTGGTGCTGACAGTCAAGCAATCGGAGGAGAACCATGACCGACATCCGCTCCACCTTCGCCCAGCAGGGCCTCATCCGCCCCCGGGACGGCAGGATCCTGGGTGGTGTCTGCGCTGGTATCGGGCGCCGCTTCGGCCTCACACCGTGGATCTCCCGACTGCTCTTCGTGTTGCTGCTGATGGTCGTGCCAGGCAGCCAGCTGCTGATCTACCCGGTGCTGTGGATCTTGATGCCGGACGAGGACACCGTCGGCTCCCGGGCTTCGGCCGCGCCGTACCCGACTGCCTGACCTTGGCCCGTGGGCCACCGGTCGCCGGTGCCCCCGATATGAGTAGGACTACCGATGCGCGTCAGCCGGTCGCGGCGACAGACTCAGATCCACGCCATCGCCCAGGGAGCCAGATGATGCACGCCACACTCAGCCGCAGCGCGCACGCCGACCAACTCGAGGCCGAGGTGCGCGATGCCGACTGCTGCGAGCACGTCGCCCGCTGCGCCAACTGCCGGGCGAAGCTCGCCGAGGTCCGTGCTGCCCGTCGAGATGCGCTGATCCATTCGGTCGCCTCCGCGAGGCCGCGCCGCGCCGAGCTGTAGGGAAGCGCGTCGGTAGCCCGTCGGCAGCCGCCGTGGCACGCTACTGGGCATGGCGCGGGTGTTGTTCACCTCGTGCCCGGCGTACGGGCACCTCCTACCGATGCTGCCGTTGGTGAGGGCGGCGGCACGTGCAGGCCATGACGTGCGCCTTGCCACCGGCCCGGATCTCGTCGCTCCACTTGCGGCGCGAGGGATCGACGTCCACTCCGTCGGACCGACGTGGGCGGAGGCGTGGTCTGCGAACCAGGCGGTGTGGGCTGACCCGGCACCGTCCGACGAGCACAGGATGATGGCCGGGGTGGTGGTGCTCTTCGGCAAGCCGGCGCTCGCCAGGCTTTCCGACCTGGCCGTGCTGGCGCGGGAGTGGCGCCCGGATCTCATCGTCCACGAAGTACTGGAGATGGCGGGGTCCTTGCTGGCCCGAAGGCTCGAGGTGCCGGGGGTGGTTCATGGCATCGGGCCCATGTTCCCGTTCTACGCCCAGCTCCTCAGCCACGTGGGCGAGGCGATCGGCGAGCCCGAGCTGTGGGCGCACACCTCCTCGGAGCGCGCCCTCGACCTTTGCCCGCCCTCGTTGCAGCCCGACGGTTCAGCGCCGTGGCAGATCGCGACCCCGCTGCGGCCCAGTGCCGGCGAGCTCGGCCAGGTGCCAGCCCGGGTGGCCGCCGTTCTCGCGGGCGAGAGTCCGGTCGCGTACTTCACCCTGGGCACGGTCAAGAACACTGATGCCGCCGATTTCAAGGTCGGGCTCGAGGCCTTGGCAGAGTACGACGGCGTCGTGATCGCCACGACGGGACGACGGCTTGATCCCGGAGAGCTCGGGCCAGTACCGGCCAACGCCGTCGTCGAGGAGTTCCTCCCGCAAGCCGCCCTTCTCGGGCGGGCCGACCTGCTGGTCTCCCATAGCGGCTCCGGCACGATGCTGGGCGCTCTGGTGCACGGCGTCCCACAGGTCGCCGTCCCGCGGGGGACAGATCAGCCCCAGAACGCTGCCCTGGTGGCTCGCGCTGGCGCCGGTGCGGTCGTGGCCCCGGAGGAGTACGCCGTCGACACCCTTCGGGCCGCAGTCGTCGAGGTGACGGCCAACCCGGAGTACAGAGCGGCGGCCGAGCGCGTGAGCGAGGAGATCACCGCCATGCCCGATGCCGACGCGGTGTGGGCCGGGATCACACTCTGATCGGGTCAGCTAGGGGCATGTGGAGCGGACGCGAGGATTTGAACCTCGACTCCTTCCCTGGAAGGGAAGCGTGCTGCCACTACACCACGTCCGCGAAGCCAGCCTCTGACGAGCCTGACACGTTCGTAGTATGAACTACCTCAGGACGATCCGGGCACAAGGGTGCTGCGCACCGCCTTGTAGACCCTCTGGGCGTCGGCGTCGCGCTGCGTCGACGGCCGGGCCAGCACCAGCTTGTCGATCAGGTCCGACAGCTCGGCCGGCGCCCAGTCGTCCTCGTCCCGCCTCTCGTCGTCGAGGACCGAGGTCGCGGAAGTCCGAGTACGTCAGGTGCGGCGTCACGGCGTCGCGCAGCCGCTCCCTGGCGACCTGGATCTGCCCGGCGTTGTAGCGACCGAGATCGCGGTACGCCGCGAACTGCGCGGTGTGGAAGAACTGGTTGACCGTGTTGACCCGCGGGAACGTCTCGTCGATCTCGCGGTAGGCCAGCAGCTTCGGCGGCATGTCCTGGGTCAGCGCCGGCTTGCAGTACCAGAGCAGGGTGAAGTGGTGTCCCGCCTCGGTCACCAGCAGGTCGGGATCCCGCACCTGCCGGTGCACGATGCCGAGAGTCACCGAGCGGGGTGAGTAGTCCTGCCCGGGGTACGGGTCCCGCCCCGCGCGCAGCGTGTCGAGGTTGACCATGACGGTCGCGTTGCACTCGAGCTTGGCGAGGTCGATGGCCTTGGACAGCGAGGCGACGCGGTGGCCGGGGCCGGCGTCCGCGTCGATGCAGACGATCTCCTGGTGCAGCCCGGTCCGGAGCAGCTCGACCAGCGCGGTGTTCTCCCAGTGCCCGCCGTCGGTGACGTAGAGGTACAGGTCGCTCGGGTCGTGGAAGCCGAGGAACTCCTTGAGCAGGTAGCCCAACCGCGGTGAGGGCAGGGTGACCTTCTTCTCGACCAGCTGCGTGGCGTACCGGGGATTCGGCACCCACATGCCGAGCCGCACGTTCGCGAAGGCCAGCAGCATGCTCAGCGGACCTGCGCCGATCCGTCCCATCGCGGGCGAGACCGCCGCGCCAGAGATCCCCACGGCCACCATCGTGGTCAACCGTGGGCGGCGGTCGCCGGACATCAGGGCGGCCATGTCCTCGGTGCGCGCCACGTACGCGCGCCACTCGCCCTCCCCGGTGAGGGGGGCGAAGAGTCGCACGTGGTTGGGCGAAAAGGTCATGCTCAGCGCGGGGATGCCGTAGTGCGTGCGCACCTCGCGCCCGCTCACCGCGGCAGCCGCACAGACCGTCAGCGGACTCGACGAGAGCGCCATCAGGTCCGGTTCTGCCAAGCGGGCGCTGGTTCCGCCGTCCCCGTTGGCATAGGCCAGCGCGTACGTCGAGTCCGGGGCCGGCCGGTAGGTCGCGAACCCCGCGCGCAGCCTGCCGCGATAGAACGCGGACAGGGACCACCACTCCACGCTGGTGGCGAAGTGGACAAGCAGCAGTCCCACGATCGCGGCGATCCACAGCTTGGTGTAGCGCGCGTCCGGCGCCGCGGCGAGCGCCGAGAGCGCCCACATGCTCGTGATGAAGAGCAGCAGCAGCGCGAAGAGGGCTCCGGCGATCACCGGCGCGAAGCGGGCCAGGGGCTTGCGCAGGATCCGGAACAGGGCTCCCGCGCTGCCGAGCGCGCCGAGGATCGCGAGCAGCGAGGCCCCGAGCCCGTTGCCCTCGACCGGGTCCCAGAGCCAGGCGATGAGCAGGGGCAGCCCGACCAGCAGCAGCCCGAGCAGGGCCGCGAGCCCGAGACCGCCGTACCCGAGGACCTTGAGAACCAGCAGGAAGTCGGGGGGCGACTCCCCGCTCAAGCGGCTGACCTCGTTCCGCTTCGCCAGGACGACCCAGATGAGGATGGAGGCGATCCCGACTCCCAACCAGATCAGCACCGACGGAGCCGTGCGGCTCAACGACGGGAGGCAGTACGCCAGGTCGGCGGTGGCCTGAGTGGGCTCCTGGAGCGGGGGGCAGCCGAGCGCGAAGTACCACCGGTAGAACCAGCCGAGGGGCTGGCTGACCGCCCAGAGCATCGCCAGGAAGACGACGGCGTTGATCGCCATCCCGGTGAGGACGGTCGAGACGACAGCGGGACGCCGCTCGGCGAGCATCCGGTCGTGGTCTCGCGGATCCGCCTGCTGCCGGCGGCGGTCCGCCTTCCAGCCGACCTTGTCCGGCTCGTCGAGCCCTGCGTCCGCCCGGGCCGCGGAGGCGGCTGGCGCGGGCGCGGGCGCGTCCTCTCGGATCATCCGGTCCTGGCTGATGCCGCGCGGGGCATTGCTGAGCAGGTAGCCCAGGTTGGCCTCGAGGTGACGCTCCTCCGGGCCGGGCTGGTCGGATTCGGTCCAGCTCCACGGTCGCGGATCGCCGGCGGGACTCTCGGGGCGTGCCGAGCCAGGCTCCAGCCGCCGGCGATGTAGGAGCCGCCGGAGACCGAGGTGATGTCGGCGGCGTCGTCCCAGCCGAGCGGGTGGCCGCGTTCCAGGGACTGCAGCGCGCCCAGCGAGATCGAGGCGGCACGGATGCCGCCGCCGGAGATCGCGATGCCCAGGTTGCGCGGGCCCTCGTGCTCGGCGACGGTCCAGGTCGCGGCATCCTCGACCGGCTCTTCTCTCTCGTGGGACACCGTTGCCGTCGCGAGGACATCCCGCACCCGGCGGTCCAGCAGCAGCGACAGCACGCCTCCGACGCCGTACAGCACGACCATGGCGACCAGCAGCCACTTCCCCCAGGTTGCGGCCGCCGCCACGCGCCACGGCCATTCGCCGCGGCTGATCCCCGCGTCGGTCACCGCCAGCCAGATGAAGACGTTCTCCAGCAGGTCCAGGACCCCCGCAGCGACGGCCAGCCACATCATCTTCGGGGCCCGCCGCCGGGTGCTGACGGTGCGGTAGTTGCGACCGGTCCGGGCGAGCAGCGCCAAGAGGGCGACGTACACGACGATGAAGAGCACGTCCCACCACAGTGCGGCGCCGACCTCGTTGTCGGGGTAGTCGTCGACCCAGGCGACGCGCGGTGGTTCCTCGGTCACGTCGACGATCGGCTCACCGGCGAGGATCAGGCGGCAGGCGGGCGTCACTTCCACCTGGGCCAGGCAGTCGGCCTCGGTGGGCGGCTCGGGTGGGTCGGGAGTCACCTGGGCGGTGGTGCCGAGGAACTCGAAGCCGAGGATGCCCGGCGAGAAGGTCGTGCCGTCCTCGCTCGGTTGGTCGAGGGAGGCCAGCGGGGCGAGCGCGACGAGCACGGCGCCCAGGATCGCCACCGGCAGCAGCACCCACCAGTCAGTGGTGGCGCGCAGCGCGCGTTCCAGCGGGGACTCGCCGGAGCCGGGAGGTGGCGGGGGCGGGGTCGGGGGCGGCGGGGGCAGCCGACGGGCCGCTCCCGTGTCGCCCGTGGAATCCGAGGTCATGCCCGATCACCCGCCCCTCCCGCAAGGAATCGCACTTTCAGTTGTATCGGCATCTCGCGGCGGTGACCAGAGCCGAACGGTCATGAACCGGGCCCGTGGCTCACGGACCGTCGCGGCGTCTGCGGACCACCAACTTGTCCTCGTCCGCGGTCACGACCTGCATCTCCCGTGGCACTCCTTGCGTCGCGCCCTCGCTCAGCGTGATCTGGTCGCCCTCGAGCGCCCAGCTGCCGGTCGCCTCCTCCGGGACGTCGGCGGCGCCGAGGCCGGTCTCCGCGAAGGTGCCGTCAGCCCGGAGTTCGAACGCCATCCGGCCTCGAGCCGGAGGCAGGTCGGTTCCGGCCGGCCGGAAGACCATCTCGTCCTCGGTGTCCTCCTCCTGGACGTGTACCCAGCGCCCGCTCACGTGGTCGCTCTTCACGGTGACTACACCCCGACGAATGACTTGCGCGGACCGGCCAGGCAGGCGCTCATCCGCGAGACCTGTCCTGCGGTGAACATGAACATCGCCGCGTCATCGACGTAGTCCATGTAGTTCATGAACATGTCGCCGTTCGGCCCGTTGCCGCAGCTGATCTGGGGGAACGTCGGCTTGCCGCCGTGGGGACCCTCGCAGTTCGGGGTGTCTGCGACGCGGTCGCCGCCGCTGCAGTCGAGGGTGTCGCCCCAGATGTGGCGCAGGTTGAGCCAGTGGCCGACTTCGTGGGTCAGGGTGCGGCCCAGGTTGAACGGTGCCGCCGCCGTGCCCTCGGTCCCGAAGGCCGTGTTCAGGACGACCACGCCGTCCGTCGCCTTGGGGCCACCCGGGAACTGGGCGTAGCCGAGGAGACCGCCGCCGAGCGTGCACACCCAGAGGTTGAGGTACTTGTCGGAGGGCCAGCCGGTCGCGCCGCCCTTGTTGGCCCGCTTCACGGCGTCGCCGGGGCCGAACGACGCGCGGTCGGTCTTCACTCGCACGACGCCGTCGGTGGGGTTGCCGTCGGGATCGGTGGTCGCGAGCCGGAACTTGATCTTCGGGTCTCCGACGAGGCCCTGCCACGGTGCCGGCACCTTGGAGATGTCGGGGTTGGTGGACCGGAAATCCTGGTTGAGTGCGGTGATCTGGCTCCGGATCTGGGCCTGGCTGATGTTCTCCTTCGGCAACTTGTAGACCACGTGCACCACGGTGGGGATCGTGATCAGCTTGCGTGCGACCCGGCCGGCTTCGCCGGACATGACGGCGCGGCCGGTGTAGTCCTCGGCCCGTCGCTGGTTGGCTCGGAAGGACGGCGACTCCTCCAGCAAGCGCTCGAACTCCTGCATGGCAGCACACTGCCGACGTCTCGGAGCCATGGGACTACCACCTCTCGGAACGGTGGACCGCTGTGCCTCCAAGGGGCCCGGTCCCTCGAAATGAGGTTCCTCGGCGACTCCGCGACTGTCAAGGAATCCGCTGCGGCAGGCACCGGGCTCCTCGGCAGCCGGACGACGAGGAAGAAGTCGTGGTCCCGGGGGTCCTTGGACCCTGTTTCGACACGTGTGCGGGACGACAGGATGGAAGCTGCGGCGATGCCGGAGCCGCCAGGGAACGCGCGTCACCACGCTGCACACAGAGGGGAAACTGCCTGATGAGTCGATCCGAGCCCACCAAGGCCACCATCAAGGGACGACCGCTGAGAAAGGCGGAGCTGGGCCGGATCGACGCCTGGTGGCGCGCCGCGAACTACCTGTCCGTGGGTCAGATCTATCTGATGGCGAACCCGCTGCTGCGAGAGAAGCTGCTGGCCGAGCACGTCAAGCCGCGGTTGCTCGGGCACTGGGGGACCACACCCGGGCTGAACTTCGTGTATGCGCACCTCAACCGGGCCATCTCCGCACGCGAGCTGAACATGATGTACATCATCGGTCCAGGTCATGGCGGTCCCGGGCTGGTCGCGTCCGCCTGGCTCGAGGGCACCTACACCGAGGTGTATCCGGGCATCGGTCAGGACGTCGACGGCATGCGGCGGCTGTTCAACCAGTTCTCGTTCCCGGGCGGCATCCCCAGCCACGTGGCCCCGGAGACGCCAGGCTCGATCCACGAGGGTGGCGAACTCGGGTACTCCTTGTCCCACGCCTACGGTGCCGCGTTCGACAACCCCGATCTGGTCGTCGCCGCCATCGTCGGTGACGGCGAGGCCGAGACCGGCCCACTGGCCACGAGCTGGCACTCCAACAAGTTCATCGACCCGAGCCGCGACGGCGCCGTGCTGCCGATCCTGCACCTGAACGGCTACAAGATCGCCAACCCGACCGTGCTGGCCCGTATCGGTGAGGACGAGCTCACCTCACTCATGCGCGGTTACGGTCACACGCCGTACTTCGTCGAAGGCTCAGACCCGACCGAGATGCACCAGGCGTTCGCCGCGACCCTGGATCACTGCCTCGACGAGATCCGCGAGATCCAGGACGAGGCCCGCTCCACCCGCCGGAAGGCTCCGGCGCCGCGGCGCGCGTGGCCGATGATCGTGCTGCGGTCCCCCAAGGGCTGGACGGGTCCCAAGGAGCTCGACGGCAAGAAGATCGAGGGCTACTGGCGATCCCACCAGGTGCCGTTCGCCGATGCGCGCGGCAACGACTCGCACCGGGCGGTGCTCGAGAAGTGGATGCGGAGCTACCAACCCGAGGAGCTCTTCGACGCCGACGGCGCCCCGGTGCCGGAGATCGCGACTCTGCACCCGGCTGGAGAGCTTCGGATGAGCGCGAACCCACACGCCAACGGCGGCTTGCTCCTGCGCGATCTGAAGATGCCGGACTTCCGCGAGCACGCCGTCGACGTCGACGCACCCGGCACCGGAGCCGTCGAGTCGACCCGGGTGCTGGGCAGCTTCCTGCGCGAAGTGATGGCCCTGAACATGGAGAATTTTCGGTTGTTCTCCCCCGATGAGAACAACTCCAACCGCCTCCAGGACGTCCTCGAGGTCACGAACCGGACCTGGAACGCCGAGTCCCGCGCCTATGACGACCACCTCGCCGTCGATGGCAGGGTGATGGAGATCCTCTCCGAGCACACGTGCGAAGGCTGGCTGGAGGGTTATCTGCTCACCGGTCGGCACGGGCTCTTCTCGTGCTACGAGGCGTTCATCCACCTGGTCGACTCCATGTTCAACCAGCACGCCAAGTGGCTCAAGGTGACCGACGACATCGCCTGGCGCCGTCCCATCGCCTCGTTGAACTACCTGCTCACCTCGCACGTGTGGCGCCAGGACCACAACGGCTTCTCCCACCAGGACCCGGGCTTCATCGACCACGTGCTGAACAAGAAGGCATCGGTCGTTCGCGTCTATCTCCCGGCCGATGCGAACACGCTGCTCTCGGTGGCCGACCACTGCCTGCGGTCCAAGCAGTACGTCAACGTCATCGTGGCCGGCAAGCAACCCGCGCCGCAGTACCTGAGCATGGACGACGCCATCGTGCACGCCACCAAGGGCATCGGGATCTGGGACTGGGCCAGCACCGACCGGGGGGAGGAGCCGGATGTCGTCATGGGTTGCGCGGGCGACGTGCCGACGATGGAGGCGCTCGCCGCTGTCGAGCTGCTTCGTGGCTTTTTCCCCGACCTGAAGATCAGGTTCGTCAACGTCGTGGACCTGATGCGGCTCCAGGACGAACGCGAACACCCCCACGGCCTGTCGGAGGCGGAGTTCGACGCGCTGTTCACGCGCGACAAGCCGGTCATCTTCGCCTACCACGGTTATCCCTGGCTGATCCACCGACTGACCTACAAGCGCACCAACCACGGCAACCTCCACGTGCGTGGGTACAAGGAGGAGGGCACGACCACCACCCCGTTCGACATGACCGTGATGAACCAGCTCGACCGCTTCAGCCTCGCCATGGACGTGATCGACCGCGTGCCTCGGCTTCAGGCCACGTCTGGGGCGGCGCGCGAGCAGCTGAAGAACAAGCTGATCGAGCACAAGATCTATGTGCAGTCCCACGGTGAGGACATGGACGAGATCCAGAACTGGAGCTGGTCCCCGGGGCCCGGCCCGGAGGTCGCGACCGACGATCCCGCACTCGACACGCCCGAAGGCTGAGCCGGTGCGAGTGCTGGTGGTCAACGCGGGTTCAAGCAGCCTGAAGCTGGCCGTGTTCGATGGCGAACAGGAGGTGGCCGCCACCACGGTGGAACGCTGGGACGGCGATGACGACCTGGAACCGCTGCGCAGCTTCATCGAGGAGTTCGACGACCTCGAGGCGATCGGGCACCGCATCGTCCACGGTGGCCCCCGGCTGACCGAGTCCGTGCGCATCAACGACGACGTGCTCGACTACCTGGACTCCATCGAGGACCTCGCGCCGTTGCACAACCCGAGATCGATCGCGGGCATCCGCGCCGTGCGCCGACTGTTGCCCGCGATCCACGAGGTCGCCTGCTTCGACACCACCTTCCACACCCACCTGCCGGCGGCGGCGCGCACCTATGCGCTCCCGAAGGCATGGAACGAACGGTGGAACCTTCGCCGGTACGGGTTCCACGGCATCAGCCACGCCTACGCCGTACGGCGCGGTGCCGAACTCATCCACCGCGACCTCTCAGACGTGCGCGTGGTCTCATGCCACCTGGGCGCGGGGGCCTCGCTCGCTGCCGTGCGCGAGGGCCGTTGCGTCGATACGACCATGGGGTTCACGCCGGTCGAGGGCCTGGTCATGGCGACCCGGTCCGGTTCGGTTGACCCGGGACTGCTGCTGTGGCTGCTGGCCCACGGCGATCAGACCCCGACCAGCCTCGCTGATGCTCTCGAGCACCGATCGGGGTTGAAGGGGCTCTCCGGGACGTCGGGCGATCTGCGCGACGTGCTCGCCGCCAGGGCCGCCGGTGACGAGGACGCGGCGCTCGCTTTCGACGTGTTCATCCACCGACTCCGACAGGAGATCGGTGCGATGACGGTGAGCGCCGGCGGACTCGACCTGCTCGTCCTGACCGGCGGCATCGGGGAGCACGCACCTGAGGTCAGGACCTTGGCCGCTCAAGGCGTCCGCCACCTCGGCGTCTCTCTCGACGAGTCCAGCAACGCGGAGGCGACCTCCGACTGCGATATCAGCGCACCGGATGCCCGGGTGCGCACGGTGGTGGTGACGGCGTCCGAAGCCACCGAGATCGCGCGCGAGACCCAGCGTGTGGTCGGGAATCTGCCCCCAGACTGAGGCGCTGACCCGTCTCGCAGCAGTAGGTCATGCGGGCCGACCGTGCCGAGGGCGAACAACGTCTCCCTCTCCCCGCCGACTCACGCGTTCGACGTCGCCTCGATGGCGTCGAGGTCGCGGACGGCGTAGCGGTGGTGCTCCCACTCCTCCTCGAGGATCACGTGGAGGCAGGAGAGGGTGGTCTCCTGGTAGTCGGGATCCCACGGGTTGCGGTGCGTGGCGAGCAACTCGTCGGACGTGACCGTGGCGAGGAAGTCGCGGACCATCGTGACGCGGCCTGCCCGCACCTCGAGCACCTCGGCGTACGGCGGCGTGGCTGTGGTGAAGACCGACATGTCGTTGCCGTCGGATTCGTACTCGGCGTTCGGTTGGCCGATGGGGTGGAAGGGCGGGTCGATCCCCAGGATCGCCCCGCGCAGCCAGGTGTCCGTGGCCATGACCAGGTGACGCAGCGTCTGCGCGAACGACCACTCACCGGCCACCGACACGTCGACGGTGCCCGGCGGCATGGCGGAAACCCGCTCGAGGGCGGCCGACCAGCTGCGCTCGAGCGCCGCCCACGCCGCGCGCAGGCCATCGGGGTCTCCGGCGCGCCGGTCGGCACGGCCCGGAAAGCGGCGGTTGAGCTCGGCCTCGACCAGTGGCACCACGTCGACGCCGTTGACGAGCAAGGTGCTCTCGCCGTCGAGGAGCCAGGGCGCGTCGATGTCCGCCCCCTGCGCATCGACGGCACGCATGACGACGCCGGAGAGGTCGGCCCTGATGAACCGGGCGCCACGCAGGCTCGCGTCGACGAACTCGGCTCCCTGCAGGTCGTCGGACCTGGTGAAGATGACCATCAGTGCTCAGAGCTCGACGTAGACGTCGTCACCGTCGACCACGACGGGGTACGTCGTCTGACTCGACCTGGCATGGCACGGCTCCTCATCCCGGATGGCTGACACCGTTCTATCAGCCCCTCCGATTTGCTCACCACTATCGCCGAGGGCCGGATTCCATGTCAGAATTCGCCATGGCCAGCAGGGGGGCCCGGGGGGCACTCGTCATCGTGACGGCGCTGGCCGCCCTCGTCGCCGCGTCCGGGGCCACTGCGTCCGATCCCGATCCGGCGGTCCCGGCGGCCGCGGCCGGCACGGTCTCGTCCACGATCGTGATCGAGCGGGGTGGAACCCACCGGGGCTACGCGTCCGCGGTCGTCACCATCAGTCCTGATGGCACCCTCACCGTGCTCAACAACGACTCCGTCGCGCACACCGTCACGTCGGTGGCGCTCGATCCCTCCGGACTGCCGCTGTTCGACACCCGGGTGGAACCCGGACAGAGCAAGGTCGTTCCCGGTGCCACCGGACTGACGGCCGGGAACTACCCCTTCTACTGCCGGTTCCACCCGAACATGCAGGCCACGCTGGCGGTCGAGGGAGAGGGCGGCGGGGTCACTCCCACTCCCACCTCCTTCGACCAGCCCCTGTTCCTCCCTCCGGTGATCCGGGCGCGGAACCCCCGCCTCACGATGGAGCGGACGCCGGTCCAGATCTTCGCCACCGGCGACCCGACTCCGATGTGGACCTACGGCGGCACCTACCCGGGCCCGACCATCATCCGACCGACCGGGCGGCGCACCCGGGTCACCTTCGCGCACCGGCTGCCGCCGAAATCGGGGTCGATGTCGGTACACCTGCATGGGGACCACCACTCCTCCGCCGACGACGGACAGCCGATGTCGCACCTGATCCGGCGAGGTGGGAGCCGCACCTACGACTACCCGCTGCGTGACGACGGACGGGCGCTGCCGGGGTCGACGTTCTGGTACCACGACCACCGGATGGACCGGACCGGACGCAACGTGTGGCGAGGACTGCAGGGAATGTTCCTGGTCACCGACCCCAGGGAGCGCCGGCTCGACCTGCCGCGGGGGCGCTACGACCTCCCGCTCATGATCAGCGAGCGCAGCTTCGAGCCAGGAACACACCGCCTCACCGACCCGTTCGACACGCCGGGCTGGCCGTCGGCGGCGGACCACGTCCCGCAGCTCTTCCTGGGCCCGGAGGCTCCTCCCAACGACGCGACCCTCGGCGACTACGTGCTGGTGAACGGCCGCTATGCCCCGTACGCCGAGGTCGACGCGCACCGTTACCGGCTCCGTCTGGTCAACGGTTCCAACTTCACGTCCTACAACTTCGCGCTCTCCGACGGCCGGTCGTTCACCCAGATCGGGACCGGCAACGGCCTGCTGCCCGAGCCGGTGCAGCGCCAGGAGATCCTGCTCGGGCCGGCGCAACGCGTCGACGTCGTCGTGGATCTCCGCGACGCCGCGGGCCAGACCATCCGGCTCGACAGCGTTCCCCAGACCGGCGGCTCGCTCCAGGGGATCGGTCCGAGACCGGCGCAGCTGATGGAGTTCCGGGTCGCCGACGCGGCGACCGACGACACCCGGGTCCCGGCTCGCCTGCTCAAGTATCGCGACTTCAAGATCCCGGACGAGGTGTCGGCCACCTGGACCTTCGGTCTCCACGGCGACCCGACGAGCGGAACGTTGTGGACCATCAACGACGAGGGGTTCGACCCCCACGGTGTGCAGCACACTGCGGTTCTGGGCACCACCGAGAAGTGGCGGCTACGGAACACCAGTCCGATCACGCACTACGTCCACATCCACCAGGAGCTGTGGCGCACGGTCAGACGCGACGGCAAACGGCCGCCGCCGTGGGAGCGGGGGTTCGAGGACACCTGGCGCGTGGACCCGGGGGAGACGGTCGACGTCGCCGCCCGGTTCACCGACTACCCCGGACGGTTCATGGTCCACTGCCACATGCTCGACCACGAGGACCACGGGATGATGGCTCAGTTCCGAGTGGTCCGGCCCGGACGACCGACTGCTCACGAGGCCGGGTCGCCCCACCACCACCACTGAGCTGTTCGGCATGGCGACGCCCCCGGGACTGGTCCCGGGGGCGCCTCCATCCACTGGGTCGCTCAGCCTCCGGCGCCCAGCCTGACCGGTCGGGACATGCCCATGAACGCATGGGGCATGCCACCCATGCTCGCGTCCGGCCAGAAGCAGACCAGCACGTAGTTGCCCTTGGGCAGCTGGTAGTCGAAGGTCATCTCCTGGCTGGGGCTGACCAGCCCGCTGTCCACGCCGACCCTGAAGTTGACCGGCGGCTTGGCCTGCTTGCCCTTCTTGACCTTGCGGATCCAGGTCTTCCAGTCGGCGAAGGTCTTGCCCTGACGCAACTTGGCCAGTGCCACGAAGTGGTTCTGCGTCGCACCGTTGACGAACCGGAGCGTGCCCTTCCGGGGGATGGTGGCCGGCTTCCGGGCCCAGGTCGTGTCGCCCTTGGCCCGCAGGGTGGCGTCGTACTCCACGGTGGCCGGGACCTCATCTCCCGCGACGGTCAGGTCGAGCATCCGGCTCGGCTTGAACTTCCCGTTCGTGTCCACGGCCATCACCGTTCCCGATGGCTCCGCGGGGAGGTAGGCGGTCATCATGCCCATCTCGTCCGGCGAACTGCTGACGCCGCCGAGGAAGGTGACCTTCCGCTCGAACCTTCTCATCGCCCTGAGGTTGTTCTTGCTGAACGCGGCGTTGACGTCCGACGCCAACCTCTTCTTGGAGTACCCCTCCGCCCGAACGGCGAACTGGATCGCGGAGTTCTTGGTCGAGGTGATGTGGAAGGCGTTGAGCCCCGGGGTCAACGTCTCGTTCATCGTGATCATGCGGTCGTCGTCGATGGCGACCTCGGTCAGCGGCGGCGGAGTGCCGGCCGCCGCGGGAGTGGGTGCCAGCCCCACCATCAGTCCCGACACCAGCATCGTCAGCGCGGTCGGAAGAACTGCCCTCTTCCTGAGTATCGAATGTGTCATGATGTCCCCCCTGGATCCTTTCTCAGCCCGAATGGGCGTGCTCTTGCAGCGGACTGTAAACCTCTCCGGGACCCGTCGGCCCCTGAAAAATGGCAGCGGTCTAGACCGCCCGGCGAGCCCGCCGAAGGCGTGACGAGGTATCGCATGAACACGTTCGAGAACCGGATCACCGACTTCCGGCGGCTGCACTCGTCGGGGTGCTTCGTGATGCCGAACCCCTGGGACGCGGGGAGCGCACGGGCGCTGGAACAGCTGGGCTTCAAGGCGTTGGCCACGACGAGCGCCGGGCTGGCCTGGACGCTGGGTCGCCCGGACACGCGGGCCACCCGCGACGAGGTGCTCGACCACCTCCGGCTGATCGCGAGTGCGGTGTCGGTGCCGGTGAACGCCGACTTCGAGAGTGGGTACGCGGAGGATGCGGCAGGTGTCGCGTCGAACGTGGCGATGGCTGCGGACACCGGGATCGCCGGGCTCTCCATCGAGGACTCGTCGGGAGACCCGGCACAGCCCTTGATCGAGTTCGACCTCGCAGTGGAACGCGTCGCCGCCGCCCGACGAGCGATCGATGAGAGCGGGACAGGAATCGTCCTCACAGGGCGCTCCGAGGGCTTCGTCTGCGGGCGGCCCGACATCGACGAGACCATCCGCCGGCTCCAGGGGTACGCCGAAGCGGGCGCGGACTGCCTCTACGCTCCGCGGATCGACGACCTCGAGCACGTCGCGGCGATCGTGGCCGCCGTGTCACCGAAACCGGTGAACCTGTTGATCAATGCTCCGTTCACCACCGTCGCCGAGGCGACCCACCTGGGCGTACGACGGATCAGCGTGGGGGGCACTCTCGCGCGTACCTCGTGGCATGGCTTCCTGGAGGCCGCGGAGGAGATCGCGGAAGCCGGGACCTTCTCGCGGTTCGAAGGGCTGCCCAACGTCGACGCCCTGCTCGGCGACTGAACCGATGCCCTCCCAGCCTCAGGACGCCGGGCCCTTCTTTCACGGGACGAAGGCCGACCTCCAGCCGGGAGAGCTGTTGGAGCCCGGCTACAGCTCCAACTTCGGTCAGCGAGTCAGGGCGAACTTCCTCTACCTGACCGCCACCCTGGATGCGGCCACGTGGGGTGCCGAGCTGGCGGTCGGCGAGGGACCCGGCCGGATCTACCGCGTCGAACCCACGGGCCCGTTCGAGGATGACCCCAACCTGACCGACAAGAAGTTCCCGGGCAACCCGACGCGCTCCTACCGCACCCGGGATCCCCTGCGCGTGGTCGCCGAGCTGGCGGACTGGGAGCCCCATCCCCCCGAGGTTCTCCAACACATGCGGGACCGCCTCGAGGAGCTCAAGCGTCTGGGCATCGAGGCCATCAACGAGTGAACTGCGGGCAGCCACCAACGCCACAGGGCGGCGACCCGAAGGTTGCCGCCCTGTGGTGGGTGTCGAGGTGAGTCCTACTCGTCGCCGCGGATGAACGCCTCGACGCGGGCGCGACCCTCGTCGTCGGGGAGCTGCACCGGCGGGCTCTTCATCAGGTACGACGAGGCACCGATGAGCGGACCGCCGATGCCGCGGTCCAGGGCGACCTTGGCCGCGCGGATCGCGTCGATGATGATGCCCGCGGAGTTGGGGGAGTCCCAGACCTCGAGCTTGTACTCCAGGTTGATGGGAGCGTCACCGAACGCGCGGCCCTCGAGGCGGACGTAGGCCCACTTGCGGTCGTCGAGCCAGGCGACGTAGTCGGACGGGCCGATGTGGACGTTCCGACTGTCGATCTTGTCGGCCAGCTCGCCGGTGAGGTTGGAGGTCACGGCCTGGGTCTTGGAGACCTTCTTCGACTCCAGCCGGTCACGCTCCAGCATGTTCTTGAAGTCCATGTTGCCGCCGACGTTGAGCTGGTAGGTCCGGTCGAGGGCCACACCGCGGTCCTCGAACAGCTTGGCCATCACCCGGTGGGTGATGGTCGCGCCGACCTGGCTCTTGATGTCGTCGCCGACGATCGGGACGCCGGCGTCCTCGAACTTCTTGGCCCACACGGGGTCAGAGGCGATGAAGACGGGCAGGGCGTTGACGAAGCCGACCCCGGCGTCGATCGCGCACTGCGCGTAGAACTTGTCGGCCTCCTCGGAGCCCACCGGCAGGTAGGACACCATCACGTCGACCTCGGCGTCCTTGAGCGCCTGCACGACGTCGACCGGCTCGGCGCCGGACTCCTCGATGGTCTCCCGGTAGTACTTACCGAGTCCGTCGAGGGTGTGGCCGCGCTGGACCTCCACGCCGAGCGTGGGGACGTCGCAGATCTTGATGGTGTTGTTCTGAGACGCGTTGATCGCCTCGGAGAGATCCTTGCCGACCTTGGTGTCGTCGACGTCGAACGCCAGCACGAACTCCACGTCGGAGACGTGGTAGTCGCCGAACGCGACGTGCATCAGACCGGGGACCGTCCCAGACGGGTCGGCGTCCCGGTAGTACTCCACGCCCTGGATCAGCGAGGTGGCGCAGTTGCCCACGCCCACAATTGCTACTCGTACCGCACCCATGGGAACGATTCCTTCCTGGTCCTTCAGCCCTGCGGCTGACTGGTATCGGGGGTCCGGGGCACCTGCTGCTCACCGGACCGTTCTGCATTGATCAGCTCGGAGAGCCAGAGCACTTCGCGCTCGACCGACTCCACACCGTGGCGCTGCAGCTCCGCGGCGTACCGGTCGACTTCCTTCTGGGTCATCGACAGCTCCTTCTGCACCCGCTCGAGCCGTTCCTGGAGCCGGCTGCGGCGGCCCTCGAGCACGCGGAGCCGGATCTCCATGTCAGTACGCCCGAAGAAGGCGAACCGGATGTCGAAGGTGTCGTCGTCCCACGCGGTCGGACCCACCTCCGTCATCAGCCGCTGGAACTCGGCGTTCCCGGCCTCGGTGAGTTGATAGACGATGCGCGGACGGCGACTGACCGTGGTGGCGGACGTGGCCGTCTCCTCGATGAGAGCACCACGCAACATCTTCTTCAGAGCCGGGTAGAGGGAGCCGTAGGACAGCACCCGCCCCCACCCGAGCATCAGGTTGAGTCGCTTGCGCAGCTCGTACCCGTGCATGGGTCCCTCGTGCAGCAGTCCGAGGACTGCGAGCTCGATGGTTTCCCCGCGACGTGCCATGAGACCTATCGTACCGATATATCCGGAACCATGCGAAATGGGCGGGTGTCGATCGCTGGTTCGGGCCGGTGGCGTCGGGTGCGTACCCTGAATCCGGCACCCGACACCCCGAACCTCGAGCCCTCCCGAAAGATCAGCCTGTTGAACGCAAAGCGCCGGGCCGAAGGCCCCGCAGTGAAGAAGAAGCCGAAGAAGGCCCCAGCCTCCACCAAGACGCGCCTGAAGAAGGTCGGCAAGTGGGCCCTGATCATGGGCCTGGTCGGCAGCCTGTTCGCCGTCGGCGGCTTCATCGTGCTCTATCAGGCCATCGACGTCCCGGACCCCAACAAGGACTTCGAGACCCAGACCAGCTTCGTCTTCTACTCCGACGGCAAGGCCGAGCTCGGGAGGTTCGCCACCCAGAACCGGGAGTCGATCACACTCGACGAGATGCCTGACACCCTCAAGGACGCCGTCGTCGCCGCCGAGAACCGCACCTTCTGGACCGACCAGGGCATCGACCCGAAGGGCATCATCCGTGCGGCCTTCAGCAACGCCAGGGGGGGCAGCACCCAGGGTGCGTCCACGATCACCCAGCAGTACGTGAAGATCCTCTACCTCACCCAGGAGCGCACCCTCAGTCGCAAGATCAAGGAAGCCTTCATCTCCCTGAAGCTGCAACGGGACATCAGCAAGGAGCAGATCCTTGAGGGCTACCTGAACACGATCTACTTCGGTCGCGGCGCCTACGGCGTGCAGGCCGCGGCCAAGGCGTACTTCGACGTCGAGGCCAAGGATCTGGACCTCAAGCAGTCCGCGGTCCTCGCCAGTGTCCTCAACGACCCCAACGACCTCGACCCGGCGCAGGGCAAGCAGGCCCGTCGGGACCTGAAGGCCCGCTACACCGCGGTGGTCGGGTCGATGGGGGAGGAGGGCATGGTCGAGGCGGACCAGGTCGACAAGGTCGCGCGCAAGCTGCCGAAGTTTCCCGAGGTCGCCTCCGAGAGCCAGTACGGCCAGCAGCGAGGCCACGTGCTCACGATGGTTCGCAACGAACTGCTCAAGCTCGGTTACAGCGAAGAGGAGATCGAGGGCGGGGGCCTGCGGGTCACCACGACGTTCACGCGCAAGGCGATGGACGCCGCCGTCCAGGGCGTGACCGAGGCACGGCCCGACGGCTTCAGCGACAAGGACCTCCATATCGGGGTCGCCACCGTCGAGCCGGGCACCGGCGCCATCCGCGGCCTCTTCGGCGGTCAGGACTTCCTCGACTCCCAGATCAACTGGGCCGTCGCCGGAGGACAGGCCGGCTCCACGATGAAGCCGTCGGCCCTCGTTGCCGCCATCGAGTCGGGCTTCTCGCTGAACGACACCTTCGAGGGCAACTCGCCCTTCGTGCTGCCCGACGGCACGGACATCGAGAACCAGGGAGACACCGACTACGGCGACGCGATCTCGATGATCACCGCCACCGAGAACTCCGTGAACACCGCCTTCATCGACATGACGCTGGCGATGAAGGACGGGCCGGAGAAGGTCATCGACGCCGCCAACCGGCTCGGGATCCCGCCCGGCAAGCCGGCCTCGCGCAAGGCACCCGGTTTCCCGAACTCCTCGCCGGGTCTCGAGCCGATCACCGGCGTCGCCCTCGGCAACGCCACCGTCAGCCCGATCAACATGGCCAACGCCTTCGCCACGCTGGCCAACGATGGTCGCTCCGCCGAGCCCTACATCATCGACAAGGTGGTGCTGGCCAACGGCGAAACCGACTACCAGCACCGGGTCTCCGACAAGGAGGCCGTCGAGAAGGACATCGCCGCAGACGTCAGCTATGCCCTCCAGCAGGTCGTGGCGGAGGGGTCCGGGACGGCGGCGCAGGCGATCGACTGGCCCGCGGCCGGCAAGACCGGTACCGCGACCAACGGTGCCGGCGAGGTCTCCTCGGCCTGGTTCGCCGGGTACACCCGCCAGCTCAGCACCGCGGTCATGTACGTCAGGGGCAAGGGCAACGAGGAGCTCCAGGGGTGGCTCCCGTCGTACTTCGGCGGCGCCTACCCGGCCGAGACCTGGGTCGCCGTGATGCAGCGGGCGATGGAGGGGCTCCCCGTCGAGGAGTTCCCGCCCCCGGTGTACGTCGACGGGGAGGCGCCGGACGAGCGCGACGAGACACCGACGGCGCCGGCGACCACGCAGGCCCCGCCGACGCAGCAGCCGACGTCGAAGGCGCCCACCACCAAGGCGCCGACGTCCGAGCCGCCGACGTCCGAGCCGCCGACGTCTGAGCCGCCGACGTCCCAGCCGCCGACGCCGACCAACACGTGTCCTCCATTGGGGTGCCAGACCGGGTCGCCCACCGGGACCGCCTCGCCCGGACCGGGCGGGGCGAATGGCCGCGCGAACCCACCGGCTGAGAACTCCAGTCCCTTCGCGACCGCCAGTCCCGCAGCGATCCGCCAGCGGTACATCTGGTGAACCGGTCGGGTGGCCACGTCCACCCGACGCGGGACGACCCGCTGGTCGGGTCACTCAGTGAGGTGGTCGGCGGCCAGGTGGGGGACCGGGCCGGGCGGCACCCCTGGTGGACCCCGACCCGGGTCCTGCTGGCGCTCGCAGCGATCTTCCTCGCGCTGGGCATGCTGCAGAAGACGACCTGCTTCCAGGACTCCTGGCAGGACGGCACCCAGCGCTACTCCCACATGTGCTACTCCGACCTGCCCTACCTCTACACCGGCCGCGGCTTCGCCGAGCTCAGCTGGCCCTACACCGACGACCCGGAGGTCCGGGCGCGGTACGCCGTCATGGAGTACCCGGTCGGGATCTCCTACTACGCGTGGGGCACGGCCTGGGTCACCCATTGGCTGAGCGGCTCACCGGACCTCGGGCCGAGGTATGCCGCTCCGGTGGAGAAGGTGTCGGAGGTGCCCGGGGTGCGGGCCGAGTCGCGGCTGTTCGTCGCGGTCACCCTGGTCGGGCTCGCCGCGTTCTCGCTGTTCGCGGTCTGGCTGCTCACCGGCGTACACCGGCGGCGACCGTGGGACGCCGCGTTCCTCGCCGCGTCGCCTGCCCTGGCGTTGACGGCCGCCATCAACTGGGACCTGCTGGCCTTGGTCTTCGTCGCAGGAGCCTTGTGGTCGTGGTCCCGCGACCGGCCGGTGCTCACCGGCGTCCTGATCGGGCTCGGCACCGCCGCCAAGCTCTATCCACTCTTCCTGCTCGGTGCCCTGCTGGTGATCTGCCTGCGCGACCGACGGCTGCGTGATTTTGCTGCTGCGCTGCTCGCGGGGGCGGTGACCTGGATGGCGGTGAACCTCCCTGGCTTCGTGTCCGGCCCTGATGAGTGGCTGCGGTTCTGGACGTTCAACTCCGACCGTGGCGCTGACCTGGGGTCGCTGTGGCTGGTCGCGGACCAGGCCACCGACGCCGCCTTCTCCGCGGACACCATCAACCTGTGGTCGTGGCTGATCTTCGCCGCCTGGTGTGCCGGGGTGCTGGCCCTGGGCCTGCGTGCGCCGGTCACGCCACGGTTCGCCCAGCTGGGGTTCCTGGTGCTGGTCGGCTTCCTGCTGGTGAACAAGGTCTACTCACCGCAGTACGTGTTGTGGCTGCTGCCGCTGGCGGCGCTGGCCCGGCCGCGGCTGCGCGACCACCTCGTGTGGCAGGGCGGCGAGATCTTCTACTTCGCGATGGTGTGGTTCTACCTGGGCGGATTCCTCGATCCGGCGGGTGGCGGCGACGTCGGCTTCTACTGGCTCGCCATCGCGGTGCGGGTCGTGGCCGAGCTGTACCTGGTCGTGCTGGTGGTGCGAGACGTGCTGCGGCCCGAGCGGGATCCGGTGGTCGAGCGGGAGTCGGGGACCGGGGGTTTCGAGGCTCGCTTCGCTCGCACCTCAACCACCGGTTAGCCCGCAACCACCGGGACCCCTCCGGTCGTTGAGGTGCGAGGGCCGCCAGGGCCCGAGCCTCGAAACGCCCGGAGGGACCCCTGTCAGCTGACGTCGACGTCGTCGAACGTGGTGGCGGTGTAGCGCACCCGCACGTCGATCCGGTCACCGATCGCCGGCACCCGGGTCCCCGCGGGCAGGAACAACATCGAGGCCTGCATGTGGGGCGGCTCGGCGAACAGCCGCTGCTTGCCGTCGATGCTGAAGGGCGAGCGCACGAACCCGACGGCGTCAAGACCGCCGCGGGCCAGCGTCGCCGCCCGGGCCTTGATGCCGGTGTGGCCGGTGGGAGCTTCGAGCCCGATGCCGTGCGCGGTGCCGCCGCTGGCGACGACGATGTGACCGGACTTGGGTGCCGTGCGGCCGCGGTAACCGAAGACGTCGCCCCGCTCGACCTCGTGGACGTCGAGGACGGTCGCCGTGACCTGCAGGGCACCGCGGTCCCCCAGCCACAGCGACGTGCCGATCCGGGGCCGGATCTCGAAGTCCTGGTAGGCGGCCCGCAGCCGCTCGAGCTCGTCGGGGGTGAGGTGGCTGACCCACAGCCGGCGGGCCGGGATCCCGGCCGCGACCACGGTCGT
Organism: uncultured Actinomycetota bacterium; assembly: GCA_963806945.1. Classification (GTDB taxonomy): domain Bacteria; phylum Actinomycetota; class Actinomycetes; order Propionibacteriales; family Nocardioidaceae; genus Nocardioides. The sequence goes on from CAWDZH010000007.1 coordinate 122,067, forward strand.
GATCAGGCGGCGTACCTCACTGACGTGGGAGCCGTGACCCAGGGGCAGGTGGATCGCGATGCCCTCGAGGCGCGGGGTCTGGGCGCGGTCGGCGAGCACCTGCGCGGCCGCTTCGAGGCCGCGGCGGTCGAGGCCGTGGCGCAGCATGCTGGTGACCAGCTCCAGGACGAAGCGGGCACCCGGTTGCCGCTCGAGCAGGTCGCGGGCGTCCTCGACCCGGCTCACCGTGTGGATCACCCGCGACGCGATCCGTTCGTCGAGCTCCAGCGCGGCCCCGAACGGGCGCCACGGAGTGAGCACCAGCAGGTCGCCGTCGAAGCGCGGGGCGACCTCCGGCAGTTCGGCGTACGTGCCGACCGCGACGGTGTCGACGCCCAGCCACTGCGACTTCCGCGCCAACCGGTGCAGGCCGAAGCCGTAGCCGTTGCCCTTGAGCACCGGCACCAGCCCGGGGGTCTGCTCCGCGACCCGCCGCAGGTGACCGCGCCAGCGGTCACCGTCCACGGTCAGGGTGAGGCTCATCGGTTGCTCATCCCCGCTTGCGCATGTAGAGATCGAAGGCGGCGTAGAGCGGCTTGTTCAACGGCAGGTCCCACTCCCCGGCGTACTCGACCGCCTCCCCGCCGGTGCCGACCTTGAACTGGATCAGGCCGAGGTGGGGGTCGTCGGAGTCGAGGGTGTCGGTGATGCCGCGCAGGTCGTAGACCTCGGCCTTCGCGGCGAGGGCGTCACGGATCATGGCCCATTGGACGGCGTTGGAGCCGCGTACGTCGCGCTTCTCCGACGACGAGGCGCCGTAGCTGTACCAGGCGTGGGTGCCGACGCGGATCGCGATCGTGCTGGCGACCAGGTCGCCCTCGTGGTGGGCGAACCAGAGCCGGATCCGGTCGGGATCCTCGGCGGCGAGGGCGTCGATCATGGCGCGGAAGTAGGGCAGCGGCCGCGGCGTGAACCCGTCCCGTTCGGCGGTGTGGACGTAGAGCGCGTGGAACGCCTCGAGGTCCTGACCTTCGGTGACCTCGACACCGCTCTTGGTCGCCTTCTTGATGTTGCGTCGCCACTGCTGGTTCATGCCCGCCAGCACGTCGTCCTCGGACTTCGCCTCGCCGGTGTCCGCCGAGACCAGCGGGATCTGGAAGTTGAACTGCGGCTGGCCGGCGGAGAAGCCGCCTTCGCTGGCCTGCGGTCGCCAGCCGAGCTCCTGGAGCTGGGCGACGACCCGCGCCCCGGTGGCGCTGCGCTCGAGCGGGGCGACGTCGTCGAGGCGGCGTACGGACTCGTCGGCGATGCCTTGCTTCACCTGGGCGGCGCTCCACCGCCGGGTGACGACGGGCGGGCCCATCCGGATCCCGAAGGCGCCCTGCTGGCGCAGGTGCGCTGACATCGGGGTCAGCCACGCGGCGAGGTCGTCGGTCTCCCAGTCGATGACCGGACCTTCGGGGAGGTAGGCGAGGAAGCGCCGGAGTCGGGGCAGCTGGCGGTAGAGCACCAGCGCGACGCCGACCAGCTCGTCGTCACGGAAGAACCCGATCGACTCGGGTCGCCACTCGGGCTTGGCATGGGCCCACGCAGGCGTCTGCAAGAAGCTGACCGTGGGTCGGCTTCGTACGTGCGCGAGATGGTCAGCGGGCGAGATCGTCCGGACGGTCAGCACGGTCCCGAGGCTATCGGTCAGCCCAGCCGCTCGCGCAGCCAGTCGAAGTCGGCGGCGTGCTCGGCTGCCCCGCCAGGGGTCTCGCAGACCACCGGGGCGTCCGCGTCGCGGATCACCGAGGCCAGCAGGTCGGCGTCGATCTTCCCCGCCCCGAGGCTGGCGTGCCGGTCGGCGCCGGAGTCGAACTCGTCACGGCTGTCGTTGCAGTGGACCAGGTCGATCCGTCCGGTGATCGCCCGGACGTCCTCGACGATCGTCTCCAGCGGGTTGCCGCCGGCGTGGGCGTGGCAGGTGTCGAGGCAGAAGCCGACCAGATCAGCCTGCTCGCAGGCAGCGATCGCCTCCCACACCCCCTGGATCCGTTCGAGGTAGCGGGTCATCGCGTGGTCGCCGCCCGCGGTGTTCTCGATCAGCAGGGGCAGCTTCAGGTCCACGGCGTCGACGGCCTTGCGCCAGTTGTCGAAGCCCTTCTCGATGATCTGCGGGTCGTTCGACTTGTTGTCGACGTGACCGCCGTGCACGATCAGCCCCTTCGCCCCGATCGAGGCGGCCGCGTCGACGTGCTGCTGGAGCAGCTTGCGGCTGGGGATCCGGATCCGGTTGTTCGTGGTCGCCACGTTCACGATGTACGGCGCGTGGACGTAGAGGTCCACCCCGGCCGTCGCTGCGTCGTCGCGCAGCCCGTCGGCGCCTCCGGCGTACCGGATCTCGGGACCCCGGTAGCTCTGCGGATCACCGAGGAAGAACTGCACGAGCGGCGCGCCGCGGTCTCGCGCCTCGGCGACCGGGTCGGTCTGGTCGACGTGCGCTCCGATGTGCATGCACCCACCCTAGGACTGCCCGGTGACGGCCGATGATGGGGATTCCGCGGCCACGGGTCGGCGCTGCTAACCTCGCCTGCGTCGCCCGGTAGGTCCGGGTGGCAACGCAAAGCCCTCCTGCCACGGAGAGTCCGTGGCCGCCTGAGTCCAGAGGAGGTGGAGACCGCTGTGCGTGCATACGAAGTAATGGTCATCCTCGACCCCAGTCTCGAAGAGCGAACCGTCGAGCCGTCGCTCGACAAGTACCTCAACGTCATTCGCAAGGATGGTGGCACCGTCGACAGCGTCGACGTGTGGGGCCGTCGTCGACTGGCCTACGAGATCTTGAAGAACGCCGAGGGCATCTACGCCCTCATCACCCTGAACGCCGAGCCGGACACGGTCAAGGAGTTCAACCGACAGCTCGGGCTCAACGAGTCCGTGCTCCGCACGAAGGTGCTGCGCCCGACCGGCTGACGGTTGTGGACACGCACTTTCCCCTGTCGGTGGCTCGCGCTTGACTGAGCGCCGACGTTTCAGTGGATCGAACGAGGGAGACCTGACATGGCAGGCGAGACCGTCATCACCGTGGTCGGCAACATCACCGACGACCCGGAGCTGCGCTTCACGCCGTCCGGAGCGGCGGTGGCCAACTTCACCGTTGCCTCGACGCCCCGCACCATGAACCGTCAGACGAACGAGTGGGAGGACGGCGAAGCCCTCTTCCTGCGCTGCTCGATCTGGCGCCAGGCCGCGGAGAACGTGGCGGAGTCGCTGCAGAAGGGCGCTCGCGTGATCGTCCAGGGTCGCCTCAAGGCGCGCACCTGGGAGACCCGCGAGGGCGAGAAGCGGACTTCGTTCGAGGTCGATGTCGACGAGATCGGCCCCTCGCTCAAGTGGGCGACCGCCAAGGTCACCCGTGCCCAGCGCTCCGGCGGTGGGGGCGGCGGTTACGGCGGCGGTCAGCAGTCCCAGCAGGCCGACCCGTGGGCCACCAGTGGCCCCCAGGGCGGTGGCCAGGGCGGCGGCCAGGGCGGTCAGGGAGGCGGCCCCAGTGGCGCCCCCCAGAACGACCCGTGGGCGGCGCCCGGTGCCGGCAACGACGAACCCCCGTTCTGATTCCCTCCTCGGTGGTTGAGGTGTGAGGCCGTCCGCGGCCGAGCCTCGAAACCCCCGTACTTCCACGAAATCCGTCCAACCATTCCGGCTGATGCCGGGCTCGTAAGGAGAGCACCACAATGGCCAAGGCAGTGATTCGCAAGCCCAAGAAGAAGGTTTGCCAGTTCTGCAAGGAGAAGGCGACCGGTGTCGACTACAAGGACACCTCCCTGCTCCGGAAGTTCATTTCCGACCGCGGCAAGATCCGCGCCCGTCGGGTGACCGGGAACTGCGTCCAGCACCAGCGCGACGTCGCGATCGCCGTGAAGAACGCGCGCGAGCTCGCCCTGCTGCCCTATACGTCCACCGGTCGCTGAGAGGAGGCACCCTGATGAAGATCATCCTGACCCAGGAAGTGTCCGGACTCGGCGGCCCCGGCGACGTCGTGGAGGTCAAGAACGGCTACGGCCGCAACTACCTCCTGCCCCGCGGTGACGCGATCCGCTGGAGCAAGGGTGCGCAGCGCACCGCCGACTCCATCAAGACGGCTCGGGCCTCCCGCGCCGTCCGCGACGCCGAGCACGCCGTCCAGATCAAGGCCCGGCTCGAGTCCGAGCCGGTGCCGGTCAAGGTCAAGGCCGGCGAGAGCGGTCGCCTCTTCGGCGCCGTGACCGTCGCCGACATCGCGGCCGCCCTCACCGAGACCTCGGGCGAGGCCGTCGACAAGCGCACCATCCTGCTCGGCAACCCGATCAAGTCGCTCGGTAACCACGAGGTGTCGGTCAAGCTGCACGACGAGGTGTCCGCCACGGTGGCCCTCAACGTCATCCCGGCCTGACCCGCTCCACCCGTTCGACAAGCCACGTCCGACAGGGCCGTTCCTCCCCTCAGGAGGAGCGGCCCTGCCGCATTTCCTGCGGCGACGCCCACCGCCGGTTCGCATGGACGAAACACAGCACGATCGCCGTCAACAGCACCGCTCCGGAGATCACCAACGCCGGCGTCTCCAGGGTCGCGATCCCGCCTCCGAACACCAGCACCGGCGCTGCGGCCGCGAAGCCGGTCAGCGTCGCCACCAGGAACCACCAGCCGCGTGCGGCCGCGTCGCCGTGGTCGGCCGCCCGCAGCCCGAGGGCCGTGGCCAGGACGATGACGAAGAGCAGCTGCGGCAGGTTCACCGCCCACTGCAGCGACGGGTCCGCCGCCAGGACCCGGTCGGCCACGGCGGGCACCCACAACGGCAGCGACAGCGCCAGCGCCAGCGCGCCGAACGCGATGACGGCGGTGCGGTAGGGCAGGTCGGCCGGGAGTCGGCGTACGCCGTGGAGGACCAGCAGCCAGCCGAGGGGATCGGGGAGCAGGTCGGGCCACCCCGCGCGGACCAGGACGATGACCAGGCCCATGCCGATCGCCTGGAGTGCGCGCATGGGCGTCACTGTAGGGGCCGCTCCGGTGCTCGACCCGCCACCCCGGTGACCAGCCAGTCCGAGCCACGGGCCCGCCGCAGCAGGATGACGAAGCGGGAGCCCATGAAGACCGAGCTGAACGCCACCCAGATCAGGATCAGCCCGCCGCCGGCCAGGGCGGCGCCCAGCGCGACCGGAGCGTAGGCCAGCAGCACCAGCACCCCGCCCCAGGCGAGGAACCGGCCGTCCCCCGCACCGATCAGGACGCCGTCGAGCACGAACGCGACGCCGGCGATGGGTTGCGCCACGGCGGCCACCAGCAGCACCGCGACCAGCCGGTCCTGGACCAGCGGGTCATCGGTGAACAGCGGACCGAGCACCGGACTGGCGGCGGCGAGGCCGAGCCCGGTGACCACGCCCGACCACAGGCCCCACTGGATCATCCGGTCGGTGACCGCGCGGGTCCCGGCGACGTCGCCGGCGCCGAGGTAGCGACCGGTGAGGGCCTGGGCGGCGATCGCGATGGAGTCGAGGACGAACGCCAGGAAGGTCCACAGTGTGAAGGCGAGCTGGTGGGTGGCCAGGTCCACGGCCTGGTCGGCTTCATCGAGGGCGCCCAGGGTCACGGCGTACGTCGTCACGAGCAGCGCGGCCCGCAGGGTGAGGGTGCGGACCACCAGCGGGACACTGGCCCGCGCGGCCGCGGTGATCCCGGCACGGTCCGGCCCCAGGGGAGCGCCCTCGCGTCTGGCGCCCCGCACCACGACCGCCACGAGCACCGCGGCGCTCGCGACCTGGGCGAGCACCGATCCGACGGCTGAGCCGGCGATGCCGAGGCCGGCGCCGTAGACCAGCAGCAGGTTGAGCACGACGTTGAGCGCGTTGCCGACCACGGCGACGTACAGCGGGGTGCGGGTGTCCTGGAGCCCGCGCAGCACTCCGGTCGCCGCGAGCATCACCAGCAGCGGAGTGGTGCCGAGGAACGCGATCCGGAGGTAGGTGGCGGCCTGCTCGGTGACGCCGGTGCCGGCACCGAAGAGACCGAGCAGCGGGTCGGTGAGGAGGATCCCGGCGGCCGTGGCGAGGGTGCCGATGAGGACCGCCAGCCAGATCCCGTCGATCCCCTGGGCCAGGGCGCCGCGGGTGTCGCCCGCCCCGAGGTGGCGCGCGACGCTCGCGGTGGTCCCGTAGGCGAGGAACACGCACAGCCCGACCACGGTCTGCAGCACCACCGCGGCGAGGCCGAGGCCGGCCAGGGGGGTGGTGCCGAGGTGGCCCACGATCGCGGCGTCGGAGAGCAGGAAGAGTGGCTCGGCCGCGAGCGCCCAGAACGCGGGGACGGCGAGTCGCCAGATCTCGCGATCCTGGGCCCGGGACATCGCCCCAGACTAGTCCAGTAAGGAGTACGTCTGCGTCCTGACTATGACGTGACTAGTCACATCAACCCTGTGTATGAAGCCGTTAATAACTCCTCGTCCACGAGGTACCTGTGGGTATGTCGACAAAACGGGGAACGGATCCCAACCGGCGACACTCAGCCGCCAAGAGTTTTCCCTCCACAGGGTGTGCATCGCGTTTACGCAGGTCAACGCGCTGTTAACAGCACGAGGTCACGCCAGTTCCACAGCCGCCTCCCCAGTCGGCGCACACCTCGTGGCGTGTCGTCCACCTCTTCCGACGGGTTATCCACAGGCCCTGTGGATGGACCGCTTCCCCCCGGGTCCACCGGGCCCGTAGGTTCGCTCGGGTTGCCCGGGTGCTGAGATCGACGGGCGACGCGGCTGTCAGTGGGGCTCCCTACCGTCGAGGCCACCGGTTCCCCGCTCCGTCAGTGGGTCTCGAGGAGGTCTGTTGAGCATCACCGAGCATGGCGCCCCGAGCGCCCCGCCGGCCGACTCCTACGAGGAGTGGGGCGACGGACCGGCGGCGTTCGCCCCCGGGGAGGCGCCGCAGCGCGCCGGCAGCCGGATGCCTCCGCAGGACGCCGCCGCTGAGCAGAGCGTGCTCGGCTCCATGCTGCTCTCCAAGGACGCGATCGCGGACGTCTCGGAGGCGGTGCGCGGGCCCGACTTCTACCGTCCGGCCCACGAGCTGATCCACGACGCGATCATCGACCTCTACGGTCGCGGCGAGCCGGCCGACCCGGTGACGGTGGCCCACGCGCTCCAGCGCCGCGGCGAGCTGCAGCGGGTGGGCGGTGCGCCGTACCTCCACACGCTCTCGGCCAACGTCCCGATCGCCGCGAATGCGGGTTACTACGCCGAGATCGTGCGCGAGAAGGCGATCCTGCGGCGGCTGGTCGACGCCGGCACCAAGATCGTGCAGCTCGGCTACGCCGCGGAAGGGCAGGTCGACGACGTGGTCGACGCCGCGCAGGCGGAGGTCTACCAGGTCACCGACAAACGCACCGCCGAGGACTACGCGCCGCTGTCCGACATCATGGACGGCGTCCTGGACGAGATCGAGGCGATCGGCAACCGCGAGGCCGGCCTCTACGGCGTGCCGACCGGTTTCGCCGACCTCGACGACCTCACCAACGGCCTCCACTCCGGCCAGATGATCATCGTCGCGGCGCGTCCCGCGATGGGGAAGTCGACGCTGGCGCTCGACCTGTGCCGGGCGGCCTCGCTCCACAACAACCTGACCAGCTGCTTCTTCAGCCTGGAGATGACGCGCTCGGAGATCACGATGCGGCTGCTGTCGGCCGAGGCGAAGGTCCCGCTCAACCACATCCGCAACGGCCAGATGAGCGACGACGACTGGACCAAGCTGGCGCGCAAGATGGGCGAGGTGTCGAGCGCACCCATGTTCATCGACGACAGCCCCAACATGACGATGATGGAGATCCGGGCGAAGGCGCGGCGGCTCAAGCAGCGCCACGACCTCAAGCTGATCGTGATCGACTACATGCAGCTGATGACCTCGGGCCGCAAGGTCGAGTCGCGGCAGCTGGAGGTCTCGGAGTTCTCGCGCCAGATCAAGCTGCTGGCCAAGGAGCTCGAGGTGCCGATCATCGCGCTCTCCCAGCTCAACCGTGGCCCCGAGCAGCGCGGCGACAAGCGGCCGATGATGAGCGACCTGCGCGAGTCGGGTTCGCTCGAGCAGGACGCCGACATGGTGATCCTGCTGCACCGCGACGACGTCTACGAGAAGGAGTCGACCCGCCCCGGCGAGGCCGACCTGATCGTGGCCAAGCACCGCAACGGCCCGACCCGCGACATCACCGTCGCCTTCCAGGGCCACTACTCCCGCTTCGTGGACATGGCCCACTGAGGTCGAGCCCCACTGCCGACGATCGGCGACTGCATTCGAACGATCCGCTCTGCAACTCTTTCAGATTGGGGTGGATCGCAACGGTCGTGGTCACCTCGGCTCATGCCGATGAGCGTGCGGTAGGCCAGACCGGCTGTAGCCAGACTTCGACCGTTTCGGCGAACTCGTGAGGAGCGCAAGCGACCTGCGCTGCCCAACGGCCTGAACCGATCTCGAGGAAGTCCTCTTGCTCTGCGTCACCCACAGTGAGCACACCCGAGGGGACGTCGATCTCCCCCTCGAATACCAGGTCCGCCGACGGCCGGCTATCGATGTGAATGGTCACCTGGACCTGCGATGGAGGGATGATTCCGTCAGCCTCAGTGCCGCTGGGCTCCGCGTCCGCTGCGTGCAGCACTTTCACGGCCAGACCGGAGCGGGACGCTGAGACCACTGAGTCCGTGAGCGAAGGCACTTCCGAGGAATCCCGATCCAAGACGTGGATCAGACCCCACCAGAAGGGGCGCGTCACCTGCCAGTCGTCCACGTCGCAAGTCTGGCGGATGACGTGACGGACCGGCGTCGAATCACACGCTCATGCCGAGTTGAGTGTGCCGGCCGAGACAGTGCCAGACGGCGCAACGCCTCGTGGGAGGGGCGACTGGGATGAGCGGTGAGCTAGCCACCGTTCTGGGGCGATACCAGGTGGCTCGATCACCGCCGCGTGACGCCACCAAGGCCTAGCGGTGCACCAGCCACCGTTCCTCACCAGAAGAACGTGGCTAGGTCACCGCCATCCGGATCTGCCGCGATCCGCGCGCCCTGCTTGCAGTCCCGCGCCTGATGGCCGTTGCAGAATGGCATCTGCGTGCCTCGCCGTTTTCAGACCGAGCGATCGTCGGCACCCAGGCGGGAGCGATGATCTTCGACGACGCTGGCGGTCTGTCCGTCCAAGCACCGATTCGGGGAGGCCCCACCGTGACTGATGTGACGACGACCGTTCGAGTCGATGACGACGTGCAGTTGTGCGTCCAAGCGATGGGCAACCGAGCTGATCCGGCGATATTGCTGATCGGCGGAGCGACCTGGTCGATGGACTGGTGGGAGGATGAGTTCTGCCGTCTGCTGGTGGCTCGCGATCGTCGGGTGGTGCGTTACGACAGCCGCGATACAGGGCGTTCGACGAGTTATCCGCCTGGGTTGCCCGGCTACACCTCAGCGGACCTGGTCAGTGACCCCGTCGTGGTGCTGGATGCGCTCGAGATCAACCGTGCGCACGTGGTGGGACTCTCCCTGGGAGGCGGCATCGCGCAGCGTCTGGCTCTGGTACATCGTGACCGGGTGGCGGCATTGACGCTGATGTCCACGTCCCCCATCGACTCCAGTATCGAAGGCCTGCCTGGCCCCAGCGCCGAGATCCAGGAGACCTTCTCCCACCAGACCCCGGAGCCCGACTGGGAAGATCCAGCAGCCGTCGTCGACTACATCGTGGAGGGCGAGCGCCCGTACGCCGGGCCCGGCAACTTCGACGAGTCACGGATGCGCTCGCTGGCGCTCCAGGTGTTCAATCGTACGAATGACATCGCCGCGAGCATGACCAATCACTTCATGCTCGAGGACAGCCCGTCAGCGGTGGTGCGGTTGAGTCGGCTCGCGGGTCTCGCGACCCTCGTGGTGCACGGAACCGAGGACCCCTTGTTCCCGGTGGCCCATGGGCGGGCGCTCGCCGATGCCATCCCCGGCGCGCAACTCCTCGAGCTCGAAGGGGTGGGGCACCAGCTCCCGCCGCGGCACACCTGGGATCTGCTGGTCGATGCGCTCACCGAGATCACCACGCGAAGCTAGGTGAGCGCGCAGATGAGGGGGAGCGGCACCGGGCTTCGCTCTGGGCTGTGGCTGCCGCTGTTCGACGAGCTGGCCGACCCGGTGGTGGTCGCCCGGCTCGCTGCTGAGGCCGAGGCCGCGGGGTGGCACGGAGTCTTCGTCTGGGATCACCTGCGCTGGGCTCCGCCGGTGAGGCAGGTCGCCGACCCGTGGATCTCGTTGAGCGCGATCGCCGTCGCGACCGAGTCCGTCCTGCTGGGTCCGATGGTCACCCCGCTTGCGCGTCGACGCCCGACGAAGGTGGCCCGTGAGACGGTGACGCTCGACCGGCTCAGTGGTGGCCGGCTGGTCCTTGGCGCCGGCCTCGGGGACGACCGGTTCGGCGGCGAGCTGAGTGCCACCGGCGAGGAGCTCGACGACCGTCGGCGGAGCCGGATGCTCGACGAATCACTAGAGATCCTCAGGGCTGCCTGGTCCGGGAATCCGGTGCAGCACCAGGGCGAGCACTTCATCGTCGACGAGTTCGAGTTCTCTCCCACGCCCGTCGGAGAGCGGGGCGTTCCGGTATGGATCGGTGGGCTGGCAGGTCGCCGCAAGCCGTTGAGACGCGCCGCTCGCCACGACGGATACGTGCCGGTCAACCTGACCCACCCGGACCAGTTGGCCGAGGCAACCGCGAGCGTTGCCGAGCTGCGGGGTCCCGCGAACTCTGACCCCTACGACATCGTGGTGGCGCTGCCACCCGGCACCGACCTGCCACCCTTCGTCGCGGCCGGTGCCACCTGGTGGCTGACCGAGTTCGACCCGGAATCTCTGAGGCTCGACAGCGTTCGCGGCGTCATCCGAGACGGCCCCGCAAGCCCGTCACGGCCTCAGCACCTCAGATGAACAGCAGCTGGGCGCCGTCGGTCTTCTCGATGAAGTCGCTGGCGCTGATGATGGCCTCGACCTCCTCGTAGAGGTCGTCCTCGGTGAGGTGGTTCATGTCCGCCGACATCCGGCAGGCCCACAGGTGGCCGCCCGAGGCGACGATCTGCTCGAGGAAGTCGGGGACCTCGGGGACGTCGAGGTCGGCGATCGACTTCTTCAGCTTCGAGGTGGCCAGCGCAGTGACCCCCGGTACGCCGCCCAGTCCCTGCGGCATGTGCGTCGCCGTATTGCCCAGCGGGGTCATCTTCAGGTGCGCCATCGTCTTCTTGTTGATCATGTCGAAGCCCCAGAACGTGAAGAACAGGTGCGTCTCCACGCCCTCGCCCAGGGCGGCGTTGGCCAGGATCAGGCCGGGGTAGGCCATGTCGAGGCTGCCCTTGGAGCAGATGATGGCGAGCTTGCGGCCCTCGCCGGCGTCGGTGTCGAAGTCGGGAACCAGGCCGAGGGCGGTGTCGTGCGGGGTGCTCGTGGTCGTGCTCATGACGTTTCCTTACTCTCAGTGCGGAAGGGGTGGGTGACTCACACGCAGCCGTGCGGCTTGGGCAGTCCGGCGATGTAGGCCATCTTCTTGGCGGGCTTCTTCGGGAAGAGCGCGAACAGCTGCTTGGTGGGGATCCCGCCGGCGACGGTCACCCGACGCAGGGTCGGGGTCTCGCCCTTGACCGCGAAGTCCTCTCGGAGGAAGCGGATCGCGGTCCAGTGCACGTCGCTCAGGTCGATGCCGATCTGGGCGGCCAGGGCCTTGGCCAGCTGCTCGTCCCACTCGTCTGGCTCGGTGAGGAACCCTTCCTCGTTGACGTGCACCTCGCGGCCTTCGATGGTGGTCACGGGCATCTTGATCACTTCTCCTTCTGGATGGTCTTGCCGGCCATGGACATGCGGGCCGGCAGCGGCACGGGGCGGCCGGGAGCAGGACGTTCCAGTAGATCCAGCGGAACGCGAGCTTCCCGACGTGGTTGGCGCGGGTCTCCTTGAGCAGGTCCATCGGGCCGACGACGGGCAGCGGGTACTTCCCGGGGAGCGGCTGGGTGTCGTAGTTGAAGTCGATGAGCAGGCCCTTGCCGTCGCCGGACTCGACGAAGCAGTTGGCGTGGCCGTCGAACGCACCGGTCATGGGTTGGCCGTCGATCACCTGCAGGAAGTTGTCGACGAAGATCTCCACCGAGAAGTGCGCCACCGAACCGGCCTTGGAGGCAGGGATGTCGGAGGCGTCCCCGACTGCGAAGACGTTCGGGTGAGCGGTCGACTGCAGGGTGTGCTTGTCGACGGGCACGTAGTTGAGCTCGTCGCCGAGTCCGGAACGCTCCACGAAGTCGGCGCCCATGTTGAGGGGGATGGTGACCAGCAGGTCGAAGGGCACCTCGCGCTCGTCGTACGAGACCAGTGCCTTGGCCTCGTTGTCGATGCTCTCGACCATGAAGTCGGACTCGACCAGGATCTTGCGCTCCTCGAGCATCGCGCCGAGGTGGTCAGCGGCGATGGGCTGGGTGAAGGCGCCCGACAGGGGCGTCACGTAGATCAGCTCGACCTGGTCGCGGATGCCGCGCTCGCGCAGGTGGGCCTCGACGAGGAACGCGAACTCCAGCGGCGCCACGGGACACTTGATCGGCATCTCGGTGATGTGGACGACCAGTCGGCCGTGGTCGAAGTCCTTGAGGGCCCGGGCGAGGGCCTGGGCGCCCTCGTAGGAGTAGAAGTCGAAGATGCTGGTGCGCCACTCGGGTCCGAGCATGCCCGGTGTCTGGTCGGGGCGCGGCGTGGTGCCGGAGGCGATCACCAGGTAGTCATAGGGGAGCTCTCCGCCGCCGACGAGCGCCACGCTGTTGGTCTCGGCGTCCACGCGGTCGACCTCCGCCAGCAGGAAGTCCACCCCGTCGGGGAGGAGGTCGTGCCGGGGGCGCACCACCTGCTCGGGGGTGTAGCCGCCGAACGGCAGGAACAGGAACCCGGGTTGGTAGAGGTGGTCGTCATCGCGGTCGACCACGGTGATCTGCCACTCGCTGACCGGCAGCTTCTTCCGCAGCTTGTTGGCGATCATCGTCCCGGCCGTACCGCCACCGAGAACCAGCAGTCGTCGCATCATGGTTACTCCCTCTCGTCGTTGCTTCGACGCTAGGACCGGAGCGACGCACGCCATCAGGGCCGAAGGTCATACGTGCGCGTGCCACAGGTCATGGCGACTCGCACCCATCGCCCGAAAGGCCCCCGCGACCAGGACCTCATGCCCTGTCCGCCGGCTCGACCTCGATCGAGAGTGGAGACAGGGCCCGGGTGCCTGGGCCGTGTCTCGACAGGAGGAACACCGATGAAAGCGCTCGTCTACCACGGTCCCGGCCAGAAGGCCTGGGAGGAAGTCCCCGACCCGGTCATCATCGACCCGACCGACGTGATCGTCCAGATCGACACCACCACGATCTGCGGCACCGATCTGCACATCCTCAAGGGGGACGTCCCGGCAGTCACCGACGGCCGGATCCTCGGCCACGAGGGTGTCGGCACGATCATCGAGATCGGCTCGGCGGTCTCCAGCGTCGCCATCGGCGACCGGGTGATCATCTCCTGCATCAGTGCGTGCGGCTCCTGCTCCTACTGCCACCAGGGTCTCTATGCACACTGCCTGGCCGACGAGGGTGCCAGCGGGATCGGCTGGATCTTCGGCCACCTCATCGACGGCACCCAGGCCGAGTACGTGCGCGTGCCGTTCGCCGACAACTCGGTCTACAAGCTGCCGGAGGGGGTCAGCGACGAGGCGGCGGTCATGCTCTCCGACATCCTGCCCACCGGCTTCGAGATCGGCGTCCGGTACGGCAAGGTCAAGCCGGGCGACGTGGTGGCCGTGGTCGGTGCGGGGCCGGTCGGCCTGGCGGCGATCATGACCGCCGGGCTGTACGGCGCCGCGCGGGTGATCGCCCTGGACCTTGATGCCAACCGGCTCGACCAGGCGGAGGCGTTCGGCGCCACCGACATCGTCAACAGCGGTGACTCCGACTGGGCCGAGCAGGTGCGCGCGATGACCGACGGCCTCGGCGTCGACGTCGCCATCGAGGCCGTCGGCATCCCCACCACCTTCGCGGCCTGCACCAGCATCGTGCGCCCTGGTGGGTCGGTCGCGAATGTCGGCGTGCACGGCGCCTCGGTCGACCTGCCCCTGCAAGAGCTGTGGATCATGGACATCGCGATCACCATGGGTCTGGTCAGCACCTCGACCACCCCGATGTTGCTCAAGCTGGTGGCCCAGCACAAGTTGGCGGCCGAGAAGTTCGCGACCCACCACTTCGGGCTCCAGGAGATGCTCGAGGCCTACGACACGTTCGGGCGAGCCGCCGAGACCAAGGCGCTCAAGGTGGTGATCCGCCGCTGAAGCCCCTCCTACCGCCGGCACGGGCGGGACGACCCGGTTGCGCGTGGTGAGATGTCGCCATGGACGCCGCCGATGCACTCGCCCGCTGGCACGTCGTCGTCGAGTCGCGCGACGCCGCGCTCTTGCCGGCCCTGGTCGCGGAGGAGGCGGTGTTCCGGTCGCCGGCCGTCCACACCCCGCAGCAGGGGCGCGACACCGTGGTCGGCTACCTCACCGCCGCGTTCACCGTGCTCGGGCCGGAGCTGACCTATCACCGCGAGTGGTTGGGGGAGGACTCGGCGGTGCTGGAGTTCACCACCGAGGTCGCCGGGCTGTCTGTGCACGGCATCGACATGATCACGTGGGACGACGCGGGCCTGATCGGCGACTTCACGGTGATGGTTCGCCCGGTCAAGGGCCTGCACGCCGTCATCGAGGCGATGGGGGCGGAGCTGCTGCGGATGCTGGCAGCGACCGAGGAAGAGCCGAGGTAGTCACTGCCCGGCTCCCACGGCTGACTGCCTCACCCGTCCGGTTCGTCGAGTGTCCGGGGGAGGCGTTGTTGGTGACGTCTACCGTGAGAGGCGGGCCCGGATGAGGGGAGTGCCGACGTGCGCGTGACGGTGTGGGCGAGTGCCCTGCTCCTGGTGGTGGTGGGCTGCAGCGCGCAGGGGCAGCCCGAGGGCGGGCCGCGGCCTGAACCCTCGGCCCCAGTGGCGCAGTCGCCGAGCCCCTCGCAGCAGAGCGACCCCGAGCAGTCCGACCCCGAGGAGTCCGCCACGATCGCGCCGGCGCCGGCGCGATCGATCTCCGTGCCGGGGCTCGCTGCGCAGCGGCACCGCGGCGACCGCCTACGGATCGGCAGGGTTCGCGAGGCGACCGACCGCTACACGTCGTACGACGTGACCTATCGCAGCCGCAGCACCACGGGGCGTGACCGGGGCGGCGAGGAGAGCCTCACGATCAGTGGCGTTCTCAACGTGCCGCGCGGACGGGGACCGTTCCCGGCGGTCGTGCTGGCTCACGGCTACATCGACCCCGACGTCTACGAGCGCGGGCAGGGGATGACGCGCGAGCGCGGCTACCTCGCCGCCCGCGGCTACGTCGCACTGCACGTCGACTACCGCAACCACGCCGGGTCCGACGACGACCCGCGCTACCAGACCCGGATGCGGCTGGGCTACAGCGCCGACGTCATCAACGCCGTCAAGGCGTTGCGCCGATCCAGCGACGTGCCCGTGGATGACGACCGAGTGGCGCTCTTCGGCCGCTCGATGGGCGGCGGGGTGATCCTCAAGGCGTTGATCGCCGAGCCGGGCCTGGTGCAGGCCGCCGCCCCCTGGGCGTCGGTCTCCTCGCTCGAGGCCGACAACTTCCGCCAGTTCATGGCGGAGCCGGGTGACCTGCGCGGTCAGGAGGTCGTGGCCGCGCACGGCTCTCCGGCCGACAGCCCGGCATTCTGGCGCGCTAACTCCTCGCGCCCCTACTTCGACCGGATCACCGAGCCGGTGCTGATGGTGCACGGCCGGATCGACGACACGTGTCCGCCGCCGTGGGCGGCCGCGACCCACCGGGCGCTGCTGCGGGCCGGCGTGAGCTCGCAGCTCGAGTGGTACGACGACGGCCATGCGTTCGGGCCGGCGTTCAACGTCGCCATGGACCGCACCATCCGGTTCTTCGACAGGCAGCTCGGCTGACGGCTCAGGCCTCGACGAAGAACGCGCCGTCCAGCACCTCGGCGACCGGGCCCGTGGTGGGGTCGCCGAGGAGGGTCGCGGCGGCAAAGGAGGCGGCGTACCCGTCGAAGCACTGGTGGTGGCGCAGCATCGCGTGCCGTCCGCCCTCGATGCTGATGAAGCCGACCTGGGCGGTGCGCTGGAGGTTGCGGGCGGCGGCGAGGGCGCGGGTCGAGCTGGCCACGTGGTCCTCGGTGCCGTGCACGACCATCACCCGGCGACCGCTGAGGTCCCCCTCGCCGTCGGTCGGGTAGACCCACGGCGCGAGCGCAGCGACGCTGCGTACGTCGGGGAGCGCACCGGCGACCATCGCTGCCCGCCCCCCGAGGGAGTGGCCGACCAGGCAGGTGGGGAGCCCCTCGCCGAAGCGCTGCCGCAGCTCGCCGAGCGCCCACGCCACGTCGTCGACCGGCGTGTGGTGGGTGTCCCAGCCACGCACCGAGTTGAGCAGCCGGAACACCGCGAGTCGGTCGCCGCCGGCCGACGCCACCCGCCGGGCCACCGGGATCATCCGGAGCACCGACAGCTGCGCCGGACTCACCCGCATGCCGTGCCGGCGGGCGGCGCCGCCGTGCAGCACGACCACCTGCGCCACCGGGTTCTTCGGCACGTGCGTGGCCACCAAGCGAGCCACGCCGTGGTGCGATTCGTTGCCCGGTCCGGCGCTCATGCGACGTACACCTTGCGCAGGGTCTCGGTCACGATCCAGGTGGTGCGCTCACCCTCGCGCAACCGGACGACGGCCCCCGGTCCGAGCCGGACCGTGGCGCCGTCCTCGAACCGGACCTCGCCCCGGCCGGACAGCACCACGAAGATCTCGTCGGCCTCGGTGTCGTGGGCGGTGCCGGGCCCGATCTCCCACACGCCCACCTCGACGCCACCCAGGGTGCCGAGCACGTGACTCCCGCTGCCGGGTTCGCCCGGCGCTCCCGGCTCGTGGGGGATCGGGACGGACGCGAGGTCGGGCTCGAGCAGCCGGCCGGAGGAGTTCACGCTGTCATCCTAGGAAGCCGGCCCTCACCGGCTCACTGCGTCACTGCCTACTGGTCGGGTTGGTCAGCGAACGCCTGCTTGGTGTCGCGGTACCAGTCCATCGACTGCTTGGGATGACGCCAGCGGCCCTTCATCGCGTCCCGCGCGTCTTCGTGGTTGGCGTCGCCGGACTTCACGGCGTCCTTCAGGTGACGGTCCTGGGCCTTGATGACCTCGTCGGCGGACTCGCCGCGCAGCTCCAGGTCACACGGTCCGCCGAGCTGGCGGCAGGTCATGGTCTTCATCGGATTCCCTTCCTCTCCGTCTCGGGCCCGGTCGACGTTCCCGCCCCGTGGGCCCCTATCGGTCAGTCTGACGTTGCGGCGGCGTCGAGTGTGACCGGCACACCTCGCGGATCCGGCGCGCACGTGCCTGGACACCCCCTGAGCGGTCGGTGACACTGCCTGGCATGGAGGTCCAGTTCGCGGGGGATGTCTTCGAGTGGCGGGGCCCGGCGCCGTTCTACTACGTCGCCGTCCCCGACGACGAGAGCGACGACATCAAGGAAGCGTCGTCGATGCTGACCTACGGCTGGGGGGTGATCCCGGCTCGGGTGGTCATCGGCGACACCGAGTGGACGACGTCGTTGTTCCCGAAGGACGGGCGCTACCTGGTCCCGCTCAAGAACGCCGTACGCCGGGCGGAGGGGATCGTGGTCGAGGATGTCGTCCAGGTCCGAATGGTCCTGGGAGAGCGGCCATGACCGGGCTCGAGGTTCGCCCGGCGCGCAGCTTTGCGGACCTGCGGACGATGGTCGGTCCGAAGAACCCGGCCTCCAGCGTGTGCTGGTGCCTGAGCCATCGCCTCGACGCGAAGACCAACCGGGCACTCGTGGGTCCCGAGCGAGGCGCCTACGTCGAGGAGCTCACTCGGCGTCCGGTCGCCCCCGGCGTCCTGGCCTACGACGGCGACGAGGTCGTCGGCTGGGCCGCGGTCGCGCCGCGCAGCGAGCTGCCGTTCGCACGATCGCGCAAGATCCCGCACGTCGACGACCTGCCGGTCTGGTCGGTGTGGTGCCTCCGGGTGCGCCCCGGCCACCGTGGCCGGGGCATCGCCCGCGCGCTGATCCCCGGCGCCGTCGCCTACGCCCGCAGCGAGGGCGCCCCCGCCGTGGAGGGGTATCCCGCCGACAACCAGGGCGAGAAGGTCGACCTCACCATGGCCTACGTCGGCACCCGCGCGCTGTTCGAGGCGGCCGGCTTCACTCTCGCCGCCCGGACCGACGCGGTCTCGGGTGGCTTCCCCCGGGTCGTGATGCGGCTCGACCTGCGCGACCTGAACCCCCGGCTCGTAGGGTCGACGGATGCAGACACGGAACATCGGCAATGACACCGTCGGGCGCGTCGAGGTGGGGGCCATCGGGCTCGGCCTGATGACCTTCGACCAGACCGGCACCCAGCCGCGCGAGCAGCTGCTCGACACCGTCCGGGCCGCGCTCGACGCCGGCGTCACCCTCTTCGACACCGCCGACGCCTACGGCCCGGGCGACGAGAAGGGCATCGACGCCCAGGGCGAGAACGAGCGACTGATCGCCTCCCTGCTCGACGAGCTCGGCGTACGCGACCAGGTCCTGCTCGCCACCAAGGGAGGCCACGTGCGCACCGAAGGCGGCGGCTGGGGCCTCGACAGCTCCCCGGAGCACCTGCGGCGGGCCGTCGACGACAGCCTCGGCCGGCTCGGTGTCGACCAGATCGCGCTCTGGCAGCACCACCGGCCCGACCCCAAGGTCGACTACGCCGACGTGATCGGCACCCTCGGTGAGGTCGCCCGGTCGGGCAAGGTCGCCCGGATCGGCCTCTCCAACGCGGACCCGGGCCAGATCCGGGCCGCCCACGCCGAGCTCGGTGACACGCTGGTGAGCGTGCAGAACCAGTTCAGCCCGGCGTTCCGCAGCAGTCGTGCCGAGATCGAGGTGTGCGACGAGCTCGGCATCACCTTCCTGCCCTGGGGTCCCCTCGGCGGCCTGGGCAACGCCAAGGAGCTGGCCGAGAAGCATCCGGCCTTCGCCGAGATCGCCACGGACCGCGGGGTGAGCGCCCAGCAGGTCGCGCTGGCGTGGGAGCTGGCCCAGTCGCCGGTCGTGATCCCGATCCCCGGCGCGAAGCGGCCGCAGTCGATCATCGACTCCGCCGCGGCCACCGAGCTCGAGCTCACCGCCGATGAGCTCGCCCGCCTCGATCAGGACTGATCCGCCGGCTCGACTCGACGCGAGCAGCCGGGCAGCGGTGGTGCGGACGGCGTGGATCAGCTCCGGGCCGCGCACGATCCGGAACGGCACCGGCACCGCGGCCAGCCACTCGGCGTACATCCACGGATTGCTGGTCGAGCCGACCAGTCGGGTGCGGTCGTCGCGAAGCGGTTCTGCTCTTCCCATCGTGCGGGGGAGCAGCGCCACCAGGTCGTCGTACGCCGCCTCGAACTCGATCTCCACGTCGTACTCCCACCCCGTCCCGAGGTGGTGCTCGAGATCGGCGACCGGGTCGAGGTCGGCAGGTGGCTCGAACCGCTCGTCGAGGGTGGTGACCGTGCGGATCCGGTCGACCCGGTAGGTCCGTGGCGCGCCGGCGGCGTGCGACCAGCAGAGCAGGTACCAGCGGCCGTGCCGCACCACGACCGCCCACGGGTCCACCTCGACGTCGAGCTCCGACCCCGCCTCGGTGCGGTAGTCGACCCGCACCCGGCACCGGTCGGCGATGGCACCGACGAGGGTCGACGTGGTGGTGGGGTCGGGGCGGACCGCACCGCTGTCGGGGACCGGTGCGGCGGTCCGGCGTACCGCCTCCGCCTGCTCGGCCACCGGCGCCGGCAGGACCCGCACGATCTTGCCGAGCGCCGACCCGACCGGGTTGTCAGCGTCCGCCGCGGCGTGGTGGCCGTCGAGCACCGCCATCACCAGGCCCAGGGCCTCGGCCGGGCTGAACATCAGCGGCGGTACCCGCAGCCCGCGGCCGATCCGGTAGCCCCCGTAGGGCCCGCGGACCGACTCGACCGGGATCCCGGCCTCGCGCAGGACCGCGACGTAGCGGCGGGCGGCACGGTCGGAGACGCCGAGCCGTTCGCCCAGGCGTGCGGCACCGATGCCGGGGGTCCCCTGGATCAGCTCGAGGGCGAGCAGCGCCCGGGCCGTCGGGTTGGCGGTGTCCACAACGGTCAGCGTGCCACGAGTTGCGGCCGCGATCCGTCCGCTTCAACCCTGATCCTGGGTCGTTGCCTGGACGGGGTCCCGGGGGCGGGTCACACTCTCGAGATGTTCCAGGTCACCGGCGACGCCTATGACTTCTTCATGGGCCGGTGGTCCCGGTTGCTCGCACCGGCGCTGGCTGAAGCGGCCGGGATCGCCGCCGGCCACCGCGTGTTGGACGTCGGCTGCGGGCCCGGGGCGCTCACCGGCGTGCTGGTCGATCTGGTCGGGGCCGGATCCGTGGCCGCGTGCGATCCCTCCGAGACGTTCGTGGCCGCGTGCGCCGAGCGGCATCCGGGCATCGACGTCCGGCGGGCGGGTGCGGAGGACCTGCCCTGGCCGGACCACACCTTCGACGGCGTGCTCGCCCAGCTGGTTCTCAACTTCGTGTCCGACCGCACCGCGGCCGCCGCCGAGATGACCCGGGTGCTGCGACCCGGCGGCACCATCGCCGCGGCGGTCTGGGACTACGGCGAGGGGATGGAGATGCTGCGCCGCTTCTGGGACGCGGCGCGGTCGATCCGGCCCGACGCCCCGGACGAGGCGCATCCCACCGCGCTCGGGGGTGTGGGTGAGCTCGCCGACTTCCTGACGACGGCCGGATTCGGCACGGTCGCCGAGGGCACGCTGCGCGTGGAGTCGACGTACGTCGATGCGGGGGAGGTGTGGCAGGGCTTCCTCGGCGGCGTGGGACCGGCCGGCGCATGGTGCCTCTCCCTCCCCGACGACGAGCGGGATGCGTTGCGTCGCGAGTTCCTGGCCCGGATGCCCGAGAGCGGCCCGGTGACTCTCGCCGCGGTGGCTCGCTGCGGCACCGGTGTCCGCCCTTCACCCTGAGGGAGGTTTGTCCGCAGCGATCCCGCCGGGCAGGCTGGCAGGCATGACCGAGAAGAACACGACCGAGGGCGAGGGCGACTGGGGTCGCACCGAGCTCGACCCGCACGAGCAGGCAGACGCCGAACGCTTCCTCGACGACCCGAGCGCCGGTGACGACGAGCCGTGGAGCCCGCCGGACCGGATGCCGCGCGGCGCGGAGCTCATCGGCGTCGAGACCGACGAGGGCGAGTCGCTGGACCAGCGGCTGCGTCAGGAGGTGCCTGAGGAAGAGCCCGACACCACGTCGATGGTCGGCGGCGACGACCCGGACGCGATCCCGGCCGACCAGGACGTGCTCGGCGGAGCAGCCGCCAGCAACGCACCGTTCGGGTCCCAGAACCCCGAGGAGTCGGCGATGCACATCGTCGAGGACCAGGAGCCCTAGCCTGAGGCTGTGGCTGCGGACGGGTTCGCCTACGACGTGCGCCGCGACGGGACCGTGACCATCACCCACCACGGCCGTCGGGCCACGGTGCTGAGGGGCGCCCGGGCCCAGGAGTTCCTCGGGGAGGTCGAGTCGGATCCTCAGGGGGTGATGGCCCGCTGGACCGGGAACTACAAGCGCGGCAACGAGCGGCGGGCTCGCCAGCACCCCCGCAACCGCTGATGCCCGATCACGCTCAGGCCGAGATGGTCGGGCGGGGTGTCAGTCGCCGGTCGACGGCGTACGCCGCGAGAGCGGTCAGCGCGAACAGCACCGTGATGCCGACACAGGCGACGGCCACGCCCGCCCAGCCGGCGTCGCCGTCCGGGTCGAGGAACGGGTAGGGCACCCAACCGGTCGACGCCCGGACCGCGAAGGTCACCAGCAGCCAGGCCAGCGGCCACAGGAACGCCAGGCCGAGCTCGCGGAGACCGGTCCGCGGACGTGGTCCGAAGACCAGCCAGCCGGCGACCGCGAGGGCCGGAACGACGAGGTGCAGCAAGGTGTCGGCGAGCCGGTCGAGCCCGTCGAGATCCAGCAGCGGCCGGAGCAGGACGAAGTGGACCAGCCCGGTGATGGTGATGCCGACGACCGCCGCCCCGCGGAACACGCGCCACCGCGGCCCGTCGTACGCCGGATCGCGGGCGAGGACCACGGTGGTGGCCGCGACCAGGGCGTTGGCCTGGATCGTGAAGTAGCCGAAGAACCGTCCGGTGCGGGCGGCCAGACTGGGTGCCTCGTCCTCCGCGAGGACCGCGGATCCACTCATCACGAGCGCCAGCTGCAGCACCAGCGCGATCAGGGCGACGGCCGCTGTCAGCAGGTGCCAGCGCCGGGCCCAGGGGTGCATGACCCGACGCTAGCGGCCCGCCTCAGTGGGACAGGTTGCCGACGCGCCCGCCGCCACCTGCGGCCCAGCAGCCGCCCTTCACGCAGTCGAGGGTGTGGAACCCGGTGGTCGAGAACTGCTGCCAGGTGCGGCCCCCGTCACGGCTGACGCTGCTGCCGGCGGTGGGGCCTGACTCGCCCGTGACCAGCAACAGCCGCTTCGACGCGAACGACGCGTCCTCGCCGAGGTGGGCGAGGTCGCCGCCGCCGGTCCAGGTCCGTCCGTTCCGGGTGTACGCCGACGCGTCGGTGCCGTCGGCCGGGGCGGCGAAGTCGCCGCCGACCGCCACACCGTGGCGCGGCGTACGGAACGCGAGGCCGAAGACTCCAGCCGCGTCACCGGCACGCAACGTGGAGTCGGTGGCCTCCCAGGACAGGCCGCGGTCCGTGGAGTGGAAGACCCGCGCGGCGGTGCCGCCGGAGCCGAACCAGGCGTTGCGGCCGGCGATGACCAGGCAGTCGCCGCTCGCGGAGAAGTTCGTACTCGCCGGGGGAGTCCGGCATGCCCGCCTCCGGCAGCACCTCCCACGACGCGCCACCGTCGTCGGTCGCCGCGATCCGGAACTTCCCGTCGACCGGGTCGCTCACAGCAAGGCCGCGCTTCCCGCCGGGGTAGAAGTCGAGACAGTTGTAGAACGCGGCTTCCTCGGTGTTGCGGAACGTCTCGTCCCAGGTCGCGCCACCGTCGGTGGTGCGGAAGATCCGGGAGTCCTCGCCGGGGCCGATCGACAGCACCACCGCGGTCTCGGCGTCCCGCGCCTCGACGTCGCGCAGGGAGAGTCCCTCGGTGCCCGGCGGGCTGACGTCCTGCCAGGTCTCGCCGCCGTCGACCGTCCGGTAGACCTTGCCCGCACCACCGGCGGTCAGGCTTCCGCCGCTGATCCACGCGGTGTCGCGGTCGATGGCATCGAGGCCACGGAAGCTCTGGCCGGCGTCGACGACCGCGACGTCCCAGTCGAGGTCTGGGGCGGGGGGCGCGCCGGAGGCCGACAGGGTGGTCGACAGCGCGACGGCGGTCGTGAGCAGGGCAAAGCCGGAGGTCCCGAGAAGAGATCGCATGGTGGGCACCCTGCCCCGAGTCCCGCGCACCTGTCCAGAGTCGCTGCCTAGGCTGACCATGTGACCGACCCGATCCTGGCGCCCGACTACCCCCTCCTCACCGAGCGGCTGCTGCTGCGGCCGATCGACGTCGGGGCCGACCTGTCGGCGATGCACTCCTACCGGTCGATCCCGGAGGTCTGCCGCTACGTCCCGTTCTCACCGGGTACGCCGGAGGAGATGGCCGAGCGGTTCGCCGACCCTGAACGGGTCCGCTCGCTCATCGAGGACGAGGGCCAGGTGATGTCGCTGGTGATGGTCCGCCGCGACACCGGCGAGCTGATCGGCGACCTGGTGCTGTTCTGGCACTCGACCACCGACCGCCGGGCCGAGGTCGGCTACGTCCTGCATCCCGACCACGAGGGCCACGGCTTCGCGACCGAGGGCACCCGTGCGCTGCTCGCGCTCTGCTTCGACGAGGCGGGCGCTCATCGGGTCACCGCCCAGCTCGACGTACGCAACACCGCGTCGGCGCGGCTGCTGGAGCGGCTCGGGATGCGCCACGAGGCCACCCTGGTGGAGGACGTCTGGTTCAAGGAGGAGTGGTCGACGACCGCGGTCTACGCGATGCTCGACCGCGAATGGGCTCAGCGCTCGTCTCAGTAGGTTGAGTTGGGCCTCCGCAACGCTTGAGTTGGGCCTCCGCAACGTCGGCGCTGTTGCGCGCGCCCAACTCACCTGTTGCGCGCGCCCAACTCAACGATGAGTCAGGGTCGCGTCAGAGCTCTTGCAGGTAGCACAACATCCGGTCGTCGGTGCCGGGCTCGATGTTGACGAAGCCGTGCCGCTCGTAGAAGCGCCGGGTGTCGACGTCGATCTCGTCCACGTTGATGTGCATCTCGCCCGCGCCGGCGGCGCGCACCACTGTGATCGCCTCGCCGAGCAGCGCGGTCCCGATGCCGCCGTCGCGCAGGTCAGGCACCACGTAGAGCTCCTCGAGCTGGGCGAACGGGCCGTCGTAGTACGGCGTGGGCCGCAGCGTCAGGAAGGCGAACCCGGTGGGTGCCGCCTCGTCACCGCTGAGCAGCGCCACCACGTCGTCGCGGCCGAGCAGCTCACGGAACCGGGAGGCGAACGCCGCTGCGCTCGGGGTGGGCGTCTCGAACTCGACATTGAACTCGAAGAGCAGTCGACCGAGCACCTCCGCATCAGCCGACCCAGCCCGGCGAACCGGTACGACGGTCACCGGACCACCTCGTAGCAGAGCTTCTGGACGCCATTGCCGTAGGTGGCGTGCTCGACCAGCCGAAGGTTGCGCTTGTCGCCGCCGTCGGCCGGGAAGAGCCGCTTGCCGTGACCGAGGACCAGTGGGAAGACCAGCAGGTGGTAGCGGTCGACCAGATCGGCGGCGGCCAGGCTCTGGGCCAGGGTGGCGCTGCCGTGCACCTGGAGGTCGCCGCTCGCGGTCTCCTTGAGTGCGGCCACGTCTGCCATCGACCGCAGCAGCGTGGCCGGCCGCCAGGTGGTCGCCGCGACCTCTTCCTCGGTGAGGGTGGTCGAGACGACGTACTTGGGGATCTGGTTGTAGCGGTCGAACTCCGCCATGGTCGGCCACACCGGGTGGAAGGCGTCCCAGCTCACGCGGCCGACCAGCAGGCCACCGGCCTCCTCCTGCTCGCGACCCTTCAGCTCGTAGGCCGCCGGGTCGAACTCGACCTCGTTGAAGGTCCAGCCGGTGTGCTCGTAGCCGCTCTCCCCTCCGGGTGAGTCGACGATGCCGTCGAGGCTGATGAACTCGGTGACGACGATGCTGGCCATGGTGCTGCTCCTTCGTACTTGTCTCGATGGTGCCACTGCCAAGACAGACCGCCGGCCCTCGACATTTCCATCGCGGCTGGGGAGGCTGGCGCGATGAGACGGGTGCACGTGCAGGTCCGGGGAAGAGTGCAGGGTGTCATGTTCCGCGACTCCTGCCGCCGCCAGGCCGACCGGCTCGGGGTCTCCGGTTGGGTGCGCAACGAGCCGGACGGCGCGGTGGCGCTCGAGGCCGAGGGCGACGCCGTCGACGACCTGGTGGCGTGGTGCCGCACGGGTCCGCCCGGAGCCCGGGTCGAGCGGGTGGACGTGAGCGAGGTCGAACCGATCGGCTCGACCCGGTTCGAGGTCCGGTGGTGAGCGAGCGGCCGGCGTACGTGGACGAGCACGCCACGACGCTCGAGGTCACCGACGCCGAGGCGTTCGCCGCAGTGCGCGCCGAGGTCGAACACCTGCTGAGCCGGTGGGCTGGCCATCCGGTCACCAGGCTCCTCGGCACCACCCCCCGCGCCGGCTTCGAGATCGCCGGGGAAGACCCGCCGCGGTGGTTGCTCCTGGCCGGCCGTCACCGGTTCTCCCGCTATGAGCTGGAGTTCCGGGTCGAACCTGCCGCCGGCGGCGCGATCGTCACCGCGGTCACCTACGCCGACTTCCCGGGGACACAGGGTGCGGTCTACCGGACCGTGGTGATCGGCAGCCGCGGTCATGTGCTCGGCGTCCGCCGGATGCTGGCGGGGATCCGGCGCCGCGCCGACGCTTGACGGACCGTCAGCGCGGCAGCTCGACCTCCAGGTCCAGCCAGTGCGCGAGGTCCTCGATCTCCGTTCGTACGCCGCTGGCCAGCCGTGCGGAGAACGGCTCGTCCTCGTGGATCGCGTCGACCCGCAGCACTCCGGCGTCGCGGTCGGCGGTGGCGTCGAGCTTGCCGACCAGCCGGTCGCCGTCGAGGATCGGCAGCGCCCAGTAGCCGAACCGCCTCTTGGCCTTGGGCTTGAACATCTCCAGCTGGTAGTCGAACTCGAACAGCTCGGCCATCCGCTTGCGGTCGATGATCAGCCGGTCGAGCGGCGAGAGCAGTGCGACCCGGCCCTCGAAGCCGGCGCCGTCGAGGTACGCCGGGTCGACCCGCCACCGGCCGCGCAGTCCCTCGACCACGGCCTCCTCGCCAGCCTCGCCGACGGCGGTGGGCTCGCCGGGGACCACGGCGGCCGTGACCCGGGCGATGCCGAGGCCGGCCAGCCGGCGCCGGTCGAGCTCGCGGCGCGCGTCCTCCAGCTTCGGCACCGGGTCATCGGGGTACACCCGCTCCGCGAGGTCCCAGAGCTTGTCGCGGCCGTCGTACCCGGCGACCGCCACCTCTCCCCGGCCCACCATGTTCTCGAGCAGCATCCGCACGTTCCGGTCGCCGTTCCAGCCGCTCGAGCGCCACGGGACCAGGGTCGTGTCCGGCAACGCCCGCGCGGTCACCGGCCCCTCGTCGTACAGCTTCTCGAGGATGTCGCGCCGGGTGTCGTCGTTGGCCGCCATCCAGCGCGCGAGGGAGTCGTGGACCTCGCGGTGCTGGTCGAAGACCTCCGGCCAGTGGGCCATGCCGGCCCGGTGAAGCGCCAGGTCCGCGGCGGGCCGGAGCATCTGGTGCAGCTCGACGACACGCCCGCTCCCGACTGCGTCGTCGAGCTCCTCGCGGTCGTACGCCGACCCCAGCCGACTCCAGAGGACCAGGTGGGCGCTGGGCGCCACCGCGGTGCAGGGGTCGTCCTGGAGCAGGGTGAGCCGGTGGAGCACGTCGTCCACCGAGGTCGGCCGCTCGGCGTCCAGCAACTGGGCGCGCACCGCGATCCGGCGCGCGTCCTGGAGGGAGAGGCGGTGCTGAGTCACGAGTCGAAGCCCAGGCCGAGCCGGTCGAGGGTCCGCAGCCAGAGGTTGCGTGAGCCCTGGGCGTGATCGGCCCGGTCGAGGGCCCAGCGCGTGGTGTGGATGCCGGCGGCCGCGATCGGCTCGGGCGGGAACGGCAGTGGCTTGCGGCGCACCATCTCGAGCCGGGTCCGCTCGGTGTCCTCGCCCGCCAGCAGGTCCAGCAGTACGTCGCCGGCGAACCGGCTCGCGCCGACACCGAGGCCGGTGAAGCCGGCCGCGTGGGCCACCCGGCCGCGGTGGGCGAGGCCGTAGAACGCGCAGAACCGGGTGCAGGTGTCGATCGCGCCGGCCCAGCGGTGCGTGACCCGGATGCCCTCGAGCTGCGGGAAGGTCGTCAGCAGGTGCGAGACCAGCGCCCGATGGGTCTCCGGACGGTGCTCGTGGTCGGCCCGGACCCGTTTGCCGAAGCGGTAGACCGCGTCGTACCCGCCGAAGAGGATCCGGTTGTCGGCGCTGAGCCGGTAGTAGTGGAAGTGGTTGGCGAGGTCGGCCAGGCCCTGCCGGTGGCGCCAGCCGATCTCGGTGAGCTGGGCGTCGGTGAGCGGCTCGGTCATGATCACGTAGTCGTAGACCGGCACCGTGAACGGCCGGTAGCGGCGCACGAGTGCCGGGAAGACGTTGGTGCCGAGGGCGACCCGGTCTGCCCGCACCCGGCCGCCGCCGGTCTGCAGGGTCACCGGACCGAAGGAGCCGGAGTCGAGTCCGGTGACCGGCGTGTCCTCGACGATCTCGACGCCGAGCTCGGCCGCGACCCGGGCCAGCTCCGCGACCATCCGGGCCGGGTGGAGCAGCGCCGCGTCGTCGACCCAGCGTCCGGCGAGGTACGTCGGGCTGGCGACCTCGGCCCGCACCGCGTCCCGGTCGAGGAAACGACCCTCGGTCATCTCCTCCAGCCACGGCACCTGGTGGTCCTCGACCGCGACCGACATCTCGCCGGTGCGTTCCCAGTCGACCGCCATGGCGTGGTCGCGCACCGTCTGCTCGATGCCGTCGAGGTTCTCCTCGCCCATCCGCACGAGGGCGTCGTACTCGTCGGGCCAGCGGGAGCGCCCGTTCTCCTCGCCGTGGGTCAGGCTGGCGGCGCAGAAGCCGCCGTTGCGACCCGACGCCGCCCAGCCGAGCCGGCGCGCCTCGAGCAACAGCACCCGGCGGCCGGGGTCGCGCTGCGCGGCGCGGATCGCGGTCCACAGGCCGGTGAAGCCGCCGCCGACGACCGCGAGGTCGGTGGTGTGGTCGGCGCCCAGGGCTGCGAAGCGGGGCGGCTCGGCGACGTCCTCGATCCAGAAGCAGTCGTCGCGGACGTCGCGCAGCGCCGCGTCGATCGCCGCCGGCGGCGGGGCCTGCCGCTCCCAGATCGTGTCAGCCATGAGGAGGACGCTACTGGGCGAGCAGGATGTCCTCATGCACCCGATCGCCGAGACCCCCGAGCCGCCGTACGTCGCCTGCATCTTCAGCAGCCTGCGCACCGAGGGTGACCACGGGTACGCCGCGGCATCGGCTCGGATGGAGGAGCTGGCCGCGCAGCAGCCGGGCTACCTCGGCATCGAGTCGGCGCGCGACGGCCTCGGGATCACGGTCTCCTACTGGGCCGACGAGGAGAGCGCCCGCGCGTGGAAGGTGGTCGCCGAGCACCGGGAGATCCAGCGACGCGGCCGCGACGCTTGGTACGCCGACTACCGGGTCCGGATCGCGACGGTCACCCGGGAGTACGGCCCGGCTTGAGTCAGCCTGTGGCGGGAGGCAGGCGCCGCACGATCGCGTCCGCCAGCGTCGCAGCCGCCGGCGGGTGATGGTCGAGGAACAACGACGGCTCGGTGAGCTCGAGCTCGAGCAGCCGCGGCCCGTCCGGGCTGGGGAGCAGGTCGACCCGCGCGTAGAGCAGGTCGGCGGGGAGACTGCCGGGCAGGGCGGCGAGGACCGCGTCCGCGAGCGCACGTTCGGCCGGCGACGGGTCACGGGGTGACATCTCCTCCTCGGCGAACAGACCGGCGACGAGGTCCATCCCCGGCGTCAACAGCGGGCCCTTGCGCATCGCGTGGGAGAACTCGCCGTCGATGTAGAGCAGCGCCGTCTCGCCGTGCTCGTCGACCTGGTGCAGGTAGGGCTGCACCATCACCGGCCGCCCCGCCGCGAGCAGCCGTCCGGCGTGCTCACGCGACCGGTCGACCTCGTGGTCCCCGAGGCGCAGCGTGTCGCGGGACCCGGCGGAGACCACCGGCTTCACCACGTGCTCGACGCCCTCGTAGCGGTGGCCGGGTCCCTCGCCGGCGGCGAGGAACTGCGTGGGCACGATCGGGATGCCGGCCCGCTCCAGCTCGGCGAGGTAGCGCTTGTCGGTGTTCCACCGGAGCACCTCGGCCGGGTTGAGCAGGGTCGTGGCCGCGCCGGCCCGGTCCGCCCAGGCCAGGAAGTCCGGCAGCCGCTCGGTGTAGTCCCAGGTCGAACGCACCACGACCACCTCGTAGGCCGACCAGTCGAGATCGGCATCCCACACGGCCGGTTCGACCGTCACTCCGCGCGCCCGCAGCGCGTCGAGCAGCAGTTGTCCCTCGTCATCGAGGTCGGGCATCTCGGCGGCCGTGGCCACCCCGATCTGGGCGCTCACGCGGGGCCGCGCCCGTCGAGCAGCGGCCGGGACGGGTCCCAGGTGGTGCCGTCGCGTGCGTCCTGTCGCTTGCGGGCGATCGCCGACAGCGCCTCCAGCACGACCCGGTTGGCCAGCGCGGCGGTGATGTCGGCGTGGTCGTAGGGAGGGCTGACCTCGACCACGTCGACCCCGACCACCGGGAGCTCCAGGCAGATCCGGCGTACGGCGTCGAGCAGCTCGCGCGCAGAGAGGCCGCCCGGCTCCGGCGTCCCCGTCCCCGGAGCGTGGCCGGGGTCGCAGACATCGATGTCCACGGACAGGAAGACCCCCTCGCACTCGTCGGTCGCGATCGCGAACGCCTCGGTCAGGCACTCCTCGAGGCCGCGGTGCACGATCTCGGTCATCTCGTAGGAGCGCATCCCCTCCGCGGCCATCCAGTCGAGGGTCTCGGGGCCGGGCCAGTAGCCACGCAGACCCATCTGGAGGAAACGGTCGCCGCGCAGCGCCCCGGACTCGATCAGCCGCCGCATCGGCTGACCGTGGCCCCACAGCGAGCCGAACTCGATGTCACCGGTGTCGGCGTGGGCGTCGAAGTGGATCATGGACACCCGTCCGTGGCCGAGCACGTTGGCGACGCCCTTCGCGTCGGGGAAGGCGATCGAGTGGTCACCGCCGAGCACGACCGGGATCGCGCCGGCTCGGGCGACCTTCTCGACGGCGGCCTCGAGCAGCGGCAGGGCGACCTCGATGTTGCCCGGCGGCATCTCGACGTCCCCGGCGTCGACCACCACCAGGTCGCGCAGCGCGTCGGTGCGCAGGGCCAGCGACGGCCGCGAGCCGTCGTGGGGCAGGTAGTCGGTGGAGCGGATCGCCTGCGGTCCGAACCGGGTGCCGGGCCGGTGCGAGGTGCCGCCGTCGAACGGGGCCCCGACCACGACCACGTCGGCTCCGGCGTACGACGCCTCGTCCTCGAGGTCGCAGGGCGGGACGCCGAGGAAGGTGATGTCGGGACCGAACTGAGCGCCGTAACGAGCCATGGCCCGACTCTAGAGTGGCGCCGTGCCGACCGACCTCGAGATCGCGTGGTGGCGGCTGCGGAGCCGAGCGGTACGCCGGCTTCCTCGACCTCGATCCGTTCGTGACGCTGTCCTGATCCGGGCGCCAACCGTCCGGAATCTTGGTTAGCGTGCCGCCCATGGCTGAGACCTTCCGCGACCGCGACCTGCAGGACGCCAGCTTCGACGGCGTCGACCTGACCGGCGCCACGTTCACGCGCACCTACCTCAACCGGGTGACCTTCAAGAACATCGACATGGTCGGGACCAAGATCCTCGGTGTCGACCTGATCGACGTCGAGATCACCGGCGAGATCCGCAACGTGAGCGATCAACGGCATCGAGGTCGCTGCGTACGTCGACGCGGAGCTCGACAAGCAGCAGCCCGGTCGGGAGAAGATGCGGCCCACCGATGCCGCCGGGTTCCTCGTGGCGTGGGACCTGCTCGAGGAACTGTGGGCCGGCACCGTGGAGCGGGCCCGCCGGCTCGATCCCGAGCGGTTGCACGAGTCGGTCGACGGGGAGTGGTCGTTCATCCAGACGCTGCGCCACCTCGTCTACGCCACCGACGTCTGGATCCTGCGGGTGCTGCTCGGCGACCCGAGGCCCTGGCACCCGCTGTCACTGCCGTTCGACGAGATGACGCCCCACCCCGAGGTGCCGTGGGACCGCGACGCCCGCCCCTCCCTCGACGAGGTCCTGGCGTTGCGCGCCGACCGGCAGGCCGCGATGCGCGGCGTCGTCTCCGACCTCACCGACGAGCAGCTCGCCTCCTCCACCACGCCGGTCGAGGGCCCCGGCTGGCCGGCGGCGCGCGCGTACCCCGTCCACGAGGTGCTCAGCACCATCCTCAACGAGGAGTGGGAGCACCGGCGATACGCCGAGCGCGACCTGGCCGTCCTGGAGGCCCGCTGATGGACCCGGCGCTGCTGGTGGGCCATTCCGCCGGCTGCGGCATCGCCCACTGCGCGACCGATGCGCGGCCCGTCCGGGTCGTGCGTCAGGTCCACGTCGGCGGCTTCCCCAGCGCGCGGCCGACTGAGAAAATCACCAGCGGAGCGGCGGTGACGGCTGGCAGGCTGCCGGGATGGCAGATCTTGCGATCCAGTGCTTCAACCTCGACACCACCGACCCGGACCGGGCCGCCGCCTTCTGGCAGGAGGCGCTCGGCTGGCGACGTACCTACGAGACCGACGACGAGATCGTGCTCGAACCGCCGGCCGGCAGCCCGCAGGACGGCGTCGCGCCCGACCTGCTCTTCCTGCGCGTCCCGGAGGAGAAGGTGCGCAAGAACCGTTGGCACCCCGACCTCCGACCCGACGACCAGGCCACCGAGGTGGCCCGACTCGAGGGTCTCGGTGCGACCCGGATCGACGTCGGTCAGGAGAGCGACGCGTCCTGGGTCGTGATGGCCGACCCCGACGGCAACGAGTTCTGCGTGCTGCGCGCCTTCAACCAGGAGGAGCGCAGCGAGATCGCGGCGGAACGTGCTCCCTGAGCGTGGTCCGGTGCATCCCATGAACGCCCTGACCCGCCAGGAGATGCTCCGCAGCGACATCCCGGCCGACCGCGAGCTGATCGCGGTGGGTGGGCAGTGGGTGGCCGGCCCGCACGCCGACCCGGCCGACATCGTCCGTGAGGCGCGCTCGGTCGGGGCGCGCGCGCTCCAGGTGGGCGGGAAGGACCTCGCCTTCCTCCCCGAGCTGCCGGAGCTGGAGCACCTCAGCCTCGGCGACACCGGGGACATCACGCCGGCGATGGGCCTGCCGCGGCTGCGTTCGTTCGGCGTCGTGAGCTTCGAGGCGGGACGGATCGACGCGACCGCCTGGCCGGAGCTGACGCGGTTCGGGGTGGGTGAGCCGCCGCGTGGCGGGGGCGGGATGGAGTCGGCGTACTCCCACCCTCACGTCGAGGTGCTCGCCCTCAGCGGGTACGCGGCGACGGACCTGACGCCGATCACGGCCCCGCGACTGCGGGAGCTGCACCTGACCTCCGGAAGGCTGGAGACCCTCGCCGGTCTGGAGGCGCACGCGGACACCCTGGAACTGCTCTCCCTGTTCCGGACGCCACGGCTCGCCGACCTCGGGAGCCTGGCGAGTCTCCGACGACTCGAGGTGTTGGCCCTCGACGGCGCCCGGCAGGTCACGACGCTCGACCAGGTGGCGACCGCGCCGACGCTGCGGCTGCTGGACGTCGGTGACCAACGCGGGATCGAGTCGCTCGGGCCGCTGGCGGGACACCCGACGTTGGAGTTCCTCCTCTTCCAGAAGACTCGGGACATGTCGCTCGCGGCGCTGGCCGAGTTGCCCCGGCTGCGCATGATGAGCGGTTACCTGAGTCGTGCCTGGGACCGTGACCTCGCCGACTTCCCGGGGTTGGCCGACTTCGCCGACGACGACCCGGTGAAGCGCGAGTACTTCGAGCTGCGACTGCGATACTGACGCGATGGGTGCGTGGGGACTCGGACCGTTCGACAACGACGACGCGGGGGACTGGGTCTACTCGCTCGAGGCCGAGGGCGTCGCGGCGATCGCAGCCGCGCTCGACGTCGACGATGGCCACCTCGAGGCACCTGCCGCCTCCGAGGCGGTGGCGGCCGCAGCGGTCGTCGGCCTGACGCTCGGGCTGCCCGTGGAGTCCATCGAGGAGGTCGACGACTGGGTGGCCGGCGCCGACACCGACGCGGTCGCGGCGCTCGCCCCCGCCGCTGCGTCAGCCCTGGGCCGGGCCCTCGCCGATTCCGAGCTCGCCGAGCTGCACGACGAGGTCGGCAACGACGACTGGCGACAGCAGGTCGCGGCCCTGCGGAACGGCCTGCGCGGCTGAACTCGGGTCAGCTCACCCTGGGGTGAGTGGTCGAGGTGAGGGTTCGACGGCCGCGTCGAGTCGGTGCCTCGGCGCTTTCGTGCCGGTCAGACGAGTGAGTCCGCGCCGACGGGGCTGAGCGCGACCTCGGCCAGCGCGCGAGCGTGGGCCTCGGCGGAGCAGATCAGCGGGAGCGGGCTGTCGTCGGCGCTGACGAGGAGGCCGATCTCGGTGCACGCCAGGACCACGGCCTGGGCGCCCTGCTCGGCCAGCCGCTCGATCACGCCGAGGTACGCCGTCCGCGACTCCTCGCGGATCCGGCCCTGCGTCAGCTCGTCGAAGATGACCCGGTCGACGACCTCGCGGTCCTCGGACCCCGGGGCGACGGCGGTGATGCCGTGACGCGCGAGGCGGTCGCCGTAGAACGACTCCTCCATCACCCAGCGGGCGCCGAGGATCCCGAGTCGCTCCCAGCCGTGCGGGCGAGCGACGCCGGCCACTGCGTCGGCGATGTGGAGGAGCGGGACGTCGATGGACGCCTCGACCTCGGGGGCGACCTTGTGCATGAGGTTGGTGCAGATCGCCACGACATCGGCGCCCCCGGCGACACATCGTCCGGCCGCGCGGCTGAGCAGGTCCCCCGCGCCCGCCCAGTCGCCCTCGACCTGACAGGCGCGGATCTCGGAGAAATCCAGGGACTGGAGGGCGATGGGCGCCGAGGCATGGCCCCCGAGGCGCTCGGCCACGGTCTCGTTGATGATCCGGTAGTAGCTGGCCGTGGAGTGCCAGCTCATCCCACCGATCAGTCCGATCGTCTGCATGACACCAGCCTGACGGGCCCTGCCTCTCCAAGGTAGAGGTCGGCTCCTTGCGTGTCCCATAAGCAATACTTGGAGCCATGGACCCACGTCGCGTGCTTGTCTTCCGCACCGTCGCCCGCGCCGGCTCCCTCAGCGCCGCCGCACGAGAGCTCGGCTGGAGCCAGCCGGCGGTCAGCCAGCAGCTGCAGCGACTGGAGCGTGAGGTCGGTGGACCGCTGCTGGTCCGCAGCACGCGAGGGGTGACCCTGACCGAGGCGGGGAGGGTGCTGCTCGGCCGCGCCGACACCGTCGCCGGCGCCCTGCACATGGCCGCCGAGGAGCTGGCGTCGATCGCCGATCTCCGTGGGGGGCGGGTCCGGCTGGTCGCGTTTCCCTCGGCGGCGGCCACGCTCGCGCCGGCTGCCCTGAAGCTGCTCGCGCGCGACCACCCCGGCGTGGACGTGGCCCTGGTCGAGGCGGAGCCGCCGGAGGCGTGGTCGGCGGTGCGTGAAGGCGACGCCGACGTCGCCCTGGTCTTCGGGTACGACGGACCTCCACCCGACGACGGCGATCTCACCTGGCTGCCGCTGGCGGTGGAGCCGGTCGACCTGGTCGTGCCGCAGGAGCATGCGGCGGCGACGCGCCGCGCCGTCCGCCTCGGCGAGCTCGCCGGCGACACCTGGATCGGTGGCTGCCCCCGCTGCCGGCAGCACCTCGTCGACCGCTGTCGCGCCGCGGGCTTCGAGCCGCGGCTGGCGCACGAGACCGACGACTACGTCGCCGTGCAGGCGCTGGTCGCGGCCGGGCTCGGCGTCACGCTGCTGCCCCGCTCGGCGCTGCGCGCCTTCCAGCACCCCGAGGTGGTGGTCCGGAGCTCGCCGACCCTGGGGGACCGTCACGTCGGGCTGGTCTACCGCCCCGGCGCGGAGCAGGTGCCGGCGACCCGAGCCTTCATCGAGCGGCTGGTGCAGGTCTCCCTCACATCTCCTCGTGAGTCTCGGGGTCGCCCCCGAACAGCCGGCCGTCCGGCCGGCCGAGCGCGCTGATCGCAGCCATCTCGACCTCGGTGAGCTCGAAGCCGAGCACGTCGAGGTTCTCCCGCTGCCGTGCCGGCGTCGCCGACTTGGGGATCGGTACCGCGCCGAGCTGCACCTGCCAGCGCAGGATGACCTGACCGGGGGTGACACCGTGCGCTTCGGCCGCCGCGGCGACCGGAGGCTCGGCGAACGGAGCCCGCCGCTTCCCGAGCGGGCTCCACGACTCGGTGAGGATGCCGAGCTCGGCATTCACCGCACGCATCTCCTGCTGAGGGAAGTAGGGGTGCAGCTCGATCTGGTTCACGACCGGGGTCACGCCCGTCTCGTCGATGAGCCGACGCAGGTGCTCACCGGTGAAGTTGGAGACGCCGATGCTGGTGATCAGGCCGTCGCGCTGAAGATCCACGAGTGCGCGCCAGGCGTCGACGTACCTGCCCTGGCTGGGGTTGGGCCAGTGGATGAGGTGGAGGTCGAGCCGTTCCAGGCCCAGCCGCTTCAGGGATCCGTGGACCGAGCCGATCGCGTCGTCGTACCCGTGGTGACGGCCGGGCAACTTGCTGCAGACCACCAGCTCCTCGCGCGGTACGCCGGAGCGGCGGATCGCCTCGCCGACCTCCCGCTCGTTCTCGTAGTTCACCGCCGTGTCGAGCAGCCGGTAGCCGACCTCGATCGCACTGACGACGGCCTCGATCCCCTCGTCCCCGGTCAGGGGGTAGGTGCCGAAGCCGATGGCGGGCAGCGTGCTGCCGTCGCGGAGGGTGTGGGTCTTCATGGCGACCACGCTACGCGGCAGACTCACTCCATGAGCCTGCCCAATCCACTTCACCGGCCCTATCCCCGCGACGTCTACCCCGGCGACGGAGGTGTGGTGTCGGCCTGGCTGCGACCGGACGGCACCGAGCCGGAGTTGTCCTACGCGAACGGTGGCAGCTGCGAATACCTCGCGACCGGTGACCAGGGAGCCAAGACGTCATACGAACCGTGGGCTATAGCGCCCGAATCGTATGACGTCCGCGAGTCCGAGCTCCGACAGGTCGATCCAGACTGACTCCAAGCCACGTCGCGTCCTGCACGCTCATCGGCAGGACAGTGCCGCCGATCCGAGTCAGTGGGTGGCCCAGGCCGACGGCACAAGCGCCTGAGACCAGTGACGCCGAGTGCACTCTTCTCGGCAGAGTCGCTCGCGCTACTCGCCGCAGATCCGGATGGCGGTGACCTAGCCACGTTCTCGTCGACCTGCGAGGGTGGTTGGCTCACCGCTGGCCCTGTGAGACAGGTCCGAGCGCGACCGCAGTCACCTGGCGCGGTGCCGACCGGCTGCCTCCCAGTGGGTCTCGGCTTCCACGAGGCGGGTCAGGTCGAGGAAGTCCGTGCAGGCGGCACGGAAGTCGTGCGGCGTGCCCGCCGGTCCGGCCGCCGACACGGTGATGCCGTGCTCACGCAGCCGCTCCACGAGCGGAGTCGCCGCGCCGACGTCACCGACCAGCACCAGATGGTCGACC
The DNA here is from genome assembly GCA_963806945.1 of uncultured Actinomycetota bacterium. GTDB lineage: Bacteria > Actinomycetota > Actinomycetes > Propionibacteriales > Nocardioidaceae > Nocardioides. Next base: position 159,064 of record CAWDZH010000007.1, read on the forward strand.
TCGGCGTTGGCGCAGAGTTCGATGGCGTCGACCGTGATCGCCACCAGGGCGGGGTCGTGGGAGGCCCGGGTGCGGAAGTGGTGCCGCACGCGATGCCGTGCCGCCGCAGCAGCGGCAGCCACGGTGCCAGCTGCAGCCGGGTCCAGTCCGCGTGGGCACGACCGACGCTGACCGGTCCGTCCTCGGCAAGCCACGGGACCAGCCGCTCGAAGACGGCGGGAGCGACCGAGGCAGCGTGAACCAGAACCCCTCGACGCACAGCAGTTCCCCCTCCTGCGCCGGGTGGCCCCCCGGCACCCGTGCCTGTGAGGGTAGGGGATCTGCGCCCGGCGGTGGATAGGGCCGCGGTTCCGAGCGTGGTTCAGAACCAGGCGGGGAGCATGATCGTGAACGCGAACACCACACCGGTGACCAGCAGCGTCACGGCGGTGAATCCCATGATGTCGCGGATCCGGAGTCGGGCGATGGCCAGCACCGGCAGCGCCCAGAACGGCTGGATCATGTTGGTCCACTGGTCGCCGTAGGCGATACCCATGATCACGATGCTGGGGTCGACACCGAGCCGGTCGGCCGCCTCGAGGAAGACCGGCGCCTGCACGGCGAACTGACCGCCGCCGCTGGGCACGAACAGGTTGATGAAGCCTCCGGAGAGGAACGCCCACAGCCCCAGCGTGTTCTCGGTCGAGACGGAGACGAAGAAGTCGGCGAAGATCGCGATCAGGCCGCTGGTGGTCATGATCCCCAGGATCCCGGCGTACAAGGGGAACTGGACCAGGATGTCGCCCACGTTGCGCGCCGCGTCGACCACCAGTCGGGCCAGCTCGGCGGGGGACTTCACCAGCAGCATGACCAGGCACAGGAACGTCCAGTTGACGATGTCGAGCGTCAGCAGAAAACCCTCTTGCGCGTAGTACGTCACGAGGTAGGCGAGCAGCGCGAACCCCAGCACGCTGGTGACCAGCCGTCCGCCGTCCAGCCGCTCGGCCGGCGTGGGCCGCTCGGCACCGCGGGTGTCGATGAGCTCGGACTCCTCGCGCTCCATGGACGCTCCCTCGGGAAGCTCGACGACCGGGTCGTCCTCGCCCGGCGCCATCGCCGCCATCGCCGCGACGACCACGATCACCGCGATGACGGCGCCGGTGATGTTCCACCAGGTGAAGATGGTGTCGGTGACCGGGACGGTGTAGCCGAACTGCGACTCCACGAAGCTGTCCGGCGTCGCCGCAGCCAGCGGGCCGGAGCCGGAGTAGCCCATGTGCCAGACCACGTAGCCGGAGTAGCCGGAGGCCACCAGCAGCGGGAAGTGGAGCCGCAGGCCGCGGGCCTTGCCGGCGCGGGCGACCTCGATCGAGAGCAGGGCGCCGACCACCAGGCCCAGCCCCCAGGTGATCAGGGAGGCCACGGCTGCACACAGGGCAACGAAGCCGTAGGCCTGCGCCGCGGTCTTCGGTACGCCGGCCGCGCGGACCAGCAGCGCCCGCACCGGACCGGTGTTGGCCAGCATGTGGCCCAGCAACAGGATCAGGCTCATCTGGGTCATGAACGCCAGCAGCCCGATCAGCCCGTCGCCCCAGGCCCGGGTCACGGCGACCGGGCCGGAGTCGGTGAGCGCCAACGCGAGCAGCGCGACGATCAGGGTCAGGATCACGGCGAACGTCAGGGCGCTGGGCAACCAGCGCTCCGCCAGCCGGACGAGTGGGCGGGACAGGGTCTTGAGCACGGCGTACCTCCCGAGTGGTGGAGTCGCCACGGAGGTTAGCGGAGGAGCGCCGTGAGGTGAACGGCCGCGACACGCACTGCTGACTCAGGTCGCGATGTGGACCAGTGCGTCGCCGGAGTTGACCAGCGGCGTCTCGGTGCGGCCGATGACGACGCCGGTGCGGTTGGCGTGGACCAGCCGCAGGGTGCGGCCGAAGGAGTCGACCAGGGCGCCGAGCCGCTCGCCGTCGGTCACCTGCTGGCCGAGGTGGGCCTCGAGGTCGAGGATGCCGGTACGCCGTGCCCGCACCCAGCCGCTGGCCCGGCACTCGACGCTCGGTTCGTGGTCGTCGTCGACGGGAGGGTCGATCATGCCGAGCACCGCCAGCACCCGTCGTACGCCGGAGACGCCGGCGTCGATCGCGTACTCGTCGAACCGCAGGTTCTCCCCGCCCTCGTAGAGCAGCACGGTCGCGCCGCGTTCACGAGCGGCGTGGCGCAGCGAGCCGTCACGGATCTTCGCGTGCAGCATCACCGGCGCGGCGAACGCCTCGGCCAGGGCGTGGGTCTTCGGGTCGTCGAGGTCGGCCCGGATCTGGGGCAGGTTGGAACGACGATCCGAACCGGTGTGGAGATCGATGCCGACCTCGCACTGTGCGACGACCTGCTCCATGAAGAGGTGCGCGATCCGGCTCGCCAGTGAGCCACGGGCCGAGCCGGGGAAGGAGCGGTTGAGGTCGCGCCGGTCGGGCAGGTAGCGGTCGCCGTTCATGAAGCCGAGCACGTTGACGATCGGCACCGCGATCAAGGTGCCGCGGAAGGTCTTCGGGTCCAGGGCCGCCATCACCTGACGGATCACCTCGACGCCGACGACCTCGTCGCCGTGGATGGCCGCGTTCACCCAGACCGTCGGCCCGTCCTCGCGGCCGTGGATGACCCGGACCGGCAGGCTGATCTCGGCGCCCGTCACCAGCTTGGTGATCGGCAGCTCCAGCGCCCGGGCGGCGCCCGGGCGCACGCGCACCGAACCGATCGGGAACGACTCGCGGGCCATCAACGGCCCCGGTTGAGTCGGCGTACGTCCTTGGAGGGTCGGCCACCGAGGTAGGACCGGCGCGGATCCACCAGGAAGCCCTGGCGGAGCGCTTCGCGGCCCACCAGCATCCGGAACCCCATCTCGTCGCGGCGGCTGAGCGTGACCTCCCCGGTCACCACGTGACCCGCGAGGCCGATCTCCATCGCCACGACGTAGCGCTGGTCGCTGTGACCGGACGAGCTGCGGATGCTGCGTTGCTCGAGTACCCGGCTCTCGCAGGACACGGCGTCCGCGGCCGACTTCTGCCAGGGGTGGATCGAGTAGCGCACCCACGTCTCGCCGTCGCGCTGGAACTCCTCCACGTCGAAGGCATGGATCGCCGAGGAGCGGGCTCCGGTGTCGAGCTTGGCCTTGATCCAGGGGACCTCGAACCCGGGAAGGCTCACCCATTCCCGCCAGCCTGCGATGGTGTTTGATGGGTGGGCAGAAGCAGTGTCAGCCACGCCCGCATCCTCTCAGGTCAGGTCCCCCAGCTGTGAAACTTGCGATCCTCTCGTGCGCGCCGCGCTCCTACAGCACGCAGCGCTTCCGGATCGCCGCCCTCGACCGCGGTCACACCGTCAAGGTGCTCAACACGCTGCGCTTCGGCATCGACCTGAGCGGCGACGAGCCCGATCTCCAGTTCCGGGGCAAGCAGCTGTCGGACTACGACGCGATCCTGCCGCGCATCGGCAACTCCATCACCTACTTCGGTACGGCGGTGGTGCGACAGTTCGAGCAGATGGACGTCTACACCCCCAACACCGCGGCCGGAATCAGCAACTCCCGGGACAAGCTGCGGGCCTCCCAGATCCTGTCGCGCCACCAGATCGTGATGCCGGCAACGACGTTCGTCCGCGACCGCGCCGATGTGATCCCCGCCATCGAGCGGGTGGGTGGGGCCCCGGTCGTGATCAAGCTGCTCGAGGGCACGCAGGGCATCGGTGTCATCCTCGCGCCGGACCGCAAGGTCGCCGAGGCCATCATCGAGACCCTCCAGAGCACCAAGCAGAACGTGCTGATCCAGCGTTTCGTCAAGGAGAGCAAGGGCCGCGACATCCGCGCCCTCGTCGTCGGCGACCGGGTCGTCGCCGCGATGCGGCGCGTCGCCCAGGGCGACGAGTTCCGCTCCAACGTCCACCGGGGCGGCACCGTCGAGGCCGTCGACCTCGACCCCGCCTTCGAGGAGGCCGCCGTACGCTCGGCCCAGATCATGGGGCTGCGTGTCGCTGGCGTGGACATGCTCGAGGGCAACGACGGCCCGCAGGTGATGGAGGTCAACTCCTCCCCCGGCCTCGAGGGCATCGAGACCGCGACCAAGCTCGACATCGCCGGCGCGATCATCGACCACATCGACAACCAGGTGGCCTTCCCGCAGATCGACGTGCACCAGCGCCTCAGCGTGTCGACCGGCTACGGCGTGGCCGAGCTGCACGTGCACCGTGAGGCCGACATCGTCGGCAAGTCCATCGGCGGCTCCGGTCTGCGTGAGCGCGACATCACCGTGCTGACCCTGCACCGAGGCACCACCGTGACCGCCAACCCGCGCGCCAGCCACCTGCTCGAGGCCGAGGACCGGCTGCTCTGCTTCGGCAAGCTCGAGGAGATGCGTTCGATGATTCCCGAGCGCCGGAAGCGGCGCGCTCGGGTGAAGAAGCTGCCGAAGCAGCCGATCCACGAGGTCTGACCGGCTCGACACGTCATGGTCAGCGAGGTGACGGGGCGGCGGGCGTGGAGCCCTGGTGCACGTCGAGGCGCAGCAACCGGCCGGTGAGGTCGACCAGCGGCCCGAGCAACACGATCACCACCAGGGTGCCGGGTCCCAGGGTGGCGCCGAGCAGCCAGCCGCCGAGCGCTCCGCCTCCCTGGACGGCGCTGTAGCTCCACCGGAACGGCACCGGCGGGTCCCAGGCCAGGCCAGCCGCTTCCGCGGGGCCGGCGCCGGTGTGGCTGCCGAGGTAGGTGGCGATCCCCAGGCCGAGGACCGGCAGCGTGACGACGAGCAACAGCGCCTGTGCCTGCCAGGTCGCGGGGGTGTCGAGCCGGTCGAGCAGCAGCGACGCGACCCCGCCGACCACGACCACCTGCACCACGGTGCCGAATCCCGGAATCACGCCGCGGAGCGCCGCAATGCTGAGGAACGCCAGCGAGACCAGCAGGTTGGAGACCCAGAACGAGAGGCCGGTCGCCAGGGCCACGCCGTTGACGAGGGTCGAGAAGCCGTCGGAGCCGAGGTCGGCCGTCAGCAGCAGGGCGACACCCGCACCGAGGACGGCGCAGCCGCCGAAGAGGAGGAGCATCCGGCCGCGGGTGGTGCGCACGCAGCGCATCCTGTCAGGCGGGTGCGGCCGCTCGGGACAGACCTACGGGCTCGAGCTGTCCGCGTGCCACGGAGACGTCTGTTCCTGCACCCAGGACCACATCTGCTGCGTCCGTGCCGCGTCGGTACGGGTCTTGCGCAGGAGGTGGGTGGGCCGCTGTCGGCGGTCGTGCCACAGCCCGCCCCCTGGGGGCGCGGGCTGCACGGCGCCGAGCCACACCGTGGTCTCCGCACCACTGTCCGCGTCACGCAGCACCGGCCGCATCACCTTCCGGAACGCCGGCAGCGACTCCTGCACCCCGGGGGTGTCGGCCCAGCCGGGGTGGGTTGCGTAGACGCGGGTGCTCGGCCACCGCTGCTGGAGCACCGGCAGCAGCTCCACCTGCGCGCGCTTGCTGCGGGCGTACGCCGTGCTCGGTGAGTAGTCGCCCTTCAGGTACTCGGGGTCATCGGCGCGCAGCACCTGGCTGTACATGCCGCCGGAGGTCACGAACAGCACCCGCGCATCGTTGCTGAGCACCGGCGCCAGCAGGTCGGTCATCAGCAGCGGTCCGAGCACGTGCAGCGCCATCGTCAGCTCGTGGCCCTGCGCGGACTCGGTCCGCTCGGGAGGCATCGCGCCAGCGTTGTGGACCAGCACGTCGAGTCGATCAAGCGTGGCCGCCAGCTCCGTCGCGAAGCGTCGTACGTCATCGAGGTCGCCCACGTCGCACCGGTCGACGGTCACCGAACCTCCGGGCACAGCGGCCAGCAGCTCGTCGCGCACCCGGGCACCCTTGTCGGTGTCGCGCACCACCAGCCGGACGTCGGCGCCCAGCGCGAGCAGTCCGCGAGCGGTCGCCAGCCCCAGCCCGGAGGTGGCGCCGGTGACGGCCGCGACCTTCCCGTTGAGCGAGCCGGGAGCCGGGTCGGCGGGCCAGGTCGTCAGCCGGCGGCGTACGGCCGGGCCGATGCTGCTGAACCCGAGCACGACGCTGCGGTCCAGGGCGGTGTCGATGCAGGACGCCAGGCGGTGTCGGCTCATGTCGCCGAGCCTACGGGCGGGGCATGGTGACTCGGCACGGATCGGGTCACGGACCCCCGGGCACGCTCCTGCGCTGATGCCACAGCGCAGGAGCGTCGCCCACGATTCGTCACCCAGCCGGGCGGGGACCCTCAGCGCGTCCAGAGGTCGCGGAACGACGGGCTGAACCAGCCGTCGCCGGAGTGGGCTGGTGTGCCTCGCAGCGGGCGGCCGCCGTAGGCGTTCGACCCGTCGCGGGCGTCGTAGCGCAGCCAGGTCTCGGTGCCCGTCACTCCCCGGCCGGGCACGGACCAGTCGCACACGCCGCCGGCGAAGATCTGCTCGAGCGCGGCCACCTGGTCGGGGGTGAACAGCGCACCGACCGGGCCGTAGTCCGCCACGTCGAAGGGCTTCAGCCGGCAGGCGACGTTGTCGTTCGCGGCCGGACCACCCGCCTCCTGACGAGGGGTCGAGAGTCGGGTCTGCAACACCTGCAGCTGCTCGACCGAGCACGCCGGTGCGGCGGCACCGACGACGCAGCGGTCGGTCAGGTCGGCCGGCTTGTCGGCGACGATCTTCTCGGCCAGCGTGACGTCGGAGTCGTCGGCCTCGACGGCGGTCAGCCAGCGGTCCATCTCGCGGAGCGCCTCGTTGGCCCAGTCCGGGTCGCCGATCAGCGGGGTGGGACCGAACCACATCACCCGGTTGTCGGTGTGGCCCTGGTCGGCGAGCAGCCGTTCCTCGGTCCAGAACGCGTGGGCGTAGTCGTGGGCGATGCCCGGGTCCGGCCCCCCGTGGTTGATGATCGCGACGTCGTCGAGGTTGGTGGTCTCGTTGATCAAGCCGGTCCGGTAGGCCCGCTCGATCGCCAAGGGATCGCCGTCGATCCGCTGGTCGGTGCGCTCGGAGTTGAGGTCGAGCCCGCCGAGCTTGGCGTTGAGGTCGACGAACTGGGCGGGCGTGATCAGCCCCTGCCGGAGCTGGGTCAGCCCGAACTGGACGCCGGTGTTGGCGAACGGGATGCCGGCGAAGCCGCGGCCGGCCTGCCGCTCCTCCTCGCTCCAGACCGACTGGGGGCGGGGGCCGAGCAGGTTGATCATGATGTCGAGCGCCGAGCAGCGGACACCGCCGGGGTTGATCTCGCTGTCGTAGCGCGTCGACTCGTCGCCGGCGACCGGGTCGACGGTCCCGGAGCAGTCGTGCTCCGGATTCAGCGCCGCCTTGTAGAGCCCCTCGTCGGCCACGACCGCGTTGGCGTGGGACGCATGTCCCTCGACGGCGGCCATCTGCATCGGCGTCCACACCACGCCGGGGGACCAGCGCGACGGATCCTCGAAGTAGAGCCGCATCAGGTGGTAGTCGGCGAACTGTGCACCAGCGGTGAGGGTGTCGGGGTAGGAGCAGGTGGTGATCAGGCCCTGGTAGATGCCCGGGTAGGCGTTCGCGATGGTGTGCTGCGCGATCGAGCCGCCGGAGCAGCCGGTGCCGATCGTGTACCGCAGTTCGCCGTACCGCTCGACGATCCGCTCCTTGGCCATCAGCAGCGACTCAGCTTCCATGGCGACGTTGCAGTTGTGGCCGGTGTTGGCCAGCGCGGTCGACAGGACGGCGAAGCCGCGCCCGAGCGCGGTGACGTAGCTCGGCGTGACGCCGGGGACCTCGTCCAGCGTGCCGGAGTAGTCGGCCAGCGGCGTGCCGCCGGGGGTGTACGACGCCCCGCAGTTGCCGCCGTGGGTGACCAGCAGCTTGTGGTTCCACTGCTCCTGCGGCGCCCAGGCCTTCCACCTCTGGCCGGGCTGCCAGAGGGTGAGGACGGTGTAGCGGTCGCGGTCCTGGTAGCCGTACTCGCGGCGCACGATGAACGGGACCTCGACGCCCTGGTCGGTGGTCGTGGTCGCGACGTCGTCCGGCGGGTTCTCGCGGTCGTAGGGCTGCAGGTCCGGCTGCGTCGGGTCGGTCGACTGGTAGAACAGCCGGTAGGTCGCGGGCTCGTTGCACTGCTCGTCGACCGCGGTCTGCTGGCACCGGTAGTGGTCGAGCTGCGGACCGCTGAAGACGGGGCCCCCGTTGCGGTGGTTGACGATCCTGGTCCGGGTGGACGCGGCGCCGTCGGTGGCTCGCAGCACGTTGCTCCCGACACGCAGGCCGCGCACCAGGCCGACGAACCGGCCGTCCTCGCGGATCCGGAAGCGCCGGGTGACGTCGTCGCCGTTGCGCGTGACCTGCACCCGCCCCGGGCGTACGCCGCGGGGGAGCGTCACCTCGACGAGAGCGTCACCCCCGGAGATGAGGTCGCGCCGGTTCGAGAGCACCTCGAGGGCCAGCGCCCCCGCCGGCCGCTCCGCCGCGGCGGCCGGTGAGGGTGCACCCGTCGCCGTCGCCGCCGCGCCGGGCAGTGCCAGGAGTGGCACCACGAGGGCAAGTAGCGCGAGCGAGGGTCTGGCAGGCATGCTCGGATCAACGACCCCGCCGACGTGTGGTCACGCGAGGCGGGCAGCTGCACCGGCGAGCGAGAACGCCGTCGGCACTCGAGACGAAGGAGAACATCATGTTGCGATCGATCCTCAGCCGAGTCGTCGGCGGTCGCGGCCGCGCCACGGGGGGCGGCGCTCCGCGGCCGGGTCCGAAGACCGGTGGTACGACCGGTGGGTCGGCCAATCGCGAGATCGAGCAGGGAGCGAAGTCGCTGTTCCGCGGCCTCTCCCGCCGCAAGCGAGGTCTGTGAGGAACGGGTTCCGGCCGGATGTCCCTTGACTACGCCCGACATCGGCGTACTATCGCGATATATCGTTGATGTATCGCGACCGGTCGTCGACTGTCGCCGGAGTCAGGGAGGTCAGCATGGGTGGTCACGGGCACGGAGCGGGTCATGGACCGGGCGGATGGCAGGGTGGCTGGAGCACCTGGAGTGACATCTCCGGCCGCCGCGGCGGTCCTCCGCCGTGGCTGTCGGGAATCTTCGGGCTGGTGCCGCAGGAGAAGCCGCAGCGCCCGCGCGCCAAGCGGGGCGACGTGCGGGCGGCGATCCTCGACGTGCTCGCGGTGGAGCCGCTCAACGGCTACCAGGTCATCCAGCAGATCTCCGAACGCTCCGGCGGACAGTGGAAGCCCAGCCCCGGCTCGGTCTACCCGACCGTCTCGCAGCTGGAGGACGAGGGCCTGGTCGTCGCCGACGACGAACGCGGCCGCACCCTGCGATTGACCCCCGAGGGTGAGGCCTACGTCGCCGAGCACCCCGAAGAGCTCGGTGCCGTCTGGAGCGGGTTCGAGGACGACCCGGTCGAGGAGGAGGGCCCCGACCTCTCGGTGCTCAAGTCGGAGGTCGGGCAACTGATGTCGGCGGTCTGGCAGATCCTCACCAACGGCACCGACCGTCAGCGCAAGGAGGCGATGGCGGTGCTCATCGAGACCCGTCGCAAGATCTACGGGCTGCTGGCCGATCAGGACCCGCGATGAACGAGCAGGCCGAGGGCGTCCGCATCGGCGATGCGGAGCGGGAACAGGCTCAGTCGACCCTCAACGACCACTACGCCGCCGGGCGGCTCGACCACGACGAGTACCTCGAGCGGCTCGACCGGATCTGGGCCGCTCGGACGCGCCCGGACCTCGCCGGGGTCTTCGACGACCTGCCCGGTCCGGCCCCGCGCTCGTCGTACCCCTATTCGACGCCGGCGTCCCGGCGTCCGAGGACGGTGGCCGGCCCGCGGAGGCCGCGGATGCCGGTGCCACTCCTGGTGGTGCTGGTCGTCCTTGCAGCGATCACCGTCGCCACCAATCTGCCGATCATCCTGATCGGCGTGGCTGTCTGGTTCTTCTTCCTGCGCGGCGGCTGCGGCTCCTCGTCGCGGCGCCACCCTCGTCGTGGGTGAGCGCGTTCAGAGCGTGATGGCGCGGTGGACCCAGTCCATGGTCACCGTCATGCCCACCTTCTCGTAGAGGCCGAGCGCGCCCGTCCGGGAATCCGTCGAGAGGCCCCCGGACGGCGCGCCGTGCTCGCGGCCGCGCGCGAACGCGTCGACGAGCAACGCCTGGGCCAGACCCTGGTGGCGCTGGTCGCGCCGGACGGCGAGCCGGGACACGAACGCGTCGACCGGGCGCCCGTCCTCGGGGTCGAAGACCGACACCGTCGCGACCCCCACCACCTCCCCGGCCGGGTCGGTCACCACCCGGATCATCCACGGTTCGAACCCGGGCCGACCCACGACCACCGCCAGGAAGTCGTCGTAGGACTCGCGGTCGCGCTCCGACCACTCCAGGAACGCGTCTTCCACGACGGTGTGCACGGCCGGGTAGTCGGCCGGCTCGGCGGCGCGCACGGCGTACCCGTGGGGGAGCGGCCGATCGACGATCTGGGCGCCTTCGGGCAGCATCAAGACCCAGCTGTGCCAGCGCACCTGATAGCCGAGCTGCTCCAGCAGCCGGTCGCCGGGCGACCCCAGCGGCACCGGCATTCCGATGATGGTCGAACCCCGGCCACGCGCGGTGTCCTGCATCCAGCCGGCGAGCGTGGTGCCGAGGCCCCGGCCCCGGTAGGCCGGGAGCACGGCCGCGTCGCCGCGGTCGGCCGAGGTGACCTCGGCGTACGCCACGAGCGTCTCACCGTCGAACACTCCGACGGTCGAGCCGGAGACGTCGAAGCTGGGACGCGCCCAGTCGCCGACGATGTCGGCCTCCTCGATCTCGACCGTGCCGAGATCGGCGAGCTCCTGGGCAGCCATGACCTCGTACACCGCGCGCGCATCGGTCCGCACCAGAGGTCGGCTGGTCAGGCCGTCGGGAATGTCCATGGCGCCATGGTGGCCCGGACGCGGCGACGGGGCCACCAAATTATCTCCGGTGGCCCCGTGCGCTCGCGCGCTTCGTGAAGGCGTCAGGCGGTCTTGATCGCGGACAGGTCGAAGTCGAGCTTGATCTTGTCCGAGACGAGCACGCCGCCGGTCTCCAGCGCGGCGTTCCAGGTCAGGCCGAAGTCCTTGCGGTTGATGGTGAGTTCGCCCTCGAAGCCGACACGCTGGTAGCCGAACGGGTCGGTGGCCGAGCCGGTCTCCTCGAAGTCGATCGAGACGGGCTTGGTGACGTCCTTGAGGGTCAGGTCCCCGGCGATGGTCCAGGTGGACCCGTCGCGGCTGACGTCGGTGGAGGTGAAGGTCCAGGTCGGGAAGCTCTCGACCTCGAAGAAGTCGCCGGAGCGCAGGTGGTTGTCGCGGTCCTCGTTGCCGGTGCTGATGGAGGCGGGACGGATCGTCACGGACACCGTCGAGTCGGCCGGGGTGGTGGGGTTGACGTGGGCGGTGCCCTCGAAGTCGGAGAACTGGCCGCGGACCTTGGTCACCATCGCGTGGCGGGCCGAGAAGCCGAGCCGGCTGTGCGACGCGTCGAGGGTGTAGTCGCCGGCGATGTCGGTGAGGGTGTCGGTGCTGGTCATGGGGTGTCCTCCACAGGGGTAGTTGAACTCTTGACTACCTTAACGGTGGGACACCTCGGAACTATTCCCCGTCGTGGGCTCAGTCCGCCACAAGGCGGGGGGCTGTCCGGTCAGCGGAAGGCGGAGTCCCCGGTGAGCGCCTGCCCCAGCACCAGCTGGTGGACCTCGGCGGTGCCCTCGTAGGTCAGCACCGACTCGAGGTTGTTGGCATGGCGCAGCGGCGGGTACTCGAGGGAGATGCCGTTGGCGCCGAGCAGGGTGCGACACTCCCTCGCGATCGCCAGCGCCTCGCGGGTGTTGTTGAGCTTGCCGAGACTGACCGCCTCCGGCCGCAGCCGGTGGTCGTCCTTGAGCCGGCCCAGGTGCAGCGCGAGCAGCATCCCCTTGGTGAGCTCGACCGCCATGTCGGCCAGCTTCGCCTGGGTCAGCTGGTAGGCGCTGAGCGGCTTGTCGAAGACCTTCCGCTGCTGCGTGTAGGCGATCGTCGACTCCAGGGCGTCGCGGGCCGCCCCCATCGCGCCGAAGATGATGCCGAAGCGCGCCTCGGTCAGACAGGACAGCGGTCCGGACAGGCCGCGTGCCTCGGGCAGCATCGCGTCGGCCGGGAGCCGCACGCCCTCGAGGACCAGCTCGCTGGTGATCGACGCGCGCAGCGAGAGCTTCTGCTTGATCTCCGGAGCAGAGAAACCCGGGGTGTCGGTCGGGACCACGAACCCGCGTACCCCCTCCTCGGTCCGGGCCCAGACCACCGCCACGTCGGCGATCGATCCGTTGGTGATCCACATCTTGGTGCCGTCGAGCACCCAGTCGCTCCGCTCGTCGTCGGGGCGGTCACGCCGGGCGCGGGTGCGCATGCCACCGGGGTCGGACCCGAAGTCCGGCTCGGTCAGGCCGAAGCAGCCGATCGCCTCCCCGGTCGCCATCCGTGGCAGCCAGGTCTGCTTCTGCTCCTCCGACCCGTGCTTCCAGATCGCGAACATCGCCAGCGATCCCTGCACGGACACCACTGACCGCAGGCCGCTGTCGCCCGCCTCGAGCTCCAGGCAGGCCAGGCCGTACGCGGTCGCGCTGGTCCCGGCGCAGCCGTAGCCCGTCAGGTGCATGCCCAGCAAACCGAGCTTGCCGAACTCCAGCGCCAGATCGCGGACGGGGGTGTCGCCCCGCTCGTACCAGCCGGCGATCTCAGGCCGGAGCCGTTCGTCGACCAGGGTCCGGACCACCGCGCGCATGGCGCGGTCCTCCTCGTCGATGAGCGAGTCGAGGTCCAGCAGGGCCAGCGGGGCGAGCGTCATGGCACCATTCAACCCCTTCGGTCGTGGTCGGGGCGTCGAGGCCGTGATTGGGTCGAGGGCGGATACCCACGATGTGAGGAGTGATCATGGCTGAGGAGACCACGACCGAGACCGGTCGTACCCGCGGACGATTCCGACGGCACGCCGCAGAGCCCGCCGCCACCACCACCCGCGGTGACGTGGTCGACCGCGAGCGTGAGGAGCACGGCGGCGTCAAGATCGGCTCTGCCTTCTTCGGCTGGCTGACCGCGGTCGGCATGGCGGTCCTGCTGACGGCGCTGGCGGCTGCGGCGGGGGCGGCGGTCAGCGTCGCCACCGGCAACGAGACCACCTCCGAGGCGACCGGCGCGGTGAGCGACCAGGTCGAGACGATCGGGCTGATCGGCGTCATCGTGCTGTTGGTGATCCTCTTCCTGTCCTACTACTCCGGCGGGTACGTCGCCGGCCGGATGGCCCGCTTCGACGGCATCAAGCAGGGACTCGCTGTCTGGCTGTGGGCGATCGCGGTGGCCATCATCGTCGCGATCCTCAGCGCCGTGGCGGGCGCCGAGTACAACGTGCTCGACAACGTCGACAGCTTCCCCCGGATCCCCGAGGGCGACGTGACCACGACCGGGATCGTGGCGCTCGTGCTGATCGCCGTGATCAGCCTGGTCGGGGCGATGCTCGGCGGGCTGGCCGGGATGCGCTTCCACCGCCGCGTCGACCGCACCGGCCTGGGTCGCTGAGGCCGAGCGTCGCTGGCGCCCCGTCCGGGGTGGCGGGTGATAGAAGGGTGAGCATGCAGCGGACCCTGCCCACCCTGGCCGCACTCCTGATCCTGACCGCCTGCTCGAACCCCCTCGGAGAGAGCTCGGGACCGGACCCGGAGCCGCTGGCGCGCGCCCTGGCCGAGGGACTGGCTGCCGGCGACCTGACCGACGTCACCTTCGCGGATCGGACGGACGTCACCGAGGACTACACCGAGATCGTGGCCGGCCTGGGAGAGATCGCCCCGAGTGTGGCCGTCGCCGAGGTCAGCGAGACCGACGCGGGTGCCACGGCCACCCTCGGCTGGACCTGGCCCATCAGTGAGCAGGACTGGAGCTACACGACCGAGGCAGCCCTGACGCTGGTCGACGACGCCTGGGCGGTCGAGTGGGAGCCCACGATCGTCGAACCGTCGCTGCGGGCCGGTGGCACGCTCGACCTCGCCGGTCTCACCGGAGAGCGTGGCCCGATCCTGGGTGCGGGCGGGCGACCGCTCGTCACCGACCGACCCGTGACCCGCTTCGGGATCGACAAGTCAGCGGTGCCGGCGGCCGGGGCCGTCAGGTCGGCGCGGGCGCTCGCGGCGCTGGTGGACGTCGACGTGGCGGCGTACGCCACGCGGGTGAAGGCGGCGGGCGACGCGGCCTTCGTCGAGGCGATCGTGCTGCGGCGCGAGGACGTCTCGGTCGAGGTCGGCGCCGGCTACCGGCGGATCAAGGGCGCCCTCGCGATCCGCGACACCCTGCCGCTGACGCCGACCCGCGGCTTCGCGGCCCCGCTGCTCGGCACGGTCGGCGAGCCGACCGCCGAGATGATCGAGGGTGATCCCGAGCGCTACGCCGTCGGCCAGCAGGTCGGGATCTCCGGGCTCCAGCTTCGCTACGACGAGCAGCTGGTGGGCACGCCGGGGGTCGTGGTGAACCGGGTGTCGTCCGACGGCAAGGAGAAGCAGCTCTTCCGCGAGGCTGCCACCCCCGGAACGCCGCTGGAGCTGACGCTCGACCTCCGGCTGCAGGAGAGCGCCGAGCGGCTGCTGGCCGGCGTCGGTCCCGCCAGTGCCCTGGTCGCGATCAAGCCGTCGAACGGCGCAATCCTGGCGGCGGCCAACGGTCCGGGGACCGACGGCTACAACGTGGCCACGTTCGGCCAGTTCGCCCCGGGCTCGACCTTCAAGGCGGTCAGCAGCCTCGCGCTGCTGCGGGCCGGGTTGGTCCCCGGTGCGACCACCCAGTGCCCCAGCTCGGTCGTGGTCGACGGCAAGCGCTTCGAGAACTACGACGACTACCCGAGCGGCGGGACCGGTGCCATCCCCTTCCGCACCGCGCTCGCCAACTCCTGCAACACCGCGTTCATCGGCGAGCGCGACCGGTTGGGCCGGGCCGATCTCGGTGACGCGGCGGCCTCGCTCGGCATGGGCGTCGACCACGACCTCGGGTTCCCGGCGTACTTCGGCAGCGTCCCGCCCGCGAAGTCGGAGACCGAGGCTGCCGCCGACCTGATCGGCCAGGGCAAGATTCTCGCGTCGCCGATGACCATGGCGACGGTGATCGGTTCGGTGCAGTCGGGCGCCACCGTCCTCCCGACCCTGGTCCGCTCCGTGGAGGTGGAGCCGGCCGACGTACCGGCGTTGGGTGCCGGCGAGGCGACGTCACTGCGCGAGATGCTCCGCGGCGTGGTGACGGCCGGCAGCGGCGCCCTCCTGGCGGACGTGCCGGGGCCACCGGTCATCGCCAAGACCGGCACCGCCGAGTACGTCGCGGGCAACGGGCAGCTGCGCACCCACGCGTGGATGATCGCCGCCCAGGGCGACCTCGCCGTGGCCGTGTTCGTGCAGGACGGCGACTCCGGATCCGGCACCGCCGGCCCGATCCTCGAGGCCTTCCTCCGCGCCTCCTGACAGGTTGAGTTGGGCGCGCGCAACATGTGAGTTGGGCGTGTGCAACACCCCGCGTGTTGCGCACACCCAACTCGACCGTTGCGCGTGCCCAACTCAACCCTGAAGACGGCATGACCCCTCGCCGCATGGGGTCGGCGAGGGGTCCGGATCGACCCCGGATGCTGCCTGGATGCCGACGGGGCACAGCGTCCCATGATGGCTCGAGCGACGCGGGTGCTTTCGGAACCTTCGGCCGGGTGCGAGGCTGGAATCATGAGTGACGCGGAACACCGACTGAGCGACCTGCTGCCCGACGAGCAGCGCAACCTGTACGTCGACGGGAAATGGCGCGAGGCCGAGGGCGGAGAGCGGCTCACGGTCTTCGATCCGGCCGACGGGTCGACGCTCGCCACCGTGGCCGACGGCTCGCCCGGCGACGCCATGGCCGCCCTCGATGCCGCGGTCGCCGCACAGCACGACTGGGCCCGGACGCCGCCGCGGGAGCGGGGCGAGATCCTGCGCCGCGCCTTCGATCTGCTGACCGCGCGGGCCGACCAGTTCGCCCGGCTGATCTCGCTGGAGATGGGCAAGACCCTGGCCGAGGCCAAGGGCGAGGTCACCTACGGCGCCGAGTTCTTCCGCTGGTTCAGCGAGGAGGCGGTGCGGATCCACGGCCGCTGGATGCAGGCGCCGGCCGGCGGCTCGCGGCTGCTGACCGTGCGCAAGCCCGTCGGTCCGTGCCTGTTCATCACACCCTGGAACTTCCCGCTGGCGATGGGCACCCGCAAGATCGGGCCGGCCGTCGCCGCCGGCTGCACGATGGTCGTCAAGCCGGCCGAGCTCACTCCGCTGACGATGCTCGCCCTGACCGCGCTGATGGAGGAGGCCGGGCTCCCCGCCGGCGTCCTCAACGTCATCACGACCAGCAACTCCAAGGAGCTGAGCGCGACGCTGATGGCCGACGACCGGCTCCGCAAGGTGAGCTTCACCGGCTCCACCCCGGTGGGCAAGGTGCTGATGCGCCAGTCGGCCGACCAGCTGCAGCGGATGTCGATGGAGCTGGGCGGCAATGCCCCGTTCCTGGTCTTCGAGGACGCCGACGTGGACGCGGCCGTGGCCGGCGCGATGGTCGCCAAGATGCGCAACATGGGTGAGGCGTGCACCGCCGCGAACCGGTTCCTGGTCCACGAGGACGTCGCGGAGGAGTTCGCGAGCAAGCTCGGCGAACGGATGGGGGCGCTCACGGTGGGGCGGGGCCAGGACAACGGCGTCGACGTCGGTCCGCTGATCAACGCCGGCGCCGTCGAGTCGGTCGGCGAGCTGGTCACCGGCGCGGTGCAGGCCGGCGCCACGGTCGTGACCGGCGGCTCGGCCCCGGACGGTCCGGGCCACTTCTACGAGCCGACGGTGCTTGTCGGCGTCCCGGCCGACGCCGAGATCAACCGGGTGGAGATCTTCGGCCCGGTCGCCCCCATCACCACGTTCACCAGCGAGGACGACGCGATCGAGCAGGCCAACGCCTCGGAGTACGGCCTCTCCTCCTACGTCTACACCCGCGATCTCTCCCGCACCATCCGGCTCGCGGAGTCGCTCGACTTCGGCATGGTCGGGGTGAACACCGGCCTGGTCTCCAACCCGGCGGCTCCCTTCGGCGGCGTCAAGGCCAGTGGCTTCGGCCGCGAAGGCGGCTTCGAGGGCATCGACGAGTACCTCGACACCACCTACGTGGCACTGCCCGCCGACTGAGCGTGGAGCCCCACGCCGACGTCGCCGGGCAGTACGCCGAGTTCGCGCGCTATGCGGACGACTCGCCCTGTTTCCTCGCCTGGGCGCTGGCCGTGGCCCAGGACGCGGAGGTGCTCGCCTGGCTGGGCACGTTGCCGCGGCCCAAGCAGCAGCCCAACCTGGTCTTCGCCGCGGCCCGCTGGCACGGCGTGGTCGCGCCCGGCCCGTACGCCGGGCTGCGCGAGGCGCTCCTCGGTGATGACGGGGCGATCCGCTCGACGATCCTGGCCCGGGCCACCCAGACCAACGAGGTCGGCCGGCTCGCCACGCTGACCCCGTTCCTCTCCGAGCTGGCGGCCGCGGCCGACCGGCCGCTCGCGTTGGTCGAGGTGGGCGCGAGCGCCGGCCTGTGTCTCTACCCCGATCGCTGGTCCTATCTCTGGGACACCGATGACGGGCCTCGCGGCTCGGGTGTCGGGCCGCAGCTGGACTGTCGCGTCGCCGGCCCGCTCCCGGCCACGGCCGTGCCGGCGGTGGCCTGGCGGGGTGGAGTGGACCTGCATCCGCTGGACGTCACCGACTCCGACGCGATGGCGTGGCTGGCCACGCTGGTGTGGCCGGAGCAGGACGAGCGGCGGGCGCGGCTGCTGACCGCCGTCGAGATGGCGCGCTCCGACCCGCCCCGGCTGGCGACCGGTGACCTGCTCGACGCCCTGCCCGGCCTGGTCGAGCAGGCGGCGGCGTACGGCGAGGTCGTCGTGTTCCACACCGCGGTGATCGTCTACCTCGAGCCGGCCGATCGCGACCGGTTCCACGACCTCGCCACGTCACTGGTCGGCCAGGGACGCTGTCGGTGGATCAGCAACGAGGCCGCGAACGTGTTGCCGCGGGTGACCGCGACGGCACCGGCGAGCCCACCCCCGGGGCGGTTCGTGCTCGGCGTCGACGGTCGGGCGCGGGCGTGGACCCACGGGCACGGCTCGTCGATGACGGTCCTCTAGTCAGAGCCGGGACAGTCGCTGACCGGGGATCAGGGGATGCGTAGCGCGCGCAGCAGCTCGCTGCGCCCCCGGACCCCGAGCTTGCGGTAGCTGTGGGAGAGGTGCCACTCGACCGCCTTGGCGGACACTCCGAGGTCCGAGGCGATGGCGCGGTTGGTTCCCCCGAGCGCGGCCAGCCGGGCGATCCGCAGCTCCGTATCGGTGAGCCGGGCGATGCTTTCCGAGCGCGGGATCATCGGCGTCTCGCCGAGTCGCTCGAGCCCTCGGCGCACTCGGGCGTGCAGCGGCCAGAGGTCCTCCGTGTCGGCGTACACCTCCGCGGAGCGGAGCAGGGACACCGCTTCATGCCGGCGTGCCGGTTCCGTGGTCAGCGAGAGCAGCCCCGCCAGGTCGGTCGCGACCTGCGCCGCCAGCCGGGCGAACGAGTCGCACGCCAAGGAGTGAGCCTCCCGGAGACGCTCGGCCCGGTCGATCATGAGGCACGACGCGGCGGTGCGGAGCGCGTCGGCCAGGGCGTACTCCGCGCCGTTGGCGCGCGCCAGCGCGAGGTGCTCCCGGGCGAGGTCGCCGGCTTCGCGACCGCCTCCGGTGCGCATCAGGCTGAGAGCGGCGCCGGAGCGCCACGGCCGCAGGTTCGGGCCGTCCCCATGCCGCCCCGCGGCGCGGAAGTGCGTCACGGCCTCGTCGTCGTGACCGGTCGCAGCGGCCAGGGCCCCCAGGGCCAGGGACGTCAGCGCGGCGTCGTCGTCGTCGAGCTCCTTGCCGTCCGAGAGCTGCTCACCGAGCTGCAGCGCGAGCTCCATCTCGCCGCGCGCGAGTCGGCATTCCAGGCGCAGCGCGAGGACGGCCGGTGTCGGCTCGCGCTCGGCGCTGAGCACCGTCAGCGCTTCGGTGATCCGGCCGGCGTCCATCAGGAGGTGCCCTGGTGCGGGAGTGGTCGACGATCCGCTCCCGAGCATGTCGTGAGGTTAGGGACTGCGCCCGGAGCGCGCGCCGGAACGACCGCAATCGGCGTACTGGTCCAGTCAGCCGCGGCCCACGAACGCGAGCAGTCGCTCGGAGTCGGTGGCACCCGGACCGGTCATCACCGGCGGGGCGAAGCACGCGACACGTTCCTCGGTGCCGACGACCGCCTCGGCAATCGACAGCAACGGCCCGGCCAGGTCGTCCGGAACCGGCACGGTTCGGCCCAGGGCGGTGTGGACGTCCCAACCGTGCACCGTGATCTCGACCGCGGCCGCCGAGACCAGCGTCCGCGAAGGGATCCGCTGGTCGCCGAGTGCAACCTCGTGCGGTGAGTGCTCGAGCCACCAGCCCAACAGCGCACAGGCCTTGGCCTGGATCGACTCGACCCGCACCGGTCCGCGGCTGGGTGTCAGGCTGACGCGTCCGGTGACGGCCTCGCCGTAGGCGTCGAGGGCGTCGTCCATGTGTGAGAGCAGTCGGCCCAGCGGCCACGCCAGGCAAGGCGTGGGGAGCTCCAGGTGCTCCGGGCGTACGCCGGCCAGGGCGCCGCGCGTGTAGGCCAGCGACCGGTCCAGCAGCTCGACGGCACCGGCGAGCGCCGTGCTCATCGAGTGTCTGCCGGGAGCTTCTCGGGCAGGCCGAAGCGGGCGAACGTCGTACCGCCCTGGAACGCGCTGACGTGGCGAACCCGCTCGCCGTCGAGCTCGAGCACCTGCAGCTGGAAGGGCACGAAGTCGCCCTGCGGGGTGCGCATGTAGAGGCCGAACGCGGGTTGGCCGTTGGCCTCGGTGCGGATCATCGGCATGTCGTAGGAGCCGCCCGGGCACTGCAGCCGGATCAGCTCGCCGATCGTGGTGTTCCCGGCGTACCAGCCGGTGAACGGCGGCATCTCCCAGGTCGCCTCGGCCGTGAGCAAGCTGACGATGCCCTCGATGTCCTTGCGCCAGAAGGCTTCGACGTACTGCTCGAGGAGCTGCTGCTGCGCCGGGGTCAGTCCGTCGACGCCACCGTCGCTGGTGGGCCGGGCGCGGTCGATCTGGGCGTGAGCACGTTGGAGGGCGGAGTTGACCGCAGCCGTCGTCGTGTCGAGGGCCTCGGCGACCTCCGCCGCGGACCAACGCAGCACGTCGCGCAGGACCAGGACCGCGCGCTGGCGGGCCGGCAGCAGCTGGAGCGCGGCGACGAACGCCAGCCGGATGGTGTCCTTCTCCTCGACCTGGACCGCCGCGTCCGGGATCGGCTCCAGCCAGGGGATCTCAGGCTGGGCGTCGAGGGCGTCGGTGGCCCCGATGTCGGGAGCACCGAGGCCGGTGGGCAGTGGCCGGCGGGGACGGCCCTCCAGGTTGGTGAGGCAGACGTTGGTGGCGATCCGGTAGAGCCAGGTCCGGACGCTGGAGCGACCCTGGAAGTCGGTGCTCGCCTTCCAGGCGCGCAGGAACGTCTCCTGGACCAGGTCCTCGGCCTCGTGGGCCGAGCCGCTCATCCGATAGCAGTGGGCGAGCAGCTCCCGCTGGTAGCGCAGCGTGAGCGCGTCGAAGTCCTGCAGCTCGGTCGCGCCGTCGGCCTGCCCCGCTGTTGGCCCCGTCGTCACTGTCCCCGCCCTCATGCCCGACTCCTCTGGCTCACTCAGTGTGTCAAAGGGAGTGGACCGGCGTCGACCACCAAACTCATCGGTCCGTGGACTACCGCTCTGGGGCAGCGGACACCAGCGCGAGGGCGCGGTGGGCGGCGGGGACGGCGAGGGCCCGGTCGGCGCCGACGAGGCCGATCCGGGTGCGCCGGTCGAGGAGGTCATCGACGTCGGCGGCCCCTTCGTGGGTGACCCCGAAGACCAGCTCGGCCAGGGTCGCCGACAGCTGGGGGGCGATCGGTGCGAGCAACTCGTCGGCGCTCAGGCCGGTCACCCGGCGCGCCTCCTCGAGCACCAGGGTGGCGTCGGTGCCGAACCGGCGGACCAGGCGCGGGTCGTCCTCCAGCCGGGCCAGCTCAGGTCGGGGAGCGGCGCCGGTCAGCGCCAGGCTGCCGGTCCGACACGGGCCCGCGTCGAGCCGGGACTCGGCGACGACCCGGTCCACGGCGTCCTCGGCCATCCGGCGGTAGGTGGTCAGCTTGCCGCCGACGACGGTGACCACGCCGCTGGCCGAGCTCAGCACCGCGTGCTTGCGCGAGAGGTCCGCGGTCTGCCCGGCTCCCGCGCGGCTCGAGACGTCGAGCAGCGGTCGCAGTCCGGCGAACGCGCCGACGACATCCCCACGGCGCAGGTCGTGTGCGAACGCAGCCGACACCACGTCGAGCAGGAACCCGATCTCCGACTCCGTCGGCACCGGTACGTCGGGGACCGGGCCGTCGGCCGGCTCGTCGGTGAGGCCGACGTACACCGTCTCATCGGGCTGGGGGAGCACCAGGACGAAGCGGCTGGTCGAGCCCGGGACCGGGGCGGTGACCGCGGTCCGTAGCCCGGGCAGGGTCTGGTGGCGCAGCACGAGGTGGGTGCCGCGGCTGGGGCGGAGGGTGACGTCGTGGTCCAGGTCGCCGGCCCACACCCCGGTGGCGTTGACGACCGCGCGCGCCGAGACGTCGATCGTCGATCCGCTCAGCTCGTCACGGAGGAGTACGCCGCTCCCGCTCGCGTGCAGGACCCGAGCGCGGGTGCGCACGACGGCCCCGAGGTCGGCGGCGGTGCGGGCGATGGTGGTGACCAGCCGGGCGTCGTCCTCGAGCTGTCCGTCCCACGACAGCAACCCGCCACGGAGCCCGGCCGGACGCAGGCCCGGGGCGAGGGCGAGGGCCTCGGTCGCGGAGATCCGGCGCGGACGCGGCAGCGTCTCGCGGTCGGTGCGAGCGCTGCGACGCAGCAGGTCGCCGGCGCCGAACCCGCCGCGCGCCAGCAGTGCCTGAGTCCGCGAGACGCTGGAGGTCAGCGGCAGCAGCATCGGCATCGCGTGCGTCAGGTGGGGCGCGGTCGTCTCCATCAGGATCCCGCGCTCGACCGCCGACTCGTGGGCGATGCCGACCTGCCCGCTTGCGAGGTAGCGCAGCCCGCCGTGGACGAGCTTGCTCGACCAGCGCGACGTCCCGAAGGCCAGGTCGTGGGCGTCGACGGCGAGCACCGAGAGGCCACGGCTGACGGCGTCGAGGGCCACGCCGGCGCCGGTGACGCCGAGCCCGATCACCACGACGTCGTACGCCGGTGCGAGGTCGGTCGTGCCAGGGGTGATCCGGGTGGCTGTCGTGGTCATGGTGCCAAGGTCTGCAGAGTGAGGCGGCGCAGCTCGTCGTCGAGGGCCGCCTCGGTCACGGTGTCGTCGACCATCGTCTGGACGGAGACGACGAACCCGTGGGCGGCCAGCAGCAGCGCGCGCGCCACGGTGTCCGGGTCGCCGGACCGGACCGTGCCGGTCGCCTGGCCCTCGCGGATCCGCTCGGCGAGCAACGTCGCGATCGCCTCCTGCGACCGGCCGCGTCGTGCCAACAGGTAGGGCAGCAGCAGCTCGGGATCGAGCTCGACGATCCGCACGAACAGCTCGTTCTCGCGGAGCGCCCGGGCGGTCGTGACCAGGCCGTCGGCGATGGCCTCGGCGCTGGCGCCGGGATCCGGCTGTGCCGCGACCACGTTGGTCCACTCGCGGGTCATCAGGTCACCGAGCAGGGTGGGCATGTCGGCCCAGGCGCGGTAGATCGTCATCCGGCTGACGCCGGCGCGCCGGGCGACCTCGGTGAGCGTGGTGCGGCGCCAGCCGACATCGAGGATGCACTCGCGGGCCGCGTCGAGGTAGCCGTCGCGAGGGGTCGGGCCGGACTCGCTCTTGTGACGAAGTGACGTCATGTGTCACACTGTAACACATGAGTCCCGTCGAGATGCACCCCCAGCGCTGGGGCGACCCGGCCGCCGCCACCCCGCTCCCCGAGTCGGCTCGTGGCCTGATCGAGCTCGCCTTCGGCCTCGATGAGCCGGCCGTCGTGGAGTCCCCGGAGCTGCCGGCCGCCGCACTGTCCGAGGACCTGATCGACGGGCTGCGGGCGATCGTCGGCGCCGACCACGTGCTCGTGGACGACGACACCCGGCGACGCCGTACCCGTGGCAAGTCGACCCCCGACCTGCTGCGCGCCCGGGCGGGTGACCTCACCGACGCCCCCGACGCCGTGGTCCGCCCGGACGGCCTCGCCGAGGTCATGGCCCTGCTCGGCCATGCCGTCGAGCACCGGATCGCGGTCGTCCCGTTCGGTGGTGGCACCTGCGTCACCGGAGGGCTGGCGGTCCGCCGGGAGGGGTACGCCGGGGTGATCTCCCTCGACCTGGTCCGGATGAAGCGGCTGCTCGCGGTCGACGAGGTCTCGATGACCGCGACCCTCGAGCCCGGCCTGCGCGGACCGGAGGCCGAGGCCCTGCTCGCCGAGCACGGCCTCACCCTCGGTCACTACCCGCAGTCCTTCGAGTTCGCCTCGATCGGCGGCTTCGCGGCCACCCGTTCCAGCGGCCAGTCCAGCGCCGGCTTCGGCCGCTTCGACGCGATGGTCGTCGGTCTCACCGCGGCCACGCCCAGCGGCGAGCTCACCCTCGGTTCCTCGCCCGCGAACGCGGCCGGCCCCGACCTGCGCCAGCTGCTGCTCGGCTCCGAGGGCGCGTTCGGCGTGATCACCTCGGTCACGGTCCGGGTCCGTCGGCTCCCCGCCGTGAAGACCTACGACGGGTGGCGCTGGCCGTCCTTCGGCGACGGCGCCGCGGCGATGCGCACCCTCGCCCAGGCCGGACTCCTGCCGACCGTGATCCGGCTCTCCGACGAGAGCGAGACCGCCCTCAACCTGGCCCGTCCCGACGAGATCGGCGCCGACGGCGAGGGTGGCTGCCTGATGATCGTCGGCTACGAGGGGACCGCGGAACAGGTATCGGCGAGGCGCGACGCCGTGACCGCGGTCCTGGCCGGTCGTGGCGGGGTCGACCTCGGCGAGGAGCCGGGCCAGTCGTGGGCGCACGGCCGCTTCAACGCGCCGTACCTGCGGGACTCGCTCCTCGACGTCGGCGTCCTCGTCGAGACTCTCGAGACCGCGACCTTCTGGTCGAACCTGAACCGGCTCTACGACGACGTGAAGGCAGCGCTGGAGAGCTCGCTGGACGGCGCCATGGTGCTGTGCCACGTCAGTCACGTCTACGAGACGGGGGCGTCGCTCTACTTCACCGTCGCCGCCAAGGCCGACGAGGATCCGCTGGCTCAGTGGCGGGTCGCCAAGACCGCCGCGTCCGACGCGATGGTCGAGGCCGGGGCCACCATCACCCACCACCACGCGATCGGCACCGACCACAAGCAGTGGCTCGCCCGCGAGATCGGGCCGGTCGGCGTCCAGGCGCTCCGGGCGGTCAAGGACTCCCTCGACCCGGCCGGCATCCTCAACCCCGGGGTGCTCATCCCGTGACCGACGCCGCGGGCCCATCGTTCTGCTTCCTGGTCAACCCCGCCTCCGGCGGGGGCGCCGCCCCCGAGGCGGTGGTGCCGGTCGCCCGCCTGCTCCGCGACGCCGGCGCCGACGTCGAGGTCACCTACTCGCCGGGCCCGCTCGCGATGCGCGCCCTCGTCGACGCCGCCCTCGAGCGCGGGGACGTGATCGTCAGCGTCGGCGGCGACGGCATGCTCTCCTCGCTCGCCGGCCTGGTGGCCGAGGGCGGTGGGGTGCTCGGCGTGCTGCCGGCCGGCCGCGGCAACGACTTCGCCCGGATGCTCGACCTCCCGACGACCCCCGAGGCGCAGGCGGAGCTGTTCCTGGCGGGGCCCACGAGACAGGTCGACCTGGTCGACTGGGGCGGCCGGCTGGTCGCCGGCTCCGTGTACGCCGGGGTGGACGCGCGCGCCGCCGAGATCGTCGGCCGCACCCGCCTGCTCCCCGGCTCGCTGCAGTACCCCTACGCCGCGCTCCGGTCCCTCGCGACCTACCGGCCCGGCCGCTACCGGGTGGCCGTCGACGGTGACGTGCGCGAGTACGCCGCAGCCACAGTCGTGGTCGCGAACTCGGCGTACTACGGCAAGGGGATGCTGATCGCTCCCGCCGCGGCCCTGAGCGACGGGGTGCTCGACATCGTCGTGATCGAGGCGGCGTCGCGGGTCGCCCTGATGCGGGCGCTGCCGAGCGTCTACGACGGCAGCCACGTCGAGCGCGACGGCGTCCACGTCCTCACCGGTCGTCGGATCGAGCTGAGCGGCCGCGCCCGGGGGCCGATCCCGGTCGGCGGCGACGGCGAGCCGCTCGGCGTCCTGCCCGACCTCGACCAGGAGCCGGCCGTCGCGGAGGTCCGGCCCGGCGCGCTCACGGTGATCGCCTGAGCCGCTTCGGGGGGAGGCGTCGAGGAATCGTGGGGTTCCCCGGCGGTGGACGGGCGGATGCTCCAAGATTGGGGCGTGCGTCCACCCCTGCCACCTGGCTTCACCCTCGGGACCAGCACCTCGGCGTACCAGGTCGAGGGCGCGGCCGCCGAGGACGGCAAGGGACAGAGCATCTGGGACACCTTCACCGCTGAGCCGGGCCGGATCGCCGGTGCCGGCACCGGCGACGTCGCCTGCGACCACTATCACCGGTGGCCCGAGGACGTCGCCCTGGTGAAGCGGCTCGGCGCCGGGGGCCACCGGTTCTCGATCTCCTGGCCGCGGATCCAGCCCACCGGGGCCGGCAAGGTCAACCCGAAAGGCCTCGCCTTCTACGACCGGCTGGTCGACGGGCTGCTCGCGGCCGGGGTCGAACCGATGGCGACGCTTCACCACTGGGACCTGCCTCGCGGACTCCAGGACGACGGAGGATGGCTCAACCGCGACACGATCGAGCGGTTCGCGGACTACGCCGATGTCGTCGGGAACGCCCTCGGGGACCGGGTCGCCCACTGGATCCCGATCAACGAACCGAACGTGTTGACGATGAACGGCCACGGCCTCGGGGTTCACGCACCTGGCCAGGCCCTGTTCTTCGACGCGATCCCCGTGGCCCACCACCTGCTGCTCGCCCACGGCCGTGCGGCGATCGCGCTCCGTCAAGCAGGCGCCACGAGCGTCGGGTGCGCCAACAACCACGCGCCGATCTGGCCCGCCAGCGATGATGACGCCGATGTCGGCGCCGCGAAGCTGTTCGATGCCCTGTGGAACGGCATGTACCTCGAGGGGATGCTGCTCGGCCGCTACCCCAACGACCTGCGTCCGCTGCTGGAGCACGCCGTGCGTCCCGGGGACTCCGCGACCATCCGGCAGCCGCTCGACTTCTACGGTGTCAGCTACCACCACCCGATGAAGGTGGCCGCCTCGCCGGAGGAGGCCGAGCTGCCGTTCGAGGTCCTCGAACCACTCGGCCACCCCACCACCGACTCCGGCTCGCCGATCGTCCCCGACGCGCTGCGCGAGTGGCTGATCATGTTCCGGGCCCGCTATCGCGCCGCCCTGCCGCCGATCGTGATCACCGAGTCGGGGTGTGCCTACGCCGACGCCCCGGACGAGCACGGTGTGGTCGACGACCAGCGACGCATCGACTACCTCGACGCCCATCTCCACGCCGTCGCCACCGCGATCAAGCGGGGCGTGGACGTGCGCGGCTACTACGCGCGAACGCTGATGGACGACTTCGAGTGGTCCGACGGCTACACCCAGCAGTTCGGGTTGGTGCACGTCGACCCCGAGACCCAGAAGCGCACCCCCAAGAAGTCGTTCCAGTGGTACGCCGACCTGATCGCCGCTCAGGTCACCGAATCAGCCGAGTAGGTGGCCGGCGGGGCCGTCGGCCCTACAGTCCGGCCGCGACCCGGGTGCCCTGGTCGATCGCCCGCTTGGCGTCGAGCTCGGCCGCGACGTCGGCCCCGCCGATCAGGTGGACCGCGGGGTGGGTGTCGACCAGCTCGTCGTAGAGCGAGCGCACCGACTCCTGGCCCGCGCACACGACGACGTGGTCGACCTCGACCAGCACCGGAGCCCCGTCGACGGTGAGGTGGAGGCCGGCGTCGTCGATCTTCTCGTACGTCGCGCCGGCGATCTGTCGCACGCCGGACTGCTTCAGCACCGCGCGGTGCGCCCACCCCGACGTCTTCCCGAGGTCGATCCCGATCCGGCTCGTCTTGCGCTGCACCAGCGTGACCTCGCGGATCGGCGTCCGCGGCTTGGGTTCGGTCAGGCCACCGGGATGGACCGCCGGGTCGCCGACACCCCAGTGGGCGAGCCAGTCCTCGACCGTGTCGGCCGGATCGTGCGCCAGCCAGTGGGACACGTCGACGCCGATCCCGCCGGCGCCGATCACGGCCACGCGGCCGCCGGGCACCGCCCGCCCCGACAGGGCGTCGGCGTAGGACACGACGCTGGGGTGGTCGATGCCCTCGATCGCCGGCATCCGCGGCTCGACCCCGGTCGCGACCACCACCTCGTCGTACGCCGCCAGGTCGGTGGCTGTCGCCCGAGTCGAGAGCCGCACGTCGACACCGAGCACCTCGAGCCGGCGAGCGTAGTAGCGCAGCGTGTCGGCGAAGTCCTCCTTGCCGGGGACCGCCATCGCCAGCCGGAACTGGCCGCCGATGGCGGGATCGGCCTCGAACAGCGTCACCGCGAAGCCGCGCTCCGCGGCCGACACGGCGGTGGCGAGACCGGCCGGGCCGGCACCCACCACGGCGACGCTCGCCGCACGCCGGGTCCGGCCCAGGACCAGCGAGGTCTCGTGACAGGCCCGCGGGTTCACCAGGCAGGACGCGGTCCGGTTGGCGAAGGTGTGGTCGAGGCAGGCCTGGTTGCAGCCGATGCAGGTGTTGATCTCGTCGGATCGACCCTGCGCCGCCTTCGCGACCAGGTCGGGGTCGGCGAGGAAGGGCCGCGCCATCGACACCAGGTCGGCGGTCCCGTCCGCGAGGAGCTCCTCGGCGAGCTCGGGGGTGTTGATCCGGTTGGAGGCGATCACCGGCACCTCGACGGCCTCGCGCAACCGCGCCGTCCACGGCGTCCAGATCCCGCGGGGGACCTGGGTGATGATCGTCGGGATCCGGGCCTCGTGCCAGCCGATGCCGGTGTTGAACGCGGTCACCCCGGCGGCCTCGAGCCGCTGGGCGAGCTCGACGGTCTCGTCCCAGGTCTGCCCGCCGTCGACGAGGTCGAGCAGCGAGATCCGGTAGATCACCGGGAAGTCGTCGCCCACGACCTCGCGGATCCGCTCCACGACCCGCTCCGGGAAGCGCATCCGGGCCGAGGCATCACCGCCCCACTCGTCGGTGCGGTCGTTGGTGCGGGCGGTGAGGAACTGGTTGAGCAGGTAGCCCTCGGACCCCATGATCTCGACCGCGTCGTAGCCCGCCTTGCGGGCCAGTGCGACCGACCGCGCGAAGTCGTCGACGGTCCGGTGGACCCCCTTCGTGGACAGCGCCTTCGGGGTGAACGGGGTGATCGGCGACTTCAGCGTCGATGCGCCGACGCTGAACGGGTGGTACGCGTACCGGCCGGCGTGGAGCAGCTGCAGCGCGATCTTGCCGCCGGCCTCGTGCACCGCGTCGGTGACCTGCCGGTGGCGCGCGGCGTGGAGCCGGGTCGTCATCTCCCCGGCGAACGGCTTGAGCCAGGCGCGCTTGTTGACGGCGTAGCCGCCGGTGATCATCAGCCCGACCCCGCCGCGGGCCCGCTCGGTGAAGTACGCCGCGAGCTTCGGGACGTCCCACGGCTTGTCCTCGAGCCCGGTGTGCATCGAGCCCATGACGACCCGGTTGCGCAGCTCGAGGCTGCCGAGCCGGATCGGGGCGAGGAGGTGCGGGTAGTCGTTCATCTGCGTCCTTCGGGTGGTCGAGGTGAGGTCGAGGCACTCGGTGAGCCAGTCGATCCAGAACTCCTCCATCCGCAGCCCGCCGCGCAGGACGAGGTAGCGGTCGAGGTCGGCACCGGTCAGGGCTCCGGGGTCGGGGTACTGCTCCGCGGCCATCCCCTGGTACGCCGCGAGCCGGGCGTGGTGCTCGGCGAGGTGGCCCTTCACGAGGGAGCGCACGGCACCCGGATCGCCGTACGACGCACCGCGGAGCTTGACGGCGAGCTCGCTGCGCAGCGGCTCGACCGGGGTGTCTGCCGCGAGCCAGTCGGCGAGCACCCGCCGCCCGGCTGCGGACACGGCGTACTCCTTCTTGTCCGGTCGGCCGGACTGCGCGATCTGGGTCACCCTCACCCAGCCGTCGCCCTCCATCCGGCCCAGCACCCGGTAGATCTGCTGGTGGGTGGCATGCCAGAAGAAGCCGATCGAGCGCTCGAAGCGCCGCGCCAGCTCGAGCCCCGACGCAGGTCGTTCGCGCAGGGCCACGAGGAGCGCGTGATCCAGGGCCATGGCGCCATCGTGCCGGACCTATGCAACGAGTTGCAAGCCCACCCCCGAGATAGCGGTGTGGGGGCCGAGTTTCAGTCTGGGCCGGGGACACCAACCCGGACGTCGGGGGCGCCGAGCCGGGCCGCGTCGGCGGTGTGGTCGTCCTGCTGGTCCTGGGAGTCCCGCTCTGCCTTGACCCGGGCATGGTAGTGCTCGATCTCGCGTGCGACGTGCTGGTCGTCCCAGCCGAGGACGGGAGCAATCAGCTCTGCGACCTCCACAGCGGCGGCGACTCCGCGATCCGGCACCTCGATGGAGATCCGGGTTCGCCGGGTCAGGACGTCTTCGAGGTGCAGTGCGCCTTCGTGGCTGGCCGCGTAGTAGGCCTCCACGCGCAGGTACTCCGGTGCGGTGCTCAACGGTTCGCCGAGGTCGGGCCGCTCGGCGATGAGTTCGAGTAGCTCCGAGATCAGGCTGCCGTAGCGGCCGAGAAGGTGCTCGATCGTCGAGACGCGCAACTTGCTTCGCTCGGCGATCAGGTGCCGTGCGTTGTGGTCGCCGAGGTAGCCGTCGGCGCCGGTCAGCAGGACACGCTCGGTACAGGAGGGGGGGACTACTTGCTCCAGGCCGTGCACCGCGGCGTCGACGGCGTCCTTGGCCATCACCCGGTAGGTCGTGTACTTCCCGCCGGCGATCATGATCAGTCCCGGCACTGGGCTGGACACCGCGTGCTCGCGGGACAGCTTGCTGGTCGAGTCCGACTCGCCGAACAGCAGGGGACGCAGCCCCGCGTAGACGCCGACGACGTCCTCGTGGGCGAGCGGGTCGGCCAGCAGCTTGTTGGCCTGGTCGAGCACGTAGTCGATGTCGGTCCTGCTCGCGGCGGGGTGCGCGAGGTCGAGCTCCCAGTCGGTGTCGGTGGTGCCGATGATCCAGTGGCTTCCCCACGGGATGATGAACAGCAGGCTCTTCTCGGTGCGGGTGATGATGCCGGTGGCCGAGTTGATCCGGTTGCGGGGCACGACGATGTGAATGCCCTTGGATGCCCGGACCTGGAACTGTCCGCGGCCGCCGACCATCCGCTGGATCTCGTCGGTCCAGACGCCGGCGGCGTTGATGACCTGGCGGGCGCGGATCCGGATCTCGTTGCCCGACTCCAGGTCCTGGGCGGTGACGCCCACCACCCGCTCGGCCTCGCGGATGAACCCGGTGACCCGCGTGCTGTTGGCGCACTGGGCGCCGTAGTCGGCGGCCGTGCGGGCCAGCATCATGGTGTGCCGTGCGTCGTCGACCTGGCCTTCGTAGAAGCGGATCGCGCCTCGGATCTTGGACCGGTTACCTGACGGGAAGGACGCCATCGTCTTCTTGCGGCTCAGGTGCTTCATGTGGGCGGGCACACCGCGGCCGGCACCCATCACGTCGTACACGCCGATGCCCAGTCCTACGTACCCGCGGTCGAGGGGCTTCTCCAGCGGATAGATGAACGGCACCGGCCGGGCGAGGTGCGGGCACAGGGTGTTGAGCACGAGGGCGCGCTCCCGGAGCGCTTCGAAGACCAGCGCGAAGTTGAACTGCTCGAGGTAGCGCAGCCCTCCGTGGAAGAGCTTGCTCGATCGGCTCGACGTCCCCGAGGCGTAGTCGCGAGCCTCGACCAAGCCCACCTTGAGTCCTCGGGTCACCGCGTCGAGGGCGGCGCCCGCGCCGACCACACCGCCACCGATGACGAGCACGTCCAGTTCCTCCTCGGCCAGCCGGACGAGGGCCTCGGCACGGGCGGCGGGGCTCAGAGGTTCCGAGTTCACGTCAGGTGGCCTTTCGATCGGAGTTCCATCCAGGAGCCTACTGCGAGACCGGCGGCGTACTCGGTGCTCAGTGCGGGGGTGACCGCGACCCCAAACCTTGGGGTCGGGCTTGCCGACCCCACCTGGCTGATGTGCAATCATGCCCACGGTCACGCAGTGGCGCAGGTCACACTCTGGCGTGGTTCCGCTCCAGTCCAGCAGAGAAGGCCAGCAGAGAAGGGAGTCACCTGGTGCTCACCGACATCTTCATCCCGGAGGTGATGGGGACAGGGATCCTCATCCTGCTCGGCTGCGGGGTCGTCGCCAACGTCGTGCTGCCGAAGACCGGCGGGTTCGCAGGCGGCATCCTGATGATCAACTTCGGCTGGGGACTCGGCGTCTACGCCGGCGTGTACGTCGCCTACAAGTCAGGCGCCCACATCAATCCGGCAGTCACGTTGGGCCTGGTCGCCGCCGGAGACTCCGGATTGTCGTTCGTCGAGGTCGTCGTCTACATCTGTGGCCAGATGGTCGGAGCCATGCTCGGCGCCACGCTGGCCTGGCTGGCGTACAAGAAGCACTTCGACGACCCGGAGGCGGAGACGGACGCCAAGCTCGGCGTCTTCTGCACCATGCCGACGATCGCCTCCAACGCGTGGAACCTCGTCACTGAGTTGATCGGCACCTTCGTGCTCGTGTTCGTCATCCTGTCCTTCGGCAACACCCCCACCGAGGTCGGCCCCCTGGCCGTTGCCCTGCTGGTGGTTGGCATCGGTGCCAGCCTCGGCGGGCCGACCGGCTACGCGATCAACCCGGCCCGCGACCTGGGCCCCCGGATCATGCACGCCCTCCTGCCGATCCCCGGAAAGGGATCAAGCGGGTGGCACTACGCCTGGGTGCCCGTCGTGGCGCCGATCCTCGGCGGAGTGTTGGGTGGTCTGCTCGCCAACGTCGTGGGATTCGTCTAGACCTTGAGAACCTTCAGCCTCCCAACCAGCCATTGAGAGGCATCACCATGGCAGACAAGACCTACATCCTGTCCATCGACCAGGGCACCACGAGCACTCGGGCGATGATCTTCGACCACTCGGGAAGCGTCGTCGCCGCCGACCAGGTCGAGCACGAGCAGATCTTTCCCAAGGCCGGTTGGGTCGAGCACGACCCCATCGAGATCTGGGAGAACACCCGCAAGGTCATCGGCGGCGCGCTCGCCAAGGCCAACCTGAACAGCAAGAACATCGAGGCCGTCGGCATCACCAACCAGCGCGAGACCGCGGTGGTCTGGGACAAGTCCACTGGCCAGCCCGTCTACAACGCCATCGTGTGGCAGGACACCCGCACCCAGAAGATCGTCGACAAGCTCGCCGGTGACGACGGTCCGGACAAGTACAAGGAGGTCTGTGGGCTGCCGTTGGCGACGTACTTCTCCGGGCCGAAGGTCATGTGGATCCTCGAGAACGTCGAAGGCGCCCGCGAGAAGGCCGAGGCGGGCCAGTTGCTGTTCGGCAACACCGACACCTGGGTGCTGTGGAACCTCACCGGCGGGGCGGAGAACGATGGCGTGCACGTCACCGACGTCACCAACGCCAGCCGCACCATGTTGATGAACCTCTCCGACCTCACCTGGGACGAGTCGATCGCCTCCGACATGGGGATCCCGATGTCGATGCTGGCCGAGATCAAGTCCTCCTCGGAGGTGTACGGCGACTGCCAGCCCGGCGTGCTCAACGGGGTCCCGGTCGCTGGCATCCTGGGAGACCAGCAGGCGGCTACCTTCGGCCAGGCCTGCCTGACCAAGGGCACTGCGAAGAACACCTACGGCACCGGCAACTTCATGCTGCTCAACACCGGGACCGAGCAGGTGCCCAGCGAGAACGGCCTGCTGACCACCGTCTGCTACAAGATCGGCGAACAGGACACCGTCTACGCACTCGAGGGCTCGATCGCCGTCACCGGGTCGTTGGTGCAGTGGGTCCGTGACAACCTCGGCATGATCAGCTCAGCCGCGGAGATCGAGGAGCTGGCGAAGAAGGTCGACGACAACGGTGGGGCCTACTTCGTGCCGGCCTTCTCGGGTCTGTTCGCGCCGCACTGGCGCTCCGACGCCCGGGGTGCGCTGGTCGGGCTGACCCGGTTCGTCAACCGAAACCACATCGCGCGCGCCGTGCTGGAGTCGACCGCATTCCAGACCCGCGAGGTGCTCGACGCGATGAACGCCGACTCCGGCGTCCCCCTGACTGAGTTGCGCGTCGACGGCGGCATGGTCGTCAACGAGACCCTGATGCAGTTCCAGGCCGACCTCCTCGGCGTGGACGTCGTCCGACCCAAGGTCGCCGAGACCACGGCGCTGGGTGCGGCGTACGCCGCCGGGCTGGCCGTCGGCTACTGGGAGAACGAGGACGACATCCAGAACAACTGGGGCGAGGACAAGCGCTGGACGCCAAGCATGGACGACGACGAGCGTGAGCGCCTCTACCGCAATTGGAAGAAGGCGGTCACCAAGACCCTGGACTGGGTCGACGACGACGTGAGCTGAAAGCAGCGTCCGGCGAGTCAGTCGGCGCCGATCTCCATCGCGACGCCACCCGTCCCGCGGGGACGCCGCCAACCGTGCCTGCTGCTCGACACGGCACCGTGCGCGATGAGACAGGCGACGCGCACCCCCCTGCGGGCCTACGATTCTGCGCATGACCTCGCGTGCGCTCCTCGCCGCCGTTCCGCTGCTGCTCGCCGTCGTCGCCTGCGCGCCGGTCGACGAGGAACCGGACACCGCGGCCGACCCGACCCCGACCAGCGTCGACCAGTGTGCGACCGACGAGCTCGAGCTGCGCGAGCCCGGCACGCTCACCATCGGCACCGACACCCCGGCGTTCCCACCGTGGTTCAAGGGCAACGACCCCACCAACGGGAAGGGTTATGAGTCGGCGGTGGCCTACGCCGTGGCCGAGGAGCTCGGCTTCTCCGCCGACCAGGTCAGCTGGGTCAAGGTCCCCTTCAACACCTCCTACAAGCCGGGGGAGAAGGACTTCGACTTCGACATCAACCAGATCTCGATCACCCCGGCCCGTGCCGAGGTCGTCGACTTCTCCGACGGTTACTACCAGGCCTCGCAGGCCGTGATCGCGCTGGCCGACAACCCGATCGCCGACGCGACCAGCGTCGCCGAGCTCGCCGAGTTCACGCTCGGCGCCCAGACCGGGACCACCTCGCTGACGGCGATCCGCGACGTGATCGAGCCGGCCACCGACGCGGTCGTCTTCGAGGACACCAACGTCGCCAAGCAGGCGTTGCTCAACGGTCAGGTCGACGGCATCCTGGCCGACCTGCCGACGGCGTTCTACATCACCGCGGTCGAGATCCCGCAGGCCACGCTGATCGGACAGTTCCGCCCCGACACCGGCGAGCAGGAGGAGTTCGGGATGCTCTTCGAGAAGGGCAGCACCCTCGTGCCGTGCGTGAACGAGGCGCTCGGTGCGCTGCGCGACGACGGCACTCTCGACGAGATCGAGCAGGAGTGGCTCTCCGACGTCGTGGACGTCCCCGAGCTCCAGTAGCCGGTGGGACCCGACTGGGAGCCCAGCGCGCGCGAGCTCGAGCGCCGGGCCGTACGCCGTCGGCAGCGGCTGCGGTCGATGGCGATCGCCACCGTCCTGGTGCTGCTCACCCTGGTGCTCGTGTCGCTGGTGCTCACCGGGTCGCCGGGGTGGACCCGGTTCCGCGAGACCTTCTTCAGCTGGGAGGACGCGAAGGCGTCGTTCCCCGCGATCCTTGACGGCTTCTGGCTCAACGTGAAGCTCTTCCTCATCGCCGAGGTGTTCATCCTCGTGCTCGGGCTGGCGGTCGCGGTGGCCCGCACCGCCCGCTCGCCGTGGCTCGCGCCGGTCCGGGTGGCCGCGGTCGTCTACACCGATCTCTTCCGGGGCATCCCCACGATCCTGCTGGTGCTGATGCTCGGCCTGGGCGTCCCCGCGCTGCAGCTCCGGGGCCTCACCAGTGACCCGTTCGTCTGGGCCGGCGTCGCCCTGGTCCTCTCCTACGGCGCCTACGTCGCCGAGGTGTTCCGCGCCGGCATCCAGTCGATCCACCCCTCGCAGGTGGCCAGCGCGCAGGCACTCGGGCTGAGCCGGCCGCAGGCGTTGCGGTTCGTGGTCGTGCCGCAGGCGGTGCGCCGCGTCGTACCCCCGCTGCTCAATGACTTCGTCTCGCTCCAGAAGGACACCGCGCTGGTCTCCTCGGTAGCGGTTTTCGACGCCGTGTTCGCGGCCCGCGACTACAACGCCTTCAACTTCAACTACACCTCGTTCGTCGTGGTGGCCGCCTTCTTCGTCGCGCTCACCGTGCCGCTGGCGCGCTACACCGACTGGGTGCAGCGTCGGTGGCAGGAACGGGAACGGGCGGGCGCGCTATGACCGACGAGCCATTGCTCCGGGTGTCCAAGCTCCGCAAGGCGTACGGCGACCGGGTCGTGCTGGACGACATCGACCTCGAGGTCGACGCCCACGACGTGATCTGCCTGATCGGCGCCTCCGGCTCGGGGAAGTCGACGCTGCTGCGCTGCCTGGACCTGCTGGAGGACGTCGACGACGGTGTCATCGAGTTCGAGGGCCGCGAGGTGTCCGACCCGCTGGTCGACCGCCGCGCGGTGCAGCAGCGGATGGGGATGGTCTTCCAGGCCTACAACCTGTTCCCGCACCTCACGGTCCTCGACAACATCACCCTGGCACCGCGGCGGGTGCACGGCCTCGCGCGGGCCGACGCCGAGGAGCAGGCTCACGAGCTGCTCGCCCGGTTCGGCCTGGCCGACCAGGCGGCCAAGCACCCGGACCGGCTCTCGGGTGGCCAGCAGCAGCGGGCCGCCTTGGCCCGGGCGCTGGCGACGAAGCCCGCGCTGCTCCTCCTCGACGAGATCACCGCGGCGCTCGACCCGGAGCTGGTCGGCGACGTCCTCACCATCGTCCGCGACCTCGCCGAGGCCGGGACCACGATGGTGCTCGCCACCCACGAGATGAGCTTTGCCCGCGACGTCGCCACCCGGGTCTGCTTCCTCGACAACGGCCGGATCCTCGAGTCCGGCCCTCCCGACCAGCTCTTCACCGACCCGCGCGAGGACCGCACCCGCCAGTTCCTCCGCCGCGTGCTCCCCTAACCGCCGACGTCGACCACCAGTCTCGTGGGATCGGTGAGCGCGAACACCTGGAACGGGGCGGGGCCGCCACCGATCCCGACGATCACCTGCGTGGAGCCCTCGAAGGTCCCGCCGACGAACACGTCCGTGACGTCGTCGCCCTGAAACTCGACGCGGCTGGGCCCGTCGTAGTAGTCGGGCGCCGGCCACGTGGTGCCGGAGGCGTAGACGTCCAGGAACGCGTCGCCGGCGAGGGTGACGGCCTCGCCGCTGCCGTCGAGCACTGCTTCGTCCACGTAGTCGACCGCCCAGCCCGGGGTGCCCGTTCCCGAGAACTCCAGCACGATCCGGTCGAAGCCCTCATGCTCTCCCACGCGCACGTCCGTGAGCACGAGCTCCGCCCTGCCCGAGCTCCGCTTGATCTGGCGCGCGGAGTTCCCGGGAATTGCTGCCGGGGACTCGGCAGTGGGGGAGGCGTCCGTCGGGGGCTCCATCGGCGTCCCTGCCTCGCGGTCCACCGAGGCAGTCCCGCAGCCCGCCAGGAGCACGACCACGCTCAGCAGCGCGGTCATCAGGCCACGACGATCAACCACCGGAACGCTCAGCCGCATGGAACTCCTCCTCGGTCACTGGAGGTGGGACGCGTGATTCAGGCTTCCGGTTGTCCCTTTCCACGGGTCAGCACGAGATTGCCCGTCGGCTGGTTGATCGGGGGCGGGTCACCCTCGCTTCCTGGCTGCCGTCTGGGATTGCTCGGCACGGCCCAGCAGCAACGACTGTTCGCTCTCGTTGGAGGTCAGCGACGCCGCCTCGCGGAACGACGCGGCTGCGTCGGCATGGCGACCGGCCCGCGCGAGCAGGTCGGCGCGGACACTGGGCAGGAGGTGCGACCCGGCGAGCGCGCCCTCGGGGAGGCCATCGAGGATGGCGAGGCCGGAGTCCGGGTCGAACGGCCCGTCCGTGCGCGACGGCGCGGTTGACCTCCACGATCGGGCCGGGTGCTGCTTCAGCGAGCACGTCGTACAGCTGTGCGATGGCGCGCCAGTCGGTGTCCTCGGGTGTCGCTGCGCGGCATGCCTGGATGCGATCGCCGCCTGCAGGTAGTAGCGGCCGACGGCCTTCCCGCGTGCGGCGAGCCGTTCCGCGCGCTGCAACGCGGCCAGCCCGCGCCGGATCAGGAGCTCGTCCCACAGGCTGCGGTCCTGGTCCTCGAGCAGCACCGGTCGACCCTCGGCGTCGACGCGGGCAGCGGCGCGCGAGGCCTGCAGCTCCAGCAGCGCCTGCAGCCCGTGCACCTCCGGCTCGTCCGGCATCAGGTCGGCGAGCATCCTGGCCAGCCGGATGGCCTCGTTCGTCAGCTCGGGTCGCATCCAGTCGTCGCCCGCAGTCGCGGTGTAGCCCTCGTTGAAGATCAGGTAGACCACGGCCATCACATCGTCGAGCCGGTCGGTGCGCTCGGCACCGACCGGGAGCTCGAAGTCGATGCGGGCTTCGCTCAGCGTCTTCTTGGCCCGGGAGATCCGCTGCCCCATCGCGGTCTCGGTGGCCAGGAAGCCGCGAGCGATCTCCGCGGTCGTCAGCCCCCCGACCAGGCGAAGCGTCAACGCGGCCCGGGATTCCGCGGTGAGCTGCGGGTGACAGGACAGGAAGATCAGCCGCAGGACGTCGTCCTCGATGAAGTCCACCTGCGTGGTGAGGTCGGGCATTCCGTCCTCCTCGCTCAGGCCATGACCGAGCTCCTGGGTCTTGCGACGCAGGTTGTCGGCCCGCCGGAAGCTGTCGACGGCCCGACGCTTGGCGATCGTCATCAACCAGGCGCCGGGGTTGTCGGGGATCCCGTGGAGCGGCCAGCTCTCGAGCGCGCTCACCAGCGCGTCCTGCGCCAGGTCCTCGGCGAGGTCGAGATCCCGGGTCATCCGGGTCAGCGCGCCGACCAGCCGCGCGGACTCCTCACGCCAGGTGGCGGTGATCGCCTCGCCGGTGGTCTCGGCCATGCGGCCAGCCTAGGGCCGGCCGCACGGCCGCATCCGGGTGATTGCTCTCAGGCGTCGGCCGCCTCGGGCGGCGCCTCCGAGATCTGACGCAGGGTGGCGACCATCTCGCACTCGGGCCAGTGCTTGGCGTGCAGCTCGGCGAACTCCTGCTGCCCGGCGATCGCGGCCTCCAGGCTGTCGTACTGAAGCAGGGCCCACCCGCCGACGACCTCCTTGGCCTCGGCGTACGGACCGTCGACCCGCGTCGTGTCACCCTTGCGGACCACGAAGTTCACGGCGTCCTCGGTGCCGAACAGACCGCCCCCGTCGAGGAAGTGACCCTGCTGCGCCTGCTCACCGATGTAGGTGTCCATCGCGTCGAACAACGCCTGCGGCGGCGCGCCGATGCCCTCTTCCATCTTCACGAATCCCATGAACCGCGGCATTGCTCTGCTCCTCAGCTTCGGTGCCCACCGCTGCTCGGTGGTCGACTCACCCGTACGTCGAACGACATCCTTCGCCTTCGACATCGCATCCGGAAGTTTGGGTGGCACTCCCACCCGCAACTCGACCACCAGCGAGGGGTACTCACCCTCTGTCATGATCCCGGGATGACGTACCGACTCGGGGAGGGCACCGGACCGCTGCGAGGGGTGAAGGTCGTCGAGATCGCGGGCATCGGGCCCGGGCCCCACGCCTGCATGACGTTGGCTGACCTCGGCGCCGACGTGATCCGGATCGAGCGGCCGGGCGGGGGGCCGTTCGGCGGCGGCCGGCACGACGTGCTGACCCGCGGCCGGCCCAGCGTCGCGATGGACCTCAAGCACCCGGATGCCGTGGCCGCGGTGCTCGACCTGGTCGACCAGGCGGACGTGCTCATCGAGGGCATGCGTCCGGGCGCGACCGAGCGCCTCGGCCTGGGGCCCGACGACTGCCGGGCCCGGAACCCGCGCCTCGTCTACGGCCGGATGACCGGCTGGGGGCAGGACGGCCCCTGGGCGCAGGCAGCGGGCCACGACCTGAACTACGTCGCGATCACCGGGGTGCTCCACGGGCTCGGCCAGGATCCCGGGAGGCCCCACTTCCCGACCAACCTGCTCGGTGATTTCGGCGGCGGCTCGACCTACCTCGTGATCGGCGTGCTCGCCGCGCTGCTCGAGGCCCGCGTCAGCGGCGAGGGGCAGGTCGTCGACGCCGCCATCGTGGACGGCACCGCCCACCTGAACGCGATGGGGGCCACGTTCGCGGCCCTCGGCGTCCAGCCCGAACGCCGACGCAGCGGGCTGCTCGACGGCGGTACGCCCTACTACGACCTCTACGAGACCGCCGACGGCAAGCACGTCTCGGTCGGAGCCCTCGAGCCCCAGTTCTACGCCGAGCTGATCCGGCTGCTCGACCTCGAGGAGCGAGGCACCCGATCGCGACGACCCGGACAACCACGCTCGGCTGCGTGAGCTCCTCACCGAGACCTTTCTCTCGCGCACGCAGGCCGAGTGGGCGGAGGTCTTCGACGCCACCGACGCGTGCGTGGCGCCGGTGCTGCCCGCGAGCGAGGCGGTGACGCATCCCCACCTCGCCGCCCGCGGGACCCACGTCGAGGTCGACGGCATCACCCAGCCGGCGCCGGCGCCGCGGTTCAGCCGTACGCCGGCATCGCTGACCCTGCCCCCGGCGGGTCCCGGTGCCCAGACCCGCGACGCGCTCGCCGCGTGGGGGGTCGGCGACGTCGACGCGCTGATCGAGAGCGGAGCGGCGATCCAGGCGTGAGCAACGTCTCCACCCACCATCCCTCCCACAATGCCTCCGATCGAGGCGCACTCCCCTAGGCTGAGGTCAGCAGCCCGTCCAGTCTTGCCTCGGGTTGCCGGCGCTACGGCGCCCCCACGATCAGTGGGTCACACGCAGCAGCCTCGAGCTGCCGGCCCCGCCAGCAGGCGGAAGCGCGTTGGTGAGACACCAACCGGAAGACTTTTCCTTGACTACGCAGTCCCTCGACGCCCAGACCTTCAACGATCTCGGCGTTCCCCCCGCCCTCTCGGCCCTGTTGGCCGACACGGGGCATCACCGTCCCCACTCCCATCCAGGCCGCGACGCTGCCCGACTCCCTGGCCGGACGCGACGTCCTCGGCCGTGGTCGCACCGGCTCCGGCAAGACCTACGCCTTCCTGCTCCCGCTGGTCGCCAAGCTGTCCGGTGGCCGCACGGCCGCCGCGCGCCGCCCGCGCGCCCTGATCCTGGCCCCGACCCGCGAGCTCGTCGGCCAGATCCACGAGGCCCTCAAGCCGCTGGCCGCTGCGGCCGGCCTCAGCACCATGACCGTCTTCGGCGGCGTCGGCCAGAACCCGCAGGTCACCGCCCTGCGGCGCGGTGCCGACATCGTGCTCGCCTGCCCGGGCCGGCTCGAGGACCTGATCGGCCAGGGTCACTGCGACCTCGGCGCCGTCGAGGTCACCGTGCTCGACGAGGCCGACCACATGGCCGACCTCGGCTTCCTCCCCGCCGTACGCCGGCTGCTCGACCAGACCCCGCGTGGTGGCCAGCGGATGCTGTTCTCCGCCACGCTCGACAACGCCATCGACGTGATCGTGAAGCGGTTCCTGGTCAACCCGATGACGCACCAGGCCGACTCGGCCCAGTCGCCGATCTCGACCATGTCCCACCACGTGCTGCACCTGCCGCGCGACCAGCGGGTCGCGGTGCTGGTGGAGCTCACGAGTGCGCCCGGCCGCACCGTGGTGTTCACCCGCACCAAGCACGGTGCGAAGGCGCTCGCCCGCCAGCTGAACAAGAGCGGTGTCCCGAGCGTCGAGCTGCACGGCAACCTCGCGCAGAACGCGCGCACCCGGAACCTCGACGCCTTCCACTCCGGCAAGGCGTCCACCCTGGTCGCGACCGACATCGCCGCCCGCGGCATCCATGTCGACGACGTGTCGCTGGTCGTCCACGCCGACCCGCCGGTCGAGCACAAGGCCTACCTGCACCGCTCCGGCCGTACGGCGCGGGCCGGTGCCGACGGCACGGTCATCACCTTGATGACCGACGACCAGGTGCGCGACGTGCGGACGCTGACCCGTCAGGCCGGCATCAAGCCGACCACGACCAAGGTCCCGGGTCCGGCCCATCCGATCCTCGGCGAGCTCGCCCCCGGCGAGCGCACGCTCGTTCCCGGCGGCTACGCACCGGCCGGCGCACCCGCCGGCGGTTCCGGCGGCGAGTCGGGTCAGTCGCGCTCCGGTGGTGGCGGCCGCAACCGCCGCAGCGGCGGCGGCAAGGGCTCCGGCCAGGGCCGGCGGCGTCCGGACAGGGCCGGGGCGCCGGATCAGGGCCGCTCGTCGGGCCAGTCGTCCGGCAAGCCGTCGGGCCAGTCGGGTCGCAACCAGTCCCGCCGCGGTGGCCAGACCGGTGGCCAGGGCGGTGGCGGCACCCACACGGCTGCCTCGTTCAGCTCGGGCCGTCGCTGAGCGCGTCTCTTGACGCGCCTGGGTAGGTTCGCATCATGACCTCTCCCAGGGACGAAGCACCCGAGAACGCAGCTCCCGACGACGAGGGTCAGGTGTCCGAGCTCAGCGACCTGAGCGAGGCACAGGAGGGTGGCGCCGACGCGGTCGAGAAGACCAGCGGCGTCCCTCCCCGGCACGACCAGTAGACCGCGCCGGCCCGGTGCCGCCCTCCCCCCAGGGGGTGTGGTCGGTCCCGGGACGTCGTGCTTGGTTGGACATAACACCGACGAAGGAGCACTTTCATGGGACTGGACGACAAGGCGTCGAACAAGGGCGAGGACCTCAAGGGCAAGGCCAAGGAGACCACCGGCAAGGCGACCGGCAACGAGCGCCTTGAAGGCGAGGGCAAGGGCGACCAGGCCTCCGCCTCGGTCAAGGGCGCCGGCGAGAAGGTCAAGGACGCCGGCAAGGACGTCAAGGACGCCTTCAAGAAGTAGCCCCCTCTCCACCCCTACGTGACGAACGCCCCACCCCCTGCCCCTCCCCCAGACGGGGGTGGGGCGTCCGTCATTTTCGACGCCTTTCGTCGCCGCGTACAGTCGCCGCCGAGGAGGTGGATGTGATGCAGACGTGGCTGCGCAACGCGCTGGTGGAGAAGGTCCCGCGTGATCACCGCGACACCCCCGCAGCGCTGCGGCGCCGGCAGTGGGTGACCGGGATCGTCGTGGTCCTCGGCGGCATCGTGCTCGGACTGAGCCTCCGGCTCGAGCCCGGGAGCGGCTCGTTCTATGCCGGCTCGCTGGCGCTCTCCGCGGTGTGGGCCGCGGGCGCCTTCGCCTCCGGTCCGCTCTACCTCGGGCGGATCGCCCGACGTGACGTGCACGTCCGCCCGGTCGTCACCCCGATCCTGATCGGGCTGGCGCTGGCAGCGGTCTTCGTCGTCGGCGGGCTCGTGGTGCGTCAGATCCCGTTCCTGGCCGGTCAGGTCGCCGACGTGGTCGCCTTCGCCGACGAGGGCTCGCTCCCGATCCTGGTCCTGATCACCGCGGCCACCGGCGCGGCCGAAGAGCTCTTCTTCCGGGGTGCCGCCTACGCAGCGACGCCCCGTCACCCCGTGCTCGTCACGACCCTTCTCTACACGCTGGCCACCTACGCCACCGGCAACGTGATGCTGACCTTCGCCGCCGTCCTGCTCGGCGTGGTCGTGGGCCTCGAGCGGCGAGCCTCCGGCGGGATCCTGGGTCCGATCCTGACCCACCTGAGCTGGTCACTGACGATGCTGTTCGCACTGCCGTTGGTCTTCGGCTAGCCCTCGGCATCCTCCGCGAGAGCCCGGCGCACCGCCTCCTCGTAGGACAGCGGCTCGCCGGGGACGAGGTCGCGGATGCTGGTGTCGGTGACCACCACCTCGGTCCCCATGGAGTCGATCAGGTTCCGGCCGGTGGTGACGTCGACGTCGGTCACCAGCGCCAGCCAGTACGACGAGAGCCGCGGCGTCAGCACCGGAACCGTGATGATCGGGACCCCTCGACCGTTCGTGATCTCGGCGGCCACCCGCATCATCTCGAGGTAGGTCATCTGCTCCGGCCCACCGATCTCGAAGACCCGGCCGAAGGCCTCCTGGACCCCCACCACTCCGGAGAGGTAGCGGACCACGTCGTCGAGCGCGACCGGCTGGGTCGGCGTCGACACCCACTTCGGGACGACCATCGCCGGCAGGTTCTTCACGAGCTGGCGGGTGAGCTCCCAGGAGATCCCGCCGGCGCCGACCACGACCGCCGCACGCAGCACCGTCACCGGGATGCCGGTCTCGCCGAGCAGGCCCTCGACCTCGCGCCTTGAACGCAGGTGGGGCGAGAGGTCACCGTCGTCGGTGCCGAGCCCGCCCATGTAGATGATCTGCTCGACACCCGCATCACGGGCGGCGGCGGCGAAGGTGCGGGCGGCCTCGGCGTCCTTGCGTTCGAAGTCCGGGTCGTCGAGGGAGTGGAC
Source organism: uncultured Actinomycetota bacterium (assembly GCA_963806945.1). Classification (GTDB taxonomy): domain Bacteria; phylum Actinomycetota; class Actinomycetes; order Propionibacteriales; family Nocardioidaceae; genus Nocardioides. Next base: position 202,790 of record CAWDZH010000007.1, read on the forward strand.
GAGGTAGACGGCGACGGCGACGCCCTCGAGTGGCGCGGTGAGCGACGGACGGTCGAACACGTCGCCGGCCACGGCCTCGCCCTGCCCGACGTAGGCCTCCGGTCGACGGGTCATCGCGCGGACCTGGTGACCCGCCTCGACCAGCGTCGGGACCAGCCGCCTGCCGATGAATCCCGTGGCGCCGGTCACCAGGACAGTCGTGGGCTCAGTCATGACGCCACCCTAGGCGCTGGCACCCGACCGGCCTCCGACCCGAGCGTGTCCGGCCCGAGGTGTCCGGTCAGCGCGAGCGGTGGGCGACCGCCTCGCGGTTGGTCTCGTCCATGGCCGACTCGTAGGCGGCCACCAGCGACGCGATCGAGAGCGGCTTGAGCCTCTCGACCACCTCACGCAGCGTGTCCGGGGCCGCGCCGGACTCCTTGTAGGCCGGCCACACCATGGTGCGGAACAGGTCGCTCAGCTCCTTGGCGATCTGACGGCCGTGGTCCGCGTAGACGTCGGCGGCGGCCACCGCGGCCTCGGTGGGGAAGCCGAGGTCGAGCAGGCCGAGACCGACCGTCAGCTGCGACATCGCCACCTGGTAGCGGCCGCGTTTGGTGCGCAGCGCGATGCCGAGTGCGGCGAGCGTGGCCAGGTCATCGTCGCTCAGGGTGCGGTTCGTGCGTCGGTCCAGCTCGCGCCGCGACATCTCCTCGGGCGCCTCGGACTGCCAGGGAGCCAGCATCGCGCGGTGGAGTGCGATGTCCTCGGGGGAGGCATCCGCGGGCAGTCGGGAGAGGTACCGCTCGATCGCGGAGAGGGTGAATCCGTGGGTCTGCAGCTCCTTGACCAGCTCGAGCCTGGCCACGTGGTCGGGCGTGTAGTAGCCGGAGCGGCCACGCCGGATCGGCGGCGGCACCAGTCCCTTGGTCGTGTAGAAGCGGACGTTGCGGACGCTGAGCCCCACGCGATTGGTGAGCTCGTCCAGGGTCAGCAGCTCCCGCAGCGATTCCACGCTCTCGTCCACGTCCCTACCTTTCAGCACCTGTGGTGATCAGCACCACGTTGACGACACTGACAGTATCGGTGTCACAATCGGGGTGAGGCAAGCGCCCGCAGGACGAGCAAGGACGGTCATGGCTGAAGCATTCGTGTACGACCACATTCGCACCCCCCGCGGCAAGGGCAAGGCGGTGGGTTCCCTCCACGAGGTGAAGCCGGTCGACCTGGTCGTCGGCCTGCTCGACGAGATCAAGGCCCGCAACCCCCAGCTCGACCCCCAGCGCGTGGATGACGTGATCCTCGGCGTCGTCACGCCGATCGGCGACCAGGGGGGCGACATCGCCAAGACCGCGGCCCTCGCGGCGGGCTATCCCGAGACGGTGGCCGGTGTCCAGATCAACCGCTTCTGCGCGTCCGGGCTCGACGCCGTCAACCAGGCCGCCGGCCGGGTCGCCTCCGGCTTCGAGGATCTGATCCTCGCCGGCGGGGTCGAGTCGATGAGCCGGGTCCCCATGGGCAGCGACGGTGGCGCCTGGGCGATGGACCCGGCGACCGCGCTCACAACCGGCTTCGTGCCGCAGGGCATCGGCGCCGACCTGATCGCCACGATCGAGGGCTTCACGCGCGCCGACGTCGACGCGTACGCCGCCGAGAGCCACCACCGCGCGGCCAAGGCGTGGGCCAACGGCTACTTCGCCGACGCGGTCATCCCGGTGACCGACGTCAACGGCATGACCGTCCTCGACCACGACGAGTTCATCCGTCCCGACACCAGCCCCGAAGGCCTCGCCGCCCTCAAGCCGAGCTTCGCCCAGATGGGGGCCGACGCGGGCTTCGACGACGTCGCTCTCGAGAAGTACCACTGGGTCACCGCCATCGATCACGTGCACCACGCCGGCAACTCCTCCGGGATCGTCGACGGCGCCGCGCTGATGGCGATCGGCAACGGCGAGGTGGGACACGAGCTCGGCCTCACCCCGCGGGCCAGGATCCTCGCCACCGCCGTCTCCGGCGCCGACCCGACGATCATGCTCACCGGACCTGCCCCGGCCTCCCGCAAGGCGCTGGCCAAGGCCGGCCTCGAGGTCGAGGACATCGACCTCTGGGAGATGAACGAGGCGTTCGCGGCGGTGGCGATGCGTTTCATGAAGGACATGGGGATCAGCCACGAGATCACCAACGTGAACGGTGGTGCGATCTCGATGGGCCACCCGCTCGGCGCCACCGGCGCGATGATCCTCGGCACCCTGATCGACGAGCTCCAGCGCCGCGACCTGCGCCGCGGCCTCGCCACGCTCTGCGTCGGCGGCGGTATGGGGGTCGCGACCGTGGTCGAGCTCGTCTGATTCGCGGGCATCCGTGACAGTGCCCAGCACCACTTCTGACTAAGGAATCCCGATGACCAGCAGCACCGATCAGCAGACCGCCGTCCACTACGAGCGCGACGAGGACGGCATCGTCACCCTGACGATGGACGACCCCACCGCCAGCGCCAACACCATGAACGACCTCTACCAGCGCTCGATGGACGCAGCGGTGGGGCGGCTCCATGACGAGCAGGAGCAGGTGACCGGTGTGGTCGTCGCGAGTGCGAAGAAGACCTTCTTCGCCGGGGGCAACCTCACGCTGATGAGCCAGGCCACGAAGGACGACGCGCCCCGGATCTTCGCCGAGGTCGAGGCGATGAAGGCGACCCTGCGTCGGCTCGAGACCTTCCCGCGCCCGGTGGTGGCGGCGATCAACGGCGCCGCGCTCGGTGGTGGCCTCGAGATCGCGCTCGCCACGAACCACCGGATCGCCGTCGACGACCGGTCGGTGAAGATCGGTCTCCCCGAGGCGACGCTGGGCCTGCTCCCTGGCGGCGGCGGCGTCACGCGCACGGTGCGGATGCTCGGGCTGCAGTCGGCGCTGATGGACGTGCTGCTCCAGGGCCCTCAGTTCGCGCCACAGGCAGCCCGGGACAAGGGCCTGGTCGACGAGCTGGTCGCCACCCGTGAGGAGCTGGTCCCGGCCGCGAAGGCCTGGATCAAGGCCAACTCCGAGAGTGCCCAGAACCCCTGGGACGCCCCCGGCTACAAGATGCCCGGAGGCAAGCCGACGTCACCGGCGCTGGCCGCGTTCCTGCCGGCCTTCCCGGCGCTGCTGCGCAAGCAGCTCAAGGGGGCCGACTACCCCGCGCAGAAGGCGATCCTGGCGGCCGCCGTCGAAGGTGCGAGCACCGACTTCGACACCGCCAGCCGGATCGAGTCGCGCTACCTGACGAGCCTGATCGTCAACCAGAACAGCAAGAACATGATCCAGGCGTTCTTCTTCGACCTGCAGGCGATCAATGCCGGGTCGCTGCGCCCCCAGGGCATCGAGCCCTGGAAGGCCACCAAGGTCGGCGTCCTCGGCGCCGGGATGATGGGCGCGGGCATCGCCTATTCCTGTGCCCGCGCCGGCATGCAGGTCGTCCTCAAGGACGTCGCGGCCGAGAGCGCCGAGAAGGGCAAGGCCTACTCCGAGAAGATCAACGCCAAGGCCGTCGAGCGCGGCAAGCTCACCGCCGAGAAGAGTCAGGAGCTGCTCGACCGGATCCACCCGACGGCCGACCCGGCGGACCTCGCCGGCTGCGACCTGGTCATCGAGGCGGTCTTCGAGGATCCCTCGCTCAAGCACCAGGTGTTCGCCGAGATCGCGCCGTACGTCAACGACGACGCGTTGCTGTGCTCCAACACCTCGACCCTGCCGATCACCGAGCTCGCCACGGGAGTGGACCGTCCGCAGGACTTCATCGGGCTCCACTTCTTCAGCCCCGTCGACAAGATGCCGCTGGTCGAGATCATCCGTGGCGCGGAGTCCTCCGACGTCGCGCTGGCCAGGGCCTACGACGTGGTGCAGCAGATCAAGAAGACGCCGATCGTGGTCAACGACAGCCGCGGCTTCTACACCTCACGGGTCATCGGATTCATGGTCAACGAGGGCCTGGCGATGCTGGCCGAGGGCGTGCACCCGGTCAGCCTCGAGCGCGCCGCGACCCAGGCCGGCTACCCGGTCGGCACGCTCCAGCTCTCCGACGAGCTCAACATGGAGCTGATGGCCAAGATCGGCAAGGCCACCCGCGAGGCCGCCGAGCGCGACGGACTCGACCACGACGAGCACCCCGGCGCGGCCGTGGTCGCCAAGATGATCGAGCTCGGCCGGCCCTCGCGACTCAAGGGCGCCGGCTTCTTCGAGTACGACGAGACCGGGAAGCGGCAGGGGCTCTGGGCCGGTCTGGCCGAGACGTTCCCGGTGGCCGAGGACCAGATCCCGCTGCAGGACGTCAAGGACCGGATGCTCTTCTCGGAGGCGCTCGAGACCGCCAAGTGCTTCGACGAGGGGGTCATCACCTCGGCGGCCGCGGCGAACATCGGCTCGATCATGGGGATCGGTTTCCCGCCCAACACCGGCGGTGCCGCCCAGTTCATGACCGGCTACCAGGACCCGAACGACACCGACGCCCCGATCGGGCTCGCCGCGTTCTGTGAACGGGCCGACGAGCTGGCCGACGCCTACGGGGAGCGGTTCCGTCCTTCGGCGTACCTGCGTGACCTGGTCGCGAAGGGTGAGTCCTTCCCGGCCTGACCCCGAACCGGCGCGGCGTGTGCCTGAGACCTACCAATACCTCGGTCTCAGGCACACGCCGCTGATTTTCGGGGAACAATGGCGCGGTGACCGACCTTCCCCGCGCCGTCGACGTGCGCAGCCTCCACGTCCGCTTCGGTGACGTCGAGGCTGTGGCCGGGGTCGACCTCGCCGCCTACGCCGGCCAGGCGACCGCCCTGCTCGGACGCAACGGTGCCGGCAAGTCCACCACCATGCGGGTGCTCGCGGGACTCGTGCCGCCGACCGCCGGCAGTGCCGTCGTTGCCGGCTTCGACGTGCGCGCCCACCCGCTCGCGGTGAAGCGAGCCAGCGGCTACTGCCCGGACGTCGGCGGCCTGATCGCCCGCGCGACCGCCTGGGAGCATCTCCAGCTCGCGGCCCGGCTGCGTCGGCTGACGGGGTGGGAGGAGCGCGCCCGCGACCTGCTGGAGCGGTTCGAGCTCGGAGACGCCGCCCACCGGGTCACCGGTGGGTTCTCCCACGGCATGGGGCGCCGCCTCTCCGTCGCCCTGGCCGCCCTCCACGAGCCCGACGTACTCCTGCTCGATGAACCCTTCGACGGCGTGGACCCGATCGGGGTCGAGGCGACGCTCGAGGTCATCGCCGACGCCCGCGCCCGCGGAGCCTGCGTGCTGGTCTCGACCCACCTGCGTGAGCTCGCCATCGAGGCCTGTGGTGACGTGCTGGTGCTGCGCGGCGGTTCCCGGGTCGCCACGCTCTCCTCCCAGGACATGGTCGGAGAGGAGGGGGCGCGTGCCTACCGCGCTCTCCTCGACTGACGTCCCGGCCGGCGCCTCGCGGGAGCCGGCCTGGTGGCGCCCCGTCCGCGACGTCGCGCACCTGCTGCGCTTCCGTTCGGCCGCAGTCCGTCGCCGCACCTCGTTCTGGTGGGCGATCGCGCTGATGGTGGGCGTGACCGCCGGCGCCTCGGTGATCCCGGCCTTCACCGCCACCGACGACGAGCGACGCCTCGAGCTGGGTGTGCTGCTGCCGACCGCGATGGCCGGCATCCTGCTGCTCTCGGCCGTCTCCGCCATCGCCTCCGGGGGCGGGCGCGAGCTGGTGTCGCGCGAGAAGGGCGTCGCCTTCCCGATCAGTCCCACCACCGATCATCTCGGTGCGCTGCTGCTCGCGCCCCTCAACATCTCGTGGCTGATCCAGGCCTGGGTGCTGCTCGGCGTCACGTCGTACGTCGTGGGGCCGAACCGGCTGGCCACGGCGCTCCCCGCGATGCTGCTGTGGATGGCCCTCGCGACCGCCGTCGCGCAGGTGATCGGTTGGTCCGTCGAGGCGGTCCGACGCCGCCGCCACGGCGTGGGCGTGATGAGGATCGTCCTCGGGATGCTCGCCGTCGGTGCCTTCTGGGTGCAGCTGTCCGGGCACCTCACCGCGGTCCTCGACAGCATCCCCACCCGCCAGATCGTGGTCGGGGCGATCGGCGGCTGGGGCTGGGACTGGGCCCAGGTCGTCCTCCTCGAGGTGGTCGTCCTCGTCGTCGCCGTGGTGGTGGGGGCGGTCCCGGCGCAGCTGGCCGCGCGTCGCCTCCCGCATGACGAGCTCCGGGTCGAGGCGGACACCCGGACGCCGCGAGCGATGCCGTTCTCCGACCTCACCGCGCTCGCCCGCATCGATCGTGCCTCCGTGTGGCGTGCGGTCCCGATGCGGCGTGGCATCACGGTGCTCGCCGTCGGCCCCGGCCTGGTGGCGCTGCTCGGCAACCTCCCCTGGGAATCGGTCACGATCCTCCCCGGGCTGGTGGTCTCCGGTGGCGCGCTGCTCTTCGGCGTCAACGCCTGGTGCCTCGACGGCCGAGGCATGCTCTGGCGGGAGAACCTGCCGGTCCGACCGGGCGTGGTCTTCGATGCCCGGGCCCTGGTGCTGGCCGAGTTCCTGAGCCTCGCCGCCCTGGTCACGATCGTGCTCGCCTCGCTCCGGGCCGGCGTCCCCACCGCTTCCGAGCTGGCCGCGATCACGTGCACCCTGGTGGTGGTGACGCTGCAGGTCGTGGGCGCCTCGATGCGCTGGTCCGATCAGCGTCCGTTCTCCGTGGACCTCCGCAGTGCCCGAGCCACGCCCGCACCACCCATCGTGATGGTCGGCTACTCGGCCCGGTTGGCTCTCACGACCACACTGACCGGGTTGCTCTTCTCAGGGCTCTCGCGACTCTCCGATCCCACCCTCCCGCTGCTGGTCGCGCTGCCCTGCCTGGCGTGGTCGGGCCTGCGGCTGATGCGCAGCCGGCATCGCTGGATCGACCCGGGCACCCGGAGCCGGGTCGTCGCCACCGTCTCCGCCTGACCTCGCTCGGGGAGGGTCTTTTCTCGGTAGTCCACGGAGAAGTGGTCGTCGGCGACGGCGTTTCGACAGCCGGTTGCCCGTGGACTATCGCCTTGGCGGCGGAGGTCGCATCACTGGTCGGCGCAGGTCGTCTGGGCCTCACTGAGCCGGACCAGCGCCGGGTCCTCCCAGTCGCCCATGAGAGAGGCGACCACGCTGGCACGGAGCTGGTCCCGGTCGAGCTCGGCGGCCAGGCACTCGGCGTACACACCGGGGTCGAGTCGGCCCTTGGTGATGGAGACCTGGGCCGCGGTGGAGTCCTCGATGAAGTCGGTGCACGCGAGCTGCGCGTCCGCGACGGTGCCGGCCAGCCCCTCCTCGAGCGCCGGGATCGCGGTGACCACGGCGTAGGAGTCGTCGACCAGCCCGCCCGCGCGCAGCTCCTCCGCCGAGCTGGTGGCCATCAGCTCCTCGGCGAAGCAGTCTCCCTCGGTCACGTCGTCGGGGTCCGGGTTGTCCCCGGCGTACATCGCGGAGAGGCCCTCGGTCAGCGCCCGCTCGTCGACGGTCGGGTCGGCTACCGGCTCGCTGCCGGACCCCGAGCAGCCGGACAGGAGGGCGCCGATCAGCAGGGAGGACACGAGCAGCCGCACGCCGGAAGTCTAGGGTCGACGCATGGACTTCTCCCCGACTCCGCGCGCCGCCGATCTGCGCGAACGTGTCGCGGCCTTCATGGCCGACCACGTCGACCCGATCGAGGAGGGTTACCACCACGACCTCGCTGCGGCGCGGCTCGCCGGCACCCAGTGGACGCCGCTGCCGGTCCTCGAGGAGCTGAAGGCCAAGGCCCGTGAGCAGGGGCTGTGGAACCTCTTCCTGCCGCGGGAGCACGCGGGGGAGTACGCCGCCCGCTACGGCACCGACGGTGGCGAGGGCCTGAGCAACGTCGACTACGCGCCGCTGGCCGAACTGATGGGGCGGTCGGCGATCGCGCCGATCATCTTCAACTGCAACGCCCCCGACACCGGCAACATGGAGGTGCTGCTGCGTTACGGCACCCAGCAGCAGCGGGACACCTGGCTCGACCCGCTGCTCGACGGCCGGATCCGCTCGGCGTTCACGATGACCGAGCCGGGCGTCGCGAGCTCCGACGCCACGAACATGACGGCGACGGCGGTGGTCGACGGTGACGACGTGGTCATCAACGGCCGGAAGTGGTGGTCCACCGGCGTCGGCCACCCCGACTGCACGATCTTCGTCTTCATGGGGCTCACCGACCCCGACGCCGACCGTCACCACCGCCACACGATGGTGCTCGTCCCGCGCGACACCCCGGGGGTGAAGATCGAGCGGCTGCTCACCACCATGGGGTACGCCGACGAGCCGCTCGGCCACGGCGAGGTCTCGTTCACCGACGTCCGGGTGCCGGTCACCCACATCCTGTCCGGGCCGGGGGAGGCGTTCTCGATCGCGCAGGGTCGACTGGGACCGGGTCGGATCCATCACTGCATGCGGCTGATCGGTGCGGCCGAGGCCGCCCTCGAGCTCGGCTGCCGGCGCGGCACCGAGCGCCAGGCCTTCGGCAAGCGGCTGGTCGACCTCGGCGGCAACCGGGAGCGGATCGCCGACGCCCGGATCGCGATCGAGCAGGCGCGGCTGCTGGTGCTGCACGCCGCGTGGAAGCTCGATGTCGGCGGCCCGATGAACGCGCTCTCCGAGGTGTCGCAGATCAAGGTCGTGGTGCCGAACATGGCGCTGTCGGTCATCGACATGGCGATGCAGCTCCACGGCGGGGCCGGGCTGTCCGACGACTTCCCGCTGGCCATGTCGTGGGTCAACTCCCGCGCGCTGCGGCTGGCCGACGGCCCCGACGAGGTCCACCGCGGCCTGATCGCCCGGCTCGAGCTCGGACGGTACTCATGACGCCGCGTGTGCCTGAGAACGACCCAGAGGGCGTTCTCAGGCACACGCCGCCGCGGAGGGTGCTGGTGACCGGGGCCGCGCGCGGGCTCGGGGCGGCGCTGACGGCCGCGTTCCGGGCGCACGGGGCGACGAGGTGCTGGCGACCGACTGTCGAGGGCGACGGTGTCGACCTGACCCTCGACGTCACCAGCGACGACGACTGGGCCGCGGCCCGTCGCCACGTCGAGCAGACCTGGGGTGGCCTCGACCTGCTCGTCAACAACGCCGGGGTCGCGGGAGGTGGCCGGCTCGACGTCGCCACCCTCGACGAGTGGCGGTGGATCACCGAGATCAACCTGTTCGGTGCGGTCCGTGGCACCGCCACCTTCGTGCCCGGGTTCAAGGCCCAGCGTTCCGGCCACATCGTGAACATCGCCTCGCTGGCCGGGCTCGTCCATCCGGCGGGGATGGCCAGCTACAACGCGGTCAAGGCGGCGGTCGTCGCGCTCACCGAGACGACCGGCCACGAGCTGGCGTCGTACGGGGTGCGCGCCAGTGCGGTCTGCCCGTCCTACTTCCGGACCGGGCTGATCGACAGGATGCGGGGTGAGGACGCGGCGCTCGGCGCGGTGATCGCCCAGCTCGTGGCGAGCGCCCCGCTGGGGCCCGAGGAGATCGCGGCCGAGGTGGTGGCCGGGATCGAGCGGGGCGACGAGCTGATCCTCCCCGACGAGGCGGCGCGGGCCGCCCACCAGCTGAAGCTGACCGACCGGGCGGCGTACGACGCCCAGATGCGCCGCCAGGCGGCGCGGCTGGAGGAGCTGTGACCGACACCCGCGACGAGAGCACGCCGGTCCGTGCCGAGGACGCCTTCGACGTCGCCAAGGTCGCGGAATGGCTGCGGGCGAACGCGTCCGCCGCGTGGCGCGACCGGCTGGCCGGGACGCCCGACGTCCGCCAGTTCCCCGGCGGGGCGTCCAACCTGACCTATCTCCTGGCCTGGCCCGACGTCGACCTGATCCTGCGGCGACCGCCCAGCGGCGTGAAGGCGGCCGGCGCACATGACATGGGGCGAGAGTTCCGGATCCAGTCGGCGCTGGCACCGGTCTTCTCGCTGGTGCCGGAGATGGTCGCCCACTGTGAGGACGAGTCCGTGATCGGGCTGCCGTTCTACGTGATGACCCGCGCCGAGGGTGTCATCCCGCGTCGTGAGCTCGGTCTCGACCTCGACGAGCAGCAGACCTCGACGCTGTGCGGCAACGTGTGGGACGTGCTGGTCCAGCTGCACTCCGTCGACCCGGAGGCCGCAGGGCTCGACAGCCTCGGCAAGGGCGAGGGGTACGTCGGACGGCAGGTCGCCGGCTGGACCCGACGGCTCGCCGACGCCCGCACCGACGACATGGGCGACTGGTCCGACATCACGGCGTGGATCCTCGCGGAGCAACCCGCCGACGTCGGCAGCTGCCTGATCCACAACGACTTCCGGTTCGACAACCTCGTGCTCACCCCGACCGATCCGCCGCGCGTCACCGCCGTCCTCGACTGGGAGATGGCCACCCTGGGTGACCCCCTGATGGATCTCGGCGGCTCGATGGCCTACTGGGTGCAGGACGACGACGACGAGTTCTTCCGCCAGTTTCGCCGGCAGCCGTCGAACGCGCCCGGCATGTGGAGCCGGCAGCAGATCGTCGAGCACTACTGCGAGCGGATGGGCTTCTCCGTCTCGGCCGGGCAGTGGCGCTTCTACGAGGCCTTCGGGCTGTTCCGGCTGGCCGTCATCGCGCAGCAGATCTGGTACCGCTACTACCACCGACAGACCACCAACGAGGCCTACGCGGTCTTCGGGCCGGCGGTCGGCTACCTCGAGCAGCGCACGCGTGCGCTGGTCAGCGGCGCGGGCTCGTGAGGGGTCGGATCCTGCTGGTGCGTCACGGCCAGGCGTCCTGGGGTGCGGCCGACTACGACGTGCTGTCCCCCCAGGGTGAGAAGCAGGCCGAGGCCGTCGGTCGGTCGCTGGCCGAGCTGACCCCCGACGTGGTCGTGCACGGCAGCATGCAGCGGCAGCGGCGTACGGCGGAGATCGCAGCGACCGCAGCCGGCTGGGGCGCCGTGCCCCGGCTCGACGAGCGCTGGAACGAGATGGACCACGTCGCCGTTCTCGCTGCGCAACCCCAGGACTTCGACGGCGAGCCGGACCGGCAGCAGTTCCAGGCCTGGTTCGAGGCCGCCACCACGCGCTGGACCTCCGGCGACCACGACGGCGAGTACGCCGAGTCCTTCCCGGTGTTCCGGGAGCGGGTGGCCGCCGGGCTTGCCGACCTCGCCGGGGCCCGCACCGCGGTGGTGGTCACCTCGGGCGGCCCGATCTCCGCGGTCGTCACCGACCTGCTCCACGGCGACCTCGCGACGTACGGCCGGCTTGCGCCCGTGGTCATCAACGCGTCGGTCTCCACCGTCGTCGCCGGCCGCCGCGGCCTGACGCTGGTCTCCTTCAACGAGCACCGGCACCTGCCGGGCGACCTGCTGACCTACCGCTGAGGAGCCGGCTCAGATCATCCGGCGGAAGACCGGCAGCGGGGCGTGCTTCATGACCACGGACAGTGGTGCCCAGGGGAGTGGTGGAACACAGGCGGAGGCCCGCTTCTTCTCGATCGCCGACACCATCGCGGCGACGCCCTTCTCGGTGGAGACCATCAGCTTGTTCTCGGCGGCCTCGACGCCGTCGTTCATCTCCGAGGCGATGTAGCCGGGATAGAGCACGGTGAAGTCGTATCCGGACTTCCCGTAGAACTCGGTGCGCAGCCCCTCCACCAGGTGCGCGGCGCCGGCCTTGGTGGCGGCGTACGTCGCCATCGCCTTGGGGAGCCCCCGCATCGCCGACATCGACGACACCATCACCAGGTGGCCGCCCTGCTGGTCCCGGAAGACCTCCATCGCCGCCTCGGTCTGCGCGAGGGCAGCCACGAAGTTGGTCATCGCGGTCTCGCGGTTGGCGTCGAAGCCTCCGGTGCCGAGTGGTGCCCCCTTCCCCACGCCGGCGTTGATGACGATCCGGTCGAGCCGTCCGAGTGCTGCAGCCAGGTCGCGGAAGACCTTGAAGACCGCGTCGTGGTCGTTCACGTCGAGCGCGCGAACCTCGATCGTGCGCTCGGGGTGCACGGCCAGGATCTCCGCCCGCAGCTGGTCGAGGCGTTCGGTACGCCGGGCGCAGAGCCCCAGGTCGTAGCCGCGGTCGGCGAACTGGCGGGCCATCTCGGCGCCGAGCCCGGAGGAGGCGCCGGTGATCAGGATCGTCGTTCGTTCGTAGCCTCTCGTCATGAGTGCGAGTCTGGCGTACCGTCGAAGGATGAGCGGACGAGTGGTGCACTTCGAGATCCCCTTCGACGACGGGGGCCGGGCTCGGGCCTTCTACCAGGACGTCTTCGGCTGGCAGATGCAGGAGATGCCGGAGATGGACTACGCCATGGTGTCGACCGGACCCACGGGCGACCAGGGCCCGACCGAGCCGGGCTACATCGGTGGCGGAATGATGAAACGGCAGATGCCTGGTCAGGGTTCCAACATCGTCATCGATGTCGAGGACATCGACGCGGCGATGGCGGAGGTTGCCGGGCACGGCGGCACTCAGGCCGTCGAGAAGATGCAGGTCGGCGAGATGGGCTGGGCGGCATACTTCACGGACCCGGAGGGCAACCTCATCGGGCTCTGGCAGAACGCCTGACCGGGCGCACCCTTCCCCGGCGAGCGGGCCTTCCGTAGGCTCCGCTCCCATGTGCCCCGCTGCCGCCCGACCTGACCCCTCGGTCTGCATCATCGGTGCCGGCGCGTCCGGAATCACCGCGGCCCAGGTCCTCGCCGAGCGCGGCCTGGAGTTCGACTGCTTCGAGATGGGCTCCGACATCGGGGGTAACTGGCGCTACGACAACGACAACGGGGTCAGCTCGGCCTACCGCTCACTCCACATCAACACCTCGCGGGAGGCGATGCAGTACGCCGCGTTCCCCATGCCGGACAGCTATCCCGACTATCCGAGCCACTGGCAGGTCGCGGCGTACTTCGACGCGTACGTCGACCACTTCGGCCTGCGTGAGCAGATCACCTTCCGGACCGAGGTGACCCGGGTGGTCCCGGAGCCGGGCGGCGGCTACGAGGTGACCACCCGTTCCCGCGACCGGGGCCGGGAGCCGGAGGTGCGCCACTACGAGCACGTCGTGGTCGCCAACGGCCACCACTGGGACCCGCGCTGGCCCGAGCCCGGCTTCCCGGGCAGCGAGACGTTCCCCGGGGAGCAGATCCACGCGCACTACTACCGCACCCCCGACGTCTTGGAGGGCAAGCGCGTGGTGGTGCTGGGGATCGGCAACTCCGCGGCGGACATCGCGGTGGAGTCGTCGCGGGTCGCGGCCGAGACCTATCTCGCGATGCGCCGCGGTGCCCACGTCATCCCGAAGTACATCTTCGGGGTGCCGACCGACCACCTCACCGACTCCGCGATCGCCCGCACTCCGCTGAAGGTGCAGCAGCTCGGCATGCGCACCCTGCTGCGGCTCTCGGTGGGCAAGGTCACCGACTACGGCCTGCCCGCGCCGGACCACTCCATCCTCGAGGCTCACCCCACGGTGAGCGACGACCTGTTGACCCGGCTCGGTCACGGCGACCTGACCGTGATGCCCTCGATCGACCGGTTCGAGGGCTCGCGGGTCTGCTTCACCGACGGCCGCTCGGTCGAGGCCGACGTCGTCGTCTACTGCACCGGCTACAAGATCAGCTTCCCGTTCCTCGGCGAGCAGGTCGTGGCGCCGGACGAGAACCGGGTCGACCTCTATCGACGCGTCGTCGATCCCCGCCACCCGGGTCTCTACTTCATCGGGCTGATCCAGCCGCTGGGCGCGGTGATGCCGCTGTCGGAGACGCAGGCCCACTGGGTGGCCGACCTCGTCTCCGGGACCGCCACGCTGCCGTCGGTGGATCAGATGCACGGCCAGATCGCGTCGTACGACGAAGCGGTACGCCGTCGCTACGTCGCCTCGAAGCGCCACACCATCCAGGTCGACTCGATGTCCTACCGGACCGAGATCGAACGCGAGCGCCGGGACCGTCGGGTGCCCTAGATTGCGGGCTGCCGGGTCTCGGGACCGCCGAGGCCCCGAACACGGGAGTACTCATGAGCTACGGCACGCCTCCGCCCAGCGACCCCTACGGCCAGTCCGGCCCGCTCTCGCCGGGAGGGCCTCCCGGTGCGTCGTCGACCAAGGGATTCTTCGGGGCCCTCTTCGACTTCTCCTTCGAGCACTTCGTGACGCCGATGATCGTCAAGGTCGTCTACATCCTGGCCATCGTGGGGCTCGGCATCGCCTGGCTGATCTTCCTGGCGACCTCGTTCGCGCAGAGCGCCGGTGCGGGCGTGGCGGTGCTGATTTTCGGTCCGATCGCGATCGTGCTCTACCTCTGCCTGATCCGGATGACCCTCGAGTTCTACCTCGCCGTCACCCGGATGAGCCAGGACATCCACCACCGCCCGCTGTAGTCCGCACGGTGCGGTAGTCCACGGGCCCGGCGTCGTTCGCTCCGGCGTGTCGGCGACCGGTTGCCCGTGGACTACCGCATGCATACGTGGTATACATACCGGGTATCCACGGTCGCGGGGGACTCGTGGAACGGCGAGCTCGGTGATGGGAGAACGGCGATGTCGGTCAAGCAGGCGTTGTTGGCGCTGCTGGAGCAGGGCCCGATGTACGGCTATCAGCTGCGGGCGGAGTTCGAGCAACGGACCGGGGCGACCTGGCCGCTCAACGTGGGGCAGGTCTACACGACCCTGTCCCGGCTCGAGCGCGATGCCCTCGTCGAACAGGTGGTGGACGCCGCGCCGGCCGACGAGGGTCACGTCGTCTACCGGATCACCGAGCACGGCCGGGCCGAGGTGTCGGAGTGGTTCACCACCCCGGTGTCCCGGACCCAGCCGCCGCGTGACGAGCTCGCGATCAAGTTGGCCCTGGCCGTCACGGTGGCGGGCGTCGACGTCGGCACGGTGATCCAACGACAACGCTCGGCCACCATGACGGCGCTGCAGGACTACACCCGGCTCAAGCGCAACGCGCCCCGCGACACCGCGGAACCGACCGAGCTGGCCTGGGGGCTGGTGCTGGACTCCCTGGTCTTCGCCGCCGAGGCCGAGATCCGCTGGCTCGACCACTGCGAGTCCCGACTCCGCCGCGCCGACCTGCAGGGACCGACGGGCCCAACCGCCGTGGTGTCGACGTCCGACGAGACCCAGGACGCTGACCGATGACCGCGGTGCTGCGGATGACCGAGGTGTCGCGCACCCACGGTCAGGACGCCACCCTCGTGCACGCGCTGCGGTCGATCTCGTTCGCGGCGTACGCCGGCGAGCTGGTCGCCGTGATGGGCCCCTCGGGTTCGGGCAAGTCGACCCTGCTGACCCTGGCCGGGGGCCTCGACACCCCCTCGACCGGCAGTGTCGAGGTCGAGGGGACCGACCTGGGCGGACTGAGCCTGAAGGCTCGGGCCCGACTGCGACGCTCCGCCATCGGCTACGTCTTCCAGGACTTCAACCTGATCCCGGCGCTCACGGCCGCCGAGAACGTGGCCCTCCCGCGCGAGCTCGATGCGGTCGCGCCCCGCGCCGCCGCCGCGCTGGCCCGGCAGGCGCTGACCGAGGTCGGCATCCCCGACCTCGCCGACCGGTTCCCCGACGAGATGTCCGGCGGCCAGCAGCAGCGGGTCGCGATCGCCCGGGCGATCGTCGGCGACCGACGGCTGATCCTGGCCGATGAGCCGACGGGTGCCCTCGACACCGAGACCGGTGAGGACATCCTCAGACTGCTGCGCGCACGCTGCGACGCCGGCGCCGCCGGCGTGCTCGTCACCCACGAGGCACGCCACGCCGCCTGGGCCGACCGGGTGGTCTTCCTGCGCGACGGCGTGGTGATCGACGAGTCGGGGTCCGGCCCGGTCGACGCACTCCTCGAGCCCGAGCTGAGCCGGTGAACCCCTGGCGCCGCTGGGCTCCCGCGTTGCGGGTGGCCCGGCGCGAGGCGGTGCGCGCTCGCGGCCGCAGCGCCCTGGTGCTCGGGATGATCGCGCTCCCCGTGCTCGGGGTGACCGCCGCCGACGTGGTCATCCAGACCGCTGACGTCTCCGGCGCGGAGGCGATCGAACGCCGGCTCGGCACCGCGGACGCCCGGCTCGAGATCCACAGCGGCATCACCAGTCTGCAGCAGACAGCCGACCCGGACACCGGTGGCTGGAGCGGCGGCGGGCACCCGCCGACAGCAGGAACCGCCGTCCCTCGACGACTTCGCGGCCGCGCTCGGCCGGGACCTGACCGCGGTCGAGGTGGTGACCGGCGAGCGGTCTGTGCTCACCGAGGCGGGCGCGCGAACCGTCAGCATGGTCGAGACCGATCTCAGCGACGACCTCACCGACGGCCTGTACCGGATCACCGATGGCCGGGTCGCCCAGGAGCTGAACGAGGTGGTGGTCAACGCTGCCCTCGCTGCCCGAGGTTTCGAGCTCGGCGACGACCTCGAGGTCCGCAACGGCCCGACCCTGACCGTGGTGGGCATCGGTGAGAACACCAGCTATCGCGGTTACCCGATCGCCGTCGCCCCGGTCGGCGGGTTCGACCTCCGCGCCAGTGGCGATCGCACCTGGCTGGTCGATGCGGGCGGCGACGTGACATGGGACGACGTGCGTGCGGTCAACGACGTCGGTGGTCTGGTGCTGTCCCGTGCGGTGCTGCTCGACCCGCCGCCCGAGTCCGCCCTCGACCCGGAGCTAGGCCATGACGGCGGCTCGGACGACGCACTGATCGCCGTGATCGCCCTGGTGGTGGTGATGGCGCTGCTCGAGGTCGTGCTGCTCGCCGGCCCGGCCTTCGCCGTCATCGCCCGGCGGATGCAGCGGTCGCTGGCGCTGATGGCGGCGACCGGGGCGACGCCGCCGCAGGCGCGGCGGGTCGTGCTCGCGAGCGGGATCGTGCTGGGGGCAGCTGGGGCCGTGCTCGGTGTCGGGCTGGGACTGCTCGTGGCCTGGCTCAGCCTGCCGCTCGTGCAGCGGTTCAGCGACGCGTTCCTCGGCCCGTACGACGTGCCCTGGCTCCACCTGGTCGGCATCGCCGGATTCGGCCTCCTCTCCGCGCTGCTGGCGGCGGTGGTCCCCGCCTGGCTCGCCTCGCGGCAGGACGTGGTCGCGGTGCTCGCGGGTCGACGAGGTGACCGCCGTCCCTCGCTGCGCTCGCCGCTGCTCGGCGTGCTGATGCTCGGCGTCGGCATCTCGCTCTCGGCCTACGGCGCACGACCGGGTTCACGGGGAGTGGGCGAGTACTGGATCGCGATGGCGGCGATCGTCGCGGTGCTCGGCATGATCCTGCTGGTCCCGCTGGTCGTCGTCGGACTCGCCCGGCTGGCACGGGTGCTGCCGCTGCCGATGCGGTACGCGGTGCGCGACGCAGCCCGGCACCGCACCCGCACCGTGCCGGCGGTGGCCGCGGTGGCCGCGACCGTGGCCGGAGTCGTCGCGCTCGGTATCGCCAACGCCAGCGACGCCGCCGAGAGCGAGGCGACCTACGCGCAGGAGCTGCCGCTGGGGCAGGCGTCGTTGTCCAGCGACGGGTCCCACCGCGACTGGGACGCGTATCGGGCGGTGGCTGAGCGGTATCTCCCCGAGGCGCGGGTGACTCCGGTGGAAGGCGTGTCGGACAACGGGCGGAGCTGGACCGACGTGGCGTTCAGGCTCGACGGTGAGCGCCACTTCCTCTCAGCCTACGGATCCCGGCTGGGCACGAGCGTGCCGGTCGCGGGTGCCGACGGTGCGCTCCCGCCGGTGGTGGTCGGGCTGGACGACGAGGAGCGCGAGCGCGCCGAGGCCGCGATGGCGGCCGGTGGGGTGGTGGTGTTCGTGAACGAGAGTGTCGCCGCCGACGAGGCCACGCTGGTCGTCCGGCAGCACTCCGGCCGACGCACTGTCGACCGGTCCCGGGCCACGCTGCCCGCAGCGGTGATCACCGTCAGCGCGCTCCAGTCGTCCTTCCAGGGCGTGTTGTCCGCCGAGGCTGCCGCCGCGGTCGGCATCGAAGCCGAGACCCTGGGGTTGTTGATCGCGGGCGCCGAGATCTCCGAGGTGCAGGAGCAGGACGTGCAGGAGGCGCTCGCCTCGCTCTCCCCGGGTCTGACGTTCTACGTGGAACGCGGCTACCAGGCCGACGACGAGACGCTGATCATCCTGCTCGTGCTGGGGGCACTCGGCGGTGTCCTGATGCTGGGTGGAACGCTCACCGCCACCTTCCTCTCACTCTCCGACGCCCGCCCCGACCTGGCGACGTTGTCGGCCGTGGGGGCGTCCCCGCGGACCCGCCGCGCCATCGCGGCGTCGTACGCACTGGTGATCGGGTCGGTCGGTGCGGTGCTCGGCGCCGCCGTGGGCTTCATCCCGGGCGTGGCCGTGAGTCGGCCCCTGACCGACATGTCCTACGTGGGGGGTGGATCCGGCCTGCCCGACCACTTCCTGGCCATCCCCTGGCTGCTGATCGGGGCGCTGGTGGTGGCGCTGCCGCTGCTGACCGCCGCGGTGGTCGGGCTGACCACCCGGTCGCGGCTCCCGTTGGTGGCGCGGATCGACTGATCCGCCACACTGGTCCCATGGCGAGGGAGACGCGACGTCTGTGGGTGTGGCCGCTGCTGGTGGTCCTGGTGTGGCTGTTCGTGGGGGGCCCGCTGGGCTCGTTCGCCGGCCGGTTGGCGGAGGTGCAGGAGAACGACAATGCGGCGTTCCTGCCCCAGAGCGCTGAGTCGACCGAGGCACTCGACGTCCTGGTGGGATTCCAGGAGCAGGAGACACTTCCGGTGACGGTGGTCTTCGAGCGGGCTGGCGGGCTGGAGTCGGCCGACCGGGACACGATCGCCGTGCTGAGCGAGGACCTGGCGTCGGTGGAGTTCGTCGCCGTGCAGGGGGTCGGCCAGCCGATCGTCTCCGATGACGGTGAGGCCGCGCAGGTCGTGGTGCAGGTCGCCGCCACGGACGGTGAGGACATCACGGCCTCGGTCACCGAGATGCGTGAGGTCCTCGACGGTGCGCCCGACGGGCTGACTGCGCTGGTCGGCGGGCAGGGTGGCGTCCTCGGCGACTTCATCGAGGCGTTCGGCGCCATCGACGGGATCCTGCTGATGGTCGCGTTGGTCGTGGTGCTGGTGATCCTGATCGCGGTCTATCGCACCCCGATCCTTCCCTTCGTGGTGCTCGGCTCGGCGATCCTGGCGCTCGGACTCGCTTCGGCCGCCATCTACGGCCTGGCGTCGGCCGATGTGCTGACGCTCAACGGCCAGTCGCAGGGGATCCTGTTCATCCTCGCGATCGGCGCCGCCACCGACTACTCGCTGCTGCTCGTGGCTCGCTTCCGGGAGGAACTGCGCGACCACGAGTCGAAGTACGACGCGATGCGCGCGGCGTACAAGGGCGCCTTCGAGCCGATCCTCGCCTCCGGCGCCACCGTGATCCTGGGGCTCTTGTGCCTGCTGCTCTCGGACCTGGCGTCCCTGAGCGGGCTGGGGCCGGTGGGCGCGCTCGGGATCGCCGGCGCGATGCTCAGCTCGCTGACGCTGCTACCGGCCGGGTTGGTGCTGCTCGGCCGCCGGGCGTTCTGGCCGTTCATGCCGGCCTTCGGCTCGGAACACACCGACACGCAGGGGCTGTGGGGCCGGCTCGCCCGGTTGATCCGGGGTCGTGCTCGGATCGTGTGGGGCGTCACGTTCGCCGCGCTCGCGCTCTCGGCGGTCTTCGTCACCCAGCTCAACGAGGAGCAGGTGCAACAGACCGACCTGTTCCTCACCTCGGTGGAGTCCGTCGACGCGCAGGAAGTGATCGACGCCCACTTCGAGGCCGACAACGCCTCCCCGGCCCAGCTGGTCGTGCCTGAGCAGGACCTGCAGCAGACGCTCGAGCTGGTCACCTCCCACCCGGGGATCGCGCAGCCCGACGCCGCCGCGGGGGCCGAGCAGGGCCCGCCGCCGGTGTTCGCGCTGCCCTCTGAGCAGGACCCGTCGCAACCGAAGATCGTCGACGGTCGGGCGCTGGTGTTCGCGACCCTGGCGGACCCGGCGGACTCGCAGGCGGCCACGGACACCGTGCGCGACCTGCGGGCCGATCTCGACGCGGTCTCGGCCGACGTCCTCGTCGGCGGTTCCACGGCGATCAACCTGGACACCCGCGACGTCACGGGCAGCGACCGGGCCAAGGTGATCCCGGCGATCCTCCTGGTGATCCTGGTCGTGCTGATGCTGTTGCTCCGCGCGGTGGTGGCGCCGGTGCTGCTGATCATCGCCAACGTGCTGTCCTTCGGCGCGACCCTCGGCATCTCCGCGTTGGTGTTCGAGCACGTCTTCGACTTCCCCGCCTCCGACCCGTCGACCTCGTTGATCGGGTTCGTGTTCCTGGTCGCGCTCGGGATCGACTACTCGATCTTCTTGATGACCCGGGTGCGTGAGGAGTCGTTGCGGCAAGGCACCCACCCCGGCATCCTCAAGGGACTCTCGGCCACCGGTGGCGTGATCACCTCGGCCGGCGTCGTCCTCGCGGCGACGTTCGCGGCGCTCGGTGTCATCCCGATCCTGTTCCTGGCGCAGATCGGCTTCATCGTCGCCTTCGGCGTACTCCTCGACGCGCTCGTGGTCCGGTCGCTGCTGGTCCCCGCCCTCGCCTACGACGTGGGCCCGCTCATCTGGTGGCCGTCGAAGCTGTCGCGGGAGATCGACCACGCCGACGCTGAGACCGAGGCCATGCTCCGGTCGTCGGATGGGCGATAGTCCACGGCCTTCCGGTCGCGCTCGGGCCACCGGGGCAACCCGAACTCCGTGGACTACCCGCCTGGATCACGATAAACAGTCAGGCTTGACTGTTTGTTTCTCGCGTACGAGGATGGGTGGGTGGTGACCACGACGACGCGGACGTCCCAGGCGGACCGCACCCGCGCGATGCGGTTGCGGCTGCTCGAGGCGACCGTCGAGCTGGTGGTCGAGCGAGGCTTCTCCGGGACGTCGACGACGCTGGTCTCGGAGCGGGCCGGGGTCTCCCGGGGTGCCCAGCTCCACCACTTCCCGACCAAGAACGACCTGGTGGTCGCGGCCGTGGAGCATCTCACCGAGCTGCGCGGCGCCGAGCTGGCCGCGGCGCTGGGCGCGGTCCCCCGCGGCAGTGCCCGCACCCGTGCGGTGATGCGGGTGCTGGGGGAGCACTTCAGCTCGCCGGTCTTCACCGCAGCTCTCGAGCTGTGGGTGGCCGCCCGCACCGACCCCCTGCTGCTGGCCTCGGTCGCTCCCCTCGAACAGCGCGTCGGCCGTGAGACCCACCGGCTCACGGTCGAGGCGCTCGGCGCGGACGAGTCGCGTCCCGGCGTACGCGAGCTGGTGCAGGCGACCCTCGACCTGGTGCGTGGCCTCGGGCTCGCCTCGACCATCACCGACGACACCCGTCGCCGCGCGCGGATCCTCGACCAGTGGGCCCGCACCCTCGACGCCACGCTGGGAGCGCCGGCATGAACACCACGTTGGAACAGGTGCTCGCCGACCTCACCACGGAGGGCGACCGCCTGGAAGCGCTGGTCGCCGACCTCCCGGAGGAGGGCTGGCGTACGCCGACCCCGGCAGCCGGCTGGGACGTCGCGACCTCCGTCGCGCACCTCGCCTGGACCGACGAGGCCGCGCTGGCGGCTGCCGCCGACAAGTCGGCGTGGGACACCCTCGTGCTGGCGGCGATGGCCGACCCCGAGCACTTCGTCGACGATTCGGCGCTCGCCGGCGGAGCGGTCGACCCGGCCGACCTGCTCGCGCGCTGGCGCGCCGCGCGCCCGGCGCTCGCCGCGGCGTTGCGGGCCCACCCCGCCGGCGAGAAGCTGCCCTGGTTCGGGCCGCCGATGTCGGCGACGTCGATGGCGACGGCCCGCTTCATGGAGACCTGGGCCCACTCCCTCGACGTCCACAGCGCACTCGGCGCGGAGCCCGCGATCGACGACGCGATCCGCCATGTCGCCCACCTCGGCGTCCGCACCCGCGACTTCGCCTTCTCCGTCCACGGACTCGATGCGCCGACCGACGAGTTCCGGATCGAGCTGACCGCCCCGAGCGGCGACCTGTGGGCGTGGGGGCCCGAGGACGCAGCACAGTCGGTGCGCGGCGCGGCGTACGACTTCTGCCTGCTGGTCACCCAGCGCGCGCACCGCGGAGACGTCGCGCTGGTCGCGCAGGGCCGCGAGGCCACGGCCTGGCTCGGGATCGCGCAGTGCTTCGCGGGACCCCCGGGCAACGGGCGAGAGGGGAACGCCGGTGGTTGAGCCCCTCGTCATCGGCAACTGCTCCGGCTTCTACGGCGACCGGCTCTCGGCGATGCGCGAGATGCTGGAGGGAGGCGACCTCGACGTCCTCACGGGTGACTACCTGGCCGAGCTGACGATGTTGATCCTCGGCAAGGACACGATGAAGGACCCCTCGCTCGGCTATGCCCGCACGTTCGTCCGTCAGGTCGAGAACTGCCTCGGGCTGGCCCTCGAGCGAGGCGTGCGGATCGTCAGCAATGCCGGCGGCCTCAACCCCTCCGGCCTGGCCGACCGGCTCCGGGAGGTGGCGCGCGGGCTCGGTCTCGACCCCACGATCGCCCACGTCGAGGGCGACGACGTCCGCGCCCTCGGCTTCGGCGACGCACTCACCGCCAACGCCTACCTCGGCGGCTTCGGCATCGCCGCGGCCCTCACCGGCGGCGCCGACATCGTGGTCACCGGCCGCGTCACCGACGCCTCGCTGGTCCTCGGCCCGGCGGTCGCCCACCACGGCTGGACGCCGCAGCAGTACGACGAGCTGGCGGGCGCGGTCGTTGCCGGCCATGTGCTCGAGTGCGGGACACAGGCCACCGGCGGGAACTTCTCCGGGTTCGCCGGCCTGGACCGCTCGCGCCCACTCGGCTTCCCGGTCGCCGAGATCGCCGCCGACGGCAGCAGCGTCATCACCAAGCAGGCCGGAACCGGCGGCGGCGTCACCGTCGACACGGTCACCGCCCAGCTGGTCTACGAGATCCAGTCCACCCGCTACGTCGGCCCCGACGTGACCGTCGACCTCGCGTCGATCCAGCTCTCGGACGCCGGTCCCGACCGGGTGTCGGTGTCCGGGGTACGAGGAGAGGTGCCGCCGGACCAGCTCAAGGTCGGCGTCAACCAGCTCGGAGGGTGGCGCAACACGGTCGAGTTCGTGCTGACCGGGCTCGACGTCGAGGAGAAGGCGCGCTGGGTCCGCGACCAGGTCACGGCCGCGCTCGACCCGACGCCTGCCGAGGTCGTCTGGTCACCGGTCAGCCAGCCTCCCCTCGACGCCACGACCGAGGAGGCCGCCTCGGTGCTGCTGCGCTGCACCGTGAAGGATCCGGCACCGGAGCCAGTCGGGCGGCCGTTCACCGCGGCTGCGGTCGAGCTCGCGCTGGCGTCCTACCCCGGGTTCACGATGACTGCCCCGCCCGGGCCGGCCTCGCCGTACGGCATCTACCGGGCGGCGTACGTCGACCGGACGGAGGTGACCCACACGGTCGTCCACGCCGACGGCCGCCGGGAGGGGATCGCGGACCCCGAGACGGCGCCGCGTCCAGTGGTTGACGTCACCGGCACCCGACCCTCTCCCTACCCCCACCCCGCCGACACGCTCACCCGACGGCTGCCGCTCGGCACGTTCGTGCACGCCCGCTCGGGCGACAAGGGCGGCGACGCCAACCTCGGCCTCTGGGTGGCCCACGGTGCGACGGCCGACGACAAGTACGACGCTCGCGTGGCGTGGCTGTGCAAGCTGATCACCCCGACCCGGGTGCGCGAGCTGGTGCCGGAGGCGGTCGACCTCGACGTCGAGGTCTTCCTGCTGCCGAACCTGGGGGGCGTCAATGTCCTGATCCACGGCCTGCTGGGCGACGGCGTGGCCGCGGGCACCCGGTTCGACCCCCAGGCCAAGGGCCTCGGCGAATGGGTGCGGTCGCGGATGGTCAGCGTCGAGGAGCGGTTGGCATGACCTCCGACCGGGAGGCGCTCAAGCACACCGCCCGCGAGTTCGTACGCCGCGAGGTCGTGCCCCACCTCGACGCGTGGGAGGCGGCGGGTGAGGTGCCGCGCGAACTGCATGCGGCAGCCGCGAAGCAGGGGCTGCTGGGCGTCTCGTTCCCGGAGTCGGTCGGCGGGGAGGGTGGCGACCTCCTCGACAGCGTGGCCCTGCAGGAGGGCTGCTTCGAGGCGGGTGCCTCCAGCGGGCTGATGGCGGCGCTGTTCACCGGCGGCATCGCGCTGCCCCACATCGCGGCCAGCGGCGACGCGGACCTGATCGACCGTTTCGTCCGCCCCACCCTCGCGGGCGAGCTGATCGGCAGCCTGGCCGTGACCGAGCCCGGCGGCGGCTCCGACGTCGCGAACCTGCGCACCACGGCCCGGCGCGACCACGACCACTACGTCGTCAACGGCACCAAGACCTTGATCACCAGCGGCATCCGGGCCGACTTCGTGACCACCGCGGTCCGCACCGGCGGAGACGGCCACGGAGGCGTGAGCCTGCTGGTCGTCGAGAAGGGCACACCCGGCTTCACGGTCGACCGGGCGCTGACCAAGATGGGCTGGCACTGCTCGGACACCGCCGAGCTCGGCTTCGCCGACGCCCGGGTCCCGGTCGGCAACCTGGTGGCTGCGGAGAACACCGGCTTCGGTCAGATCGCCGAGCAGTTCGTGGTCGAGCGGATCGCGCTGGCGGTCCACGGTTACGGCATCGCGGCCCGCAGCCTCGAGCTGACCGCGGCGTACTGCCGGGAGCGCGAGACGTTCGGCAAGCCGCTGATCAAGAACCAGGTCGTGCGCCATCAGCTCGTCGAGATGAGGCGGCAGGTCGAGGTCGCCCGCGCCTACACCCATGAGGTGGCTCGACGACACGTGGCCGGCCAGGACGTGATCGCCGAGGCGTGCCTGGCGAAACAGACCGCGACCGACTGCGCGACGTACGTGTGCGACCGGGCCGTGCAACTGCACGGCGGCACCGGATACCTGCGTGGGACCGAGGTCGAGCGGCACTACCGCGACGCCCGGATCCTGCCGATCGGAGGAGGAGCGAGCGAAGTGTTGAACGATCTTGCGGCCAGGCTGTTGGGGTACTCCCCATGATCAACAAGGTGATCGGCGATGTCGCCGGGAAGCTGTTCCCCCCGATGCGGGGTGAGGTGTCGCTGTGGATGGACGCGCCCGTCCCCGAGGTGTGGGACCTGGTCAGTGACATCACCCGGATCGGGGAGTTCTCCCCCGAGACGTTCGAGGCCAGGTGGCGCCACGGGTTCGACGGGCCGGCGGTCGGCGCGAAGTTCAAGGGTCACGTCAAGCGCAACGGTGTCGGGCCGACGTACTGGACCCCCTGCACGGTGACCGAGTTCGAGCCGGAGCGGGTCTTCGAGTTCTCGGTCGGCACGGAGGACAACGTGGTCAACAACTGGGGCTACCGGCTCGAGCCGAAGGACGGCGGCACCCTCGTCAGCGAGTACTTCCGGTTCGCGCCCTCGCTGCCGATGCGGGCCTACGGGGCCACGATCGGACGCCTGCGTGGCCGGACCAACCTCAAGGGCATGCGCACCACGCTGGAACGGATGAAGGCCGTGGTCGAAGCGTGACGAACCGGGAGGCGATGCTCGAGAAGATCGTCGTCCTCGACACCGAGCACGCGAAGGCGGTCGCCGGCGGCGGCGAGAAGTACGTCGATCGCCACCATGCCCGCGGCAAGCTGCTGCCTCGCGAACGGATCGAGCTGCTCGTCGATCCGGGCAGCGCGTTCCTCGAGCTGTCGCCACTGGCGGGCTGGGGCTCCGACTTCACCGTCGGCGCCAGCGTGGTCACCGGCATCGGGGTGATCGAGGGCGTGGAATGCATGATCACCGCCAACGACCCGACGGTGAAGGGTGGCGCGAGCAACCCGTGGACGGTCAAGAAGATCTTCCGCGCCAGCCAGATCGCGGAGGAGAACGGGCTGCCGACGGTGGCCCTGGTGGAGTCCGGCGGTGCCGACCTGCCGACGCAGAAGGAGATCTTCATCCCCGGCGGCAAGCTGTTCCGTGACATCACGCGGAGCTCGGCGGCCAAGCAGCCGACCGTGGCCCTGGTCTTCGGCAACTCGACCGCCGGCGGCGCCTACGTCCCCGGCATGAGCGACTACACGGTGATGGTGAAGGGGCAGGCCAAGGTCTTCCTGGGGGGTCCGCCGCTGGTGAAGATGGCGACCGGTGAGGAGTCCGACGACGAGTCGCTGGGCGGCGCCGAGATGCATGCCCGCACCTCCGGGCTCGCCGACTACCTCGCCGAGGACGAGCGTGACGCGATCCGGATCGGGCGGCGGATCGTGGCCCGGCTGAACTGGCGCAAGGCGTCCCCCGCCCCGGTTTCCTTTGCCGAGCCGGACGCCGACCCCGACGGCCTGCTCGACCTGATCCCCACTGACCTCAAGGAACCGTTCGACCCGCGTGAGGTGATCGCCCGGATCTGTGACGGCGTCTCGCCCGACAGCGACAGGGCCAACGGCCAGGTCTTCGACGAGTTCAAGCCGCTCTACGGTCCGTCCCTGGTCACCGGGTGGGCCCGGCTGCACGGTCGCCCGATCGGGATCCTCGCCAACGCCCAGGGTGTGCTGTTCAGCGAGGAGGCTCAGAAGGCGACCCAGTTCGTCCAGCTCGCCAACCAGACCGACACCCCGCTGCTGTTCCTGCACAACACCACCGGCTACATGGTCGGCAAGGAGTACGAGCAGGGCGGGATCATCAAGCACGGCGCGATGATGATCAACGCGATCAGCAACTCCACGGTGCCACACCTCAGCGTGATCATGGGGGCGTCGTACGGCGCCGGGAACTACGGCATGAACGGCCGCGCCTTCGACCCCCGCTTCCTGTTCACCTGGCCCAGCGCGAAGTCCGCGGTGATGGGCCCGGCCCAGCTCGCCGGCGTGCTCGAGATCGTGGCCCAACAGTCTGCGGAGTCCAAGGGCCAGCCCTTCGATGCCGAGGGCTTCCAGGGAATCAAGGACGTGGTGGAGGCCTCCGTCGAGGAGCAGTCGCTGCCGTTCTTCCTGTCCGGGATGCTCTATGACGACGGCGTCATCGACCCGCGCGACACCCGCACCATCCTCGGCATCTGCCTGTCCGTGATCGAGAACAAGCCGTATGCGGGTACCGACCGCTTCGGCGTCTTCAGGATGTGAGCGACGTGATCACCAGACTGCTGGTCGCCAACCGCGCCGAGATCGCCAGCCGGATCTTCCGCACCTGCCGCACCCTCGGCATCGAGACCGTCGCCCTGCACTCCGACGCCGACGCCGCGTTGCCCTACGTCCGCGAGGCCGATCTCGCCGTCCGGCTGCCCGGGGCCTCGCCGGCCGAGACCTATCTCGACGTGGCTCTGGTCCTCGAGGCCGCGAAGCGCTCGGGTGCCGACGCGATCCACCCCGGCTACGGGTTCCTGTCCGAGAACGCCGGGTTCGCCCGCGAGGTCGAGGCGGCGGGCCTGACCTGGGTCGGCCCGGACCCCGCGTCGATCGAGGCGATGGGCTCGAAGATCGAGGC
Organism: uncultured Actinomycetota bacterium; assembly: GCA_963806945.1. Lineage (GTDB taxonomy): Bacteria > Actinomycetota > Actinomycetes > Propionibacteriales > Nocardioidaceae > Nocardioides. Next base: position 230,192 of record CAWDZH010000007.1, read on the forward strand.
CAAGCGGATCATGCGCGAGGCCGGTGTGCCCGTGCTCGACGTACCTGAGGCGCCGACCGAGGGCGACCTGCCTCTCATCGTCAAGGCATCGGCCGGGGGCGGTGGTCGTGGCATGCGGATCGTCCGCGACCTCGCCGACCTGGCGTCCGAGATCGAGCAGGCGTCGGCCGAGGCCGCCTCGGCCTTCGGTGACGGCGCCGTCTTCGTCGAGCCGTACGTCGAGCAGGGCCGCCACGTCGAGGTGCAGGTCGTCGGCGACGGCGCGGGCGAGGTCCTCGTGCTGGGCGAGCGCGACTGCTCGATCCAGCGACGGCACCAGAAGGTGGTCGAGGAGTCGCCGGCGCCGCTGCTGCCGGTGGACGTGCGAGACGCGCTGCACGAGTCCGCGCGGGCGGCCGCATCCGCGATCGACTACCGCGGCGCGGGCACGGTCGAGTTCCTCTACGAAGCCGGCACCGGCCGCTACTTCTTCCTGGAGATGAACACGAGGCTCCAGGTCGAGCACCCGGTCACCGAGCTGGTCCACGGCGTCGACCTGGTGGCCCTGCAGCTCGCCGTCGCCGAGGGCCGCGGCGTGTGCCTGAGCACTACCCAGGGGGCGTTCTCAGGCACACGCGACCTGCCGGACGGCCACGCGATCGAGGTCCGGCTGTACGCCGAGGACCCGGCCGCCGACTACCAGCCGCAGAGCGGGACGCTGGCGACCTTCGAGATCCCGCACGAGCCCGGCATCCGGGTCGACAGTGGCTTCGAGTCCGGCAGCGAGGTGTCGACCCACTACGACGCGATGCTGGCGAAGGTGGTGTGCCATGCGCCGAGTCGTGCCGCGGCCGCCCGGCAGCTCGCCGGCGTGCTGTCCCGGTCACGGATCCACGGCCTCCGCACCAACCGCGACCAGCTGGTCGCGATCCTGCGGGACGAGCAGTTCCTCGCCGGCGAGGTGACGACGGCGTTCCTCTCCACTGCCGGGGGTTTCGAGGCTCGCTCCGCTCGCACCTCGACCACCGACGGGGAGGCCGCCGTGGCCGCCGCGCTCGCGCTCGCGGAGACCGACCGCCTCGCCCGGACCGTCCAGCAGGGCATCCCGGTCGGCTGGCGCAACGTCACCAGTCAGCCGCAGCGCACCGAGTTCGAGGGCGATGTCGTCGTCGAGTGGTGGGGCGGGCGTGACGGCTACTCCGTCGTGGGGCACGACGTGGTCGAGGCCGCTGCGTCGCGCGTGGTGCTCGAGACCGACGGCGTCCGGACGTCCTACGACGTGGTCGTCATGACGACCGAGCCGTATGACGTCTTCGTCGACAGCAGCCGGGGGCACACCAGCCTGCGTCGACTCCCGCGGTTCACCGACCCGGCCGATGCGGTCGCCAGCGGCAGCCTGATCGCGCCGATGCCCGGGACGGTCGTCAGCGTTGCGGTGGCGGCCGGGGACCACGTGTCCGCCGGGCAGCCAGTGCTGGTGCTCGAGGCGATGAAGATGCAGCACACCGTGACGGCGCCGCACGCCGGCACGGTCGCCGAGATCGACGTACAGCCCGGGACGCAGGTCGCGTCCGGTGAAGTCCTGGCAGTGGTTGAAGGAGCAGACGCATGACGGAGAACGCGTACACCGAGTCCGAGGAGCGCCAGACGCTGCGCCGGGAGGTCGGCAAGCTGGCCTCGAAGTTCGGACGGGAGTACTTCACCGAGAAGGCCCGGTCGGGGGAGAAGACCACCGAGCTGTGGCTGGAGATCGGCAAGAACGGCTATCTCGGCATCAACATCCCCGAGGAGTACGGCGGCGGTGGGGGCGGCATCGGCGACATCGCCGCGGTCTGCGAGGAGCTCGCTGCCCAGGGTTGCCCGCTGCTGATGATGGTGGTGTCCCCGGCGATCTGCGGGACCGTGATCTCCCGCTACGGGACCGAAGAGCAGAAGCAGCGGTGGCTGCCCGGCATCTGCGACGGGACCGGGACCATGGCGTTCGCGATCACCGAGCCCGACGCCGGCACCAACACCCACAACATCACCACGACCGCACGCCGCGACGGCGACGAGTGGGTGCTCAACGGCCGCAAGATCTACATCTCCGGGGTGGACGAGGCCGACCACGTGCTGGTCGTGGCACGGGCCGAAGACGCGAAGACGGGCAAGGTCAAGCCGGTGCTCTTCGTGGTCCCGACCGACGCGCCCGGCTTCGAGGCGACATCGATCCCGATGGAGATCGTCAGCCCCGAGCTCCAGTTCACGGTCTTCCTCGACGACATCCGGCTGTCGAACGACGCGGTCGTCGGGGACGAGGACGGCGGTCTGGTGCAGCTGTTCGCGGGCCTCAACCCGGAGCGGATCATGGCGGCGTCGTTCTCGACCGGCATCGCGCGGTTCGCCCTCGACCGGGCGGTGCAGTACGCGAAGGAGCGCGAGGTCTTCCAGGGCCCGATCGGCGGACACCAGGCGATCGCCCACCCGCTCGCGCAGACCCACATCGAGGTCGAGCTGGCCCGCCTGATGACCCAGAAGGCGGCCGCCCTCCTCGACGCCGGCGACGACCTGGCCGCGGGCGAGGCCGCCAACATGGCCAAGTACGCCGCCGCCGAGGCCGCCTGCGACGCGGCCGACCGCGCGGTGCAGACCCACGGCGGCAACGGGATCACCCAGGAGTACGGCATGGCCGGCCTGCTGGTCGCCACCCGCGCCGGACGGATCGCGCCGGTCTCCCGCGAGATGATCCTCAACTTCGTCTCGATGCACTCGCTGGGGCTGCCCAAGTCCTACTGAGTCCTGGACCGAGCTGCGGTAGTCCACGGACAAGTGGCTGTGGTTCGACCACATTCCCAACCACTTGCCCGTGGAGTACCGCCGAGGGTGGGAGGGTGGTGGGCGTGACGCTCGACGACCTGACCCGGAAGGAAGGGCGGCGCGCCCTCGACCGCGCCAGCCTTGATCAGCTCCTCGACGAGGTGCTGGTGGGCACGCTGGCGACCGTCACCACCGACGGTCGGCCGTGGGCGGTGCCGATGCTGTTCGCTCGTGACGCGGACAGGATCCTGCTGCACGGCTCGACCGGCGCGGGTGCGCTGCGGCGGGTCGCGGCGGGGGCGGAGGGCGTGCTGGCCGTGCACGTGCTCGACGGACTGGTGCTCGCGACGTCGATGTTCGAGCACTCCGCGAACTACCGCTCGGCGGTCGTGCGCGGCCCGCTGCGGAGGCTCAGCGGCGACGACGCCGTCGAGGCGCTGGACCTGATCTCCGACGGCCTGATCCCCGGCAGGAGGGCCGAGGTCCGCGGCATGCTCCGCAAGGAGGTCTCCGCCACCGTCGCCCTCGCTCTCGACATCACCGACGGCAACTGGCTCCTCAAGGTCAACGACGGCGACACCGACGAGGAGTTCTTCGAGGAGGGGGTGTGGACCGGCGTGCTGCCCGTCCGCACCGAGTACGGCGAGCCGCGGCGGTCGGCCTGGCTCGGTGACGGGGTCCCGGTCCCGCCGTCGGTGGCGGCGCTACGGGAGAAGGGTCAGCGGAGCGGCACGAACCGGTAGCCGCCGTGGCGGCTGACCAGTGCGCCCGGCTGGGTGACCCGCAGCATGGTGCCTGCCACGGGAATCACCATCACCCCGTCGTCCGCGAGCTGGCCGACCAGCTCGGCCGGCAGCGTGCGGGGCTCGGCGGAGACCAGGATCCGGTCCCACGGCGCATCCTCGGGCCGGCCGAGCACGCCAGGCGTCGCCGGGGAGATCGACGCCCAGGGCTGCTGCGTGGCGGCCAGGTGGGTCGACCCGAGCTCGACCAGGTCCGGCTCGAGCTCGACCCCGGCGACGGACCCGGTCGGGCCCGTCAGGTGCGCGAGCAGCGCGGTCGTCCAGCCGGACCCGGCACCCACGTCCAGCACGCGTTGACCCGGTCGGACGTCGAGCAGCCGCAGCATCGCCGCAACCGTTCGCGGCTGCGAGCTGGTCTGCCCGCGCCCGATCGCGAGCGGCCCGTCGTACGACGCGCGGCGCCGTTCCGCCTCGCGTAGGAACAACTCGCGCGGCCAGCTCTCGAACGCGGTGTCGACGGCGTCCATGGCCCGACTGTGCCACGGGCCGGGTCAATCTTCGACGGTCTCGTCCCGCAGGATCGAGGTGGTCGGCGTCCCGCTGAGCGCGGGGCTGTTCGCCGGGTCGGCCCAGACCTTGGTCCGGAGGAAGCGTTCGAAGCCGACCGCCTCCTCGATCTCGGCGAAGTCGAGGTCGATGCTGACGTGGTGCGGGTCGTCGACGGGACGACGCACCACGTGACCGCACACTCCTGCCTGCCGCCGCTGGTCGGCGAAGCGGGCGAAGGCGGTGCGCCAGGTGTCGAAGTCGCTGATGGAGTGCTCGATGTGCAAGGTGACCATGTCGCCAGCATGCGGCGCCGGACGGCCCTCCGCCATCCCTTGTTTCTGGGATCCCTGAGGAGTCGCCGGCGCTCTACCATCGGGACGTGACGGCGGACGATGCGGGCGCGATCGAGCGGCTCGGACGGACGGTGAGCAACAGCCGGGAGCTTCGCGCCCGCGTGATTGCGCACCTGCGTCGTACCGTCCCGTTCGACTGGTACGTCTTCGTGCTGACCGACCCCGTCACGAGGGTCGGGGTCGATCCGGTGGCGGAGGTTCCGAGGGGGGTCGGCCTGCCCGAGGTGATCGGCGCGAAGTACCGCACCGTGCTGAACCGCTGGACCGCGCTCGAGGGGGCCGCGACGCTCGGCGACCGGGCGGCGGAGAGCTTGGTGTGGCAGCAGGTCCAGAGGCTGCACGGGGTCACTGATGTGCTGTCGGTCGCGTTCCGCGACGCGCATGGTTGCTGGGCGTTCCTCGACCTCTGGTCGCACCAACCGTTCCGCGACCAGGACGTACGCCGCGTCGACGCCGTCGTGCCGGCCGTCACGGAGGCGCTTCGCCGCGAGCAGGCGAGGTCGCTGCAGCAGGCGCCGGCCGAGCAAGGATCGGGACCGGTCGTGCTGGTCCTCGACGACGGGCTGAGGGTGGTCAGCCGGACCTCCGCGGCCGAGGACTGGCTGGCCCGGTTGCTGCCGCCGGCGGGAGGGGCGCTGCCGGTGCCGGCAGCGGCGTACAACGTGGCTGCCCAGCTCGTGGCGTGCGAGCAGGGAGTGGACGCACATGAGCCGCGCGGCCGGGTCCACCTCGGCGGCGGCTCCTGGATCACGGTCAGCGCCGCAAGGCTCGGCCCGGGGCAGGACGTCGTCGTCGCGATGGAGCCGGTCACGGCGGCCGACCGGCTGGAACTGGTCGGCCGCGCCTTCGCGCTCTCCCCCCGGGAACGCAGCGTGGTCGCCGAGGTGTGCGCCGGTCGTACGACGGCGGAGGTGGCGGCGTCCTTGCACCTCTCGCCGCTCACGGTCCAGGACCACCTGAAGTCGGTGTTCCGTCGGACCGGGGTGCGCAGCCGCCGCGAGCTGGCGGCACTCGCGCTGGGTGCCGGCCCCGTCACCCGGTCGACACCCGAGCGGTGATGCCGCCGTCGGTGGCTCGTGGCAGGGTCTGACCGTGGCCCGTCGATCCGAGCGTCCGCTCGTGCCCGAGAAGCTGGTGCAGCGGATCGACGCAGTGATGCGCGCGCTCCCACGCGTGACCCAGGAGAACGCCTGGGTCGGCACCCGCTGGCGCGTCGGTGGGGCCACCATCGCCCACGTCTTCGGGGGCGAGGACCAGCTCTTCCGCATCACCTTCCGCGCCGAGGTCGACGAGGTGATGGCGTTCCAACACCTCGGGGCGCCCTACTTCAAGGTCGATTGGGGCGGCAACGTCGTCGGGATGCTGCTCGACGACGACACCGACTGGGACGAGCTCGCCGAGCTCCTCACCGACTCCTACTGCCTCCAGGCGCCCCACCACCTCGCAGCCCAGGTCGACCGTCCGGCGTGACCAGGGTGGCCCGAGAACGGGACAGGGCAGACTGGGGGAATGGACATCGGGCGGCTGGACCGCGTGCAGCGGCGCCGTCCCGTGCTCGGCGTCCCGATCGCGGTGATCTACAAGTTCTTCGACGACCACGGCAACTTCCTGGCCGCGATGGTGACCTACTACGCCTTCATCGCGATCTTCCCGCTGCTGCTGCTCGCGTCCTCGATCTTCGGCTTCGTCCTGCAGGGCCGCCCGGAGCTCCGTGATGCCGCCCTCACCTCCGCGCTGGCCCAGTTCCCCATCATCGGAGAGCAGCTGGGCCGTCCGGAGGGCCTGACCGGGTCCGTGAGCGCCGTGGTCGTCGGTTCGCTTGCCGCCATCTACGGCGCGCTCGGGCTGGGCCAGGCGGTGCAGAACGTCATCAACGCCGCGTGGTCGGTTCCCCGCAACAGCCGCCCCAACCCGGTGCTGATGAGGCTGCGGAGCCTGTTGCTGCTCGTCCTGGCCGGGACGACGGTCGTCGGGCTCTCCGTGTTCTCGGCGCTCGGCAGTACGACGGAGATGCTCGTGCCGGCGGCTCGCGCGAGCATCCGATGGGTGATCTTCTTCGGCACCGTCGTGATCGTGGCCCTGGTGCTGACCTCACTCTTCCGGTTCGCCGCTGCCCGCAACCACTCCTGGAAGCGTGCCCTGCCCGGTGCTGTGTTCACCGCGGTGGCCTGGCAGGCGCTCCAGCTCGGTGGCGCGTTCTACGCCACCCGGGTCCTCGCCGAGACCACGGCCCTCAACCAGACCTTCGGTCTCGTCCTGGGGCTGATGGGGCTGATCTTCCTCGCCGCGCTGGTCGCGATCCTCGGCATCGAGATCAACGTGGTCCTGGCGCGGCGGCTGTGGCCGCGCGCACTCCTCACCCCGTTCACCGACTCGGTCGACCTCACCGAGGCCGACCGCCGCGCCTACGCCCTCTATGCCCAGGCCCAGCGGCACAAGGGCTTCGAGACCGTCAGCGTCCGATTCGACGGACGCGACGGCGACACCCACGAGATCGAGCAGATCTCGGCGGACTAGCCGCGCGGCGGCCGCGGCACGAAGAGCGGGACGCGCGCGGCGTACTCATCCCAGCCGGGCCGCTGCGACATGGTCTGCTCGAGGAGCTTGGCCCCGGTCACGTTGCGGATGAAGTAGGTCATCGCGATCGGCGCGATCACCGTCAGCAGTCCGGTGAGCCAGCCCGACGCGAGACCGCCGGCGATCCAGATCCCCCACCACACGCAGGCGTCGCCGAAGTAGTTGGGGTGACGGGTCCAGCCCCACAACCCCTGGTCCATCACCTGTGGGCGCGACTCCCGTGGCTGTGCCATGTAGCGGGCGAGCTGGGCGTCGCCGACGATCTCGAAGAAGAGGCCGACGGCCCACACGACGACCCCGAGCCCGACCAGCCACCACGACCACACCCCCGACGCGACGGCCGCCCCCTGGAGCGGCAGCGAGATCACGAAGGCCACCAGGCCCTGTACGAGGAAGACCTTCCGGACGGCCAGGCCGAACCCGCCGTCGGCGAGCATCTTGGCGTAGCGCGGGTCCTCGCCGGCGCCGAGGGAACGGCGCAGCACGTGCGACGCGAGCCGCAGCCCCCAGACAGCGGTCATCACGAGCAGCAGCAGGCCCAGCCGGTCGCGATCCAGCAGGAAGCAGACCAGCGCCACCCCGACGAACATCAGACCCCAGGTGACGTCGACGACGGCGACCTTGTCGACGCGACGCGACCACAGCGCGGTCAACGTCATCAGCACCGCGATGGTGCCGAGGGAGGCCGCAAGGACGACGAGCACGTCGCTCACCAGGTGCGCACAGGGGGCAAGGTGTGGTCGGCTCCAGGCCTGACGCAGAGCATCTGGTCGACTCCCATTCGTCCGTCGCGGAAGGCCAGCATGCCCCCTGCGAGGTAGAGCCGCCACACCCGGGTCACCTCCTCGCCGACGAGCTCGATGAGCTGGGACAGGTTCGCCTCGAAGGTGTCGAGCCACGCCTGGACGGTCCAGACGTAGTGCTCGCGGAGGGCATGCACGTCGCGCACCTCGAGTCCCCCGCGCTCGAGGAGCGCGACCGTCTCGCCGACCGGCCGCATGTGCATGTCAGGGGCGATGAAGCTCTCGATGAACGGACCGCCACCGGGCCAGCGTCCCTGTTTGCGCGACATCTGCTGGACCAGTACCCGGCCGCCCGGCTTCACCGAGCGACGCAGCACCTCGGCGTACGTCGGGTAGTTGTTCTGGCCGACGTGCTCACCCATCTCGAGCGACCCGACGGCGTCGAAGTGGTCACGCTCGGGGATCTCGCGGTAGTCCTGGAGCCGGATCTCGACCCGGTCGCCGAGACCGCGCTCGGCGATCCGGGCGTCGATGAAGCGCTTCTGCTCGGCGGCGATCGTGACGCCGGTGACCTGCGCCCCGAAGTGCTCGGCCGCGTGGAGGGACAGCGAGCCCCAGCCGCAGCCGACGTCGAGCATGGCCATGCCGGACTCGAGTCCGAGCTTGGTGCACACCAGGTCGAGCTTGTCGCGCTGCGCCTCGGCCACGCCGTACGCCGGGTCGGTGGAGGTCCAGTAGCCGCTGGAGTAGGCCATCGCGGGATCCAGCAGCAGCTGGTAGAAGTCGTTGGAGAGGTCGTAGTGGTGGGCGATCGCTCGCCGGTCACGCAGCGGGGTGTGGAGCCGACCGCGGATCCGGGCCTGCGACACCGGCGGGGCCGGCGGGCGGCCCAGGTTCTTCAGGCTCAGCACGCCGAGGTCAGCGGCGGCGCGGATCGCGGAGACGAGCGCCCTCGGAGTGGGCCGGGTGCCGTTGAGCCCGCGCTCCTCGGCAACGGCGAAGGCATGGGTGAGAGCCTCGCTGAGGTCCCCGTGGACCTCGAGCTCGCCACTGACGTAGGCCTGGGCCGCACCGAGCTCGCCGGGGTGCCACACCATCCGGCGCAGCGCCTCCGGAGACCGGAGCTCGACGTGGGGTGCGTCCACGGGGCCGGCCGAGGAGCCGTCCCAGGCGGTCAGCCGGACCGGGAGGTCACCGCCGACGAACGGCCGGAGCGCCTCGGCGAGCCGTGGGGCGACGCCGTCCTCCGGCCGCCGCGAGGTCAGGGTCGCGCCGGTGCGCGGGGTGCTCATGCATGGTCTCCTCGGTCCAGGACGATCTGGTTGACGTCCAGGTAGCCCGAGGCGAAGCCGGCGCGGGAGTACTCGAGGTAGAAGTGCCACATCCGCAGGAAGACGTCGTCGAAGCCCAGCTCGATCACCCGGTCGCGGGCGGCGAGGAACCGCTGGTCCCACTGGCGCAGGGTCTCGGCGTAGTGCTGGCCGAAGTCCAGACGCTCCCGGACCCGCAGCGTGGTGTGGTCGCGGGTGACCTGCTCGACGACGTCGGTCGAGGGCAGGAACCCACCGGGGAAGATGTACTTGTTGATCCAGGTGAACTGCCCACGGGTCGCGATCATCCGGTCGTGCGGCATCGTGATCGCCTGGATGCCGACCTTGCCGTGGGGAGCGAGCACGGCGTCGATCGTCTGGAAGTACGACGGCCAGTACTCCGCGCCGACAGCCTCGATCATCTCCACCGACACCACCGCGTCGTAGGTCCGGCCCGGGTGGGCGGTCGGGATGGCGCGGTAGTCGCAGAGCTCGATCTCGACCCGGTCGGAGAGCCCGGCCTCGGCCACGCGCTGGTTGGCCAGGTCGAGCTGCTCGGTCGAGAGCGTGACCGAGTGGACGTGGGCGCCGCGGCGGGCCGCCCGCAGCGCGAGCTCGCCCCAGCCGGTGCCGATCTCCAGCACCCGCGTGCCTTCGCCGACTCCGGTCACGTCGAGGAGTCGCTCGATCTTGCGTCCCTGCGCCTCCTCGAGGTCGGCATCCTGAGGAGCGGCCGGCAGGACCGGCATGCCGTGTGCGTCGGACTCGAACAGGCCCGACGAGTAGCTCATGGTGGAGTCGAGGAACAGCTGGAAGAGCTCGTTCGACAGGTCGTAGTGGTGGGCGATCAGGTCGCGCGACTGCTCCTCGTCGGGCTTGTGGAGGTGGGGTCGCTTGGCGACCACGAAGGCCCGGGCCCGCTGCAGCCGCTCGGGGATCAGGGTCGCGATCTCGGCGGCGAGGACGGTCAGGAACTCGCCGAGGTCCTCTGCCTCGGTCGTGTCCCAGGCGCCGGTGAGGTAGGCCTCGCCGAAGCCGATCAGGCCGTCGCGACCGACCCGGGCGTAGAACTCTTCGGGGCGGTGGATCCGCATCGTCGGACCGCCACGGCCCAGCACCTCGAGTCGGCCGGGGCCGGCCTCGATCTCGACGGTCACGTCGAGCCGCTGGGCAGCGGCCCGGAACAGGCGGCGCGCGATCGGCGAGGCGATGGCGTTGCGGGCGCCACTGGGCAGCTCGAACAGGCCGGGCCAGTTGGAGGTCAGCGGACGAGCGGGGCTGAGAGTCATGAGGGTGACACGCCTTCTTGGTGGTGGGTGGGACGAGGCCGGATGGGGAGCCTGCGCAGCCAGAGCCAGACGCCGTGCGCCCGGATCAGCAGTGAGCTCCGGAGGGCGGCGGGCGCGGCCCGCCACGGGCTCGGGTCGACGGCCTCGCCGGTGAGCGACGCACTGAAGCGGGCGGTCTGCCCGCCGGACTCGTCGTCGGTGACGAGGGTGACGGCCACGTCGAGCCGGTCGCCGGGGACCGGCACCGCGAGCTCGTAGTGACCGTCGGTGCCGTGGAACGGCGAGACGTACATCTGCTTGTCGGTGCGGGCCCGGCCCTGGGCGTCGGGGTGCACCAGGTAGGCGTGCCGGTCGCCGTAGGTGTTGTGGACCTCCACGACCACCGCACGCTGGTCGCCGTCGGGGCCGAAGCACCAGAAGACGCTGATCGGGTTGAAGCAGTAGCCGAACGCCCGGGGCATCGCGGCCATCACGATCCGGCCCCGGCCGTCGGCGTCATCGAGCGCGATGTCGTGTCCGCCGAGGAAGGCCGTGACGTTCTCCCGGATCGAACGGTCCGGTTCGCCGAGGTGGTCACGGGCCTCGAAGCTGCCCTGCGCCCACGCCAGGTGTCCGTGGTCGGGCAGCCGGTCGAGGTCGACCAGCCAGGAGTGGGAGCGGTTCGTGAAGGTACGCCGGAACGGCGTACGCCGGGTGTGCGTGATCGTGGTCCGGTAGAGCGCGGGGGCCTCGGGGGTCTCGAGGCTCGGCCGCGGACGGCCTCGCACCTCAACCACCGAAGGGGACTCCCAGGTCAGGCCCAGGCGCTCGACGGCGGCCACGCCCGAACGCGCGCCGTCCTCGTGGAATCCCCAGCCGTGGTAGGCGCCCGCGAAGGCGAGCCGGTCGGTGGCGATCTCGGGGAGCCGGCGCTGCGCCGCCACTGACTCCGGGGTGTAGAGCGGGTGTGCGTAGTCACGCCGCGCGATGACCGTGTCGGGGTCGACGAGGTCGTCGCCGCCGAGCGTCACCAGGTAGTGGATGTCGGTGGGGAGCCGCTGGAGCCGGGTGAGGTCGTAGGTCACGGTGACCTCACCGGACTTCTCGGCGACCCGACGGAAGTTCCACGAGGCGCGCGCGTTCGCAGCACGGGGCAGCAACGACGTGTCGGTGTGCAGCAGCGCGGTGTTCGGCGTGTACGGCAGCGCGCTGAGCACCTCGCGCTGGAGCGGGGTCGGCTCCGCGAGCATCGTCAGCGCCTGGTCGGGATGGGTCGCGATCACGCACGCGTCGTAGGTGTCCACGCGGCCGTTGCCGTCGGTGACCTCGACTCCGGTCGGGGTCTCGAACACCGACGTGACCTTGGTGTCGGTGCGGATGTCGTGAAGTCCGGCAGCGACCCGCTCCACGTAGGTGCGTGAGCCGCCGGTGACGGTGCGCCACGTCGGCGACCCGAAGACGGCCAGCATCCCGTGGTGCTGCAGGAAGGAGAACAGGTAGCGAGCGGGGTACTCCAGCGCCACCTCGGGATCGGTCGACCACACGGCGGCCACGACGGGCTCCATGAAGTGGCGCTCGAAGTACGCCGAGAACCGGCCCTGCGCCAGGAACTCGCGCAGCGTCTGGTCCGCGTCGTCGCCCTCGGCGGCGAGCACCGCCCGGGCGCGGCGGTGGAAGCGGAGGATCTCGGTGAGCATCCGCAAGTAGGCGGGACGTCGCAGGTGTCCGGCGGTGGGGAACAGGCCGCGTCGACCGAGCGCGCCGGCCCACTCCAGGCCGGTCTCGTCGTCGCTGACCGACAGCGACATCTCCGACTGCTGGGTCTCCACGCCGAGCTCGGCGAACAGCCGCAGCAGGGTGGGGTAGGTGCGCCGGTTGTGGACGATGAAGCCGGTATCGATCGCGAGGGTCCCGCCGTCGGTCGCGACCTCGTGGGTGTCGGCATGGCCGCCGAGGCGGTCGTCGGCCTCGTACAGGGTGACGGCGGCGGACCTGGCGGCCACGTGGGCGGCCAGGAGTCCGGCGACGCCGGAGCCGATCACGGCCAGGCGCTGAGGGGCGACGTCCATCACGCGTCCGTGAATTCGATCTGGGCGAAGGGCGGCAGGGTGGGCTCGTCCGATCCGCCGTCGGGCTCGATGGTGATCCCGAAGCCGTTGGCGTCGGCGGGGTCGCCCTCGAGGACGATCTCGCGGTCACCGCCCGCCATGAGTCCGGCCGGGACCATGGCGTCGTCATGGATCAGCCACAGCTCGTAGACCGAGTCCCTCGGAGCTTCGGGCATGTTCTCGGTGACGAACACGGCCTGGTTGAGCGAGCGCGACCTGATCACGGTGGCCTTGGCGCCGCCGTCGAACGTCTGGATGAAGGTCTCGGCGTCGGAGGCGGCGCGGATCTGGTCCGCAGCGGTCGGCTGGGTCTGGGACGTCTCGTCGTTCCAGGGTTGTACGACGGCGGCACCGGCGCCCAGGGCGATCACCGCGGCTGCCGCAGCAACCAGAACACGCGGGCGAAATCGGGTCCGGCCACCAGGATGGGACGCGGCGGCGGGCCGGTCGACGGGCGGGGGAAGCGGTCGAACGGTGGCGATGTCGGCGAGCACACGATCCCGCAGGCTGGCCGGCGGAGCGGTGGCGACCGTCGCGCCCATCATCCCCGCGGCCTCACGCAAGCCGGCCACCTCGGTCTGGCAGGTGGAACAGTTGGCGAGGTGTCGCTCGAAGGCCGCGCGCTCGAGATCGTCGAGAGCGTCGACTGCATAAGCCCCGACCAGGGCATGGATGTCACTCATGATGCCGTCACTCCCATCGCGTCTCGCATGCGGATCAGGCCGTCCCTGATCCGGGTCTTGGCGGTGCCGACCGGTAGATCGAGCATGGTCGCCACCTCTGTATGTGTGTATCCGCCGAAGTACGCCAGCTCGAGGGCCTCCCGCTGTACGGCGGTCAGCTCCTCCAGCGCGCCCCGCACTCGACGGGCTTCCATCGACGCCTCGGCGGCCTCGGCCGTCGAGTCGTGGTCCACGGCCCCGCTGTCCTGGTGGTACGAGGTGTCCCGGCGGCTGGAGGCCTCCGCGGACCTCACCCGGTCAACCGCCTTGCGGTGAACCATGGTGAGCAGCCAACCCATGGCGCTGCCCCGATCCGACTGGAACCGGCTCGCGGTGCGCCACACCTCGAGGAACGCCTCCTGGGCGACCTCCTCGGCCTGGGCCGGGTCCCGGACGACGCGGACGGCGAGCCCGAAGGCCCGTGCCGAGGTGGCGTCGTAGAAGTCGGCGAAGGCTGCCTGGTCGCCCCGGGACGACCGATTGAGCAGGTCGGCGAGGGCCTGGGCCTCCGACGTCCCCTCCGAAGAGGGAACGCCGGAGGGTACGGCGCGGAGATGGTCCACGATCAGATCCTGACGGTTTCTGAGGTCAGAGGGAAGGTCAGGGCATCAGGACGGTGTCGATGACGTACACCGTGGCGTTGGCGGTCGGGATGTTTCCGCACAGCACGGTGGCCTTCTCGTCGTCGATGGTGGCCTCCTCGCCGGCACCGTTGATGACCAGGGTGTCGCCGGCCAGGGTCTCGAACTCACCCTCGAGCTGGTCGGGGGAGATCTGCTCGGGCACGACGTGGTGAGCCAGGACGGCGCTGAGGGTCTCCTTGTCCTTGAGCAGGCCGTTCAGCTGCTTCTTGCTGAACGCGTCGAAGGCCGGGTTGGCGGGGGCGAACACGGTCAACGCCTCGGCGGAGTTGAGGGGCTCGACCAGGTCGGCGGCAGTCACGGCGGTCACCAGGGTGGTGAGCAGCGGGTTGGCGCTCGCGGCGGAGGCGACCGGGGCGGTGGCCATGCCGTTGAACGAACCGTCACCGTCGGTGGGGACGTCGCCACAGGCGGCACCGTAGGTCTGGGCCTGCGGGTCGTCGCCTGCGGTGTCCTCTTCGGGCGTCTCCTCGGGCGTCTCCTCGGTGGCCGACGAATCGCTCGCGGCGGGCGTCGGCTCCTCGTCGCTACCGCAGGCCGCGAGGCCGGCGGAGAGGGTGATGGCGGCGACCGCGAGGCCGCTGGTGCGAAGAACAGTCGTGCGCTTCATTTCGGGAAACCTTCCGCTGGTGGTTGGAACATCAGGAGTTCGTGGCCGGGAGTGGTCCGGATTGGTCGGACGCCGCAATTTCGAGAGCAATTTCGCCCGGACGTGTCTGCTCACCACGCCTGGTGGCGCGGTCACACGACCCGGCTGATGATCGACTGGTAGCCGCTGGAGCCGTTGGGGAACGGCATCGTCTTGGCGGGGGTCTGGAGCTCGCCCTCCTGGCTGGTGGCGCGCACCGCGATCGTGTGCTGGCCGGTGTCGGCCTTCCACGGCATGAACCACTGCCGCCAGTAGTCGACGCCGCCGGAGGGGCCGAGCTCGACCTCCTGCCAGTCCTTGCCGTCGATCTGGACCTCGACCTTGCCGATGCCGCGGTCCTGCGCCCAGGCGACGCCGGCGATGAAGGTGTCACCCGCATCGATCTCGGCGAACGACTTCGGGGTGTCGATCCGGCTCGCAATCTTGATCGGGGCGTCGATCGCCCAGTCGCGCTCGGTCCAGTAGGCCTGCTGCTCCTCGAAGGTGGTCAGCGTCATCCGGGTGATCCACTTGCACGCCGAGACGTAGCCGTAGAGGCCGGGGACGACCATCCGGACCGGGAAGCCGTGCTCGCGCGGGAGGGCTTCGCCGTTCATGCCGATGGCCAGCATCGCGTCGCGCCCGTCGGCCGCGACCTTCAGCGGGGTGCTGATGGTCATGCCGTCGACGTCGGTGGACAGGATCTGGTCCGCCTTGTCGCCGACGCCGGCCAGGTCGAGCAGGTCGGTCAGCCTGACCCCGAGCCAGCGGGCTCCGCCCACGTACGGGCCACCGACATCGTTGGACACGCAGGTGAGAGTGATGTCGCGCTCGATGAGGTCCATGTTCATCAGGTCCTCGAAGCTGAGCGAGATCTCCTTCTCGACGTCTCCGTCGATGACCAGCTCGTAGTCCTCGATGCCGAGCGTGGGCAGGCTGAGCCGGGTGTCGATGCGGTAGAAGTCCTCGTTGGGGGTCCGGAAGGACGCGATCCCCTTGATCTTGTCGTCCAGCCCCTTCGGCAGGGCCGGAGCAGCGTCGGTGGCGGCCGGGAGCTTCACGTCGGAGGGATTGGCCCGCAGCGAGGTGACGAAGCGGCCGACCCCACCCATCGCAGCCGCGGCGACAGCGAGCGCGCCCGACGCGATCAGCACGCCGCGTCGCGTCGGCGCGTCCACGCCATCGTCCTGCGTGGTGGGCTCCTGAGCGAGGGGGTCGGCACTGCGCGTGAGCCACCACAGTGCGGCCACACCCGTCAGGGCGGTGGCGAGGGCGGGGACGGCGTCCAGGGGGCCGGCCGTGGGCCGCAACACGGCCGCAAGGCCGGCGAGCAGCACCAGGACGAGCAGGACGCCGGCACCGAGCGCGAAGCGACGTCGCGCCAGGATGCCGCCGACAGCAGCGAGCACGACCGCCCCGACCATGACCGAGCCGACCAGGATCGGCTTGTCGGCGGTCCCGAACTGCGCGACCGCCCACTCCTTGACCGGGGTGGGGGTCAGGTCGATCACCGTCGAGCCGATCGCCAGGACCGGAGAGCTCGCGGGGTTGATCAGCGCGGCGACGAGGTGACCCGCTGCGATCCCCACGATCGCAGCGAGGATCCCGAAACCGGCATAGAGCAGTCTGTGTCGCATGCACAGGGGTTCGTAGCCGGACCCCCTCCGGATGGGCCCAGCGGTTGAGTCGCCAGACATTCCGGTTGAGTCGCCACAAATTCTCGAAATCTGTGGCGACTCGACCCGATTCTGTGGCGACTCAACCCTTCGTCGCGCATGCGGCATGATGCGCGCCATGACCTCCACCGACCAGTCCGAGCTCGTGCACTACGACGTGACCGGACCGCTGGCGACGGTCACGCTCGACTCGCCGCACAACAAGAACGCCTTGAGCCGGCAGCTGGTGACCGAGCTGTTCGACCACCTGCGGGCGGCCGAGGCGAACCCCGAGGTGCGGGTGGTGCTGATCCGCTCGGCCGACCGCGTCTTCTGCTCCGGCGCGGATCTCTCCGAGGCCACTGCGGGGGGCATGGAGGAGGGTGCGCGGCGCATCGTCGAGCTGCAGCGTCTCGTGGTGACGATGACCAAGCCGGTGGTGACCTGCGTGCTCGGGGCGGTCCGAGCCGGCGGCATCGGCCTGGTGGCCGCCAGCGACATCGCGATCGTCGCCGAGGAGGCGTCCTTCGCCCTCACCGAGGTGAAGCTCGGGCTGGCGGCCGCGATCATCAGCCTGACCGTCCACCACCGGATGAATCCGCGGGCGGCGGCGCTGACGACGCTGGGCGGCGAGGTGTTCGGCGGCACCGAGGCGGCGGCGTACGGGCTGGTGACGCGCGCGGTCCCCGCCGACGGTCTCGACGCCGAGGTCGAGCGGGTCTGCGCCGCGCTGGCGACCGGCGCGGCCCAGGGGCTCCGCGAGTCCAAGGCGATCCTCAACCGCGACCTGGTCGCGCGGATCGACGCCCACGGTGAGGAGATGTCGACCCTCAGCGCGCGACTGTTTGCCAGCGACGAGGCCCGGGCGGCGATGACCGCCTTTCTGAACCGCAAGAAGTAGCGGGCAACCTTCCCCGGGGGCTGCCCGGTAGTCAGGGGCATGACCGTCATGACGATTCCGGGGAGGCCGGCCGTGGGGAGCCCGGGGTTCGAGGAGTTCGTGGCCGCACGGTCGTCGTCGCTGCTGCGTACGGCGTACCTGCTGACCCGCGACCACGCCCTCGCCGAGGACCTCCTGCAGACCGCACTCACGAAGGCCTACCTCGCCTGGAGTCGCGTCGACGGCTCCCCGGAGCCCTACGTCCGCAAGATCCTGGTCAACACCTACGCGTCGTGGTGGCGGCGGAAGTGGAACGGCGAGCGGCCCACCGAGGAGCTGCCGGACCGGCCGCAGCACGACGAGCGGATCGGTGAGACCGGCGACCTGTGGGACGCCCTGGGCCGGCTGCCCCGCCGCCAGCGCGCCGTGATCGTGCTCCGCTACTTCGAGGACCTCACCGAGGCCCAGACCGCCGACCTCCTCGGGATCGCGGTCGGCACCGTCAAGAGCCAGACCAGCAAGGCGCTGGCCACACTGCGGATCGACCCGTCGCTGACGGTTCCCGAGGAGGGAGAGACCCGATGAACACGATCCAGGACCTTCGCGCCAGCCTTGGTCAGCACGCCGGCGACGTCCCCGACTCGGCGGCGTCCGCCCGCGTGACCGCCGTGCGTGCCCGTGCCGGGCGCGTCCGGCGCCGTCAGGCCGGCGTCGTGGCGGCGTCAGCTGCGGTGGTCGTCACTGGCGTGGCCGCGGTCTCGATGCTGTCGGGAGAGACGTCACCCGCGCCCGTCGACGCACCGACGACCTTCACGTCGCTCGGGTGGACCTACGAGCGAAGCGAGACCGACCGCACCAGCGGTGATCGACTCGAGATCGAGCTCGAGTCGTCCGAGCTTCCCCGGCTCATCAGCTGGGCCACGGCCGGTGACGACCAGGCGGTCGAGGTCACCCTCCCGGGCGAAGAGACCTGGGTCTCCACCGCGGCCGACTTCGAGGACTTCGTCTGGGTGCCCCCCAACTCCTCGGGTGCGGTGACGGTCGCCGGCGACCGTGGGCTGGAGGCGGCTGTCTACGAGCTGGACGGGTCACGCGTTCCGCCAGGGGTGGGCTCGGGCACCTCGATCTTCCGCGAGGACGTCGCCGGCTACGACCTGGTCGGGGCAGCGGTGGGCGAGCTCGGGCAGGCGGACCTCGTGGTACCGGTCGAGGCCGACCGCGGCACGCTCTGGCTCAGCAACCTCTGCGAGCAGCTCCCGCCCCGCGGCTACCAGGTCCGGATCAGTGTGGTCGGCGAGCCCGGCGGCTTCAGCTCGGGACCCGGGTGTGCCGATGGATCCGGTTTCGACCCGGGCGGCAGCCCGAATGTCGGCACCCCTGGCCAGTGGGGGCCGGGCGCCGCACTGCGCATCCGAGTCACCACCCGCGACGGGGAGCCGGTCGCCGACGGGGCGGTCCCGAACCTCCGACTGGGGCTGGCCGCCTACCGTCCGGTCGGCGAGAGGCTGATCGCCGCCGGCCACCGCTTCCCCTCCACGATCGAGTACGGCGGCAAGGTGTGGCGGGCCATGGACCCGGTCGTGGGCGGTGGCTCCCGATTGCCGCGCCTGACCGTGCCGGAAGGTGGGCAGCACCTGGTCTCCACCTGGGTCGCCGTCAAGGGGCAGGCGAAGTTCACGATCACCGTCGACGGTTCATCGACGGGCCACTTCTGGGCGACCAGCATCAGCGGGAGCGGCACCGGAAACTTCCTCGTCGGTTCGGGGCAGGATGTCGGCCTGGAGATCCGCGGTGCCGAGGCGGACGTCGTGGGGGCCGCGTTGGTGCTGTATCGACGCGTCTCCTGAACTGTCCACCTTCCGCGCGGGAGGTGGGCACGCCTTGTAGGCTTGAGGACTTGCCGGATCAGGCTCAGGGACGGGTACGACAGGTGACCGAAGACCTCGCGCAGCGCGAGATTGCGCACGAGCAGGCCGTTGTGGACCGCGTGCACCTCCAGCTCCAGCGCTCCGCCTCGGCGGCGCAGGCCCTGGCCCGGGAGGGCCACGGACGCGGCAAGCTCGGCCACGAGGGTGGCCTCGTCGAGCGTGACGCCATGGTGTTCCAGGCCGCGCGGCGGATCGCGCAGCTCGACGCCGCTCACGAGGGCCTGGTCTTCGGGCGGCTGGACCTGCGCGAGGAGCTGGACGCCGCGCCGCGCTACATCGGCCGGATCGGGTTGCGCGACGAGCACCGCGACTCGCTGCTCATCGACTGGCGTGCGCCGGCCGCCGCCGTGTTCTACCAGGCGACCGCGGCCGAGCCGCAGGGCGTCGTACGCCGACGGGTGCTGCGCTGCTCGGGCCCGGTGGTCGCGGGTGTCGAGGACGAGCTGCTCGACGACAGCGTCGAGACCGACCTCCCGATCATCGGCGAGGGCGCGCTGATGGCGCAGCTCTCCCGGGCCCGTGACCGCACCATGCACTCCATCGTGGCGACCATCCAGGCCGAGCAGGACCGCGCGATCCGCGCCCCCTCGAAGGGGGTCGTGTCCATCTCGGGCGGCCCCGGCACCGGCAAGACCGTGGTGGCGCTGCACCGCGCGGCCTTCCTGCTCTTCAGCGACCGGCGCCGCTACGAGGGCGGCGGCGTGCTCGTCGTCGGCCCGAGCGGGGTCTTCATGCGCTACATCGAGCGGGTGCTGCCGTCGTTGGGTGAGACCGCCGTCGCGCTGCGCTCGCTCGGTGAGGTCGTCGACGGTCTGCGCGCGACTCGGCGCGACGAGCCGCAGGTCGCCGACATCAAGGGGTCGGCTCGGATGGCCGAGCTGGTGCGCCGGGCCGCGCGGCAGCAGGCGCCCGGGAGTCGTGGCGAGTTCCGGCTGTTCTGGCGCGACGACGTGATCCTGCTCGACGGTCGGGTGCTCGGGCGGGTGCGTCGGCAGCTGATGTCGCACGGCCAGCGCAACCGCCAGCTTCCCCGCGTCGCGGCCGCGTTGCTCGACGCGATGTGGCAACAGGTGCGCGGCGAGCGCGGTCGTGAGCGCGGCCGAGAGGCGTTCGAGGACGACGTGCTCTCGAACCAGGAGTTCGTCGACTTCGCGGTCAACTGGTGGCCCCCGCTCGCGGCGACCGACGTGCTCGGCTGGCTGCGCGACCCCGAGTTCCTCGCCCGCGTCGCCGACGGCGTCCTGACGTCGGAGGAGCAGCGGCTGTTGTCCAAGTCGTGGAGCCAGGGAGACCCCCGTGACGTCTGGTCGGTGGAGGACGTGGCGCTGGTCGACGAGCTGCGCTACCTGCTCGGGGACGTCCCGGCACGCCAGGAGACCGAGCAGTGGCTGCGCGAGGACGAGCACCTGGCCGGGTCGGACCTCCAGGAGCTGACGACTGCCTCCGACCGCGAGTACGCACCGTCGGGGCGAGCCTGGTCCCCGCCCACCCACCGGGTCGAGGACGACGGCTTCGCCCACGTCCTGGTCGACGAGGCCCAGGACCTCACGCCGATGCAGTGGCGCATGGTCGGCCGTCGTGGCCGGGCCGCCACCTGGACCATCGTCGGCGATCCCGCGCAGTCGTCCTGGCCGGAGCCGGCCGAGTCGCGCGCGGCTCGCGCCGCGGCGCTCGAGGGCAAGCAGCAGCACGAGTTCCACCTGTCGACCAACTACCGCAACTCGGCCGAGATCTACGAGCACGCCGCGGCGTACGCCGAGCGGGTCGGTCTCGACGCCGACCTGCCGACCGCGGTGCGCCGCACCGGCGTACCCCCCAGGGTCGTGACCGGCGTGACCAACCTCGAAGAGGCCACGCGCGACGAGGTGGCCGCGGTCGCCGACTCGGTCGCCGGGACGGTCGGCGTCGTCGTGCCCGCCGCCCGTGTCGCCGAGGTCTCCACCTGGTTGGGCGGACCGGCTCGACGAGCGCGTGGTGCTGCTGACCGGTCTCGACACCAAGGGCCTGGAGTTCGACGGCATCGTGGTGGTGCGGCCGGAGGAGATCGAGGCCGAGTCGGCCACGGGGCGGGCCACCCTCTACGTCGTCCTCACCCGCGCCACCCAGCTCCTCACGACCGTGTCCTGAGCCGGCGGGGCCTAGGGTTCGGGTCATGCCCGGCACCCTCTCCGCCCGCGACGCCCTCGAGGTGATCCAGGGGTACGACGCGTGGGCGGTCATCCGGCGCAAGGCCGCCCCGACCGCCGGGCTGGTCGGCGGCACCCGCAGCGAGGTCGCGTCGCTGCTGGACATCCCGCTCGAGGACGGCCCGCCCGAGCCGGGTCGCTTCGCCGACCGGCTGGTCGCGGTGCCGTTCCGCCAGGTCGGCGAGCGGGGCTTCGAGGCGATCGACGACGACACCCCGCTGGTCGTGGTCGACGTCGAGGCCGAGCACGAGGTGCAGGTGACCGACCTGCTCGACGCGCTGCCGGACGTGCCGGTCGAGCTGGCCGACCGGGGCGGCTTCGACACCGACGACGCGACGTACGGCGACGTCGTCGAACGGATCATCCGCGACGAGATCGGCCAGGGCGAGGGAGCGAACCTGGTCATCGGGCGGCACTACCGCGCCGTCGTCGCGGACTGGGACGCCGAGCGCGCGCTCACCGTTTTCCGCCGGCTGCTCGAGCGCGAGAACGGCGCCTACTGGACGTTCTGCTTCTTCACCGGTGACCGCTACCTGATCGGCGCCAGCCCCGAGCGGCACGTCAGCGTCCGCGGCGGGGACGTGCGGATGAACCCGATCTCCGGGACCTTCCGGGTGCGCCACGACGGTGACGGCGAGGGCGACATCAAGGACCGGCTGCTGGAGTTCCTCGCCGACGAGAAGGAGATCTTCGAGCTCTTCATGGTCGTCGACGAGGAGCTGAAGATGATGTGCGACCTGTGCCAGGAGGGCGGGCAGGTGCTGGGCCCCTTCCTGAAGCCGATGACCCACCTCATCCACACCGAGTACCTCCTCGCCGGCCGCAGCGACCGCGACCCGCGCGAGATCCTGCGCGACACGATGTACGCCGCCACCGTCACCGGGTCGCCGGTCGAGAACGCCTGCCGGCTGATCGCGGCGTACGAACCGGAGGGGCGCGGCTACTACGGCGCCGCGCTCGCCCTGTTCGGCCGCGACCCCGTGGGGCGCCCGACGATGGACAGCCCGATCCTGATCCGCACCGCCGACGTCGCGCCGGACGGCCGGCTCAAGGTCTCGGCCGGCGCGACCCTGGTGCGTGACTCCGAGGCGGCGTCCGAGGTCGCCGAGACCCACGCCAAGGCCGGGGGGATCCTCAGCGCCTTCGGGCTGGTGGCACCGGCGCCGGTGCCGGCACTCGACATCGCGGGGCTCGCCCGCGACGAGGACGTGCTGATCGCCCTCAACTCCCGCAATCGGCGGCTCTCGACGTTCTGGCTCGCCGACCAGGCCGGTTCGTCACCTGACCCGATGCTGCGCGGCCAGCACGTGCGGATCCTCGACGGCGAGGACGACTTCGTGAACATGCTGCGCCACGTCCTGAGCGTGCTCGGCATGACCAGCGAGGTGGTGCGTCACGACGACCTGGACCTGGAGGTCGACGGCTGCCTCGACCGATTCATCGACGGGGCCGACCTGGTGATCGTCGGGCCCGGCCCGGGCGATCCCCGCGACGGCGACGACCCGAAGATGGCGACGATGAGGGCCGCGGTCGATCGGCTGCTCGAACGCCGGCAGCCGTTCCTCGCGGTGTGTCTGGGGCACCAGGCGCTCTGCCACCGGCTCGGACTGCGACTGGACTACAAGGACATCGTCTTCCAGGGAACCCAGTCGCCGGTCGACATCGGCGGGCGCCCCGAACGGGTCGGCTTCTACAACACCTTCGTCGCGCGGGCCGACGGCGCTCTGCCGGAGGGGGTGACCGTCGAGGCCGATCCGGCCACCGGCGACGTGCACCTGCTGCGCGGGCCGCACTACCGCGGCATCCAGTTCCACGCCGAGTCGATCCTGACCGAGCACGGCTACGACCTGATCCACGACCTGGCGCGCGAGCTCGTCGGCAGCCAGCGGCCCTGAGCCGATGGGCCGCCCGGACGTCGTCGTCGTCGATCATCACGACTCCTACACCTGGAACCTGGTGCACCTGGTCGCTGCCGTCACCGGCGTCCTGCCGGCCGTGGTGCAGCACGACGAGGTCGCGGCCGAGGACGTGCTGCGGCACAGCCACGTGGTGCTCTCGCCGGGGCCCGGCCATCCGGACGATCCGGCCGACTTCATGGTCGGGCGCGAGGTGGTGCTCGCCGCGACCCGGCCGGTGCTGGGCGTCTGCCTCGGCCTGCAGGGCCTCGTGACGGCGTACGGCGGGACGGTCGACCGGGTCGCCCCGGGCCACGGCGTGCTGGCACGTGTCGAGCACGACGGGACGGGGCTCTTCGCCGGACTGCCCGGGGCGTTCGAGGCGGTGCGCTACCACTCGCTGGCCGCGCTCACGCTCCCGGCGACGCTGCGGGTGACCGCGACCGACGGCCGGTCCGGGCTGGTGATGGGGGTCGCCCACCAGGACCTCCCGCTCGTGGGCGTCCAGTTCCATCCGGAGTCCATCCTGTCCGAGCACGGTGAGGCGCTGGTGCGGAACTTCCTGGTGGGCCCGGCATGACCGACCCGGTGGAGTTCTTCTCGATGGTGGCTGCGGAACACCCGCGCTGCTTCTGGCTCGACGGCGGCGGCGCCCGCGAGTGGTCCGGCCGGCGCTCGATCATCGGCTGGTTGGAGCCCGACGACGTCTCGCTCAGCTATGACGCCGTACGCCGGGAGGTGACCCGGCACGTCGGCGACTCGGCGACCGTGGTCGGTGACGACCCGTTCGAGGTGCTGGGCGCCGAGCTGGCCGCGGGCGAGTCGACCGACCAGTGGTTCGGCTACTTCGGCTACGCGTGCCGGGCCGACCTGCCGGCCCACCCAGGAGGGCCGGTGCCGGACGCGGTCTGGATGCGTCCGCGGCAGGTCCGCCGCTTCGACCACGGCCAGCCCGTGGTTGAGGTGCGAGGCGCTCCGGCGCCGAGCCTCGAAACCCCCGGCGACATCGCTGACGACTACGCGGCGGCCTTCGCGAGGGTCCAGGAGCACCTCCACGCCGGCAACAGCTACGAGGTGAACCTGACCTACCGCGACAGCATCACCTCCGCGACCGACCCGGTGACGGCGTACCTCCGACTGCGGCAGCTGAATCCCGCGCCGTACGCCGGGTATCTCCAGCACGATGTCGCGGGGGCGCGGGGCTGGCTGCTCAGCTCGAGTCCGGAGCGCTTCGCGCTGGTGACCGCCGACCGGGTGGTGGAGACCAAGCCGATCAAGGGGACCACCCTGCGGGGGTCGACCCCCGGGGAGGACGAGGCACATCGGGTCGCGTTGCTGGAGGAGCCACGGTTCCGCGCCGAGAACCTGATGATCGTCGACCTGCTGCGCAACGACGTGTCGATGGTGTGCCGACCGGGGACCGTCGAGGTCCCGTCGCTGATGGCGGTCGAGTCCTACGAGAACGTCCACCAGCTCGTGAGCACGGTCCGCGGCCGGTTGCGCGACGACGTCTCGACCCTCGCGGCGCTGCACGCCCTGTTCCCGGCCGGTTCGATGACCGGCGCCCCGAAGCTGCGCACCATGCAGATCATCGCGGAGGTCGAGCCGACACCCCGATCGGCGTACGCCGGAGCGTTCGGATGGATCGCCGCAGACGGTCGTGCCGACCTCGGGGTGGTGATCCGCAGCCTGTTCACGGGTGGTGACGGGACATGGACGCTCGGCACCGGCGGTGGCATCACGGTCCACTCCACACCCTCCGAGGAGTACGTCGAGTCGGCGTGGAAGGCCGACCGGCTGCGCGCGGTCTTCGGGTCCTGATCAGTCGGCGGCGAGCAGCGCGGCTGCCTCGGTCGCGATCCGGGCCGCGACTACCGCCGAGTCGGCGTCGGCGATCATGATGTGCACCCGACCGCGAGCAAGCACGATCACGCTGTACTGCTCGACCCGGTCCTTGCGCTTGGCCAGCCGGGACGCCTGTTCGGCGCCGGCGATCTCGATCGTCTCGACCGAGTCGGCGCTCGACCCCAGCAGCTCCACGGCCAGGTCGTAGTCGTCACTGGCCGTGGTCTTGATGGTCAGCCGCGGTGCCGTCGGGTCGTCGGGATCGCCGTACTCGCAGACCTGGACGATGTCGCCGCCGGCGAACTCGGAGTCAGCGACCGGGGAGCCCGTCGCGTTCGGCACCCTCAGGATCGCCGCGACCGCGGCGTCGGTCACCACGTCGCACGGATCGTCAGCGACTGCGGCGGCTGGCAGCAACCGGTCGAGGTCGGCCGAATCCGTCGCCGAGCAGCCGGCCAGGGCCAGCAACAGCGCCGGCACGGCAACCAATCGGCGGACCATCAACAGAGTGTCTCTCGCGCGCACCGGTATCGGCTAGTCGGCGCCGGTGCCGGGCAGCTTCAGCACCAGTCGGGCGCCACCGTCGGGGGCCGGTCCGGCGGTGATGGTCCCGGCGTGACGCTCGACGACCTGCGCCACGATCGAGAGTCCCAGCCCGGAGCCCGGCATGCCTCGTGACTCCTCCGAGCGCCAGAAGCGGTCGAAGACATGGGGCAGGTCCTCGGTCGCGATGCCCGGTCCCTCGTCCTCGACCACGAGCGTGCCGTGGTTCAGCCGGATCGACACGGTGCCGTCGGGCGGGCTCCACTTCGCGGCATTGTCGAGCAGGTTGGTGAGCGCGCGCTCCAGTCCGGCCGCGTCGCCGGTGACCCACCACGGGTCGACCTCGGCTCGGAAGGTGACGCCGGGAGCGCGGAGGCGCACCCGGGTGAGGGCCCGGTCGACCACGTCGGCGAGGTCGACCCGCTCCACCACGGTCGGCAGCGGTTCGTCGCGGGCGAGCTCGACGAGGTCCCCGATCAGGGTGGTCAGTTCCCCGATCTGGGCCCGCACGTCGCCGATCAGCTCCACGCGGGCCTGCTCGGGCAGGTCGGTGCCGGCCTGGGCGAGCAGGTCGAGGTTGGTTCGGAGCGAGGTCAGCGGCGTGCGCAGCTCGTGGCCGGCGTCGGCCACCAGTTGCCGCTGCCGGTCCCGGGAGGCCGCCAGCGCCGCGAGCATGTGGTTGAACGCCGTGGAGAGCCTGGCGAGCTCGTCGTCCCCCTCGATCGGCAGCGGCTCGAGCTTCTCGGTGCGCGCGATCTCCTCGACCGAGTGGGTCAGCCGGCGGACCGGTCGCAGGCCGTTGCGCGCGACCGCCCAGCCGGCGACGGCGGCGGCGATGACCCCGGCGACCCCGAACAGCAGCATCACCACGCCGAGCTTGGCGAGGGTCGCCTGTTGGGCGGACAGGGACTGCGCCAGGACCAGAGCCTGCCCGGGTGTCTGGGCCGGGACCGCGACGACCCGGTAGCGGACGCCGTCGCCGTCGACGATGGTGCGGACGCTGCGGCTCAGCTGGCCGGCGGCGACGGCGTACTCCGGCTCACCGAGCGAGAGCTCGGAGTCACGGTCGAAGGAGAAGTACCGCTCGTCGGAGGTGATGTAGAGGATCCGCACGTCGGCCGCACCCAGCGCCCATGACGGGACCTGGGCGTCGATGGTGATGCCGGCGGCGACCTTTTCGGCCCGGCTGTCCAGGGACTCGTCGAGCGTGGACTGCATCTGCATCCGCGCGGTCATGAACGCGGCGAACGCCACCGAGGCCACGGCCAGGCCCACCGCCATCGTGGTGAGCAACGTGACGCGGCTGGCCAGCGAGCGTCGGTAGTGCCAGCGGCCCTCGTCGCCGAGTCCACTCATGAGGTCTTCAGTACGTAGCCCACGCCGCGCACCGTGTGGATCAGCCGCGGCTCCGAGTCGGCCTCGGTCTTGCGGCGCAGGTAGCCGACGTACACCTCCAGCGAGTTGGCGGTGGTCGGGAAGTCGTAGCCCCACACCTCCTCGAGGATGAATGAGCGTTCCAGCACGCGCCGCGGTCGGCGCAGGAACATCTCCAGCAGCGTGAACTCGGTGCGGGTGAGCTCGATCGACCTCGTCCCCCGGCGTACTTCACGCGTGGCGACGTCCATCGTCAGGTCCGCGAACTCGAGCACCTCGTCGGTGTCACCCTCGGGTACGACGCGGCGCAGCAGCGCCCGGAGCCGCGCCAGCAGCTCGGCGAGAGCGAACGGCTTGGTGAGGTAGTCGTCCGCGCCGGCATCCAGGCCCTCGACCCGGTCGCCGACGGCGTCACGCGCGGTCAGCACCAGGATCGGCAGGTCGTGGCCGGCGGCCCGCATCGCGCGTGTCGCTTCCAGGCCGTCGAGTCGCGGCATCATCACGTCCATCACGACCACGTCGGGGTGGGCGGACCCGATCCCGGCCAGGGCCTCCGCGCCGTCCGCGGCCAGCGTCACGTCGTACCCGTTGAACTCCAGCGAGCGGCGCAACGAATCCCGCACGGCCCGGTCGTCGTCGACGACGAGCACGCGGGGGCGGGCAGGGGCAGTCACGGTCCTACTCTGCCAGCCGCGCCTGAGCCGGGGCTGAGACTCGAGGGAGGCGGGTCCTCAGGAGAAGCTTCGGGCGGTCTGGGCGGCCCGGGCGCCGTAGCCGCCTCCGAACATGCAGGCGTGGACGAGCAGCGGGAACAACTGGTGCACTCCGAGCCGGTCGCGCCAGCCTTCGGCGAGGGGGTGCTCGTCGTCGTAGGCGTCGAGGACGCGGTGGAGGTGAGGGAGCCCGAAGAGGGAGAGCATCGCCAGATCCGCCTCACGGTGCCCCCCGTACGCCGCGGGGTCGATCACCCGGCACGCGCCGTCGAGCCCCCACAACACGTTGCCGTTCCACAGGTCGCCGTGGAGACGTGCGGGCGGCTCATCCGGGATCAGGTCGGCCAACCGGTGCAGCACTCCCTCGATCGCAGCCGCGTCGTCCTCGGTCGCGGCGCCTCGGTCGCGGGCCAGCTTGAGATAGGGGAGCACCCTCCGGGTCGCGTAGAACTCCGGCCAGGTGGGCGCGGTCCGGTTGGGCAGCGGGAGCCGGCCGATGAATCCGTCGTGCTCGGCACCGAATCCGTCCGCCCCGGCGCGGTGGGTGTGGGCCAGGGCCTGGCCGAGTCCGGCGGCCGCGTCGACCGTGGTCTTGCCGGGCTCGACCCAGCGGAGAACCAGGCACTCGTGGTCCTGGCCGAGGACCTCGGGGACGGCGACGCCGCCGGTGGCGTCGCCCAACCAGGCCAGACCTCGTGCCTCCGCGTCGAAGAAGCCCTCAGGTGCCTGGTGATGGGTCTTCACCAGCGCAGTCGTGCCGTCGCTGAGCCGGACCCGGGTCGCGGTGGCGATGTCCCCGCCGGCCACCGGCGCCGTCGCGATCACCGATGAGCCGAGCAGCTCCTCGACACGCCGGGCGATCAGCGGCAGCCGGGTCACGAGAGGGACAACTCCCGTTGCAGGGCGGCGACCAGTGCGGTGCACGTTCGCTCGACCATCCGCAGCACCTCCTCGAAGCCGGCTGCCCCACCGTAGTACGGGTCGGGCACCGACCCACCGGGTTCGACGGGATCCAGGTCGCGGAACAGCCAGACCCGCTCACCGGCGCCGCCGACATCGCGCAGGTTGTCGTCGTCCATGACGAGCACCAGATCGTGGGCGTCATGCCAGCTCGCGTCGAAGGTACGGGCCCGATGACGGCTCGCGTCGTACCCGGCAACGGTGAGGGTGGCGGCGGCTCGGTCGTCCATCGGCTTGCCTTCGTGCCAGCCGCCGGTCCCCGCGCTCGTCACCGAAACGTGGTCGGACAGTCCGGCGTCGGCCAGCCGCGCGTCGAGGACCACGTGCGCCATCGGTGAGCGGCAGATGTTGCCGAGGCAGACCAGGGCGATGCGGTATCGGTCCGGGTCGCGCGGCGGGGGCAGCGGCATCAGTCGTCGTCCACGACGGCCGAGACCGCCCAGTTGACGAGGGTGATGACCAGGGCCCCGAGCAGCGCCTGCCAGAAGAAGTCGCCGACCTTGAAGCCGAGGTCGAGCTGCCCGGCGAGCCAGGCGGTCAGCTCCAGCATCAGCGCGTTGATCACCCACAGGAACAGGCCCAGGGTCAAGATGATGAACGGGATCGAGAGCACCTTGATGACCGGCTTCACGACGCTGGACACCAGGCCGAGGATCACGCCGACGGCCAGCAGCGTGGGCCAGTTCTCCGCCAGTCCGCCGGGGTCGGTGAACCTGATGCCGGGCACGAGCCAGGCCGCGACCCCGACGGCGAGGGTGTTGGTCGCCAGCCAGATCAGAAGCCTCATGCCGTCAGCCTAGTGATCGGTCCACGAGCCGGGCGACTCAACGGGCTAGCCTCGCGGCCGTGGAGTGGATTGGAGGGACGCAGAGCATGGTCGCGGGTGCGGCGGTGTTCGGTCTCGTGTGCGCAGTGCTCGCGAACGTGCTCCGCCGCAGCATCGGCTGGGTCGGAGCGGTCGCCTGGAGCGGACTGATCTGGTGGCTGGTCGTGATCGCGTTGGTCACCCTCGTGCCGCTGGACAGCATCGACCTCGGCATCCCGGCCGCGGCCCGTTCCGACACCTGTTCCCTCGACTACGGCGGCCCGGCTCCGGACGGTTTCTGGATCTTCTCCGGCACCCAACGGCTGCTGAACACGGCGCTGTTCGTCCCGGCCGGTGCGCTGCTGGTCCTCGCCTCGGCCCGGTGGCGGATCGGCTGGGTGCTGGCGCCCTGGGGCCTGCTGCTCCTCGGCGGCTACTCGGTGGCGATCGAGCTGGTCCAGCTGGAGGTGGCGCGGATCGACCGGGCCTGCGACATCACCGACGTGGTCGACAACGTGACCGGAGCCGCGGTCGGTTTCGGGATCGGGCTGCTGCTCACCCCGGTCCTGCGCCCGTGGCGTCGGCGCTAGGTTTCCGTCATGACGTCCCCACAGCCGCGCCCCAACGTCGCCGAGATCCCGACGTACGTCGCCGGGAAGCCGCCCGCTCCGCGGGACGGGATCACGGTCTACAAGTTGTCGTCCAACGAGAACCCCTACCCGCCGTTGCCGGGGGTCCTCGAGGCCGCGACGGCGGCCGCGGCTCGGATGAACCGCTATCCCGACATGGGCAACGCGGAGCTGTACGCCGCCCTGTCGGACCGGCTGGCGGTCCCGCGCGAGCACCTCGCGCTCGCCACCGGATCGGTCGCCCTGATCTACCAGCTGGTGCAGGCCTTCTGCGAGCCCGGCGACGAGGTCATCTATGCGTGGCGCTCCTTCGAGGCCTACCCGATCGCCGTCACCGCGGCGGCCGCGCGGTCGGTGAGGGTGCCGGTGCTGCCCGACGGGCGTCACGACCTGGACACCATGGCCGAAGCGATCACCGACCGCACCAGGGTCGTGCTCGTCTGCACGCCCAACAACCCGACCGGCCCCGCGGTCACCCAGTCCGAGCTCGACGCGTTCC
Organism: uncultured Actinomycetota bacterium; assembly: GCA_963806945.1. GTDB lineage: Bacteria > Actinomycetota > Actinomycetes > Propionibacteriales > Nocardioidaceae > Nocardioides. The sequence continues at coordinate 260,521 of CAWDZH010000007.1, forward strand.
TGGCGAAGGTGCCGCCCCACGTGCTGGTCGTGGTCGACGAGGCGTACGTCGAGTTCGTGCGGATGGCCGACGCCATCGACGGGCTCGCGACCTGTCGTGCCCACGACAACGTGCTGCTGACCCGCACCTTCTCCAAGGCCTACGGCCTGGCCGGCTTCCGGGTCGGTTACGCCGTGGGCCCGGAGCCGATCGCGGGTGCGCTGCGCGCCGTCTCGCTCCCGTTCGGCATCTCCAGTGTGGCGCAGGCCGCGGCGGTCGCGTCGCTGGCCGCCGAGGACGCCCTGTTCGATCGGGTGGCGTCACTCGTCGGGGAGCGGGACCGGGTCGTGGCCGGCCTCAGCGAGGCGGGCTGGGACGTTCCGGCCCCCCAGGGCAACTTCGTCTGGTTCGGCCTCGGCGAGCGCACCCTCGACTTCGCCGCGTCGGCCGATGACCTCGGCATCGTGGTCCGCCCCTTCGCCGGAGAAGGGGCGCGGGTCTCGATCGGCGAGCCCGAGGCGAACGACCGGATCATCGAGCTCGCGCGCACGTTCTCGCCCTGAGAACGGCCTACGACGCGGCCTACGACCGGCTCGGACGGCCCTGGACTGGCTCGAGAAGCGGCTCGCCGACCGCCGGTTCCTGATGGGCGACTCGATCACCGAGGCCGACGTCCGATTGTTCACCACGTTGGCGGGCTTCGACGCCGTCCGGGGTTACGCGCGCGACATCAACCCGACCGGCGTGGTCCCGAAGGGGCAGGATCCCGCGACGTGGCTCACGCTCCACGGTCGCGGCTGACGGGCCTACCAGGACAGCTCGCTGCAGTGCCGCGCGTCCGACTCCACCTGGAGCGTGGCGTGCTCGACCCCGAACTCCTGGCGCAGCGTGGCTGCCGCGGCGGTGAGCACCGCGTCGGTGTCACCGCTCGCGACGAGGTGGGCGGTGGCCACGTGCATCCCCGAGGTGAGCGTCCACAGGTGCAGGTCGTGGACCGTCTCGACCCCGGGGACGGCGCACAGCGCCGCATCGACGGTGGCCGGGTCCATGCCAGCCGGCGCGTGCTGGCCCAGCACGGCCAGCACCTCTCGGCCGAGGAACAGGGCGCGGACCGCGACGAACACCGCGATCGCGGAGGCGACGAGGGTGTCCCACCAGGTGTCGCCGGTCACCGCGACCAGGACGCCGGCGCCGATCACCCCGATCGAGCCGACGGTGTCGGCCACCACCTCGAGGTAGGCGCCCTTCACGTTCAGGCTCTCGCCGGCACCCCCGCGCAGCAGGCCGAGCGCCACCAGGTTGATCAGCAGCCCCAGACCACCGACCACCAGCATCGGGCCGGTGGCCACGGCCACGTCCTCGCCGATCCTGCGGACCGCCTCGATGCCGACGTACGTGGCGGCGCCGAGCATCAGCAGCACGGTCAGTCCGGAGGCGAAGACCTCGGCGCGGTAGGAGCCGAACGTACGACGACCGGTGGTGTCCGCCCGGGTGGCGATCCGGGTCGCGGCCAACGCCGCGCCGAGGGCGACCACGTCCGCGGCCATGTGACCGGCGTCGGAGAGCAGCGCGAGCGAGTCGGCGAGCAGGCCCGCGACCAGCTCCACCACGAAGAAGCTGGCGACCAGCCCGAAGGCCACCGCGAGACGCCAGCGGTGCCGCCCCCCGGCGTGCCCGTGCGCGTGGTCGGCTCCCATGACCCGAGCGTATCCGGGACGGGTCGCCTGGGACCGTGGACGCCCGGCCGCGATCCGGGCAGGGTGTGCCCATGACTGACTACCGGGCGGCGTACGAGCAGTCGATCACCGACCCCGAGGGATTCTGGGGAGAGCAGGCGCGTCTCGTCGACTGGTTCCGCAAGCCCACCCAGGTGCTCGACAACAGCCTCCCGCCCTTCCACCGGTGGTACCCCGACGGCACCCTCAACACCTGCTACAACGCACTGGACCGGCACGTCGCCGCGGGCGCGGCCGAACGGACGGCGCTGATCCACGACTCCCCGCTCACCGGCACCCAGCGGTCGTGGACCTACGCCGAGCTGCTCGAGCAGGTGGCGGCCTTCGGCGGCGCGCTGCAACAGCTCGGGGTCGAGCCCGGTGACCGCGTGGTGATCTACCTGCCGATGATCCCCGAAGCGGTGATCGCGATGCTCGCGTGCGCCCGGATCGGCGCGGTCCACAGCGTCGTCTTCGGTGGATTCGCGCCGCAGGAGCTCGCGATCCGGATCGACGACGCAGAGCCGAAGGTGATCGTGTCCGCCAGTTGCGGCATCGAGCCCACCCGCGTCGTGGAGTACAAGCCGTTCCTCGACCGGGCGCTGGAGCTCGCCGAGCACCAGCCGGGGGCGGTCGTGGTCAAGCAACGACCGGAGTCCGAGGCAACCCTGGTCGAGGGGCGGGACCTCGATTGGGACCTCGTGATGCGGGCCGGCAGGACCAGCCCGGCCGCGTGTGTGGAGGTCCGGGCGATCGACCCGCTCTACGTGCTCTACACCTCCGGCACCACCGGGAAGCCGAAGGGGATCGTGCGCGATCACGGTGGCCACGCCGTCGCCATGGCCTGGTCACTGCCCAACCTCTACGGCTGCGGTGAGGGCGACGTGTGGTGGGCGGCCTCCGACGTCGGCTGGGTCGTCGGCCACTCCTACATCGTCTACAGCCCGCTCATCAACGGCGCCACCACGGTGCTCTACGAGGGCAAGCCGGTCGGCACCCCCGACGCCGGTGCCTTCTGGCGCGTCGTCGAGGAGCACCGGGTGCGTGGGCTCTTCACGGCCCCGACCGCGATCCGGGCGATCAAGAAGGAGGACCCCGAGGGGACCTTCCTCGCCGCGGCGGACCTGTCATCGCTGCACACCCTCTTCCTGGCCGGCGAACGTCTCGACCCCGACACCTTCCACTGGGCCACCGACAAGGTCGGGGTCCCCGTCGTCGACAACTGGTGGCAGACCGAGACCGGCTGGCCGATCGCGACCAACCCACGCGGGATGACCCGCGACGGCCGACCGTTGCCGATCAAGCCGGGTTCGCCGTCGGTCCCGGTGCCCGGCTACCGGGTGCGCGTTCTCGACGAGCGCGGCGCCCCGGCCGGCCCCGGAGTGGACGGCGCGATCTGCCTGGAGCTGCCGATGCCACCGGGCACCCTGCCGACGCTGTGGGGTGATGACGAGCGCTACGTCGCGTCGTACCTCTCGGCGTACGACGGCCACTACCTGTCCGGCGACGGCGGCCACCTCGACGAGGACGGTTATCTCTACGTGATGGGTCGCACCGACGACGTCATCAACGTCGCGGGCCACCGGCTCTCGACCGGAGGCATGGAGGCCGTCATCGCCCAGCACCCCTCGGTGGCCGAGTGCGCCGTCATCGGCGTCGCCGACGACCTCAAGGGCCAGCTCCCGCGCGGCTTCGTCGTCCTCAAGGCGGGCGTCGACGTGGATCCGGACGTGCTGCGCGCGGAGCTGGTCTCGATGGTCCGCGACGAGATCGGGGCGGTGGCGGCCTTCCGCGACGTCGCCGTCGTCGCCGGGCTCCCCAAGACCCGCAGCGGCAAGATCTTGCGCAGGACGATGCGCGAGATCGCCGACGGCAAGGACGCTGCCGTTCCCGGCACGATCGAGGACGAGGGGGTGCTCGACACGCTCCGACCCGTACTGCGGGGCGGAGAGTGAAGTTCTGCCCTGATTGGCATGGCATCGGCTACCGCCGGTACGTTGGGACCACGAGTTGTGTCCCCCGTCACAAGCGGCCGCACGACCGGTCAACTGAGAGCCAGCACGGCCACGCGGAGACCCCGCGACGCCGCATACCTGAAAAGGAGCGCAGGTGACCCACGCAGGATTCGGCCCCGACCTGATGGAGGTCTTCGGACCTTCCCACCAGGACGGAGGCCCCGATCTCGTCCAGCTGCTGACGCCCGAGGGTGAACGTGTGCACAACCCGGACTTCGACCGGGACTTCTCCGCCGAGGAGCTGCGCGGCTTCTACCGCGACATGGTGCTGACCCGCCGCATCGACACCGAGGCCACCGCGCTCCAGCGCCACGGCGAGCTCGGCATCTGGGCCCAGCTGCTCGGCCAGGAGGCCGCCCAGATCGGCGCCGGCCGCGCGCTCCGCCACCAGGACTTCGTGTTCCCGACCTACCGCGAGCACGGCGTCGCCTACTGCAAGGGCGTCGACCCGCTGAAGCTGCTCGGCCTCTTCCGAGGGGTCGACCACGGCGGCTGGGACCCGTTCGAGAACAACTTCGGCCTCTACACGATCGTGATCGGCGCTCAGGCGCTGCACGCGACCGGCTACGCGATGGGTGTCCAGCGTGACGGCGCGGTCGGGACCGGTGACCCTGACCGCGACACCGCCGTGATCGCCCACTTCGGCGACGGGGCGTCCAGCCAGGGCGACGTCAACGAGGCCTTCATCTTCGCGGCCTCCTACAACGCTCCGGTCGTGTTCTTCTGCCAGAACAACCAGTGGGCGATCTCCGAGCCGATCGAGCGCCAGTCGAAGATCCCGCTCTACCAGCGCGCGCTGGGCTTCGGCTTCCCCGGCGTCCGCGTCGACGGCAACGACGTGCTCGCGACGTACGCCGTCACCCAGGCCGCACTGCAGCGGGCGCGGGACGGTCAGGGCCCGACCCTGGTCGAGGCGTACACCTACCGGATGGGCGCCCACACCACGACCGACGACCCGACCCGCTACCGGCTCAGCGACGACGTCGAGAGCTGGAAGCTCAAGGACCCGATCGCCCGCGTGGAGGTCTACCTGCGGCGCAACGGCCTGGTCGACGACGCCTTCATCAACGACCTCAAGACCGAGGCCGACGAGCTCGGCCACCACTTGCGCGAGGGCTGCAAGGCGCTCCCCGACCCGAAGCCGATGGACATGTTCGACTACGTCTACGCCGAGGAGACCGAGGAGCTGCGGGTGCAGCGTGAGGGCTTCGCCGACTACCTCGAGACGTTCGAGGGGGCGCGCTCATGACCACGACGAAGATCACTCTCGCCAAGGGCCTCAACATGGGCCTGCGCAAGGCGATGGAGGACGACCCGAAGGTCCTGATCATGGGTGAGGACGTCGGCAAGCTCGGCGGCGTCTTCCGGATCACCGACGGTCTGCAGAAGGACTTCGGCGAGGACCGGGTCATCGACTCGCCGCTCGCCGAGTCCGGCATCGTCGGCACCGCCATCGGCATGGCGTTGCGCGGTTTCCGCCCCGTGGTCGAGATCCAGTTCGACGGCTTCGTCTACCCGGCGTACGACCAGATCGTGTGCCAGGTCGCGAAGATGCACTACCGCTCCAAGGGGAAGTACAAGATCCCGATGGTGATCCGGATCCCGTTCGGTGGCGGCATCGGCGCGGTCGAGCACCACAGCGAGAGCCCGGAGGCGCAGTTCGCGCACACGCCTGGTCTCAAGGTCGTCGCCTGTTCCAACCCCATCGACGGCTACTGGATGATCCAGCAGGCCATCGCCTCCGACGACCCGGTGATCTTCCTGGAGCCGAAGCGGCAGTACCACGCCGACAAGGCAGAGCTCGACGAGACGGCGACCCCCGAGCCGCTGCACACGAGCCGCGTGGTGCGGCCCGGCACGGACGTCACGGTGCTGGCCTACGGCCCGACCGTGAAGACGGCGCTGGCCGCCGCCGAGGCCGCCGCGACCGAGGGGCGCAGCCTCGAGGTCATCGACCTGCGGACGCTGAGCCCGCTCGACATGGGCCCGGTCCTCGACTCCGTGCGCCGCACCGGCCGCGCCCTGATCACCCACGAAGCGCACGTCAACCTCGGCATGGGCTCGGAGGTCGCCGCCCGGATCACCGAGGAGTGCTTCTACTCGCTCGAGGCGCCGGTGCTGCGCGTCGGCGGGTTCGACACCCCCTACCCGGCCTCGCGGATCGAGGAGGACTACCTCCCCGACCTCGACCGGGTCCTCGACGCCGTCGACAGGAGCTGTGCGTTCTGATGCCCGAGTTCAAGCTGCCCGACGTCGGTGAAGGCCTCACCGAGGCCGAGCTCGTGTCGTGGAAGGTCAAGGCTGGCGACGAGATCGCCATCAACGACATCATCTGCGAGATCGAGACGGCCAAGTCGATCGTCGAGCTCCCCTCGCCGTTCGCCGGCACCGTCTCGAAGCTGTTGGTCGCCGAGGGCGAGACCGTCCCGGTCGGGACACCGATCATCTCGATCGGTGACGGCTCGGAGCCAGCCGACGAGCCGGCCGCCCCGGCTGCTGCCGCCGAGATGGAGATCGACCTGTCCAACCCCGCCGCCAGCGGCGGTGGCGAGGGCGAGAGCCTGGTCGGCCGCAACAAGGCCGACCGCGGTCCGGTCCGCCGTGCCCGCAGGGCCGCGGCGCCGTCCTCCGAGGCGGGCGCGAGCGCCCAGCTTCAGCTCCAGGGTGCATTCGCCCCGGGCGGCGCCCAGCCCGCCGATGTCCCCGAGCCCGACGACATCGACGAGCCGGCCGTCCCCGCGACCCCGGCCCGCCCGGCTGCCGAGTCGGCCGACCCGGGGACCGTCCGGTCGCTGGCCAAGCCCCCGGTGCGCAAGCTCGCCAAGGATCTCGGCGTCGACCTCGCCACCCTCACCGGGTCCGGCGACGGCGGCGTGATCACGCGGGCCGACGTCGAAGCGGCTGCAGGAGACTCACCGGTGGTTGAGGCGCGAGGAGCGTCAGCGACGAGCCTCGAAACCCCCGGTCCCCACCGCGCCGGCGAGCGGGAGACCCGCGAGCCGATCAAGGGCGTGCGCAAGATGATGGCCGGCGCGATGGTCGGCTCGGCGTTCAGTGCTCCTCACGTCACCGAGTGGGTCACCGTCGACGTCACGCGGACGATGGAGTTCGTCGACCGGCTCAAGGCACGTCGCGAGTTCCGTGACGTCAAGGTCAGCCCGCTGCTGGTGCTCGCCCGCGCGGTGATGCTCGCGGCGCGACGTACGCCGGAGATCAACTCGTTCTGGGACGAGGCAGCCCAGGAGGTCGTGCTCAAGCACTACGTCAACCTCGGCATCGCCGCCGCCACCCCGCGCGGCCTGGTCGTCCCGAACATCAAGGACGCTGATTCGCTGGGGTTGCTCGAGCTGGCGCAGGCGCTCGGTCAGCTCACGGCCACCGCGCGCGACGGCAAGACCCAGCCGGCCGAGATGGCGGGCGGCACGTTCACGATCACCAACGTGGGCGTCTTCGGCGTCGACGCCGGGACGCCGATCATCAACCCCGGTGAGTCCGCGATCCTGTGCTTCGGTGCGGTCCGCAAGCAGCCGTGGGTCGTGACCGAGGGCGGGGTCGACCAGATCGTGCCGCGCCAGATCACCACCCTCGCGCTCTCCTTCGACCATCGCCACGTCGACGGCGAGAAGGGGTCGCGGTTCCTGGCCGACGTCGCCGGCATCCTGGAGGACCCCGCGTCCGCCCTGCTCTTCTGAGGGCCTGTGGAGAGGCGGGTGTGAGGGCACCCCAGCCTGAGGTAGAACTCGTTCGTGAGCGTGTCGAGCGGCGTCCTCGTCGAGGGGACGGTGATCGGCCCCTATCGCATCGTCCGTGAGATCGGCGGCGGTGGCATGGGGGTCGTCTACGAGGCTGCCGACGACGCCCTCGACCGGACCGTCGCGCTCAAGATCATCTCGCCCCGTCTCGCGGCGAGCGACGACTTCCGCGCCCGCTTCACGCGCGAGGCGCGGCTGCTGGCGGCCCTGGACTCGCCGCAGGTCGTGCACGTCTACGCCCACGGTGAGGTCGACGGCCAGCTCTACCTGGCCACCCAGCTGATCCCCGATGGTGACCTCGGCGCGATGCTGCGGCAGTACGGCGCCCCGCCGGTGCGGGTCGCTCTCGACCTCGTCGCGCAGGTGGCGGCGGGCGTCGCGGCGGCCCACGAGGGCGGCATGATCCATCGCGACATCAAGCCCGCCAACATCCTGCTCCGACGTCGCGGCACCACCCTGGCGGCGTACGTCGGTGACTTCGGGATCGCCCGAAGGCTCGACGGCGAGGCCACCCACGCCAGCCGGACCGGCACCGTCGGCACGCCCTCCTACATGGCGCCCGAGCTCCACACCGGCGGCGCGGCCGGGGTGGCGAGCGACATCTACTCGGTCGGCTGCCTGCTCTGGGCGGCGTTGAGCGGCCACGCGCCCTATCGGGGAACGACCGACGGCGAGGTCGTCTGCGCCCACCTCGAGCAGCCGGTCCCGCAGCTGCCGGGTCGCTCTCCGCTGGTGAGCGAGGTGAACCGGATCCTGCGGACCGCCATGGCCAAGGACCCCGCCGACCGCTATGCCACGTCCGCCCAGCTGAGCGATGACCTGCTCGGCGCGACGAACCTGCCCAGCAAGGGCGCCGCCCGCTCCAGGCGCTCGACTGGAGCCGGTGGCCACGCGCGTCGTACGCCGGTGCTCGCGCTCGCCGTGCCGGCGGCCGCGCTCGTCCTCGCCGCGGTCGTCTGGGGGCTGAGCAGCGACGACCAGCCGGCCGTCCGACCGACGACGCCCGGGTCGAGCGCGACCCCGGCCCCCGACGTGGCCCTCGCCGAGGACAACCTGGCCGCGGCGCTGCTCGCGCAGGGCCTGCTCACCGAGGGGCAGTCCGCCTGCACGGCTCGCCAGTGGATCGACACCGCCGGCCTCGACGCGATGATCGGCGAGGGCTTCTTCGACGAGGACCTCACCTTCACGGACCGGCCCGCAGCCGGGATGTCGCCGGAGATGCAGTCGGCCGCCACCGCCGCCACCCTCGCCTGCGCCAGCCAAACCCGCTGACCGGGCGATTCGGTACCCAGCGAAGGGCCTGACCGGGCACTCCCGTCCAGGCCGTGGGGACACCACTGCCCGGTCAGCGGTAGCGGCGCGCCCGGTCGGTGGGGGAGCCGGGGCCACGGGCGAGCAGCGCGCTGAGCTCGTGCTCGAGCACCGCACCGACCCGCTGGCAGAAGGCCTCGGGCTCGTCGGCGGCGTCCGGTAGCTCGGCAACGATCCGGTCCACGACCCCCCTCCGGTGCAGGTCGAGGGCGCGCACCTGCTGCGAGCGGGCCATCTCGGGGGCGTGATCGAGGTCCCGGTGGACGATCGCGCTCGCGCCCTCGGGTGGCAGCGGTGAGAGCCACGCGTGCTGGGCAGCGACCACCCGGTCCGCCGGGAGCAGCGCCAGTGCCCCGCCGCCGTTGCCTTCTCCGAGCATCAGGCACAGTGTCGGCGCGTCGAGGGTGACCAGGTCGGACAGGCAGCGGGCGATCTCACCGGCCAGCCCGCCGTTCTCCGCCTCCGGCGACAACGCTGCCCCCTGAGTGTCGATCACGGTGAGCAGCGGCAGGCCCAGCTCACTCGCCAGCCGCATCCCGCGCCGGGCCTCACGCAGTGCCTCGGGACCCATCGGGTGATCGGGCGTCTGGCCTCGGCGGTCCTGGCCGAGGAAGACACACGGGGCCGAGCCGAACCGGACCAGCGCGATCAGCAGGCCGGGGTCGGCCTCGCCCTGGCCGGTGCCGTTGAGCGGTACGACGTCGGTGGCGGCGTACCGCAACAGGCGTCGTACGCCGGGACGGTCGGTGCGGCGGGAACGGGTGACCGCGTCCCACGCGTCGACATCGGCCAGCGGCTCCGACGCGGCGTCGTCCGGCGGAGGCGGCGCCGGCGGGATGCCGAGTCGCGGTGCCATCAGGACCGTCAGTGCGCGGTCGAGGATGTCGGCGATCTCGTCCGGCGCGATCACGGCGTCGATGATGCCGTGGGCGTAGAGGTTCTCCGCGGTCTGCACGTTCTCGGGGAACGGTCGGTCGTAGAGCGCCTCGTAGACGCGCGGCCCGAGGAAGCCGACCAGCGCGCCGGGCTCGGCGACCGTGACGTGGCCCAGCGATCCCCAGGACGCCATCACCCCGCCGGTGGTCGGGTGGCGCAGGTAGACGAGGTAGGGGAGGCCGGCCCGCTTGTGGGCGGCGACCGCCTCGGAGATACGCACCATCTGCACGAACGCCGGGGTGCCCTCCTGCATCCGCGTGCCCCCGCTGACCGGCGCCGCCAGCAGCGGCAGTCCCTCGGCGGTGGAACGCTCGATCGCCGCGACCAGCCGGTCGGCGGCGGCACGGCCGATGGAGCCGGCCAGGAAGCCGAACTCCCCGACCAGGACCGCCACCCGCCGCCCGCGCATCAGTCCTTCACCGGTCACCACGGATTCGTCGACGCCGCTCCTCTCGGCCGCAGCGACCAGCTCGGCGGCATAGCCCTCGCCGATCTCGCCGCGTTCCGGGGCGGTGTCCCAGCCCTGCCACGACCCCTCGTCGAGGACCAGCGCGATCAGGTCGTGCGCGGAGAGTCGGGGCATGCGCGTCAGGGTACGGCGCTTGCCGGGTTCCCTTCGCCGAACACCGTGAGGTTTGACGAAGGCGCCGCCGATCGGTGGATCCGTTGGGAGACGTGGCTCGCAACGTCGACTGTCGCAACATCACCAGTCACGTCGGGCCTGCCTTCGCGAGCACACGAGCCTGCTGTCGGACGTCATGTCCGACGACCCGACCAACCCGGCGTCAGTGGGAGCGGTGCGTCGGGCGGGAGTGGTACGTCATCGTGGCCCGAGCGCGCAGGCGATGCGTCCGGGTTGACCGACCTGTTCGGGTACTCGCCTCCCGGACGGACTCGGGTACGTCATATCGCCCAGATGCAGCAGAGCGTCACCGCCGACGAGGTGAGGGCATGGCCAGGTTGAGGCGGCAGGAGCAGCGGCTGGTTGCCCGCGTCGGCCAGATGACCTCCGTCGCCGCCGAGGCATCGAGAAGACGCGCGCTCCGGTGCGCGTCCAGAGCGATGCCCCACGCTGGTCGACGAGCTGGGGCGGACGCGGCACGTCGCGGCACTCGCCGACGTCTCCTGACCGCGTGGACACCCATCGTGCTGGCCATCTACGGCGGCTGGGGCACCGGCACGACCTCGGTGATGCTGCAGCTGCGCGAGCGGCTGCGTCGATGGCGAGCGACAGCGCCAAGGGTCCCGCCCCGCTCCGGCACTGTCTGGTTCGAACCCGGATGCAGATCGGACGACAACCCCGTGCTCGGGCTGCTGCACCAGGCGGTGACGGACCTCGGACAGAGCAATAACCGGGCCGTGCGGCGGCGTTGAAGAACGTGGCCAAGGCAATGGTCAGCGAGGTGTACGTCCCCTTCATCAACCTGCGGTGGGCGCGTCATCGACGCGGCGCGGAGGGTGAGTTCCGGAAGCGAGAGGCCCGCGCGGCTGCGCCACGAGTTCGCTCGTGCTGGATGCCGTGACGCGGAGCCACGAGCGCGTCGTCTTCTTCATCGACGACCTCGACCGGTCGAGCCGCGCCCGGCCATGACCCTGCTGAAGGCGCTCCGTCTCCATCTCGGTTTGGAGCACTGCGTCGGCGTCGCCATCGACCGTCGGCACCTCGAGGCCGCGGTCGCGCAGGAATACGCCGTCCTCGACGTCGCCCGGAGTCCTCGGACAAGATCGTGCAACTGCCGTTCATCCTCCCGCCGGTGTCGGCCTCCGCGATGACGGAGTACGTCACCCACCGGCTGCCACCACAGCTCAGGGGCTGCGGGCGTTCCGCCGCCGCCACGCGACATCCGCGGGCGGTCAAGCACCTGTCTTGCGCACGTGGTGAGGACTCGCTCGTGGCCAAGGAGTCGTTCTTACCGGACGGCCGAGCCAGAGTGGTCTGCCACCGGTCCTGATCCACGACCAGGCAGCGTGGTGACTCTGCGAGCGAACCCGCGTCATACGGCGAGGTGCTGCCCGGCTCGGGACGCGACTAGGGTGCGGGTCACGCACCGCGATGAGCGCGCGTGGGTGCAGGAGTGCTAGCCAACCCACGCCTTGCCGGGGTGCGCCTGGTTGCGCACGCCGGCGAGGTGAACCCCCGGCGATACCTGAGCAGGTAGCGGCTGCGCGTCGATCGGACGCGAGGCGGCGGCAGGCGCGGCCTCCGCGACTCGCCGCGTTCGCGACGACGCCTCGTGGAGCTCCGCACGCCGCAGGCATCGCCACCGCGCAGCCGCTGGCACAGCTCGGTCTCGATCGCGCCGCGGAGACGGCCGCCTATCGCGATCTTCTGGCGAGCCTGCGGGTCGCCCTCGACGTGCCTGCGTCCGAGCTGCTGCGCAGGGATGGAGTCGATATCGCGTCGTCGAGGAAGCGCTGCGGCTCAGCACGGCTGCGCAACGGAGACGGTGGTCGTCGACCTCGCCGCGCGCCGTCAACAGCCGCTTCAAGCCGACCCGTTGACCTGCTGCTGGACGGGGTGACCGTGGCGAGCCTGGAGACCACCGTGGACATCAGCTTCCGGTCCTGCCCGGGGCCAGCGTGGTGGTCGGAGCCGGACGAATCCTCGCGGTCATGGGGAACACTGAGGTCAGTGCCCGCTTAACGGTCCAAGCGACGCTGATCCAGCACAGCCAGCGCACGCTCGACCTCGGGACGCTCCTTGGCGTCGAGGGGACAGGCTCACCTTCTCCGTAGTGGACCTGTCAGCTCATCACGTGCAGGACCCGGTTGCGACCCTCCCGGTTCGGGTAAGCGCGCCCGCGCTCGAGCGACGGACGCTAGCAAGCGGCTGCTTGGTTCGGGGCTGCTGCTGGCGTGCCACTGGAGACGTACCTCCCCGAAGTTCACCAATCCGCGCTATCGAGCAGGCCGGCAGGCGGCCAGTGCGCCTATACCTTCAACCTGTTGACGGTCTTGGTGACGTGCGTGCCCAGGTTCTCGAGGAAGACGATCTCGCCGAACTCGAGGTGCGACCAGCCGTCGTCGCTGTCTGTCAGAGGCTCGGAGGCGAAGATGGCGGCCGTCGCCTCCTCCTCAGAGCGCACCTCGAAGTCATAGGACGTCTCGTCATGCTGGAAGTTGCGACCCAGTTGCAGGTACATCGGCTCCAGGAGCATCGAGAGAGCGAAGTCGCTCGTGCCCGGGCCGGATTCTCGTAGCTCCCTCCAGTCCCCGACCGGGTCGGTCTCGCCCTGGTGTCCGAGACCGACGTTGACCCCGATGATGCGGTTCGGCGATACCAGGGCCAGCTTCAACTTGGTCAGGGCTGGGAGGTCGAGATCCTTCATCGCCTGGGCGATGAGCTTGAGCATCTCCTCGATCGCACGCTGGACCTCCTCGTCGCTGTCGCCCTCCATCAAGGAGAGCAGAAGCACGTAGAGGAACTCCGTGTCAGTCGTGCCCCGCATCTGCTTCAGGTACTTGTCCTCGCAGTGCTGCAGCAGCTCCCGCTGCAGGAGCAGCCAGTTCGGCAGGTCACCGTTCTGGGCAATGATCCAGGGGGTCTCTTCGACGGAGAAGGGGTGGCAGTTCTCGTCGGCCAGCACAGTCTTCGAGTTGTAGGCGGCCGCTCGCACATGAGCAAGCATCGTGCTGGCCTGGAGGCTGGGAATGATGCGGTCGGCGTTGTCGTCGTAGAAGGCGGCCATCGGCCGGCGGTAGATGAAGGGCTTCTCCGGCTTGAGCAGATGCTCGCTCCAAGCCCCGAATCCCCACCCTGCGAGCTGAAGCTCCGGGTGACGCTCCGGGTCGAGGGACTGGTTGATCAGACTGTTCTCCGGAGTGAGCAGCAGGCTCTCCAGAGGTGTCTCCGGCCCGATGTAGGCGAGCACTCGGCACATACGCTTCCTCCACTAAACGAGTCGATGTACGGCGATCACCTCGACCACGAGCGCGTCAGCCTACGGCCTGGGCGGCGCCACGCTCGGCGTTGACGCGACCCAGCCACCCACGGCGTCATCGGAGGCCGCGCTCGCCCCAGTCACTCGGAGTCACATCGCCCGGATCGAGTCGCCCGCCACACCTGGCACACCTGCGGCCGGCTCAGCCCCACCCACCCCCGCCCGCCGTACGACGCGCGGCCGGCGCAGTGCCACCAGCACCCCGAGCAGCATCACCAAGCCACCACCGAGCTCGCCCGGACTCGGCACGTCGCCGACGACCGCCCAGGCGAAGACGATGGCGATCGGCGGCACCAGCAGCACCCATGGCACGACTGCCGCGGGTGGGTTCCTCGAGAGCAAGGTATTGAAGATGCCGTACCCGACCAGCGAGGCGAGCACCGCGGTGTAGAGCGTCGCGACCACCGCCTGCCACGACAGCCCGACCAGCGCGTTGCCGACCGCAGCCGGACCGTCGAGGAGCAGCGACGCCGCCAGAGCGGGCACCGGCACGACCAGTGCCGACCAGACGGTCAGTGAGAGCCCGCCGGCGATGCCCGAGGACCGGGAGACCACGTTGCCGATGCCCCACGACAACGCGGCGATCACGCACAGCGCGAGCGCCAGCAGCGGAGTGTCGCCCCCGCGGCCGAGTCCGACCAGCACCAGTCCGGTCGCGCCGATGCCGACCCCGACGACCTGCGGCCGGGTCGGCAGCTCCCGCAGCGCGGTCGCTGCGATCACGATCGTGAAGACCACCTGCGCCTGCAGCACCAGCGCCGCGAGCCCGGGCGAGAGGCCGGCCGCGATCGAGAGGTAGAGGAAGCTGAACTGGCCCAGCGACATGAAGACACCCACGAGCGCGACCACGCGCCACGAGGCCCGCGGCCGGGGCACCCACCACAGCGCCGGCAGGGCGACCACGACGAAGCGCAGCGCGAGGAAGGTCAACGGCGGCACGTCAGCCATCCCCCAGTCGATGGCGAGGAAGTTCAAGCCCCACAGCACCGTCACCAGGACGACGAGGGCGCGGTCGCGACTGTTCACGCGCCCAGTCTGGAGGCGTTGACCATGAAGCACCAGCGATGTTTGACCGGGGTGACGATGTAGCGTTGCTGAATGATCGACTTGGATGCCCTGGTCTCGTTGCGCGCCGTCTCGGCGCACGGATCCGTCGTGGCGGCGGCCGAGGCGCTGGGCTTCACCCCCAGCGCCGTTCGCAGCAGGTCAAGCGTCTCGAGCGCCAGTTGGGGGTCCCGCTGCTCGAGCGCGTCGGGCGCGGAGTGGTGCTGACCGATCCCGGACGTCACCTCGCCGATGACGGTGCCCGGGTTCTCGCCGAGGTCGAGTCGCTCGAGACCGGACTGCGTCGCGTCGACCGGTCACCCTCGGGCCGGCTGCGCCTGAGCGCCTTCTCGACCGCCGTGCGCGGCCTGGTGGCGCCCGCCCTCGGCATGCTTCGTGAGACGCACCCCGACCTGCACGTCGCCCTGCGGGAGGAGGAACCCTGGCGCACCGTCGGCCTGGTCGCGGCCGGTCACACCGACCTCGGCGTCGTCCACAGCTGGGGCGACGTGCCGCTCGACGTACCCGACAACCTCGTTGCGACGGCGCTCGGCACCGACGAGGCCGACGTGATCATGCCGACTGGCCATCCGCTCGCCGGTCGCCGTCGCGTCACCCCGCGAGACCTGCGCGACCAGGCCTGGGTGGCCACCCCTCAGGGCACCATCTGCCGGCAGTGGCTGCACCGGATGTACGTCGGCGTCGGCCGTTCCCCGCAGATCGCTCACGTCTCGCTCGAGTACGGCTCCCACATCGCGCTCGTCGCAGCCGGACTCGGGATCGCGCTGGTGCCTCGCCTGGGCCGTGCCACGCTGCCCGACGGCCTGGTCGCCGTACCGGCCGCCGAGCCCGTGCCGACCCGCACCGTGGCCGCGGTGCACCGCGGCAGCATGCACGGCTCTCCCGCGGTCGAGACCGTCGTACGCACCCTCCTCGAGGTCGGCACGGGGGCCGGCCGGGCGCGGTCGCCGTTGGGGTAGCCGCTCCACAGGGCGGGGAGGACGGGTTGCGGGGTGTCGGCGGCGTGCCGTATGATCGAACGTATGTTCGAACAGGCATTCCAACGAATCCGGGAGGACGCCTCGGTGGCGGCCCCGGACGACGTGGATGCCCAGACGGTGACGGGGTGGGCGGCAGCCCTCGCCCGTAGCGAGCTGGCGCTGGACGACGCCGCCCGGATCGACCTGATCCGGGCGTTGGAGGAGCTGAAGTGCGCGGCCGAGGGCGCGCAGGCCCAGGTAGCGGCCGAGTTCGAGAACTCCCAGCGCGCGGTGGCTGAGCAGCGCGGGGTCCCGGCCGAACGACGGGGTCGGGGGATCGCCGAACAGATCGCGCTGGCTCGTCGTGAGTCGCCCCACCGGGGCCGCCGTCACCTGCGACTGGCCCGGGTGCTGCGCGAGGAGATGACGTGCACGGCCGCGGCGCTGCGGGCGGGCAGGATCACCGAGTACAAGGCGTCCCTGCTCGCGCACGAGACCTCATGCCTTTCGCGGGAGGACCGGATGATCGTGGATGCCACGATCTCCGGCGATCCTGCTCGGGTGGAGGCGATGGGCGACCGTCAGGCCGCGGCGGAGGCCCGCAAGCTGGCGGTCGAGCTCGACGTGGAGGCGGTGGCTGAACGGCGCCGGCGGGCCGAGGCTGAGCGCCACGTCTCGATCCGTCCCGCCCCGGACACCATGACCTGGGTGGGAGCGTTGCTGCCGGTCAAGGACGGCGTGGCCGTGTTCGCCGCACTCAAGGCTGCCGCTGACACCGCCCGGGCGAGCGGTGACCCACGGAGCCGCGGCCAGGTCATGGCCGACACGTTGTGCCAACGCGTCACCGGCGCGACCGGGGATGTCACGGCTCCCACCGACGGGCGCGGTACGTCGACGCCGGTGTCACTGGGCGTGGTCATGACCGACGGCGCCCTGTTCGCCGGCGCCGACGATCCCGCCCACCTCGAGGGCTACGGCCCGATCCCCGCCGACCTGGCCCGGGAGCTCGTGGCCCACGCCATCAGCGCGGTGACCGGGTCTGGCTGCGCCGGCTCTACACCCATCCCGGCACCGGCGAGCTGGTCGCCATGGACTCCCGGCAGCGGCTCTTCCGTGACGGCCTCGCCGCGCTGATCCGGCTGCGCGACCAGACCTGCCGCACCCCGTGGTGCGATGCCCCGATCCGCCGCGGCGACCACGCCGTCGAGCACCAGTCGCGCGGGCCGACCAGCCTCGAGAACGGCCAAGGCCTCTGCGAGGCCTGTGACCTGGCCAAGCAGGCGCCCGGCTGGCGGGCCTCACCCGCGGCGGACACCGTCGGCCACCAGATCGACACGACCACCCCCACCGGACACCGCTATCGATCGCGAGCGCCGGCGCTCACGCGCCCGCCCTACCGACTGACCCGACCCAGTGTGTGGACCTTGGTCGCCTGACCACGATGGCTGCCTCCAGCTCGCCATCTCGATACCGTCGGGCGCGCCGGCCGTGGTCACACTCGACCCGGCTCGCGCGTCAGGTGGGTGACCACCGAAGTAGGAGGAGGGCTGTGGACCAGACCGAGCTGTTCGAGGCTGAACGACCGCGGCTGTTGAGGCTCGCCAGCCGGGTGCTCGGCGACCACACCGAGGCCCAGGACATCGTGCAGCAGGCGTGGCTGCGGCTGCACGGGACGGACGCCGGGATCGATGACCTGCCGGCCTGGCTGACCACCGTCACCACCCGGTTGTGCCTCGACCGGCTGCGCTCGCGCACCCCCATGCCGGTCGACGACATCGGGCCCGGACCGGCCCTCGATGATCCGGCCGACGACGTGGCGCTCGCCGAGACCGTCGGTCTCGCGTTGAACGTCGTGCTCGACCGGCTGACCCCGCGCGAGCGGGTCGCCTTCGTGCTCCACGACAGCTTCGGCTTCGAGTTCCCGACGATCGCGGCCGTGCTCGACACCACACCGGCGGCCGCGCGCAAGCTGGCCTCGCGGGCACGTGCCAAGGTGAGTCAGCCCCATCCCGAGGACCGTCTCGCCGACTGGGAAGTGGTCGACGCCTTCATGGCGGCAGCCAAGGGCGGCGACTTCGATGCGCTGTTGCGACTGCTCGCACCCGACGCCACCGTGTCCGCCGACGACGCGGCAGTCATGGTCGGAACGCCCCGGCAGATCGAGGGCCGTGACGAGGTGGCGGCGTTCTTCAACGGCAGCGCCCGGGCCGCGCTCCCGGTCCTCGTCGGTGACCGTCCCGGTGCCGCGTGGTTCCACCTCGGTGAGGCCCGGGTCGTCTTCGACTTCACCATCAGCGAGGGCCTCGTGCGAGCCATCACCTTCCGCGCCGCGCCCGAGGTGCTCTCGCGCGTCGTACGCCGCAACGCCTAGCGAGCCCACGCTCGCCGGCCACCGTCACGGTGGTGGCATGACTGCCCGGAAGGTGATCATGCCGAGTGCGCCCGGCCGGCAGACCGCGCCGACCGCCCGGCCGTACAGTCCGGGCCACCACGCGAGCTGCTTCGGGAAGTACCACTGCAACCGCTCCACCGGCTCGTAGCAGCGCAGCTCCAGCTCGGCGAAGCCGGCTTGTTCGCAGTAGCGGCGCACGGCTCGCGGAGAGTTGAACCGGTACGCCGTGGCGAACCGGTGGTCGTGGTCGTGCGGTGGCAGGAGACGGTGTGCGATGCGCTCCTCGATGCCGAGCTTGCTGAGGGTCCACGTCGTGGCCCCGAAGTAGTGCCACAGATTCGGGGTCACCGCGAACCAGGATCCACCCGGGCGCAGGACGTCTGCGCAGGCTCCGGCGAACGCGGGCGGATCGTCGACGTGCTCGAGCACGAAGGCCGAGAACACGACGTCGAAGTCACCGCGGTGGTCGACGGCGTACTCCTCGACGCGGAGCCGATGGGCTTCGGTCAGGTCCGGGTTGTCCTCGACTGCGGGATCGGGGTCGACCCCGACGACGCAGGCGCCGCGCCGGAGCAGCGGTCCGATGCCACCGTTCGCGTGGGCACCGGCGCCGACCTCGAGCACCCGTCCTCCGGGAGGGCAGTGGTGAGCGGCCCACCGTGCCAGCGCCGGCACGGTGTGCTGCGGTGCTGGCACCGCTCGCACGTTGTACGCAAGCGACATCGCCACCTGCCGTCCTCCCTGCCCTCAGGATCCGCCTGACGGACCGGGCCGTCAACGGCCAGCTGGGCGGGGGACCTCAGGGTGTGTAGGGAGGCTGTCGCTTCGACAACAGGTGCGTGCGGAAGAGCGCGGTCAGCTCCCGGCCGGACTCGGCCTCCCACCAGTCGGTGATCTCGGCGTAGCCGGCGGTCTCGTTGTCGTGGCTGGCCGGCCACTCGCGGACCAGCCGGAAGAACTCGTCGTCGCCGAGCCGGGCGCGGACCTGGTGCCACATCACCGCCGGCAACATGTACACGTTGGTCTCGGCGAACCTCTGGCGGTCGTACGCCGCGGGCGGGCCGGCCTGCCGCCGCATCGCCTGGCCCTTGCGGGCCCACTCGGCGAGCGCGTCGGCCAGCGGTGTGCCGTCGTTCTCGGACTCCCACACCAGCTGCAGGTACATCGTCATGCCTTCACTCATCCAGAGGTCCCGCCAGTCGCGCGGCGTCACCTGGTCGCCCCACCACTGGTGCACGACCTCGTGGACCATGACCGGCTGCGAGGTGGTGTACTCGGTGAGGCCGAGCGTGATCATGGTCTGGGTCTCCATGCCGCTGGTGGAGTCGACGAAGAGGAAGCCCAGGGTGTCGAAGGGGTAGGGACCGAGCCGGTCCTCGGTCCACTCCACGGAGTCGACCGCGCGCTGGAGCAGCGGGTCGGTCCTCGGCTCGAGGCTGCGCGGCAGCCAGATGCTGATCGGCACGCCACTCGCGGACGTGGCCTGCTCGGTGGCGAAATCCCCGAACGCGACGGTCACCAAGTAGGACGCCGCGGGTTCAGCGAGGTGCCACCGGGTCACCTCCAGCCCGTCCACGGCCTCGCGCGACTCGAGCTCGCCGTTGGCGACGCCGACCATCGGGTCGGCCACGCGGAGTGTGAAGTCGTAGAGGGCCTTGTCCGACGGCTGGTCGTTCACGGCGTACCAGGTGTAGGCGCCGAACGGCTCCTGCATGGTCCACGTCGAGCCGTCGCTCATGGTGGTCCAGCCGACCAGCGCCGCGTCGGTGCGTCGGGTGGGCGACGCGACCGGCCCGGGTGTGCCGGCGTACTGGATCTCTGCGACGTAGCGCTGGTCCGCGACGACGTCGGACTCGACCACGAGGTCCTTGCCGCGCTGCTCGAACCCGACCCCGTCGCCGTCGATCCTCACGTGGGACACGTCCATCTCCGGTGCGAGGTCGAGCCGGAACCTCCGGGAGTCCTTCGTCGAGCGGAACGTGAGGAGCTCGGTGCCGTCGAGCAGCGAGGTGGCGGGATCCCAGGTCAGGTCGAGGTCGTAGTGGAGCGCATCGACACCGGGGTCCCCGACGTCGGGGTAGACGCGGTCCTCGACCGGCTCGCTCAGCGCGACGTCGTACGCCGGGTCGTCGACCGGGGTGCCGCTCTCGCCGATGCTCGCGCCCGGCGGCGCCGGCTCGGGTGAGCGGTCGGCGGCCGAGCAGCCGGCCAGCACCACCCCGAGCGCGACGACGCCGGCGGCAAGTCCGCGCAAGATCACCCGTCGCCGCGCAGCATCGGACGCACGAGCTTGCGGCCGTGGTGGATCTGCGCCTTCACGGTGCCCAACGGGGTGCCGAGGAGCTGGGCGATCTCTTCGTACGGCAGGCCGTAGACGTCGCGCAGCAACAACGGCTCGACGAACTGCGGATGCTCGCGCTCCAGTGTCTCCATCGCCTCCAGCAGGTCGAGCCGGGTGCCGGCGATGACGCTGGTGGTCCGGGGGTCGGGCCGGTCGTGGAGCGCGTCGCTGACCCCGCCGACGATCGCCTGGTTCTTCAGCCGGCGGTAGGTCGAGCGGGCGGAGTTGACCGCGACGACGTGCATCCAGGTCGTGAAGCGGCCCCTGCCGTGCCAGGAGCCGAGCTTGTTCGCGATGTTGATCAGGGCTTCCTGACACGCGTCCTCGGCGTCGGGGGAGTGGGGGAGAACCCCTCGGCAGACGTTCAGGGCGCGCGGCCGCACGGCGGTCAGCAGGTCCTCCATCGCCGTCCGGTCCCCAGCCTGCGCGCGGCGGGCGAGATCATCGATCTCGTCGGGTGTCGTGGTGTCCCACGCCATGCCGTGATCCTCCCCCGAGTTTCGGAACCGTCGTCCATGAACATAATGCAGGAGTGTCCATGCCCTCCCGAATAGGTCGCTACGCCGTGCGTCGTCGCATCGGTTCCGGCGGCTTCGCCACGGTGTGGCTCGCCTACGACGACCAGCTCGACTCTCCGGTCGCGGTGAAGGTGCTGGCGGAGAACTGGACCGAGGACCATCACGTCCGGCAGCGGTTCCTCGAGGAGGGCCGTTTCCTGCGCAAGGTCGAGTCGCCCCACGTCGTCTCCGTCTACGACGCCGGCGAGCTCGACGACGGGCGCCCCTACCTGGTGATGTCGTACGCCGACCAGGGCACGCTCGCCGACCGGCTGGAGGCCGACGGGCTGGCCGCCGCCCAGGTGCTGGAGGTGGTGCGACAGGTCGGGTTCGGCCTGACCGCCCTCCACGAACGGGGAGTGCTCCACCGGGACGTGAAGCCGGCCAACGTGCTGTTCCGGACCGTCGAGACCCGCGACGGGGTGCCGCAGGTGCGGGCGATGCTGGGCGACCTCGGGCTCGGGAAGGCCTTCGACGTCTCGTCCCGGCTGACCATGATCGCCGGGACCCCCTCGTTCGTGGCCCCCGAGCAGGCCCGCGGAGAGCGGCTCGACCCGCGGGCGGACCAGTACTCGCTGGGGGCGCTCACCCACCTGCTGCTGACGGGGAACGCCCCGTTCCGCCACGCCTCGCTCTCGGCCGCGGCCGAGCCCGGAGCGCCGCCGGCGATGTCGAGCGAGCGGCGGGAGATCGCGGCCGAGGTCGAGTCGGCGGTCGGTCGGGCGCTGGCCCCCGACCGTGAGGACCGGTGGCCCGACGTCGCGGAATACCTGGAGGCCCTGACCGCTGCCTTGGCACCCAGCCTCGGCCGCGACACCGGCCCGCTGCCGGCACCGTGGCTACCCGTCGACCCGGAGCTGACCCAGCCCGGGCCGCGACCCAGTCCGGTGAGCCCGGACGGAGCACTGCCCGAGCCGTCGCCTCCGGCCCGATCGCCCGCGGCTCGTCGACGCCGGTTCGCCGTGCTCGCGGTGGCGGCGGTCGTGGCGCTCGCGGTCGGTGCCGGGACCGGCTACGCGCTGCAGCACCAGCAGCACGGCGCGGTGGTGCTCAGCGACAGCACCGGTTCGCTGTCGGTGCAGGTGCCACACACGTGGACGGCGGCGGTGGCGACCGGCCAGTGGACCCCGCCCGAACAGTCGGCCGAGCTGCCGTCGCTATCGGCCGGGACCGAGGCCGGCTGGGGGGAGCGCGAGGACGGCGAGGGCGTCTTCATCGGAGTGCTCGCTGCCGCGGACATGCCCGAGCAGCTACCCGGCCATGCCGAGTGTGCGGACGTCGTCGACGCGGTCAGTGACACCGACGGCCAGGACCCGGTGCTGACGCAGGTCTCCACCGAGTGCCCCGGCGGCGTCGTGGTCGAGCGGGTCCGCCAGGTTGCCGTGGGCCGTTACGTCTGGATCCAGATCCGGGCCGCCGACCGCGCCACCGCCTCCGAGGTCCTGCGCGGCGTCGACGTCTCCGGCTACTGATCCTGCGCGCGACGGATCGGCAGCGGTTGGCGGCGTACGTCGCGGGCGATCCTTGCGACCAGTGCGTCCATGCCGGGCTCGTCGACGAGCCGACCGGTGGCCGCGATCTCCACATCGGCCCGCGAGCCGTCGAAGCTCACCCAGCGGATCACCGTGAGCTTCCGGTAGCCGCCGAGGATGAATGAGGCCTTCACGGTGTCCAGGGTCGTCCCGAGCAGCTCGAAGTCGGACACCGACGGGTCGTCCTCCAGCTCGAAGGCGCGGACCCCGACCTTCTGCGACAGCGTCCGTGGCTCGTCGAGGACCTGCACCCGCAGCACGTAGCTGCCCGGCGGCGCCCCCGGCGGCGACCAACGCGCCTCGACGCCGTCGGCGAAGGTGACCCGCTCCCACCCGTCCGGGATCGGCACCACGACGCCACCTACCTTCGCCTTGCCCAGCATCTCGTCGTGCGTGGCGAGCTGTTGCGAGAGCGGCTCCAGCTTGGAGTTCGGCCTGGTCTTCTCCGGTGGGGTGAACGGGATCGCGGGGTCCGAGGCCGCCAGCGGGGCGGGCACGGCACGTGAGATGCCCGGCGCGGAGATCTGTTCGGCGTACGCCCAGCCGGCCGCTGCACCCGCCAACGCGAGGAGCAGCAGCAGCACGGTCCCCCGAACGCCCACGGCGACACCGTAGCCGCCCGCTGTGATTGCATGACGATCATGACCAGCGAACTGTTCTCCGGCCACCGTGAACGTCTCGATGCCGCCGTCGCGGCCATCGCCTCCCGTGAGTACTTCTCGGCGTTCGACGAGTCGCCCTCACCCAGGGTGTACGGCGAGGCCGCGGCCGGTGAGGGAAAGGCCGCCTTCGACGCCTGGCTCGGCGGCGACTTCCCGGTCTCGACGCCCGGTTCCGCCGGGGCCGTGAAGACCGAGCGCTCGCCGTTCGGCTTCGACCTCGACGTCTCCTACCCTCACGTCGGCAGCGACGGCGTGGACGCTCTGCTCTCGGCCGCGGGCGCGGGGATGAAGCAGTGGCGCGACGCCGGGCCGGAGGGGCGGACGGGGGTCTGCTTGGAGGTGCTGGACCGGCTCCACGGCCGGATCTTCGAGCTCGCCAACGCCGTCCAGCACACCAGCGGCCAGGCGTTCGTGATGGCGTTCCAGGCCGGGGGTGCGCACGCCCTGGACCGGGCGCTCGAGGCGATCGCGTACGCGTGGGTCGAGATGACCCGCACCCCGGCGACGGCACGCTGGGAGAAGCCGGGCAAGCATCCGCTGGTCATGGAGAAGACCTTCACGGTGGTACCGCGCGGCATCGCGCTGGTCATCGGGTGCAACACCTTCCCGACGTGGAACTCGTGGCCGGGCCTGTTCGCCTCACTGGTCACCGGCAACCCCGTGGTCGTCAAGCCGCACCCCGCAGCGGTGCTGCCGCTCGCGCTCACGGTCCAGGTCTGCCAGGAGGTGCTGGCCGAGCAGGGCTTCGACCCACATCTCGTGACGCTGGCCGCCGAGGACCCCGCCGACCGGCTGGCCGGGGTGCTCGCCACACGCCCCGAGGTGAAGCTCATCGACTTCACCGGCGGCAACACGTTCGGCGACTGGCTCGAGGAGCACGCCGGCCAGGCCACCGTCTTCACCGAGAAGGCCGGCGTCAACACCGTCGTCATCGACTCGACCAGCGACTTCGCCGCGATGTGCCAGAACCTCGCGTTCTCGTTCTCCCTCTACACCGGCCAGATGTGCACCGCGCCGCAGAACGTCTACCTGCCGGCCGACGGGATCGAGACCGACGACGGTCGCAAGTCGCCGGCCGAGGTCGGGGCGGGCATCGGCGCCGCACTCGACCGGCTGCTCGGCGACGACGCACGCGCGGTGGAGCTGCTCGGCGGCGTCGTCAACGAAGGCGTCCTCGAGCGGCTGGCGGACGTCGGCTCACGGGGCGACGTGCTGGTCGCCTCCCGCACGATCACCCATCCGGCGTACGCCGACGCGACGGTGCGCACGCCGACGCTGGTGGCCCTGACGGCCGGCGACGATGCCGACGTCTACGAGTCGGAGTGCTTCGGTCCGGTCGGCTACCTGATCTCGACCGGCGGCAGTGGTGAGTCGATCGACCTGTTCCGCGACACCGTGCAACGACACGGTGCGATGACGGCCGCGGTCTACTCGACCTCCGACGCCGTCATCGACGACATGCGTGAGGCCGCCCTGGACGCCGGAGTCGCTCTCAGCGAGAACCTGCTGGGTGGGGTGTTCGTCAACCAGTCGGCGGCGTACTCCGACTTCCACGGCACCGGCGCCAACCCGGCCGCGAACGCCTCCTACACCGACGGCGCCTACGTCGCCTCCCGGTTCCGGATCGTGCAGTCCCGCCGCCACGCCTGACAGCTGGCCCAGGGGTTGAGTTGGGCTTCCGCAACGGTTGAGTTGGGCTTCCGCAACGGTTGAGTGGGGCCCGGCTCACCCGGCGGCGTCACCCGCCCCTAGCGTGGCGGACATGAGTGGTCTCCTCCTGCGCCGGGCGCGACTCGTCGATCTCGACGGGAGCGGTACGCCGGACGCGCCGGTCGACCTCCGGATCATGTACGGCAGCGTGGCCGAGGTCGGGGAGGACCTGCCCGCTCACGGGCTGCGTGAGGTGGATGCCGAGGGGCGCTGGCTGATGCCGGGGTTGTGGGACCAGCACGTCCACGTCACCCAGTGGACGCTGACCAGCGCCCGGCTCGACCTGGCCAGCGCGCGGTCGACCGACCAGGCGATCGCGCTGGTCCGGGAGCGCCTCGACGCGCGGCCCGACCAGGCGATCGTCGGCTGGGGGCACCGACCCACCGACTGGCCCGAGGACCCGGTCGTGTCGATGCTCGACTCCCTGGACACCGACCAACCCATCGTGCTGATCGCCGGCGACGGCCACCACGCCTGGCTCAACTCGGTCGCGCTGATGACGCTGGCCCTGCCGCTGCGCGAGGGGGTCGTCGCCGAGGGCGAGTGGTTCGCGGCGTACCCCCGGCTGATGTCGGTGCTCGGTGACGACGGCACCGGTCCCGAGGCGGTCCTGCACACCCAGCAGGAGGCGGCAGCCCACGGTGTCGTGGGTCTGACCGACTTCGAGTTCAGCGGCGGCCCCGACGCGTGGGTGACCCGCTGGCAGGCGGGGGGCGGGCTGCTGCGGGTGCGGGCCGCGACGTACGCCGACGGGTTGGACTCGGTCATCGAGAGTGGCCTGCGCACCGGCGACGTGCTGCCAGGCTGCGACGACCGCGCCCGGATGGGCCCGTTGAAGATCATCAGCGACGGCTCGCTCAATACCAAGACGGCCTGGTGCTGCGAGCCCTACGCGGGGCCCTCGCCGCTCGGGTTCCCCCTCGGCCAGCCCAACCAGACACCCGAGGAGCTGCGCCACCTGCTGCGCCGGGCCACCGAGCACGGGCTCGAGGTCGCGGTCCACGCCATCGGCGACCGAGCCGTGGGCGAGGCGCTCGACGCGATCGGCGAGACCGGCGCCCGCGGCTCGATCGAGCATGCCCAGCTGGTCCTGCGCGAGGACGTACGCCGGATGGCGGAGCTCGACGTCGTCGCCAGCGTGCAGCCCGCCCACCTGATCGATGACCGCGACGTCAGCGACCGGCTGTGGCCGGGCCGCGGCGAGCGCAGCTTCGCCCTGCGCTGGATGCTCGACGACGGCGTCCGGCTGGCGATGGGCTCGGACGCTCCGGTCGCGCCACTCGACCCGTGGCTGGCGGTGACCGCGGCCGTCCACCGCACCATCGACGGCCGCGAGGCATGGTACGCCGACCAGGCGATCACCCTGCGCGAGGCACTGGCCGCCTCCACCGACGGCTGGGGCACGGTCGCTCCCGGTCACCCCGCCGACCTGGTGCTCGTGGACCAGGACCCCCTCGGTGACTGGTCCGAGCGCCGGGAGCCACCGACCGTGGCGGCCACCTGGGTCGCCGGGCGCGCCGTCCACGGCGACGAGGTCGACCCCGGCTGAGAGGTGTGCGGCGTGGCGCCTGCGGGTAGCCTCCGCCGCGTGAGTGAACCGCCGGTCCGCTTGATCCCACGCTGGTTCTCGGCGTTGTCGCTGGTCCTCATCACCGCCGCGACCATCGCCTTCCTGGGGCTCTCCTTCGTCGTCGACGGTCCGTTGGGGTGGTCGTTCCGGGCTGGCTTCGTGGCGACCGCGCTGCTCCTCGTCTCGGCCTGTTCGGCGCTGCTCCGTCCTCGTCGTTGGAGAGAACCGCGGGTGACTCCTGACGAAGTGCGCGTCTTCCAGGCGCCGGGTGCGACCGTGTGGCCACTGGTGGGGGCGTGGCTGACCGTGATGGTGATGGCCGGTCTCTGGGGCTTCATCGCCCTGACGGACTTCTCGGCCCTCGAGTCACCGGGCCGGGTCCTGGTTGTGCTCTTCGGCGCGGTCTTCTCCCTCCCCGATCTGGCTCGGCTGCTGACCGGCCGGCTCCACCGCTGGCGCCTCGAGATCGGTCCCGACGCACTCACCTACCGGGGCTACCGCACCGACGTGACCTGGCCGTGGTCGCAGGTCCACGGCGCCCGGATCCAGGCGCGTGGGCCGGCGGGAGTCCTCGTCGACGTCAGGGGCGCCGGGAAAGACCCGGTCGTCCCGATCACCGCCTTCGCCGTACCCGCCGAGCAGCTGCTGGAGGAGATCGAGCGCGCCCAGGTCGCTGCTCGCCGCTGAGCTGCGTTCGGGTGAACCGACACCCCTCAGGCCAGGGCGAGGGTCAGCGCGAGCACGGTCTGTGGGTCGTCGAGGTCGTCGCCGTAGAGCTCGCGCAGCTGGTTCATGCGGTAGCGGACGGTCTGCGGATGGACAAACAGGTCGCCGGCGACGTCCTCACGTCGACCCTGGTGGAGCAACCAGGAGCGCAACGTCGCCTCGAGCTTCTCGGCGGTCGCGGGCCGCAGGTCGGCCAGCGGTGCGAGGGCTCTGGTCCGCAGGTCAGCCAGCGCCTCGGGGTCGGCGCTGACGACCAGCGAGGCGAGGTGGTGCTCGGTGTCGAGCGGCGCAGCGGTCCGGGGCAGGTCGAGGCCCCGCACCGCGCGGGCGTACGACGTGCGCGCCTCCCGCCAGGGACGGGCGGGACCGATCACGGCGTGGCGGTCGGCGAGGACCTTCAGCAGCCTGGTCCGGGACCGACCACCGGCGTCGGCGACGAGGACCACGGCCAGCCCCTCCGGCAGCCCGTGCTCGCTCGGGATCAACGCCCCTGGGGAGATCAACCCGAGCACCGGCCGCACCTGCGCCTCCGGCAGCAGCACCGCGGTCAGTGTCTGCGGCGGCTTCCAGTCGGCCCGTTCGGCGGCCTCGGTCAGCTCGGCCGCCGGCTCACCCCGCAGCAGCGCCGCGGCCAGTCGCTCGAGGTGGCGCTGCCGGACCCGGCCGGAGGTCTCCAGCTCGTCGGTGTGGCCGGCGACCGAGGCCGCCGACAGCTCGTCGATGTAGGCGAACACCATCTCCGCGAACGACGCGATCGTGGCCGCCGAGACGCCGGCCCTGACGGCGGTCGCCGAGAGCTCGCGCCACGCGACCCGGGCCCCGACCCGGTACGCCGCCAGCAGCGCGTCGGCCGAGCGACCGGACTTCGCCTCGCCGCGCCCCAGCGCGTAGGCGCCCTCGACGGTCGGCGACAGCGGAGTGCCGGGGTCGACGGCGCGTCCGGCCACCCTCAAGAAGCCGGCCAGCGCCATCTGCACCGCCTGCTCGATGGTGGCCGCCATCTGCTCGCCCAGGCCCTCGCTGTAGGCGGGGACCTCCTCACGGACCGCGAGGACGGTGTGGCCGGCCACCTCGGGCAGGGTGGCCCGCAGCAGGTCCACGAGGGACCCCTCGAGCGTGAGCGGCGTCGCCATTTATCGTCTCCGAACAAGAATCAGCGCAGAATTCACGCTTCTACGTCATGTCTTGAGCCTAGCGCTCAGTCATGCTGGATGTCATGGAGTCCTCCCTGAAAACTCGCGCGCGTCGACTGATCGAGACGGCCACCACCCCCCTGGTGCCGGCCGACTTCCTCGACCTGTTCGCCCCGCTGCGAGCCGGCGCGGACCTGCGCGGCCGGATCGAGGAGGTCCGTCACGAGACCCGCGACGCCGCCACCCTGGTGATCCGCCCCGGCGCCGACTGGGCCGGTCACGTGCCCGGGCAGTACGTCCGGATCGGCGTCGACGTCGACGGTGTCCGCCAGTGGCGCGCCTACTCCCTGACCCACGGTCCCCGCGCGGATCGCCGGATCGCGGTCACCGTCAAGGCGGTGCCGGACGGGTTGGTCAGCCACCACCTCGTCCACAACCTGGCACCCGGCACCATGGTTCACCTCGAGCAGGCGGCCGGCGAGTTCGTGCTGCCGCCGGAGGGTGGCCGGTTCCTCTTCGTGACCGCCGGCTCCGGCATCACCCCGGTGATCGGGATGCTGCGCAACCTCTTCCCCTCCACCGACGAAGGGGTGCTGCGCCCGACCCGCAGCGCCGGCTTCGACATCACCGTCGTCCACGTCGCCCCGACCCGGCCGGACTCGATCTTCCTGCGTGACCTCGAGGCCCTCGCCGAGGCCGGCGCCATCCACCTGGTCGCCCGGTACGACGACGTCCACGGCGTCCTCGACGTCGACGAGCTCCCCGCGCTGGTCCCCGACCTCGCCGAGCGACGTACCTTCGCCTGCGGCCCGGCCGGACTGCTCGACGCACTCGAGCGGTTCCACGCCGACAAGGGACTCGAGCTCTTCACCGAGCAGTTCCGCACCACCCGCGTCGCACCCGGCGACGGGGGCAGCGTCAGCTTCAGCGACGGCCGCACCCTCGAGGCCGACGGCGCCACCCCGATCCTCGATGCCGCCGAGAACGCCGGCGTCCTGATGCCGAGCGGTTGCCGGATGGGCATCTGCTTCGGCTGCGTGCTGCCGATGACCGAAGGAACCGTCCGCGACCTCCGCAACGGCGACATCACCACCGCGGTGCCCGGCGAGAGCGGCACCGTCAAGATCCAGACCTGCATCAGCGCCGCCGCCGGCGCCTGCCACCTCGACCACTCCTGACGCGACCCCCGAAAGGACTGACATGACCGTCATCCAGAAGAAGGCCGACAACCCGATCGCCCACCTCACCCCCGAGGACATCGAGCAGATCGGCGTCGAGCTCGACGCCATCCGCCAGGACGTCCTCGACTCCCGCGGCGCCGCTGACGCGGCGTACATCCGCCGGATGATCAAGACCCAGCGCAGCCTGGAGCTCGGCAGCCGCGCCGTCCTCCTCTTCAGCATCTTCCCGCCGGCCTGGGTGGTCGGCACCGCCGGTCTCTCGGCCGCCAAGATCCTCGACAACATGGAGATCGGCCACAACATCCTCCACGGTCAGTGGGACTGGATGCGCGACCCGAAGATCCACTCCACGACGTGGGAGTGGGACATGGCGTCCCCCTCGGAGCAGTGGAAGCACAGCCACAACCAGGTCCACCACAACTACACGAACGTCGTCGGCAAGGACAACGACCTCGGCTACGGCATCATGCGCGTCGACGAGGACCAGCGCTGGTCGCCGTTCCACCTCGGCCAGCCGGTGTGGTGCTTCATCAACGCGATGTTCTTCGAGTACGGCATCGCCGCCTACGACCTCGACCTCGGCGCGGTCATCAAGAAGAAGCAGACCAAGGACCCGGACTTCCAGCGCCGCGCCAAGCAGGTGCTCGGCAAGATCCGCAAGCAGGTCACCAAGGACTACGTCGCTCACCCGCTGCTCTCGATCCCGACCGGGTCGTTCCTGCCGACCATGGCGGCGAACTTCACCGCCAACATCGTGCGCAACCTGTGGAGCAACTCGATCATCCTCTGCGGCCACTTCCCCGAGGGTGTCGAGACCTTCGAGAAGCGCTCCATCGAGGGCGAGACGAAGGGCGACTGGTACGTCCGTCAGATGCTCGGCGCTGCCAACATCTCCGGCTCCAAGGCGCTGCACGTGATGAGCGGCAACCTCTCGCACCAGGTGGAGCACCACCTCTTCCCGGACCTGCCGTCCAACCGGTACGCCGAGATCGCCCCCAAGGTGCAGGCGCTGTTCGAGAAGTACGAGCTCACCTACCTCACCCGCCCGCTGGTCCCGCAGGTCTACTCGGCCTGGCACAAGGTGGTCCGGCTCAGCCTGCCCAACGGCTGGCTGGCCACCACCACCCCGAAGAACCTGCCCTCGCAGCTCAAGACGCTCTGGGCGATGTCGACCAAGGGCCCCAAGGTCCGTCGCGCCGCCCAGGCCAGGCTGACCCAGATGGCTCGACGTCAGCAGGACCAGGAGCTGGCCGCCTGAGGGCAGCCTCCGGTACGCCGTCGGTCGGCGCGGCTCAGCCGCCGCCGGCCGGCAGCGCTTCGAGCATCACGTCCGGGTGGTCGCGAGCGGTGACCTTGGCGCGCCACTGGTCGACGAAGAGCGCGAGCCGGGTGCCGTCGCTGCGCGCGAGCACCTCGACCCCGCGGATCCCGGCCAGCGCCTCGGCGCCGGCGGCGTCGGTGATCCGGGCGACCTGGTAGTCGAGCCGGGACAGCCGGATCGGGGCGTTGAACTCATTGACCATCCGGTCCTCGACCACCTCGAACTGCATCGGCCCGACCGCGGCGAGGACCGGGTTCTGATCGCCGCGCAGGTCGGAGCGCAACACCTGGACGACGCCCTCCTGGTCGAGCTGCTCGATGCCCCGACGGAACTGCTTGTAGCGGCTGATGTCACCGGCGCTGGCGGTCACGAAGTGCTCGGGGGCGAAGCTGGGCACGGGTGGGAACTCGATGGGGTCACCGACGTACACGGTGTCGCCGACGCGGAGCGCCTGCGCGTTGACGAAGCCGATGATGTCGCCCGGCTCCGCGCTCTCGACGGCCTTGGTGTCCCGGCCGAAGACCGCCTGGGCGAACTTCGTCGCGAACGGCCGGCCGGTGGCGGCATGGGTGACGACCATGCCGCGCTCGAACGTGCCGGACACGACGCGGGCGTACGCGAGCCGGTCCCGGTGGGCGTTGTTCATCCCGGACTGCACCTTGAAGACGAACGCGCTGAAGTCGTCGGCAACCTCGCGGACCGATCCGTCCTCGCCCGTGGTGGCGCTGGGGTCCGGGGCCAGGTCGAGCAGCAGGTCGAGCAGCTGCCCGACGCCGAAGTTCTGCAGCGCCGAGGCGAACATGACCGGCGTGGTCTCCCCGGCCAGGAAGCGCTCCTGGTCGTGGTCGGCCTCGTCGAGGGTGAGCAGCTCGTGCTCCTCGACCGCGGCCGCCCACAGGTGGGCGTCGTCCTCCCCGACGTTCTCGGAGGTCAGCCGCTGCTCGGGGGCGCGGGTGGCGCCGCCGGCGGTGCGGGTGTACTTCACGAACTCACCGGTACGACGGTCCAGCACGCCGCGGAAGTCACCGGCCTCACCGACCGGCCAGGTCAGCGGCGTCGGGCGCAGCTTGATCTTCTGCTGGATCAGGTCCATCAGCTCGAGCGCCGACAGCCCGGGCCGGTCCCACTTGTTGATGACCGTGATCACCGGGATGCCGCGCAGCGCGCAGACCTGGAACAGCTTCAGGGTCTGCGGCTCGAGGCCCTTGCCGGCGTCCACCAGCATCACCGCGGAGTCGACTGCCGACAGCACGCGGTAGGTGTCCTCGGAGAAGTCGCTGTGACCGGGGGTGTCGACGAGGTTGACGACGTGGTCGCGGTAGGCGAACTGCAGCGCGGCCGAGGTGATCGAGATGCCGCGCGCCTTCTCCATCGCCATCCAGTCCGACACGGTCGCGCGGCGCTCGCCCTTGCCGTGGACGGCCCCGGCCTCGGTGATCACGCGTGCGTGCAGGACGAGCGCCTCGGTCAGGGTCGACTTGCCCGCGTCGGGATGGCTGATGACGGCGAAGGTACGGCGCGGGCGGGTGTCAGGCACCGATCGAACCTACCTGCCGGGTCGTCACACCACTGCTTCGCCGAGACTGGAGGCATGACGCCCGACGAGCAGCGCCGCGGAGTGCAGCGCCGCGGAGTGCAGGCGCGCGCTGTCCACGCCGCCTCGCGGGTGTCCGAGGCGGTGCAGCGTGGGCGGAGGCGGGGGGCCGAACGCGCGGATGCCCTCGTCGACCGCCTGCCCGACCCGCTGCGGACCGGGGTGCGCCTCACCGAGCGCACGGCGCGGGACGCGGCGGCGGACCGAGTGCCGGGGCTGGCCGCCGAGACCACGCTCTTCGTCCTGATCTCGCTGCCCGCGCTGCTGCTGGTGGTGCTCGGGTCGCTGGGCTTCGTCGCGGCACGGCTGGGGCCGGACGGGAGCGGGCAGCTCGAGCGACTGGTGTTCGACGTACCCCGGGCGTTCCTGTCGAGCTCCACCTACGAGTCCTATGCGCCCCTGGCGGAGCAGGTCCTGGACGCCGGTCGGGCCGACGTGATCGGCGTCGGTGCGGTGCTGGCCCTGTGGACCGGGTCGCGCGCGACGAACCGGGTGCTCGAGACCCTGGCCATCGCCTACGACATCGAGTCGTCCCGTCCGCGCTGGCGGCGGCGGCTGCTCGCCCTCGTGCTCACCGTCGGCGCCCTGCTGGGCGCGATCGCGATCGTTCCGCTCCTGGTGCTCGGACCACGCCTGGTCGAGCGCTTCGTGCCGGACGGCGTCGCGGCGGCGACACTGACGGCGCTGGGCTGGGGGTACTGGCCGGCACTCGGCCTGCTCGTCCTGGCCGGGCTCACGACGCTCTACCACGTCGGCGTCCCGTGGCACACGCCGTGGCTGCGGGACCTGCCCGGTGCCGCCTTCGCCATGGCGGTGTGGTTCATCGCGGCGGCCGGCCTGCGCGGGTACCTCGCGCTCAGCGCTCTCGGGGGCGACGGCGGGGCGGACGCCGTCTACGGGCGGCTCGGCACGCCCATCGCGGTCGTGCTCTGGCTCTACGTCTCCTCGCTGGCGGTGCTGCTGGGTGCCGAGCTCAACGCCGAGATCGAGAAGAAGTGGCCGACGAGGGGGCGGGAGGACAACGTCAGAACCCGGTCCGCGGCCTGAGCCCACTCGTGGCCGTGGGAGATCAGCCGAGGCGGGTCACCAGTGGTCGCAGGTCGGCGTACGTCGTGTGGGCACCGGCGGTGACAAGCGCCTCGTCGGTGACGCTGGTCGTCACGCCGACGACGAGCCCCACGCCCGCGGCGGCTGCGGCAGCGACCCCGGCGGTGCTGTCCTCGGCCGCCCAGGTGGCGGCGGGATCGACCCCCAGTTGGGTGCAGGCCGACAGGTAGCCGGCCGGGTGTGGCTTGCCCTCGACCACGTCCCCTGCCGTGACCACGACGTCGACCAGGTGGAGCACGCCGAGGCCGCCGACCGCCTGGGTGACCCAGGCGGGTCCGGCCGAGGTGACGATCGCGACCGGGATCCCGAACCCGGCGGCGGTGCGCACCAGCGCGGTCGCTCCAGGGACCTCAGCGGGGGTGAGGTCCCGGGGCACCAGCCCGGTGACCTCGGCCGCCAGCGCCACCGCGTCGTGGCCGTCCCACGGACCGGGTTCGCTCGCGAACACATCGGCACCTCGACGGCCGGTGAACAGGCGCAGGTCCGGCGTCTCCCAACCCCGCGCCTCGAAGAACCGCTGGTAGCCGATGCGTTGCAGCGGCTCGGAGTCCACGAGGGTGCCGTCGAGATCGAGCAGCAGCGCCGCCGGTCTCACGGGGCGACGTCGAACAGCGGGTCACCCGTGGCCACGACCAGGTCGGCCGCGGGTGCCGGGACCGAGCCCGCCGGTCGGTCCATCGCCACGACGGGAACCACGGTGGACATGTCCTCGCCGGCCACGGTCGAGGGATCCCACCGGACCATCGGGTCACCGGCGGCGACGGTGTCGCCCTCGGTCGCGAGCAGCTCGAAGCCCCGTCCCTCGAGGCGGACGGTGTTGATCCCGAGGTGCACCAGGATGCCGACGCCGTCGGCGTCGAGCACCACGAAGGCATGAGGGTGCAGCTTCAGGATCCGCCCGGAGATGGGTGCGACCACGGTGACGACCTCGCCGGTCGGCTCGATGGCGACGCCGGGGCCGACCATCTCGGCGGCGAACACCGGGTCCGGCACGTCGGTGACCGGGATGACCCGACCGGGGCAGGGGGCGAGGACCTGGGTCACATCAAGTCCTCGATGTCGTCGGCGAGGTTGTCCGCCTCCGGCCCGACGACGACCTGCACGACCTTGCCCGAGGCGACCACGCCGTGGGCGCCGGCGGCCTTGAGGGCGGCCTGGTCGACCTTGCCCGGGTCGTTCACCTCGGTCCGGAGCCGGGTGATGCAGGCCTCGATCTCGACGACGTTGTCGGCACCGCCGAGTCCGGCGAGGATCTGTTCTGCCTTGCTGCTCATCAGTGATCTCCTTGTTGTGTGGGGTCGGTCCGGGTGACCTTCGCCAGGCCACGCGGGGCATCGGGGTCCAGCCCGAGCTCGCGCGCGAGCGCCTCGACGACGAGCTGGGCGGGGACGACGACACCCAGGGGCGCCAGTGTCTCGGGAAGTCGCGGACCGCGCACCCGGACGTCGCAGGCCGCGGCGAAGGTGTCGTCGCCACCGATGCCGACGACGGTCGCGCCGCGGTCCCGCAGGTCGTCGGCCAGCTCGGTCATCGGTGTCAGCATCGGCCCGTCCGCGGCGGCCACGAGGACGGCGGCCATGCCGTGGGTCACCACCGAGATCGGCCCGTGTCGCAGGTCGGCGTACGAGTAGCCACGCACCGGCCGCAGGCAGGTCTCCTCCAGCTTGAGGGCCGTCTCGAGGGCGGTTCCCATCAGCAGGCCGCGACCCGACACCACGGTGTAGGCGGCCGCACGGAGCGTGGCCACGGCGTCGGCGACTCCGGCGCGGTCGGCCAGCAGCGCCGCGATGACCTCGGGCACCCGCGACATCTCGTCGTCCAGTGCGGTGGGATCCGGTGCGGCGGCGGTGCCGAGGGTGACCATCGCGACCAGTTGAGCCAGATAGCTCTTGGTCGCCGGTACGGCGAGCTCGGGGCCCGCCTGGGTCACGAGCGCGAGGTCGGCACCGGCGGCGAGGGGCGACTCGTCGACGTTGGCCACGGCCACCGTGGCCGCGCCGCAGGCACGGGCCCACTCCTGGGTGGCGACGATCTCCGCGGTGGCCCCTGACTGGCTGACCGAGACCACGACGGCGTCGGAGAGATCCAGTCGTGACCGGTAGTGGGTCGCGACGCTCGGGGAGACCAGGCCGCCGCTGATCCCGGCGTGCGTCTCCAGCAGGTAGCGGCCGTAGATCGCGGCGTTGTCGCTGGTGCCGCGGGCCGAGAAGAGCACCCGGCGCCGTCCGGCCAGGAGCCGCGCCAGCTCCGGACGGGCCGGGGCCAGGGCCTGCCAGGTCCGGCGGACCGCCTCCGGCTGCTCGGCGATCTCCGTCGCCATCCGGGTCGACATCCCTTGACACACCCCTTCTCGTCACGTCATGCTAACTGGTACGTACCAGACCGTACCAATGAAACGACGCGACGTCGAGAGGCGATCCAGGGTGACCAGCACACCGACCGGCCCGCAGATCACTGACGGCCCCCGGTCCAAGCACGCGCAGCTCACCGACGTGCTCGCCGACCTGGCCGTGCGCGAGCTCGGCCCCGATGTGGCGATCCCGTCCGAGCGCGAGCTGATGGCGACGTACGCCGTCTCGCGGGCCACGGTGCGCCGGGCGATCGACACGTTGGTCACCGACGGCCTGCTCCGCCGGATCCACGGCAAGGGCACGTTCGTGGCCCGGCCGCGGCTGGAGAGCACGCTGCACCTCGCCTCCTTCAGCCAGGACATGCGCCGGCGCGGGCTCACCCCGTCGACCCGCTCCCTGGGCATCGAGCGCGAGCGACCGCCGGCAGACGTCGCCGAGGCGCTGCGACTGGGCCGGACCGGCGAGGCCTGGCGGATCGACCGGGTCCGGCTCGCCGACGGCCAGCCGATCGCGCTGGAGCAGGGCTGGTACCCGGAGCCAGCGCTGCCCGGTCTCGATCGCGAGGACCTCTCCGGCTCCCTCTACGAGACCTTCCGCAACCGCTACGGCCACACCATCGACGCGGCGGAGCAGACCCTGTGGGGTGAGACCGCCGACCCGGCCCTGGCCCGGCGGCTCGACGCCCCGCTGCACACCCCCCTCCTCGTCTTCCGGCGCGTCTCGAGCGCCGCAGGAATCCCGCTGGAGTACGTCGTCTCGCGCTACCGCGGCGACCGGTACCAGCTCCACATGTCGTTGGGCCGTGACGAGCACGACCCGCAGTCCGGACCGGATCGGCCCGGGAGCACCCATGGAAGGACAACACCGTGACCACACCCGACGTCTCGGCGGAGACGACGAAGCGGCGACGACTCAACCTCGCGCCCGTACAGAAGTTCGGGACCAGCCTGATGCTCCCGATCGCGGCCCTGCCCGTCGCCGCGCTCCTGCTCCGGCTCGGGCAGCCTGACCTGCTCGGCGCCGACGGCGCCGGCTGGGACAACGTGTCCGCCGTCATCGGCGCGGCCGGCAATGCGCTGTTCGCCAACCTGCCGCTGCTGTTCGCGGTCGGCATCGCCATCGGCATGGCCCGCAAGTCCGACGGTTCCACCGCACTCGCGGCGGTGGTCGGCTACCTGGTCTTCAAGGCGGTCGGCGACGCGATGTCACCGGTCGTCCTCGAGGGCGAGGAGCTGATCAACTACGGCGTGCTCGGCGGCATCGTGATGGGTCTGGCGAGCGCCTTCCTGTGGCAGCGCTACCACCGGATCAAGCTGCCGCCGTACCTCGCGTTCTTCGGTGGCCGACGTTTCGTCCCGATCATCGTGGCCTTCGCGGCGATCGTGCTGTCGGTGCTGATGAACCTGGTCTACCCCTGGTTCGACGCCGGCATCACCAACCTGGGTGAGTGGGTGACCCAGAACGCCGTGCTGGGCGGCTTCGTCTACGGGACGCTCAACCGGCTGCTGATCCCGCTGGGCCTGCACCACATCCTCAACAACCCGCCGTGGTTCATCTTCGGTTCCTACACCCCCGCGGGCGGCGAAGCCGTTACCGGCGACATCCCGCGGTTCCTCGCCGGGGACCCGACCGCGGGCGCGTTCATGACCGGCTTCTTCCCGATCATGATGTTCGCGCTGCCCGCCGCTGCACTGGCGATCTGGCACGAGGCACGCCCGGCCCACAAGAAGGCGGTCGGCGGCATCATGCTCTCCGCGGCGCTGACCAGCTTCCTCACCGGCGTCACCGAGCCGCTCGAGTTCGCGTTCATGTTCGTCGCGTTCCCGCTGTACATCGTGCACGCGCTGCTGACCGGAACGTCCATGGCACTGGTCAACGCGCTCGGCATCAAGGACGGCTTCGGCTTCTCCGCCGGACTGTTCGACTACGCACTCAACTTCAACATCGCGACACACCCACTGTGGCTGATCCCGATCGGGCTCGGCTATGCCGCCGTCTACTACTTCCTGTTCCGGTTCGTGATCCGGAAGTGGAACCTCCGGACGCCGGGTCGCGAGGACGAGGATGTGGACGCGCAGCCGGCCACCGCGGACGCCAGTGTCTGACCTGCTGGTCTCAGCGGGTCACGTCGTCACCCCGGCGCGGACCTTCGCGCCGGGGTGGGTCCACGTCGCGGGCAGCCAGGTCGCGGCGGTCGGTCCGGGCGAGCCCCCACGACCGGCTGACGTCGACCTCCCCGACGGCACCGTGGTCCCCGGCTTCGTGGACACCCACGTGCACGGCGGCGGCGGTGCCTCGTTCGACGGCGGCGACCCCGCAGCGGTCGAACGGGCGGTGCTCGCGCACCGGGCGCACGGGACGACCACGATGCTGGCGAGCCTGGTCAGCGACACCGTCGAGGGGCTGATCGCGTCCTCGACCCGGCTCGGCGACCTCGTCGACGATGGGCTGGTCGCGGGGATCCACCTCGAGGGCCCGTGGCTCAGCCCGCTCCACCAGGGCGCCCACGACCCGGCGCTGCTGGCCGCGCCGGACGACCGCTCGGTCGGCCGGTTGCTCGAGGCGACGCACGGCCACCTGCGGATGGTCACGCTCGCGCCGGAGCTGCCGGGCGCCCCCGAGGCGATCCGCAGGCTGGTCTCGGCCGGGGTGGTGGTCGCGATCGGCCACACCGACGCGACCTACGACCAGGCCCGGGCCGCGCTCGACGCCGGCGCCGCCGTCGGCACCCACCTGTTCAACGCGATGCGGGGGCTGCACCACCGCGAGCCCGGCCCGGTCGCGGCCCTGCTCGAGCACCCCGACGCCTACGTCGAGCTGATCGCGGACGGCGTCCACGTGCACCCCGCCATGATCGGGCTGGCCGCGGCAGCCAAGCCGCAGCACACCGTGCTGGTGACCGACGCGATGGCGGCGGCCGGTGCGCAGGACGGTGACTACCGGCTCGGGTCGCTGGTGGTGGAGGTGCGCAGCGGCGTCGCACGGCTGCCGGGAGGCGGAGCCATCGCCGGGTCCACGGCCACGCTGGCCTCCAGCGTCCAGCACGCCGTACGACGGGCCGGGCTCAGCCTCGAGGACGCCGTACGTGCGGCGAGCGCCACCCCGGCCGCCCTCCACGGTCTCACCGGCGTCGGTGCACTCCGACCCGGAGCCCACGCCGACCTGGTGGTGCTCGACCACGACCTCGAGGTGCATCGGGTGATGCACCACGGCCAGTGGATCGCCTCCTGACCCGAGGTTGAGTTGAGTCGCCACAAAATCGGGTTCAGTCGCCACAAATTGTTCGAATTTGTGGCGACTCAACTCGAATATCTGGCGACTCAACCCCGGCGCCAGAGGAACACCTCGCGTTCGTCGAAGGTGTCGCCGGGGACGAGGTTGTCGGCGTACGAGGAGTAGGCCATGGCGGTGCCGTCGTCGCTGACGACCGCACCAGTGGCTGCGCTCCAGCTGTTCCCACCCATGCCACCGGGTCCCTCCGAGACGCGGACCAGGTCACCGGTCCCGACCTCGGCGAGGAACGCGTCGGGCTGATCCTCGTTGTCTCCCTTGATCAGGTTGGTGGCGTCGGAGCCGAAGCCCACGTACCGACCGTCCTTCGACAGCGTCGGCAGGTAGGAGTGGGCGTCACCGGCCGGATGGGCTCGGAGGATCTCGCCGTTCACGAGGTCCAGCCGGTAGACGTCGGTCGCCTTGCCGTCCTCGCCGGGCAGATCCGTCGCACAGGACGAGAACGCCGCGTAGCGTCCATCGCCCGACAGCACCGGCCGACCGGCGCTGCCCATCGGCATGGGCTGGCACGGCGGGGAGTCCGGCTCCTGCCAGAACCGCACCGTGGCCTTCTCCGGCAGGTTGCGGACCCACAGGTGGTTGCTGTCGCCGAACGTGACCAGCTCCCCGTTGTCCGAGATGTCACCGACCAGGACCGACGCGCGCACGTCCCGCCCGTCCGGGTGCAGCGAGACCTGCACGGTCCGGCCGCTTGCGAGCCGGTGCGCGTAGACGTCCTCGCGACGGTCGTCGTCGCGTACGTCGAAGGAGCCGAACGACTGGAAGGCGACGACCCGGCCGTTGCGCCGAGATCATCGGGAAGAAGCTGTTCTGCCGTCGCTGGTGGCCGGCCGTGGTCTCCGAGACCCGAGTCGTGCGGCCGGTGTCGACGTTGGTCACGACGACGTCGAGCACGGACTTGTTGCGGTCCCGGGTGCCGGTCAGGTTCGTGGCCCAGGTGGTGTAGGCGACCTTGCGGCCGTTCGCCGAGATCGTCGGCTCGACGCTGTAGTTGTTGCCCGGAAGACCGTTGCGCTGGCTGACGAGGACGGTGCGCCGGTTGACGGTGTCGCGACGGTAGACGTCGTCCAGGTCGTTGTCGTCCTCGGGGACCAGGGCGGCGGCTGTCGAGAAGACGACGTAGCGGTCGTTCGCCGAGATGACCTGGCCGGCGCCACTGATGTCACTGCTGGACGCGAGCTGTTGGCCCGTCCCGTCAGCCAGGGCGACCTGCTGGTTGAGGCCGACCGGGTCGGCCAGGGCGGGGGTGCCGACCACCAGGCCGGCGAGGGTGAGGCCGGCGAGGACGGCGGCACGGGTGGTGGTGGGGTG
The DNA here is from genome assembly GCA_963806945.1 of uncultured Actinomycetota bacterium. Lineage (GTDB taxonomy): Bacteria > Actinomycetota > Actinomycetes > Propionibacteriales > Nocardioidaceae > Nocardioides. Next base: position 300,973 of record CAWDZH010000007.1, read on the forward strand.
CATGAGAGTCGCTCCTTCGCGAGTCAGTCACTGAGGGAGCCACCGTGGCGGGGCCGGCTTGGGTCCCACTTGAGCGTCGGCCCTAGTCAGGCCCCAGTGGGGTCGAAGCACCCACCGCTTGTCTTCGGACCTGACCCCGTCACCCCACACAGGAAGAAGGATCACCATGTCCACATCCGCGCCCACCCAGTTCCTCCTCCCAGGTCAGGCGGCCGCCCCGGCCGGGCCGGTCGACATGAACCACATGTACGTGATGCACCACGGCTTCCGCCGTGATCTCACCAGGTTCGTCGCGGCCGCGCAGACCACCCCGGTCGAGGACCGCGACACCTGGCAGGCCCTGACCCGCCGCTGGGAGCTGTTCGCGTCGTTGCTGCACCACCACCACTCCGGGGAAGACGCCACCTTGTGGCCTGCCCTGGAGTCGAAGGCCGATGCCGCCGGCCGGGCCACGCTGGCCGCGATGGAGGCCGAGCACGGCGAGATCGACCCGCTGCTGGCGGCCTGCACGCAGGGCTTCACCCGCCTGGCAGCGGTAGCTGATGACGACGCCCGGCGCGCGCTCTCGGTGCGCCTGGTCGCCACCCGGGAACGGCTCGGGGCGCACCTGCGGCACGAGGAGACCGAGGCCATCGAGCTCATCCAGGCGCTGATCACCCCACAGGAGTGGCTGGAGATCGACGAGGTGTTCCGCAAGGAGATGACCTTCGCCCAGGTGCTCCAGATGGTTCCCTGGGCGCTGTCGGGCCTGCCCGATGACGTCCGACACGATCTCTTCACCCAGCCCGGCGGTGCGGCGTACCGGGTCGTCGCGGCGCTGACCTGCCGACGGTACGAGCGCCGCGAGCGTCGCACGTTCCGCTACGTCCAGGGGCCGGCCTAGAAGTCGAAGCGCTCCCGGACGTCGGCGAACCAGGCGGCACACCGGGGGATGCCCCACTGCTCCATCAGCGCCACCGCGTCGTCGGCGTGGCGGGAGGCTGACTCCCGCTCGCCGGCGGCGCAGGCAGCCATCGCCACGAAGGCGTCCACCGGTCCCTCGGCGACCGCGGAGCCCGACGCCGCCACGGTGCCGACGTACGGCGCCATCTGGGCGTACACGCGCTCGCCGAGCTCAGGTTCATCGACCCACAAGGCGGTCTCGGCGGCGGCGGCCAGCAACAGCATCGAGTACCAGTCCGCCGCTCCGGCCAGCTCGAGCGGATGGGCGTTCAGGAAGTCGCGGGCCGCCTCGGGGTGGCCGTCGCGGACCATCAGCTGGCACAGCAGCGACGTGATCGGGAGCGAGGTGCTGTCATGCGTCGACCGCAACGCCGGGAGCAGGGCCCCCACGTCGCCGCCCCACAGCTCCAGTGACAGCGCCGCGCCCAACAGCGCCTCCTCGAGCTGGAACAGCACCACGCGTTGACTGGTGAGCGTCATCCGCGCCATCGCCTCCCGGGCTTCGTCCTCCCGACCGGCCATCGCCAGCCACGGCACCACCAGGCCCTCGAGCACGATCAGCCCGTAGGGGATCCGGAGCCGCTCCGCCTCCGAGCGCGCACCGGCCTCGGCCTGCCACATCTCCTCGACCCGCCCGAGCTCTGACAGGGCCGTCGCCCGCAACGTCTCTGCCACCACGAACCGGGGTCCGTCGCCCAGGCGTTGCGACAGCTCCGATGCCTCGCGTGCCAGCGCCAGCCGCTCGGTGGCGGTGTCCTGACGCCACAGCGAGACGAACCCGGTCAGGCAGGCGTCGACGAGCAACCCCTCGTCCTTGAGCCGGCGAGCCATCGCCAGTGACTCCTCGACCAGCGCCGCCCGTTCCTCGTGGCCCGGCGAGGTAGTACAGCTCCGAAGCCAGCGCGGTCATCACCTCGCAGCGCTGCCGGGAGTCGCCGGTGGGCAGCTCGTTCAGGGCCCGCCGGAGCGCCACGATCTGGCGCTGGTGGACCTCGCCGTAACCGGAGGTCTGCCAGAAGGCGCCGATGGTCATCACCGCCGCGGCCTTGGCCAGTGCCTCGGGGTCGTCGACGGCCTCCGCCACGTCGAGGGCCTGCTCCGCGACCTCCCGGAGTCGCGGCCACTGCCCCGACCAGCGTTCGGCGTCCGCGAGCTCGAGCAGCACTCCCAGCCGGTCGCGGTCGTCGGCCGCCCGGTCGTCGGTCATCGCCTCGAGCGCCTGGCGCAGCAGCAGCGCCGCTTCCTCGTGCGCGTGCAGGCGTCGCGCGACGTCAGCGGCCCGCCCCGCCGCCCGCCACGCCTGGCCGGCATGCTCGGCCCCGGCCGCGAGCCAGTGCCGCGCCACCTCCGTCTCCCGGCCCGGCCGCCCTTCGAGCGCGGCCGCGACTCGACCGTGAGCACGGGCGGCGCGCGTCGGGCCGAGGGCGTCGTACGCCGCGTCCCGGACGAGCGCGTGCCCGAAGGACCAGCGGCCCACGCCGTCCTCGCGGACCAGACCAGCAGCCACCGCGTGCTCGACATGGTCGAGCAGCTCGTCCTCGCTGGCGTCGGTGGCTGCGAGGAGGCCGTGGAGGTCGAAGGAGCGGCCCACGACACTGGCGGCCCGCAGCGTGCCTGCGTGGGCGTCGGACAGCCTGCCGATCCTGCGGGCGACGACGTCCCTCACCGCGATCGGCGGCTTCGCGTCCCCGAGCAGTACGCCGAGGTCTCCCTCCTGGGCAAGCCGGGCGAACTCCACGAGGTAGAACGGGTTGCCGTCCGTACGCCGGGCCAGCTCCTCGGCCTCCTCGGAGCTCGGTTCGGTGCTGCTGATCGCGGCCATGACGTGCGCGGCCGCGGCGCCGTCGAGGCCGGTGAGCTCCACCCGCACCGCGTGGGCACGTGACATCGCCTCGGCGAGGTCGGCCAGCGCGTCGACGGGGTCGGGGTGCGGCCGCCAGGTCGCCAGCACCATCAACCTGGCCTCGGTGACGGTCTCGACCAGCAGCCGCAGCACGTTCAGGCTGGGCCGGTCGGCCCAGTGGAGGTCGTCGAGGACCACCAGGAGAGTCTCGTTCCGCGCCGCGTCGCGCACCCGCTTGACGATCGTCTCCCACGTCCGGAAGCCGGCACCATGATCGGCTGAGTGCTCGACCTCGAGCTCACGGTCCAGGCCGTGCAGCACCTGCTGCCACGGCCACAGTGGTGGCGCACCGTCGTCCTGCGAGCAGCGGCCGACGAGCAACCGGACTCCCGCGTCTGCGGCACGCGCGCCCAGCTCGGCGGCCAGCCGCGACTTGCCGATCCCGGGCTCGCCGCTCAGGGTCGCGTACGTCGGCGTCCCGGCGTCCGCACTCCGGAGCGCCTGGCCGAGCCGGGTCAGCTCGCGGTCCCGGCCCACCATCGGCCAGCCTGGGAGCGATGGCCGGGACGCCCGCGCGGTGGCAGCGCCGGTCCCGGACGGGGGCGTGTCGCCGCCCGGTGTCCACTGGAGCGCGGGATCCTGACGCAGGATCCGCGTCTGGAGGTCACGCAGCTCCTCCGAGAGCTCCAGTCCGAGCTCCTCGTCGAGGAGGTCGGCGAGCTCACGCAGCACCTCCAGGGCGTCGGCCTGTCGGCCGCCGTGCACGAGGGCCAGCGCCCTCAGCGCCCAGAGCCGCTCGCGCATCGGGTAGGTGCCGGTGAGCGCCTCGAGCTCGGCGGCGACCGGCGCGTGCGACCCCATCGCCAGCCGGACGGTGGCGCGGTCCTCCAGCGCGACCGTCCGGAGCTCGTCCAGCCTGGCCCGCTCGGCCCGGACCGCATCAGCGTCACCGAGGTCGGCGTACGCCTCCCCGCGCCAGAGGGCGAGGGCGTCGTCGAGCTCGGTGGCGATCGCGGTCAGTTCTTCCGTGCGTAGCGCCGGCGAGGTCGCCAGTCCGGACCGACCCAGCCGCCGGTTGACGTCGGAGACCGAGCGCTGGAAACGGATCGCGTCGAGGGCGTCGTCGTCGGTCCGCAGTGCGTAGCCCGCCCCGACCGTGACCAGCACCCGAGCGGGGGCACGCGGTGCTCGATCCGGCTCGAGAGTGCGCCGCAGTGCCGCGATGTAGGCGTGCAGCGTTCCCGGGAGCGCGTCTGGGGGCTCATCTCCCCACACCATGTCGACGAGCGCGTCGTAGGACACCGGTCGTCCGCCCGCCATCGCCAGGGTGGCGACGATCTGGCGCAGCTTGCGAGAGCCGAGCTCCAGCGGCTCGTGGTCGCGCTCCACGGTGGTCTCACCCAGGACGCGCACGCGCATGGACGGAGCATAGGGACTCGACGGTTCAAGTGGCGAGGACCTGCCATGACCACCATCACCACCCGTACGAGGGCCGCTCGGCAGCGCACGAGGGCGATCGGCCGCGCCACCCTGGCAGCTCGCTCCACCGGGCCCGCGGGTTACTACCCGACCCGCCACCAGGCCTCCGTGGAGGAGCTGCGCCTGCTCCGCAACCGGTGACGCCACAAAATCCGGTTGAGTCGCCACGAAATCCGGTTGAGTCGCCACAAAACCATCCGACTCTGTGGCGACTCGACGCGGATATGTGGCGACTCAACCGTGTGTCAGCGGCGCCAGACCAGCACCTCACGGTGGTTGAACAGGTCGCCGGGGACCAGGTTGCCGGCGTACGACTGGTACGCCAGCGAGCGGCCGTCGCCACTGATCGCGACCGAGTTCGCCGCACTGTCGTTGTCGCCGCCGATGCCGTCCGTGGTCTGCGAGGCGCGGACGACCTCGCCGGTCACCATGTCGGCGACGAAGGCGTCGGCGAGGCCCTCGACGTCGCCGGACACCAGGTCCCCCGCGTCGGAGCCGAACCCGACGAAGCGGCCGGTGCGCGACAGGCTCGGCAGGAAGGAGTGGTTCTCCTTGCTGGCCGTGTGCACCCGTGTCGTCTTGCCGGAGGCGAGCTCCATCCGATAGACGTCGGTCCAGTCACCGTTCTCCTCGGGGAGGGCGATCGCGCACGACGCGAACGCGACGAAGAGGCCGTTGCCCGAGATCACGGGTCGCCCGGCGCTGCCCATCGGGAACGGCTGGCACGGCGGCTCGTCCGGCTCGTGCCAGAAGCGGCGGGTCTTCTTGGTGTCGATCATCCGGACCCAGAGGTCGTTGGAGGTGCCGAAGACGACCCGCTTGCCGTTGTCGGAGATGTCGCCGTTGAGGACGGACGGCTTGACGTCGCGGCCGTTGGGCAGCAGGGACACCTGCGCGGTCCGGTCGGAGACCAGGTTCCGGAGGTAGACGTCCTCGCGACGGTCGTCGTCGCGGACGTCGAAGGAAGCGAATGTCTGGAAGGACACTGCCTTGCCGTTGCCGGAGATGACCGGTGTGAAGCTGTGCCGGGAGCGCTGGAACCCGGCCGTCGTCTGCGAGACCAGCTCGATCCGATCGGTCTGCATGTGCTTGACCACGACGTCCGCGATGTGGCGGTTGCGATCCTTGCCGCGGGTCAGGTTGGTCGCCATCGTGGTGAAGGCGATCTCGTTGCCGGTGGCGGAGATCGTCGGTTCATGGCTGATGTCGTTGCCGGGTCTGCCTCCGCGCTGGCTGATCAGGATCGTGACGTCCCCGGCGGTGTCACGCAGGTAGACGTCGGTGGTCTCGTTGTCGTCCCAGGCCACCAGTGGCGCGTCCGTGGAGAACACGACGAAGGAGCCGTCGTGCGAGACGGTCTGGCCGGTGCCCGAGACGTCGCTGGCGAACTCGAGCTGCTGGTTCGTCTCGTTGACGAGGGCGACCTGCTCGTTGTGGCCGGTGTCCGCGGCCTCGGCGGCCGGGAAGCCGGCCCCCAGCACGGCCAGGCCGATGCCGGCGGCGATGCCCGCGCGCCGAGTGGTGGTGGTAGTGGTCATCGTGCTGTCCCTCTCGTGGATGTTGGCTCCCCCAGGACGCCTTCCGCGTCCCAGGGGTTGCAGGCACCGGGATCGGTCTGGACCACCAGGCCGCGTCACACACGCCCGGAGTGGAGGAGGGCGGTCGTGAGGTGTTGCTGCTCCTCGCGCACCACCCGGCCGGTCTGGCTGTGGCGGGCGGCCAGCAGTCGGAACGCGGCGTCGCGGCGGCGGGTGCGCTGGTCGCGGTATCGGGTCAGTGAGGTGGTCATGACTCTGGCTCCTCGGGTGGATGTCGCCGCCGATCGGCGGTTGATCCAGTGGACCGCGAGACACTTGCGGGCTACTTGCGGCTGACTTGACCCGTCACCCGGGTGGGTCGCTCCGTCAGGCCATCCCGGCGTCAGCCGAGCGCTGCGGCGACCACCTCACGGGCCTCGGCCTGCACCTCGGCGAGGTGGTCGGGCCCGCGGAAGGACTCGGCGTAGATCTTGTACACGTCCTCGGTCCCGGAGGGACGGGCGGCGAACCAGGCGCTCTCGGTGGTCACCTTGAGACCGCCGAGCCGGGCGCCGTTGCCCGGCGCCTCGGTGAGCCGATCGGTGATCGGCTCACCCGCCAGCGTGGTGGCGGTGACGTCGTCGGGGGAGAGCGCGGCCAGCTTGGCCTTCTGCTCCCGGTCGGCGGGGGCGTCGACCCGGGCGTACGCCGGGTCGCCGTGCTCGGCCACGAGGTCGGCGTAGTGCTGGGAGGGGGTCCGGCCGGTCCGGGCGAGGATCTCCGAGGCCAGCAGCCCCAGGATGATCCCGTCCTTGTCGGTCGTCCACACGGCGCCGTCGGTCCGCAGGAACGAGGCCCCCGCGGACTCCTCGCCGCCGAAGCCGAACGAGCCGTCGAGCAGGCCGGGCACGAACCACTTGAAGCCGACCGGCACCTCCACCATCGGCTTGCCGAGCGAGGCAGCGACCCGGTCGATCATCGAGCTCGACACCAGCGTCTTGCCGATCCGCGCGGTGTCCGGCCAACCTGGCCTGGCGCCTCCGAACAGGTAGCCGATCGCCACCGCGAGGTAGTGGTTGGGGTTCATCAGTCCGGCATCGGGCGTGACGATCCCGTGGCGGTCGGCGTCCGCGTCGTTGCCGGTCGCGATGTCGTAGGAGTCCTTGCGCCCGATCAGCGACGCCATCGCGTACGGCGAGGAGCAGTCCATCCGGATCTTCGCGTCCCAGTCGAGGGTCATGAAGCGCCAGGTCGGATCGACGTCCGGGTTGACCACGGTCAGGTCGAGCCGGTGCCGTTCGGCGATCTCGCCCCAGTAGGCGACGCTCGCGCCCCCCAGCGGATCGGCCCCGATCCGCACCCCCGCCTGCCGGATCGCGTCGAGATCGAGCACCTGCGGCAGGTCATCGACGTACGCCGCGAGGAAGTCGTACTGCCCGGCCCCCGAGATGTCGGCGACCCGCCTCACCTCACGCAGCCCGCCGCGGATCAGCTCGTTGGCGCGGTCCGCGATCACCGACGTGGCGTCGGTGTCGGCCGGGCCGCCGTGGGGCGGGTTGTACTTGAACCCGCCGTCGGCCGGCGGGTTGTGGGAGGGAGTGACCACGATGCCGTCCGCCAGTCCGGCACCGGTGGTCCGGCCCCCGTTGGCGCGCAGGATCGCGTGCGAGACCGCCGGGGTGGGGGTGAAGCCGTCCCGGCTGTCGACCCGTACGTCGACGTCGTTGGCGAGCAGCACCTCCAACGCCGAGACCAGCGCGGGCTCGGAGAGCGCGTGGGTGTCGCGCCCGATGAACAGCGGTCCGTCGTACCCGGCGCGGGCCCGGTAGTCGCAGATCGCCTGCGTCGTCGCGAGGATGTGATGCTCGTTGAACGAGGTCTTCAGCGACGTGCCACGGTGACCGCTGGTGCCGAAGGCGACCTGTTGGTCCACGTCGTCGGGATCGGGGACTCGTTCGGAGTACGCCGCGAGCAACGCGGCGACATCGACGAGGTCCGATTCGGTGGCGGGAGTTCCTGCGCGAGAGTCGACCATGGGTCCATCATGCCGGGCTCCGGAGGTGGAGCCACGAAATTCTCTCCGTCATGCGCAACTAGGGTGACGGACGTGACGGACGTAGGGCTTCGCACAGCTGTCGACGGCGACGTCGTCGTGGTGCGGCTGCCCGACCCCGTGGGCGCGGCATCCTCGGTGCGGCTCTGGTCCGACCTCGAGCTCGGGGACACCGGCTTCGAGAGGGTCCCGGGAGGGTGGGAGCTGCGGCTGATGGACCTTCCCGTCGACCTGCTCGAGTACCTGATCGACGTCGACGGCGACCTCGCCCTCGACCCCACGAACCCACAGACGGTGGACGGCGCCTTCGGTGCACACTCCTGGGTCGCGCTCCCCGGCTATCGACCGCCTGCCTGGCTGGACGCGCCGAAGGTGATCGGAGAGTCCCACGAGCTCCAGGTCGGCGACGTCGACGTGGTGATGTGGGAACCGCCGGGCGCCGAGCACCTCCTGCTCGCCCACGACGGACCGGAAATGGCGGCGTACGGGGGCCTGCTCGAGTTCGTCGGCGCAGCCATCGCGGCCGGCTCCATCCCATCGACCCGGGTCGCGCTGCTGGACCCCGGCCCCCGCAACCGGCGGTACTCCGCGAATCCGGAGTACGCCGCGACGCTGAGCGACGAAGTGGTCCCGGCCCTCCTCGCCGCCGCACCGACCGTGTCCAACCCGGTGCTGCTGGGTCAGAGCCTCGGCGGCGTCGCCGCCCTCCATGCCGGCTGGACCACCCCCGGCAGGTACGCCGGGCTGCTGATCCAGTCCGGCTCGTTCTTCACCCCGGAGCTCGACCCGCAGGAGTCCGAGTTCGAGCACTGGGACGAGGTGACCGGCTTCGTGGTCAGCCTGCTGGCCGCCACGCAGGCGGCACCGGACGTGCCCGTGGTGGCGATGACCTGCGGCTCCGCCGAGGAGAACCTCGCCAACAACCGGCTGATGCGTGACCACCTGCGCAGCACCGGCATGGCCGTGACCTGGGGTGAGGCCCGGCAGGCCCACACCTGGACCTGCTGGCGTGACCTGCTCGACCCCCACCTGACCGAGCTCCTGCGGAAGGTGTGGAGCTGATGGATCGCGCCCAGTGGGAGCTGGACATGCCGGGCCTCGACCGGGCCGGGACCGTGATCCGCTACGGCCACTGGGGCCGGCCCGTCGTGGTCTTCCCCAGCGAACAGGGCCGAGCCTGGGACTACGAGAACAACGGCATGGTCGGGGCTGTCGCCGACCTGATCGAGGCCGGTCGGGTGAAGCTCTACTGCGTCGACTCGGCCGACGAGCGGAGCTGGTCGGACCGCGGGCTTCAGCTGGAGGAGAGGGCGCAGCGCCACCGGGCCTACGAGTCGTGGGTCACCGACCGAGTCGTTCCGCTCATCGACCACGACTCCCCGGATCGCGGCGAGCTCGCGGTGACCGGCTGCAGCCTCGGCGCCTACCACGCGCTCCAGCTCGCGCTCACCCGCGCCGATCTCTTCCCGCTCGCCATCTGCCAGTCCGGCAACTACAACCCTGCCGAGTGGCACGCCTGGGGCGACCGCGGCGACGCGGCGTACTTCACCAACCCCGTCGACTACATCCCGCACCTCCACGGCGACCACCTCGACTGGCTGCGGGGTCGGCTCCACGTCGTGGTGACCGTCGGGGAGGGAGCGTGGGAGACCCACCCGACCGGCTCGCTGCCGAGCGCGCGACACCTGGCTGGTCTGCTCGGCGAGCGCGGCATCTCCCATGAGCTCGACGTGTGGGGGCACGATGCCGCCCACGACTGGCCGTGGTGGCAGCGCCAGCTCGCCCACCACCTACCCCGCTTCTGCTGACTCGTTCGACCCACAGGAAGGCACTCGTCATGACCGACCACCTGATCGGACTGCTGCTCGGGGCGGAGGAGGACTGGCCGCGGGCCTTCGAGGCCATCCTGCGACGCGTGGGGCCAGTGACCGTCGACGAGCAGTCCCACACGGTCTCCAGCGAGCGGCTCACCATCGAGCCGTTCGACCTCACCGACCCGGTGCGCACCGACCTCGTCATCGACCGGCTCGCGCACTGGTACTACCACCCGCGCGAGTGGCTGAAGAAGTCTGCGCTGGTCAACGGCAGCTATCTGCTCAACAGTCCGTTCACGTTCCAGTCGATGGAGAAGCACAGCGCCTACTGCGCGATGCTGCGGCTCGGCCTCAAGGTCCCGACCACGATCCTGGTGCCCTACAAGAACCCGATCGACAACGTCCGTTGGGCCTACACGTCCGAGAAGTACAACCAGTCCTTCGACCTCGACGCGATCGCCGACTCCCTCGGCTACCCGCTCTACATGAAGCCCTTCGACGGCGGCGGCTGGCGCGGAGTCTCCCGGATCAACGACCGTGGCGACCTCCACCGGGCCTACGACGAGTCGGGCGAGATGCTGATGCACCTCCAGGCCACCGTCGACTACGAGCACTTCGCCCGGGCGCTCTCGATCGGACCCGAGACGATGGTGATGGACTTCCGGCCCGACCAGCCCATGCACCAGCGGTACGCCGTCAGCCACGACTTCCTCTCGGAGAAGGCCGGGCACGAGACGGCGGCCATCAGCCGGATCGTCAATGCCTTCTTCCACTGGGAGTTCAACTCCGCCGAGATGCTGGTCACGGGTGACGAGGTCTACCCGATCGACTACGCCAACGCCTGCCCCGACGTCGCCGTCACGAGCCTCCACTACTACTTCCCGTGGGCCATCACCGCGCTGGTGCGGTGGTCGGTCTACTGCGTCGTCACCGGCCGTCGCAGCAACGTCGACCTCGAGACGAGTCGCTACTTCGACATCGCCGACTCCGACCGGACCTACGACGAGAAGCTGGCCGGCTACCTGGAGCTGGCCGACGCCCACTTCGAGACCGACCGCTACCACGAATGGTGCGCCGATCACCTGCCGCACCTCGAGGAGCAGGTCCACGACTGGGTGACGTCCGACGACTTCGACCGGCTGCTGCGGGAGACGGTCGCGGCGACGTACCCACCCCACGAGCACGACCAGTTCATGTCCCACTTCCGGGGCCTGATCGGGCTGTGGGCCGAGCAGAACACCCCCCGCTGACCTCGGGTCAGGGGTAGACCACTCCCACGGCGCGCTCACTCAGCTCCCACAGCGCGCGTTGGGCTGACTCGTCGCGCGCCAGCCTGCTGCAGCCGACCACGCGCGGTGCTCCCCGGGCCTCGCCGGCTCCGCCGGGACCACAGTAGGTGGAGCCGGGGAGGTCATCGGTGGCCGCCATCAGCAGCGGCAGGGCGCCCGCCGCGGCGGACTGGGCCACCGCCCGGTTGGCGCCGCCCAGGATCGAGGCGACCCCGCCGTGCGACCTGCCGAACCGGCCGTTCGCCACCAGGTGGGTCCCCGCGTAGCCCGGGTGAGCGGCCAGCGCCGTGACCGGCAGCCCAGCCTCCCGACAGCGACGGTCGAGCTCGAAGGTGAAGAGCAGGTTGGCCAGCTTCGAACGGCCGTACGTCGGCCACCGCCGGTAGTGGCTGGAACGGCTGCGCGGGTCCTCCAACGGCGCACGGGTCGCGATCCGGTGCATCTGCGACGACACCGCCACCACCCGCCCCTCGCCACTGGCGACCAGCTGCGGTAGCAGCAGCCCGGTCAGCAGGAACGGGCCGAAGTGGTTGGTGGCCAGCTGCAGCTCGAACCCGTCGGCGGTGCGCGACTCGGGTGTCGCCATCACGCCCGCGTTGTTGATCAGGCAGTGGATCGGCCCGGACGAGCTGATCGCGGCGGTCGCCCGGCGGATCGACGACAGGTCGGCCAGGTCGACCACGAGCCGGGAGAGCTGGGCACCGACCACCTCGGCCGTGATCTTCCGCTCCGCCTCCGCGAGCTTGTCATCCGTGCGACCTGCCAGCACCACGGTGGCGCCGCGTCGAGCCAGCTCGAGTGCGGCGTGGAAGCCGAGTCCACCCACGGTGCAGCCGGTGACCAGCACCGTCCGCCCGGTCTGGTCGGGCATGTCGTCGACGAACCAGCCGCGGCTCACGGGGTGACCGCGAGGCCGTCGACGATGCGGCGCCCGAGGTCGCTGTCGCCGTCGATCCGGATCGCGCTGTCGTCGACGGGACGCCGCCCGCCGGCCAGCTCGATGAAGGTGGCGCGGTCCATGGCGATCCGGGTCGTGGGCTCGGCGGGAGGTTCCGTGAGGCGTTCGCCGCGGCCCTCGTCGTTGACCGTGAACGCGTGGGGGGCGTGGTCCGCGATCTCGAGCACGACGGTGGAGCCCGCTGGTGCCTGGGCGCGCTTGACCAGCACGAACCCGAGGCTCTCGGCGAGGTAGTCGGCGGCGTGGATCCCGGCGGGACCGTCGAGGTTGCCGGGCCGGCCCACTGCCCGGCGTACGTCCTGCTCGTGCATCCACACGTCCAGCGGGCGGTTGCGCAGGAGCTTCTCGGTGGTCCAACCCAACATCCCGAACAGGCCCGGCGCGGTCACTCCCGGGTCGGTGGGCGGGTCGGCCAGCAGAGCCGTGTGGCGCGTCGTCGCCGCGGACCTGACCTCGTTGATGAGCTCGTCGGGCGAGCGGTCCCGGCGGGCCACGACGCCCTGCTCGGTGAACTTCCCCATCAGGCCCCTCACGTGCGGGGGCTCGCCGATCTCGACCTCGTCGTGCGCGGCTCCGGCCACCAGCGCCTCGAGGTGAGCCACATGGGCCACGACCGCGTGAACGTCCCAGCCGGGCAGGTCGGTCGGGGCCGACCACTCGGCCTCGGGCACCTGTTCCACCAGTGCGGTGAAGTCATCGATGGCCTGCCACCAGACCTCGATGTACCCCGCCAGTCGCTGGGTGTCGTTCTGCGTCTCGCTCATGCGGGGAGCCTAGTGAGGGTGGGTGATGAAGCGCACGGCGGCGAGGATTAGTGCGACGGGCGGAGCGGTTGGGAGGATGACGACGTCGCGGCAGGTCGAGCTGACCCGGGCCGCCTTCTCTTGAGACCCGGTGTGGCGTGCGGTGGGAACCGCGCAGAGGCCAGTGAACGGGTGCCCGGAGTCGTCACCTCCGCATCCGAGCCGAAAGAACCCCTGTGCCCACTGCTGCCCCTGCCTTCTCCTTCGCCGAGCTGCCCGCCGAGCTCACCGCTGCGCTTGCCGCGGTCGGCATCACCGAGCCGACGCCGGTGCAGGCTGCCGTCATCCCGGACGCGACGGCGGGCGACGACGTCCTCGGCCGGGCCCAGACCGGGTCCGGCAAGACCCTGGCCTTCGGCATCCCGCTGCTCGCGCGCCTGGCCGGCAACCGGAGCCGCCCCTGCCGCCCCCGGGCGCTGGTCGTGGTCCCGACCCGGGAGCTCGCCAACCAGGTCGCCCGGGCGATGCAGCCGCTGGCGCACGCCCTCGGTCTGGGCCTGACCACGGTGTACGGCGGGACGCCGTACGACCACCAGCGCCGCAAGCTGCGTCAGGGCGCCGACATCGTCGTCGCGACCCCCGGCCGGCTCGAGGACCTCATCGAGAAGCGCTTCGTCTTCCTGGACGACATCGAGGTGACCGTCCTCGATGAGGCCGACCACCTGTGCGACCTCGGTTTCTACCCGGCGGTCGACAAGCTCGTCGGCCGGACCCCGGCCGGCAGCCAGCGGATGCTCCTCTCGGCCACGCTCGACGGCGACGTCGACCGCCTGGTCCGCAGGCACCTGCGCAACCCGCGCATCCACGAGCTCGACCCCAACGCCGGTGCGGTCACCACGATGACCCACCACACGTTGGTCGTCGGCGGTTTCCGCGACAAGATCGAGGCCACCAGGAAGCTGATCGCCGCGAACGGCCGCTCCATCGTGTTCACCCGCACCCGCGACGGCGCCATCGAGCTCGCCGCTGCGCTCTCGACCGCCGGCGTCCAGGCCGTCGACCTCCACGGCAACCTCTCCCAGCGGGTGCGCGAGCGCAACCTCGCCCGCTTCATCCGCGGTCAGGCGCAGGCGGTCGTCGCCACCGACGTGGCCGCCCGCGGCATCCACGTCGACGACGTCTCGCTGGTCATCCACTTCGACGCCGCCAACGACGCCAAGTCCTATCTCCACCGCTCCGGCCGCACCGCCCGTGCCGGTCGCGAGGGCTGCGTGATCACGTTGACCACGCCGAAGCAGGTGGCCCAGGTGGTGCGTCACCAGCAGGACGCGAAGGTCGAGGTGCTCCACCACGACCTGCGCTCGGTCCCGCCGTCGATGACTGCCGCGGCGCTCGCCTCCTCCGGCAGTGCCTCGCCGGCGGCCCACCGGGGTGGTGCCCGCTCGTCGTACGCCGGGAGTCGTCCGCGCCAGCAGGGCAACGGCCGTGGCGGCTTCCAGGGCAACCGTGGTCACCGCAACGAGACCTGGGGCACGTCGAAAGCACCGGCGCGCTGAGGATCCTCAGTCTCCCGAGAGTCGCCGCAACACGTCGGTGAGATCGGTGAGGTCGGCCGCCTGCTCGGGGGGCAGCGCGGCCAGGTCGGTGGCTGCCAACCGTCGGTAGACGGCGGCCATCGCGGCGAACAGCTCGCCGGATGCTCCCGCCGCCGCCTGGGTGGCGGCAATCTGCTCCATCTCGCCGACGAACCGGTCGGCCTTGCTGGTCGCGACCGCGATCCGGCGTCCGGCCGCCTCGACCGCATCGGGGTGCTCCTCGGCGAGATCGGCGAGGACGACGTCCAGCACGCCGAGGGTGTGTGCGGTCTGCAGCGCTTGCGCCCAGACCGCGGTCGTGCCCTTGTAGACCGAGGCGGTGCACATCTTCACCGCGGACGCCGTCCCCACGTCGGCGCCGACCACGCGGGTGCGGATCCCGTCGGCGGGAAGCGAGGCGAGCGTCTCGGCGTGCTGACCGCTCAGATAGACCATGGTGTCGCCGCCCGGACGCGGGGGACCGCCGCTGATCGAGCCGTCGACCAGCGCGAACCCGGACGCGGCGGCACGGCGCTCGAGGTCAGCGACGGTGTCGGGTGACACGGCGTTGAGGTCGGCCAGCAACGGCCGCTGGTCCCCAGCCGCCGTGATCACGTCGTCCAGCACGTCGCCGGCGGCGCCGGGCGGACAGACGCTCACCACGACATCGGCCTCGGCCACCACGGCTGAGAGGTCGCCGACCAGCTCCAGCCCGTGGGCCAGCCCGCGGGTCCGGTCCGACCGGCCCTCGACGGTGGCCACCACCCGTGCCCCACCGGCTGCCCAGGCCCGTCCGAGCGCCGATCCCATGGCTCCGGGCGACACGATCCCCACGGTCGTCATGGCGACAGCCTAGGCGCAGGTGATCCGGAGCCGGGACGGCTCAGCCGGCCGCGAGCCTGACCGCGATGGCGAGCATCGTGAGGCCGATCAGGACGTCGAGCACCTGCCAGGCCCGGGCGCTGGTCAGTACGCCGCCGGCCCGGCGGGCCCCGTAGCCGAGCCCGGTGAACCACACCAGGCTCGCGGTGCTCGCGCCGAGCGCGAACCACCAGCGGCCGTCGTCGCCGTGCTGGTTGGCGATGGAGCCGACCAGCAGCACCGTGTCGAGGTAGACGTGCGGGTTGAGCCAGGTGAGGGCGATCGCGGTGAGGACGGCGGTACGCCGCCCGGGGGCACCGACGGACGCGGCACGCAGCGAGTCCGGTCGCCGGGCGCGGAGCAGCGAGCTCACGCCGTACCAGCTGAGGAAGGCGACGCCGAGCCACCGGACCACCGTGATCGCCACGGGCGCCTGCTCGACGATCGTGCCGACCCCGGCCACCCCGGCAAGGATCAGCGCCAGATCCGACACACCACAGATCGCGACCACCACTCCGACGTGGGAGCGCAGCAGACCCTGCCGCAGCACGAACGCGTTCTGCGCGCCGATGGCGATGATCAGGGTCAGCCCGGTGAGGAAGCCGGTCGTGGTGTCCAGGAGCACCCGGCCGACGCTAGGGGGTGTACGTCCTTCAGGCCAGCGAATGTTTTTGATGATCCAACAGCAACGCTTCATCTAGGCTGACGGCATGGACCTCCCGCCGGGTCAGCTCGCCACCCTGCTCGCGATCGCGGAGCACGGCACCTTCGAGGCCGCCGCCCGCGCCCAGACGATCACCCCATCGGCCGTGAGCCAGCGGGTCCGCGCCCTGGAGACGGCCGTGGGCCAGGTCCTGGTGCAGCGCACCACGCCGTGTCGGCCGACCGCCGCCGGCGAGGTGCTCCTGCGGCTGGCACGCCAGCACCGGCTGCTCGGCGAGGAGACCCGTGCGGCGCTCGAGGACGCCGGGGTGCCGACCGGGCTGGCGGTCGCGGTCAATGCCGACTCGCTCGCGACCTGGTTCCGCGACGTGATCGGTGACGTCGCCGGCTGGGAGGGCGTGGCACTCCGGCTCGAGGTCGAGGACCAGGCGTACTCGGCCGACCTGCTCCGCCGCGGCGAGGTGCTGGCCGCGGTCACCTCCGATCCGACCCCCGTGCAGGGCTGCCGGGTCACGCTCCTCGGCGCCTTGCGTTACCGGCCCGCGGCCTCACCGGCCTTCGCCGCACGCTGGCGGCGGGGTCGTGCGCCGGACTGGGAACGGATGCCCGTGGTGCGGCTCAACGAGAAGGACGAGTTGCAGCACGACCTGCTGGCGGAGCGCGGCGTCGCCGACCCGCCAGTGGTCCACCGGGTGCCGACGTCGCAGGACTTCCTCGAGGCGGTACGACGCGGGCTCGGGTGGGGGTTGATCCCGGAGCCCCAGCTGCGGCCGGCGCTGCGCGACGGGAGCCTGGTCAGGCTCGGCAACTACCGCGTCGACGTACCGCTGCACTGGATGCGGTGGCGTCTGGACTCGCCGCTGCTGGCGAGGCTCGACCAGCGCGTGCTGACCGCGGCCGCTCGCGCACTCCGACCGGCGGCCGGCGCCTGAGGCACGCTGCGTACCTCGCTCAGAGCTGGCGGCGCTCCTCGACGTGCTTGGTCTTCGAGCGCTGCTGGTTGGCCACCAGGGCGAGCACCAGGGCGAGGACACCGACGATCACGCAGATCCAGCCGATGGTCGTGGCGTCGACGGCGTCGGTCACGGACTCGGGGAGGTCGATCGCCTCCAGGACCAGGATCAGTCCGATGACGAGCAGGAAGATTCCGGCACCGATTCCCATGGTGACTCCTTGATTGGTAGACGGTCCCCCAGCGTTCAAGGCTACGGGCACCCGAGAAGTAAAGCGGCGGACCCGCCCGGAGGTCGAGCGGGCCCGCCGTCAGTGGCGTTGCGGGGTGGGACTCAGAAGCTGGCCTCGTCGAGGTCCATGAGCGCGAGGTCGATGCCCTCGGCGATGGCCCGCTCTGCACTGACCCGGGGCAGGTTCGTCTGCGCGAAGAACTGCGCCGCCGCGATCTTGCCCTCGTAGAACCGCTGGTCCTTCTCGGACACGTCGCCGGCGAGCTTGGCCAGCGCGACCTCGGCGCCGCGCAGCAGCAGCCACGCACACACGACGTCGCCGAGCACCATCAGCAGCCGGGTGGTGTTGAGGCCGACCTTGTAGATGTTGCGCAGCTCGCCACCCTCGGCGGACGCGTCGGCCGACATCAGGTCGTTGATCATGTGGCCGACCACGGCGTTGGCGTCCTCGAGCGCGGTCGCGAGCAGCGCCCGCTCGGACTTGAGGCGGCCGTTGCCGGCTTCGCCGGCGATGAAGCCCTCGATCTCCTTGGCCAGGTGGCCCAGGGCGCGGCCCTGGTCCTTGACGATCTTGCGGAAGAAGAAGTCCTGGCCCTGGATCGCCGTGGTGCCCTCGTAGAGGGTGTCGATCTTGGCGTCGCGCACGTACTGCTCGATCGGGTACTCGGTGAGGAACCCCGACCCGCCCAGGGTCTGCAGCGACTCGGTGCCGAGCAGGACCCACGAGCGCTCCGACCCGTAGCCCTTGACGATCGGCAGCAGCAGGTCGTTGACCGCCGCCGCGAGTGCCTTCTCGTCCCCGTCCTGGCCGGCGTGCTCGGCGATCTGGATCTTGTCCTGCCAGGACGCGGTGTAGAGCACCAGGGCGCGCATCGCCTCGGCGAACGACTTCTGCGTCATCAACGAGCGGCGTACGTCGGGGTGGTGGGTGATCGTGACGCGGGGGGCCGTCTTGTCAGCGGCCTGCGTCAGGTCGGCACCCTGCACCCGCGACTTCGCGTACTCGAGGGCGTTGAGGTAGCCGGTCGAGAGCGTGGCGATGGCCTTCGAACCGACCATCATCCGGGCGTTCTCGATCACCTGGAACATCTGCGCGATGCCGTCGTGCACCTCGCCGAGCAACCAGCCGCGGGCAGGCTCGCCGCCGCCGACGGAGGAGTCGCCGAAGGTGACCTCGCAGGTGTTGGAGACCTTGATGCCCATCTTGTGCTCGACATTGGTGACGTAGGCACCGTTGCGCTCGCCGGTCAGCTCGCCGGTCTCGTGGTCGAAGTGGTCCTTGGGCACGATGAAGAGCGACAGTCCCTTGGTCCCGGGACCACCGACGCCCTCGACGCCGACCGGACGGGCGAGCACGAGGTGGATGATGTTCTCGCTCATGTCGTGCTCGGCCGAGGTGATGAACCGCTTGACGCCCTCGATGTTCCAGGAGCCGTCGTCGTTCGCGGTGGCCTTGGCGCGACCCGCGCCCACGTCGGAGCCGGCGTCCGGCTCGGTGAGCACCATCGTGGCTCCCCAGCCGCGCTCGACGATGTGCTCGGCGATCCGCTGGTCCCGCTCGTTGCCGTTGCGGTGGACGATGCTGGCGAAGGCCGGACCGCAGGCGTACATCCAGACCGGGGCGTTGGACCCGAGCACCATCTCCCCGATCGCCCAGTTCAGCGACGAGGGGGCGGGGGTTCCGCCGATCTCCTCGGGGATCGAGAGCCGCCAGTACTCCGCATCCATCCAGGTGTCGTAGCTCTTCTTGAAGGACGCCGGGACCGGCGCGGTGTGGGTCTGGGGGTCGAAGACCGGCGGGTTCCGGTCGCTGTCCTCGTACGACGCGGCCAGGTCCTCACGGGACAGTCGGTCCACCTCGGACAGGATCGCTCGAGCCGTCTCGGGGTCGATCTCCGCGAAGGGACCCTCGCCCAGGACCTCGTCGCGGCCGAGCACCTCGAAGAGGTTGAACTCGATGTCGCGCAGGTTGCTCTTGTAGTGACTCACTGGTCCGCCTGTTCGTTCTCGGGGTCGTGGTGCTCAGGGGGCTGACGAACATTTCTACTCGCCAGTAACAACCAGTATCACCCGGCCCTCGCCGGCTACGCA
This sequence comes from uncultured Actinomycetota bacterium, assembly GCA_963806945.1. Classification (GTDB taxonomy): domain Bacteria; phylum Actinomycetota; class Actinomycetes; order Propionibacteriales; family Nocardioidaceae; genus Nocardioides. Next base: position 319,984 of record CAWDZH010000007.1, read on the forward strand.
AGGCATTGCGGTGGAACGCCGGTCACATGTGACCCGGACCACTGAGTCGAGCGAATTGGTCGACTCGGTCTGACAGACTGGTCGGATGCGCGTCTCCGCCAAGTCCGACTACGCCCTGCGGGCCCTGATCGAGATCGCGCGCGAGACCGAACGGTCGGCGATCAGCGCCGAAGAGCTCGGTCGCAGGCAGGACATCCCTCACGGATTCCTCCAGGCGATCCTCGCGGACCTGCGCCGGGCCGGGGTCGTGATCTCGCAGCGGGGCCAGGCCGGCGGCTGGCGTCTGGCGCGTGCCGCCGACCAGGTCTCGGTCGCCGATGTGATCCGCGCCGTCGACGGCCCGCTGGTCTCCGTCTACGGCCTGCGTCCCGAGGCGGTCAGCTACAACGAGGTCGCCGGGGTCCTCCAGCATGTCTGGATCGCGGCCCGGCGTTCGCTGCGTGACGTCTTCGAGCACGTCACCATCGCGCAGCTCGCCCTCGGCGAGCTGCCCGGAGAGGTGACCACCCGTACGGCCGACGAGGACGCCTGGCAGTCGCACTGACCTGAACGCGGGCGGTGGTCAGTGCTGCGCGTGGGTGGCGATCCAGGTCACGAGCGGGCGCAACGTGCGCCAGTCGTCGCGGACCCGGTCCAGCAACCCCGGCCCGATGGCGTCGGCCTCGAACCCGTAGAGCTTGCCGGCCATCAGCTGCTTGCGGCGCAGCAGGTGGATGCGCGGATGGTCGGCGGCATACCCGCGCGGGCTGGTCTTGAGCTGGTCGCCGCCGACCTCGAAGCCGTCGGCGCTCACGTCGTCGAGGATCGCTTCGAGCTCGGGGCCGGTGCGGTCGTGCGCCATCGCCTCGCGGATCGCGGCCAACCGCGGCCCACCCCCCTCGTAGAACCCGGCGCCGACCCGGGTGCCGCGCGCCGAGATCTCGACGTACCAACCGGTGGCGTGGCCGGCCGGGACGAACGCGCCCTGGTGGGTCTTGTACGGCGTCTTGTCCCGGGCGAAGCGCACGTCGCGGTAGGGCCGGAACACCTTCACAGGGTGGCCGGCCTGGGCGAACTCGGGTTCGAGCGCGGCCACGAGGGCCACCATCGGGGCGCGCACGTCCGCGTCGTAGGTGGGCCGGTGTGCCTCCCAGAACGAACGGGTGTTGTCGACCTCGAGGTCGTCGTAGAAGTCCAGCGCGCTGACTGGGAAGCCGGAGAAGTCGGTCACGACGAACAGCCTAGGTCGCCGGCACCGGTGCGCCTCGTGTGCCTGAGAACGACCCAGGGAGCGTGCTCAGGCACACGCCGCGGTGATGGAGCGGATGACGAGACTCGAACTCGCGACATCGACCTTGGGAAGGTCGCGCTCTACCAACTGAGCTACATCCGCGTGGGTGCGCAGCGATGCTACCGGACCGGCGCGCCGGGTCCGGCGGGGGCGGGTAGGTTACGACCCGTGCTGCTGAGCGACCGCGACATCCTGGCCGAGATCGATGCCGGACGGGTCCGGATGGACCCCTGGGACCCGACGATGCTGCAGCCGTCCTCGATCGACGTCCGGCTCGACCGGTACTTCCGGGTGTTCGAGAATCACCGCTACCCCCACATCGACCCGGCGGCCGATCAGTCCGACCTGACTCGCCAGGTGGAGCCGGAAGGGGACGAGGCGTTCATCCTGCATCCCGGCGAGTTCGTGCTCGGGTCGACGTACGAGGTGGTGAGCCTCCCGGACGACGTCGCAGCCCGGGTGGAGGGCAAGTCGTCGCTGGGTCGGCTCGGCCTGCTCACCCACGCGACCGCCGGCTTCGTCGACCCCGGCTTCTCCGGTCACGTGACGCTGGAGCTGGCGAATGTGGCCACGTTGCCGATCAAGCTCTACCCGGGCATGAAGATCGGGCAGTTCTGCTTCTTCCGGCTCTCCTCGCCCTCCGAGCACCCGTACGGCTCGGAGAAGTACGGGTCCCGCTATCAGGGTCAGCGTGGGCCGACTCCCTCGCGCTCGTTCCAGAGCTTCCACCGCACCTCGATCTGAGCCGCGCTGCCTGGCGGCGGCTCAGGCGGGGTGTTCGTCGGGCGTGACGGGCGGCCACGAGGTGGCCCCCAGCTCGCGTGAGACGTTGCGGGCGCACTCACGCAGCAGGGTCAGCACCTTGGCGTCCACCGGCTGCTGGTCCGCTGGGAACACCACCGCGACGGCGGCCACCGCCTCACCGTCACGGTCGGCGATCGCGGCCGCCACCGAGGCTTCGCCCAGCACGGCCTCCTCGTTCTCCAGGGCGTGCCCGGTCCGGGCCACCTCGGCGAGGGAGCGCGCGAGCTCGGTCGGGTCGACGATGGTGTCGCCGGTGAGGCTCCGCAGCGGCCCGGCGAGCACCCGCTCCCGGAAGGCCGGGCGGTGGGCCAGCAGGACCTTCCCCAGGGCTGACGCGTGGGCCGGGATCGTCAACCCGGTCTCGGGCATCTGCCGGCTCCCGTCCGGGCGCGGCTCGTGGTGGATCACGATGACCTCGTCGAAGAACTCCGCGCCGAGCCGGACGGCCAGCCCGGTGCGCTCGCTGAGATCGGTGGTCCAGCGCATCGCCCGGGCGCGTACGTCGAGCGTGTCGAGGTAGACGTTCGAGAGCTGGAGCAGCGTGGGGCCGAGCATGTAGCGCTGGCCGTGCGGCTCCTGGACGACGAGTCCGTGCAGCTGCAACGACTTCACGATCCCGTGCACCGTGGAGGGCGGCAGGCCGAGCCGGACGCCCAGCTCGCTCACGCCGAGGTGCCGCGACCCCTGGAGCGCGCGCAGGATCTGCGCCGCACGGTCGATCGCCTGGATCACTCGGTGTCCTCTCGCTCTGGTCCGGCGTCAGTATGCACGTTCCGGCAAGGTTTTTCGGTTTCACCCTTGACGTGCGCGCTGCGTCCGAGGAGTATTCGACAATGCCGAATGTAATTCACATCACACGAAAGGTGATCTCGTGATGGACGACAACACTGCGTGGCAGAAGCTGGCCGCCGAGTTCCTTGGAACTGCCTTCCTGGTCTTCGTCGGCGTCGGCTCGGTGCCAGCGCTGCTGATCGTGAACGAGGCGAACGGCTCGACGTTCAGCGGCTCGGACCTGGGGATCATCTCCCTGGCGTTCGCGTCGATCGTGATCGTGACGGTCTACGTCTTCGGTTACATCTCGGGAAACCACATCAATCCGGCGGTGACCTTCGGTCTGGCCGCCACCGGCAAGTTCCCCTGGCGGGACGTACCCAGCTACGTCGCCGCCCAGGTCGCGGGCGCCGTGCTCGGTGCCTTCCTCATCGCCGGAGTGCTCGGCAGCAAGGCGAGTGACGTCGGGCTGGGAGTGGCCGCGTACGCCGACACCGTGTCGGTGCCGCAGGCGTTCCTCGCCGAGTTCGTCGGGACGTTCCTGCTCGTCTTCGCGGTCTTCGGGGTGATCTACCGCAAGGCGGCACCCGGCTGGGCCGGCCTGGCCATCGGCATGGTCGTCTTCGCAGCGATCATCCCGGTCGCGCCGACGACCGGCGCCTCCATCAACCCCGCTCGGACGACCGGCCCCATGCTCGTTCAGCAGCTCCTCGGCGGGGACGTCAGCTGGTCGCAGTGGCCGGTGTACGTCGGGGCCGAGCTGCTCGCGGGTGTCCTGGCGGCCCTCGCGTTCGGCATCATCGCTCACACCCAGGTGGACCGGGCCGCGGTGTCCGGTGCCCGCACGACAGCGGAGGTCTGACATGAAGAAGCTCATCAACAACCCGGCCGACGTGCTGGCCGACGCGTTGCGCGGCATCGAGGCCGCGAGCGCCGACCTGCGGGTGGACCACCAGCACCGGGTCATCTACCGGGCCCGCGCCAAGGAGGCCGGGAAGGTCGCGCTGGTCTCCGGCGGCGGATCCGGCCACGAGCCCCTGCACGGCGGCTTCGTCGGATCGGGCATGCTCGACGCCGCCTGCGCCGGCGAGGTGTTCACCTCGCCGACCCCCGACCAGGTGGTCGCGGCGACCGTCGAGGTCGATCGAGGCGCGGGAGTGCTGCACATCGTGAAGAACTACACCGGCGACGTCATGAACTTCGAGATGGCCGGCGAGCTGGCGGGCGCGAGCTCGGGCGCACGCGTCGAGACGGTGGTCGTCGACGACGACGTGGCGGTCCAGGGCTCGACGTACACCGCGGGACGTCGCGGTGTCGGCCTGACCGTGCTGCTGGAGAAGATCGTCGGCGCGGCGGCCGAGGAGGGACGCGACCTGGACACGGTGCTCGCCCTCGCGCGGCGCGTGAACGAGACGGGCCGGTCGATGGGGATGGCGCTGACCAGCTGCACCGTGCCGGCAGCGGGCAAGCCGACGTTCGACCTGCCGGACGACGAGATGGAGATGGGGGTCGGGATCCACGGCGAGCCGGGTCGTCACCGGGTTCCGCTCGGCACGGCCGCCGAGGTGGCCGAGCAGCTCCTCGAGCCGGTCCTCGGCGACCTCGACTTCACCGGTTCGCCGAGCATCGTGATGCTCAACGGCATGGGCGGCACGCCGATGATCGAGCTCTACCTCCTGTACGGCGAGGTGGCGACCCTGCTGGAGAAGGCGGGAGTGGCACCGGCCCGGGTGCTGGTCGGCAACTACATCACCTCGCTCGACATGGCCGGCGCCTCCGTCACGGTCCTCAAGGCCGACGACGAGCTGCTGCGACTGTGGGATGCTCCTGTCCAGACAGCGGGGCTGAGATGGGGGGTCTGACCGTGACGGACGCCGTCACCGTGGACGACCTGCTCGCCTGGCTGAGCACGTTCACCGGCGCTGTGCACGAGAACCAGGGCTACCTCACCGAGCTCGACTCGGCCATCGGCGACGCCGACCACGGCGCCAACCTCACCCGGGGCATGGATGCCGTGATGGCGGCCGTCGCCGGTCCGGACGCGGCGCGACCCGAGGACGCCGGTTCCCTGCTCACGAAGGTCGGGATGACCCTCGTGACCTCGGTCGGCGGTGCCAGCGGACCGCTCTACGGCACGTTCTTCCTCCGCCTCGGCACCGCAGCCGGGGACGAGCCCGCTCTCGACGGTCCGGCGCTGCTGCGGGGCCTGCAGGCCGGGCTGGAGGGGATCGTGACCCGTGGCCGGGCCGAGCCGGGCGACAAGACGATGTACGACGCCCTCGCACCCGCGGTCGCGGCACTGGAGACGGGGCTCGGGGAGGGCGAGCCGCTCGCCACCGCCGTACGCCGGGCGGCCACTGCGGCGGCCGAGGGCCGCGACGCGACCTCCGACATGCTCGCGCTCAAGGGTCGGGCGAGCTACCTGGGCGAGCGCAGCGTGGGCCACATCGATCCCGGGTCGGCGTCGGCAGCGTTGTTGCTGGCCGCGCTCGCCGACGCGGTGGGCTGAGGCCGGCCATGATCGGGATCGTCGTGGTATCCCACAGTCCCGCGCTGGCCCGGGCGGCGGTGGACCTGGCGCAGCAGATGGTGAGTGGCGTGGGCCCGGTCATCGAGATCGCGGCCGGCGCCGGCGGACGGCTGGGCACCGATGCCACCGACGTCGCCCGCGCCCTGGAGCGCGCGGCCTCACCCGACGGCGTGCTGGTGCTGATGGACCTCGGCTCGGCGGTACTGAGCGCCGAGATGGCCCTGGAGCTCGCGCCCGGTGCCGGCCAGGTACGGCTCTGCCCCGCGCCCCTCGTGGAGGGTCTGGTGGCGGCGGTCGTGCGAGCGGCGGGCGGGGCCGGCCTCGACGTCGTCGCCCGGGAGGCCGAGGCCGCCCTGCGGCCCAAGACGACCGCGCTGGCGTCGCACGCAGCGGCGGCAACGCCAGCGGGGGACACCGCTGCCGATCCGGGTGACGGTGTCTCCGTGGTGGCCAGCCTGGTCAACAAGGATGGGCTGCACGCCCGCCCGGCCGCCCAGATCGCCGAGGCCGTCGGAGCCCTGGCCGCTGAGGTGACCGTCGGGTGCGAGGACCGCAGTGCGGACGCAGCGAGCTCGCTGGAGCTGATGGCGCTGCAGGCCGGTCACGGGATGGAGCTGCGGGTCTCGGCCACCGGCCCCGACGCCGAGCCGGCCGTGAATGCCGTGGTCGACCTGGTGAAGGCGGGCTTCGGCGAGCTGCACGCGTACTGACGGTCCTCCTCGGCCTCAGTCAGGTGGCTGTTCATGAGTGCTGGGTCAAGATCACGTCGCCGCTGACGGTGGTGGCCCGCAGCTCGACGTGGTCGTCGCCGTCGCCGGGTTGGCCTACGCCCTCGACGTTGTTGTGGATCCGGCCTGACACCGTCGAGACGTCGGTCCAGACAGGGGTGCCGGCGGGGATGCCGACGTGCACGGAGCCGGACGCGCCCTTGGCGCGGAGCTTGCCGCGCCGGGCGGTGTCGATCTGCAGGTCGCCGCTGCCGGTGGTCAAGGAGAGGTCGCCGCTGGCTTCCGCGACGCGGACGTCGCCGGAACCGGTCTTGATGACGGCCGATCCCTCGCTGACGCCGATCTGGACGTCCCCGGAACCGGTCGACACGGCGGTCGAGGAGCCGGCATGACGCACGGTGACGTCACCGGAGCCGCACTTGATGCGGGCGGCGCTGCGGGCGTCCTCGATCTCGACGTCCCCCGACCCGGTCTCGGTGGAGTTCGGCCCGCACAGGACGTCGAGGCGCACGTCCCCGGAGCCGGACTTCACGTGACTGTCCCCGATCTCGCCGATCACACCGAGGTCGGCGCTGCCGGTGCGGACCGCGAGGTCGCTGGCCGTCGGGACGGTGATGGTGACGAAGAGGCTCGCGTCGTTGCTGAGGAAGCCGGTACGCCGGCGCGGCGCCACGACCCGCAGGTCGCGACCCTCGAGCGTGACGTCGACCTCGTCGGCATGCCGGCCGGTGATCTCGACCCGGCTCTCGCTGGTCTCGGTCGCGGTGATGTCGAGCTGGCCGGACCCGAGCTCGACGTACAGGGCCACGGGGTCGTGGGTCTCGAATCGATGGTCGGTCATGAGTGTCTCCAGGGTGTGCTCGGCCGCGGGGCCGGCGGGTGCCGGTCCCTGGGTGAGGGTTGGGTGTGGTGGATGGGTGTGCAGTCAGAGCCAGCCGGTCATCCGGCGGTTGCCCTTGTCCTTCCCGAACGGGAACCCTTCCCCGAAGGGAAGGCTGGAGAGGTCGAGGTCGACCTCGATCGCCCGGTCGCTGGACGCGGCGCGGACCACCTTGACCAGCCAGGTGTTGAGGCTGTCGCCGGCGCGGGCCGCCTTCTCCTCGGCGCGGGCCTTCACCGACTCCGGGATCCGGAGCGAGATCCGGGCCAGGCCGCCCTCGTCGGACTCCTCGGCGGCCGGCGGCGGCGGGGGTGCCGGCGGTGCGGGCGGAGCGGCGACGTGGACCACGAAGTCGAGCTCGCGACCCGACAGCCGGACGTCGACGCCACCGCTCGGAAGCTCGGCGGTGATCTCGGCGGCGGCCTGCGAGACCGCCTCCATGAGGGCGAGCCGGGCGGCGGGGTCCAGGGCCAGCATCAGCCGCTCGGCCGCCGCCCGGATGTCCTCGCCGCCGGCCTCGGCGGCCGCCACCAGGTCGTGGCGGAGGCTCTCGACGTACGGCGTGATGTCCATGTGCACCAGACTGACATCAGTATGACATCACGTCAACACCAGAATTGATCGAGATGATGTCACGACAGCGGCGGGGTGGTCGGGTTAGCGTGTCCCGGTTTCGGTGAGGCGTCCCGCCGCGAGCTCGTGTCCCGAGGGCCTTGGCTAGGCTCTGGCGGGACTCCACCTCCACGGACCAGCAGAAGGGCACTCGGCGATGATCACCCGCATCGACGTCGAGACTGCCCGCGGTCGCATCGCCGGACGAGTGCGCCGTACGCCGGTGCTGGCCGTCGAGTCCGCCTTCGGCGGGACCGGCTGGTTCAAGCTCGAGTACCTCCAGCACACCGGCACCTTCAAGGCACGCGGTGCGTTCAACCGGATCCTCAGCGCAGCCGAGGACGGCAGCCTCGACCGCAGTGTCGGAGTCGTGGTCGCCTCGGGTGGGAACGCCGGCCTGGCGAACGCCTTCGCCGCCCGGGCGCTCGGCGTGCCGGCGACGGTCTTCGTCCCGGAGAATGCGCCGAGCGTGAAGGTCGAGAAGCTGCGCGCGTACGGCGCGGAGGTCGTGCTGCGCGGGAGCGAGTATGCGGCGGCGTACGAGGCCGCGATCGAGCACGCGAGGGCGACCGGCGCCGTGTACTGCCACGCCTACGACCAGCCGGCGATCGTCGCGGGAGCGGGCACCCTCGGCCTGGAGGTCCTGGAGGATCTGGCGGGCCAGGTGGACACGATCGTCCTGGCCGTGGGAGGCGGAGGGCTGATGGCCGGCGTCGCCGCTGCCACCGAGGGCCACTGCCGGGTCGTGGGCGTCGAGCCGGTGACCATCCCGACCCTCCACACCGCCCTGGCCGCCGGCGGACCGACCGATGTCAGTGTCTCCGGCGTAACCGCCGACTCGCTGGGGGCGCGGCGCATCGGCGACATCGCCTACGCGGTCGCCACGCGGGCCGCCGTGCAGTCGGTCCTCGTGGACGACGACGACATCGTCGGGGCGCGCAGGCTGCTGTGGGAGGAGTACCGGATCGTCGTCGAGCACGGCGCCGCCACCGCCCTCGCCGCCCTCACCACCGGCGCCTACCGGCCCGCCGACGGGGAGCGGTACGTCGTCGTGCTCTGCGGCGCGAACACCGATCCCGCCACGCTCTGAGCTCACTCGCCCGGCGGCACCTGGAAGGCCCGGACCTCGATCCGGCCGCCTCGAGCTCGGTCGGGTCGATGGCCCGGCGATCGCCAGGCCCAGGGCAGTCTCCAGTCGCTCGGTAGGTGTGTGCGGTGGGTCGGGGCTGGAGCTAGCTGCGCAGGCCGGCGTCGATCTCGGCCAGCGCGGAGGCGAGGTCGACCCGGGCGTCCATCCCCACCCTCGGGCCCGGTCGGCGAGGACCTGGCCGGTCCAGGCGGGGGCGTCGTCCCAGATCGGGTCGACGCCGAGCGCGCCGGTCACGGTCTCGACATAGTCGCGCTGGGTGGCCGGGCCGGCCGCCACGTTGACCGGGGTGCAGGCGCCCGGGACCGGACCGGTGGCGGGGTCGGGGGAGTCCGGCACCCGGCCGGCGGCGACGTCGGCGACCAGCGCGGCGAGGTCGTCGACGTGCACCCAGGCGAAGCCTCCCTCGGGCACCGCGTGGCGGGCGCCCTCGTCGTCCCGGATCGCCTGCGGGCGCAGCGTGTTCCAGACCGAGGTCTCGCCGGGGCCGAGGACTGCTGGCGGGCGCACCAGGACGGTGGTGATCTTGTCGAGCTTCGCCAGGGCGCGATCCGTGTCGCGCTTGGTCACGGCGTAGGCGCCCGCGTCGTCGGGCACCAGCGTCGACGACTCGTCCACGTCGCCGACCCCGGGTGTGCGGTCATAGACCGCAGTCGTCGAGAGGTGGACCAGGCGGTCGACACCGGCCTCGGCCGCCGCGCGGGCCAGGACCGACGTGCCCTCGACGCCGATCCGGTGCTGGGTCTCGCGGTCGCTCTGCATCGGGTGCACGGTCGAGACGACCGCGTCGGCGCCGGCCACCACGGCGGCCGCGAAGTCCGGGGTGGTGAAGTCGCCGATCAGTTCCTCGACGCCCTCGAGGTCCGGGGCGGTTCCCTGGCGGCGGACGACGGCGCGCACGGTCGCGCCCCGCTCGATCAGGGCTCGGCAGACACGGGCGCCGACGAGTCCGTTCGCTCCGGTGACCACGACGGAAGGGATTGAGGTGGACGCTGGCTGGGTCATGGCCGCCACGATGCCACGCGACGCCAGGGCGGAGGATGGCGCCATGAGCAGTGAAGCGACCCACTCCCAGCGGCCCCGCCGCGCCGTCCTCGTCACCGGAGCCTCCCGCGGGATCGGCGCCGCCGTCGCCAGCGCCTTCGCCGAGCTGGGCGACCGGGTCGCGGTGCACTACGGCGCCTCCGCTGACCAGGCCCGAGCCGTCCACGCGTCCCTGCCCGGCTCCGGGCACGTCCTGGTGCAGGCCGACCTCACGAGTCCCGATGACGTGCGTGCGTGTGTAGACGCTGCGGCCGAGGGCCTCGGTGGGCTCGACGTGCTGGTCAACAACGCCGGCGTCTTCCTCGCCCATCCGCCCCTGACAACTTCCTACGAGGACTGGCAGTCGAGCTGGTCGCAGACCCTCGCCACCAACCTCACCGGTGCCGCCAACGCCACCTTCTGCGCCCTCCCGCACCTGCGTGCCGCGGGCGGTGGCGCGGTGGTCAACGTGTCGAGCCGGGGCGCCTTCCGGGGCGAGCCGAACTGTCCGGCGTACGCCGCGTCCAAGGCGGGCCTGAACGCCTTCGGCCAGTCGATGGCGCTGGTCCTGGCACCCCACGACATCTCGGTCGGCACCGTCGCCCCCGGCTTCGTGGAGACGGAGATGGCGCGCGAGGTGCTCGACGGCGCGAGCGGTGACGCGGTGCGTGCCCAATCACCGTTCGGGCGGGTGGCCGACCCCGAGGAGGTGGCCGCCGCCGTGGTCTGGCTCGCGTCTGCCGAGGCCCGCTTCGCCTCCGGCACGATCATCGACGTCAACGGGGCGTCGTACCTGCGCAGCTGAGGGGCGGCCGCGGGAGTGTCACCTGAAGAAGGTGAACCAGTGGTGGCCGGGCTCGAGGGGGTGGGGCGGAGCGAGGAGGCGATGGACGCCCACCGACCACAGCTGCCCGGCCGGTGCCATGAAGGCAACCTCCTCGAATCCGGCGTCGGCAAACCAGGTTCGAACCGACGGAGTGAGGTCGGGATCGCGCCGGTGGCGGGTCCAGATCACCTCCGCGCCCGGCGCGCACAGTTGGGGTGCCGCCTCGACGGTCGTCCGCACGTCGGCATCGTCGACGTTGCCGAAGATGCCGCAGAGCAGCACCAGGTCGGCCGGCACCGCGTGCGAGTAGGTGTCGCTCTGGGCTGCGTCGGCCTGCCGGATCTCCACAGATGTTGGCAACTCCGCCGCTGCGCGGGCGGCGCGGTCGGCCAGTCCGGCGTCGTGCTCGACGAGGGTTGCGGTGACCCGATGTGCGTCCGTACGCCGGCTGAGGACTCCGAGCAGGTCTCGCCCGTCGCCGGCACACGCGCTGATCACCCGGACGGGCCCGGGCGCCGTGGCGTCGAGGTACCGGTTGATCTCGGCGGAGACGACCGCAAGCCGGTCGCTCACCCCGGCGCCGTCACGGCCGTAGGCTTCGTCGTGCCACTTCGACCAGTCGGTGCGCGTCACTCGTTCATCCTCGGGTCTCGTCAATGATCGTCAGAGGACCTTCGTCGTCGGTGGGCGGCTCGAAGTGGTCGAAGTGCTGGGCGGCGAGCTCGTCGGGGAGCACGTAGTCGTCCGGGTGGCTGCCACGCCTGGCTCGTACCCGCTCCAGCACTGTCTCGCGATCGGTCGCGAGGTAGATCGTCTCCGGCACGACTCCGGTGGGTTCCAGCAGCAGGCGGTAGTCCTCGCGCATCTGACGTGACCAGAACGAGAAGTCGAGGACGACGTCGCTGCCCGCGGCGACGAGGCCGAGCAGGCGAGCGCGAAGCCCGGTTTCGATCTCGAGTCGCACCTCGGGTGGCAGCGGCACCGTCGTGATCCCGAGGCGCCACATCTCGGCATCGAAGGAGAGTCGGACCATTCCCTGCTGCTCCAGGCGCCGTGCGTACGTCGACTTCCCGGACCCCGAAGGGCCACACATGAAGATCACCCGGCTCACGGACGGGACGCTACGACATCCCCCGTCGCCGGTCAGGTCACGATGCCGGAATCCCTTGTGGATAAGGGGGTTCTGAGCACTTTCACTGTCAGTGGTCACCGCTTCACTAGGGGTATGGCGATCACCCCGTTGCACCACCCGACACCCGCCGGTGTCGTCGCTGCGGCGTGCGGTGAAGTGTTGCAGCGGCTCAAGGCCAAGACCGCCGCACTCGAGGCCGAGCTGCTGGCCGACCTCGACATCCGCGAGACCGCCAAGAAGGACCTCGCCTGGGGGTCGACGGCCGACTGGTTCACCCACCTCGCCGGCACCACCCGCCGGCAGGGCAAACGCACGGTGGTGCACGCCAAGCTGCTGGTCTCCGAGCGCACCGCGACGCTCGATTCCTTGCGCGCGGGAACAGTGTCGCCCGATCAGGCGGGCGTGATCGTGGACGCCCTCGAACGACTCCCCCAGGCCGGGCACGTCCGGCGTCGCGGCGAACAGGTCCTCCTCGAGGAAGCGGGCCGGTTGAACGCCACCGACCTGCACCACGCCGGACGCCACCTCGCCCGCGTGGTCGACCCCGACCGCGACGAACGACAAGCCGAGAAGGACCTCGACCGCGAAGACCGAGCCGCCCACCTGGGCCGGTTCTTCACCGTCACCAACGACGGCTGCGGCGGAGTCCGGATCAAAGGCCGCGGCACGGTCGAGGACGGCGCCACCCTCCGCGCCGCCCTACTCCCGTTGACCAAGCCCGAACCCACCGTCGACCCGGTCACCTGTGAAGACGCCGCTGATCCGCGGGACCACGGTGCCCGGATGTGGGACGCCCTCGTCCGGCTCGCGCAGCACGCCCTCGACACCGACGCGGTCCCGTCCAGCCACGGCACCCGCCCCCGGGTCACCGTCACCATCGACGCCGACACCCTCACCGGCGACCGGGCCGGGACCGGGACCACCGAGGACGGCCTCGACGTGAGTGGGTCGGCGGTCCGTCGGATGGCCTGTGACAGCGACCTGATCCGGGTCCTCCTCGACGCCGACGGCTGCGTCCTCGACGTCGGCCGCGACCACCGCCTGGTCACCCCAGCCATCTGGACCGCCCTCGTGGTCCGTGACCACCACTGCGCCTTCCCCGGCTGCACCCGGCCACCGGTGATGGGCCACGCCCACCACATCCGCCACTGGATCGACGGCGGCGCGACCTCACTCGACAACCTCGTCCTCCTCTGTGGCCACCACCACCGGACCATCCACCACAGCCCGTGGGAAGTCCGCCTCGGTCACGACCGACGACCCGAGTTCCGACCACCACCCAAACCCGGGCGACCACCACCGGACTGGATCAGACACCGACCACGACACGAGTGAGAGCTACTGCGGCTGGGGCACCTTGGAGCGTCGACCCAGGCTCGCGATGGCGACGACGATCAGCATCGACCCGAACAGACCTGCGGGGGTCAGCCGCTCACCAAGGAACAGGACGGCGATGAGCACCGCCGTGACCGGCTCGAGGAGGGTCGCCACAACCACTGCTCCGCTGGGCGTGCTGCGCAGCCCGGTGAACAGGAGCGCGTAGGCGACGGCCATGGTCACGACGCCGAGGTAGAGGATCACCAGCCACGAGGTCGTGTCGTTCGTCGTGAGCGTCTCATCCCGCAGGAACGCCAGGGCGAGGCCAGCGGGCACCAGGACGGCAGCGGCCACGGACATGGTCGCGGTGGTCACCGTCAGGGTGTCCAGCCGCTGGGAGAGCGGGGCGGCGACGTCGGTCGAGAGCGCATAGGCGGCGCCGGAACCGAGCGCCGCCAGGATGCCGAGCGTGGGATCCGGGGTGTGGTCGCCGAAGTCACCGAACAGACTGACGAGGCCCAGGCCTGCCAGTGCGACCGTCACGGTCAACGCCTGCTGGCCGGAGGGGAGGGTCCGTCGTTGGACGCTCCCGACCACGAGCAGCAGCACCGGGGCGAAGCCGAGCGCAACCACGGTCGACAGGCTCACACCGGCTGCGACCACTGCCACAAAGAACAGCAGCTGGAAGAGCGCCGTGAAGAGGCCGACCAACGCCACCCGGCGCCACTGGTGTCGGGCCAGCGCCCAGGACGTCCGGAGCCGGCCGGTCGCGAGCGCGGCCAGGAGCAGCACGCCGACAGCTGCGATCGCTCGGTAGGCGCTGATCAGCACCGGGGACAGGCCGGACCCGTCATGGACGATCTGTACGCCGGGACCGATGGTGCCCCAGATGACCCCGGCCAGCGAGACGAGGAGGAGGCCGTGCCACACGCGTGCCGCGGGAGCGGCACCGGTGGTCGTCGACGTCACGGCGCGCGCATCAGAGGTCGAAGAGCGAACCCGAGTCACTGATGTCGACGTCGGTCTTCGGCTCGTGGGTCTCCCCGCCGGCAGCAGGCTTCGGTGTGGCCTGGGGCTCGTCGACGTCCGGCTGGTCCTCTGCCTCCGGCTCCGCATCGGGGGTTTCGAGGCTCGTCGCTGGCGCTCCTCGCTCCTCAACCACCGATGATGTGTCCGGCTCTTCGTCGTCGCTGGTGGCGAACGTCGCGGCCTGGCTCAGCGCGGCGCCGTCCGGCTTGTTGTCGTCGCTCGGCGCTTCCGGCTCAATCACCGACGAGTCGGGCTCCTCAGCCACCGACGAGTCCGACTCGGCCTTGGCTTCGGGCTCGCTCGGCGCGGCGATGTCGAACAGGGAGCCGCCGGAGGAGATCTCTGCAGCGGGCTCGGCCTTGGTCTCCGGCTCGGGCCCGGGCTCCGGCGTCGGTTCCGGGTCGGCGATGTCGAACAGGGAGCCGCCCGCGGGGATCTCGGTGGTGGGTTCGGCCTGGGCCTCGGGGGACTCGGCGGGCTCGGCCGGCGTGGGGTCGGCCTCGGTCTCCGGTTCCGGCTGCGGGTCGGAGTCCTCGATGTCGAACAGCGATCCGCTCGCGGGGACCTCCGCAGCAGGCTCCGCCTTGACCTCGGGTTCCGGCTTCTCGTCGGGCTCGTCGCTGCCGAGGTCGAAGAGGGATCCGCCGGAGCTCGCCGGCTCGGTGGACTCGGACTTCGGCTCGGGGTCGGGGTCGGGGTCGGGGTCGGGGGAGTCGTCACCCAGGTCGAAGAGCGAGGACCCGCCGCTGGCCTTGGCCGCCGGACCGGCGTCGGCGGTCTCGGTGATCGTGCCCTCGGTCTGGGTGGCGTCGCCGGCCTCAGGCTCGGCAGCGGTCTCCTCGTCGCGGGTGAGCGTCGCCGTGGCCGCGCCACCAGCAGCCGCAGCGGAGGCGGACGCGGACGCCTTCTTCTGACGGGTGGCGGGTTCGCCCTTGATCGAGGCGAGCAGCATCTGGGCGACGTCGAGGACCTCGACCTCCTCGCGGGCATCGCCGGAGTCCTGCATCGCCGAGAGCCCGTCGGAGAGCATCACCCGGCAGAAGGGGCAGCCGACGGCGATCTGGTCCGCGCCGGTGCCGACCGCTTCGGTGGTGCGGTTCAGGTTGATCCGCTCACCGATGGTCTCCTCCATCCACATCCGGGCGCCGCCGGCGCCGCAGCAGAAGGACCGCTCGGAGTTGCGCTCCATCTCGACGAACTCCGCGCCCGGCAGGACCTGGAGCAGCTCGCGCGGCGGCGTGTAGACCTGGTTGTGGCGGCCGACGTAGCAGGGATCGTGGTAGGTGATCGAGCGCTTCTCGGCGCCCGCGCCATCGGCGACGGGCGTCAGCTTGCCGTCGCGCACGAGCCGGTTCAGGAGCTGGGTGTGGTGGACCACCTCCAGCTCGATGCCGAACTCCTGGTACTCGTTCTTGAGGGTGTTGAAGCAGTGGGCGCAGGTCGAGACGACCTTCTTGACCTTGAACTCCTTGAACGTCTCCACGTTCTGCTGGGCCAGGCCCTGGAAGACGAACTCGTTGCCGGCCCGGCGTGCGGAGTCGCCGGTGCAGGTCTCGCCCTTGCCGAGGACGCCGAAGGAGATGCCGGCGATGTTGAGCAGCTCGGCCACGGCGCGGGTCGTCTTCTTCGCGCGGTCTTCGTAGGCGCCGGCGCAGCCGACCCAGAACAGCCAGTCGACGGTCTCGAGCGACTCGAGGTCCTCGCCGACGACGGGGACCTCGAAGTCCAGCCCCTGCGCCCAGTCCATCCGCATGTTCGGCGACAGGTTCCAGGGGTTTCCCTTGGACTCCAGGCCCTTGAACAGCTGGTTCAGCTCGGCGGGGAAGTTGTTCTCCACCAGCACCTGGTAGCGGCGCATGTCGACGATGTGGTCGACGTGCTCGATGTCGACCGGGCACTGCTCGACACAGGCGCCGCAGGTGACGCAGGACCACAGGACGTCGGGGTCGATGATGCCGCCGCCGGTCGGGGCCCAGGCCTCGCCCTCGGTCGCGCCGACCAGGGCCCGCTCCACCTCGGCCGCGAGCTCGGGATCGTCCTTGAGCAGCTGGTCGCGCTTGGCCTGGTCGGCCTGGAGGTAGGAACCGATGTGGAACGCGTGGTCCCGCAGGTTCATGATCAGCATCTTCGGCGAGAGCGGCTTCTCGGTGTTCCAGGCCGGGCACTGGCTCTGGCAACGACCGCACTCCGTGCAGGTCGCCATGTCGAGCAGGCCCTTCCACGAGAAGTCCTCGATGGTGCCGACGCCGAGTGTCGTCTCCTCGTCCATCTCCTCGATGTCCTCGAGGGTCACCGGCTTGCCGGCCGAGGTGAGCGGCTTGACGGCGCCGAGCGCCACCGGGTCGCGCTTGAAGAGCACGTTGAGGGGAGCCAGGAAGATGTGGAGGTGCTTGCTGTTGAGCACGAAGATCAAGAACACCAGCATCACTCCGATGTGGAGCAACAGCCCGATGCCCTCGAGAGCGTGAAGCGTGCCCTCGGACATTCCTTCGAACAGCTTGCCCAGGCCGACGGAGGCGAAGGCGCCGCTCTCGTAGGGCAGGTTCCCGGCAGCGGAGGCGGCGCCGCGGAACAGGAACATCGTCCAGATGACGTTGAAGATCATGAAGAGCGTGATCCAGGCGCCACTGAGGTGGGAGCCCTTGAACCGGGACTTCCGGCCCAGCTTCTCCGGCGCGTTCCGGAGCCGGATCTGGGCGAAGACGCCGAGGCTGATCACGGCCAGCAGCGCGATCAGGTCCTGGGCGAAGCCGAGCACCTCCCAGTGGCCGATCAGCGGGATGGCGAAGTCGTCGGAGATGAGCAGGACGCCGTACGCCTCGAGGTAGACGGTGGCGAGGATCAGGAAGGCCCAGAACACGAAGAAGTGGGCGGCGCCGGGCACCGACCACTTCAACAGCTTCTTCTGCGCGAAGACCTCGACCACCTGGTTCTTCAGCGCATGGCCGATCCTCCCGGTCACGCCGGCGACCCGACCCGGGTCGGGTTGGCCGCTGGTGATCAGCCGGTAGAGCCACACCATCCGGCGTGCGGCGATCGGCAGCGCGATCACATTGATCAGCAGGCCAAGGATCAGGACCCAGTCCACGACGTCTCCTCGAAGCAGGCAGCGGCGACCCGGCGGCTGGCGCCGGCATCGCGCCGAGACTACGGCGAACGACGCCCGGGGTCAGCAGACAGTCCGTGTGAGAAAGGCTACCCGTTGGTAACCCTCGGACCGGTGCCGGTCGGCTCTGCCGACGATGGCGACGTACCGGCGGCCGCGACATCGATCCCGGCTGGCAAGAATCCGGGACGAGTCAGGAGGCGCGGCGGACGTCCGCGACGCGGCCCTTCGGCGTGAGCTCGACCTTCATCCGCACCTCGCGGTCTGCACCGCTGGTGGCGCAGTAGGTGTAGGTCAGGTCGTGGCGCAGGAACGGCTGGCCGACCGTGCGCATCACCCGTTTCGAGGTCGCGCCCGGCTTCACCATCCGCTCGAAGTCGGCAACGCTCTCGCGCAGCCGCGGGTTGCGGCAGGAGTCCGCGGCGACGCCCCGGGCCCGCTCCCAGGTCTGGAGGTAGGCCTCGGCGCCGCGCGCCATGTCCTGGGCGATCGCCGCTCCGTCGTTGTTCTCGGCCTCGGCGACCATCGTCAGGTCCTGGATCCAGTCGGGGTAGAGCCCGTACTGCGCGACGCCGTCAGTGTTGATGTCGTAGACCCGCTCGCCGGCGTGCTGCTGCTTCACGGTCACGCCGCCGAGCCCGCGGAACGGGTAGGTCACCGGGTTGGGGACGTCGGCACCACGCGGGTCGCCCTGCGCGCCGAGGCCGTTGATGTCGGCACCGAAGCCGAACCCGAAGTAGTACCTCGGGTTGGCCCACTCGACGTGGCGTCGCCACTTCTCGACGAATCCGGTCGAGTCGCCGGCGTACGGCGCGATGAAGCCGCCGAGGTCGTAGATCCGCGGGTAGGCGTCGGGGGTGGACCACGAGTGGCTGGAGATGACGCCGGGGTAGCGCTTGGCCTCGACCATGTCGAGGAGGGTGTCGCGGGCCTTGACGCTCATGTGGTCGGGGTCGATCAGCATGCCGCGCTGGGCGAGGCGGTCCACCAGGTGCGCGCCGAGCTCGGTCAGGCCGCGACGGTTGCAGTGGTCCGGAGGCGGGTAGACCGGCACCGCGCCGGTCAGCCCGTAGACCTGGCCGATGGCACCGAAGAGAGCGTCCTGCTGGTCGGGTGAGATCTCCGGCGCGGCGTACTGGTTCTTGTCGTGCTCGGCGGGCTTGAGGGGCTCGCAGTGCCGCATGTCCCAGTAGGAGCCGGTCTCGAGGAAATTGGCGTTGTTGACCACGGCACCGGTGCTGCCGGCGTCACCGGTCACCCCGGAGAGGGCGTTGTCGAACTTGTTGACCAGCTCCATCTGACGCACGCCGAGCTGGTGCATCTCCTTCAGCTGGCGGTCGATCGAGTCCTTGGTGCAGTCGGGAGCCGGCCGGTCCTCGCCACCTGCCGCCGAGAACGTGCAGCCGAAGGGCACGCTGGTCTCGATGCCCATGATCACGGCCATCTTGCCGTCATTGATGACCCGGCGGGCCTGCCACGGGCTCTTGACGATCCGGTACCAGCCCTCGCCCGGGCCACCCCACTGGGCGTCGATGTAGTCCTGGAACTCGTACATGCGCTGCGCCTGCAGCCGCACCGAGTCCATGTCGTCGCAGGAGTTCTTCTTGAACGGGTAGATCATGCACAGCTGGTTGTTCTCGACCAGCAGGTTGACGAAGAGTCGCTGGCCACCACGCCAGGAGCGCTCCATCCACTTGTAGTAGGTCCCCTCGTGGGTGAGTGACTCCGGTGCCGGCCAGTCCTTGAACGTCGGCCAGCCGACCGGGTCGTGGGTGGGGTTGCCGGAGAGGAACGCCTCGAGCGGGTTCGTGCCCGTCTGGTGGTCCTCGCAGTCCACGAGCGCGAACTCCACGCCGAACCGGTCCCACGGCTTGCCACAGTGGGCCTCGCCGCCGAGGAACTCGTAGGCCATGCCGTGGGTGTGCGCATCGGCGTACCCGCGCACCTCCTGGTACGGCGAGGTTCCCGCGAACGGGGCGCCGGCGATGTTGATCTGCGACTCCGGGTAGTCCGTACAGCCGGTGGTGCGGGTCAGCAGGAAGCGGCTCCTGTCGTCGACGGTGAGCGACTCGTCGCCGTTCGTGAACCTGGTCCGGCGCCCCTCCATGGTTGCGGTCCAGATGGTGTCGTCGCTGGGCCGGGCCGCCTTCCCCCCACCACGGGTGACGAACTGCCGGTCGGCGTCGTAGAGGAGGTAGTCGCCGAGGTCGGTGGGCTTGAAGAAGAGCGGTTCGCCACCGTCGACCAGCGTGTAGCAGCCGTTGGCCATCGCGAAGCGGGTCGCCGGGTGGGCGCTGCGGGTCCGGTCGACCGGCGTGGTCGTCAGAGTCGGTTCGGTGGTGCTGCGACCGGCCGCGACGGCGGCAGCGTTGGCGACCTTCTCGATGCTGCTCGTCGGGTCCTGGGCCTGCTTGGTCGTCTCTCCCGCACGCGACAGGTCGTTCTTCGTCGCCGCGTCCTCATGGGAGTGCGGCTCCGCCTCGGACCCGGCGTCCGTCGAGGCCGCGGTGCGGGTCGGACGGACCTGTCGTAGGCGTCCACCAGCGGCCCGGTGCGATCGCCGGCGACCGCAGTCGAGATGGCGGCGGCCACGAGCACCGCGGCAGCAGTGGCCGCAAGGACGATGCGGCGGATCGGGCGGGACGGCTCTCGCACGGCTACTCCTCGGTAACGACGACTGCCCGGTTCAACGAACGGGTCGGCCTCAGGTCACTCGACCACCCAGCCGGTGCGTGAGCGCGGTCGCGGTCCGGAGGGCGGCATCGGCCAGCCCGTCCCGGGAGGCGATGTCGCTCTCGAAGGTGATCGCGACCGCGCCCACCGGGTGTCCGGAGTGGTCGCGGACCGCGGCGGCCACGCTCGCGAAGCCGGGCGTCACCTCGCCGTCCTCGACCGCGTGGCCGCGCTGCCGGGTCTCGACGAGCACCGCCCGCAGCGCGTGGAGCGAGGCCGGGCCGGTGCCGTGCCGCTCGACGAAGGCGGCGCGGTTCGGGTAGAGCGCGCGGACCTGCGCGGCGGGGAGCTCGGCGAGGACTGCGCGTCCGCTGGCGGTGAGGTGGGCCGGGAGCCGTACGCCGACGTCGGTCACCAGGCTGGGCCGGCCCGGCGCCCGTTCCTCGACGACGTAGAGCACGTCACGGCCGTGCAGGACCACGAAGTGCGCGCTCTGCCGGGTCTGGTCGACGAGCCCGATCAGCTGCCGTCGGGCGAGCCGGTGCAGCGGTTCCTGCCGCGAGTAGCCGCTGCCGACCTCGTACGCGGCCACCCCGAGCCCGTAACGGTGCTCGTCCTCGAGGTGGGTGACGAAGCCTTCGTCCACCATCGCCTGCAGCAGGTGGTAGGCCGTGCTCCGCGGGAGGTCGCAGGCACGGCGGATCCGGTCCAACGGCACCGGCTCGGGTTGGGCGGCCAGGAACCTCAGCACGCGCAGGCAGCGGGTCGCCGCAGGCACCTGACTCATCGGCGGGTGGGTCGAGCGGTCGTGTCAGTGCCGGTGGGCGCCCGGTGCCGGCTCGGAGCCGGGGTCGGCGTCCGGATCGAGATGGTCGGCCTCGCGCACGTGGTTCTCCACCTGGGCCTGGTCGTGCAGGTTGTCCCGGCGCGCCTCGGTGGCGCGAGCCTCGGCCTGCTCCGCGTGCGCTCTCGCCCGTTCGGCCTCGGCCTCGGCCTCACGCGCAGCGAGGTCGGAGTGCTCGGCCTGGCCGGTGTGGGCGTGGGCCTTCTCGCGCAGCTCGGTGGCCCGTTGTCGGTCCTGCTCACGTCGCCGCTTGCGCATGGCGGCCATGACGACGCCCGCAACGAGGGCGATGACGACGACCGCCACGACGATCCAGATGATGGTTCCGGTCTCCATGGGTCTCTCCTCTGGTCGGGTCTTCCCACGTTAGGGACGGTGCGCGGGTGCGGCCTCACCCCCAAGGGTAGGCGCACAGTCTCGGATCCGAGACAGACCTGCCGAGGTGGCACTGGTGGAGGCAGGCCACGAGGGGTTCGATGGGGATCATGAACTCCCCGCACGTGACCGTCGGCAAAGGCCCGGTCTCCTTCTCCGATCTGGTCGCGGTGGCACGCCACGACGCGACCGTCTCGCTCTCTGACGAAGCCGAGGCCGCCGTCGAGCGGGCGCGAGCAGTGGTCGAGGAGCTGGCCGGTTCTTCCACGCCCGTCTACGGCATCTCGACCGGGTTCGGAGCCCTGGCCACGCGACACATCCCCGATGACCAGCGCGCGCAGCTGCAGCGGTCCCTGGTCCGCTCGCACGCCGCCGGGTCCGGCCCCGAGGTGGAGCGCGAGGTGGTCCGCGCCCTGATGCTGCTGCGGCTCTCGACCCTGGCAACCGGTCACACCGGGATCCGGCCCGAGACCGCCCGGTTGATGGCCGGCCTGCTCACCCACGGCATCACCCCGGTGGTGCGCGAGTACGGCTCGCTCGGCTGCTCCGGTGACCTGGCACCGCTCGCGCACTGCGCGCTGGCGCTGATGGGGGAGGGCGACGTGCGTGACGCGGACGGCGAGCTCCGACCGACCGCTGAGGCGCTGGCCGCGGTCGGGCTCGCACCCGTCGAGCTGGCCGAGAAGGAAGGGCTGGCGCTGATCAACGGCACCGACGGCATGCTCGGGATGCTGGTGATGGCCATCCACGACCTGACCCTGTTGCTGCGGACCGCGGACATCGCGGCGGCGATGTCGGTCGAGGGCCAGCTCGGGACCGACCGGGTCTTCGCGCCGGAGCTCCAGGCGCTGCGCCCCCACCCCGGTCAGGCGGCCTCGGCCGCCAACCTGACCCGGCTGCTGGCCGACTCCGGAGTGGTCGCCTCGCACCGTGGGCCGGACTGCAACCGGGTCCAGGACGCCTACTCGTTGCGCTGCTCGCCCCAGGTGCACGGCGCGGCGCGGGACACCGTCGCCCATGCCGCCGCGGTGGCCGGGCGCGAGCTCGACAGCGCCGTCGACAACCCGGTCGTCGTGATCGGTCCTGACGGTCAGGGGCGGGTGGAGTCGAACGGCAACTTCCACGGCGCACCCGTCGGTTACGTGCTCGACTTCCTCGCGATCGTCGCCGCCGACGTGGCCTCGATCAGCGAGCGGCGTACCGACCGGTTCCTCGACAAGGCCCGCAACCACGGCCTGCCGCCGTTCCTCGCCGACGACCCCGGCGTCGACAGCGGCCACATGATCGCCCAGTACACCCAGGCCGCGATCGTCTCGGAGCTGAAGCGGCTCGCCGTCCCCGCGTCGGTCGACTCGATCCCCTCCAGCGCCATGCAGGAGGACCACGTGTCGATGGGGTGGTCGGCCGCCCGCAAGCTGCGCCGCTCGGTCGACGGGCTCTCACGCGTGGTCGCCGTCGAGGTGCTCACGGCCGCGCGGGCACTCGACCTGCGCGCGCCGCTGGAACCGTCGCCGGCCACGGCCGCGGTCGTCGCGTTGTTGCGCACCTCCGGCATCGAGGGCCCCGGCCCCGACCGCCACCTCTCGCCCGAGATCGAGGCCTGCGTCTCGCTCGTCCAGTCCGGCGCCGTGCTCGCGGCCGCCGAGTCCGTGATCGGAGAACTGTCATGACCCGTGAGATCCACGCACCCACCGGCACCGAGCTGTCCTGCGGCTCCTGGCAGACCGAGGCGCCGCTGCGGATGCTGATGAACAACCTCGACCCCGCCAACGCCGAACGGCCCGAGGACCTCGTCGTCTACGGCGGGACCGGCAAGGCCGCGCGCAGCTGGGAGGCGTACGACGGGCTGGTGCGCACACTGCGGACGCTGGCCGACGACGAGACGATGCTCGTGCAGTCCGGCAAGCCGGTGGGCGTGATGAAGACCCACACCTGGGCGCCGCGGGTGCTGATCGCGAACTCCAACCTCGTCGGCGACTGGGCCAACTGGGAGGAGTTCCGGCGGCTGGAGGACCTCGGGCTGACGATGTACGGCCAGATGACGGCCGGCTCGTGGATCTACATCGGCACGCAGGGCATCCTCCAGGGGACCTTCGAGACGTTCGCTGCGGTGGCCGACAAGAGGTACGGCGGGACGCTCGCCGGCACGATCACCTTGACCGCCGGGCTCGGCGGCATGGGCGGCGCGCAGCCGCTGGCCGTGACCATGAACGACGGCGTCGCGATCTGTGTCGAGTGCGACGAGTCCCGCATCGACCGGCGGATCGAGCACCGCTACCTCGACGTACGCGCGGACTCGCTGGAACACGCGCTCGAACTCGCGGTGGCCGCGCGCGACGAGCGCCGGCCGCTGTCGATCGGCGTGCTCGGGAACGCCGCGGAGCTGTTCCCGACGTTGCTGGAGATGGGCGCGCCGATCGACATCGTCACCGACCAGACCTCGGCCCACGACCCGCTCTACTACCTCCCCGCCGGAGTGCCGTTCGAGGAGTGGGAGGCCCGCCGGTCGACCGACCCCGACGGGTTCACCAAGGAGGCCCAGGCCTCGATGGCCACGCACGTCCGGGCGATGGTGGAGTTCCAGGACGGTGGCGCCGAGGTGTTCGACTACGGCAACTCGATCCGTGACGAGGCCCGCAAGGGTGGCTACGACCGGGCCTTCGAGTTCCCGGGGTTCGTGCCCGCCTACATCCGGCCCCTGTTCTGCGAGGGCAAGGGTCCGTTCCGCTGGGCCGCACTGTCGGGCGATCCGGCGGACATCGCGGCGACCGACCGGGCGATCCTCGAGCTCTTCCCCGACAACGAGCGGCTGCACAAGTGGATCACCATGGCCGGCGAGCGGGTGTCCTTCCAGGGGCTGCCGGCCCGGATCTGCTGGCTGGGGTACGGCGAGCGTCATCTCGCCGGGCTGAAGTTCAACGAGATGGTGGCCAGTGGCGAGCTCAAGGCGCCGGTCGTCATCGGCCGCGACCACCTCGACTGCGGCTCGGTCGCCTCGCCCTACCGCGAGACCGAGGCGATGCTCGACGGCTCGGATGCCATCGCCGACTGGGCGATCCTGAACGCGCTGGTCAACACCGCGTCAGGGGCGACCTGGGTGTCGTTCCACCACGGTGGCGGCGTCGGCATGGGCCGCTCGCTCCACGCCGGCCAGGTCTGTGTCGCGGACGGGACCGCGCTGGCGGCCGAGAAGATCGAGCGGGTGCTCACCAACGACCCCGGCATGGGCGTCATCCGTCACGTCGACGCCGGCTACGACCGGGCGGCAGAGGTCGCCGCCGATCGCGACGTACGGATCCCGATGGCTGAATGAGCCAGCGGTTGGCCTGACCCCGTCGCACCCGACATCTGGGTCGTCTCCGACCGTGAGGACGACCCGAATGTCGGGTGCGACGTGTCCGCCGGTCGTGCCAGTCTGTCCCCATGGCTCTGGACCGGCAGGACGCGTGAATTCGGTGGACGCGGCGGCGGAGTTCCGCGAGATCGGTGGCCGGTTCAGCTCGGTCGTGCACGGCGTCCCCGCGGGCGGCTGGGATGCTCCCGCTCCGGTCGAGGGGTGGGTCGCTCGGGACGTCGTACGCCACCTGGTCGAGTGGTTCCCCGGCTTCCTCGCCGGTGGCTCGGACGTGTCGTTGCCGCCGGTGGGTTCGGTCGACGACGACCCGGTCGGCGCGTGGGACGGCTTCGCGGCCTCAGTCCAGGCCGTCCTCGACGACCCGGCCACCGACGGTCGGACCTTCAGCAATCCGCACACCGGTGACCATCCGCTCGCTGCCGCCATCTCGCAGTTCTTCACCGCCGATGTCTTCATGCACACCTGGGACCTCGCCCGCGCGACCGGCCAGGACGACACCCTCGACGCCGACCGGTGCCGGATGATGGTCGAGGGGATGGAGCCCTACGACGAGCTGATGCGGTCCAGCGGCCAGTACGGCCCGCGGGTCCCGGTGCCGGCCGACGCCGACCCGCAGACGCGGCTGCTCGGCTTCATCGGCCGTGACCCGGACTGGCGCCCGTGACAGCTGCGGTCAGGCCTGCAACGACCTGATCGCCTCGTGGATCTGGAGCGTCCGTTCCGCCGACTCGACGTGGAGGTTCTCGATCATCCGCCCGTTGAACGTGACCACGCCCGACGTGCGGCTCTCCCAGGCCTCCAGGATCCCGCGGGCGTCCTCGACCGCCTGCTCGGAGGGAGCGAAGGCGTCGTTGGCGCCGGCGACCTGGCCGGGGTGGATGAGCGTCTTGCCGTCGAACCCCATCTCGCGGCCCTGGCGGCACTCGGCCAGGAAGCCGTCCTCGTCCTTGACGTCGTTGTAGACGCCGTCGAGGATCACCTTCCCGGCCGCTCGGGCGGCGAGCACGGCGAGGCCGAGGCCGGCGAGCGCCGGCTGCCGGCCGGGCACGTGCTCGGCGTACAGCTCCTTGACCAGGTCGTTGGTGCCCATCACCAGCACACTCAGCCGGTCGGAGGCGGCGGCGATGTCGAACGCGTGGAGCATGGCGTACGGCGTCTCGAGCATCGCCCACAAGGTGGTGTGGTCGGGGGCGCCGTGGCCGGCCATCGCCTCCACCAGCTCGAGGACGGCGTCGGCACTGTTGACCTTCGGGACCACGATCGCGTCGGGTCCCGCTGCGCAGGCCGCGGCCAGGTCGGCGGAGTGCCACTCGGTGTCGGCGCCGTTGACCCGGATCGCCACCTCGCGGGCGCCGTACTCACCGGAGGCGGCAGCCGCGCAGGCGGCGTCCCTGGCGGCCGGCTTGTCATCGGGGGCGACGGCGTCCTCGAGGTCCAGGATCAGCGCGTCGCAGGGGAGCGTCTTCGCCTTCTCCAGTGCGCGGGCGTTGGAGCCCGGCATGTAGAGGACGCTGCGGCGGGGGCGGAAGTCACTCACAGCTCGATCTCCTCGTACTGGCGCGCGAGCTCGGGGTCGATGGCCGCCAGCTGCTCGGCCAGCTCGACCATCACCAGGCACTGCTTGAGGGAGGCGTCGTCCTCCATCTTTCCGTCGAGCATCACCGCGCCGGTGCCGTCCCCCATGGCAGCGACCACCCGGCGGGCGTGCGTGATGTCCTCGACGCTGGGGCTGAACACCTTGTTGGCGATCGCGATCTGCTTGGGGTGGAGGCTCCACGTGCCGACGCAGCCGAGCAGGAAGGCGTTGCGGAACTGGTCCTCGCAGGCGGTCTCGTCGGCGATGTCGCCGAACGGGCCGTAGTAGGGGTAGATCCCGTGCATCGCGCAGGCATCGACCATCCGCGCGATCGTGTAGTGCCACAGGTCCTGCTGGTACGTCGCGCGCTCGCCGGTCTGGACGCCGTCCGAGTTGGTGGTCGGGTCCTCGCGGACCAGGTAGCCGGGGTGGCCGCCACCGACCCGCGTGGTCTTCATCCGGCGGTCGGCGGCGAGGTCTGCCGGGCCGAGGGACAGGCCCTGCATCCGCGGCGAGGCGCCGCAGATCTCCTCGACGTTGACCATGCCACGGGCAGTCTCCAGGATCGCGTGGACGAGGATCGGTCGGTCGAGCCCGGCCTTCGCCTCCAGCTGCGCCAACAGCCGGTCGACGTAGTGGATGTCCGCAGGCCCCTGCACCTTCGGCACCATGATCACGTCGAGCTTGTCGCCGATCTCGCCGACCAGCGTGGTCAGGTCGTCGAGGCCCCACGGGCTGTCGAGGGCGTTGATCCGCGTCCACAGCTGGGTGGGTCCGAAGTCAGTTGCCTGGGCGATCCTCACCAGGCCGGCGCGGGCGGCCTCCTTGTTGTCGGCCTTGACCGCGTCCTCGAGGTTGCCCAGGAGGACATCGACCTTGCCGACCATGTCGGGGATCTTCGACGCCATCTTCTCGTTGCTGGGGTCGAAGAAGTGGATCGCGCGGCTGGGGCGGGCCGGTACCTCACGGAGCGGCTCGGGGGCGCCGACGGCGAGCGGGCGGAAGAAGTCTCTGGCACTCTGCAAGCTGGAACTGGGCATGGCCGGAACCTACCTCCCGGCCGACCACGTGCGGTATGACCACTTTCACCTCCAGCGACGCCACCAGGACCGCCGGACCGGCGGGGGCGCCGGGACATGCGCCGACGTACGACGGGCGTCGCGCCGTTCCCGCCACGCCGCGATCGTGGGCTCGACGTCCCGCGGCATGGTGATCAGCGGCGGACCGTCCACCGGGGTGTAGCGAGCCCGGATCACCCGGGCGTTGAAGTCCTCGACCTCGCGCCGCACCTCCGACTCGGAGACCATCCGGTCGAGTTGCGCATCAAGCTCCGCGTCGTCCTTGCGGAGCTGGAGCGCGGCCGGGAGCACGCCGGTGATCCGCTCCCGCTCGATGAGCTGTTTCACCCACCAGTCGGGGTCGTGCTGGGCGCCCAGGTCGGGGATCGGCTTGCCCGCACCCGGCAGGTCGTCGAAGTCCCCGCGGGCCATCGCCTGCCGGACCTGCTCGTCGACCCAGGTCTGCTGCTGGTGGATCCGCGCAGCGGCCGCACTGCGACCGGTGCGCGGATCCCGGGACTCCACGCCCCGCACGGTCTGCCGCGCCTCGTCCTCGGTCATCGTCGCCTCCTCGACGTCGAGCACCGACGATTCTACGAGGGACCGGGAACCGCCTCGATCTCGAAGTCGCCCGGTCCTCAGGAGCCGTCGCCACGCAGCGGCGGCC
The DNA here is from genome assembly GCA_963806945.1 of uncultured Actinomycetota bacterium. Taxonomy (GTDB): domain Bacteria; phylum Actinomycetota; class Actinomycetes; order Propionibacteriales; family Nocardioidaceae; genus Nocardioides. The sequence goes on from CAWDZH010000007.1 coordinate 347,707, forward strand.
ATCGTGGTCGTGCTGGGTCAGTCCCGGGTCCAGCCGCCGCGGTGGACCAGCTCGTCCATGGGCACCCGCGGCCGCCGCTTCGGTGAACCCGGGACGCCCTCGTCCTCGGCGAGATGGCCGATGGTGATCGCGCCGATCGGGTTGTGGGACTCGGGGATCGTGAAGCTGCGGCGTACGGCGTCGATGCGCTCGTTCGGGATGCCGAAGAACAGCGCACCGAGCCCCTCGTCGACGGCCGTCTGGAGGATCAGCAGGCTGGCCATGGCGGTGTCCATGTGCCAGTAGGGCACCCGCCAGCGGCGGTCGTCGCGACTGGTGACGCCCTTGTCGGGCTCGGCATAGCGGTCGAGGTAGGCGTCCTTGCTGGAGCAGGGCAGCACGATCACCGGCGCCCGCATCATCCCGGTCAGCCAGGCGTCGGGTTCGGCCAGCTGGTCGGGGTCGGTGGTCGCTTCCCAGAAGCGGCGGACCGCCTCGGGCTCGTCGAGCAACACGAACGCCCAGCCCTGGCTGAAGCCTGCGCTCGGCGCCCGGGTGGCGTTGCGGAGTGCCCGGGTGACGGCGCCCGGATCGACGGGCCGCTCGGCGTAGTTGCGGATCATTCGACGCCGGTCCACCACCTGCTGGAACTCCATGGCGTCAGCCTTACATGTCTCGGATCCGAGACGTGTCGGACCGAGCATCACTTGCCGCGGAGCCGCCGCGACGGTGGACTGGGGGCATGTCGTTCGAGGAGATGTGGGCCGACCTGGCGCCGGTGGGCCGTGCGAGCGGCTCGGGCGGTTACTTCCGGCAGCCATGGACCAGCGCCGAGAACGAGCTGCGGACGTGGTTCATCGAGGCCGCGGCGGCGCGGGGGCTCGCTGTGGAGCAGGACGGGCTCGGCAACACGGTGGCGTGGTGGCGACCGGCGGGGGCCTCGGGGGCCGCCGTGCTGACCGGCTCGCACCTCGACTCCGTGCTCGACGGCGGTGCCTACGACGGACCGCTCGGTGTGGTCTCCGCGCTGGCCGCGGTCGACGTGCTGCACGAGCGAGGGGTGGTGCCGACGCGGCCCCTGGCCATCGGGGTGTTCGTCGAGGAAGAGGGATCCCGGTTCGGCCTGGCCTGCCTCGGGTCACGGCTCGCCTCCGGCGTACTGCCGTGGGAGCGGGCTCGCGAGCTGCGCGACCGCGACGGTGTCTTCCTCGCCGACGCGCTGGAGCACGCCGGTCTCGGTGTCGACGGACCCGTCGCGTGGCCCGACCTGACCTCGCGCTTCGGCTGCTTCGTCGAGCTCCACGTCGAGCAGGGTCGCGATCTGGTCGATCGCGGTGCGGCCGTCGGGGTGGCGAGCGGGATCTGGCCGCACGGGCGCTACCGGTTCGACTTCGCCGGGGAGGCGAACCACGCCGGCACCACCCGGATGGAGGACCGCAGCGACCCGATGCTCAGCTATGCGATGACGGCGCTGGCCGCCAACAAGCAGGCGCGACTCGGCGACGCCCGCGCCACCTTCGGGCGGGTGCAGGTCGAGCCGAACGGCACCAACGCGGTGCCCTCGCAGGTGACCGCGTGGCTCGACGCCCGCGCGGACACGGAGGAGTCACTGTCGACGCTGGTGTCCTCGGTGACCCGGCAGGCGGAGGAGCGCGCGTCGCGTGACGGGACGACGCTCGCGGTCACCGCCGAGTCCGTCACCGGGCCGGTCTCCTTCGACCCAGACCTCGCCCGGCGGATCGCGGCCGGGCACGCCGACGGTGACTGGCCGGTGATCCCGACCGCGGCCGGCCACGACGCCGGCATCCTCGCCGCGGCGGGTGTCCCGACTGCCATGCTGTTCGTCCGCAACCCGACCGGCGTCTCCCACTCGCCCGCCGAGCAGGCGGCCACGGCCGACTGCCTGGTCGGTGTCTCGGCACTGGCCGACACCCTCGAACGGCTGCTCGCGTGACATCGACGTACCGCCTGGAACGCGCCTGGGTGGACGGCGACGTGCACGACGACGTGCTGGTGGAGATCGCGGAAGGCCGCTTCACCCGGGTCGAACCTGGTGGGCGAGTCGTCGACCTGGCAGAGGAAACTTCGGCTGCCAAGGTTCGGCTTCCCCGGTCAACCGGGGAAACCGCATTCCTCCCCGGACTCACGCTCCCGGGCCTCGCCAACACCCACAGCCACGCGTTCCACCGCGCGCTGCGGGGGCGGACGCAGCGGGGGCGGGGAACGTTCTGGACGTGGCGGGAGCAGATGTACGCCGTCGCCGAGCGGCTCGACCCGGAGTCCTACTTCCGGCTGGCGCGGGCGACCTATCGCGAGATGGTCGCGGCGGGGATGACCAGCGTGGGGGAGTTCCACTACCTCCACCACCAGCCCGACGGCACGCCGTACGCCGACCCGCACGCGATGTCCCACGCCCTGGCGGCCGCGGCGACCGAGGCCGGGATCCGGCTGACCCTGCTGGACACCTGCTACCTCTCGAGCGGGTTCGGCGAGCCACCTCAGGGGGTGCAGCGCCGCTTCAGCGACGGCGACGTCGACGCCTGGGCCGCGCGAGCCGGTGCGTTCGCGTCCCCGGGAGCGAGGGTCGGCGCGGCGATCCACTCCGTCCGCGCGGTCCCCGCCGAGGCGATGGCCGTGATCGCCGACTGGGCCGCCGGCCGACCGCTGCACGTCCACGTGTCCGAGCAGGTCGCCGAGAACCGGGCCTGCGTGGCCGCCTACGCCCGCACCCCCGTCGAGGTGCTGCTCGACCACGGCGTCCTCGGGCCCCTCACGACCGCCGTCCACGCCACCCACCTGGGCGACGACGACGTCGCCCATCTCGCCGGCACCGCGACCTACGCCGGGTTCTGTCCCACGACGGAGCGTGACCTCGGCGACGGGATCGGCCCCGGCGGCCGGCTGCGCGACGCCGGGGTCCGGCTGACCCTCGGCAGCGACAGCCACGCCGTGGTCGACCCGTTCGAGGAGATGCGCGCCCTGGAGCTCGACGAGCGCCTGGCGACGCAGCAGCGCGGCCACTGGACGGCGGCGGACCTGCTCGAGATCGGCGCCCGGAACGGCCAGACGAGCCTGGGCTGGGACGACGCCGGGGCGATCGCGGTCGGTCGGCGCGCCGACCTGGTCACCCTCGACACCGGCAGCGTGCGTACCGCCGGGACCGGAGCCGACGCCCACACCGCGGTCTTCGCGGCCACCGCCGCCGACGTCACGCAGGTGGTGGTCGACGGGCGGGTCGTCGTACGACAGGGTGACGCCGTGCAGACCAGGGAGGACATCGGGCGCGAGCTCGACGCGACGATCGGGAGTCTCTGGTCATGACCGCCAGCACCGTCATCACCCGGATCGGCGGAGCTCACGACTCACGACGACCGAGGCACGATCAACGACGCGGCGGTGGTGGTCGAGGGCCGCCGCATCGCGTGGGTCGGGCCGGCCGCCGATGCGCCGGCGGCGGACCAGGAGGTCGACGCAGGTGGGCGCGCCGTGATCCCTGGTTTCGTGGACAGCCACAGCCACCTGGTGTTCGCGGGCGAGCGATCGGCGGAGTTCGCCGCCCGGATGGCCGGGGAGTCGTATGCCGCAGGTGGCATCCGCACGACCGTCGCCGCCACCCGGGCCGCCACCGACGAACAGCTCACCGCCCGGGTCGCGCACCTGGTCGGCGAGATGCGCCGGCAGGGCACGACCACCGTGGAGATCAAGAGCGGCTACGGCCTCAGCGTCCGCGACGAGGCACGCAGCCTGGCCGTGGCCAGGCAGTTCACCGACGAGACCACCTTCCTGGGGGCCCACGTCGTCCCGGCCGGGTCGGATCCCGCGGCGTACCTCGACCTCGTCACCGGCCCGATGCTCGAGGCCTGCGCCCCGTACTCCCGCTGGATCGACGCGTTCTGCGAGGACGGTGCCTTCGACGTCGATCAGGCGCGCACCGTGCTCCAGGCCGGGGCCGCCGTCGGGCTCCGTGGCCGGCTCCACGCCAACCAGCTGACGTACGGCGGAGGGGTGCGTCTGGCGGCCGAGCTGGGCCTCATCGCGGTCGACCACTGCACCTACCTCAGCGATCGTGACGTCACCGCTCTCGCCGACAGCGGCACCATCGCCACGCTGCTGCCCGGGGTGGAGTTCTCGACCCGACAGCCCTACCCCGACGCCCGCCGGCTCCTCGACGCCGGCGTCGTGGTCGCCCTCGCGAGCGACTGCAACCCCGGCTCCTGCTTCACCAGCTCGGTCCCCCTCTGCATCGCACTGGCCGTGCGCGAGATGGGAATGACCCCGGCCGAGGCACTGTGGTCTGCGACCGCCGGCGGGGCCCGGGCCCTCGGCCGCGACGACGTGGGGGTGATCGCCCCCGGCCGCCAGGCCGACCTGGTGCTCCTCGATGCCCCCTCCCACGTGCATCTCGCCTACCGGCCCGGTGTCCCCCTGGTGGCGGGCGTCTGGCAGGCCGGGCGACCAGCGGCCGTCTGAGGTAGCGGCCGGGACCCGGTGCCGAGATAAGGCACCAGCCCGATGTGCGGGCCTACCTCAGACGACGAACGTCTACCTCGAACACCGACCGAGGAGACGACATGTACGAGATCACAGGAACCTACCTGGACTACGAGCTGGCCTACCGGGCCGAGCGGATGCAGGGACTGCGCGCCCCGCGTCGCACGGAGCGCCGGCAGCCGGCCGTCGCGGGGTTCGGCATCACGCGCCGTTCCCGCCGGCACACACGCTGAAAGAGGAGCGCACGTGTCGCTGGCCCACGTCATGATGGACGACGTGGCTGCACACACGACCGCTCCCCTCGTCGGGCGCGACGCCGAGCTCGACGAGCTCGTGTCCTGGCTCGGCGGCGACGCCGACGCGGGGAACGAGTCCCAGCGGACCGGTGCCACGGTGCTGTTGTCCGGTGACGCCGGCGTCGGCAAGACCCGGCTGCTGACCGAGGTCCGCGACCGGCTGGCCGGAGACGGCTGGCGCGTGGTCGCCGGCCACTGCCTCGACCTGGGCGACAGCGCCCTCCCCTACCTTCCGTTCTCCGAGATCCTCGGCCGGCTCTCCACCGGGCTGCCCGACGTCGTCGCGTCGGTCACCGGGCGCCACCCGATCCTGACCAGACTGCTGCCCGGCCGCCGCACGCTCGCCGGCGAGGGCGGCGACGGGGCCGCGATCGAGCGGTCCGCGCTCTTCGATGCCGTCCGCGCCCTGCTCGACGAGGCCGCAGCGGAGGGGCCGCTGCTCGTCGTCGTCGAGGACACCCACTGGGCCGACCAGTCCACGCGGGACCTGCTCACCTTCCTGTTCGCGCGTGACGCCGGGCCGATGTCCCTGGTCGTCAGCTACCGCGCCGACGACCTCCACCGGCGCCACCCGTTGCGGCGCCACCTCGCGGAGTGGTCGCGCGGCGGCGTACGACGCCTGGCACTCGCGCCGCTCAGCGACGCCTCCGTGCACCAGCTGGTCGCCGAGCTGGTGCCCAGCGGGCTGACCCGCGAGGAGACCGCCGGCATCGTCGATCGCGCCGAGGGCAACGCGTTCTTCGTCGAGGAGCTCACCAGCGCCGCGGCCGGCCCGGGCCGTTGGGTGCCGGCCGAGCTGGCCGACGTGCTGCTGGTCCGGCTCGACCGGCTCGACGACGGTGCACGGCAGGTCGTCCGGGCCGCGAGCGTCGCCGGCCGCAAGGTCTCCCACGAGCTGCTCGCCGCAGCCTCGGGCCTGACCGGGTCCGACCTCGAGGTCGGGCTACGGCAGGCGGTCGAGATGAACGTGCTCGTCCCCGACGGCGACCGCTACGCCTTCCGTCACGCGTTGCTCGGCGAAGCCGTCTACGACGACCTGCTGCCCGGGGAGCGGGTCCGGTTCCACGACCGGTTCGCGACCGCCCTGCGCGACGGCGGGGCGATCGGCACCGCTGCCGAGCTGGCCCGCCACTCCAGGCTCGCCCACGACCTCGAGACGGCTCTCCACGCGAGCATCCGCGCCGGGCACGATGCGCTGGCCGTGGGTGGTCCCGACGAAGCAGCTCACCACTACGACCAGGCCTTGCAGCTGCTGACCGACCGGCACCGTCCGGGCTCGACCGACGTCGACCGCTCGGCGCTGGTCCTCAAGCTCGCCGACGCCCTGACCGCATCGGGCAACCCCCACCGGGCCGTGACGCTGCTCGGCGAGGAGCTCGCGCTGCTGCCGCCCGACGCACCCGCGCCGTGGCGGGCGCGGCTGATGTCGGCCCGCGCCTACCTGCTGCTCATCACCGAGACCGAGGAGCATCCCGCCGAGCTCAGCGCCGAGGCGTGCCGGCTGGTCCCGGACGGTGACACGGCGATCCGCGCGAGGGTGCTGGCCACCCACGCCCGCATCCTGACCGCCTTCGGTCGCTACGACGAGGCGCAGCCGATCGCCCTCGAGGGTCTCGCCGTCGCCGAGCGGCTCCAGCTCACCGACCAGGTGCTCGACCTGGTCGTGACCCTCAGCCAGGCCCGCCACACCGGCCCGCGGGTCGGCCTGCGCGAGGCGCTGCAGGAGGCGATCGACCGGTCCCGCGCCTCCGGCACCGTCCAGCCCGAGCTGCGCGCGCACTTCCTGCTCGGCCGCTCCCACGAGGACGTCGGCGAGTGGGAGCAGGCCGAGGCGTCCTTCCGCCGAGCCCTCGCGCGCGGCGAGGAGGCCGGCCTGCCCTACGCGCCGTACGCCTTCGAGTCCCGCTGGCACCTGATCTTCGAGTACGTCGTACGCGGTGACTGGGACGGTGCCCTGGACCTGACAGCGGCCGCCGGGTCGCCGCCGAAGGTCCCCCGGGCGATGCTCGACCTGTTCCGGGCCCAGATCGACCAGGCGCGCGGCGGAGACGTCGGCGATCGGCTGCCGCCACTGCGCCTGCTCTGGGAGAAGGAGGGGCTGATCACGATCCACTCCAGCACGCTGGAGATGGTCGACGCGTCACGGCGGGGCGACCCCGACGGCGTGCTCCGGGCCTACGACGACGCGGTCGCGATCCTGAGCCGGCTGTGGCAGCCGTGGTTCAGCGCCCGCATCCGGCTCGCCGCTACCGCCATCAGCGCGCTGGCGGACGGCGCGCCCACCCTGTCGGCAGCCCACCGGGCCCGCTACCTCGCCCGGGCCGAGGAGCTCCACGCCGACGGTCAGGCCGTGCTGGAGCGGCGCGCCAACCCCGCCGGGGTGTGGGGGCCGGAGGGGCGGGCGTGGGTCGCCCGACTCGACGCCGAGATGCTGCGGATGCGGTGGCTCACCGGCGAACCCCCCAGTCACGAGGCGCTGATCGAGGCGTGGCGCACGGCCGAGTCGACATTCGGCGAGTTCGGTGACGTGCACCAGCTGGCGACCGTGCGGGTCGTCCTGGCCTCCATCCTGCGGGCCGCGGGTGACACCAACGGTTCCCGGGTGGTCGCCGACCTCGCCCGGGACGCCGCCCGGGCGCTCGGCGCACAACCGCTGCTCGACCAGCTGACAGCGCTGGGGTCACGCCCCGGACGACAGTCGGCGGGCAGCGACACCCTCACCGGGCGGGAGGCCGAGGTCCTGGCGCTGGTGGCCGAGGGTCGCAGCAACGGCGAGATCGGCAAGCTGCTCTACATCTCGACCAAGACCGTCTCGGTCCACGTCTCCAACATCCTCGGCAAGCTCGGTGCGGCCGGTCGAACCGAGGCCGCCGCGATCGGCCGTCGACGGGGTCTGGTCGAATGACCCGGTGCTCGATACGCCGGTGACCTTCCGCTGCTCGCAGGCCAGCCGTGACGACGCCGAACCCCTGATCGGCACCGCACCGACCGAGTCCCGCTACCTCTTCATCGAGCACACCGGGCCCTGGGGTCGCGCGGCCGTCGCCGACAGCCGACTGGCGGGTGACGTGCGGGCCCACCTGGCTGCGGCCGACGGGGTCCGGGTGCAGCTGATCCGCCGCCACGGCGGCGCGACCGGCCGCGGGGTGCGGGTGTTCGCCGCCTCCAGAGACCGGGGGTCGGTGCGCGTGGAGTCGACCCTGCTCGCCGACGATGCAGCCCTGCTCGAGCTCGACCTGGCGGCGCTGGCCGCGACCGGCACCGCCGGCCTCCCGGCGTACGACGAACCGCTGTGGCTGGTGTGCACCAACGGCCGGCGCGACCTCTGCTGCGCGGACCTCGGCCGCGCCACCGTCAAGGCGCTCGCGACTCGCTGGCCCGAGGCCACGTGGGAGACGACCCACCTGGGCGGGCATCGCTTCGCGGCGACCCTGCTCGCTCTGCCGAGTCTGGTGACGCTCGGCCGGCTGCAGCCCGATGAGGCGGTCGCCGCCTGCTCCGAGGTCGCGGCAGGGCGGGTGCCGCTCAACCACCACCGGGGGCGCGCCGGATGGCCAGCGATCGCACAGGTCGCCGATGACCACGTGCGGCGCGAGCTGCGACTCGCACCGATCGAGGCGATCGACCTCCGGGCGGTAGCGGGGGACCAGGTGACGTTGGGGGTGGCAGGAGAGCAGTGGCAGGTGGTCGTGGCTGCCACCGCGGGTGAGCCCCGGCGGCAGAGCTGTGCCGACGACCGACTCAAGGCCACGACGCGGCTCCGGGTGGCGTCGCTGACCAGGCTCGGCTGACCTCCCCACCCCTGCGGGGGGTGGGCGTCGCTGTGGCGGGCGCGTTAGGTTCGAACGTGACAGCACCCACCGCACACACACCGAGGAGATGCCGTGACGACGACACCTGACGAGCCGTTGAACGACGACGACATGACCACCGGCAGCGCCCCGCAGGCGTCCTCGACGCCCAGTGACGCCGACGCCACGGACGCCGATGGCACCGATGCCGACGGCACCGACGGCGACTCCACCGACGGCGACTCGACCGACGCCACGGACGGGGACGGAGCCGACGCGGACGGTGCGGACGCCGACTCCACCGACGGGGACTCGACGGACAGCACGGACGGCGACGCCAGCTGAGCGCGCTCGACCTGCTGGCCGGTGACGCCCAGAGCTTCCGGACGAAGATCTGGGCGTCACGGGTCCACCTCCACCACACCGAGCCCGACCAGCTGGCCGGGCTGCTGTCGTTCGACGACGTCGATCACCTGCTGACCTCGACCGCGATCCGCACCCCGGCGGTCCGGGTCGCCCAGGACGGCTCGGTGCTGCCCAGTTCGCGCTACACCAGGAGCGGGGCGTCGCTCGCAGGCCAGCCACTGACCGGCCTCGTGGACGCCCGCAAGGTGCTCGAGCTCTTCGACGGCGGTGCCACCGTCGTGCTGCAGGGTCTGCACCGCTACTGGCCGGCCCTGCGCGACCTCACCGCCGAGCTCGAGCTCGAGCTGGGCCACCCGTGCCAGGCCAACGCCTACCTCACGCCCCCGGGGTCACAGGGGTTCGCGGTCCACTCCGACAGCCACGACGTCTTCGTCTTCCAGACCTTCGGCACCAAGCTGTGGGAGATCCACGGCGAGGACGGCGTCGAGGAGGTGCTCCTCGAGCCGGGCGTGTCGATGTACCTGCCGACCGGCACCCCGCACGCGGCCCGGGCGCAGGACGGCGCTTCGCTCCACGTCACCCTGGGCATCAACCAGCTCACCTGGCGCGGCCTGGTGCGGCGCAGTGTCGAGGAGTCGCTGGCCGCCGTGCCCGATGACCACCTTCCGGCGGGCCACCTCGACCGGCCCGCGGACCTTGCCGCCGGTCTGGCGGCACACCTGCGCTCCCTGGCCGACGCGGTCGCCGGCCTCGATGCCGGAGCCGCCGTCGATCGCGAGGCCGAGCGGTTCCTCAGCACCCGTGGTCCGCTGCTGTCGGGTGGCCTGGGCGACGTGCTCGCCGTGCGCGACCTCGCCGATGACACCCGGCTGCGGCGGCGTACCGGCCGGCCGATGGTGCTGCAGTCCCGCGGTGAGCGGATCGTGGTCCTGCTCGGCGACCGCACCCTCGACGTCCCCGGTCGGCTGCTCCCCGCGCTCGAGCGGATCCGCGCGCTCGCTGTGCTGAGCCCGGGCGACCTCGCCGGCGCCCTCGACGAGCAGAGTCGGCTGGTGCTGTGTCGCCGGCTGGTCCGGGAAGGGCTGCTCGAGGTCGTGCGATGACCGCACCCTTCCGGTGTGCCGTGAGCTCCTCCGGCCGACCTGACGACCTCGCCGGGACCGCCTCGACGGTGCGGGCGTTCCTGCTGGTCGAGGAGCCCGGCCCGTGGGGAGTCGACGCGCTGCGGGACAGCCGGCTCGCCGTCGGCGCCGCCCTGGGTGACGCGGCCCGGGCGGCGAGGGTCCGGCCGCTGCTGATCCGTCGCCACGGGCGCTCCTCGGTCTCGGAGGGTCGCCGGGTCTTCGCGGCGTACGCCGATCCGGAGCGGCCGTGGCTTGAGTCGACGGTCGTCGGGCAGCCCGATGACCTGCTCGACCTGGACCTGATGGCCCTGGGGCGGGGTGAGTCGCCCGGGCTGACGCGCACCACCGCCCCGGTGATCGGCGTCTGCACCCACGGCCGGCACGACGCCTGCTGCGCCGAACGAGGCCGGCCCGTCGCCGCGGCGTTGGCGGCGGCCCACCCCGAGGAGACGTGGCAGGTCTCCCACATCGGCGGCGACCGGTTCGCGGGCAACCTGCTGGTGCTGCCGCACGGTCTGTACTACGGACGCCTCGACCCTGCCTCCGGCCTGGCCGTGGCCGGAGCGCACCTGGCCGGCCACCTCGACCTCGACCATTTCCGAGGCCGCTCCGGGTGGGCGATGCCGGTGCAGGCCGCCGAGATCGCGCTCCGGCGTCAGCTCGAGGAGAGCGCCATCGACGCGGTCCGGCTGGTCTCCCGGCAGGTCGACGGGGCGTTCACCCGCGTCGAGATGGAGATGGCCGGCCGGCGCTGGCTGGTCGAGGTCCACTCCACGACCGGCCCCGAGATGGGCCGCCTTACCTGCGGCGCCGCCGGGAACAGCCGACTGCCCCACCACACGATCCACGCGATCGCGGCCCTCGCCTGATCCGGGGCATACCCCTAGTATGCGAGGCATGGCGACCCTGGAGGACGACGTCATCGCCCGTGCCGAGCGACGCCTCGTGCGGATGCGTCCCTTCGGAGGCGAGGGCCCGCGGAGGGTGGCCGCCGCCGACCTGCCGCCAGGCCCCCGCTGGCCGGTCTTCGCGCAGAGTGTCGCGCTGCTGCGGTTCCGGCACCGCTTCGTGCCCTACCTGCACCGCCGCTACGGGGACACCTTCACCGTCCGGATCATCCCCGGGGGCAGGCCGCTGGTGCTGTTCACCCGGCCCGAGCACGCCAAGGAGATCTTCGCCGGCGACCCTGACGAGTTCCATGCCGGCAAGGGGAACGCGATCCTCGGCCCGATCATGGGCGAGCACTCGCTGCTCCTCCAGGACGGGGCCGAGCACCAGCGCGCCCGCCGGTTGCTGATGCCGGCCTTCAACGGTCACGCGCTGCGCGGATACCAGGAGCTGGTGACCGAGGTCGCCCGTGCCGAGGTCGCCCGCTGGGGCGACCGCGAGGAGTTCCGGTCCCTCGACCGGATGAACGCGCTCACCCTCGAGGTCATCCTGCGGGTCGTCTTCGGCGTCACCGACGAGTCCCGGCTGGTGGCGCTGCGGCCCCGGGTCACCCGCACCGTCGACGTGAGTCCCGCGATCCTCCTGGGCTGGGGCTACCCACGACTCCAGAAGCTCGGCCCGTGGCGACGGGCGATCGAGAACGCCTACCAGCTCGATCGGCTGATCTACGCCGAGATCCGCGAGCGCCGCGACGCCCCCGACCTGGCGACCCGCAGCGACGTGTTGTCACAACTGATCCGGGTCGACGACGGCGGCGACCGGCTCGGCGACGAGGAGCTGCGCGACCAGCTCGTCACGCTGCTGCTCGCCGGCCACGAGACCACCGCCAGCGCGCTGGCGTGGGCGCTGCACGAGGTGGGCCGCGACCCCGAGCAGCGCCGCCGCGCGGGAGAGGCGGCCCGGAGCGGCGACGACGCCTGGCTGGAGGCGGTGCTGAAGGAGTCGATGCGACTCCACCCGGTGATCCCGATGGTGGTCCGGGCACTGCTGAGGCCGACGACCATCGGTGGTCACGACCTGCCGGCCGGGGTGACCGTCGGCCCCTCGATCCTGCTGATGCACGCGCGTGGCGACCACTACCCGGACCCTGACGCGTTCCGCCCCGAGCGGTTCATCGGCCACCACCCACCGAGCAACACCTGGATCCCGTTCGGGGGCGGGGTCCGGCGCTGTATCGGCGCCGGCTTCTCACTGATGGAAGGGGTGGCGGTGCTGCGCGAGGTCTTCGCGGCGCACGACGTCGAGGCTCTCGGCGCCGACGAGCCGAAGGTCCGCAACATCACCAGCGTGCCGCGGCAGGGGTCGCAGGTCCGGGTCTCCCGCCGATAACCCGGTGCGGACCCGGGCCGCGCGCTGCCACGATGGTTGGTCGTGACGTGGTCTGACCGGTTCCGCGCGATGCGCATGGACGTGTCGCCCCTGCGCGACTCGCGGGACTTCCGGCTGCTCTTCACTGCCGGCACGGTCTTCTACTTCGGCGCGATGGTGTCGTATGTCGCGATCCCGTTCCAGGTCTACCGACTCACCGGATCCAATCTCGCCGTGGGGGCGATCGGCCTGGTGGAGCTGGTGCCTCTCATCTTCTTCGGTCTGTACGGCGGTGCGCTGGCCGACCACGTCGACCGCCGCCGACTGCTGATCGGATGCGGCGTGGCCCAGGTGCTGCTGACCGCGATCCTCGGGGTCAACGCGTTCCGTGACGACCCGAGCGTGGTGTTGATCTTCGTGGTGTCGGGGTTCCTCGCGGCCGCCTCCTCGATGCAGCGTCCGAGTCGTGAGGCGCTGATGCCGCGCACGATCCGCCACGACCAGATCACGGCGGGCAATGCGCTCACCGGCTTCGGGATGCAGGTCGGGGTCCTGGTGGGGCCGGCTCTCGGGGGCCTCCTGATCGCCTTCATCGGCATCGGGTGGTGCTTCGTCGTCGACGTGGTGGCGCTCTGCGTGGCGACGCTGCTCTACGTCGCGATGCGGCCCTACCCCCATCGCGAGGAGACCACGCCGCCGAGCCTGGCCGGCATCCGGCAGGGGATCGAGTACGCCATCGGTCGCCGCGACCTGCTCGGCACCTACCTGGTCGACGTCGCCGCGTTGTTCCTCGCCACGCCGATCGTGCTGTTCCCCGCCCTCGTCGAGGACGTCTTCGACCAACCAGAGCTGCTGGGTCTGCTCTACTCCGCCGAGACCGTCGGCGCCCTCGTCGCCACGGCACTCAGCGGCTGGACGTCACGGGTGCACCACCATGGGCGCGCGATCGTGATCGCGGCGGCGGTGTTCGGCGGGTTCATCGGCCTGGCAGGGCTGATGCCGAACCTGTGGCTGGTGGCGGTGTGCCTGGGTTTCGCGGGAGCCGCCGACATGATCTCCGGCATCTTCCGCACCACCGTGTGGAACCAGACCATCCCGGAGGCCATGCGCGGTCGGCTGGCCGGGATCGAGATGCTGTCCTACTCGGTCGGCCCCCTCGGCGGCCAGGTGCGCGCCGGTGCGGTCGCCGACCTGTGGTCGGTCCGCGGCTCGATCGCCAGCGGCGGGTTCGCCTGCGTCGCGGGAGTCGCGATCACCGCAGCATGGCTGCGCGACTTCTGGACCTACGACGAGCGCAGCGACCCCCATGCCGTCGCGGAGCGGAACCGTCGCCGGGCCGCGGGGGAGGCGGTCGCGGACTGAGCTCCGAGCGGGGTGTCCGGCACGACGCTCGCGGCGGCGAGGTCGAACAGGTCGCGATCGAGATCCCTCTATTTGGCTGGGCGGGACCCACCCCTGACAATGGGCGCATGGCGGACCGACTCCAGCGCACCGACCGGCACCCCGTGGCGTACGGGCTGCTGGCCCTGGTCGGCGTGGCCGTGGTCGTGGGACTGATCCTGGGGATGGCCGTGCTCGGCGGCGCCCGGGTGATGGGGATCGGGGAGCCGGACACGGCGTCGACCGGTGACGACGAGGCGTCGATGTATCTCCCGAAGCCGGAGCCCACCAAGCCCGACAAGGGCCCCGTGCTGACCCTCGCTCCAGGCAGGGGCTCGCCGCCCTCGGACGAGTCCGAGCCCAAGGAGTCGAAGTCGCCGGCCAAGCCGACCAAGGTGATCTCGTTGTCCGGGAGCCAGACGAGCGTCGCGCCGATGGAGCAGATCGACCTCACCGGCGTCTACCCCGGGGGTGAGGGAGCGATCCTCCAGGTCCAGCGCTTCGAGGGCGGCTCCTGGCAGGACTTCCCGGTCACGGCCTCGGTCAGCAACGAGACGTTCGCGACGTACGTGCAGACCAGCCAGCCGGGGGCGAACCGGTTCCGCGTCGTCGACACGGACACCGGCAAGCCCTCCAACCAGGTCAAGGTCACCGTCGGCTGACGTGTGCGGTTTCCCCGGTCGACCGGGGAAACCACAACTTCGGGGGCAAGCATCCCCGGCCAGGTCGACGACTCGCCGACAAGGTCGGCGCATGCGCCGAGTCGATCCGTCAGTCGGGGATGTAGTCGAAGGTGTCCGGGTTCGGGCCCCGCCGGCCGTCCTGGCCGCGGTCGAGGCGGTCGATCGTTGCCACCTGGTCGTCGGTGAGCTCGAAGTCGAACAGGTCGGCGTTCTCGCGCATCCGCTCGACCTTGGTGGTCTTCGGGAAGATCACGTCGCCGCGCTGGAGGTGCCACCGCAGCACCACCTGGGCGGGCGTCTTGCCGGTCAGCGCGGCGATCTCGCCGATCGCCTGGTCGTCGCCGATCTCACCCTGGGCGAGAGGCGACCAGGCCTCGGTGATGACTCCGTGTCGGCGGTTGGCCTCGCGCACCGCCTCGTTGCCGAAGTAGGGGTGGACCTCCACCTGGTTCACGACCGGCACGACGCCGGTCTCCTCGACGATCCGGTCGAGGTGGGCGGGCTGGAAGTTGGAGACCCCGATCGAGCTGGCCCGGCCGTCCTCGACGAACTCGGCGAGGGTGCGCCAGGTCGAGACGAAGTCGCCGTCGTACTCGGTCGGCAACGGCCAGTGGATGAGGAACAGGTCGATCCGGTCGAGGCCGAGCCGGTCGAGGGACTCCCCGAACGTACGGCGGGCGTCCGCGGGCCGGTGGTGGCCGTTGTTCAGCTTGGACGTGATGTAGAGGTCGTCGCGGGAGATCTCGGCGGCCTTGATCCCGGCACCGACTCCCGCCTCGTTCCCGTACATCTGGGCGGTGTCGAAGTGGCGGTAACCGACCTCGATGGCCCGCTCGACGACCTCTGCGGTCTCCTCGGGCGGGACCTGGAAGACACCGAGGCCGAGCTGAGGGATGGACGTGCCGTCGTGGAGGGTGATCTGGGGAGTCGTCGGAACAGTCATGTCAGGTGTGACAAGGACCGGCGTCGAGGTATTCCGTCGCGTCTCAGTCCTCGTCGGACGCGAGCAGGCCGTGCGCCCGGAACATCCGGTCGTAGATCGCCCTCACGACCGGTTCCTTGACCCGGTTGTAGTCCATGCCGGTCCCGCCGGACCGCTGTGTCACGGCCGACGCGTCGCGCTTGGCGGCGACGTAGCGCTCCCGGTCGTCCTCGTGGCGGCGCAGCCAGTCGCGGAACATGGCGTGGCGCACCACCTCGGGGCAGCGGGGTCCGAAGACATGCAGATGGGTGAAGGGGGTGCGCAGCTTCAACAGCCGGTGCTCGTGCCACCAGGTTTCACGCACGACGTGGTGGAAGCCCGCCGCCACCAGGTCCGGGATGTACGCCGCCTCGTCGGCCGGGTCGGCCACGACCAGGTCCACGTCCACCACCGGCTTGG
Source organism: uncultured Actinomycetota bacterium (assembly GCA_963806945.1). Taxonomy (GTDB): domain Bacteria; phylum Actinomycetota; class Actinomycetes; order Propionibacteriales; family Nocardioidaceae; genus Nocardioides. The sequence goes on from CAWDZH010000007.1 coordinate 363,454, forward strand.
CAGGCAGACCGGGGACCGAGGTGGATCCGACGTGGTCGAGCAGCAGCACCCGGTCGCCGAGGGCGCCGCGGACCACCTCGGCAACGACGGCGAAGCGGCCGGGCCAGCCGCCGTCGTCCTCGACCAGTGCCAGGGGCGAGCGCCATTCCTCGTGCCCGGCGAGCCAGGGTGAGGGTGCTCCGACCGGCGGCTCGTCGTCGGGGTGACGGGTGATCTCCTCGGGTGTGAGGCCCTCTGGCATCTGCATGGCCGGATCTCCTGACAGCTTCAGTGGGCGACAGTGCGGGGAGTCGTGGTGGACCCGGGAACAATAGGGTCGCAGCCTTTCGTTATGCTGGCATACATAAGTTGAGTCGACCGGACTCAACTCCCTGGATGACACTCCAGCGCAACCGGAAGGAACCATCATGGCTCGTGCGGTCGGTATCGACCTCGGGACGACGAACTCCGTCGTCGCGGTCCTCGAAGGTGGCGAACCCACCGTCATCGCCAACGCGGAGGGCGCCCGGACCACCCCTTCGGTGGTCGCGTTCTCGAAGTCCGGCGAGGTGCTCGTCGGTGAGGTGGCCAAGCGGCAGGCGGTGACCAACGTCGACCGCACCATCCGCTCGGTCAAGCGTCACATGGGCACCGACTGGGACGTGAAGATCGACGACAAGTCGTTCACGCCCCAGCAGATCAGCGCGTTCGTGCTCCAGAAGCTCAAGCGCGACGCCGAGGCCTATCTCGGCGAGACCGTCACCGACGCGGTGATCACGGTCCCGGCGTACTTCTCCGACGCCCAGCGCCAGGCCACCAAGGAGGCCGGCGAGATCGCGGGTCTCACCGTCTCGCGGATCGTCAACGAGCCGACCGCGGCCGCGTTGGCCTACGGCCTCGACAAGGGCGACGACCAGACGATCCTGGTCTTCGACCTCGGTGGCGGCACCTTCGACGTGTCGCTGCTCGAGATCGGCGAGGGTGTCGTCGAGGTCAAGGCGACCTCCGGTGACAACCACCTCGGTGGTGACGACTGGGACGAGCGTGTCGTCGACTGGATGGTCAACAAGTTCAAGATGGGCAACGGCGTCGACCTCGCGGCCGACAAGATCGCCAAGCAGCGCCTCCAGGAGGCCGCCGAGAAGGCCAAGATCGAGCTGTCCAGCTCGAGCGAGACCACGATCCACCTGCCGTACATCACCCATGGCGAGTCCGGGCCGCTCCACTTCGAGGAGAAGCTGACCCGCTCCGAGTTCCAGAAGATGACCAGCGACCTGCTCGACCGCACCAAGGCGCCTTTCCAGTCGGTGCTGCGGGACGGAGGCGTCGCGGTGGCCAACATCGATCACGTCGTGCTCGTCGGCGGCTCCACCCGGATGCCGGCGGTCACCGAGGTCGTCAAGGACCTGCTCGGCGGCAAGGAGCCCAACAAGGGCGTCAACCCCGACGAGGTCGTCGCGGTCGGCGCAGCGCTGCAGGCCGGCGTCCTCAAGGGCGAGGTCAAGGACGTGCTGCTGCTCGACGTCACGCCGCTCAGCCTCGGCATCGAGACCAAGGGTGGCGTGATGACGTCCCTCATCGAGCGCAACACCACGATCCCCACCAAGCGGTCGGAGATCTTCACCACCGCTGATGACAACCAGCCGTCGGTGGAGATCAAGGTCGCCCAGGGCGAGCGTCAGATGTGGGGCCAGAACCAGCCGCTCGGGAACTTCGAGCTGACCGGGCTGCCGCCGGCGCCGCGTGGCATCCCGAAGATCGAGGTGACCTTCGACATCGACGCCAACGGCATCGTCCACGTCTCCGCCAAGGACCAGGCGTCCGGCCGCGAGCAGTCGATGACCATCTCTGGTGGCTCGGCGCTCTCCAAGGACGAGATCGACCGGATGGTCAAGGAGGCCGAGCAGTACGCCGAGGAGGACGCCCAGCGTCGCGACACCGTCGAGACCCGCAACCAGGCCGACTCGCTCGTCTACTCCACCGAGAAGTTCCTCGAGGAGAACGCCGAGAAGATCCCGGAGGACGTCAAGACCGAGGTCCAGGCCGATGTCGATGCGTTGAAGGCGACGCTGGCGAACGACGACGCGGACGGCGAGGAGATCAAGACCGGCGTCACCAAGCTCGGTGAGTCCAGCCAGAAGATGGGTGCCGCGATGTACGCCGCCGCCGAGGCCGACCAGGCCGCGGCCGGGGGCGCCTCCGAGGCGACCGGTGAGGCCGACGACGACGTGGTCGACGCCGAGATCGTCGACGAGACCGTCGACGAGACCGGCGACTCGGACACCACGGAGGATGAGTCGAAGTGACCCACCGTGCCGACGGCGATCCGGTCGCGCCGCACGGCCCGACCGGATCCCTCGACGACATCAGCGGAGTCGACAACTGGGTCGAGGAGGGCGGACCACTCGAGCCCGCCGACCTCGCGGAGGTCGAGTCCGCGGCTGAGTCGTCGACCGAGCCGACGGAGCCGGAGCCGGATGTCCGGGTGGTCGAGCTGACCGCGGACCTGCAGCGGTTGCAGGCCGAGTTCCTCAACTACAAACGGCGCGTCGAGCGGGACCGCGAGCTGACCACCCAGAATGCGACGTACCGGGTGCTGGCCCCGATCATCGAGGTGCTCGACACCGTCGATCGGGCCCGCGAGCATGACGAGCTCGAGGGAGGGTTCGCCAGCGTGGCGGACCAGTTGGAGCGCGTGGTCGCCGGGCTCGGGCTGATCAAGTTCGGCACACCGGGCGAAGCGTTCGACCCGAACGTCCACGAGGCGCTCTCCCACATCGGGGAGGATCCTGAGGTGGAGGTCACCACCTGCAAGGTGATCGCCAAGGCCGGCTACCGGATCGGCGACCGGGTGGTGCGGGCGGCGCAGGTGTTGGTGGTCGACCCGGGAACGGCTGCTGAATGAGGTCGAGCTGGTCGTCACCAGACACCGGGAGGGGGTGAACAACCGTTGAGTGCCACGGACGGCATGCGTGCCGACTGGGCGACGAAGGACTTCTACCAGGTCCTCGGCGTCGCCAAGGACGCCAGCGCGGCCGAGATCAAGAAGGCCTACCGCACCCTGGCGCGGGACAACCACCCCGACTCCAACCCCGGTGACTCGGCCGGCAGTCGGGCCAAGCACGACCGCTTCAAGGCCGTCGCCGAGGCCTACGACGTCATCGGCGACACCGAGAAGCGGGCCAAGTACGACGAGATGCGGTCGGCCTACGCCACAGGTGGCCACGGCTTCCCCCAAGGCGGCTTCAACCAGGGCGGATTCAGCCAGGGTGGCTTCGACGTCAGCGACCTGTTCGGCGACCGGGGCCGCGGCGGTGGGGCCGCCGACATGTTCGGTGACCTGTTCGGTCACCGGGGTCGCACCCAGCAGCGCCGCGCGCAGCGTGGCTCCGACGCCGAGACGAGCGCGACGATCGGCTTCGCCGAGGCGCTCGAGGGCGTCACCATCTCGTTGCGGCTGACCTCGGACGCGCAGTGCCCGACCTGTTCGGGCACCGGCGGCAAGCCCGGCACCCGGCCCCACATCTGCAGCGAGTGCGAAGGTGCTGGATTCGTGGTCGTCTCCACCGGCGGGGCCTTCTCGATGAACGAGACCTGCCCGGCGTGTGGCGGACGGCAGCTGGTCTACGACGATGCGTGTCCCACCTGCCACGGCTCGGGCCGGGGCACCTCCGCACGGTCGATCCAGGCGCGGATTCCTGCCGGCGTCAAGGACGGTCAGCGGATCCGGCTCAAGGGCAAGGGCGGTGCCGGCGAGAACGGCGGGCCGGCGGGCGACCTGTTCGTCCAGGTGAAGGTGCGCCCCCATCGGGTCTTCGGCCGCAAGGGCGACAACCTCACCCTCGACGTACCGGTCTCCTTCGACGAAGCCGCGCTCGGGGCCGAGGTGAAGATCCCGACCCTCAGCGGAGCGCCGGTGACTCTGCAAGCTTCCCGCCGGGACGCCCAACGGACGCACGTTCCGGGTCCGGGGCAAGGGCGCGCGTCGGGCCGACGGCACGCTCGGCGACCTGCTGGCCACCGTCGAGGTGCAGGTGCCGGCAGTGCTGGACCCGACGGCGCGGGAGGCGGTCGAGGCCTACCGGGCCGCGACGGCGGGCAAGCCGCTGCGCGCCAACCTCTTCGAGGACACGGCGCCGTGAACGCCTTCGCCCTGCCCGGGCCGGAGATGGCGGTCTATGTCATCAGCGTCGCCGCCGAGCTCTCGGACTCCACCCGCAGACGTTGCGGACCTATGAGCGGTTGGGGCTGATCACGCCGGGCCGCACCGTGGGCGGTGGCCGCCGCTACTCCCACCGCGACATCGAGCGGTTGCGTGCGATCGCGGAGCTGACCGGCAACGGCGTCGGCGTCGAGGGAGTACGCCGGCTGCTCGACCTCGAGCAGCAGATCATCGACCTGAACGCACGCAACGCCGCGCTCGCCGCCGAGCTCGAGGCGACGCGCGAGGCGCTCCGCCTCGCCCTCGCCACCCGGCCCAGCGACAACCGGCTGCCCGTGCTCCGCGGCGCCGACCCGAGCCAGTCGGTCGTGGTCTGGCGCCGGGCCCGCTGACGTTCCCGTTCGGATGAGGCCCGGTTCAGATGAGGCCGGTTCAGATCAGGCCCGGTTCAGATCAGGCCCAGTGAGCGGGGCGGGCGAGAGTGGCGGGCACGGTCGTGGTCGCGTCCCCCCTGGTCACGTTGAGCTGTGACTGGCTGAGGAACCACACGTCGGCGAGCTGCGCGCCTCGGACGTCGCTGTCGCGGAGATCCGCGCCGAGCAGGTCGGCGCGGGCCAGGTCGGCGTGGCGCAGGTCGGCCCCGATCAGCAGCGCCCCACGCAGGTCGGCGCGCACCAGGTCGCGATCACGGAGGTCGGCCCCGGCCAGGTCGGCCGGCATCGGTTGCGCCGGGCCGTGGAGCCGGGTGATCGCCTCGCGCAACACCTCGCTGACCCGGGACCGGATCTCCTCGAGGTCAGCAGCCAAGAGCGTCTCCGGGTCGGCTTGGGTCAGGGCCAGGATCTCGCGCAGCGTGTCGCTCGGATGCGCGTCGGGCGCGCGCCGCGAGACCTCGGTGAGGTGGGCCAGCATCTCGTGCAGCTGCCGCATCACCGACAGCACCGCGGCCATTTCGCCGAGGTTGTCGTGCTCGCGCCAGGAGGTGCCGCCGTACGTCAGCTGCGACACCTGCTGACCCGCGCCGAAGCAGTCGAAGGCCGCGCAGCCCGGCCAACCGGACTCGTGGAGGGAGTCGTGGATGCCACAACCGTCAGCAGGGTCGAGGTGGTGGCAGGGCTCACCGCCCTCCTTGTCGATCCCGAACCCGCCCTCGCGACGGAACGGCAGCAGCACGCAGCACAGACCGAAACAGTGGGAGCAGTCGGCGACCAGCTCGGGGATCTCGTCGACGTCAGCCACCCCGCCATGGTCGCACCCTCGCTAGTCTCTGCGGCACCGAGCGGGTGCAGTCGACGGTGGGAGGAGGTGGGGATGACGCCCGAGGCGATGGCCCAGGCACTCGTGCCATGGTTCGACGACATCGACTGGCTGGTCTTCTGGTCGATCCCCCTCTTCACGGGCGTGATCGGGCTGCTCATCAACTGGACCGGCCTGGTCATGCTCTTCAGCCCGGTGCGCTTCCACGGCGCCCGGGTGCCGGGCCTGCGTGAGGTCTCCTCGGTGCTGCCGCGCAAGCTGCAGGAGATCCCGGGTCTGATGCAGGGTGGGATCGGCTGGCAGGGCATCATCCCCGCGCGTGCGGCCAAGATGGGGTCGATCGCCGTCGACAAGGCGATCTCCAAGCTCGGCACACCGGCCGAGTTCTACCAGCGGCTCGAGCCCGACCGGATCGCGGAGCACATCGTGGAGCTCTTCAGCCCGGAGCTACCGGCGCTGATCGACGAGGTCATGCGGGAGGAGCACCCGGCGCTGTGGCGCGACCTGCCGCCCACGGGCCAGCGGGCGGTGGTCGCACGTGTCCAGGAACAGCTCCCCGGTGTGGTCGGCACGATCACGACCGAGATCGGCCACCACATCGACCAGCTGCTCGACCCCAAGATCATGGTGATCGAGCAGTTCCGACGCAACCCGGCACTGGTGGTGCGGATCTTCCGCGACTTCGGCCAGCGCGAGCTCAACCTGATGGTCTGGTTCGGCGGGCTCTTCGGATTCCTGCTCGGCATCCCGGTCGCCGTCCTCGACCACACCCTGCACCAGTGGTGGCTGCTCCCCGTGCTCGGCGTCGTGGTCGGGTGGACCACCAACGCGCTCGGCATGTGGCTGATCTTCGAGCCCCCCGAGCCGCGGCGGATCTGGGGCGTGAGGGTGCACGGGCTGTTCCCGCGGCGTCAGCACGAGGCCGCCGAGGTGTACGCCGACATCATCGCCGACGACGTGATCACCCTGGAGAACATCGGCGAGTTCCTGCTCAACGGCCCGCGCGGCGACCGCACCCGGCAGATGCTGGCGGTGGCGCTCGGCCCGGCGATCGACCAGGCCGCAGGGGTCGTCCGGCCGGCGGTCAGGGTTGCGCTCGGGCCGGGCCGCTACGAGGCGATCCGACGCGCCATCGCCCGCGAGGGTGTGGAGTACACGCTGACGCCGTTCAAGGACAAGGAGTTCAGTGCCGTCCAGGCCGACAAGATCCGGAGCCTGATCTGCACCCGCACCCGGGAAGCTGCCGCCCAGCGACTTCGTCGAGATGATGCGGGCCGCGATCAAGGAGGATGAATGGATGCTCTATGCCCACGGCGCCGTCATGGGGTTCGGTGGTGGGGTGCTGCACCTCTGGATCTTCGGAGTGGGGGGAGGGTGACCACCGGATGAGCGACCCGGACGACAGCGGGAAACGGCGACCGACCGTGGGCGCCGCTGCGGCCGCCCTGCCCGGGTTGGCCCGCATCGCGGGGGCCACCTGGCTCAACGCGGCTCAGTGGAGCCTGCTGCGATCGGCCCGCACCGGCCGGCGACTGGTGGCCGCGACCCGTGACCCCGCGGTGGCCGCCGAGCTGGCTCGGGAGCTGGGAGTCACCGTGACCGCGGTGACCGGTCTCGCCCGCGCCGTGGCCTCCGGCGTCCCGCTGTCCGAGGCGCTGGCCGCGGTGGCGGCGTCCGAGCCCGAGGGTTCAGCGTCCCCCGACGATGACCCGGGAGCCTCGCTGCGCGAGCGCGGTGCCGACCTGCTGGCACGCTCGCGCGACGTGTGGCACGAGGACGCCACCCATCCGGCGTACGGACGGATCCTGGGCGACCTCGCGCCGGACGAGGGCCGGGTGCTGATGCTGCTCGTGCAGTCGGGCCCACAACCGAGCGTCGATGTACGCAGCGGCGGCCCCATCGGGACCGTGAACAGTCACCTGATCGCTCCCGGGCTGACCATGATCGGCGCGCAGGCCGGGTGTCGCTACCTCGACCAGGTCCCCGCCTACCTCAACAACCTGCATCGGCTCGGGCTGGTGTGGTTCTCGCGCGAGCAGCTCCCCGACCCGATGGAGTACCAGGTGCTGGAAGCGCAGCCGGACGTGTTGGCGGCGCTGCATCGGGAACGGTTCACCAAGGTGGTGCGTCGCAGCATCCACCTCACGCCGTTCGGCGAGGGATTCTGCCGCGCGGTGCTGCTACCGCTCGATGACCACCGCGACCTTCCGAGCCATCAGGTGCCGGACGAGGCCGATGAGGGGTGAGGAGAGATCAGGGGTACTCGTGGTTGAGCGGGTAGGGCCGCACCACCTTGACCGCTCCCGCACTCACCACCTTCTCGAGGTGGATGTTGATGCTGCGGGGCGAGACACCCTTCTCGATGAAGCCGACGGCGCCGGCCTCGATCGCGGCCTCGATCATCCGGGTCGCACCGATGGCGGACACGATGACGAACTTGGCCGGCCAGTGCGCCTCGCGCAGTGCCGGCAACAGCTCGAGCCCGCCGATGTCTGGCATGTGGAGGTCGACGAGCACCAGATCCGGCTGGCCATCCTTGACCGCCTGGATCGCTGAGGCGCCGTCACCGCCCTCGCCCACGACCTCGTAGCCGCCGACCTCGAGGCCCATGCGCATGAAGTCACGTGCGTCGGGGTCGTCGTCGACGATCACGACCTTCAGCGGTGGCTCCTCCGGCTCCGGCGCCGGGGCGGTGGCGGCGTCGGTCTCGGAGTCCTTCTTGGCGAAGAACTTTCCCAACCCCATGGCGCTCACCTTCTCTCAGCTCAGGCGTGGGCTGTCGGGGGCATCCTAGCGAGGACGGGGGCCGAACCCGAGCAGCGCCCGGCTCCCGCGCGGCGCGCCGGAGTCACCCGGAACCCGCTCGGCTCCGCGATCGTTGCGTCACATGGGATCGTCGTTCCCTGCCAGGCCAGCGTCGGAAGGATCGCCATGAGCCAGTTCGGGTCCGAGAAGTTCACCACCCGCAGCCGCGAGGTCATCGAGGCCGCCCAGCTCTCCGCCACCACGGCCGGCAACACGAGTACCGAGCCGATCCACCTCCTGGTCGCGTTGCTCCAGCAGCCGGACGGGACGGCGAGGACGCTGGTCGGCAAGGCGGGGGCCGACGCCGACGCGCTGACGACCCGGGCCGAGCAGGTGCGCGACGCCCTGCCGCGGGCCAGCGGCGCCACCGTCCAGCAGCCAGGAGCCTCGCCGGCGCTCACCCGGGTGCTCGCCTCGGCCCTCGATCTGGCGGGGTCGATGAAGGACGACTACGTCGCGACCGAGCACCTGCTGGTCGCGATCGCCACGGTCGAGTCGCCCGCCCGCCAGGTCCTCGCCGATGCCGCGCTGACCGCCGACGGCCTCCGCGAGGGGCTGACCGCCGTCCGGGGCAACCGGCGAGTCACGAGTCAGGACGCGGAGTCGACGTACGAGGCGCTCGAGAAGTACTCCGTCGACCTCACCCAGGCAGCCGAGGACGGCCGCCTCGATCCGGTGATCGGGCGTGACGCGGAGATCCGTCGGGTCGTGCAGGTGCTGTCGCGGCGCACCAAGAACAACCCCGTCCTGATCGGCGAGCCGGGAGTCGGCAAGACCGCCGTCGTCGAGGGGCTGGCGCAGCGGGTGATCGCCGGGGACGTCCCGGACTCCCTCAAGGGGCGACGGGTGCTCAGCCTCGATCTCGCCGCCATGGTGGCGGGTGCGAAGTACCGCGGAGAGTTCGAGGAGCGGCTCAAGGCCGTGCTGGAGGAGGTCAAGGACGCCGGCGGCCAGGTGATCACCTTCATCGACGAGCTGCACACCGTGGTCGGGGCAGGGGCCGGCGGCGACTCCGCCATGGACGCCGGGAACATGCTCAAGCCGATGCTGGCTCGTGGCGAGCTCCACATGATCGGGGCCACGACGCTCGACGAGTACCGCGAACGGATCGAGAAGGACCCCGCTCTCGAACGCCGTTTCCAGCAGGTCTTCGTCGGTGAACCCAGCGTCGAGGACACCGTCCAGATCCTGCGCGGTATCCAGGAGAAGTACGAGGCACACCACGGGGTCCGGATCACCGATGCCGCCCTGGTCGCCGCCGCCACCCTGAGCGACCGCTACATCACCGGCCGGCAGCTGCCCGACAAGGCGATCGACCTGATCGACGAGGCGTCGTCCCGGTTGCGGATGGAGCACGAGTCGTCCCCCGACGAGATCGACCAGCTCCGGCGCCAGGTCGAGCGCCTCAAGATGGAGGAGTTCGCGCTCGACAAGGAGACCGACGACGCATCGATCGAGCGGCTGGAGGTGCTCCGGCTCGACCTCGCCGACCGCGAGGAGGAGCTGCGCGGCCTGGAGGCCCGCTGGGAGCGCGAGAAGGACCAGCTCCAGGGCGAGGGTGAGCTGCGTCGCCAGCTGGACGCGTTGCGGATCGAGGCGGACAAGCTGCTGCGGGACGGAGACCTGGCTGCGGCCAGCGAGATCCAGTACGGCCGGATCCCCGCGCTGGAGAAGCAGATCGAGGAGGTCGAGGAGGCCGAGCACGCCGACCTCGAGCCGCTCGTCGGCGACGAGGTGGGCGCGGAGCAGATCGCCGACGTGGTCGAGGCCTGGACCGGCATCCCCACCGGTCGCCTGCTCCAGGGCGAGACCGCCAAGCTGCTGGAGATGGAGTCGGTCATCGGTGCCCGGCTGATCGGCCAGCGCCCGGCGGTCACCGCGGTCAGCGACGCCGTACGCCGGTCGCGGGCCGGGATCTCCGACCCGAATCGTCCCACCGGTTCGTTCCTCTTCCTCGGCCCGACCGGGACCGGCAAGACCGAGCTGGCCCGGGCCTTGGCCGACTTCCTCTTCGACGACGAGCGAGCGATCGTCCGGATCGACATGAGCGAGTACTCCGAGAAGCATTCGGTCTCACGTCTGGTCGGCGCGCCCCCGGGCTATGTCGGCTACGACGAGGGTGGGCAGCTCACCGAGGCGGTGCGCCGGCGTCCCTACAGCGTGGTGCTGCTCGATGAGGTCGAGAAGGCACACCCGGAGGTCTTCGACATCCTGTTGCAGGTGCTCGACGACGGCCGGCTGACCGACGGCCAGGGCCGCACCGTGGACTTCCGCAACACGCTGCTGATCCTCACCAGCAACCTGGGCTCCCACTTCCTGGTGGACCCCACGCTGGACCCGGACAAGAAGCGGGAGTCGGTGATGGCGGTGGTGCGGCAGAGCTTCAAGCCGGAGTTCCTCAACCGGCTCGACGAGATCGTGCAGTTCGACGCTCTGAGTCGCGACGACCTCGCCCACATCGTCGACCTCCAGCTTGCGCTCCTCGAGAAGCGGCTCGCGGTACGCCGGATCTCGATCGAGGTCACCGACGCAGCTCGCGAGTGGCTCGCGACGACCGGTTACGACCCGGCGTACGGCGCCCGCCCCCTGCGCCGGTTGATCCAGACCGCCATCGGGGACCCGCTCGCGCGGCAGCTGATCGGGGGCGAGGTCGGCGACGGCGGCTCGGTCACGGTCGACGTGGGCGAGGAGGGTCTGGTTCTTCGCTGACCCGCCGAGCGGGCAGCACCTGGCCCGCCCACAGTGCCCAGGCCACCAGCAGGGGCTGGAAGAACAGCCGGATCAGTCGGGCCCGGTCGGTGTCGAGACCGAACGCGTCGACGCCCTCGACGTACTGCGCGACGTTGCCGGGGAAGATCGCCACGAAGAAGCCGGCCAGCAATCCGCCCACGAGCCGCTTCCTCCCGGGCAGGGCCACGAAGGCGGCACCGAGCGTGATCTCGACCGCGCCGGAGGCCAGCACCGTGAGGTCCTCCTCGACCGGGAACCAGGACGGCACCTGCGCCTGGAACTCCTCGCGTTGCGCGGTCAGATGGAGCACCCCGGCGCCGACCATGGCCGCTCCGAGGAGCAGCCGAGCGGCGGTGCGCACGGGACTGGTCATTCCCTGAGCCTAGGCCGGGGTCGGTGTGGGCGATCTCGCACCGCCGGCGTTTGCCGGACGGGGGTGGTCGCCTGTCACCCTCGGAGGGTGACCACCGGCCCGCTCCGTCCCCGCTCGACACCGGTCCCCTCCATGCCGGTTCTCGATCTCGCCATGCGCATCGGCGACCACCTGCTCGCCTCGGGGATGTCGGCCAACGACGTCGTCGTCCAGATGCTGCGCGTCACCCGCGCCTACGGCCTGGGCGGGGTGCACGTCGACCTCACCTACACCTCGATCACGGTGACCCACCATCGCGGAGCGCGGCGGTCGCCGCTGACCGTCAGCCGGGTCGTCCAGCCACTGATCGTGGACTACACGAAGGTGCGCGACCTCGACCGGCTGCTGGCCGAGATCGAGACGGGGCTCGACGTCGACACGGCGACCGTGGCCTACGACCAGATCTCGTTCCAGCCGCCGCCGTACCCCCGCTGGGTCTCCGGGCTGGGTGCGGGCGGCATCGCCGCGGGGGTCAGCCTGACGTTCTCCGCTTCGTGGCTGATGCCGCTGCTCGCGTTCCTGGCGGCAGTGGGCATGGAGTGGGTGCTGACGCTGCTCCACCGGCGACGGGTTCCGCCCTTCTTCAGTCAGGCGGTGGTGGCCGGGGGCATGACCCTGGTGGCCGCCGGGGTGCACCAGCTCTCACTGCGGGGCTGGGGTCCGTTCAGCGGAGTCGACCCCACCCTGATCGTCGTCGGTGGGATCGTGATGCTGCTGGCGGGCGTGATGATCGTCGGCGCGGTGCAGGACGCGATCGACCAGTTCTACGTCACCGCCTCGGCCCGCGTCCTGGAGGTGGTGATGCGGACCGCCGGCATCGTCGCCGGGATCGTGATGGCGCTGAACTTCCTCGAGAGCCAGGGCGTCGCCTTCGAGATCCTCAACAGCCCGGTGTCGACGGCGCCGTTGTGGGCGCAGTTCACGGGCGCCGGGCTGATCTCCTTCTCCTACGCTGTCTACTCCTTCGCCGATGTCGTGACCACGGTGCTCACCACCGTCATCGGGCTGCTCGGGTGGGCGGTCTACCTGAGCCTGGCGAACTCCGCCGGGAGCTCCGAGATGGTGTCCAACACGGTGGCGGCGCTGCTCGTCGGCGCCCTGGCGATGTTGGCCGTCCGTCACACGAACGCTCCCGGATTCGGGCTGGAGAGTGGGGCGCTGCTCCCGCTGGTCCCCGGCCTCACCCTGCTCAACGGACTACTCGAGATGATCGCGACCGACGCCGACAACCCGGCGATCGTGGCCGGGGGGCGGACCCTCCTGGTCGGCGTGCTCGTCGCTCTCGGAATCGCCGCGGGTGCCACCCTCGGCACCTATCTCGGCCGGCCGGTCGACGAGCAGCTGCGACGGTTGCGCGGCCGGGTCCGGGTCCCCGGACGTGCGGTGCGCTGACGGGTCACCGGACCTGCAGGGACCGGGCCAGGAACTCACCCTCCCGGCACTTCACGGTCGCGCGGAGCAGGACCCGGTTCCGGTCCCGGTCGGCGGCCGTGAGCCCGGACTCGCTCTCGGCGGTGACCTGCACCTCCAGCCACGTGTCTGACCACGGTCCCTCGTCGACGAGGAGGCTGACCTCGTACGGCGCCTCCAGCTCGCGATGGGCGTAGGGCTGGTAGGGCTGGGACACGCTCCCGAGCCGACCCCGCAGCACGAACTCGCCGGGCTCCCGACAGGACACGGAGGGGTACCAGTCGCCGGCACTCGCCGGCAGCTGCACGCCGCCCCGGACGTAGAGGGCGTCCTGGTAGACGACGGCGGTCGCCGCCGGAACGTCTCGGATCAGCTCGACCCGGATCTGGTCGTCCGGCTCCTCCTTCCCGGAGTCGTTGCACCCCGGGCTCACGGCGTCGGTCTCACCGCCGTCGGTGGGGACCTCGAGCTCGTCGCTGTCCCGCTCGTAGTAGGACTCGCCGTCGATCTCGATGACGGCGATGCACGAGGCCTCGCTCTCGTCACCGGCGCACGACGACAGGACGCCGGCGAGCAGGGTGAGTGCGAGGACGGACCTGACCATGCCACTCGGACGTGCCGACTCCCGCATCAGTTCCTCAGAGGTCCCGGCTCAGCGAGATCAGCCGGTCCAGGACGTGCTCCCCGGAGGTCCGCAGGCCGCTGTGCTCGAACTCGTTGGTGATCCACGCGTGAGCGCGGGGCAGCAGCGCCGCAGTCCGTAGCGACATCTCCCTCGGAACGAAGGCATCGTCGTAGTAGACGCTGGCAGCGACCGGGACGTCGGCCCGTCGCAACGCCTCCTCGTCGTAGAGCCGGGGCCACGAGTGTTCGGCGAGGGCGTCGGCCACCTCGGCGTAGGGCCGCAGCTCCGAGTTGTCCGTGAAGGTGGACGGAGCGATGTGTTCCCCGAACAGCAGCGTCTCGTCCTCGTCGTACGCCGGCGGACGGATCCGCTCCGCGGACCACCGGGTGGCGAAGCCGTCCGAACAGCTCGACTCGTGCAGGACGCTGTAGATCGGGTTCCGGCCGCGGAAGTGCAGCATCTCGGCGGCGTCGTGCAGGAAGCCCGGCGAGTGGGGGTCACGTTCGAGGAGATGGTGCAGGGTCTGGTCGCCCCCGTCGCGGCCCAGGTGGCCACCGACCGAGCGGAGCTGTCGCGGCGTCAGCGGGTCGCCGTTGGGCAGGGTCAGCTCTCCGGCGCGGGCGAGATCGAGGGCCCGGCGCATCCGGTCGCGGTCGCCCGGGAAGCGTCGGTAGAACCGCTCGCTCTTGTCGTGCATGGTCGCGAGAGTGGCGGCGTAGATCTCATCGGGTCCGACACCCACCGCAACCAGACCGCCGGTGATGAGGGCCGAGGCGAGACTCGACGCATGGGTGGACAGGTAGGCGACGGAGGTGAAGCCGCCGAACGACTGCCCCAGCAGGCTCCACCGCTCGAGACCGAGGTGCTCCCTCAGCAGTTCGCAGTCGCGGACGATCGCGTCGGCCCTGAAATGGGTGAGGTGATGCGCCTTGGCCGCCGTGGTGTCCCCCGGGATCCGGTCCGGGTGGCCGATCGGCGTCGACAGCCCGGTCCCGCGCTGGTCGAGCAGCACGAGGCGGAAGTCCCGGACCGCGCGCTTCATCCACGCGGTCGTGCCGACGAAGTCGGGACGCGGGCTCTCGCTGCCGGGGCCACCCTGCAGGAAGACCAGCCGGGGCCGGTCCTCGCCGCCCGGCTCCCACACCTCGCGGGCGAAGAGCCGCAGCGTCTCGCCGGAGGGGTCGTCGTGGTCGAGGGGTACGTCGAGGGTGTGGTCGGCCGAACGCATGCGGCCATCGTGTCGCTCCACCGGTGAGGTGTCGACCGGTCGGCTGGGGCGTGGACGCAGCGTGATCCAATGGCGAGCGTGAGCGACAGCCAGCCGCGGCCGCGGCACACCACCCTGGCCGCGGGCCTCGTCATCGGCGGCTCGGTGGGCGTGGTGCTCACCGTGGGGGAGCAGCTCGCCGGTCTGCAGTCCCTCGAGACCCGGGAGCGGGTCACGGACTTCCTCTCCACCCCGCCCGGCGACGGGCTGGGGCTCGACGTCGCGTCGGCGCTGGGGATGCTCCGGGTCGTGTTCATGCTGCTGGCCGGCTGCGCGACCGCGGCCGGCGTGCTCGGCTTCCACGCGATGCGTGGCGGCACCCGAGCCCGGATCGGTCTGTCGGTGCTCGCGGTGCCGATCTTCCTCGGGGGACTCGCCACCGGTGGCTTCCTGACGTCCCTGGTCGCCGCGGGCGCTGCCCTGATGTGGGTCGGGCCCTCGGCGCTGTGGTTCCGCGGCGAACCGATCCCCGAGCCCGCCTCGCTGTCGGCGTCGAGGACCCAGCCGGCCCGCCAGCCGCCACCGCCCGCCGTGACTCGGGTTCCGTTCGCCCAGCCCGATCCGCAGCCCGATCCGCAGGTCGATCCGCTGGCCCACCACCCGCGGCCCGATCAGGCGGCTGGCCGAGCCCCGGCCGCGTTCGCCCGTCGGCCGGACGCGGTGGTCTGGGCCTGTGTGCTGACGTGGGCGTTCTCGAGCCTGGTCCTGATGGCGATGGCAGCCAGCGTGGCGTTGATGGCGACCAACCCGGACCTGGTCGTCGATGAGCTCGTCCGGCAGAACGCCGACCTCGCCGGCAGCGACGTCGCCAGGCTCACCGACGCCACCTACGCCACCGCGGCCGTGGCCGGGGGCTGGTCCCTGGCGGCCATGGTGCTCGCGGTGCTGGCCTACCGCCGCGTGGCGTGGGCGCGCTGGGGATTGCTGTCCTCCGCCGCCGTCGCAGCCGTGGTCTGTCTGGTCGCGACCATCAGCTCGTTGCTGATGGTCATCCCCGCTGGTGCGACCCTCGCCACAGTCGTGCTCCTGAGCCGCTCGGAGGTGCGGGCGTGGTTCCACCGGACGTGATGCAATGGCGTCATGAGTGACTCCACGGGCAACGGACCTCCGGACGGACAGCAGCAGCCTCCGGCCTACCCGCCGCCGCAGCAGAACCCCTACGGTCAGCCGCCCCAGCAGCCCGCCCAGCCGCCCCAGCAGCCCGCCCAGCCGCAGCAGCCCTTCGGCCAGCCCCAGTACGGGCAGCCCCAGTACGGGCAGCCTCAGTACGGGCAGCCGCCGCAGGAGCACGGCCAGCCGGGCTACGGCCAGCCGGCGTACGGCCAGCAGCCCGGCTACGGCCAGCCCTACCAGGACCCCGAGAAGCGTCCCGCGACCGTCGTCGCGGCCGGCGTGATCACGCTGGTCCTCAGCGGGATCGTGCTGGTCGGCCTCGCCCTCGTGCTGGTGGCGTTCGGCTTCGCGCGCGACCAGCTCGTGGACGAGCTGCGCGGTGAGCCGGGTCTGGGGGACATCGACCCCGACGACATCGTGTCGTTGATCTTCGTGGTCTTCGGCGCGTTCGCCGTCTGGTGCATCGCCGCGATGGTGCTGGCCGTCTTCGCGATGCGACGGTCCAACGGCGCCCGGATCGGCCTGGTCGTGTCGTCCGCGCTCACCGCAGCGCTCTCGTTGCTCGCGATCATGTCGGGCGCCTCCGCCATCACCCTGATCGGCAGCGTCGCCGTGATCGTGTGCCTCTTCACCGGTGGCGCGAGGCAGTGGTACGGCGGGCAGGGTCCCGACGCGGGCCGCGGCGGCCTGACGCCGCCGGTCGCCTGATCAGTCACTTCTCGAGGACGGCCTCGCGCAGCTTGCGCAGGCCGTCCTCGATCACGTCTCGCTCCTTGCAGAACGCCCAGCGCACCAGGTGCCGGCCGGCGTCGGAGTCGTGGAACGCCTGGGCGGGGATGGCGACCACGCCGGCGCGTTGCGGCAGCGCCTCGCAGAAGGCCAGCCCGTCGTCCCAGCCGAGGTGCGCCACGTCGGTCAGTGCGAAGTAGGTGCCTTCCGGGACCCGCGGCGCCAGCCCGATGCCGGAGAGCCCGGCGCAGAGCAGGTCGCGTCGGGCCTCGAGGTCGCGGGCCAGGTCGCTCGGGTAGTCGGGTTCGTGGTCGAGGGCGTGGGCGACGGCGTGCTGGAGCGGCGTACCGGAGCTGAAGCTCAGCCACTGCTTGGCGTCGAGCACGGCGGCGACGAGCCGGTCCGGCCCGGTCGCCCAGCCGATCTTCCACCCGGTCACGGAGTAGGACTTGCCCGCGCTGGAGAGCGTCAGCGTCCGCTCGGCCATGCCGGGGAACGTCGCCAGCGGCCGGTGCACGTGACCGTCGAAGACCAGGTGCTCATAGACCTCGTCGGTGATCACGACCAGGTCGTGCTCGAGCGCGACGTCGGCGACCGCCTGCAGCTCGGCGTCGGAGAGGACGGTGCCGGTCGGGTTGTGGGGGGTGTTGAGCAGGACGAACCGGGTGCGGGGCGTGATCGCGGCCCGCAGCTCATCGGGATCGAGACGGAAGTCGGGTGCGCGCAGGGTCACCGGTCGGCGTACGGCGCCAGCCATCTGCAGCATCGCGACGTAGCTGTCGTAGTAGGGCTCCAGCACCACCACCTCATCGCCCGGCTCCACCAGCCCCAGCAACGCCGCGGCGACCGCTTCGGTGCAGCCGGTGGTCACGCAGACCTGCCGGTCCGGGTCGAGCTCGATCCCGTAGTGGCGCTGCTGGTGCCGGGCGATCGCCTGTCGCAGGGACGGGATGCCGATGCCGGGGGCGTACTGGTTGTGGCCGGCCGCGACCGCCTCAGCCGCGGCCGCCAGGAGACTCGCCGGGCCGTCGGTGTCGGGGAACCCCTGCCCCAGGTTCACCGAGCCCGTCCGCACCGCCAGCGCGGACATCGTGCTGAAGATCGTCGGGGCGATCCCTTCCAGTCTCGTCACCGGCATGCGCGCCACGGTACCCAGCGGCGGGCGCGGTCGACGTCAGCTGTCCGTCGTCGAGGTGAACGACCGCGTCGGCGAACTGCTCCACCAGGGGGTCGTGGGTGGCCACGATCGCCGTCGTGCCCTGCTCGACGACCAGCTCCCGCAGCATCCCCATCACCGCCAGTCCGGTCTCGCTGTCGAGCTGGGCGGTCGGTTCGTCGGCCAGCAGCACCCGCGGCCGGGTCACCAGCGCGCGGGCGATCGCCACCCGCTGCTGCTGGCCGCCGGACATCTCGTCGGGGCGCTGCCTGGCGTGGGCCGCGAGCCCGACCCGCTGCAGCAGCTCCGCGACCGCTCGGTCCCGGAGGCCGGCGTCGGTGCGGGTGATACGCAGCGGGAGACCGACGTTCTCCTCCGCGGTGAGCAGCGGGAGCAGTGCGAAGTCCTGGTAGATGACGCCGACTGCGTGACGTCTCAGCGCGACCAGCTCGGCCTCCGAGGAGTCGGTGACCACCTGGCCGTTCACCTCGATCGTCCCCCGGTCGGCCGGACGGAGGCCGGCGGTCACGCTGAGCAGCGTGGTCTTGCCGGCGCCGGAGCGCCCGGTGAGGACCAGCAGCTGGCCGGGAGGTACGTCGAGGTCGATGCCGCGCAGTGCGTGCACGTCCTGCCCGCCCCGGCGGTAGGTCTTGTGCAGGTCCTGGATCCGGATCATCGGTGATCCCCTTCCGGCCAGATCTGGATGTGGTCGTCGGCGAGCTCGACCTTGACCCGTTGCTTCAGGCCGAGGGCGTCGACGAAGTCGCGGGGGAGCTGGAGGCGCCCGGTGCGGTCGAGGACCGCGAACTCCTCGGCCACCACGTGGTGTTCGCCCTCGCTGCCCGCCCGTCGCAGGGTCTCCGAGGAGGTCCGACCGTCGCGGATCGCGACCGTGCGGCGTACCTCGCCCGCGACCGCGGGATCGTGGGTGACCACGACCACCGTCGTGCCGTCGTGCTCGTTCACCTGTTGCAGGGCGGTGTAGACGTCGTGTGACTCGGCGCTGTCGAGGTCTCCGGTGGGCTCGTCGCAGAACAGCACCTGCGGTTCGTTGGCCAACGAGACGGCGATGGCGAGCCGCTGCTGTTGTCCCCCGGAGAGATCCGCGGGACGCCGGCTGGCGGCCTCGGCGATGCCGAGCTGTTCGAGCAGCTGCGTGGTCCGTCCGCTGCGCTCCGCTCCGGACGTGCCGGCGAGGCGCTGCGGCAGGTCGACGTTCTGGCTGGCGGTCAGGTACGGGACCAGGTTGTCGCTGGAGCGCTGCCAGACGAAGCCGCACGTCCGCAGCCGGTAGTGCCGACGCTCGGCGCGACGCATCGACAGCAGGTCGTGGCCAGCGACCACCGCCCGGCCCGCGCTGGGACTGTCGAGTCCGGAGAGGATGTTGAGCAGCGTCGACTTGCCGCTGCCCGAGGCGCCGACGATGGCCACCAGGTCGCCCCGGCCGACGTGCAGGTCGAGGCCCTGGAGGGCAACGACCTCCACCCCCTTCCGCTTGTAGATGCGAACCAGGCCCTCGCAGGCGATCTGGTGTTCGGGTGCGTTCACCACCGTCATCGTGGTGCTCCTTCCGGTCGGTCGAGGGCGGTCCGGCTGCGCGCCGCCAGTCCCGTGAGCAGGAGCAGGCCACCGAGCAGCGCGCCGGTGATCGTCGCCGTGAGCGCGCTGGGCCGCACCGGCAGGGCGGCCTGCGTCGCGGTCAGGCCGGTGAGGTCGAAACCGTGGCCCACGACCAGGGTCAGCAACAGTCCGCAGGTCACGGCGGCGGCCAGTCCACCGGCCACGATCGGCACCATCGCCAGGGTGTTGATCCGCCGCGTGTCCGCGGGATCCGCGCCGACGGCGGTGAGCACGACGCTCGTCCGTCGGCGGGCGGGACCTCCGAGTCCGACGGTGAGCAGGACGGCGAAGGTCGCGAGGGCGGTCGCACCCACCACGATGACCGTCAGCATGGTGAGGGTCCTGCCGACAGCAGGGCTCTCCAGTTGCTGCTCCGTCATCGCCGCCCGGGAGGTCACCAGCGCCTGGGGGTCGACCGACCGTGCCACCTCCTCGACCTGGTCGTGGTCGGGCGTGCCCTGGATCAGCACTGTGCTGTAGGAGTCCAGGCGCTGCCCGATCACCTCGGTGAAGGTGGCGAGGTCCACCAGGAGGAACGACCCCCCGGTGGTGACCCCGGGGATCGACGGGAGCCGGTCGACGATGTCCACCGGGATGACGTCCTGCGCATAGCGCAGCGACGCCTGCTCGCGGTCGAGGGCGAGATCTGGGGAGGCTGCGGCCGTCAAGGTGCCGGTCTCGGCGGCGGGGAGGTCGAGGTCGCGCACCGCGAGGTCGCCGACGGCGGCGAGGGCGTCGATGTCGACCGCGATCAGCCGGATCCCCTCGACCCCGGTCCGGGTGTCCAGCGACACGCTCTCGGTGGCGGCAACGGGCGCGACCCGGGTCACTCCGGGGATCGCCTCCAGTCGCGCGACGGTGTTGTCGTGGATGCCGTTCGTGCGCACGCTCAGGTCGGCGCCCACCTGCTCCCACCCCGTGCGCTCGGCTCCGGTGCGCAACGTGTCGCCGACGGAGACCGCGAGCAGCCCGGACGAGACGGCCAGCACCACGGCGGCGCTGGGCAGCACGACGCGGCTCGCCGCGGCCGCCGCCTGGCTGAGGCTCACGACCGGCGTGACCGAGCGGGTACGCCGCACCAGGGGGCCCACGCCGCGGAGACCGACCTGGAGCAGTCGCGTCACCAGCACCGCCGCGGCAGCGCCGAGCAGCGGGGGCACGAGCACCAGCGCCGGGTCGCCGGGTGAGAGCGCGTCGTCGAGGAGCACCAACGTCGTGGTCGCCCCGGCGAGGGCCACGACCACGAGTTGGAGTGCGTCACCCACCACCCCGCCCAGCCGATCCTCGCCGAGACTCGGGGGCAGGACCTGGGCCAGCGTGATGAGCAGGGCGCACACCAGTGCGGCGACCGCCGCCACGGCGACGTCCCGGGGGTCGGGTCCGCGAACGATGAGCAGCCCGGCCGCCAGCAGCAGCCCCGGCACCGTCAGCACCAACGCCTCGGCGCCCCGCCGGCACGCCAACCAGGTCTGCGAGGCACCTCGCGCCCGGACCACGGCAGTCAACGCGCGCCGGCGTCCGGCCAGCACCACGGCAGCGGCCAGCAGCACTGCCAGCCCGGCCGCCCCCAGCGCGAGCAGGGCCAGACCGACCGCGCCGTCGCTGATCGTCCGCTCGGACACGACCCGCTGCGCGAGGCTGCCCAGGCCAGTGACGGCACCGACGTCGCCGGCGTCGTGAGCCGGTGGCCAGTCCTGGAGCTCGACCTTGCGGATCTCGGTGATCAACGCCTCGGCCTCGGAGGCGGCCGGGATGCGGGCCAGGTCGAAGGTCCACCTCACCTCCGGGTCACGTTTCCACGGAGCCCGCAGCACCGTGCGGGAGTCGGCGGCGAGCGCGGTCGTGCGCACCAGGTTGAACTCGGGTTGCACCGAGATCGACGGCAGGCGGGCGGAGTCCGCGTCGTCGAGAGGCGTCGGTGCCGGGTCGGCGGCATGGTAGGTGCCGACCAGACGGGCGACCATGGGCCGTGGCTCGACCTGGCTGTAGCTCACGCTCTGGAGATCGACGTACTGGCCGACGGCGATGCCGAGCTCGCGGGCGGCGGAGACCTCCAGCACGACCTCGATCACCGTGACCCGCCGTGGACCGTCGAACTCAGCGGCGGCCTCCGGAGGCAGGGCGCGCATGGTCGTGTCGGGGCGCGGTAGCCGGCCATCGGCCAGGTCGATGAGTGGGTCGAGCTCGGGGAATCCCGCGATCGCCATGAAGCCCGGTTCACCGGACCCGTCCGGCAGCGGCTTCGGCACCTGGTCGGAGCTCACGACCACGGCCCGGGGTGACCGGTAGACGGCGCTCACCGCGGGCGGCAGGGCTGCCGTCAGCTCCCCGGGAGCGGTGCCGGGGAGCTCGCGGTCACGTACCTCGCTGAAGGACACCTGGAGCTGGGTCGCGTCGTGCTGGGCGTTCGTGAGGACTCGTTGTGCCATCTCGTCCGCACTGGACCGCAGCCACGAGCTGGCGCCGGTGGCCGACACCACGATCGCGGCGCACAGGGCGGCGATGAGCAGCGCCGCGGACCGGTCGGCGGTCGTGGCGCCGGGAAGCAGCCGCCTCATCGGCCACGCCTCCCCTCGGCAGCCCCCAGGCCTCGGCGGTGGTCGCGGCGCGTGAGCCACACCAGGCCGACCAGGGGCACCAGCGCCATCGCGACCGGCGCCAGGACCACCGTCGGCCAGGGGACGTGAAGTGACGGGGTGGGCACCAGCCGAGCCCCGTCGGGGCCGAGGGTCATCGACACCAGCGTCACCGACGCCACGAGCGCACCGATCATCACGCCCGCCACCACGCCGGTGCCGGTGGTCAGGACGAACTCCCAGCTCACGACCCCCATCAGGTTGGCCCGGTCGCCGCCGGCCGCGCCGAGTCGTCTCGCCTGCTCGGCCCGCTCCCTCCGGCGCAGCAGGATCACCGAGGCCAGCAGCAGGATCCCGACGATCAGGCACCCGGCCGCCGTCAGCAGCAGCACCTGCCCGAGGGCGGCGCCGCCGGTGCTCGGGTCGTCGTCGAGGGCGCGCAGCTCCCCGCGGGTGTGATGACGTCGTCGGCCACGGACGGTTGGTCGGTGGGGAGGCTGACGACGGCGGGAGCCGAACCGTCGTCGAGGTCGAGCCACCACTCCGAGGGCTGGTCGTTGAAACCGGCCGACCGCAGCGTGGCCAGGGCCGTGTCGGTGTCGACCAGGATCGCCTCGTTGCCGTCGGCGACCGAGCGGACCGCGGGCACGATCGCGACGATCTCGATGGACGCGGGGATGCCGAGCACGGCGACCCGCAGGGTGTCGCCCACGGCGAGGGCCACCCCGTCCGCGAGGCCTGTGGTGACCGCGGCCGGGATGCTCGTCGGCCCGCTCGCCCCGTCCCGACCGTCCGCGCTCCCCGGACGATCGATGAGTCCCTCCCACGAGCCGTTGTCGGGCCCCAGCAGGTCGACCGCAGTCTCCGAGGAGAGCTCGGCCATCAGGGTCTGCGTCGGAAGCCCTTCGACGAAGGTGTCACTGCGATGGACCGGCGTCACCCGACGTACGCCGGAGGTGGTGGCGAGCAGCCGGCGCTCCACGTCCTCCCCGGCCCGCACCGCGCTCGCCGGAGGGATCACCCGGGCGTCGGCGGCGGCCACGAAGTCGGCACGCGCCACCCGTGCGGCGGCGCTGCTGGTGCGCTCGACGGCGGCGAAGGTCAGCACGCCGGCGGCCAGGGTGACCGTCAACGCCAGGGGGATCGCCACGGTCGGCGCCCGTGCCGCGAAGCGGGACCCCAGGGACGGGCCCGGGCCTCGGGAGGCGAGCCCGGCGGCGAGCAGTCGGAACCACACCGGGAGCAGCACGAGCGCCACGACGACCGCCACCGCCAGGAGCAGCAGCGCCGGGGAGGCGACCGAGAGCAGGTCCACCCGGGTCGACTCCACGCTGGCACCGGCGACCGTCTCGCCGAACCTGCGGAGGGTGGCGACGGCCAACAGTCCGAGACCGGCCACCAGCAGCACCGTCGCGAGCAGGCCCGTGAGCGCGCGGCGGCGCTGACGCTCGAGGTTCTGCTGCTCCCCGCGGTCGCCGGTCACGGCGCGCACGACGACGGGGACCGTCAGTGCCAACGCGCACACCCCCGCAGCCCCGGCGCTCGCCCACCAGGCCGGTGGACCGAGGTCGGGACGGGTGTCGCCGATGCGCACGACCAGGGTCGCAGCGGGAGGTGCGAGCAGGGCCGCCAGCCCGCACACGAGCAGTGACTCGACGACGGTGGGGGCGACCAGCTGGCGCTGGCCGGCGCCGCGGGACCGCAGCAGCGACTCGTCCTCCTGCCGAACCGACGCCAACCCGGCGGCCACCAGCACCAGTCCGGCGGCGGCCACCAGCAGCAGCAGACCGGCGGGCACCAGGAGCAGCGCCCGCATCACCGTCAGCTGTCGCGCGATCAGAGCAAGTGAGCCGGTGAGGTCGGTGTGGAACTGCATCGCCGCCGAGACCGTCTCGCCGGCCGCCTCCACCTCGACCTCGGCCCGGGTCACTGCGGCGCTGAGCGCCCCGAGCTCGTCGGCGCCGAGGCGCTCGAGATCCGGTACGGCGCGCCAGCGGGCGAGGGTGCCGGGGCCGGCGACCTCGTCGAACCGCTGGAGCGGGATCACCAAGGAGGTGTTGTCCACACTCGACAGCGACCGTTCCGAGTCGGCCGGCACCGACCAGGTCCCGGTGATCAGCACCTCGACGGACTGGTCACCGGAGCGACCGATCAGCGTGACAGTCGTCCCGACGGGGAGGTTCGAGCCTTCCGGTGCGGCGGCTTCGAGCGGGCCGTCGGTGGGCTCGGGGAGTCGACCGGACCCGGGGTCGAGCGACACCGTCCCGCCGCCGATCGCCGCGAACGTCCACGATCCCCCGGCGTCGTCCCGCAGGTCGAAGGTGCCCGACTCGGCGAGGGTCACCACGTCACCGCCGGCGACCTCGATCACGGGAGCCAGGGCGTCGCGGACCGCCTGGTCCTGCGGCCCGGGAGCGTCCGCGTCGTACGGCGAGGTCACCTCGACCACGCTCTCGGCGACCTCCGCGGCGTGCAGTCGCGACGACAGGGTCTCCTGGAGCACCAGCGCGAGGCTGGCCGAGAGCCCGGAGACCAGGACGCACACGACGAGCACGTTGATCGCGATCGCCGCGACCGGCGCCGGGTTGGCGAAGCCCCGTCGGACCACGAGGACGAGCGTGGCAGGCAGCCTCATGTGCCGACCCGCCTCAGCATCCAGCTACCCCCGCACCTCGTCCCATGGCAGCAGCCGGCACCGAGTCTTCGACCGCCGACACAATCTGCCATACCGGACGAGTCCGCGGCGTCGGCTGGAGCCGGATCGTGACCTGCCTGTGACGGGGCGGCTGGGCTCAGCCGATGGCTTGACCGCTGGAACGCAGGTTCTCGCACGCCTCGACGATGCGCGCGGCCATGCCGGTCTCGGCGGCCTTGCCCCAGGCGCGAGGGTCGTAGAACTTCTTGTTGCCGACCTCGCCGTCGACCTTCAGCACGCCGTCGTAGTTGGCGAACATGTGGGCCGCCACCGGACGCGTGAAGGCGTACTGGGTGTCGGTGTCGACGTTCATCTTCACCACGCCGAAGTCGACGGCGGCGCTGATCTCCTCGGCGGAGGACCCCGACCCGCCGTGGAAGACGAGGTCGAAGGGTCGGGCCTCGGACCCCAGTCCGAGCTCGCCGGCCGCCGCCTCCTGGGCGGCCTTGAGGATCTCGGGCCGCAGCTTGACGTTGCCGGGCTTGTAGACACCGTGCACGTTGCCGAAGGTGAGCGCGGTGAGGTAGCGGCCCCGCTCGCCGGCGCCGAGCGCCTTCACGGTGGCGATCGCGTCCTCGGGGGTCGTGTAGAGCTGGTCATTGATCTCGTTGGCGACCCCGTCCTCCTCGCCGCCGACCACGCCGACCTCGATCTCGAGGATGATCTGCGCCGCGGCGCACTTGGCGAGCAGCTCCTCGGCGATCTTCAGGTTCTCCTCCAGCGGTACCGCGGAGCCGTCCCACATGTGGGACTGGAACAACGGCGCCTCGCCGCGGGCGACCCGCTCCGCGGAGATGTCGATCAGCGGGCGGACGAAGCCGTCGAGCTTGTCCTGCGGGCAGTGGTCGGTGTGGAGGGCGATGTTGACGGGGTAGGACTTGGCGACCTCGGCGGCGTACGCCGCGAGGGCCACCGAGCCGGAGACCATGTTCTTGATCGTGTGGCCCGACAGGTAGTCGGCGCCGCCGGTGGAGATCTGGACGATCCCGTCCGATCCGGCGTCGGCGAAGCCCTTCAGGGCGGCGTTGAGTGACTGGGACGACGAGACGTTGATGGCCGGGAACGCGAACGACTTGCTCTTGGCGGCGTCCAGCATCTCGGCGTACTTCTCAGGGGTAGCGATCGGCATGTGCTCCAGCCTAATGGCTACTCACGGGTCGCCCCCGGGCCGCGCTCAGTGACCGGATGCTGGATGCGTGACCTGACGTGCCGTCGGCCGTTAAGAGGGGCACCACTCGATCGAGGAGCCTTCATGACCCGTACGCCGCGCCCCTTCCGCAACCCGGCTCTCAGTGCGCTCACCGCGCTGGCCCTGGCCGCCTCCGTGCTCGGCGTCACGAGTGCCGCCGACGGTGCGGTCGCCCCGGGCGAGGAGTTCTTCGCGCCCCGGCTGGTCACGGTCGACACCCCGACCCGCGGCGACAAGGACCGGCTCCAGCAACTGGGGCTCGACCTCACCGAGCACGCCGGCCACGACTACGTCGAGGCCGTGATCCACACCAGGGCCGAGCTCGCGGCACTGAACACGGCCGGGTTCGATCACGACGTCCGGATCCCGGACCTGATCGCGCGTGGCATCCAGATCGCCGAGATCAACGAGGCGTACGCCGCGTCGGTCGACGCCTCGCCGCTGCCGTCGGGCCGCACCGGCTACCGCACCCTCGACGACTTCAACGACGACATGACGACGCTGGCCGAGGAGAACCGCGGGCTGGTGAGGAAGTTCGAGCTCGAGCGCCCCAGCCTCGACGGCCGACCGGTCTACGGGGTCGAGATCAGCCAGGGCGTCCGGCAGCCCAACCGGGGTGAGCCGACCTTCCTGTTGATGGGCGTTCACCACGCCCGGGAATGGCCCAGCGGCGAGAACGCCATGGAGTTCGCCTTCGACCTGGTCCAGAACTACGGCAGCAACCGACGGATCACCGGCCTGCTGAAGAAGGCGCGGGTCGTGGTCGTCCCGGTCGTCAATGTCGACGGGTTCAACCTCTCGCGCACCGACGGCGAGTTCGTCGACCTGCGCGGCGCCAACGAGTACGACCCGCTGGGCGGCACCGGGAGCGTCCTGGCGACCCCGGGCATGGCCTACATGCGCAAGAACTGCCGGCTCATGGACGGTCAGGACACCCCCGACGGCAGCTGCGCCGCGGTGCACGCGTCGCCGGGAGGCTTCGGTCTCGGCGTCGACCTGAACCGCAACTACGGCGGCCTCTGGGGCGGTCCCGGGGCTTCGACCACGTTCGCCGACCCGACGTACCGGGGTCCCCAGGCGTTCTCCGAGCCGGAGATCCAGAACATCCAGGATCTCGTCACCAGTCGGCAGACGACCATGGTGATCTCCAACCACACCTTCTCGAACCTGATCCTGCGGCCCAACGGCGTGAACCCGAACACCGAGGGACCCGACGGTCTCCCGGTGGGCAATGCCCCCGACGAGGCCGACCTGAAGCGGCTCGGCGCCAAGATGGCGGCGAACAACGGCTACGCCAACATCCACGGCTGGGAGCTCTACGACACCACCGGCACCACGGAGGACTACACCTACAACGCCACCGGCGGCTTCGGCTACACCTTCGAGATCGGGGAGAACGAGTTCCACCCGCCGTACCCCGAGGTGATCGACGAGTACCTCGGCGCCGGTGAGTACGAGGGACGCGGAAACCGGGCGGCGTACCTGGTTGCTCTGGAGCACGCGGTCGACCGCGACTTCAGCGGCGTCCTGACCGGGAAGGCCCCGAAGGGCGCCACGATCCGGCTCGCCAAGACCTTCCAGACACCGACGTGGGAGGGCTCGTTCGAGGACGGGCTCGACACGGCGATCGAGGTGGGCCGCACGGGCACCTTCGAGTGGCTGGTCAACCCCTCCACCCGCCCGGCCGTCGAGTCGCGCACCTACGAACAGCTCGCCGACGAGCCGTACCGCAGCGAGACCATCGAAGGCGGTCCGATCGAGCCCGCCGGTCACATCGATCACGAGTTCGTCCTGGACGCTCCGGCGGACGTCTTCCGCACCTCGCTGGACTGGCCCACCCCCGACGACCTCGACCTCGAGATCTACCTCAAGGGGGCCGACGGCGAGCTGACCCAGGTCGGCAGCTCGGGCAACTTCGTGGGCGACAAGGAGCGCGTCGACCTGATGGACGCCGAGGCCGGCACCTACGTGCTGCGGGTGATCAACTTCGCGTCCACGACGCCGAGCTACACCCTCACCGAGGAGCTGTTCGAATCGGTGACCACCACCACCGAAGGCCAGCGTGAGAGCTACACGCTCACCTGCGAGAAGGGTGGCAAGGTCCTCCAGGAGACCCAGCTCTTCATCGACCGCGGCCAGAGCAAGTCGGTCAACCTGAAGCAGTGCCGCCGCCGCGCCTGACCGGCAGGCTCACCCGCGCCAGGCGAGGTCGCCGGACAGATCGGCGTAGGTGCGCACCCAGGTGTGCATCGCGATGGCAGCGGCCGCGCTGGCGTTGATCGAGCGGGTCGAGCCGAACTGGGCGATCGACAACGTCCCGTCGCAGGCCTCCCGGGCGGCCTCGGACAACCCGGGGCCCTCCTGTCCGAAGAGGAAGCAGACGTCGCGCGGGAGTTCGGTCGTCTCCAGGTGGGCCGAGCCGGGCAGGTTGTCGATGCCCAGGAGAGTGACACCCGCGTCGTGGAGGTACGACGCCAGCTCGGTCGGCGTCGCGTGGTGTCGCAGGTGCTGGTAGCGGTCGGTCACCATGGCGCCGCGTCGGTTCCAGCGGCGGTTGCCCACGATGTGCACCTCCGCGGCCAGGAACGCATTGGCGGTCCGCACCACGGTGCCGATGTTGAAGTCGTGCTGCCAGTTCTCGATCGCGACGTGGAAGCCGTGGCGGCGGGTGTCGAGGTCGGCGCGGATCGCCTCGAGCGTCCAGTAGCGGTAACGGTCGACCACGTTGCGGCGGTCTCCGTCGCGCAGCAGTTCGGCGTCGTACTGCTCGCCCTCGGGCCAGGTGCCCGGCCACGGACCGACGCCGACCTCGGGCGGCCCGTGGGGCATGGGGTCGTACGGCGCCCGCTCCTCGTCGTCCCTCACGAATCGGGACACTAGCCGGGGGACCGATAGCGTGACCGTCATGGTCGACCTGATCCAACCGCTGCTGCTCGGCATGGACTGGATGGATCCGGTGTGGCTGCTCGATCGGTTCGGGACGGCACTGTTCTGGATCAGTCTGCTGATCATCTTCGTCGAGTGCGGCTTGTTCTTCCCGCTGCTCCCCGGCGACACCCTGTTGTTCGCCCTGGGGCTCTTCATCGCCACGGGTCAGATCGACGTCGTCCCGGGCGGCGCCTCGGTCGAGCTGGTGTTCCTGCTGGTGATGCTCACCGCTGCCGGCTTTCTCGGCAACGTCAGTGGCTACGAGATCGGGCGCCGGGCCGGTCCGCCGCTGTACGAGCGGGACGGCCGGATCATCAAGCGAGAGTATTTCGACAAGACCCGCGTCTTCTTCGACAAGCACGGCAACAAGGCCTTGGTGCTGGGGCGGTTCGTCCCGTTCGTCCGGACCTACATCACCGTGGTCGCCGGTGCCACCCGCATGAACCGGGCGCAGTTCTTCGTGTGGAGCTTCGTGGGCGCGATCCTGTGGGTCCTGAGCATCACGCTGCTCGGCTACTTCCTCGGCTCCCGGTTCCCGTCCCTGGGTCAGAACATCGACAAGGCGATCATCCTGATCCTCGCCTTCTCGGTCGTCCCCATCGCCTACGAGTGGTGGAAGCACCGCCGCGAGGCGCACCGCACGGCCTGAGTCAGGCTCGGGCGCGCGCGGCGTCCAGCTCGACCTTGGTGAGGACCGGCCGGATCTCCAGCCCGACGTCGGCCAGCGGGTTCTCGTCCGCCGGGCTGCGGTCGATCGCGCAGATCACGTGCTCGACCGTCGCGCCGTACCCGCGCAGGGCCCGGGTCGCGTCCCGCACCGCACCTCCGGTGGTGATGACGTCCTCGACCAGCGTCACCCGTCGGCCGGCGACGTCCGGCCCCTCCGCGAGCTTGCACGTGCCGTAGGTCTTGGCCTCCTTGCGCACGAACAGCGCGGGCAGGCCGGTGCGGGCGCTCAGCATCGTCGCGATCGGGATCCCGCCCATCTCGAGGCCGCCGAGCAGCTCGGTGTCCGCGGGGAGCAGGTCGACCAGCCGCGCGACCACGCGACCCAGCAGCGCCGGGTCGGACTCGAAGAGGTACTTGTCGAAGTACTCGGGCGACACCTGGCCCGAGCGCAGCGTGAACTCGCCGGAGAGTCGGCAGCAGGCGTCGATGTCCGCGGCGAGGTCGGCGTCGAGGTGCGGGTTGGTCATGGCCGCGACCCTACTGTTCGGTGCGGATGACAGGGTGGGGTGCATGACTCACTCCGATCTGATGGCCGGACCGCCGCCCACCCACCTGCCGGCTGATCCCGCCACCGACGAGCTGGCCGATTCCGCCCCCGTCGACGTCGTACGCCGCCACCCCGCCTCGCCGGTCGCCTGGGCCGCGCTGGCCGCCCTCGCCCGGGAGGAGCGGGCCGACGACGTGGTCATCTACGCCTACTCCCGGGTCGGCTACCACCGCTCCCTCGACCTGCTGCGTCGCAACGGCTGGAAGGGCCACGGCCCGGTGCCGTGGTCGCACGAGCCCAACCGCGGCTTCCTGCGCTGCCTGGCCCTGCTCGCCCTCGCGGCCCGAGCCATCGGCGAGACCGACGAGGCCGAGCGCTGTGCTGCCTTCCTCCACGACTCCTCCCCGGAAGCCGCCGCCGAGCTGCTGGGGTAACGGAGCTGACTCAGCTCATGTAACGCGCAGTTACCTTCGCTCATGCGGCGTTGCTGCGGCGCATGTGTTCCGGTAACTGCGCGTTACATCGGACGTCGGAAGCGACGCTCGGCGGCGGTTCTCCACAGGTTCGGAAGTAGGGGTTGGCGGGAGGTACGCCGAAGGCGCAGGGTCCGGGCATGGATTCCCGGGTGAGGGCGGCCGTCGCTGCCGGGCAGGGCCTCACGACCAGTGCTCGGCTGCAAGAACTGGGCATATCAGCACGACTCATTGCCCGCTGGGTGCGCGGCGGTGAGCTGGTCGCCGTACGACGCGGCGTCTACACGACCCGCGAGCTGTGGGATGCCTGGGACGAGTACGTCGAGCGCCCACTCGCCCGGATCCGGGCCAGCCATCTCACCCTCGAGGTGCCCCACGTCTACAGCCACGACTCTTCTGCCCTGCTTCAACAGGTGCCTCTGATCCGGCCGCAGCAGTCCGAGACACACGTGACACGGCCGGGCATCAACGGCTCCCGCATCAGACACGGCATCCGGCATCACGGGGCTGCCTATGCGGACACTCAGGTCGTGACGGCCCACGACCTGCCGGCGCTCGACGTTCCGAGAACCGTGGCCGACCTGGCCCGGACCCACGGCTACCGCGCTGGCCTGGTCGCCGCCGACGGTGCCCTGCAGCTCGGCTTCACGCGCTCACAGCTGGTTGCCGCGGCCGAGCCGATGGTGTCGTGGCCGGGAGTCACCGACGTGCGAGCCGCGATCGCTGACGCCGACCCCGGGGCCGAGAGCGTCGGCGAATCCCTGTCTCGCGAGCTCCTTGCGGAGCTCGGCATCGGAGACGCCGAGACGCAGTTCGCGGTGCGGGTTCCTTCCGGCGTTGCGTGGTGCGACCTGAGGATCGGCTGCCACATGTTCGAGTTCGACGGACGCATCAAGCTGCGTCCCGTCGACCGAGGTGGGGTCGCCGAGCAGGCCGCCGAGCAGGTGGTGTGGGACGAGCGACGCCGGCAACGAGAGGTGTGCGCGGAGGGGCTCGGCATGTCCCGCATCTACTGGGAGGACTTCTGGGGCGATGCGCGCCGTCGTGCCCGCGATCGGCTGCGGCGCGAGTACGACGTCACCCGGCAGCGGTTCGGAGATCAGCTCCCGCCGCACCTTGCGGAGTTCGCGGAGCGGATGCGGGGTCGCCGCCGGCGGGCCGGCTGAGGCCTGTCACGCGCAGTTACCCGCACTACCGCGCCGCTGCAACCGCGCACGTGCGCAGGTAACTGCGCGTTACAGCAGGCGGGGGGAGCGGACAGGGTCAGCTGCCGAGCAACGACCGGACCTGCTCCGATCCGAGGGCAACGATGAGCGTCGGCAGTCGCGGGCCACGCTCGGCGTCGACGAGCAGGTGGTAGAGCAACCGGAAGAACTCCTTCTGGTCCGCCTTGACCTCGTCGGTCGGGGCGGCGTCGAGCGCCAGCCCGCGGGCCAGCTTGGGTACGCCGTAGACCAGGGTCGTGACCGCATCCAGCTCGAGCTCGCCGGGCGGCAGGCCCTCGAGGAGCAGCCGCACCCACTCCGACTCCTGCGGGCCGAGCGCGGTCAGGGCGGTGTGGTCCGGCGTGGACCGGACCGTGGTGCGGTCGGACTCCGGCACGAACTCGGAGGTCCACTGCATCGCCTTCGACAACCGCGGTTCGAGATCGTCGACGGAGTCGTGGGCGTGGCCGACGTGGGAGACGATCCGGCTGATCTGCTCCGCCGATCCGGCCGTCACGTCCGCCACCGACGACAACACCCGGAACGGCACGGTGACCGGAGAGGTCGGTAGGTCGGCGGTCGCGGTCGCCGCCGCCCGCCCATGTGCGAGCACCGCCCCGTCGCGCTTGCCGGACGCCGCCTTGCGGCCCAGCGCGTCCCACTCGTCGTAGAGCCGGACGACCTCGGGCCCGAAGTCGATGTCGAAGGTCTGCTTCGGGTTCCGGCGGACGTAGAGCCAGCGCAGGATCGGCGCCTCGAGGACGCGCAGCGCGTCGGCCGCGGTGGGGACGCCACCGGTGGAGGACGACATCTTCTGGGTGCCGGCAAAGCCCACGAAGCCGTAGCCGAACCACGCCGGCCGCGGCATCCCGAAGATCGACTCGACCAGCTCGTGGCCCACCGTGAACGACGAGCCGGGCGTCGCGTGGTCCATGCCGGCGGGCTCGAAGTCGACGTGCTCGACGGCCCACCGCATCGGCCAGTCGACCTTCCACACCAGCTTGCCCTCGTTCTGCGTGGTCAGGTTCGTGACGCCCGAGAAGTCGCACGACGAGCAGGTGTAGGCGAGGTCGGTCGTCTCTTCGTCGTACGACGAGGGTGTGGTCGTGTCGCGACCGCACTGTCGGCAGTAGGCCTTGAACGGGAAGCGAGCGAGGTCGTCGGCGGAGGCGGCGTCATCGACCTCACCCTCGCCGTCGACCTGTTTGGTGCGGTGCCGCGCGAGGGCCTGCTCGATGTCGTCGCGGTGTCGGACCGCGACCAGGACCGGCTCGCGATAGAAGCCGGCCCGGTAGCGCTCGGTCTGCGACACCTCCTCCATGTCGACGCCGAGCTCGTGCAGCGCGTCACGCAGCGGCGCCTTGAAGTGCTCGGCCCACGACGGGTGGCAGTCCCACGGGTCGGGGACCGCGCTGAGCGGGCGCCCGATGTGGTCGGCCCAGCTGGGGTCGACCTCTTTCGGCACCTTGCGAAACCGGTCGTAGTCGTCCCACACGTGCAGGTGGCGCACCGGGAGGCCGCGTCGGCGAAGCTCGTCGGCCACGAAGTGCACGGTGAGGAACTCACGCAGGTTGCCCAGGTGGACCGGCCCGGACGGGGAGGCGCCCGACGAGCAGGTGATGGTCTCACCCTCGCGGGCGTGACGCTGGGCGTCGTCGGCAGCCCGGGTGACCCAGTCGGTCGGCGGGCCCTGCTGGCCTCGTGCCATGGTTGAAGAGCTCCTGGCTGGCGGGGGAGTCGGGCGCGCTCACGCTACCCGAGCGCGGGGGAGCAGTGAGCGCCGGACTCACGAGGAGCCCGGCGCCCAGGTGCATCGACCCGCTCGACCGCATCCCCCGCGGTGGGTCGAAGCGGCGGCCCGTGGGCCCCGCAACACCCGGGGATTCTCGCACTGACAGGACCGTGCCATAAGGGAGCAACTGCCGTTGGCACTATCATGTCACCATGCCTGTGCAACCGTCGTCGGTGATCGCGGCGCTCGGCTTCTCCAAACGGGTCGAGCGCGATTATGAACGCCTGCTCAGCCAGTCCGGCCGGGAGCTGGTGTCGGTGGCGGACGCGCTGCTGCGTAGCGCCGACGAGCTTCTCCATGACGTCGAGCCCCTGGTCGAGGTGGGCATCGTCCGGGTCGAGGCGGGACGGGTCTACGTCGTCAACCCGGCTGAGGCGGTGGCGTTGCTGTTGCGAGAGACCGCCGCCCGGACGTCCCTGGCCACGACCCGGATGGAGCACGTGGCCCGCGCGCTGCCGCACCTCATAGCGCCTGCGGTCCGGCCCCAGCCCGGCGAGGTCCTCGACGTCATTCCCCTCGACGGCGAGATCAGCTCGGGTGGCAATCCGGTCCCGTTGTTGCATGCCCTGATCTCCGGGAGCGCCGGAGACCTCCTGTGGTTGCGCCCGGACCAGTTCCGGCAGCCCCGCGAGGACGCGATGGCGGCCGTGGTCGGCGAGGCGGTGCGGCAGGGACGGGCATCGCGCGCCATCTATCCCTTCCGGTCCTGGGCCGAGGCGCGGCCGACGCTGGAGCTACGGGCGTCGGTCGGCGAGCAGATCCGGCTGCTTCCCGAGCTGCCGACCCGCATGTTCATCATCGGCTCCACCCACGCCATCCTTCCCGAGCCCCTGGGGTTCGTGGACGAGCCCCGGTCTCTGGTCCGCCAGCCCGGTCTGGTCCACGCCCTGTCGCTGTGGTTCGAGGCGCTGTGGGAGCAGGCCCGTCCGCTGCCCGATGCCGGCAACGGCGGCGAGCGGCGGGACCTGAACCGCTTCCTGCTCCGCGAGCTCGCCGGAGGTGCCCGGGACGAGCAGATCGCCCGCACCCTCGGCATCAGCCTCCGCACGGTGCGGCGACGGATCGCCGCGATGATGACCGAGCTCGGAGTCGACTCCCGCTTCCAGGCCGGTGTCGAAGCCGTACGCCGCGGCTGGATCTAGCGGGGGAGCACCATCGAGTACGCCGCCGGCACGACCTTCCAGGAGCGGCGCCGTTCCGGTCCGCTGACCTCGCCGTCGGCCGCGCAGTAGAAGCGCTCGCCCGACACCCTCACCTCGGACCCACGCAGATAGGTGACGTCCTCGCGCTCATGGTGCCGACCGCGAGCGACCCCCACGGCGTACCCGAACTTGGCGATCGGACCGATCGACCGCGAGATCATCACGTCGACGGCGCCGTTCTCCGGATCGGCCTCGGGCGTGAGCTCGGCGCCGCCGCCGACGCTGGTGCCGTTGCCGACCGCGACCATCAGCACCGGGTCGTCCACGTCGACGACCACCTGGCCGTCCACCTCGACCCGGAGTCGGACCCGCGGCGGCATGAACGAGGCCTGGAGCGCGCCGATGGGGTAGCCGAGCTTGCCGAGGTTGACCTTCCCCAGACCGATCGACCCCAGTCGATGCTTCCACCGATGGCCCCGGCGGCTGGCCTGCGCTCCCGCGCCGACGTGGACGTTGTTGACGACGACACCCCCCAGCTCGTCCACCAGCAGGTCCACGGGCCGCACCTCGCCAGCCAGGATCAGCTCTGCGGCTTCCCGAGGGTCGAGCGGGATGTCCATGCAGCGCGCGAAGTCGTTCCCGGTCCCGAGCGGGATCAGACCGATCACGCTGTCGGCGAGGTCGTGACGGCGGTGCAGCGCCGCCACCACCGCATGCAGACTGCCGTCGCC
This sequence comes from uncultured Actinomycetota bacterium, assembly GCA_963806945.1. Taxonomy (GTDB): domain Bacteria; phylum Actinomycetota; class Actinomycetes; order Propionibacteriales; family Nocardioidaceae; genus Nocardioides. The sequence continues at coordinate 398,666 of CAWDZH010000007.1, forward strand.
GCCGGCGACCACGATCCGCCGGGAGCCCGCACGGTGGAGGACGCTGTCGAGCTCACCCGGGTTGGAGGTGGCCACGACCTCGACCGAGGCGCGCTCGGTGAGGACGTCGAGCGCCACCTGGAGGCTCTCCTGGTCGGCGGTCCCGGCGCCCTCGTTGGTGATCACCAGGCAGGACTCCACGCGCTGGAGACTAGTCGACGGATGACGGACCCGGTGACGGCTTTGGTAGCCTCGGGCCGCAAGAGCCCTGCAGCGGTTGTTGCCGCCGGGGCTCAGCGCATTTCCCGGCGTGATCCCGACCCCGACCAGGAAGGCGGGCCGCGATGCCGGCCATCATCGTCCTCGGCGCCCAGTGGGGCGACGAGGGCAAGGGGAAGGCGACCGACCTCCTCGCCACGACCGACACCATCGACTTCGTCGTCCGGACCAGCGGCGGCCACAATGCCGGCCACACGATCGTGATCGACGGCGAGAAGTACGCGACCCACCTCCTCCCCTCCGGCATCCTGACCCCCGGCGCGACCTCGGTGATCGGCAACGGAGTCGTGGTCTCGCCCGAGGCACTGTTCCGAGAGATCGACGGCCTGGGCGCGCGTGGCGTGGCCGGCGTCGAGGACCGTCTGGTCGTCTCGGCCAACGCCCACGTGATCGCCCCGTACCACGTCACCGTCGACAAGGTGACCGAGCGCTTCCTCGGTCAGAACAAGATCGGCACCACCGGTCGCGGCATCGGCCCGACGTACGCCGACAAGGTGAACCGGCTCGGCATCCGGATCGCCGACCTCTTCGACGAGGGGTTGTTGCGTGACAAGGTCGAGGGCGCGCTCGACGTGAAGAACCACCTGCTCGCGAAGATCTACAACCGGCGCGCCGTCAAGGTCGACGAGACCGTCGCGGAGCTGCTCTCGTACGCCGACCGGCTGCGGCCGATGGTCCGCGACACCTCGCTGCTGCTCAACCGGGCGCTCGACGAGGGCCGCACCGTGCTGTTCGAGGGCGCCCAGGCCACCATGCTCGACGTCGATCACGGCACCTACCCGTTCGTGACGTCGTCGTCGCCGGTGGCCGGTGGGGCCTGCATCGGTGCCGGGGTCGGGCCGACCCGGATCGACCGGGTCATCGGCGTCATCAAGGCCTACACCACCAGGGTCGGCTCCGGACCGTTCCCGACCGAGCTGTTCGACGCCGACGGCGAGAAGCTGTGGAAGGTCGGCGGCGAGGTCGGGGTCTCGACGGGACGTGACCGGCGCTGCGGCTGGTACGACGCCGTCGTCGCGCGCTACGCCTCCCGGGTCAACGGCCTCACCGATCTGTTCCTGACCAAGCTCGACGTGCTGTCGAGCTGGGAGCGGGTGCCGGTCTGCGTCGCCTACGAGGTCGACGGGGTGCGGCACGACGAGATGCCGATGACCCAGAGCGAGTTCGCCGTCGCCCGGCCGATCTACGAGCACCTCGACGGCTGGTGGGAGGACATCTCGGGCTGCCGCTCGTTCGACGAGCTGCCGGTCAATGCCCAGCGGTACGTACAGGCGCTGGAGGAGATGTCCGGGACTCGCATCTGGGGTGTCGGCGTCGGCCCCGGCCGCGAGCAGACCCTCCTCGTCCACGACTGACCCGTATCCCGGCCGACCGGCTCACAGGAACCTCACAGAACGACCACATTGCTGACGTAGCGAGGCCGTCGACGGTGGACGCATGGACACGACCAGCACCCTGCACCGGCCCTCTGGCGACTCGGCCGACCGGAATGCCGACCACCTTCCCGACCACCAGACCCGACGTCCGACCCGGCGGGCCGCTTCGGATGACCCTGGGTGGGCGCGGCCCGCCCTCCTGTTCCTGCTGGTCGCGACCGGTGGCCTGTACCTCTGGGGACTCGGCGAGAGCGGCTGGGCCAACTCCTTCTACTCCGCCGCGGTGCAGGCCGGCTCGGAGTCGTGGAAGGCGTTCTTCTTCGGCTCCAGCGACGCCGCGAGCTCGATCACCGTCGACAAGACCCCGCTCTCGTTGTGGCCGATGGCCCTCTCGGTGCGGCTCTTCGGCCTGTCGAGCTGGAGCATCCTGGTCCCGCAGGCCCTGATGGGGGTGGCCACCGTCGGGCTGCTGCACCACCTGGTCCGTCGTACGACCGGATCCCCCGCCGCCGGTCTGCTGGCGGGAGCGGTGCTGGCGCTCACGCCGGTGGCCGTGTTGATGTTCCGTTTCAACAACCCCGACGCGTTGCTGACCCTGCTGATGGTCGGAGCCGCCGCGGCCACGCTGCGCGGCGTCGACGCGACCCGGCAGGACGGCGGTCACCCGGTGCGGTGGCTCGCGCTCGGCGGCACCCTCGTCGGGCTGGCCTTCCTCACCAAGATGCTGCAGGCCTTCCTCGTGCTCCCCGCTCTGGCGCTGGTCTACCTGCTCTTCGCCCAGACCTCGTGGGGCAGGCGCCTCGGTCACCTGCTGGTCGCCTTCGGGGCGATGCTGCTCGCCGGCGGATGGTGGATCGCGATCGTCGAGCTGTGGCCCGCGTCGAGTCGTCCCTACATCGGCGGCTCACAGACCAACTCGATCCTCGAGCTCACCCTCGGCTACAACGGACTGGGGCGCCTCAGCGGTGACGAGGTCGGGTCGGTCGGTGGTGGGAACGGCTGGGGCTCGACCGGGCTGTTCCGCCTCTTCGGCAGTGAACTCGGTGGCCAGATCGCCTGGCTGTTGCCGGCCGCCCTGCTGCTCGGTGGCGCCGCTCTGTGGTTCGCGCGTCGGGTCGAGGTCAAGGCCGCGCTGGTCCTCTGGCTCACCTGGTTGCTGGTGACCGGGCTGACCTTCAGTTTCATGGCCGGCATCTTCCACGCCTACTACACCGTCGCCCTGGCCCCCGCGGTCGCGGCGCTCGTCGGCATCGGCGGCTGGGTGCTGTGGCAGCGCCGCGCCTCCCTGGCCGCGGCAGCCGTGCTGTCCGGCGCCACCGCGCTGACGTCGGTGCTCGGCTGGTACCTCCTCGACCGCAGCGCCGACTTCCTCCCCTGGTTGAAGTGGGCGGTCCTGGTCGTCGGGCTCGGCTCGGCCCTCGCCGTCGCCGCCGTCGGCCACCTGCCGCGCCGGCTGGCGCTGGCAGTGGCCGGGGTCGCGGTCGTCGCCTCCGTGGCCGGCCCGGCGGCGTACGCCGGCCACACGGCGGCCACTCCCCACACCGGCTCGATCCCGAGCGCCGGCCCGACCATCGCCGGTGACGACCGTGGTGGACCCGGAGCCGCACCCGGTGGCGCACCCGGTGGCGCACCCGGTGGCCAGGGCGGACCGGGCGCCGTGGCCGGCGGCACCGGTGGGCCCGGCGGTACCGCCGGCCAGGCGGGCACCCCGCCAGGCGGGGCCGGTGCCCCCACCCGCGGGGCGGGCGGCGGAGCGGGTGGGCTGCTCGAGGGCAGCACGCCGAGCGCCGAGCTGACCACGCTGCTCGAGGCGGACGCCGGTGCCTACACCTGGACCGCGGCCACCATCGGGGCCAACAACGCCTCCGGCTACCAGCTGGCGACCGAGCTGCCGGTCATGGCGATCGGCGGCTTCAACGGCAGCGACCCGAGCCCGACTCTCGAGCAGTTCGAGCAGTACGTCGCCGACGGCCAGATCCACTACTTCATCGCCGGCGGCACCGGAGGACCAGGTGGCGCCAGCGACGGCAGCAGCGAGATCACCACCTGGGTGGAGGCCACCTTCACCGCGACCACCGTCGGTGACGTGACCCTCTACGACCTCTCCGGTGGGATCCAGTGAGCGCGCTCATCGAGCCGGTCGGTGCCGGGGAGGCTCGCTCCGGCACGACGACCGCCGTGGTGGACGTGGTGATCCCGGTCTACAACGAGGAGCACCAGCTGGCGGCCTCGGTGCAGCGGGTGCTCGCGCACCTGCAGACGATGCCGTGGAGCTTCCGGATCACGATCGCCGACAATGCGAGCACCGACCAGACCTCGATCATCGCGCGGAGGCTGTCGCACACCCACCCCGAGGTCGGCGTGGTCCACCTCGCCGAGAAGGGGCGGGGCCGCGCGCTCAAGCGGGTGTGGACCGCCTCGGAGAGCGAGGTCCTGGTCTACATGGACGTCGACCTCTCCACCGACCTCGCGGCACTGCTGCCCCTGGTCGCCTCGCTGGTCGGCGGCCACTCCGACCTGGCGATCGGATCTCGGCTCGCCCGCCACTCACGCGTGGAGCGGGGGGCCAAGCGAGAGTTCATCTCGCGCAGCTACAACCTGATCCTTCGACGCGCACTGCGAGCCCGGTTCAGCGACGCGCAGTGCGGCTTCAAGGCGATCCGACGCGACGCCGCCCGCGAGCTGCTGCCGCTGGTGCAGGACAACGAGTGGTTCTTCGACACCGAGCTGCTCGTCGTCGCCGAGCGGGCCGGGCTGCGGATCCACGAGGTGCCGGTCGACTGGACCGACGACCCCGACAGCAGCGTCGACATCGTCCACACCGCGCTGGACGACCTCAAGGGCGTCGCCCGTCTGGGCCGCTCCCTGCTGCTCGGCACCCTGCCGCTGCGCGAGATCGGAGAGCGCCTCGGCCGCACCAGTGCGGAGGCCGGCCGCGGTCGGCTCGGCATGCAGCTCGGCATCTTCCTGGTGATCGGGATCTGCTCCACGCTGGCCTACGCGTTGCTCTACCTGGGGGTGCGGACCTCGCTGTCCCCCTGGTGGGCCAACTTCACGGCACTGCTGGTCACCGCCGTGCTCAACACCGCAGCCAACCGGCGCTTCACCTTCGGCGTGCGGGGGCCACGGCACGCGGTACGCCACCAGGTGCAGGGGCTCGCCCTGTTTGGCGCCGGTCTCGCCGCGACGTCGGGCTCGCTCTGGTTGCTGCACGCGGTCACCTCACCGGGCCGCGCCGCGGAGGTGCTCGTGCTGATGGCCGCCAACCTGGGGGTGACCGTGCTGCGGTTCGTGGCCCTGAAGCTCTGGGTCTTCGTGCGCCGAACCCCGGATCCGGTCGACGGGCCCCAGCGGGCCGGCGTCACGAGTCCGTAGGATCACCGCACGTGAAGACTCTCGTGATCGGCACAGGTGGCCGAGAGCACGCCCTCGCGCGTGCTCTCGCCCTCGACCCCGGCGTCACCGAGGTCCACGCGGCGCCGGGGAACCCGGGGATCGCCACGGTGGCAACGCTGCACGACGTCGACCCGATGTCTGGCGACGACGTCGCGGCGCTGGCTGCTCGCCTCGGAGTCGACCTGGTGGTCGTCGGCCCCGAGGCTCCGTTGGTGGCCGGGGTGGCCGACGCGGTGCGCGAGCGCGGGATCGCCTGCTTCGGCCCGTCCCGCGAGGCGGCCCGGCTCGAGGGCTCGAAGGCGTTCGCCAAGGAGATCATGGCCGCCGCCGGGGTGCCGACGGCCCGCGCATTCGTGTGCGACTCCCGCGTGGAGGCCGAGCGTGCGCTCGACGAGCTCGGCGCGCCGTACGTCGTGAAGGACGACGGGCTCGCGGCAGGGAAGGGCGTGCTGGTGACCGAGGACCGCCAGGCCGCGCTCGCGCACGCCGTCGTCTGCGACCACGTCGTGATCGAGGAGTTCCTGGACGGTCCGGAGGTGTCGCTGTTCGCGCTGTGCGGCTTCGACGAGGCGACCGGCGCCACGGTACGACCGCTGCAGCCGGCCCAGGACTTCAAGCGGATCTACGACGGGGACGAGGGCCCCAACACCGGCGGCATGGGTGCCTACACGCCGCTGCCGTGGGCGCCGGAGGGCCTGGTCGAGGAGGTGGTGCGCGACGTGCTCCAGCCGACCGTCGACGAGATGGCGCGTCGAGGGACACCGTTCGTCGGCCTCCTCTACGCCGGCCTGGCGCTCACCAGTCGAGGCACCCGGGTCGTGGAGTTCAACGCCCGTTTCGGCGACCCGGAGACGCAGGCCCTGCTGGCACTCCTCGACGTACCGCTCGGACCGTTGTTGATGGCGGCGGCGACGGGTGCGCTCGCCGACGTCGACCCTCCGGCGTGGAGGCCCGGGTCGGCGGTCGCCGTGGTGATGGCCAGTGCCGGCTATCCCGACTCGTCCTCACCCGGTGATGTCATCACCGGCATCGAGAGCGCCGAGTCGCTTGCGGGAGTCCACGTCATCCACGCTGGCACCGGCCGCTCCGGGGACGAGCTCGTCACCGCCGGCGGCCGGGTGCTGGCGGTGGTGGCCACCGGTGCCGATCTCGCCGCGGCCCGCGACGCCGCCTATGACGGCGTCGCCGCCATAGACTTCGACGGAGCCCAGCACCGAACCGATATCGCAGCGAAGGCGGCGTCCGCATGAGCGTTCCGAACGTCCTCGCCAGCCGGTACGCCGGGGCCGACCTGGCCGAGATCTGGTCGCCCGAGCACAAGATCGTCCTCGAGCGTCGGCTCTGGATCGCCGTCCTCCGCGCCCAGCGCGACCTCGGCGTCGACGTGCCCGCCGGGGTCGTCGAGGCGTACGAGAACGTCCTGGGGAAGGTCGACCTCGACTCGATCGCCGCCCGCGAGCGGGTGACGCGCCACGACGTGAAGGCGCGGATCGAGGAGTTCTGCGCGCTGGCCGGCCACGAGCACATCCACAAGGGGATGACGTCGCGTGACCTCACCGAGAATGTCGAGCAGCTCCAGATCCGGCAGTCGCTGGCGCTGCTGCGGGATCGGGCCGTGGCGGCCCTGTCCCGACTCGGTCGGTTGGCTGCCGAGCACGAGTCGACGGTGATGGCCGGGCGGTCCCACAACGTCGCCGCTCAGTCGACCACGCTCGGCAAGCGGTTCGCGACGGTCGCCGACGAGCTGATGGTGGGTGTCGAGCGGGTCGAGGAGCTGTTGGCCCGCTATCCGCTGCGCGGCATCAAGGGCCCGATGGGGACCTCCCAGGACATGCTCGACCTGCTCGACGGTGACGCCGACCGGTTGGACGAGCTCGAGCTCCGCGTCGCCGGGCACCTCGGATTCGAGCGGGTCCTCACCAGCGTCGGTCAGGTCTATCCGCGCAGCCTCGACTTCGACGTGCTCTCGGCCGTGGTCCAGCTGGTGGCGGCGCCGTCCAACCTGGCGACGACCATCCGGCTGATGGCCGGCCTCGAGCTGGTGACGGAGGGGTTCGTCGAGGGACAGGTCGGCTCCAGCGCCATGCCCCACAAGATGAACACCCGTTCCTGCGAACGGGTCAACGGCCTCGCGGTGGTCACCCGCGGCTACCTCTCGATGGTCGGCGAGCTCGCCGGTGACCAGTGGAACGAGGGTGACGTCTCGTGCTCCGTCGTACGCCGGGTGGCGCTGCCGGACGCGTTCTTCGCCGCCGACGGACTGTTCCAGACGTTCCTCACCGTGCTCGACGAGTTCGGTGCGTTCCCCGCGGTCATCCAGCGAGAGCTGGACCGTTATCTGCCCTTCCTGGCCACCACCAAGGTGCTGATGGCCGCCGTGCGACGCGGCGTCGGTCGCGAGGCCGCTCACGAGGCGATCAAGCAGGCAGCGGTCGGGACGGCGTTGGCGATGCGGGAGGGCCAGGCCGAGAACGACGTGTTCGACCGGCTCGCCGCCGATGACCGTCTCGGTCTCACCCGCGCCGACATCGACGCGCTCGTGTCGGAGCCGATCGCCTTCACCGGTGCCGCGGTCGCACAGACGCAGGCGGTGGTGCGTGCGGTCGAGGCGATCGCGGCCCGCCACCCCGAGGCGGCGGCGTACTCGCCCGGCGCGATCCTCTGAGGGAGCCACCGAGCGCACGTGGCAGGGATCTCGTCGACCAGGGTTGGGCGCGACGCGGTACCCCGGTCGAGAATGGACGGCATGTCCGCGCCCGTCACCGTCTCCATCACCCGTCATGTCGATCCCTCGCAGTCCTCGGAGATGCTGGCGTGGGTGCAGGCCGGCACGTCGCTGGCGGAGCGGTTCGAGGGCTTCCTGGGCAGCGGGTGGGTCCGTCCCTCGGAGGGGTCACCGGAGTGGCACATGCTCTACCGCTTCGCCGACGCTGACGCGCTGGCCGCCTGGGAGGCGAGCCCGCAGCGCGCCTGGTGGCTGGAGGCCGCCGAGGGCAAGATCGAGGCGACCCACGTGGAGAAGCGGACCGGGATCGAGGGCTGGTTCGACGCGTCCCCGAGTGAGCCGGCCGCACCCCCGCAGCCACCGCCGCGGTGGAAGCAGATGGTCGTGATCTTCCTGGTGTTCTTCCCGCTCAGCCTGGCGGCCAACGCGGTGGCGTCGGTGACCCTCGATGGGGTCGTCCTGCCGCTTCGGGTGCTGCTGTCGGTGCTGGCGATGACCCCGCTGATGACCTACGTGTTCCTGCCCTGGATCACGCGACGGATGCAGTGGTGGCTCCATCCGCGAGTAGCGTCGTCACCGTGAGTGTCGATGTGCAGGTCCAGACCGAGATCGCCCGCGCGGTCGCCGAGGTCGCGGCGTACGCCGGGGACCCGACCCACGCTCCGCAGTGGTACGTCAACATCCGCGAGGTGACCTGGCGCACCGACCCGCCGGTGGCTGTCGGGTCGCGGATGGATTTCGTCGCCCAGTTCCTCGGCCGTCGGCTCGCCTACACCTATGAGGTCGTCGAGCTGGTGCCTGCCGAGCGGTTGGTGATGCGGACCGCCGATGGCCCGTTCCCCATGGAGACGACCTACACCTGGGAGCCCACCGATGACGGCGGCTGCCGGATGACGCTGCGCAACCGCGGCAACCCGAGCGGCTTCGCGGGTCTCGCGGCGCCGGTGATGCAGCGCGCGATGCGGCGTGCCACGACCAAGGACCTGGCGCGGCTCAAGGAGATCCTCGAGGCCCGGTAGTGGGGCCCAGTAGGCTCGCCCGGGTGACCCTCGAGCACCTCCACTCCGGCAAGGTGCGCGACCTCTACGCGCTCCCCGACGGCCGGCTCCTGATGGTCGCCAGCGACCGGATCAGTGCCTTCGACTTCGTCCTCGACAGCCAGATCCCGGACAAGGGCGAGATCCTCACCCGGATGTCGCTGTGGTGGTTCGACCAGCTGGCCGACCTCGTGCCCCACCACGTCGTGTCGACCGACGTGCCCGACGAGTTCCGGGGTCGGGCGGTGGTGTGCGAGCGGCTGGAGATGTTCCCGGTCGAGTGCGTCGCGCGCGGCTATCTCACCGGGTCGGGTCTGCGCGAGTACGCCGCCACCGGCGAGGTCTGCGGGCTCTCGCTCCCGGACGGGCTGACCGACGGCAGCCGGCTCCCGGAGCCGATCTTCACCCCGGCCACCAAGGCCGACGTCGGGGACCACGACGAGAACGTCTCCTACGAGGCGGTGGTCGCCACCATCGGGGCCGACGACGCGGCCGCGCTGCGCCGCCTCACCATGGCGGTCTACGGCCGGGCCGAGCGGATCGCGCGCGAGCGCGGCATCATCGTCGCCGACACCAAGCTCGAGTTCGGACGCCGCAGCGAGGGCTCGATCGTGCTGGGCGACGAGGTGCTGACGCCGGACTCGTCGCGGTTCTGGCCGGCCGACCGGTGGCAACCGGGCCGGGCCCAGCCGTCGTTCGACAAGGACGTCGTACGCAACTGGCTGCTCTCGGCGGAGTCCGGGTGGGACAAGGACTCGGGCGCTCCGCCACCGCCGCTCCCGGCCGTCATCGTCGACCGCACCCGCGAGCGGTACGTCGAGGCCTACGAGCTGCTCACCGGGGAGCGGTTCTGAGCACCGTCGAGTTCAGCGCCCGGGTGGACATCGCTCATCGGCCGGAGAAGGTGTTCCGCTACCTCGCCGATCCGCGCAACCGTCCGGAGTGGCAGTCGTCGCTGCTGTCGGTGACGTTGCTGGACCGTGGCGAGCCCCGGGTGGGCATGACCTGGCGCGACAACACCATGGCCGGGGTCCGCCCCACGATGGAGATCACCGAGCTGGTGCCGTTCCGGCTCTGGGCCGAGGAGAGTCGGTGGCGCGGGATCGACGCCGCCCTGACCTTGCGCTTCACCGCCATCGCAAGGGGGTGCCGCGTGGACGCCCTGGGCAGCCTCACCGGCGAGGGCCGGTGGTCGATCCCGGTCCGCGGCGCCGGCAAGCTCGCGGGCCCGGCGATCCGCCACGACCTGGGCCGCGTCGAGGAGATCCTCACCCGGGGACGGATGCCCCGCTGAGCGGGCCCAGCCGGACCTGTCGCGGTTTCCGACCCTCGCCTAGGGTCGACACATGGTGAACTTGGCGACACTCCTCGAAACCTCCGCCCAGCAGTACGGCGATCGTGAAGCCGTCGTCCTCGGTGACACCAGGCTCACGTACGCCCAGGTGAACGGCGCCGCCAACCAGGTGGCCAACCTGTTGGTGTCCCGCGGAATCCAGCCGGGCGACAAGGTGGCCCTGAGCTGCCCGAACCTGCCGTACTTCCCGATCGTCTACTACGGCATCCTCAAGGCCGGCGCGACCGTGGTCCCGCTCAACGTCCTCCTCAAGGGTCGCGAGGTCGCCTATCACCTCGACGACTCCGACGCGGTGGCGTTCTTCTGCTTCGAGGGCACCGCGGAGCTGCCGATCGGCCTGTCCGGCCACGAGGGGTTCACCCAGACCGATGGCTGCGAGCACTTCTTCGTGATCACCGTCGACCCGGCCGCGGATTCGCCGATCGACGGCGCCGAGACGCTCGGTGCGGCGCTCCAGGGCCAGCCGCCCACCTTCGAGACCGTCGAGACCGACGAGGACGACACGGCCGTCATCCTCTACACCTCCGGCACGACGGGGCAGCCCAAGGGCGCCGAGCTGATGCACCGCAACATGCACTCCAATGCGTTGTCCGGTGAGGCGCTGTTCGGCGCCGACGAGAGCAACCCGGACACCTATCTGTGCGTGTTGCCGCTGTTCCACTCGTTCGGCCAGACGGTGATCATGAACGGGGGCTTCGCGTACGGCGGCACCGTGGTCATGCTGCCCCGCTTCGAGGCCGACCCGGCGCTGAAGACCATGGCGAAGGAGGGCGTGACGTTCTTCGCCGGCGTGCCGACGATGTACTGGGGCCTGCTCGGCGCCCTCGCCGACTCCGGGGTCGACGTCAAGGCGCTCGCGGCCAACCTGCGGGTGGCTGCGGCCGGCGGCTCGGCGCTTCCGGTGGAGGTCCACAAGGAGTTCGAGAAGCGGTTCGGGGTCACCATCCTGGAGGGTTACGGCCTCTCGGAGACCTCGCCCGTCGCCAGCTTCTCGCCGCTCGGTGAAGGGGTCCGTGCCGGCTCGATCGGCCGCCCGATCCCCGGCGTCGAGATGAAGCTGATCGAGCCGGACTGGTCCGAGGTGGCCGACGACCCCGGCGCGATCGGCGAGATCGCGATCAAGGGCCCGAACATCATGAAGGGGTACTACGCCCGGCCCGATGCGACCGACGAGGCGATCCGGGACGGCTGGTTCCGCTCCGGCGACCTCGGCAAGCGCGACGAGGACGGCTGGTACTACATCGTGGACCGCTCGAAGGACATGATCATCCGCGGCGGCTTCAACGTGTACCCGCGCGAGATCGAAGAGGTGCTGATGGAGCACCCGGCGGTCTCGCTGGCCGCGGTCATCGGCGTGCCCCACGAGAGCCACGGCGAGGAGATCAAGGCGGTCGTGATCCGGACCGAGGGCGCGGAGATCACCGAGGACGAGCTCGTGGCCTGGGGCAAGGAGCAGTTCGCCGCCTACAAGTACCCCCGGACCGTGGAGTTCGTCGACGCCCTGCCGATGACCGCCACCGGGAAGATCCTCAAGCGCGAGCTGTCCTGATGAATCGCCGCCTCGGCCTCGTGGCCGCAGCGTTGATGATGGTGGTGGGCGTGCTGTGGACCCTCCAGGGTCTCGGGTACGTCGGGGGCAGCTTCATGACGGGCTCGGCGATCTGGGCGATCATCGGTCCGGCCGTCGCCGGGCTCGCGGTCGCCCTCGCGCTCAGCGTCCTCCGCGGCACCGGTGACGGCAGCGGCAAGGGACCCGGCGGCAAGGGACCGGGGCAGGGACCCGGTCGGGGCTGACCCCGACGTCGTCGCTCAGGCGAACGGGTCCGGCAGGGCGCCGGGCAGGCCGGCGAGGAGCTCGCGGGCCCGGGCGGCCACCTTGTGCTCGACCAGCACCTCGTAGCGGGTCGCGACGACCTGGGTGATCGAGGAGAAGTCACGGCGCCCACGGGCGGCGACGTACCCGGCGAGGGCCCAGGCGACCCCGAACACGACGCCGAACAGCACGGTCGCCAGCAGGGTCTGCAGCACCCCGCCTTCGGTGAACAGGGTGAAGAGGATGCCGACGAACAGGCCCAGCCAGGCACCGGAGAGCGCTCCGCCGAGGGCCACCCGGCCGTTGGTGAGCCGGCCGGTGATCCGCTCGACCCGCTTGAGGTCGGTGCCGACGATCATGCAGTGCTCGACCGGGAACTTCTCGTCGGACAGGAAGTCCACCGTGCGCTGGGCGGTCGTGTAGTCGTCGTACACCGCGAGGGACTGGGGGAACTCCAGGCGCAGTGGACGCTCGTCCGGAGTCGTGGTGGGGGTGCTCATGTCCTCGAGTGTGCCCCACGGCCCTAGACTCGACCCGTCCTCCACCGCCTGCGTCCAGGAGTAGCACCGTGGCCCGTGTCGTCGTCGACGTCATGCCCAAGCCGGAGATCCTCGACCCCCAGGGCAAGGCCGTGCTCGGGGCACTGCCGCGGCTCGGGTTCGAGGGCGTGAGTGATGTCCGACAGGGCAAGCGCTTCGAGCTCGAGGTCGACGGTGACGTCACGGACGCCGTGCTCGCCTCCGTCGAGCAGATGGCCGGCACCCTGCTCTCCAACCCGGTCATCGAGAACTTCACGGTGCACGTGGAGGAGACGGAGTGAAGGTCGGGGTCGTCACCTTCCCCGGGTCCCTCGACGACGCCGACGCCCGGCGCGCGGTGCGGATCGGCGGCCACGAGGCGGTGGCCCTCTGGCACGGTGACCACGACCTGCGTGGGGTGGACGCGGTGGTGCTGCCCGGCGGTTTCTCCTACGGCGACTACCTCCGGTGCGGAGCGATCAGCCGGTTCGCGCCGGTGATGGCGGAGATCATCGAGGCCGCCGGACGGGGCCTGCCGGTGCTCGGGATCTGCAACGGCTTCCAGATCCTCTGTGAGTCCCACCTGCTGCCCGGCGCCCTGATCCGCAACGACCACCGCAAGTTCGTCTGCCGCGACCAGCGGCTGCGCATCGAGAACGCCGACACCCCCTGGACGTCGGCGTACGCCGAGGGCGAGGAGATCACGGTCGTCCTCAAGAACGGCGAGGGCGGCTTCGTCGCCGACGACGCCACGCTCGACCGGCTCGAGGGGGAGGGGCGGGTGGTCGCACGCTACGTCGGCGACAACCCGAACGGCTCGCTGCGCGACATCGCGGGCATCACCAACGAGCGGGGCAACGTCGTCGGCCTGATGCCCCACCCCGAGCACGCCGTCGAGGACCTGACCGGGTCTGGCACCGACGGGCTCGGCTTCTTCACCTCCCTCGCGGCGGCAGTGCTGGCGTGAGCCCGCTGTTGTTCCGCCGGGTCGCCGTCGCCGAGGCGATCACCTGGGGCGGCCTGCTGGTCGGCATGGTCCTCAAGTACGTCACCGGGACGACCGAGCTCGGGGTCCGGATCTTCGGCATGGCCCACGGCGTCGTCTTCGTGGCCTACGTGCTGACCACTCTCGCCGTTGCCGTCGACCAGCGGTGGTCGGGCCGACGGACGCTGCTGGGCCTGGCCTGCGCGGTCCCGCCGTTCCTCACCCTCTGGTTCGAGAGGTACGCCGTGCGGCACGACCTGCTGGCCGACCGCTGGCGACTCACGACCGCTCCGCCGGCCGGGCCTGCCGAACGTCTCGTCGCCTGGCTGGTGCGCCACCCGGGCCGCGGCGCGGTCGCCGGACTGTTGGGTGTCGGGGTGTTGACCGGCCTGGCGCTGCTGGCCGGACCCCCGGTCGGCTGAACCGACTCAGCGCCTGCCCTTGCGCAACGCGCGCCAGGTCTTCGCGACGACGATGCCGCTCGTCTTGTGGCCGACGTCCTTCTGCCACAGCTCGACCGCGTTCTCCGTCGCTCGCGAGTACACGCCGGTGACCGCCACGTGGCGCGTGGCGCTGGCGGCATTGAGCGTCCGCTGCACCCGGCGTACGTCCTCCCCGGCGGAGCCGTACTTCAGCACCGGGGAACGACCGGCGGCCAACAGGCTCATCCAGTGCAGGCGCCCCCAGGTGCGCGAGGCCTGGAAGCCGTGCCCGGTCTGCCACGCGTTGGCGGCGGCGATGGTCTTCTCGTTGTAGCGGCCGCCGAGCTTGCCCTTGTAGAGCGACTGCTCCTTCAGCAGGCACTTCAGGGCCTTCACCAGTGCCTTCTCGGACGTCCCCGTGGCGAGCACCTTGTACGTCGGGTGGTCCACGTCGACGCCGTTGCAGTGGGCGACGGGGTCGGCGATCGAGCCGCGCCCCAGGTCGAGCCAGTTGCGGTCGATGTTGATGGTGACGCCGCCCCAGGTCTCGTTGTGGCCCCCCTGGTACTGCTTCATCCGGCCGCCCGGCAGCCAGCCACCCTTGCGGATGTAGTCGGTCTGGGTGTTGGCGCGACCGTCCCAGCGGGCGATCCAGATCTGGTCGGGGAGGTTCACCTGGCCCGGGCGGTGGACCCGCGCGTCGTCGAGCATCTTGATGCCGGACCCGGCGCTGGAGTAGACGCCGGAGACGTAGTCGAGGGAGTGCAGCTTGCCGGTCCAGGCCGACAGGAAGGCGAGCGCCGACTCACGGCACCGGGTGTTGCCGAGGTCGAAGCCCTCCAGGTCGTACCAGAGCGTGCTCTTCTCGACGATGCCGAGGTCCTGGGCCGCGTCGACCGCCTTGACGGCCTCGCGGCGTGCCTGGCGACGGGCCGGCTTGTAACGCCCCGACTTGCCCGGCTTCGACTTGATCGACGCGTCGTCGCCGTAGCGCGGGAAGCTCGGGTGGCAGGAGGCTTGCGGGCCGAGGGTGATGGGGAGCAGCCGCCAGCCCTTGCGCAGCTGGGTCGCGACCCACTTCCGGGTCAGGTTCGGCTGGCTGCGGCAGCCGCGGCTCTCGCCCGAGATGTAGATGCCGACCGCCAGGAACGGTGAGGTGCGCAGCCAGGTGTCCATCGCCTTCTGGGTCGGCCCGACGCACTGGTCGAAGCCGTAGCCGGTGAAGTCCCCGGGGGTCACGACGTTGTCGGCGTGCGCGAGCGGGGGGCTCGCGAGCAGCCCGGTTGCCGTCAACACGGCCGGCGAGAAGGCCGGCCAGGGTGCGGCGGAACATGAGTGGCATGGAGGACTCCAGGAGAAGGGGGCAGCAGGACCATAACCCCACCAGTCACACCCGTACCATCGTTTCCCTGCAACTACAGCAGTGTGATTCACGTCTGTCTCCCCCGGGTCGACCACGAGAGGCGCCCCGGTAGATTGACGCCGTGCTCGACACCGTCGCCGTCGCCGCCGAGAATCCCCACCGCGAGCAGCCGTGGGCCGACCTCGGTCTCAAGGCCGACGAGTACCAGCAGATCCGCGAGATCCTCGGCCGCCGACCCACCAGCAGCGAGCTCGCCATGTATTCGGTGATGTGGAGCGAGCACTGCTCCTACAAGTCGAGCAAGGTGCACCTCAAGCAGTTCGGCAAGATCCCTCAGGAGACACCGATCGGCAAGATGCTCGCCGGCATCGGCGAGAACGCCGGCGTCATCGACATCGGCCAGGGCTATGCCGTCACCTTCAAGGTCGAGAGCCACAACCACCCGTCGTACGTCGAGCCCTACCAGGGTGCGGCCACCGGGGTCGGCGGCATCGTCCGCGACATCCTCGCCATGGGTGCCCGCCCGGTCGCGGTCATGGATCCGCTCCGGTTCGGCCCGCTGGACGCGCCCGACACCCAGCGTGTGCTGCCCGGGATCGTGGCCGGCGTCGGCGGTTACGGCAACTGCCTCGGCCTGCCCAACATCGGCGGCGAGGCGGTCTTCGACGCCAGCTATCTCGGCAACCCGCTGGTCAATGCGCTCTGCGTCGGCGTGCTGCGCCACGAGGACCTGCACCTGGCCAAGGCGGCCGGACGCGGCAACCGCGTCGTCCTCTACGGCGCCCGCACCGGCGGCGACGGCATCGGAGGCGTCTCCGTGCTGGCGAGCGAGACCTTCGACGAGGGCGGGCCGGCCAAGCGGCCCAGCGTCCAGGTCGGCGACCCGTTCATGGAGAAGCTGCTCATCGAGTGCACCCTCGAGCTGTTCGCGGCCGGGGTCGTCTCCGGCATCCAGGACCTCGGCGGCGCCGGCCTCTCGTGCGCGACCTCCGAGCTCGCGAGCGCTGGCGACGGCGGCATGCACGTCGAGCTCGACCGGGTCCCGCTGCGCGACTCCACGCTGGCGCCCGAGGAGATCCTCATGAGCGAGTCGCAGGAGCGGATGATGGCGGTCGTGGAGCCCGCCGACCTCGACGCCTTCCTCGCGATCTGCGATCGGTGGGAGGTCGAGGCGGTCGACATCGGCGAGGTGACCGAGACCGGCCGGCTGGTCATCGACTGGCACGGGGAACGCGTGGTGGACGTGCCCCCTCGCTCCGTCGCCCACGACGGCCCCACCTACCACCGCCCCTTCGCGCGGCCGGAGTCGCAGGACGCCCTCCAGGCCGACCTGGCCGAGTCGCTGCCCCGCCCGACCAGCGGGGTCGAGCTGCGCGAGACGCTGCTGCGCCTGCTGGGCAGCCCCAACCTCTGCGACAAGTCCTGGATCACCGACCAGTACGACCGCTACGTCCGCGGCAACACGGTCCTGGCCCAGCCCAGCGACAGCGGCATGATCCGGGTCGACGAGGAGACCAACCTCGGCGTCGCGGTGTCCACCGACTGCAACGGCCGCTTCGCCCTGCTCGACCCGTACGCCGGAGCGCAGCTCGCGCTGGCCGAGAGCTACCGCAACGTCGCCACCGGCGGCGCCCGGCCGCTCGCGGTGAGCGACTGCCTCAACTTCGGCTCCCCCGAGGACCCGGGCGTGATGTGGCAGTTCGCCGAGGCCTGCCGGGGTCTCAAGGACGGCTGCCTCGAGCTCGGCATCCCGGTCACCGGCGGCAACGTGAGTCTCTACAACCAGACCGGCGAGACCGCGATCCTGCCCACCCCGGTGGTGGCGGTGCTGGGCGTCATCGACGACGTCACCCGCCGCACGCCCACCGGTTTCGCTGCCCCGGACGAGGAGGTGTTCCTGCTCGGGGAGACCCGCGAGGAGCTCTCCGGGTCCGAGTGGGCCCACGTCGTCCACGGCCACCTCGGGGGGATGCCGCCGCAGGTCGACCTGGCTGCCGAGCGGTCCCTCGCCGAGCTGCTGGCGGCAGGGCTCGGACTGCTGACCAGCGCCCACGACCTGGCCGACGGCGGGCTGGCGCAGACGCTGGCCGAGTCGGTGCTGCGCCACGGGATCGGCGTGACCGTGACCGTCGACGGGGACCCGTTCGTGGCGCTGTTCTCCGAGTCGTCGGCCCGAGTGCTGGTGACCGTCCCGCCCGGAGGCGTCGACCGGCTCCGCGACCTGGCGGCGACGCACGGTGTTCCGCTCGCCCGGTTGGGGTCCACCGGCGGTGACGCGCTCGTGGTGGGCGATCTGTTCACGGTGCCCGCCGACGAGCTGCGCCGGGTCTGGACCGCGACCCTGCCGGCCGTGCTCGGCTGAGGCGCGTGCGTCGGCGCACTCTGTTCACCCTGGCAGCCCTGAGCGCCGCGTCCGTGGCCTGCACGCCCGGCACGGAGAAGGAGTCGACGATGAGCGACCAGACGGAAGTCGTCCGCTACGGCGACGACGTGGACCAGTTCGGCGAGCTGACCCGACCGGTCGGCGACCCGCGCGGCCTGGTGATCGTCGTGCACGGAGGCTTCTGGAAGCCGGAGTTCGGCATCGAGTACGGCCGGCCGCTGGTCCCGAGCCTGCTCGAGGCCGGCTGGGCGGTCTGGGTGATCGAGTACCGCCGCGGCACCGGGGCCGGTGACACGCTCGACGATGTCCGGGCCGCGATCGACGCCGCACCGGTCGAGACCGACCTGGTCGTCGGCCTCGGGCACTCGGCCGGCGGACACCTCGTGACCTGGGCAGCCGCCGGGGGCGGACTGACCCATGTCGTCTCGCAGGCCGGGGTTCTCGACCTCAGGGCTGCCGACCGGGCCGGACTCGGGAGCGGCGCGGTGCAGACCTTCCTCGGTCACCGGCCCGGGCCCGACGACGCAGGCATCGACCCGATCCAGCAGGTGCCACTCGACGTCCCGGTCTGGTGTGTGCACGGCACGGACGACACGATCGTGCCGATCAGCCAGTCGACCTCCTACGTCGAGGCTGCCACCGCGGCCGGTGCCGCCGCCGAGCTGATCGAGGTGGAGGGTGACCACTTCGCGGTGATCGACCCCGACACCGCCGCGTGGAGCCGTCAGCTCGAGCTCCTCGACTCCTTCTGACCCGACCCGGACGCGCGAACGCCCCCGGACCGTGAGGTCCGGGGGCGTCCGTTGCTAGCGGTGTGTCAGTGCCTCAGCGGCGAGCGCGCTCCGCGTGGTAGTCGCGCCGGTTCTCCTCCGAGGGCTGGCCCTCGAGGTGGTCCGACGTGGCGGCCGCGCGCACCCTGGCCGACGGCGGCGGCGGCTGGTGGCCGGTGCTGGTGCCGTTGACCGACCGCGTGCTGCGGGCGTACTTCTTCATCGCGTGGATGATGGCGGCGGTGTTGGCCCGGATCGCTGCCCGGTTGACGTTGCCCAGGTTGTCGCAGCCCTGGTGGTAGCAGCCGTCGTAGGCCTCGCCGGCAGTGCCGCCGAACATGGCGGCCTCCTCCGCGGACTTGACCCCCTCGGCGCCGGTGAACAGACCACCGGCCGGGACGTTGAGGGCGATGAACGGGCCGTAGTCACTGCGGCCGCTGAACGCGGTCGGCACCGAGCCGGTCCCCAGCTTGTCGAAGAACTTCACGAACATCCGCTCGATCGCGGCCGAGCCCTCCGGTGCGGGTGCGGACTCCTCCTCGGGGAAGGCGTTGTTGTCGCCGTCGTACACGCCGAGCATGTAGTTGGGCGAGCCGATCATGTCGTAGTTCAGGTAGAGCGCGATGTTGTTGAACTTGCGCGGCTGGTTCGTCGACAGGTCCTCGACGTAGTGCTCCGAGCCGAGCAGGCCCAGCTCCTCGGCGCCCCACCAGGCGAAGCGCACCCGGTTCTTGGGCTTCCGCTTCATGTCGGCCAGCTTCTCGGCCGACTCGAGCAGGGCGGCGCTGCCGGACCCGTTGTCGTTGATGCCGGCGCCCTCGGGGACGCTGTCGAGGTGGGCGCCCGACATGACCACGTTCTTCCGGTTGCCCTTCTTGGTCTGGGCGATCACGTTGTAGGTCTCGCGGGTCTCGGACTCGGTCTCCGTGGCCAGGTGAGCCTCGGAGCCGTCCGCCGCGAGGGCCTCACCGATCGCGAAGCTGGTGCCGATCGCCGGCACCTCCCCGACCGGTGCGCCGAGGGTGCCGGCGAAGGCGTCGAGCCGTCCCTCGGTCCCCTGGTTGAAGACGATGACGCCGACGGCGCCGGCGTCCTGGGCGTTGACGATCTTGTCGTGGAACGAGCAGGCGCCGCGCTGGATCAACGCGATGTTGCCGGCGGTGAAGCCCGCGAAGTCTGCCGCCTCGCAGCCACTCGTCGAGCTGGCCGGGTCGGCGAGCGCGAGGTCGACCCCCTCGACGGGAGCCGTGACGTCGCCGGAGCCCGAGTAGGTCATGAGGGCGTAGTCCTCGTCCTCCACGAACGTCGTCTGCGTGGGCTCGGTCTGCTCGAACGTCGAGGGCGAGACCTGCTTGAAGTACGGGAACTCGAAGGTCTGGACCTGGGGGTTGTAGCCGGCCCGCTCGAGGCGCTTGACGATGTAGTCCCGCGACGCGTCATAGCCGGGCGTGCCCGAGGCACGGACGCCGTCGTTGGCGCGGGCGATCTCCTGCAGCTCGATGAGGTGCTCGTAGACGCCGCGAGCGGTGCCGTTCGTCTGGTGCCGGGCCGGGGCCCGGTCGGCGCCATCATCGGCGGTGGCCGGGATGGTGCTCAGTGTCGCAGCCGACAGGGCGGCGACACTGAGAAGTGCTGCGCCGCCGGTCAGGCGTGCGCGTTTGCGGGACATGGTCACAAGGATCCTCCGAGGTTACGAGACTCCGAGACAACCGTCCGGTCGGACGGTGCTGCGCAGAAGGTATGTGGCCCAGGTCACGAAGCGCAACCCGCCCCCTGGGGCCGTAGGCTTTTCCCGTGCCTGTACGCCGTGCCGCCGCTCCCGACGTGACCCTCGCCCTGGAACGTCGCGAGCCGGAGGACCTGCGGCTGCTGACCCGGCACTTCCTCGCTGTGCTGGTCGAGCGGGCGCCGGGGCGGTCGGTCGAGGTCCGGGTCCCTCCGTACGCCGCGGTGCAGGCCGTGCCGGGAGTGCGGCACACCCGAGGCACACCTCCTGCCGTCGTCGAGACCGACGCCGCGACCTGGCTGGACCTCGCCACCGGGACGCTGGCCTGGACCGACGCCGTCGACCAGGGTCGGGTGATCGCGTCCGGGGAGCGGGCCGACCTGGCGCCCTACCTGCCGTTGACGGTGCCAGCTCGGGAGGGGGCATGAAGGTGGCGTCGGTGCCGACGGCGGAGCTCCAGGCCGCCGTCGGCACGGTCCCCGGCGTCGAGGTGGTCGTCTGGGACGGCCACGCCGACCCGGACCCCCGGCTCGAGGTGTGTGTCCCCGACTACCGGGACCTCCGCCACTTCGGGCGGTTCGGCGACGTCCCGGCCCTGCGTCTCGTGCAGACCCAGCTGGCGGGATACGACGGTCAGGTGGAGCTGCTCCCCGACGGCGTGACGCTCTGCAATGCGGCCGGCGTCCACGACGACGCGACCGCCGAGCACGCGGTCGGGCTGACGCTCGCGTCCCTGCGCCGGATCCCCGAGGCGGTCCGCGGGCACGGCAGCTGGCAGCAGCTCCGGCCGGGGATGCGGTCGCTGGCCGACTCGAAGGTGCTGATCCTCGGCTACGGCTCGATCGGCCGCGCCCTGGCCGAGCGGCTGCTGGCCCACCGCGCGGTGGTCACGGCGGTGGCCAGCCGGGAGCGTGACGACGACCTCGTCGGCCGCGTCCACGGTGTCGACGACCTCGATCGGTTGCTGCCGGGTCACCACGTCGTCGTCGTGCTCCTGCCGTTGTCGGAAGGGACTCGTGGCTTCGTCGACGCACGGCGTCTGGCACTGCTCCCGGACGGCTGCGTCGTGGTGAACGTGGCGCGGGGCGGAGTGCTCGACCAGGACGCCGTCGTCACCGAGGCCGGCCGGCTGCGGTTCGCCCTCGACGTCACCGACCCCGAGCCCCTGCCCGACGGGCATCCGCTGTGGTCGGCCCCCGACGTGCTCATCACACCGCACGTCGCCGGCGGGACCACGGCGATGCTGCCGCGCATCGCCGCCCTGATCCGCGACCAGCTCCGGCGGTACGCCGCAGGCGAGCCGCTCCGCAACGTCGTCCACCCGTAGGTGTCGCTGCGGGTGGTCTGCTGGTCAGCGGTGGCTGGTGCACCGTTTCGTCAGGACATTCGGTGCAGGACTCACCGCCCAGGCCGAGCCGGCCCGAACGCCGCCGTAGGGTGACGCCCATGACCGACCAGCTGCGTGCGAGGGTCGCGGAGGTGCTCCCGGGCATCCGCGCCGACCTCGAGGACCTTGTCCGGATCGAGTCCGTGAGCGCCGACCCGGCGCGGGCGGGGGAGGTACGCCGCAGCGCCGAGGCGGTGCAGGCGCTCTTCGCGGCCGAGGGGTGCGACGTCGAGATCGTGAGTGTGGACGGCGGAGCGCCGGCGGTGATCGCGCACAAGGCCGGGCCCGAGGGCGCGCCCACGGTGCTGCTCTACGCCCACCACGACGTGCAGCCCGAGAACGATCCCGCCGAGTGGGACTCGGCTCCCTTCGAACCCACCGAGCGCGGCGAGCGTCTCTATGGTCGCGGCGCCGCGGACGACAAGGCCGGTGTGGTCGCCCACCTCGCCGCGCTGCGGATCTTCGGCGACGACCTGCCGGTCGGGGTCACGATCTTCATCGAGGGCGAGGAGGAGGTGGGGTCCGACACGCTGCCGGCGCTGCTCGCGGCCCACCGGGATCGCCTCGCCGCTGACGTGATCGTGATCGCCGACTCCAGCAACTGGGACATCGGGGAGCCCGCTCTCACCACCAGTCTCCGCGGCCTGGTGCGCGCCGACGTGGAGGTCCGCACGCTCACCCACGCCGTGCACTCAGGCATGTGGGGAGGGCTCGTGCCCGACGCGCTGATGGCGCTCAGCCGGCTCATCGCCACCCTGCACGACGACGTCGGCGACGTGGCGGTCGCCGGGCTCCACAGCGGGCCGGCGGCCGATGTCGTCTATCCCGAGACCCGGCTGCGCGCCGAGTCCGGCGCCACCCCCGGCGTCGAGTGGATCGGGACCGGGTCGGTGGTCGAGCGGCTCTGGACCAAGCCGTCGCTCAGCATCACCGGTCTCGATGCGCCCAAGGTCGACGGTGCCAGCAACACGCTCGTGCCCTCGGCACGCGCCAAGATCTCGATGCGCATCGCCCCGGGCGACTCCACCGCCAACGCCGTCGAGTGCCTGCGCCGCCACGTCGAGAGCCACGCCCCGTGGGGAGCCGAGGTGACCTTGACGGTCGTCGACACCGGGGAGGCCACCGCGATCGATGCCTCGGGCCCGGCGTACGACGCCGCGCGTCGAGCGTTCACCGAGGCGTGGGACGGCACCGAGCCGGTCGACATGGGCGTCGGCGGATCGATTCCCTTCATTGCGGAGTTCCTCGAGACGTTTCCGCGGGCGAGCGTGCTCGTCACCGGAGTCGAGGACCCCGACACCCGCGCCCACGGTGCCAACGAGGGTCTCCACCTGGCGGAGTTCGAACGCGTCGTGCTCGCCGAGGCGTTGCTGCTCCACTACCTGGGGTGACGCGCGGCCTGCGGCCGACGGTCAGCAACCAGCCGGGAGCGTCACCGTGAAGCTGCTGCCGGCGCCGAGCTCCGAGGTGACGTCGATGTCGCCGTCGTGACGTTCCACGATCCGTTTCACGATGGCGAGCCCGAGCCCGGTTCCAGGTTGCTGGATGGCCTCGGGGTTGGTCGAGCGGAAGAACTCGTCGAACAGGTGCTCCTGGTCGTCGGAGGAGATGCCCAGTCCTTCGTCGCAGACCTGGATCCTCACGCGCTGGCCCGCGGGGGACAACCTGATCGTCACCCGACGGCCCGCCGGGGTGTACTTCACGGCATTGCTGACCAGGTTGGCGACCAGTCGGTCGATCTCGGTCGCGTCACCACGGGCGATCACCGGCTGCTCGGGTGCCTCGACCTCGATGACGAGCTCCTTGCGCCGCGCGGTGACCGAGACCAGGTCGGTGACGTCGTCCACGATCCGTTTCAGGTCGACGTCGGTGGCGATGATGCCGTGGTGAGGGTCGCCCACCTTCGAGAGCAGCAGCAGGTCGTCGACCACTCTCGAGAGCCGGGCGGTGCCCCGGGTCATCGCGTCGACGGCTGAGCGTGAGGCCGCGGTCAGCTCCTTCGCAGCGTCGAGGATCTCGAGGTACCCCGTGACGGCCGTCAACGGATTCTTCAGCTCGTGGGAGACGGTGGCGATGAGCTGGCTCTTGTAGGTGTCGAGCGCCTGCAGCTCCACCACCAGCTGGTGCTCGCGCTGGAAGGAGCGCGCGTTCAGGATCACCCGGCCCAGGTCGTGCCCGATGTCGAGCGCGGCCTGGCGGTCGAGGTCGGTCCAGCGGTCTCCGCCCGATCGGGTCAGCACGAGGTTGCCCAGGCACTCCGCGCCAGCCCCCAGCGGGACGAACAGCAGCGAACCGATGCGCAAGGTGTCGAGGAACGCGACGATGGCGGCCTGTTCTGCAGGCTCGAGCACCGACGGCACGGGATGGTCGTCGCCGATGACCACCGGTGTCTGGTCGGCCCAGCACCGGCGAGCAGCACGCTCGGCGAGGTCCACGAGCTCGGCGGGCAGGTCGACCTGGGTGCCGTCGGAGCTGTGGATCGCCCCGCTGCCGCGTCCGTCCTCGTCGAAGGTCTGGATCCAGGACCCCCGGGAGCGGAAACCCTCGACGAGCCCGGTCTGGCACTCCGCGAGCACTTCGCTGAGCTGACGCTGGGTGCCGGCGTTGCGGACGATGGTGCGCGCGGTCTCGGCCAGCCTGACCTGCTCGGCGAGCTCCTCGCGTTCGAGGGTGGTGACCACGGTGCGTCCGGCCTGCTCGGCGAACTTCTCGAGCATCCCCCGCTGCTCGGGCCCGGGTCGGCGGCCGTTCTCGGGGACGTCGATCGCGAGGGTGCCGCGCAGCACGCCCTGGTCGTCGTACAGAAGGGCGACCAGCAGGTCCAGTGGGTGCCAGGCGTCCGGAGCGTCGATCTGCTCCATGTCGGGGACGATCCAGCCGTAGGTGTCCTCGACATCCTGGGTCTCGAGCAGGTCGTGGGGAAGGAACTGGAACTGGCCCCACACCTCTGCCTTCTGGAGCTCCATCAAGAGGCTGGCCAGAGGGGTCCTTCGACCGAGGATGATCTCGCTGCCGGTTTCGTCACCGGCATCGGCCACGACCTCGAGCTCCTCGGTGCCGTCCGGCGCCTGACGGACGACGCTGATGGTGGCGAGCTTGAACCCCACGATCTCCGTCACGCCTTCAGCGATCAGCTGCAGGGCGCCACGGAACACCTGGTCGGCGGCCTTCGTCGTCAGGACGGCCGAATGCGCGAAGTCTTGTTGGCTCACGTGACTCCCGTCTGTCTCCCCTGGCGCATGGATGGTACGACGGCGTCGGCTCCGCTGTCCGTCGACCCGCCTTTCTTGACCCGGGCTCGCCCCGTCCCCACCGTGGCCCGGACCTTTGTAGACTGACGGCGTGCTCCGACCCAGCTGGACCCGTCCCGGCGACGGAAACCTCAGCGCGGCGCTCGATCCCCAGGATCTCGGCCCCCAGGACCACTGTGGCGTCTTCGGAGTCTGGGCGCCGGGGGAGGAAGTCGCGAAACTCACCTACTTCGGCCTCTATGCGCTCCAGCATCGTGGACAGGAGTCGGCCGGGATCGCGGTCAGCAACGGTCGCCAGATCCTGGTCTACAAGGACATGGGCCTGGTGTCGCAGGTCTTCGACGAGACGACGCTGGCCTCGCTGAAGGGGCACCTGGCGATCGGCCACTGCCGCTACTCCACGACCGGTTCGAGTGTGTGGAAGAACGCGCAGCCGACGTTCCGCCCGACGGTGGACGGCTCCATCGCGCTCGGCCACAACGGCAACCTGATCAACACCCACGAGCTGATGGGGCTGGTGGCCGAGCTGCCTCGCGCCAGTGACGAGCTCGACCTCCAGTCCCGCGACCTCGAGGCATCCACCAACGACACCGGGCTGGTCACGGCGCTGCTGGCCCATCACCCCGACACCTCGCTGGAGCAGCGGGCGTTGGAGGTGCTGCCGCTGCTGAAGGGCGCTTTCTGCTTCGTGTGGATGAACGAGGGCACCCTCTACGCCGCGCGCGACCCCCAAGGCATCCGTCCGCTCGTGCTCGGTCGGCTCGAACGCGGGTGGGTCGTCGCGTCGGAGGGGTCGGCGCTGGCCACCATCGGTGCCAGCGTGGTCCGGGAGATCGAACCTGGCGAGCTGCTCGCGATCGACGAGAACGGGCTGCGCAGCCACCGCTTCGCCGACCCTGAGCCCAAGGGCTGCGTGTTCGAGTACGTCTACCTGGCCCGGCCCGACGCCACGATCAGTGGCCGCAGCGTCCACGAGGCCAGGGTCGAGATGGGGCGGCAACTGGCCCGCGAGTTCCCCGTCGACGCCGATATCGTGATTCCGGTGCCGGAGTCCGGAACGCCGGCTGCGGCCGGCTACGCCGAGGAGAGCGGCATCCCGTTCGGCCAGGGCTTCGTCAAGAACGCCTACGTCGGCCGTACCTTCATCCAGCCGAGCCAGACGCTGCGCCAGCTCGGCATCCGGCTCAAGCTCAACGCGCTCGACCACATGATCCGCGGCAAACGGATCGTGGTGGTGGACGACTCGATCGTGCGGGGCAACACCCAACGCGCGCAGGTACGGATGCTGCGCGAGGCGGGGGCGCTGGAGGTCCATGTCCGGATCTCGAGCCCTCCGGTGAAGTGGCCCTGCTTCTACGGCATCGACTTCGCGACCCGCGCCGAGCTGATCGCGAACGGCCTCGATGCCGACGAGATCGCCGCGAGTGTCGGCGCCGACAGCCTGGGCTACATCTCCCTCGAGGGGATGGTCGTCGCGACCGACCAGCCCGAGGAGCGGCTGTGCACCGCCTGCTTCACCGGCTCCTACCCGATCCCCCTGCCCGACGAGAAGCTGCTCGGCAAACACCTCCTCGAGTCGTCGTTGGCGTCCGAGTCGCTACCCGTGCTCAACAACCCCTGATCCGAGAGGGACACCGTGACCGACCCGACCCAGCCGAACTCCTACGCCGCCGCCGGGGTGTCGATCGAAGCGGGCGACAAGGCCGTCGAGCTGATGAAGGTGTGGGTCGAGAAGGCGCGTCGTCCCGAGATGATCGGGGGGATCGGTGGTTTCGCCGGGCTCTTCGACGCCTCCGCGCTGAAGGACTACGAGCGGCCGCTGCTGGCGACGTCGGCCGACGGAGTCGGCACCAAGGTGGCGATCGCGCAGGCGCTGGACAAGCACGACACCATCGGCTTCGACCTGGTCGGCATGCTTGTCGACGACCTGGTCGTCTGCGGGGCGGAACCGCTCTTCCTCACCGACTACATCGCGACAGGCCGGGTCGTTCCCGAGCGGATCGCGGCCATCGTGAAGGGCATCGCCGAGGCGTGCATCGAGGCCGGTTGTGCCCTGATCGGCGGCGAGACCGCCGAGCACCCGGGGCTCCTCGGCCAGGATGAGTACGACGTCGCCGGAGCCACGACCGGCGTGGTGGAGGCCGATCGGCTGCTGGGCCCGGGCCGGGTCCGCCCGGGCGACGCGGTCGTCGCCATGGCTTCGAGCGGACTCCACTCCAACGGCTACTCGCTCGTACGCCACGTGCTCCTGGGTCAGGGCGGCTGGTCCCTCGAGCGCCACGTCGACGATCTCTCCCGGACCCTGGGGGAGGAGCTGCTCGAGCCGACCCGGATCTACGCCAAGGCGTGTCTGGCGCTCGCGGAGGGCACCCGCACCCATGCGATGTCGCACATCACCGGAGGCGGGTTGGCCGCCAACCTCGCCCGGGTGATGCCGGCCGAGCTCGACGCGACCCTCGAGCGCGGCACCTGGCGACCCGCTCCGATCTTCGACCTCGTGCGGAGCGTCGGCCAGGTGCCCCAGGCCGACCTGGAGCGCACCCTCAACTGTGGAGTGGGCATGGTCGCGCTGGTCTCGCCGCCCGATGCCGGGGCCGCGGTGTCGCTGCTCGCCGAGCACGGCGTCGATGCCTGGGTGGTCGGCGAGGTCACCGCCGGGTCCGGTGAGGTCCGGCTGGTGGGTCAGCACCCAGGCTGGTGATCCCCTTCCCGGCGAGTCGCAGGTGTCACTAACCTGCCGATTACCGGAGTGGGTGTGCGGGAACAGCCAGCCAACAGGTAGCGTTAGGCCCACGAGAAACCAGACCGATCAGACCGGCGTCACGGTGAGGCCCACCGGCGACCCGGCCCAGTGTGCGAGGGGGCTGACCCTATGGGGCGCGGCCGAGCCAAGGCTAAGCAGACAAAGGTCGCACGCGACCTGAAGTACCAGACCCACGAGACGGACTTCGGGGCGCTGGCGCGCGAGCTCCACGGCGAGGAGGATCGCCCGCCCGAGCGGGCCGAGGATCCTGACGACCAGTGGGCTGACTACGCCCGTCCGGACCCGGACTGACCCGACGCACGACGACGGGGCCCTCAGGTCCCGCCGCACCGCTCAGGACCTGAGCCTGCTCAGGACTTGAGCCAGATGCCACGGGGCCGACCCACGGCGCGCATCCGCTGCTCGGCGAGCCGGTCGGCGGCCACGGCCGGCGGCACCTGGTCGCGGCGCGCGGCGGCGAAGACCGAGCGAGTGGTCTCGAGGATCCCCGAAGCGCGCTGGTGGGCGCGCTCGAAGGAGAAGCCCTCCAGCTCGTCGGCGACCTGGATCAGACCGCCGGAGTTCACGCAGTAGTCGGGCGCGTAGAGGATGCCACGCTCCTCGAGCCGCTTCTCGACGCCCGGGTGGGCCAGCTGGTTGTTGGCAGCGCCGCAGACGATGACCGCCGACAGCATCTCGACGACGTCATCGTTCAGGGCGCCACCGAGGGCGCACGGCGCGTAGACGTCGAGCCGGCTCGCCACGAGCGCGTCGTTGTCGGTGACCGCCCGGACCTCGGGGTGCTCGGACTCGACCCGCTGCACCGCGCGCTGGTCCACGTCAGTGACGACAACCTCCGCGCCGTCCTCGACCAGGTGGCGCACGAGATGGTGACCCACCTTTCCCACGCCGGCCACCCCCACGGTGCGTCCAGCCAGCGTCGGCGCGCCCCAGACCGCCTCCGCGCTGGCCCGCATGCCCTGGAACACCCCGTATGCCGTGAGCACGGAGCTGTCGCCGGCGCCACCATGGGCGACGGTGCGCCCGGTGACGTAGTCGGATTCGCGTGCGATCTGGTCCATGTCGTGACTGTCGGTGCCCACGTCGCAGGCGGTGTAGTAGCGCCCGTGCAGCGACTGCACGAACCGGCCGTAGGCGCGCAGCAGCGCCTCGGTCTTGGCCAGCGCAGGATCGCCGATGATCACCGCCTTGCCTCCGCCCAGGTCGAGACCGGCCAGCGCCGCCTTGTAGGACATCCCTCGTGAGAGGTTGAGCACGTCGCGGACCGCGTCTGCGGTGGAGGCGTAGGGATGGAACCGGGTGCCACCGAGCGCGGGGCCGAGGGCCGTCGAGTGGATCGCGATGATGGCACGCAAACCGGAGGCGGGGTCCTGGGCGAAGACGACCTGTTCGTGGTCGGCGCCGAGCTCGAAGACGTCGGCCGTGGTGGTGGGCATGGCTGGCTGCTTTCTCTCGGGCGTCACGAGGATGGGTGACGCGGGCGGCGACCGCAGGGGTGGCGCAGGCGCTGCGACCAGCCTAGGACGCTCCCGGGGCAAGCCAGGAGTCTTCGTCAGGTGCGCGCGGCGCGTTCGCGCTCGAGCGCGACCAGAGCCAGCCCGATCTCCCGGGTGAGAGCGGCGAGCCCGGCCGTGCTGCCCTCCAGCGCGGCGGTGCGGCCGCGCTCCTCGAGCTCGAAGGCCGCGGCGCCGACCCGGGGGAGCCCGAGGTTCAACGCGCTCCCCTTGAGCTTGTGCGCGGAGGCCATCAACTCCTCGGCGTCCCCTTGCTTGACGGCCTGATGGATCGCGGCGATGTGGTCCTGCGCGTGGGCGATGAAGTTCCCGGAGCTGCGCTGGAAGAGGCTCACCCCGTCCTTGACCATCTCGTGCAGCATCTCGACCCTGGACACGTCGACCACGTCGGGGTGGGCGGGCCGATCGAGCGGGACCGGTGGGGTGGCGGCTGCGTCCGCTTCGTCGCGCGCGATCGGCACCGGCCCGTCATCGGGGTTGTTGATCCAGTGCTGCAACACCCGCCGCAGCCGTGCGGAGTCGACAGGCTTGGTCAGGAAGTCGTCCATGCCGCTGTCCAGGCAGCGCTCCCGCTCGCCCTCGAGTGCGGACGCGGTCATCGCGATGATCGGCACCCGACGCTCGGGCGATTCTTGTGCGCGGACCCTCCTGGTCGCCGCGTAGCCGTCCATCCGCGGCATGCGGCAGTCCATCAGCACCGCGTCGAAGCCGTGATCACCCGTGAGGGCTGCGACCGCCTCCACGCCGTCCTCGACCACCTCGGTCACGTAGCCCGCGCCCTCCAGGAGGCCCACGGCCACCATCTGGTTGATCTGGTTGTCCTCGACCACCAGAACCCGACCACTGGAAGTGTCGACCGAACCCGAGGGGACGGTGGGGCTGGGCTCGTGGCGGACGGCGCCCTCGGCGGTGCCGAAGGCGGCGGTGAAGCCGAAGGTGCTGCCCTTGCCGACCTCGCTCTCGAGGCTGAGACGGCCGCCGAGCGCCTCGACCAGTTGGCGGGCGATGGTCAGTCCCAGCCCGGTGCCGCCATGGCGTCGGGTGGTGGACGGGTCGGCCTGGGTGAAGGCGTCGAAGAGCCGCTGCTGGGCGTCGAGGGGGATGCCGGAGCCGGTGTCCTGGACGGTCACCTCCAGCACCACTCCGCCCCGAGTGCGCTCGGCCAGGTCGACCGTCACCGCCACCGAGCCGCGGTCGGTGAACTTGACGGCATTGGAGACCAGGTTGCTGAGGACCTGCTCCCACCGCACGGCGTCGCCCCGGACGTAGGCCGGCACTCGTGGCGTGACCGTCAGGGTCAGGGCGAGGCCACGGTCGTCGGCCAGGCCGCGCAACAGCCGCACCGCCTGCTCGATCACCGGACGGACCTCGAAGTCGACGACCTCCAGCTCCAGCTTCCCGGCCTCGATCTTCGAGAGGTCGAGAATGTCGTTGATGATCCCCCGGAGTGTCGAACCGGCGCCGTGCAGTGCGTCGGCCAGGCGGCGCTGCTGGTCGTCGAGCTGGGTCCGGAGCAGGAGATCGGTGAGGCCGATGACCCCGTTCATCGGGGTCCGGATCTCGTGACTCATCGTGGCCAGGAACTCCGACTTCAGCCGCGACGCCTCCATGGCCTGGTCGCGCGCCTCGGCAAGCTCGGCGGCGGCGCGCTCCCGCTCCGCGACCCGGCCCAGCTGGGTGGCGATCTGGTCGATGAGGTCGCGCGAGTTCGCGTCCAGCGGGACCTCGTCGCCGACGAGCTGGATGACGCACGCGACACCGCCGTGGTGACGGACCGGGAAAGCCACCAGGCTGTGGGTGTCCTCGCGACCGACGATCGGCTCGTGCTCCAGCTGCCCGGACCGGTGCGCCGCCAGGGCCAGCTCCGGATCGGGTTGCTGCCACCCCGGCTGGTCCGCCGCGCCCAACGGCCGCGGGACCGGGTCGAGTCCGTCGTCGCCGACCAGGAACACGGCGACCGGCGCCCACCCGGGTGCGTCGGTGAGCTCCTCAGAGGCGAGGACGAGCGTCTCCACCAGGCTCGCCGAACGGTTGGCGGCCTCCGCGACCTGGCGGAGCAGCGCCAGCCGTCGGGTGGACGCCGCGATCTCCTGGTCAGCCTGCACCTGCGCGGTGATGTCCTGATCGGTCCCGTTCATCCGGATCGGCTGGCCGTCGGGGGCTCGCTCGACCCGACCCAGGCC
Organism: uncultured Actinomycetota bacterium; assembly: GCA_963806945.1. Lineage (GTDB taxonomy): Bacteria > Actinomycetota > Actinomycetes > Propionibacteriales > Nocardioidaceae > Nocardioides. The sequence continues at coordinate 429,891 of CAWDZH010000007.1, forward strand.
GCGGCACCACCGCTGCTCGCCGTCGCCCCGGATCACGCGTGCGGTCCACTCGAACTCGTCCGGACCGTCGTACGTCGACGCCACGGCGTTCCGCACGTGGTCGCGGTCCTCGGGGTGGATGAACTCGAGGAACGCCTCGTAGTCGCCGCCGAACTGCGCCGGATCGATCCCGTAGAGCCGGAAGAGCTCGTCGGACCAGAGGGTGCGGTCCTGGACGACGTCCCACTCCCAGCTTCCGATCTTCGCGATCGCCTGAGCGGTCGCGAGCTGCTGCTCCCGCCGCTCCAGGGTCTCGATGAGGCGGCGCAGGTCGGTGTAGTCGGAGAAGCGGTGCAGGAATCCGAGGGTCGAGCCGTCGTCGGCGAGGATCGGCCGGTAGCTGGCCAGCAACCAGATCGGGGTGCCGTCGAGGCGCAGATACATCGTCTCGATGTCGTCGTGGCCCGGCTCGCCGGCCCGCGCGCGTTCCATGTGACCGGCGAACTGGACCTTGCCGGCGTCGTCGTGGACGTCGAAGGCCGAGAGGCCCTCCATCTGCTCCGGCGTGCGTCCGAGCAGCTCGGCCATGCGCGGGTTGGAGAGGAGCGTCTTGCCGTCGCCGTCGAGCAGCCACAGGCCGTCGGTGCTGGCTTCGACCAGCTTCCGGTACAGCTCCGATTCCGCGATCACGACCGTCCTTCCTGGGGGGAGTCCCCATCATCCCCTGTATCACCTGCTCTGCACGTGCGTTTCGGGTAGACCGGGGTCTCGGCACAGCTTTGGGCCCGAATGCGCGTGGCGACGTCACGGCACCACGTACCTTCGGGCCATGGCAGTTGCGATGACCCGCGTCCGGGAGGCGCTGAACGAGCATGGAGTCGTCGGTGTCGCCCGGAAGGTGGTGGAGCGCACCCGGCGGCACGTGCGCCTCCACGAGGAGCACGTCTGGTACGAGCTCCGGCTCGAGGGCGCTGCCCAGCTGGTCCGGCCGCTGGACGACTTGGAGCTGCGGCGAGCGCGGGTGTCCGATGCCGCGCTGCTCGGTGCCTTCGGCCGGCACCCGGAGCTGGTCGCCGAATGCATTCGGAGCGGCCACGACCTCTGGTTCGTCATGGATGGCGACACACCCGCGTTCACGTGCTTCATCCAGCGCGGTGAGTCGCAGATGCTCGCAGCGCGCGGCGGACGGCTGGAGCTTCCCTCGGCGACCGTCTGCCTGGAGGACTCGATCACGTCACCCGACTACCGCGGTCGTGGGCTGGCGCCGGCCGCGTGGACGAACCTGGCGGCCTATCTCGAGCAGGAGCCGGGACTCGACTCGATGATCACCAAGGTCGCGGTCGAGAACGTGCCGTCCCGCAAGGCGGTGACGAAGGCCGGATTCGTGGAGATCGCTCTCATGCGTCACGACAGGTGGGGGCCCCGCTGCCGCGTCGAGGTCGAGGTGTACGACGATGCCGCGGTGGGTCAGGCACTGCGAGACCGTCTCCAGCGCTAGATCGTGATGCGCGGCGACGAGTGGCCAGGGGCGGGGTCGAACCGCCGACCTATCGATTTTCAGTCGATCGCTCGTACCAACTGAGCTACCTGGCCGGGCTTCCTGCGAAGTGTTCGGAACCATACCGGAGGGCCGGCGAAGCGATGAAAACGGGGCCGGTGGATTGGGAAGCGCCGAGGCCCCGCCCCTATGCTTGTCCGGCAGTCCGGCCCCCATCGTCTAGCGGCCCAGGACCCCGCCCTTTCACGGCGGTAGCACGGGTTCGAATCCCGTTGGGGGTGCTGCCCGAGTGGGTCCACCTCGATTGTGAGGCGGCGCCGACGATGGGTTACAGTTCCACCGCTTCGCACAGTGAGGCACAGCGACACATCATGGCCCCGTAGCGCAGTTGGTTAGCGCGCCGCCCTGTCACGGCGGAGGCCGCGGGTTCGAGTCCCGTCGGGGTCGCCAGAGGACCAGTCACAGACACCCCGGACCGATCAGGTCCGGGGTGTTCGTGCGTTTCGGGGACGAGCTTGTTCCCGCCGTACGCTGGAGACGTGTCGGTGGAGATGGAGCGCGCGGAGTTCGAGCGCCTCGTCGAGAACGCCCTCGAGGCCATCCCCGACGAGATCGCTGCGTTGGTGCGCAACGTCGCGGTGATCGTGGAGGACGACGCGCCTCCTGATGACCCTGACCTGCTGGGGCTCTACGACGGCGTGGCCTTGACCGATCGTGACGGCGGTGCGCCGCTGGAGCTGCCTGACCGGATCTTCGTGTTCCGGCGGCCGCTGCTCGCCTACTGCCACGACGCCGAGCAGCTGGTCGAGGAGGTCCGGGTGACCGTGGTCCACGAGGTCGCCCACCACTTCGGGATCGACGACGATCGTCTCGACGAGCTGGGCTACGCCTGAGCCCGGTGGGCGGACGCGGTGGTCCACGGCTGCGGCGCCCGGCCGGCCTGCTGACGCACGAACTCGGTGAGGAACCAGGTCTGGAACGCCCGCTGCCCTGGGGTTCGCGCGAGCGACAACATCCGTTCGCGGGAACAGAACTCGTCGGCGAAGTCGAGCAGCTCCACGAAGCGGCCCATGGTCTCGGCACCTGCCGGGGAGAGGCGGATGGTGAGGTCGGCGGTGCCGTCGGGACCAGCGTGTGGCGGGTGGACGTCCAGGCCCACGCGGAGCTCGCGTTGCATCGAGCCGAAGAGGTCGGACAAGGTCTTGGCCAGCGGGTACTCGCGTTGATGGGCCAGGGCCAGGAGCCGGACCTCGCGCCGCAGCTCCTGGTAGTGCCGCTGGAAGTCCTCCAGGCTGCCGTGCGGAACGCCCAGCAACCGGAACGGGTGGGCGTCGGCGCGCGGAGTCGGTGGTGGGGTCTCGACGTTGCCGGTGAGGGTGCCGGGAACCCCGGTGTCTCGAGGCTGGAGCGACGGAGCGAACCAGACGACCTTGCCGCCCTCTTCGAGCTCGGCGCCCCAGGCGTCGGCGCACCGCGACACGATGTCGAGCCCTCGGCCGAAGGTGACGAGGAGGACCGTCTCGTCGAGGTCGAAGGCGTCGCTCTCGATGCGACCGGGCGCCGGCAGGACCGGCGGTTCCACGGTGCTGTCGCGCACCTCGATCCGCGGGTGGAGGCGGGTCCCGCGGACCCGGACCTCGATGGGCGCATCCGCGTGGAGGACGGCATTGGTCACCAGCTCGGACACCCCGAGCTCGGTGGTCTCGACGAGCTCGGGGCGTCCGAGCTCCTTGATCGTCTCCACGACCCAGCGGCGGGCCTGCTGGACGCTGCGCGCGCCGGATCCCACGGTCAGGGCGGGCCGGTTGAACGGCACGATCAACCCCCAGATCTCGTCGTGGAAATTGCTGTTGGGGTAGGCCTACCCCGTTCGCGGGTCCACCAAACCTCCCACCTTCCACGACCGAAGGCGAGGAAGTGACGATTCCGGGCCGGGCTCCAGAGCAACCAGCCAGTGGGCGATGCTGGGAAGTTCCGGCTCGGCGCGGGACAATGGCTGCATGGCACATGAGCAGGGAGCAGCTCCGCGACACCGGGTCGTCGTGATCGGATCGGGCTTCGGCGGGCTTTTCGGGACCAAGGCGCTACGCAGGTCCGACGTCGACGTCACCATGATCGCCAAGACCACCCACCATCTCTTCCAGCCGTTGCTCTACCAGGTGGCGACCGGGATCCTCTCCGAGGGCGAGATCGCACCGCCGACCCGTGAGGTGCTGAGCAGCCAGAAGAACGTGCAGGTACTGCTGGGCGAGATCCGCGAGATCGATCTGGAGCGCAGGGTCGTCACCTCCACGGTGCTCGGTCGTCCCACGGAGACGGCGTACGACACGCTCCTGGTGGCTGCCGGTGCCGCGCAGTCCTACTTCGGCAACGACCACTTCGCCGAGTTCGCCCCCGGGATGAAGAGCATCGACGACGCGCTCGAACTGCGCGGCAGGATCTTCGGCGCCTTCGAGATGGCCGAGCTGGGCGCCAGCCGCGGCGACGATGTCGACCATCACCTCACGTTCGTCGTGGTCGGGGCAGGACCCACCGGCGTCGAGATGGCCGGCCAGATCGCCGAGCTCTCCCGGCGCACGCTCCGCAAGGACTTCCGGGCCATCCAGACCCACACCGCGCGAGTGCTCCTCGTGGATGCGGCGCCGCAGGTGCTCCCGCCCTTCGGTGCCAAGCTCGGCGCAGCGACCCAGAAGGAGCTCGAGAAGCTGGGTGTCGAGGTCCTGCTCGGCGCCATGGTGACCAATGTCGACGAGCGCGGCATCGAGGTGAAGTTCAAGGACGGTCGCACTGAACGGGTCAACGCGGTCACCAAGATCTGGGCGGCAGGCGTCCAGGCGAATCCTTTGGCCCAGACCCTGTCCGAACAGACCGGCGCCCCGCTGGACCGCGCCGGCCGGATCGCCGTCAACCCCGACCTCACCCTCCCCGGGCACCCTGAGGTCTTCGTCGTCGGCGACATGATCGCCCTCGACAACCTCCCGGGGGTCGCGCAGGTCGCGATCCAGGGCGCCAAGTACGCCGCCAAGGAGATCGACGGCCGGCTGAAGGGCAAGGCGCCGCAGCCCGCGTTCAAGTACTTCGACAAGGGGTCGATGGCGATCATCAGCCGCTTCAAGGCGGTTGCCATGATCGGTCGACTGCGATTCACGGGCGTGATCGCGTGGCTGATGTGGCTCGCGCTGCACCTGATCTACATCACGGGCTTCAAGAGCCGGCTGACCGCGCTGCTCCACTGGGCCGTCTCGTTCCTCGGCCGGGGACGTTCGGAACGCACCACCACCGAGCAGCAGATCTTTGCCCGCTCGGCCCTCGCCCGCCTTCAGCACGGCGCCACCGACCTGGTCTCCGAGCCCGGCGCGTACGACGCGGCGCAGTCGATGATCCAGGAGACCCGGCGCGCCGAGCTCGAGGCACGAGCGGCCGAGGAGGCACGGCTCACCGACACCGGTTCCCGTGGGGTGCACAGCGACCGTTGAGGGCTCGGCGGGCGGAAATGGCTGGTCGAACTTCGTGGTCCGTGATGGGGTCGCGCCATGACCGAGCTCGCCCGACCCGACCTCCGCTTCCACACGTCGTGGGCGACGGCCGTCCGGGAGTTCGAGGCCGACGGGTCGACGATGCACGGCAGCGGGCTGTGGGACCTCGACACCACCGATCTCGGTCGCGGTGCCCTGGCGTCCGAGATCGAGCGGCTGCTCGCTGAGGCCGACCCGGCCACGGTTCTCCGTCCCGACTGGGTGCACTGCACCTACTTCTGGATCGCCGAGGATGACGAGTTCCTGGGCTACCTCGCGATCAGGCACCGGCTCAACGACTTCCTGCTCGAGGAGGGCGGTCACATCGGCTACGGCATCCGGCCGAGTCGCCGCCGGGAGGGACACGCGACCCGCGCGCTGGTGGTGGCGCTCGACGAGGCGCGGCGACTCGGGATCGACCGGGCGCTGGTGACCTGCGACCACGACAACGTCCCCTCACGGCTGACCATCGAGCGCGCCGGTGGCCGGTTCGAGGACCGTCGCGGGGTGAAGCTGCGCTACTGGTTCGACCTGACCGGGTGACCTCGCGGTCCGTGGGCCGTTGAGCAGGGCATGTGCGACGGCCACCCTCACGGACAGAGCCCGATCCGACCCTTCACCCGCCGCCAGGCGCTCGCCTCCGCCGGGGCGGGGCTGCTGATCGCCGGGCTCGCCTCGCCCGACACCGCGGTCGCCCGGCCCGGTCCGCGGTTGGCCACCGGCGCGTCCCGGCGATCGCGCATCAGCGGCGGGACGACGCTGGTGCACGCCGACCTCCACAACCACACCCTGCTCTCCGACGGGGACGGCGACCCGGCGCTGGCCTTCGACTCGATGCGCGCGGCGGGGCTCGACGTGGCGGCCCTGACCGACCATGCGACGTACTCCGACAACGCGCTCGGCGACCTCGTCACCGACGCGCTGCCGCCCGACTACCACCAGGCCGCCGGGCTGACTCCGAACGGCTGGGACCGGACCCGCGGCCTCGCCGACGCCGCGAACCAGGACGGCTCGTTCACCGCGATCCGCGGCTTCGAGTGGTCCAACCCGTTGCTGGGCCACGTCAACGTCTGGTTCAGCGAGCACTACGTCGACGTGCTCCAGGCCGGGTTGATGGCGCCGTTCCTGGAGTGGCTTCGCCGCGAGCCGGGGCTGGTGCTCGACGGAGGTGCCGACGGGATCGCGGGCTTCAACCATCCCGGGCGGGAGCCGGGCCGGTTCGAGGAGTTCCGGTTCGACCCACGGTTGCGCGACAGGATCGTCTCCCTGGAGATGTTCAACCGGCGCGACGACTACCTCTTCGAGGGGTACGCCGACGGGCGGACCTCACCGTTGGTGGCCTGTCTGAACGCCGGCTGGCGCACCGGACTGACCGGCGTGACCGACGAGCACGGCGCCGATTGGGGTGAGCCGGAGGGCAAGGGCCGCACCGGTCTGTGGGTCGCCGATCACACCCGCGCCGGCGTCAAGGCCGCGATGCTCTCGCGTCGCTTCTTCGCGACCCGCACGTCGGGGCTGCGGATCGACGCGACCGCCTCGGTCGGCGGGGCTCCCGCCGTACCCATGGGGTCGGACCTGTCGATGACCCGGGCCGACGTCACCTTCACCCTCGACCTTGCCCGCGACGAGACCTGGCTGGGGCGGACGCTTCAGCTCCAGGTGCTCCGCCCCGGTCCTGAGGTTCCCGAGGTCGTGGCGCTCCACGACTTCACCGTGGGCGGGCTGGTCGTGCTCACGGTGCCGCTCGACCTGACCGACGGCGACTGGGTGGTGCTGCGCGTGGCAGATCCGGCGGCGCCGAACGCCACGCCCGGCCCCGCGGGGCACCCGGGCAATGCGCACGGCATCGCCTACACCAGCCCGTTCTGGCTGGTGCCCTGACGTCTGCGTCAGTCTATTGCGGTCGACATGTTCGCCTCCAGCGAGGACTCGCGGGCTTCGTGCCCGGTCGTGATGGTCATGCCACGACAACGCGTCACCCGCGCGCCGGGTTACGTACAGGTCTAGACCAGTAGGCCCGCCGGGAGATGACGCAGGACGCGGGATCACTTGCCACCCATCCCCGTCGACGTGTTGCCCAGGTCAACGGAGCTCTGTCGTAGGCCCTGTGGGACTCGAACCCACAACCAACGGATTAAAAGTCCGGAGCTCTGCCAATTGAGCTAAGGGCCCGCAGGCCCGAGGGCCCGCGCCATTATCGCAGCCGGACATGGCGCCGCCCGACCCCGTGCAGTTTCGGGACCGGGCGGCGTTCGGAGTGGTGTCAGTACGTCGAGACGTTGAGCAGCTTCTCCTTGATGTTGTCCGGGTCGTCGGAGTTGTTCCAGTTGGTGGTGCCGGACCCGATCAGCCCGCTCTTCACCTGCGCCGGCGTCGCGCCGGCGTGCGTGGCGGCGTACAGCGCGGCACCGCCGGCGACGTGCGGAGCGGCCATCGACGTACCCGACATCGTGGTGTAGCCACCGGCCATGTGGGTGCTGAGGATGCACACGCCGGGAGCGATCAGGTCGACGTCCGCGCCGTAGTTGGAGAACGACGCGAAGGTGTCGTCCTGGTCCGCGCGGCAGGTCGACGGGGCACCGCCGCCGGGCTGGCCGTTGAAGTCGGCCAGCGCGCTCACGGTCACGACCTCGTCGTAGGCGGCCGGAGTGGAGTTCTTGGCGTCCTCCGAGTCGTTTCCGGCGGCCACCACGAAGGTGATGCCGTTGGCGACGGCCTTGCAGATCGACTTGTGCATCGCGTCGTTGTTGCTGTTGCCGCAGTTGCCGTCGTCCGAACCGCCGCCGCCCAGGCTCATGTTGGCGACCTCGATCTTGTCGGCGTTCGCCGCGACGTAGTCGATGCCGCAGATCACGTCGGAGTTGAGCCCGGTGCCCACGGCGCTGAGCACCTTGACCGGCCAGATCCGGGCGCCCGGAGCGACGCCGACGACTCCGGTCGTGTTGTCGAGTGCGCCGACGGTGCCCGCGACGTGGGAGCCGTGACCGTGGTCGTCGTCGGCGGAGAGGCCGAAGAGGGAGCAGTTGCGCGCCCCGGCCCGGTAGACGTTGAGGTCCGGGTGGTCGAGGTCGACACCGGTGTCGATGACGGCCACGTCGACGTTGACCCGCTGGTCCACGCCGTTGATGGCGGCGGTGGGGCTGAGGTCGGCGTCGACCCGGTTGATGCCGGTCGGGGTGGTCTGCGCGGTCGCGGCCACCGGCGCGTCGGTCTGGACCCAGTCGACACCGGGCAACGCCTCGAGCACGGCGGCGGTCTCGGCGCTCATCGCGGCCGAGTATCCCTGGAGGGCCGAGGTGTACACGTGGCCCAGCTCGAAGCCGAAGCGGTCCGCGTGGGCCGCGGCGACGGTGCGTGACGCCGCGCCGTCCTCGAGCACCACGATGTAGTGGCCGGTCGCGGAGGTGACCGACGTGTCCGGGACCGAGGCGGTCGTCGCCGTCATGGTGGAGGCCGTGAGGCCCAGGGCTGCTGCGACCGCGAGGGTCGTGATGCGTGAACGCATGAGTGTCCTTCTGCCTGATGTGCCGCCCGAGAGGCGACCTGACCCCGGTCCAACGACGTTCAGAGCACTTCGGTCACGCGACCGTTGCCTCAGGTACGTGCAGTGCAGGACTCTGCAGTCAGGGCCGGCCGGGGCCGGCCGACTGCGCACACACCGCGGCTGAGAAAACCGGGCCGTCGGTCCTTCCGTTCCCGGCGCCGATTGATACGCTCGGACGTGCAACAGGTGCAAGTTCCAGCAGGTATGACGCCCGCGGAGTTTGTGATCCGACGGCGTTTCACGAGTGTGTCTGCCAGCCACGCAAGTAGGAGCGACGTGTCACCGCACCTTGGTGTGGGTCGCCGACCTGGCGGCTCTCGTTCCGAAAACAGGAGTATCGAGCACATGGCTCAAGGCACCGTGAAGTGGTTCAACGCCGAGAAGGGCTTCGGCTTCATCGCGCAGGAGGACGGCGGCGACGACGTCTTCGTGCACTACTCGGCGATCGTCACCCAGGGCTACAAGTCCCTGGACGAGAACCAGAAGGTGGAGTTCGACGTCCAGCAGAGCCCCAAGGGCCCGCAGGCGGAGAACGTCCGACCCCTCTGATCAGCACCTGATCAGTCTCAGCGAGGCCCCATCCGGCACGGATGGGGTCTCGTGTCGTTACCGCCTCATGGAGATCGGAAAATTTGGGTGATAACTGGTTTGGAACATCCCGGGTTCGGGCATCGTTGACCTGGGAGCGGGACCATGACACTGGGGGGGAGGGGACACGGCTGTGCACGACCAATTCGACGTGACGCTCGAGGACGCCGACCTCCTGGGCGAGGTGGAACTCACCACCAATCTCATCATCGCCGCGAGCGAGGCTGAGGAACATCTCAGCAGTGCCGAGATCGATCGGATCCTCGGCGTCACCCCTCTGCCCGGTGACTTCGGCTGACGCAACCGAGCGATCAACAGGTCGCGAAGAGCACCGGCCCGCTGGTGAGGTCGGACAGGATGTACTCGCCCGCTGCGGGCTCGAGCTCCATCGTCACCACGGTGCCGTCGGCGCTGACGGTGCCCAACTGGAAGCGGCTCGAGAAGTCGCCGCCCTGTCCGGGGGCAGGCCCGCTCGCGAGCTTCGCCCGGGAATCGGCGTTGGCTCTGGCCTGGTCGTCGTTCTCGAACGACATCGCAACCCGGAGGTCGAGCCCGGGTCGGATGGCCATGGCGAACCCGGTCAGCGGGTTGACCTCGCCCGCGGCGGTGATCAGCTGGTCGGCCTGGTCCTGGTCGGCGGCGTCGGCCGACCCCATCGCCAACGAGCGGCACGCCAGCGGCCCGTCGTACACGGCGGCGGCGAGCGGCTCACCGAGCACGTCGAGGACCCCGTCGAGGCCGTCGACCGAGTCGGATCGACCGGTGACGGTCTCCATCGCCTGGCCGAGGTAGCGCTCGGTGTCCGACGCCACCACGAGTCGCTGGTCGGCGTCGATGGCGATGTACTGGAGCTCCGGCGTCAGCGTTCCGATGGCCGGCAGCAGGTCGATGCCGCCGTCCCACACGCCGGTCTCCTCGTCGGGGCGCTGGTAGCCGAGTCGCTCGAGGGTGCCTTCGACGTCCTCGAAGTCGCTCCCCTCGGGCAACCGCATCAGCACCACGGCTCCCGATTCGGACTGGCTGAGCAGCTCCCACTCGAGCGTGGCGGGGGAGAAGCCGAACTCCTCGTGCATCGTCGGCGTCGACTCGGGCAGCGCGGACATGGACGTGAGGTCGTCCTCGAACGCGTCGGCGAGGAACTGCTCGACGTCCGAGGCGGGTGACTCCGCGTCGAGATCCACGCCGACCGTCCGACGGACCTCGGCCCAGTGGGTCCAGGTCAGGCGCTGTGCGTCTGCGGGCGCGACCGACATCGCCCGCTCGAACTCGTTCATGCGCAGGCCCTGCCACCACTGCAGGCCGACCACGAGCAGGGCGAGCGCGGCCACCACGGCGATGGCCAGTGCCAGGTGCTTGCGCACGCCCACCTCCTTCTCGGCACGAGTGATGTGAGACTAGCCCCATGCCACAGCGCACAGACGTGGTCGCCGCCGGCGCCGTCGTCTTCCGCCCCGGTCGTGAGGTGCTGCTCGTGCACCGTCCCCGCTACGACGACTGGTCGTTCCCCAAGGGGAAGCTCGACCCGGGCGAGCTGGCCCCCGTTGCGGCCGTGCGCGAGGTGGCCGAGGAGACCGGTCTGCACGTCCGGCTCGGCCCGCCGCTGACGCGCCAGCGCTACCTGGCCGCCGGACGGGGCAAGACGGTCCACTACTGGGTCGGCTGGGTGGTGGGCGACTCCGACGTGTCCGGCTACCTCGTCAACGACGAGATCGACGAGGTGTGCTGGCTGCGGTACGACGACGCGATGGCCCGGCTGTCCTACGACTTCGACAGGGCCACGCTGGTCGAGGCGGTGCCGCTGCGGAAGCGGACCCGCGCCATGATCGTGCTCCGGCACGCCAAGGCCCGCTCCCGCAACCAGTGGACGCTCCCCGACCCGGAGCGACCGTTGGTCGCGCTGGGGCACGCCCAGTCGCAGCGTCTGGTGGCGCTGCTCGCCGTCTACGACGCGACCCGCATCGTCAGCTCGTCCAGCGCGCGGTGCGTGCAGACCCTCGAGCCGTACGCCGACGCGACCGGCTGGGACCTGGAGGAGCGCTCCGGTCTCACCGAGGAGGCGGCCACCGTCGATTCGGTCCTCGAGATCGTCGACGAGCTGCTGGCCAGCCCCGAAAGTGCGGTGATCTGCACCCACCGGCCGGTGCTCCCGACGGTCTGGGACGTCATCGGCGTACCCGATGCGTCGCTGGAGCCGGCCGCGATCCTGATCGTGCACCACCGCGCGGGGCAGATCATCGGCACCGAGGTCCACGCCCGCCCCTGAACCCCGCGCCGGGGCCGTTCATGTGACGCCCCTCTCACGCGGGAGGCCGCTGTGGGGAAGCTGCCTGATCTCGTTCACCCTCCGTTCACCGGCAGCCATGGGTCCGGACACTTCGGCTCCCTACCTTCGAGGTGTCAGATGGACAGACATCCTGGTCAGGAGACGAAGTGAAGACCACCCAGTTCCGCCGAGCGATCGTGCCCGGCATTGCGGCTCTCACGCTGGCGCTCACCGGCTGTGCGGCGGCGAACGAAACCTCCGCGAGTGGCAGCAACGACGGGGAGGGATCCCTCAGCGGCACGCTCAGCGGCGGCGGTGCGAGCTCGCAGGAGGCCGCCCAGAACGCCTGGCGCGCCGGCTTCCAGAACGCCAACCCCGGCGTGCAGGTCAACTACGACCCGATCGGCTCCGGCGGTGGCCGCGAGCAGTTCATCGGCGCGGGCTACCCGTTCACCGGCACCGACTCCTACCTCTCCGAGGACGACGGTGAGGTCAAGGGTGCCACCAAGCGCTGCGACGGCGACTTCATCGAGGTCCCCAACTACGTCAGCCCGATCGCGATCGTCTTCAACGTCGAGGGCGTCGACGAGCTGCGCCTGTCCCCCGAGGTCGCAGGCGGCATCTTCAACGCCGAGATCACCCGGTGGGACGACCCGGCCATCGCCGAGGACAACCCCGACGCCGACCTCCCCGACGCCGAGATCACGGCCGTCCACCGGTCCGACGAGTCGGGAACCACCGAGAACTTCACGAACTACCTCGGCACGGCGGCCGAGGACGCCTGGCCCCACGGTGAGGTCGGCGAGTGGCCGATCAAGGCGGGCGAGGGCGCGAACGGCACCTCGGGTGTCGTCTCCGCCGTGTCCAACGGCACCAACACCATCGGCTACGCCGACGCCAGCCAGGCCGGCGACCTCGGCGCCGCGCTGATCGGCGTGGGCGACGAGTTCACCGGCCCGACGCCCGCGGCGGCCGCCCAGATCCTGGGAGTCTCGCCGCGCGTGGAGGGTCGCCCGGAGAGCTCGATGGCCTTCGACCTCGACTACCTCACCGAGGAGGCCGGCGCCTACCCGATCGTGCTGACCTCCTACCTGGTGGCGTGCGCGAGCTACGACGACGCGGACGAGGCCGAGCTGGTCAAGGGCTACCTCTCCTACATCGTCAGCGAAGAGGGCCAGCAGACCGCCGCCGAGAACGCCGGTTCGGCACCGCTCTCGACCGAGCTCGCCGACGAGGCGCAGGGGCTCATCGACGGGATCACCGCCGGTCAGTGACATCAGCCTGAGGACCCCGCCCGCCACAGCGGGCGGGGTTCGGGGTGTGAGAGGGGTCTGACAGATTGGACCCCACGTAGGAAGGGACGGACGAAGCGTGACAGTGGCAGCCACCAGTGCTCCCGTCGTACGACGCCGCGGTGACGTGGTGTTCCTGGGACTCGCGCGAGCAGCGGGGATCGCGATCCTGGTCGCCCTCGCCGGCGTGGCGATCTTCCTCACGCTCGAGAGCGTGCCGGCGATCACGGCCCCGGCCGAGGACCTCGACGGCAAGAACATCATCGTCCTGGTCTGGCCGCTGCTCTTCGGCACCCTGCTCGCGGCCTTCCTGGCGATCCTGATCGCCGCCCCGCTGAGCATCGCTCTCGCACTGGTGATCTCGCACTACGCTCCCCGGCGGCTGGCCAAGCCGATCGGCTACGCGGTCGACCTGCTGGCGGCGGTCCCGAGCATCGTCTACGGATTGTGGGGGATCGGCTTCCTCGGGCCGCGGATCTACGGCGGCTACGGCTGGCTGGCCGACCACCTCGGGTTCCTGCCGTTCTTCGAGGGACCTGCCAACGGCCGGAGCATCCTCACCGCCAGCATCGTGCTGGCCATCATGGCGTTGCCGATCATCACCGCGATCTGCCGCGAGATCTTCGCCCAGACACCCACCCTGCACCAGGAGGCGGCGCTCGCCCTCGGGGCCACCCGCTGGGAGATGATCCGGATGACCGTCTTCCCGTACGGCCGCTCGGGCATCGTCTCCGCGGTGATGCTGGGGCTCGGCCGGGCCCTGGGGGAGACGATGGCGGTGGCAGTGGTGCTGTCGGCCACCGGGGTGGTCACCTTCAACCTGATCTCGAGCGTCAACCCCTCGACGATCGCGGCCAACATCGCCCTCAAGTTCCCCGAGGCGACCGGGCTCGATGTCAACGTGCTGATCTTCAGCGGCCTGGTGCTCTTCATCGTCACGTTCATCGTGAACTTCCTCGGCCGCTACATCGCCGGGCGCGGGATCCCCAAGGAGGGACGTCGATGACCGCCACCGAGAGCCGCACCCCCGAGGTGCACACCTCGCTCCCCCTGGTCCGGCCGCAGCTGCCGACCTGGGCGCCGGCGCTGGTGGTCGTGGGGTCGCTCGCTGCGGCCGCCCTGCCGGTGATGCTCCTGGGCTGGAGCCCGGTGGCCGCCGTGGCGCTGGCGGTGCTGCTGTTCCTGGTCGCGCTCCCGGTCTGGTCGCGCGCCGTGGAGGGCCCGCGCAAGTCCACCGACCGTCTGGTCACCGCCCTGATCTGGGCGGCCTTCGGGTTGGCGATGATCCCGCTCTTCACCTTGGTCTGGACCGTGGTGAAGAACGGGGCGCCGGCGCTGTCCACGACCTTCTTCACCCACTCGATGTTCAGCGTCGTCGGCGAGGGCGGCGGGATCTACCACGCCATCGTCGGCACCGTCATCGTCACCGCGTGGGCGACCGTGATCTCGGTCCCGGTGGGTGTGCTGGCCGCGATCTACCTCATCGAGTACGGCAAGGGCCGCCCCCTCGCGCGCGTGATCACCTTCCTGGTCGACGTGATGACCGGGATCCCCTCCATCGTCGCCGGCCTGTTCGCCTACGCCCTGTTCGTGATCTTCTTCGGACCCGGCGTGCGGTTGGGCATCGGCGGCTCGATCGCACTGTCGGTGCTGATGATCCCGATCGTGGTCCGCTCGACCGAGGAGATGCTCAAGCTGGTCCCCGACGACCTGCGCGAGGCGTCGTACGCCCTGGGTGTCGCGAAGTGGCGCACCATCACCAAGGTGGTGCTGCCGACCTCGCTGGCGGGCATCGTGACCGGCGTGACCCTCGCGATCGCGCGGGTCGCGGGCGAGACCGCGCCGCTGCTGATCATCGCCGGTGACACCGACGGCTCGAACTTCAATGCGTTCTCGGAGCGGATGGCGACGCTGCCGGTGTTCATCTACTACTCGTTCACACAACCCGGCGTGCCGCCCGAGTTCGGGCGCGAACGCGCCTGGGGCGCCGCGCTGGTGCTGATCGCCATCGTGATGGGCCTGAACCTGCTGGCCCGGCTGATCAGCCGTTTCTTTGCCCCCAAGACCGGCCGCTGACGGAGGAGTCACCCCCATGGCCAAGAGCATCGACATCTCAGACCTCGACATCAGCTACGGCGACTTCGTCGCCGTGGAGGGCGTCACCATGACCATCAAGGCCCGGTCGGTCACCGCCTTCATCGGGCCCTCCGGCTGCGGCAAGTCGACCTTCCTCCGTTCGCTCAACCGGATGCACGAGGTGATCCCGGGCGCCACGGTGCGCGGCAAGGTCGTCGTCGACGGGCAGGACCTCTACGGTCCGGACGTCGACCCGGTCGAGGTACGTCGCCAGATCGGGATGGTCTTCCAGCGGCCCAACCCGTTCCCGACGATGTCGATCTACGACAACGTGCTGGCCGGCAACAAGCTCAACGCCAAGCGGATGAAGAAGGCCGAGGCCGACGACATCGTGGAGAGCTCGCTGCGGGCCGCCAACCTCTGGACGGAGGTCAAGGACCGCCTCGCCCGGCCCGGGATGGGCCTCTCCGGTGGTCAGCAGCAGCGACTCTGCATCGCCCGGGCCATCGCCGTACGACCGCAGGTGCTGTTGATGGACGAGCCGTGCTCGGCGCTCGACCCGATCTCCACCGCGGCCATCGAGGACCTGATCCACGAGCTCAGGTCCGAGTACACGATCGTCATCGTCACCCACAACATGCAGCAGGCTGCGCGCGTCTCCGACGAGACCGGCTTCTTCAACCTCAAGGCCGCCGGCGAACCCGGCCACCTCGTCGAGTTCAACGCCACCAAGAAGATGTTCGCCACCCCCGACCACGCCTCGACCGAGGCCTACATCTCCGGCCGCTTCGGCTGACCGACCCTCCGCCTTCCCGCGGACGTCATACGGTCCGGTCGCTATAGCGACCGGACCGTATGACCTCCGCGGGTTGCTCTCCACAGATGGGGTCAGCGGGGTCGGAACCGGCCCGAAGCGCGGGCAGTCTGGTCCGCATGACTGGCCACGACGACTCCCACACCGCGCGAGTGCGCCGGGCGCGCCGTCGCCGGGTCGAGCGGCTGGCGGCCACGCAGGCAGGCGTCGTCTCACGTCGGCAGCTGTACGCCGCCGGCGTCACCCGTGCCGAGGTGCGCGCCAACCTCCGGGCCGGGCGCTGGCAGGCGCTCGGCAGTCAGTCGCTGGTCACCTACACCGGGGCCCCGGGTGAGCGGTCGCGCGAGTGGGCCGCGGTGTTCGAGGCCGGCCCCCGAGCCTTCCTCGACGGTGCGTCTGCGCTTACCGCTGGCGGACTGAAGAAGTTCGAGGTCGACCGGATCCGGGTCTCGGTGCCGCGGGGCGCCCGGGTCCGCCGCGGCAGGGGCCTCGACATCCGCCAGACCAGACGGTGGCGGCCGGACGATCTCGACCCGGGAGGCGGGGTGCCCCGGAGCAGACCTGCCGTAGCGGCGGTCCGTGCCGGACTGTGGGCCCGCTCGGACACTCAGGCGGCTCTCGTGCTCACGATGGTGGTTCAGCAGAGCGTCGTACGTCTCGATGAGTTGGGTCTCGAGATGCTGCGCGTGAAGCGCGATCGCAGGCGCGCTCTGCTCCATGCGGTCGTGCTCGACCTGCTCGACGGCGTCCGCTCCCTCGGCGAGCTCGACTTCGCCAGAGAGTGCCGACGGCGCGGTCTGCCACCGCCGACCCGGCAGGTGCTGCGGCGGGGACGCAACGGCACCTACTACCTGGACGTGATCTGGGAGGCGTGGCGGGTCGTGGTCGAGATCGACGGGATCCACCACTCGTGGGCTCAGAACATCGTCGGCGATGCACTGCGACACAACGACGTCACCCTGAGCGACGCGGTCGTGCTACGGCTGCCGTTGCTCGGGCTGCGCATCGCCGCGGACGACTTCTTCGACCAGATCGAGCAGGCGCTGACCTCGGCCGGCTGGCCGGGACGTCATACGAACCGCGCGTCATAGCGACCGAACCGCATGACGTCCGCCGGAAGGTCAGCGACAGGTCAGAGGGAGCCCTCGAGGATCAGGTGGCTGGACCAGTAGCAGAGGGCGGCGGCGAAGCCGGCCGCTGGGAAGGTGAGGACCCAGGCGGTCAGGATCGAGCGCGCGACGCCCCACCGGACGGCGGAGAGGCGCTTGGTGGCGCCGACGCCCATCACCGCGGAGGTGATGGTGTGCGTGGTGGAGATCGGGGCCTCGAAGACGTACGCCGTGGTGTACAGCACCGACGCGGCGACGGACTCGGCGGCGAAGCCGCGCGGCGGGTCGAGGTGGATGATCCGACGACCGAGGGTGCGCATGATCCGCCAGCCGCCGGAGTAGGTGCCGAGCGAGATCGCGGTCGCGGCCGCGATGATCACCCAGAGCGGGAGGTCGTCGCCGGCGCCGACGTAGCTTCCGGTGACCAGCGCCAGGAAGATCACGCCCATCGTCTTCTGGGCGTCCTGCAGACCGTGGCCGAGCGCCATCGCGGCCGCCGAGATCGTCTGTGCGAGCTTGAAGCCTCGGTTGGCCTTCGAGGGGTTCGCGTTCCGGAAGATCCACATGATCGCGAGCATCACCGCGAAGCCGGCACTGAACGCGAACAGCGGCGACAGGATCATCGGGATCACGACCTTCTCGACCACCACCGCCCAGTTGACCGAGACGCCGGCCGCGAGCGCGGCGCCGACCAGGCCGCCGATCAGGGCGTGTGAGGACGAGGAGGGGAGGCCGTAGTACCAGGTGATGAGGTTCCAGATGATCGCTCCGAGCAGACCGGCCATCACGATGATCAGACCCTGGGTCCCGTCCGGCGGAGTGATCGTCTCGGAGACGGTCTGGGCGACCTTCTGGCCCAGGAACGCGCCGAGGAAGTTCATGACGGCAGCCATCGCGAGGGCCACCCGAGGTGTCAGCGCACCGGTCGACACCGAGGTGGCGATGGCGTTGGCGGCGTCGTGGAAGCCGTTGGTGTAGTCGAACACCAGCGCGACCACGACGACCGCGATGATGATCGCGAGTTCCATGGGCGTGTCTCCCTACTCGTGCCCGTAGCGAGCGTGGCATCCACGGGATGCCTCGCAAGGCGGACGAGGGAGACGACGCGGAGCGTCGGCGACTGAGGAGAACGCGGCGAGGCGCCCGTGGGGCCGCGCGCAGCAGGGCAAAGAGGAGGGAGGCATGCCTGAGTCAGGACTCCTTGACGGCGATCTGCTCGACGATGTTCGCGACCTTCTCGAAGGCGTCGATCGCACCTTCGAGCGACTCCACGATGTCCTTCAGCTTGAGCACCTCGAGCGCCTCGAACTCGCCGCTGAACAGCTTCGCGAGGGTACGGCGGAAGCTCTTGTCGCCCGCGTTCTCGAGACGGTTGATCTCGATCCAGTACTCGTCGAGGTCCTTCATCGCCTGCAGCCGCGGCATGGCGTCGCTGGTGATCTCGGCGCAGCGCTGGATCACCTCCACCAGCTCGGAGCAGCCAGCCGGCAGCTCGTCCACCTCGTAGAGCAGGATCAGGTCCACGACCTCGTCCATCATGTCCATGACGTCGTCGAGTCCGGACGCAAGGTTGTAGATGTCCTCGCGGTCGAACGGGGTGACGAAGGTGCTGTTGACCCGACGCACGATGGCGTGGGTCGTCTCGTCGCACGCGTGCTCGGCCTCCCGCATCCGGCGCGCCACGTCCTTGCGGTCACTCCCGGAGGCGAGCATCTCCGCGAGCAGGCCGGCACCGAGCCGGATGTGTTCGGCGGAGGCGGAGAAGAGGTCGTAGAACGAAGCGTCGACCGGGCGGAACTTCAAACCCACGGTGAACTCCTGGAGAGGCCGATTGGAACGTGCACAGACTAGGGGGTCGGGCCGCGCGAAGCGCAAGTCCCGGTCCGTCCGGTCCAGCCGTCAGACCGAACCTCGTCGCCGTCGCTGCCGTTCGATGAGGGCTTCCTGGAGGTGGATCTCACCCGGATTGCGGCGCCACGAGCCGTCCGGCTGGAGCAGCCAGGCGGCGGTGTCCTCGGCGAAGGCCAGGTCCAGCATCGCCCTCACCTCGGCGACGTGATCCTCGCCGGGCAGCCGCACCAGCACCTCCACCCGGCGATCGAGGTTGCGGTGCATGAGGTCGGCCGAGCCGATCCACGCCGCCGGCGTACCGGCGTTCTCGAACCAGTACACGCGACTGTGCTCCAGGAACCGACCCAGCACCGACCGGACGGTGATGTTCTCCGAGAGCCCGGGCACGCCCGGCCGCAGCACGCAGATGCCTCGGATCAGTGCCTCGACCTTGACCCCCTCGATCGATGCCAGGTAGAGCGCGTCCACGACCTGTTCGTCGACCACGGAGTTGGCCTTGATCCGGATGCCGGCCGGCAGACCGGCTCGCGCGTTCTCGATCTCGGCGTAGATCTGGCTGAGCAGGCCGGAGCGCACGGAGTCCGGCGCCACGAGCAGCTGGTCGTACGACGCCTTGCGGGAGTAGCCGGAGAGGTTGTTGAAGAGGTGGGCGATGTCGTCCCCGATCGCCACGTCGGTCGTGATCAGGCCGAGGTCCTCGTAGGTCCGGGCGGTCTTGGAGTTGTAGTTGCCGGTCCCGATGTGGACGTAGCGGCGGATGCCCTCGGGCTCGTCGCGCACCACCATCGCCAGCTTGCAGTGGGTCTTGAGGCCGACCAGGCCGTAGACGACGTGGCAGCCGGCCTGCTCCAGCTTGCGCGCCCAGCGGATGTTGGCCTGCTCGTCGAAGCGTGCCTTGATCTCGACGATGACCAGCACCTGCTTGCCCGCTTCGGCGGCGTCGACGAGGGAGTCGATCACGGGCGAGTCGCCGGAGGTGCGGTAGAGCGTCTGCTTGATCGCCAGCACGTGCGGGTCGGCGGCCGCCTGCTCGATGAACCGCTGGACGCTGGTGGCGAACGAGTCGTACGGGTGGTGGAGGAGTACGTCGTGGCGCTGGGCCACCTTCAACACGTCGACCGGCGCCGCCGACTCGACCTCGGCGAAGTGGGAGTGGGCGCTGGGGATGAACGCGGGGTACTTGAGCTCTTCCACGGTTCAGGTCGGCGATGTCGTGGAGACCGGTGAGGTCGAGCGGTCCGGGGAGCCGGAACACCTCGTCCTGGGTGACACCCAGCTCGCTGACGAGCAGCTCGAGCACGGCCTGGGAGATCGAGGCCTCGACCTCGAGCCGGACCGGGGGACCGAAGCGTCGGCGCAGCAGCTCCTTCTCGAGTGCCGCGAGCAGGCTCTCGGCGTCGTCCTCCTCGACCTCGACGTCCTCGTTGCGGGTGACCCGGAAGGTGTGGGCCTCCAGCACCTCCATGCCGGGGAAGAGCCGCCGCAGGTGCTCCCCGATGACGTCCTCGAGGGGCACGAACCGCTGGTTCCCGAGCGAGACGAAGCGCGGGAAGCTGGGCGGCACCTTCACCCGAGCGAAGTGCTCCTTGCCGCTCTTGGGATTGCGGACCAGCACGGCCAGGTTGAGCGAGAGACCCGAGATGTAGGGGAACGGGTGGGCCGGATCGACGGCGAGCGGCGTGAGCACCGGGAACACCCGGTCCCGGAAGAGCCGCTTGCAGAACTTCTGCTCGTCCCGGTCGAGGTCGTCCCAGCGGACCAGCTCGATGCCGTGATCGAGCAGCTCGGGGACGACCTCCTCGCGGAACAGGGTGGCGTGACGCTCGGTGAGGGCGCCGGTCTCGGCCCAGATCGCCTCGAGCACCTCCCGGGGGAGCAGCCCGGAGGCGGCCTTGACCGCCACCCCCGCCGCGATCCGGCGCTTGAGGCCGGCGACCCGGACCATGAAGAACTCGTCCAGGTTGCTCGCGAAGATCGCGAGGAACCGGGTCCGTTCCAGGAGCGGGATGCTCCGGTCCTCGGCCAGCTCCAGCACGCGCCGGTTGAACTGGAGCCACGAGATCTCGCGGTCCAGGAAGCGGTCGTCGTACTTCTCGATGGCCTCGAGCGCGGCCGGGTCCGGGACGTACGGCGCCCGCTCCTCGACGGGTTCCGGGGCCGACGAGGCGTTGCGTTCGTCGTCGGTCGGGGTCATGTCGTCAGTGTCTCACCGACAGGTGAACGCGGGGTGTCCGATCGCGGACCCCCGGGTAGGTTGCCGGGGTGGGCGTCGTGGGGCAGGTCGAGCGCCGGGTGCTTCAAGGGATCCTGGGTCTGCCCCGACCGGTGCAGCAGGTGATCGCCGGCCGTCCGTTGCGGCGCGAGGGCCAGACCCTCGCCACGGACGTGCAGACCACGCTGCGTCTGATGCGCCTCAAGCGCGAGCCCGAGCTGGGGTCGGTCCCGGTGGCGGAGTCCCGGCGACTGCTTCGCCGGCAGACCCTGCTGGCCGGCGGCGCGCAACCGATCGGTGCCGTGCACGAGGTGCCGGTGGGGGAGCGGGCCGGTCGGCTCTACGTGCCCCGCGGCGCCAGCAGCCCGGGACCGATGCTGGTGTGGTTCCACGGTGGCGGATTCGTCTACGGCGACCTCGACACCCACGACGCGGCCTGCCGGTTCCTGAGCGAGCGCTCCGGGGTGCGGGTCCTCGCGGTCGACTACCGGCTCGCGCCGGAGGCGCCGTTCCCCGCCGCGCACGACGACTGCGAGGCGTCGTACCGCTGGGTGGTGGAGCACGCCGCATCGCTCGGCGCGGACCCCTCCCGGCTGGCGGTGGGCGGGGACTCCGCCGGCGGCACGCTCGCGGCGGCGGTGGCGATCGCGGCCGCCCGTGACGGCCTGCCGCTGGCCTTCCAGCTGCTGATCTATCCCGCCACGGACTGGGGCGGCGAGACCGCGAGTCGCCGCCTCTACAACCGGCGGCTGGTGCTGACCCAGGAGTTCCTGGACGCCGCACACACCGGCTACCTGCAGGGCGAGGATGAGGAGCTCGACCCTCGGGTCTCCCCGCTGCTGGCCGAGCTGCCCGAGGGGTTGGCTCCGGCGTACGTCGCGACCGCGGGGTTCGACCCGCTGCGCGACGAGGGCGAGGCCTACGCGCGCAAGCTCGCCGCGGCCGGCGTGCCGCTCGAGATGCACCGGTTCGCCGACCAGATCCACGGGTTCATCCACATGGTCGGTGTGGGGCGCTCCGGTCGTGCCGCCATGTCAGAGATCGCCGAGCGTCTGCGGGCGGGCCTTGACGAGGACGGTCGATCCTGACGAAGGTGCACGGGTAGTCGGGCGGCATCGGGGTCGCCTGGCACGACCCCCCTGGGAGAACTCTCATGTTCCGATCAACCCGTCTCGGCGCTGCCGTGATGACCGCCGTGCTCACGATCTCCGCACCTGTCCTGGTGGCGACCGCTCCGGCCGCGCAGGCCACCGGCGTCAACAACCAGGGCGTCCACATGCTCGAGCGAGGGGACGAGGGCGCAGATGTGCAGGCGCTCCAGTACCTGCTGAACGCGGCCGGCGTGACGACCGGGGTCGACGGCGACTTCGGTCCCGGCACCGACTCCAGCGTCCGGTCCTTCCAGAGCAGCCGCGGCCTGACCAGCGACGGCATCGTCGGCTCCGCCACCTGGTCGGCGCTGATGGTCACGATTCGACCGACGACGAGCAACAACGCCAACGCCGTGCGTGCCCTGCAGTACCAGCTGAACCAGAAGATCAACAGCGCCATCGCCGTCACCGGGACCTACGACACGGCCACCCAGAACGAGGTCCGCGCGTTCCAGGCCGACCACGGCCTCACCCAGGACGCGATCGTCGGCTCCGGGACGTGGGGCAAGCTGCTCGGCCACTTCCAGGCGCCGCGCACGACGTACAACTGCTTCTACGGCACCGAGCCCGGCAACGCCGAGAGCTGGGGCACCGCCGCCGCGATCAGCGCGCTCCAGCGGGCTTCTCAGGCGGTCACCCCGTCGTACGGGCGGGTCGCCGTGGGCGACATCAGCCACATCCACGGCGGTGACATCGCCGGCCACGCGTCACACGAGGTCGGGCTGGACGCCGACCTCCGCCCGATGACCACCGGCAACGACCAGTGCACGAACCCGTCCACGTGGCGCGACGCGGACTACGACCGGGCCGCGACCCGGGCGTTCATCCAGCAGATCCGCGCCACCGGGCAGGTCAAGCTGATCTTCTTCAACGACCCGCAGCTGATCAGCGAGGGCCTGACCCAGAGCCTGTCGAACCACGACGACCACCTGCACGTGCGCTTCTATGAGCGCGGCGTGTCCTCCACCTACAGCCGCTGAGATCCGGGCGTCTCGATGATGAGGGTCACCGGCCCGTCGCCGACGCTGGTGACCCTCATGTCGGCGCCGAACGCACCCTTCTCCACGCGGATCCCGTCGCGTGCCAGGGCATCACAGACGGCGTCGTACGCCGGCTCGCTGACCGGTTGCGGCGCGGCCGCGACCCACGTCGGTCGCCGGCCCTTGCGGCCGTCGCCGTACACCGTGAACTGGCTGATGACGAGGACCGGGGCGCCGACCTCCGCGACCGACTTCTCCTCGCGCAGCAGGCGGAGGTCGCGGATCTTGCCGGCCGTCCAGGCGATCTCGGGGTCGCCGTCGCTGTGGGTGACGCCGAGGTAGACCAGGAGCCCGGGCTCGTCGATGGCGCCGACCACCTCACCGTCCACGGTCACCGACGCCGAGAGCACCCGCTGGACCACCGCTCGCATGGGGCTAGCCTCTCAGCCGTGAGTGTTGACCTTCCCGCCGACCGCCTGCTCGTCACCGTCGCGCCGACCGGCGCGGAGACGACGAAGGAGTCGTGCCCGCAGCTGCCCACCACGCCCGAGGAGATCGCCGAGACGGCGGCCGCGTGCGAGGCGGCCGGGGCGGCGATGATCCACATCCACGTCCGCGACGCGGAGCACCGGCCCACGCTCGACCCGGGGTTGCTGCGCGAGTGGGTGGCGGCGGTGCGCTCGGCCTCGTCGCTGGTCGTGCAGCTGTCGACGGGGGGCTCGGTCCACGATCCGCTGGACCAGCGGCTCGCGGTGCTCGACGCCGAACCCGACTCCTGCTCGCTGACCATGGGCACGACCAACTTCGGCGACGACGTCTTCTCGAACCCGTGGCCGTTCGTCTGCGAGCTCTACCAGCTCAGCCAGGAGCGGCAGATCGTGCCGGAGTTCGAGCTGTTCGACCTCGGCCAGGTGCATGCCTTGCACCGGCTGCTCGATCGTTACGGGTTGCCGTACGGCGGTCGCGTCCACTGTGACCTGGTGATGGGCGTGCCGGGCGGCATGAACGGCACCACCGACGCCCTCGTCGCCGCCGTGCACGACCTGCCGGCGGACGTGACGTCGTGGTCGGCGACGGGCATCGGACGCTCCACGCTGGCGGTCGCACTCGCGTCGCTCTCGAAGGGCGGCCACCTGCGGGTCGGCATGGAGGACGTGCTCACCCTGGCCCGCGGCGTGCCGGTCGAGCACAACCGGCAGCTCGTGGAGCGGGTCGTCTCGTTGGCCGCGATCGTGCAGCGCACCCCGATGACCCCCGACGAGGCCCGCACCTTCCTGGGGATCCGCGCCGCCTAGTACGTCCCCACCAGGTGGGGGCTCGCCGAACGGACCCGCAACGCGACCGGGTCGCCGGGGACGGTCAGGCTGCCCGGGACCTGCTGCCAGGCGTCGCCGTTGATCCGGTAGCGGCCGGTGTAGGTGGTGTCCACACTCGGCGACACCCGGCCGGGGTCGGCGTAGTCGTGCGTGACGTCGAGACCCGGGTACGCCGCGCCCGGGCTGCTCGTCGTGCGCGCCGCCCCGTCCCCGAACTTCCACGTGTACTCGCTCGGCGTCGCCTCGATCGTCACCCGCTGCCCGAGCAGGGTGACGGTCTGGGTCGTGGGGCGGGCGTTGTCGGTGAAGAAGTTGGTCTCGAAGTTGATCAGCGTCTGCCCGTCCGGCGGCTGGACCTCGAGCTCCGCCTGCGGCCAGTCGAGGCGCTGCATCTCCCGGCGCACCATGGCGGGGGTGATGGTGTCGAGTCCGGCGACGTCGGCCGGGGTCAGGCAGACGACCCCGATGTTCTCCGAGGCTCCGGAGCGGAGGGTGGTGCGGGTGAGGACGTACCAGGTGCCGGAGGCGCCGCCCCCGGTGCGACAGATCCGCTCGTCACGGGTGCAGTCACCCCCCGGCTTGCACCTCGTGCTGAGGCTGTACGTGTACCCGTCCGACGCGGCCGTGGCATAGAGGCCGCCGTTCACCGGCCTGCGCAGTCCCGTGCGCACGCCTTCGCGCCGAGTGAGGCTCGATGCGTCGCACCCGGCAACGCGGGAGCAGTCCGACACGATGCAGCATCGAGATGCCACAGAGTGACAGAGCGACCACGGAGCGCGTCATGACGGAGCGTCCAAGTAGTCGGTCGACGCCGCCAAGCGCCTTCACTCCTGCGGAGGAATGCTGATACTGCATTCGGCCACCGCCCAGGCAGGTCGACTTCCGCATCGGCGCGATCTCCTGGTAACTGGGTTGGCGCGGCGTCACGTCGACCCGGTAGTCGCGCCGGCGAGGTCTTCTCGACGGTTGTCACTTCTCGACTAGCGATCCGTGATGTAGCCACCCGCTGCTCGTAGAAGCGCTCCACTCTGGTCGGCCAGCTCGTCGCATGGCTCGCAGTCGGGACAACGCCATGGAAACGTCTCGTCTCGCCCGGTGTTCTGCATCTCGGTGTCGAGCTCGAACCACTCGCGGATGAACTCCTCCGGACTCTGTGGGGTGGGCTCAGCGGACGTCTCGGACTCGCTGGGAGACGGGGAGGCGGTCGGGGTGACGCGCGGCTCGGGGTCGTCGGAGCAGCCGGCGAGCAGCAGGGCGGCGCCGAGGAGCGCGGTCAGGGTGCGGCGTACGGACATCGAGAACCTTCCGAGAAAGACTCACCGAATCTAACGACGCAGGCGCGCGGAGGACACCCCCGAGCGCGTTCCTGTGGACAACCTGCGTCAGTAGACGAGCGCCTGCACACCCTCGGCGAGGACCTCCTCGGTGAACACCGCAGCCCCAGCGATCCGTACGCCGGACACCACCTCGTCGGCCGAGATCGACCGTCGCGCGGCGCACTGGGAACAGAGCGTCACCGTGCCGGCGGCAAGCACGGAGGCGAGCAGGTCGGGGAGCGGGGGAGCCAGCGGCAGCGAGAACGCGGCGGCCCGTTCGGGGAGCGCGAACCACGCCGCCTCGCCGGTCAGCCACAGCGACACCGTCGCACCCGTCGCGACCGCGGCGGCCGCGACCGTGAACGCCTGGTTGCAGCGCTCCGGGTCGTCGAGCCCGCACGTCACCTTGACCACCAATGTCCGAGCCATACCTGGACCCTAGACTCGACCCATGCCGTTCGAGATCCCGGACAACATCCACCCGAACTGCGCACGCCTGGCGTGGCTGCTCGGCACGTGGGCCGGCAACGGCCACGGCGAGTACTCCACGATCGAGCCGTTCCAGTTCGGCCAGGAAGCGATCTTCCAGCAGGACGGCCGCCCGTTCATCCACTACTTCAGCCGCGCGTGGATCACCGATGCCGCGGGCGCCACCGTCCGGCTGGCGGCGCAGGAGACCGGCTTCATCCGGCCGCAGGAGGACGGCACCCTCGAGATGGTGCTCTCCCACAACACCGGTTTCGTCGAGATCTGGCACGGCGAGCTCCACGCCGACCAGCCGCGCTTCGAGCTCGTCACCGACGCGGTCGCCCGCACCGCGACCGCCAAGGAGTACGCCGGCGGGAAGCGGCTCTACGGCTACGTCAACGGCGACCTCCTCTACGCCTACGACATGGCGGCGATGGGGCAGGAGCTCCAACCCCACACCCACGCGCAACTGGTGAGGCAGTGAACGGAACGGACTGGCGCGAGCGACTGCGCGGGAGCGGCTACCGGCTGACCCCGCAGCGGGAGCTGATCCTCGCCGCCGTCGAGCGGCTCGGTCACGCGACCCCCGACGAGGTGCTCAGCGAGGTGCACGAGCACTCCTCGGCGGTCAACGCCTCGACCGTCTACCGCACCCTCGAGGTGCTCGAGGAGCTCGGCCTGGTGCGCCACGCCCACCTGAGCGACCGGGCTCCGACGTACCACTCGGTGAGCGACCACGAGCACTTCCACCTCGTCTGCCGGAATTGCCACGCGGTGATCTCGGTTGACCCTGATGTGCTGACTCCGCTGCTGCAACGCCTCGACGCCGATCACGGGTTCGCCGCCGACATCGGTCACCTGACAGTCTTCGGGACGTGTGCCTCATGTCGCTGACCAGTCCGCTGCTCGCCCTGCCCGACGCCGTCGCAGCCGCGGGGATCGATGCCGGCGTGGCGGGACACTACGGCTCCTTCAACCGCGAGCAGCGCACGCTCGCGGCCGGCGACGGCTTCGTCGACCTGTCCCACCGTGACGTGCTCCGCATCGCCGGACCCGACCGGCTGACCTGGCTCCACTCGCTCACCACCCAGCACCTCTCCGACCTGCCCGCGGGGGAGTGGACGCAGTCCCTCGTGCTCAGCCCGCAAGGGCACGTCGAGCACGCGTTCTCCGCGGTCGACGACGGCGAGGCGCTCGACCCTCCACACCGAACCCGGCGCCGGTACGCCGCTGCTGGAGTTTCTGCAGCGGATGGTGTTCATGACGCGGGTCGAGCTCACCGACGTGACCGACGAGGTGGCGGTGATGTGGCGACCGAAGGGCTACGACCTGGTGCCACGCGAGCGGATGGCGGCGTACGCCGAAGCGGCGGGGCCGGCCTGCGGGCTGTGGGCGTTCGAGGCGCTGCGGATCGCGCGCGGCGAGCCGCGGTTCGGGATCGACACCGACCAGCGCACCATCCCCAACGAGGCGGGCTGGATCCCGAGCGCGGTCCACCTCGACAAGGGGTGCTATCGCGGGCAGGAGACGGTCGCGCGGGTCCACACCCTCGGTCGGCCGCCCCGTCGGCTCACCCTGCTCCACCTCGACGGCTCCGAGAACCGGCTGCCCGAGCCCGGCACGGAGCTGAAGAACGGCGACAAGGTCGTCGGTTTCGTCGGCTCCAGCGCCCGGCACCACGAGCTCGGCCCGATCGCGCTGGCCCTCGTGAAGCGCAACGTCCCGCTCGACGCCACCCTGTCCGCCGACGGGCTCGTGGCCGCTCAGGAAGTCGTGGTCGACCCCGAGGTCGGCCTCCACGTGCGCCCCAAGCTGAAGTAGCGCCGCCGGTTCGAGCCACCTGGTGACTCAGATCGGCGGCACTATGCGTCCGGGCAGGCCGGACACGTCCGGAGGGTGCCGGTCAAGCCCCGCCTGCGTGCGATGACGCCCAGTGCGGCGGCGGTGCGGCACGGGCGGTCGAACACCTGTCCCCAACCGAGTCGGACCGTGAGCCGGCCGGTCACCGCGCTGTCGAGGTCGCGGTCGAGGTCGAGGTCGCGGGCGGAGGCATGGTCGTGGAAGAGGCGCCCGTCCAGTTCGATGATCAGGCCGAGCGCGGCGTACTCCACGTCCCGATAGATCGGGCCGCGCAGCGAGTCCCGCACTTGCCGCCCGGCGGTGAGGAGCCCGTGCGGGCGCTCGACGCGAGTGAGATATCCGTGCTCGAGGGCCGAGCAGGCTCCGAGCTCGACGTCGTCGAGTACCCCCGCGAGCAGCGACCGTCGTGCGATCCGCTGGCGCATCTCGAGTGAGGTCCTCAAGCGGGCGGGCGTCGTCAGTCGTCCTTGTACGGCGTCGGCGAGGGTGGCGATCGCTCGCAGGTCGGTGGTGGCTTCAGCAGCCACGTCGACGACCGCGTGTTCGAGCCGGACCCGCGGCGGCGCGCTGATCCAGAGCGTCTTGTCCGCCAGGTCAGCCAGATGGTGAAGGGCGGCACCCGGCGGCATCACAAGGGCGCGCCGAGTCCGATCGACTGCGACATGGATCGGCCCGGAGTCGTCGTGTCCCCGCAGCCCCGGGCCGGAGGCGGCCCGGATCGCCGAGCGGTGAGTGAGGGCGGCCGGCCAGGCGGCGAGGACGCCGATCCAGGCGCGCTGGAGCCAGGTCGGCTCGCCGGTGTGGGCGACGTACACGCCGGTCCAGGCGACGGCCCACTCACGTCGCCGGAGGAGTCGACGGATGTCATGGGGAGCCAGCCCGGCAGCGAGCGCTTGCCGCCGTGCGATGACTCGTGACTGCACGTCAAGCAGGTCGATGACGGCAGCAGGCAGGGACACAGCCGACAGGGTGCGCCGATCGGGCGCAGGCCACCATCCACTCGGATCGGCTCTGTGGACAAGGTGGCGTCAGTCGGAGCCGAACAGGTCGCGCGTGTAGACCTTGTCCTCGACCGCGGCCAGCTCAGGTGACATCCGGTTGGCGATGATCAGGTCGGCGGTCGCGGTGAACTCGTCGAGGTCGCGACACACGCGGGAACCGAAGAAGACGTCCTCCTCCAGGTCGGGCTCGTAGACGATGACTTCGATGCCCTTCCCCTTGATGCGCTTCATGACGCCCTGCACCGAGGAGAAACGGAAGTTGTCGGACCCGGTCTTCATCGCCAGCCGGTGGACGCCGACGACCCGCGGCTCGTGGGCGATGATGTCCATCGCGATGAAGTCCTTGCGCGTGGTGTTCGCATCGACGATCGCGCGCATCAGGTTCTGCGGCACGTTCCAGTAGTTCGCCAGCAGCTGGCGGGTGTCCTTGGGCAGGCAGTAGCCGCCGTAGCCGAAGGACGGGTTGTTGTAGTGCAGGCCGATCCGCGGATCGAGTCCCACGCCCTCGATCACGTCACGGGTCGAGAGGTCGTGGGCCATCGCGAACGAGTCGAGCTCGTTGAAGAACGCGACGCGCATGGCGAGGTAGGTGTTGCTGAACAGCTTGATCGCCTCGGCTTCGCCCGGGTCGGTCAACACCACCGGGACGTCCGGCTCCAGGGACGCCTCGGCGAGCATGGCGGCGAACTCCTTGGCCCGGTCCGACGTGTCGCCGACGATGATCCGGGTGGGGTGCAGGTTGTCGTGCAGCGCCCGCCCCTCGCGGAGGAACTCCGGCGAGAAGATGACCTGCTCGGTGCCCAGTCGCTCTCGGAGACCTGCGATGAAGCCGACCGGGACCGTGGACTTCACCACGATGGTGGCCGAGGCCGAGGCCGCCATGACGTCGCGGGTGACCTGCTCGACGGTCTGCGTGTCGAACGCTTCGGTCTCGGGGTCGTAGTTCGTCGGCGTGGCCACCACGACGTAGTCGGCGTCGGCGTACGCCGCGCGGTCGGTCGTGAAGGTCAGGTCCAGGTCGTCGCGCCTCAGGTGGGCGGCGAGCTCGGGGTCCTGGAGCGGGCAGTCCCCGCCGCGGAGCTGGTCGACCCGCGAAGCGTCCACGTCGACGCCGACCACCCGGTGGCGGGTGGAGAGGACGGCTGCGAGGGAGAGACCGACATAGCCCAGCCCGACCACGACGACTCGATTCACGAACGCACCCTAGCCCCGGCGGTACATGACGTGCGTGTCCTGGGGGTCGTGGGTGAACCCCATGCCGCGGTAGATCGAGATGGCGGCCGCGTTGTCGGACTCGACGTAGAGCTCGACCTCGGAGACGCCGCGGCGGTCGAGGTGGTCGAGGCCGGCGCGGGTGAGGGCCTTGCCCAGCCCGAGCCCCTGCGCGGCAGGGTCGACGCCGACGACGTAGACCTCGCCGCGCGTGCGGGAGTGCTGCTTGGTCCAGTGGAAGCCGAGCATCTCCCCGCGGCGTACGGCGACCAGCAGGCCGGACGGGTCGAACCACGGCTCGCTCATCCGCTCGGCCAGGTCCTCGGCCGTCATCGCACCCTGCTCGGGGTGGGACGCGAAGGCTGCGGCGTTGACCCGCAGCAGGCCCGCCTCGTCGCGCTGGTGGTAGCCGCGGATGACGACGTCGTCGGGGAGGGTGATCGTGCCGGTGACGCGACCCGCGGGGCGGCGCATCACCCACAGCTCGCGCACGCGCGCGAAGTCCCGACGCTGGGCCAGCGTGGCGGCCGCCGGGTGGTCGCAGTGCGACCACGCGCGCAGACCGGCGTCGGCGTCGTACGCCGCCACCGCCTGTTCGGCGAGCGAGTGCCCGAGGCCGCGGCTGCGCGACGACGGCCGGACGGCCAGGGAGAGTTCGTCGCCGATGACGAGCGCGAAGCCCTCGTCGGAGACCCACCAGGCGATGTCGTCGGGGCGGTTGCGCAGCGAGAGCCAGGTCGCTTCGTCGATCGGTGCCGCCCCGTCGGCCGCCTCCGCCTCGGCGGCGACGTCGGCGATCTGTCTGAGTCGGTCGGCGTCCACGTCCCCGAGGTTAGCGAGCCGACCGAAGCTCAGGCGTCCTGGGAGTCGCGGTCGGTGGCCGACTTGTCCTTGGTCGGCAGCACGAAGCGGTAACCGACGTTGCGGACGGTGCCGATCAGCGTCTCGTGCTCGGGCCCGAGCTTGGCGCGCAGTCGGCGGACGTGGACGTCGACGGTGCGGGTGCCGCCGAAGTAGTCGTAGCCCCACACCTCCTGCAGCAGCTGCTGACGGTTGAAGACGCGGCCGGGGTGCTGGGCGAGGTACTTGAGGAGCTCGAACTCCTTGAAGGTCAGGTCGAGCACCCGGCTGCCGAGCTTCGCTGTGTACGTCGCCTCGTCGACCACCACTTCGCCGGAGCGGATCACATGGGACTCGGGGTCGTCGGCGTCACGTGCGGCGGAGAGCCGGCCGAGGGACAGCTTCATCCGGGCGTCGAGCTCGGCCGGGCCGATGGTGTGGAGCACCACGTCGTCCATGCCCCAGTCGTGGTTGACAGCGGCCAGGCCGCCCTCGGTCAGCACGAGCAGCACGGGTACGTCGACGCCGGTGGTGCGGATCAGCCGGCACAGGTCACGCGCCTGGGCGAGCTCGTGGCGGCCGTCGACGAGCAGCAGGTCGGCCTCGGGAGCATCGAGGAGGGCGCTGCCCTCGGCGGGCAGGACCTTCACCTGGTGGGCCAGCAGCGCGAGCCCGGGCAGCACTGCGGCCGAGGGCTGGAGGGCACTGGTCAGGAGCAGGACACGGGTCACGGGTCGGCCACCTCCTCGTTCGGGCCGATACGTCAGGATAGAGGGTGATGAGCCCCTCTCCTGTCACTGTCCGTTATTGGGCAGCCGCCCGGTCCGCGGCCGGCGTCGACCACGACGCCTTCACGGTCGACGGGCCGATCACCCTCGCTGAGGTCGTGCGGCGCGTCGTGGCGGCCCGGCCCGCGCCGGCCCTGGCCAAGGTCCTCGAGGTCTGCTCGGTCCTGGTCGGTGACCGGCCGGTCTCGACCGAGGACCCCGCAGACGTGGTGATCGAGCCCGGCGCCGAGGTCCAGTTCCTGCCGCCGTTCGCCGGCGGCTGAGCTCAACAAGCAGCCGCGTGTGCCTGAGAACTACCCAGAGGGCGTTCTCAGGCACACGCGACCTGAAGTTCAGGCGCCGATCGCGGTGCGGTCGGAGCCGCTGATCTGGATCTTGCGCGGCTTGGCCTTCTCCGCGACGGGGACGGTCAGCCGCAGTACGCCGCTTTCGTAGCTCGCGTCGATCCGGTCGAGGTCGAGGTTGTCGCCGAGCACCAGCTGGCGGCTGAACATGCCGCGCGGCCGCTCGGAGGCGAGCATCTCCCAGTCACCGTTGCCGGCGACGCGCTCGGCCCTGACGGTGAGGACGTTGCGCTCCACGTCGAGGTCGATGCTGTCCCGGTTGATGCCGGGGAGGTCGAACTCGACCACGAAGTGGTCGCCTTCGCGCCACGCATCCATCGGCATGACCGCGGGGCGGTTGGTCGTCCCGAGCAGCTGCTGGGCGATCCGGTCGAAGTCACGGAACGGGTCCGTCGTACGAAGCAACATCACAACTCCTCCTTCGAGTCTGTGTCGGTGGGTTCCAGCAGGAGGTAACCTGCAATGACAGTTATAGATTGTCTGCATCGCAGATTTCAAGTAGGAGGAGCGAGATGGCGCGAGAAGTGGGTGTGTTCGCGATCTCCGTGGTCGCCGAGATGGTCGAGATGCCGGCGCAGAACCTGAGGGTCTACGAGCGCCACGGCCTCGTCGACCCCGACCGCACCGACGGTGGCACCCGCCGCTACCGCCAGGTCGACGTCGACCGGCTTCACCACATCCGCGAGCTCCTCGCCGAGGGACTCAACCTCGCCGGCGTGGCCCGGGTGCTGGCGCTCGAGGCCGAGGTCGCTCGACTCCGGGAGCAACTGCAGTAAGGGGCTCGTCCCGTTTGTGGGGATCTTGTTACTGCAAATTCTTTGACAATCCATTGTGGGTTGTCAAAGGCGGTGCTTCATTGCTTCTAGCATTTTCACAATCGGGGGACACCATGACCACTTGCCTGCGGCCCCTGTGCCGTCTCATCCCGCTGCTGCTGATCGCGGCACTCCTTGGTCTGGGTCTCACTCCAGCGCAGGCGTCGCCCGCAGGAGCCTCGCCCGAGAAGGCACCACGGTCCGGCCAGGCGGACGAGCCGGTGCGGGGTGTCGCCTTCCTGGAGGAGGCGTCGGCACTGGTCTCCGGTCTGGTCTATGACGTCGACGGCAACCTGCTGGACAACATCCAGGTCGAGGCCGTGGCAGCGGCGGACCCGACCGCGGACCCGCTCGCCAGCGCGCTGACCTACGAGCTCGGCCCGGACTCCCACGGCGCCTACGCGCTCCACGTTCCCCCGGGCGACTACAAGGTCCGCTTCTCCTCCCCGGAGTGGGCGAGCAAGGTCTTCCGGACTGCCTACTACGGCGGCGGTGCGGGCACCACGCTCACCGTGGCCGATGGAGATGAACTCGTTCTTGACGACGTCACCCTGGTCCGGGAGGTCGGGATCCCGGTCCGCGGCACCGTGCGCAGCCCCGACGGCGGGACGCTCGAGAACGTCGAGGTGGCGCTCTACCGGTTCTGGTCGGAGGGGGACTACTGGTCGGTGGACTGGACCTGGACCGACGGTGCCGGACGCTACGAGTTCCCGGAGGTCGCCCGGGGTCGTGAGTACTCCGTGCTCGCCTACGGCAACTACGACGCCGACGGCGCGCCCCTGGGGTACGTCGACACCTGGCTCGGTCAGTCCTCGGGTCCCAGCGGATCCCAGCGATTCACTCCTGCCCCTGAGGCCGAGTCCGTGGACCTGACGGCGATCACCCTGAACGAGGGGGTGCGGGTCAGTGGCGTGGTGCAGGCCGATGACCTCGGGGAGAACGAGGATGTCGATGCCAGCCTGTTGCTGGAGAACCCTGACGGCACCTGGGACTACGTCGACTACGACTACACCTATGCCGGCAACGACTGGGTCTTCGAGTTCCCCGAGGTCGGCCCCGGCACCTACACCGTCGCAGTTCGACTCCTGGGGCACCGGGCTGCCGACCAGCTACTACGGCGGCGGAACCGACCTCGACTCGGCCGAGACCTTCACGGTAGGCGCCGTGGACGTCGACCTCGGGACCGTCATCCTGGGTGCGGAGACCTCGCTGGTGACCGGATCGGTTGTCGACGCCGAGGGCGACGGGGTCTCCACCGACGTCGCCGTCTGGCGTCGGGTCGACGGCTCGTGGCAGCTCGAGCGCTGGATCTACACCCAACCCGACGGCAGCTTCCGGGTGCGCGCGCCCTGGGGCGAGACGATGACCCTCGAGGCCGATCACGGCTCCAACCGCGCCCGCTTCCTCGGCGGCGGTACGTCGCCGACCGACCCGCTCACCCAGACCTTCTCGACGTCCCAGGCCGGCGGCCCGATCGCGCTCGACGCGATCGAGCTCGCGGCGCAGGCACCCAAGGTCGTCGGCCGGGTGCTCGACGAGAACGGCGACCCACTGGCCGGCGCCGAGGTGACGCTCCTGCAGTGCAGCCCCCAGTGCAACAACGAGTGGGACTTCGCGCGGACCAATGCCAACGGCCGCTACGTCTTCGACCAGGCTCAGGTCGGCCGGTCCTACACCGTGCTGGCGAGCGCGCCTGACTACGGCTACCTCGACATCTACCTCGGTGGAGGGACCGACGCAGCGACGGCGACGACCTTTGTCCCCGACGGTGCCGCCACCACACAGCTCGAAGACGTCGCCCTCGTGCTCGGCACCGGCGTGGTCCGGGGCCGGCTGACCACGACCGACGGGGGTTCGTGGGACGACGCGTACGTCACGCTCCTGAAGTGGGACGAGTTCAACGGCGAGTTCACGGAGGTCGACTGGGCCGACGTGTACCGCACGGATCGCTATGCCTTCATGAACGTGGAGCCCGGCACCTACACGCTGTGGGCGACCACCTACGACTGGGACGCCGACCTCGCGCCGTACCCGACCCAGTGGCGCGGCGGCACTCGCCCGTCCGGGCCGAACGATCCGGGCACCTTCGTGGTGACCCCCGAGGTCGATCCGACCGAGGTCGACATGGAGCTGGACCCCGGCGTGGTCCTCTCCGGCACCGTCACCGGTGGTGAGGGTCAGCCCCTCCCCGGCGTCCAGGTCGGGGCCTACGAGTGGGCCTTCGCGGCAGAGCGGGGTGACTACCCCAGCTACCTCGACAGCCTCTCGACCAACGCCCAGGGTGTCTACCGCGTCCGCGTGCCGAAGAACGCCGAGCTCTGGCTCGACGGTGACCGCGACATGTACGACGCCTACTACTACGGCGGCGACTACCCGTCGGCGAAGGACCCCGCGCACACGCTGACGACCGGGACGGCCGACGTCGTCCACGACTTCCAGCTGTCCCCGAACTGGGGCAAGGTCGGGACGGTCGCGGGCGTCCAGGATGAGGACTGCCTCACCCACGGCTGGTGGGACGACTCCGACCCGAGGTTCGGCGGGCGCCAGCTGAGGGTCCGGAACGACGGCACCATCAGGCTCTACCGGAGCGAATACTCCGACCTGTACTTCGACGACGTCTTCGCCGACGACGCCCGTGACCCCGCCCTGGCGCCGCTGCAGTCGGGCGCCCAGGTGTCGTGGGGTCGCACCGACGACGGCCGGCTCTGCGTGCTCTGGAACGACTGGTCCCAGGCCATGCAGGTGTTCCTCGAGGAGCCGGCCACGGGGCCCGGTCTCGACGTGACCTACAACTACGACGAGGTCTTCTGGCCGCCGCGCTACCCCAAGGCCGGCTGGACCGCCGGCGAGGGTCCGTCCGGGCCGCAGCTGGTCTTCGACGGCTGGGACAACGCCGCCGCCGGTGAGGGTTACGGCTACACCAACAGCAACACCGAGACCGGGTTGATCCACAACTCGCTGAACAGCGGGGTTCCCGGTCGCTACCAGTTCCACTTCGACGGCTTCGAGCCCCGTGCGGCCGCCCCGCGGAACGTGACTCGCCCGACGATCACGGGTGACTCGCAGGTCGGCGGCACGCTGACCACCGACCCGGGTGAGTGGACGATCGGCGGTGCCCCCGCCACGGATCTGGAGTTCACCTACACCTGGGGCGGCGTCCGCGGCGACGCTGTCGGCGACAGCTACGTCGTGCAGGAGACCGACCGGGGTCGCCGGATCTGGGTCGAGGTGCGTGCCTGGAAGCCCGGGCACGACTACGAGATCGCCTACACCAACACGATGCGGATCCCGGCCGGCCCGCCGGCGGGCGTCAACACCGCGCCGCCGTCGATCACGCCCACCGCCCCGAGCATCGGCGACGAGCTCACCGCCGATCCCGGCGAGTGGACCGTCGAGGGGGGCGCGGTCGAGGACCTGACGTTCTCCTACCAGTGGTACCGCAACGGCAACCGCATCTGGGGTGCGACGGAGCAGACCTACCTCACGCTGGACTCGGACGCGCTGAAGGAGATCACGGTCCGGGTCAAGGCCGTCCGGCCAGACCACGCCGCGGTGAAGGTCTTCTCCTCGCCGGTGACCGTCGGCGACCTGCCCCCGGTCGCCCTGGTGACCCCGCCGACCATCAGCGGGGACCCGAAGGTCGGCGACACCGTGTCGCTGAGCTCGGGCACGTGGGACGCCGGCGGTCAGCCGGTGACCCTCAGCTACCGGTTCGCGGCCGACCACCTGGTCCGCGCCGCGGATGCTGGTACGCCGAACGCCTACACCCTCAAGCCGACCGACCGTGGCCGGCTGCTGACCGTGTCCGTGATCGCGCAGGCGCCGGGCCACAAGCAGCAGAAGTGGGTCCGCACCATCGGTCCGGTGGCGGCCGGCAACGTGAACCTCGCCGACCTCACCGTCGACGTCGTGGACTCCGGGGGCACTCCGGTGCCGGGCGCGTTCGTCTTCGCCTGCGAGGAGGAGACGTGGACCTGCCTTCCGGGTGCGCGTTCGGACGCCGACGGCTCGTGGACCGCCCAGGCCTGGGCCGGGGTGAACTACCACCTCAGCGTGCTGCCGCCCGACGGGTCGACCTACCGGTCCGCCCAGCGGACGGTGACGATCGAGCCGGCAGGCACGACGGTCGAGGTCGTGCTCACCGAGGTGGCGCCGCCCCCGGCCAACGTCTCACTGCCCGGCGCCAACGGCACCTACGACGGGATGCCGACGGTCTACTGGCAGGACCCCCAGACCTTCAACGTCAACGGCTGTGCGGGGATCGGGTCCCCGAGCTACACGGTGACCTTCTCCGACGGGACACCGTCGCAGACCGCTCCGATGACCCAGGGTCCGGTGACCGACGGGCTGGCGACGTACACCGCGGTGATCCCGCCGTTCTACCCCTCGCACGGGGAGACGACGATCAGCACCAACATCCCGGCCGACTGCGAGCCGGGGACGCCGCCGACCACGGTGACCATCTACATCGACCCGAGCGGCGTGGTGACCGACCAGTTCGGCCGCCCGATCGAGGGGGCGACGGTGACGCTGCTGCGGGCCGACTCGGCGGCTGGTCCGTTCGGGGTCGTGCCTGACGGCTCCGACATCATGTCGCCGGACAACCGCACCAACCCCGACCTGACCGACGAGACCGGATTCTTCCGGTGGGACGTCACCGAGGGCTGGTACCGGGTGCAGGTCGACGCGACCGGTTGCGACTCG
Source organism: uncultured Actinomycetota bacterium (assembly GCA_963806945.1). GTDB lineage: Bacteria > Actinomycetota > Actinomycetes > Propionibacteriales > Nocardioidaceae > Nocardioides. The sequence continues at coordinate 467,427 of CAWDZH010000007.1, forward strand.
TTCACGACCGGCTCGATGCAGGTGCCACCGCCGGCCGTCGACCTGATGATCCCGCTGACGTGTGAGGTCGAGGACCCCGCGGGGACCCCGACGGTCAGCGGTACGCCGAAGGTCGGCCGGACGCTCACCACCAACCCGGAGGTGTGGGACCAGGCCTACGACGTCGACGTCGACGTGCAGTGGCTGCGCGACGGGGCCACGATCCCCGGAGCGACCGACACCACCTACGTCGTCACCGGTGCGGACACCGGCTCGTCGCTGAGCGTCCGCCACACGGCGCAGCGCGCGACGTACGTCCAGGAGGAGGGACGCGGGGCGCCGGTCAGCTTCAGCGGCGTCACCCGGACCTCGGCGGGCACAGCGCCCGTGGCGCCGGGCGACCCGCTCGTCGCGACGGCGCCGGGTTCGATCTCCGGCCCGGGCAAGGTCGGCACCACGCTGACCGCGACTCTCCCGACCTGGGACCAGGACGGCGTGACCACGACGGTGGCCTGGCTGCGGAACGGAACGCCGATCGCCGGTGAGACAGGGACGACCTATGCCGTCCAGCCCGGTGACGTCGGCGCGGCGATCCGGGCCCGCTTCACTGGCACCAAGTCCGGCTTCGGAGACGGCACCTCGACGAGCGATCCGGTCACGGGAGTGCTGGGTGATGCGCCGACGGCTTCTCCGGGAGCCACGGTGACGGGGACGCCCAAGGTCGGCCAGGTGCTGACGGCGACCGCGCCGACGTGGACTCCGGCTGCGGGGACCTCGACGATCGCCTGGTTGCGTGACGGGGTGGTGATCGCGGGCGAGTCCGCGTCGACCTACGTCGTGCAGGCCGCGGACGTGGGCAAGTCGATCCAGGTGCGTTACACGCAGAGCCGGGCCGGGTACGCCGACGGCACCAGCACCAGCACGGCCGTGACCGGCCTGCTCGGTGATGCCCCCACGGCGTCGCCTGCGGCCGCGTTGGCCGGGTCCGGCAAGGTCGGGACCGCGCTGACGGCGACGGTGCCGGTGTGGAACGCCTCCGGGGTGCAGAACTCGGCTCCGGTCTGGTTGCGCGACAACGTGGTGATCGACGGTGAGACAGCGTCGACGTACGTCGTGCTGCCGGGTGACGTCGGGAAGTCGATCCAGGTTCGCTACACGGGGACCAAGGCCGGCTACGCGGACGGCACCAGCACCAGCACAGGCGTGACCGGTCTGCTCGGTGATGCGCCGACGGCTTCTCCGGGAGCCACGGTGGCGGGGACGCCCAAGGTCGGCCAGACGCTGACGGCGACCGCGCCGACGTGGACTCCGGCAGCGGGCACCTCCACGATCGCGTGGTTGCGTGACGGGGTGGTGATCGCGGGCGAGTCGACCTCGACGTACGCCGTGCTGCCGGGTGATGTCGGGAAGTCGATCCAGGTGCGCTACACGCAGAGCCGGGCCGGGTACGCCGACGGCACCAGCACCAGCACGGCCGTGACCGGCCAGCTCGGCGATGCGCCCACCGCGGCGGCTCCGACGGTCTCGGGCACGCCCAAGGTGGGTCAGACGCTGACCGCGACGGCTGCGGCCTGGTCACCCTCGGGTGCGACCACGAGCTACCAGTGGTTGCGTGACGGTCAGCCGATCGCCGGTGCGACGGGTGCGACGTACGTGCTCGCGACCGACGACGCCGGCCGCGACGTGGCGGTCCGGGTCATCGGCACCAGGGCGGGCTACCAGAACGGTCAGGCCCAGTCGGCTGATGTGGCGATCGACAAGCTGACGTCGAAGACCACGTCCAAGCTGGCCAAGGCCAAGGTCCCGAGCAAGAAGAAGGGCAAGGTCACGGTCACGGTCAAGGCGCCGGGTCTGTCGAACCCGACGGGCCTGGTCCAGATCAAGAAGGGCAAGAAGGTCCTCGCCAAGGGCACCATCAAGTCCGGGGGCAAGGTCGTGGTCACCCTGCCCAAGCTCAAGAAGGGCACCTACAAGCTGGTGGCCTTCTACGCCGGCAACGACCAGGTGACGGCGTCGAAGTCGAAGGCCGTCACGCTCAAGGTGACCTGACCGGAACGTCGGTGCGCGGCCCCGGACCCCGGAATAGGGGTGCGGGGTCGCGCGTTCGGGTTCTTGTGACGACCGGAGCCTGGGTACTGCTCGCGAGCCTCGTGCTCGTGGTGGCGGTCGGGCTCTGGCGGGCGTACGCCGACGGCCGGTTCCGCGGCACGCACGTGGTGTCCGGGGCCGAGGCTCCGGAGTCTCCGGTGGCGCAAGCGAAGCGAGCCTCGAAACCCCCGGAGCAACCGATCCTCCCCGCCGATCAGCTCGGTGAGCGCGCCACGCTGCTGCAGTTCAGCTCCGCGTTCTGTGCACCCTGCCGCGCGACCCGCCGGGTGCTGGCCGACGTCGCCGCCGCGGTCCCCGGGGTCGTCCATGTGGAGATCGATGCGGAGGACCACCTCGACCTGGTGCGCCGGGTGGGTGTGCTGCGCACGCCGACGACGCTGGTGCTCGACGCGCACGGACACGAGGTCACCCGAGCGGCGGGCGCGCCCCGCAAGGAGCAAGTGCTGTCCGCATTGCGGAATGCCGTCTCGGAAGATGAGATGAACACTGGGGGCGAACAGTGAGTCGCCCTACAGTTCCCAGCATGTCCTCGACCATGTTGACCAAGCGCCGCGCGGTGGATCTCTGCCTCGTGCGCTCGGCCATGTGTCGAATGTCCTGACTGCCTCAGAGCTGCATCAGCGCTCCGGCGGTTGAGGTGCGAGGCCGTTCACGGCCGAGCCTCGAAACCCCGGGCCCTTCACCCGAAGCCATTCCAGGACAGGACCCTTCTCATGCGCACGCTCATCGATCCCCGCGGACCCAGGTTCGCAGCCACCCTCACCACGGTGGTGCTGGCGGCCGTGCTGTTGACGGCACCGTCCGGTTTCGCCACCGGCCTGCTGGCCGCTCAGGCGGCCGTGTTCGCCGTCGGCGCTCTCGCCGGCATCCAGCACACGCCGTACGCCTGGCTCTTCCGCAGCCTGCTCAAGCCGCGACTGGCTCCTCCGGCCGAGCTCGAGGACGCGGCCCCGCCGCGCTTCGCGCAGGCCGTCGGGCTCGGCTTCGCCGCGGTCGGCCTGGTCGGTCTGCTGGCCGGCGCCACCACGCTCGGCCTGATCGCCGTCGGCCTCGCGCTGGCGGCCGCCCTGCTCAACGCGGCGCTGGGGTTCTGCCTCGGCTGCGAGGTCTACGTCCTCGCTCGCCGCCTCACATCCACCACCGTGTCGGCCACGTCGGCCGCCACCCACTGAAAGGCACCCACATGAGCCGCGAGAACTCACTCGTCTCGGCCGCCTGGGTCGAGGAGAACCTCGACAGCGAGAAGGTCGTCCTGGTCGAGGTCGACGAAGACACCACCGCCTACGACAAGGGCCACATCCGGGGAGCCATCAAGCTCGACTGGACCACCGACCTCCAGGACCAGGTCCGTCGCGACTTCGTCAACAAGCAGCAGTTCGAGGCGCTCCTCTCCGAGCGCGGTGTCGCGAACGACGACACCGTCGTGCTGTACGGCGGCAACAACAACTGGTTCGCCGCCTACGCGTACTGGTACTTCACCCTCTACGGCCACCAGGACGTCAAGCTGCTCGACGGCGGGCGGAAGAAGTGGGAGCTCGAGTCACGTGAGCTGACCGACGAGCTGCCCAGCCGGGCGACCACGTCGTACACCGCCCAGGAGCAGGACCACTCGATCCGGGCCTTCCGCGACGAGACGATCGCCGCGATCGGCGTCCAGAACCTGGTCGACGTCCGCTCACCCGACGAGTACGCCGGCCGGCTGCTCGCCCCGGCCCACCTCCCGCAGGAGCAGGCCCAGCGCGCCGGGCACATCCCGACCGCGGCGAGCGTGCCGTGGAGCAAGGCGGCCAACGACGACGGCACCTTCAAGTCCGACGACGACCTCAAGCAGATCTACTCCGAGGCCGGCGTCGACTGGAGCAAGGACACCATCGCCTACTGCCGCATCGGCGAGCGCTCGAGCCACACCTGGTTCGTCCTCAAGGAGCTGCTCGGGAGTGAGAACGTGAAGAACTACGACGGTTCCTGGACCGAGTACGGCTCGCTGGTCGGCGTGCCGGTCGCGCTCGGTGACGAGAAGGGCGAGGCCTGATGGGCTGCGGAGCGACGGTCGGCGGCAAGTCCCTCGACGGGATCGACGTCACCAAGGAGGCGATCATCCAGGGCCAGGTGACCCGGGCCGGTGATCCGGTCGCCAGCGCCTACGTGCGGCTGCTCGACGGCACCGGCGAGTTCACCGCCGAGGTCCCCACCGACGACGCCGGCCAGTTCCGGTTCTTCGCCGGCGAGGGCAGCTGGACGTTGCGCACCCTCGCCCCGAAGGCCGAGCCCAGCGACCGTCAGGTCGAGGCCCACGTCGGGTCGATCGCCGAGGTCAGCATCACGGTCTGACCGGCGGCCTGTGGAGAAGGGGGTTTGACCGCGCCGCCACAGGACATGATGGACGGCATGGACCGACCTCACCTGCCACCGGTCGTCTACGCACCCACCCTGCGTGAGGACGACGGGACCACCCGGATCCGGATGCACCGGATGCACGACGGCCGGGTCGCGCTCTTCGTCTACAGCGCCATCGACCGGCTCGGAGCGCAGTACGGCGACGACCATCCGTGGGTCCTGCTCAGCGTCGTCGACCTCGAGCGCGCCCACGAGTCGTCGCCGTTCGACCTGCTGCTGCTCGACCGCGAGCTCTACCCCGAGAGGACCGCTCATGGGTGACGAGCTCACGGTCCCTGCGACCACCCTGTCGGAGATCCGCAACGAGCTGGGCAAGGGGAGGTCGGCGCTGGAGGACACGGCCTCGTCGGTGCCGTCGGGGATCGACGCCGGCGACCTCACCGCGATGGTGACCGGGATGATGTCGAAGGTCATCGAGCGGGCCGCCGAAGTGTCCGAGGGACTGGCCGGCATCAGTGGCCAGGTCGCCGAGGCCGGCAGCCACTTCTGGGAGGTCGACGCCGACGTCGCGACGACGTACGGCGGCACGGGGGTGCCCGGTGCCCATTGAGACCGAGATCAAGGGGACGCCGTCCTCCCTCCGCTCGGCAGCCGGCTGGCTGGGTGGCACGCTCCAGCCCGCGGTGGAGAGAGGGGCCGATTCCCTCGTCGCCGCGCGGCGCTCCGCGAGCTCGGACTGGCGCGGCAGCACCGGTGATGCCTTCGCCGGTGCGATGACCCGGGCGGTGACCCAGATCGACCTGGTCGGGGACGGTGTCGGCGAGGTGCGCTCCGCGTTCGCCGACTACGCAGATTCCCTCGAGCGCTGCCAGCAGCGGATGGCGACCATCCGCGACCACGCTCGGGGCGCCGGGCTCACCGTCGCCGGGTTCGTCGTCCAGGAGCCCGGCGCCGGGCCGACTCGCCCCGGCAGTCCGCCGACGGAGGCCTCGCAGGGGCAGATGGACGCCTACAACGCGACCGTCACCGCGTACAACGACCACCAGGAGCTCATCACCGCCTACAACGGACTGGTGGAGCGGGCCCAGGAGGTCTGGCGCGACATCGAGCGTGCCTGGGAGCGGGTGGCGTCCCAGGACCGGGCGCTCGACGGCGCCGGCTGGACGTTCTCGCTCTCGGACATCGCCGGCGGCCTCGCGGGCGCGGTCATGGACTTCAACGGCAGCCTGTTGCGCCAGGACGCGCAGTACTTCAGCAATCTCGCTCAACGGAACCTCGATCGCCTTCGGAGCCAGTCGCGGGTGCCGAACGCCGCCCAGTTCTACGACGACCTCGACCACTACTCGCGGGTGGGTGCCGGCGCTGCCGACGACGCGGCCCGCGCCGGCAAGCTGCTCAAGCTCGGCAAGGCGGTGCCGCTGGGCGTCGGCGGCCTGCTGACCGGCGTCGGCATCTGGTACGACATGGAGCACGGCGGTGAGAGCGCCGAGCAGGCGGTCGCCTCCAACGCGGGCGGCTTCGCCGCCTCGGTCGCCACCGGCGCTGTGGTCGGCACCATGATCGGCGGTCCCGTCGGCACCGTGGCCGGTGTCATCGTCGGTGCCGGCGTGGGGGTCTTCACCTCCGGCATGATCGATGGGCTCTGGGACCACGACGGCGATGTCGGCGAGGCCTTCATGGCCGGCGTCGACACGCTCGCCGACACCGGTGGCGCGCTGCTCGACGGGGCCAGCGACGTCGGTGGCGCGATCGTGGGAGGCATCGGTGGCCTCTTCGACTGAGTGCCGGCGCGCGCCCATGAGAGGTTGTACGCCGTGAACGTGCTGCGCTGGGCCGGGGTGCTCCTCCTCGCCGCGATCGGCCTGCCCCTGACGATGATGGGTCTGCTCGGGCTCGGCGACACCCGCGGCCAGGCCACGCTGTGCCTGGGCCTCGTCGCCGTCATCTCGGCGCTGGGCGGTGCGCTCCGGTTGATCGCCGAGCGGGTGGCCCCGCCGGCCCCGCGGTTGACCGACCTCGCCGAGGGGCGGGCGCTCTTCCTCCCCCGCAGCCCGCTCCCGAGCCGGATCTCCTCCACGGTCCTGCTCGGCTACGCGGTGGTCTCCGTCGCCGGTGCGTTGTTCGCCGGCCTCGCCGAGCAGTACGTCGGCGCCGGGTCACTGCTGGTGATCGGCGCCGCACTCCTCTGGGTCGCCGCCCCCGGCCGTGACCTTGCCGGAGGCCTCTGGTTCAGCCCCGACCGGCTGGTCCACGAGCACGACGGACTGCGCTGGGAGATCCCGTGGGAGGACGTGACCGGTGTCGTGCCCCAGGACCCGATGCCGATCCTGGTCCGCCCCGACCGTCTCCCGGCCCCCACCCGCACCGGCCCGCGCGGCCGGGCCTGGAAGCGCACCGCCGACGGCGTCGTCGCGGTCGACACCCGCCTCCTCTCCGGTGGCGCGACGCTGGCGTCGTACGTCATCGGGAAGGCGGTCACCGACCCCGCCTCCCGCGCCGTCCTCGGCACGCCCGCCTCCCTGCCCCCCGGGACGGTGGTTGAGGTGCGAGCGGAGCGAGCCTCGAAACCCCCGTCTGAGTGACATCGGCAGCGATGTCCGGCGCTGACGCGCCATGCTCGTTAGAGTTCTGCGTGTCGCGCACGCGGCGGATTCGGGGTCGGTGTGGACAGGGACGAGTTCGACGGTGAGCAGCTGTGGTGGCTGACGCTGCAGCACTCGCCGGTGGGCATGTCGCTGGCCTCGCCCGACGGGCGACTGCTGGCCGTCAACGAGGCGCTGTGCCGGATGCTCGGCTACGACGCCGAGCAGCTGCGGGGCCTGACGTTCCAGCAGATCACCCACCCCGAGGATCTCCCCGCCGATCTCGAGTTCTTCGCGCAGACCCTGGCGGGTGAGCGGACGTCGTACCGGATCGTGAAGCGCTACCTCCACGCCGACGGACACCACGTCTGGGTGGACCTGTCGGTGGCGTTGCTGCGCGACGACGAAGGTACGCCGATCCACTTCATCGGCCAGATCCTCGACATGACGGCCCACCACGACTACCGAGCGCAGCTCGCCGACGCCCAGGCCACCATCGAACGCCAGCGCCGGATGGCCGAGGCGGTCTTCGACACCGTCGACATCGGGCTGCTCCTCATCGACCGGGAAGGCCGCTACGAGCGGACGAACCGGCCGCACCGCGAGTTCATGGCGCTCGGTTTCCCCGAGGGCCATGCCGGTCTCGCGGGACAGCTGGGCGAAGTGTTCGGCCACGACGGCACCACCCGGTTGTCGCGTGCGGAGATGCCGACCCATCGTGCGGTGCAGGGCGAGGAGTTCGAGGACGTGCGGGCGTGGGTCGGGGCGGATCCGCTCACCCGACGGGCGCTGTCGGTCTCGGCCCGGACGGTGCGCGACGAGGCCGGCGAGCCCACCGGTTTCGCGCTCGCCTACAAGGACGTCACCGACTACGTGCAGGCGCTGGAGGTCAAGGACGAGTTCGTGGCCTCCGTGTCCCACGAACTGCGGACTCCGCTCACCTCGGTGCTCGGCCATCTCGAGATCGTCAGCGACCACCCGGGCCTGCCTGATGACGTCGCGGCACAGCTGGACACCATCCAGCGAAACGCGCTGCGCCTGCGCCACCTGGTCTCCGATCTGCTCCACGTCGCGAGTGGCAAGCAGGGGGGACTGCAGATCACCCGCTCCGAGACCGACGTGGTCGGCGTCGTGGCGGATGCCGTCACGGCGGCGAGCCCCGGCGCCCGGGCGGAGCGGATCTCCCTCGGGGCGGACCTGCCGCCCGAGCTGATCGCACTGGTCGACGCCCACCGGTTCCGGCAGGTCGCCGACAACCTGATCTCCAACGGCATCAAGTACTCCGAGTCCGGTGGTGAGGTCCTGGTCCGGCTCGGCCTCGAGGCCGGCGACATCCTCCTCGAGGTGTGCGACTCGGGCCTCGGGATCGCCCCCGACGACCTCGAGCGCCTGTTCACCCGATTCTTCCGCGGTCAGCAGGCACGCGACCGCCACATCCAAGGCACTGGCCTCGGCCTCAACATCGTCCGCTCCATCGTGGAGGCGCACGGCGGCCGGGTCTCGGTCGCCAGTGAGGTGGGCGTGGGCAGTGTGGTCCGCGTCAGGCTCCCGCGCGTGGCTCCCTGACGGCGCTCCTCAGGCGGTGGAGCCGGTCGAGGTGTCTTCTCAGAATCCGGGGCGCTCGTGCTCGGCGAGCACGTAGACCGCAGCCGGCAACCCGGCGGCGGGGTCATCGACGCCGGGGAGCAGAGCCACCCTCAGATCTCCGCGGTACTCGACGGGTACGTCGCCACGACGGAGGTCCAGGAAGTCGATCAGCTCCTCGAGCTCGCGGCGCCGCCCCTGCCCGGCCAGCCAGCCCATCAGCCGCTGCTGGACGGGGAGCCGGGTCTCCTCGAAGCGGACGGTCTCTGCCGTCCAGAACTCGCGGACGGCTGACTGGAGCAGGTCCCAATAGCCGTCGGAGCACCCGGGCACCGACCGGAAGTACTCCCACATGTCCACCGGGAGGATGTCCCTGAACCAGACGTCGGCCACGCCCGGGACGGCGGCCTCCGCGATCAACCGGGTGCTGATCCGTTTCGACTCGACCCGGTCGGTGAGGTTGGCCAGCTCGTGCCGCTGCTGGGTGATGGAGGACAGGTCCTCCCGGACCCGCCACCAGTAGACCGTCTCCGGGATCACATCGAAGTGGTCGGCAGCGAGGAAGGCGCGGGTCAGGGTCGGCTGGTCCTCGTAGTGGAGGCCTTCGGGGAACTCCATCCCCGCCCGTTCCCAGAACGTACGGCGGAACACCTTGTTGACGGCGAACACGTCCGCCAGGATCAGCGGCATGTCGACCAGGGCGACCCGCTCTCGGCGCAGGCTGTGGTTGGCACGCATCAGAGGCATCGTGGTCCGCCGCCCGCCGGTGTCGCGCTGCAGTGTGCCGACCACGAGGTCCGACCCGGTGCGTTCGATCGTGCTCATCATGGTGGCGTAGGCGTCGAGCGGCAGCATGTCGTCGGCGTCCAGGAACGCCAGGTACTGCCCCGTGGCGAGACCGGCGCCCACGTTGCGGGCGGCCCCCAGCCCGGCGTTGGGCTGGGCGTGGATCCGGATCCGGGCATCGCGGGCGGCGTACTCCTGGGCGATGCCCAGCGACCCGTCGGTCGCCCCGTCGATCACCACCACGGCCTCGAGGTCCGCGAACGACTGGCCCACCAGGCTGTCGAGGCACGCGCGCAGGAACGGCTCCGCGTTGTAGACGGGCACGACGACGGTCAACTGCGGAGGCGGGCGGCCCTTGCCGCGACCGAGTGCCGTTGTCAGCCGCCGCATGGCCGCAGCCTATGCCACCCGCATCGGGGTAGCGCGACGACCGGCGGGCTCCGTAGAGTCTCGCTCGTGGCGGAGTTGCGGCGGTACTTCGACTATCGCCCCGGCCGGGTCAACTACCTGACCCACATCTCCGAGAAGAGCCGCTGCGTGTTCGTAGAGGTGCCCAAGGCCGGCTGCAGCGTGGTCAAGCGGGTCCTGCAGTACAGCGAAGTGGACGGCAAGGGCATCGACCCCGCGGCGTCGGTCCACGACCGATCGCTCTCGCCGTTGGCGGCGCCGATCAGCGGCAAGTTCGATCTGTCCGAGGTCTTCGGCGAGCCGAGCCCGTACTTCCGGTTCAGCTTCGTCCGCAACCCCTACTCGCGCGCGCTCTCGTGCTACCTGGAGAAGATCGCGGGGGAGCAGTGGCTCCGCGACCTGCGGCTCCCCGACCTGGGCTTCGCCCCCGATGCCGAGGTCAGCTTCGTGGACTTCTTGCGACGGGTCCGGTCACAACAGCCCGCGGACATGGACATCCACTGGGCACCTCAGCACTTCCTGCTCTCTCTGGACAAGGTGCAGTACGACTTCCTGGGTCGGTTCGAGAGCTTCCAGCCAGATCTTCAGCGCGTGATCGCGCACCTGGGTCTGGACATCCCTGCCGAGACCCTGGCGCGTCGCACCTCCCACGTCACGAGTGCCGGCGACCGGCTCGACGACTACTACGACGAGGAATCGGTCGGCCTGGTCCAGCAGATCTACGCCGACGACTTCGCGACCCTGGGCTACGGCCGCAACCCACGGCTCGCTGCCTGAAGCTCACTTCTGCCAGGCCCGGACCCAGTCCACGTGCATCGTGCCGCTCGGCTTGACGCCGAGTTTCTTGGCCTGTCGCAGCTCCCAGTCCGAGGACAGCAGGCTGAGGATCAGGTACTCGTCGATGCGGGAGATGCCGCGGCCGGTCCGCCAGTGCTGGCGACCGTCGACCCGGAAGATGTAGGCGCGCTTGTTCCACTCCAGTGAGAACACGTGATAGCGCTTCCACCAGGCGTCACCCCGGGGGAGCATCCTGGTCGCGCTGGGGGCGAGCCCGCCGATCTTCTTGGTGCCCGCGTCGATCCCGTAGTTGTAGAGGAACGATGCGAGGCCACCCTCCGGGTAGCCCTGGCCGAAGAACTCGGCGATGTCGATCTCCGCGCCGCTCTTCCCCGGACGGCCCTCCAGGTACTGACCGCTCAGCGGCTGCATCCAGAACGCCCCGTGCTTGCCCCTGGTCCTGGGGAACTTCATCCGGGCGGCGAAGGTGCCGAAGGTGAACCCGTGGGGCACGTGCTGGGTGCTCACCTGACCGTTCAGGTAGTACTTGTAGCGGCCCTTGTCCGGACCCCGCCGGATCCGGCAGGTGTCACCGCGACGGCTGGGGTTGACCATCACCTTCAACCGGAGGGTGCCGCGTCGCACGTTGCTGGCCCGGCGGTCGCCGACCTTGGAGCACTTGCGCGAGGTCGCCTTGGACTCCCGGTTGGCCCACTGGGGTCCCAGCTTCCTGCCGGCGAACTCCTCGCGGAACGCCTCCGCCCAGACCGCAGCACTCTGCGGGCTGGCCGCATGCTTGGGAAGACCCTTCCATCGCCTGGCCACCCCGCGGTAGATGTAGGGCTGATGCGGGGCGTTCGCCGGCCCGGTGAAGCTCACGGACCCGGAGTCGTCCTGCCGTTTCTTCGCGACCCGCTTCCAGGGTCCGTCTGCCACCCGTCGCTGGATCACCACCCGGCGACCCTTCCGTGCGGGGGTGAACTTCACGCTCCCCGCGAGTCGTGCCTTCGAGGAGGGGGCGGGCCGTCGGCCCGGTTGCACCATCGGGGCCGTCAGCTTGGTCACCCCGGACTGGGTGACCGCGGGGGCCGGGGCCGGGGCAGGCGCCGCGGTCTGGGCGGGGCCGGCGAGAGTGGCGAGGGCGACCGCGATGCCGGCGCAGAGCGCGACAGTCTGGCGAGGGCGAGCGTGCATGTGGGGTCTCCCCAGAGACTCGGCAGAGGTTGAAAGGTTGACGGTACAGGAGGTCCTGAACCGTGTCGCAGGCTTCCTGACACCGCTCCGCGACGCTCAGGGATCCACCTAGACTGCCGACCATGGTGACCACCGTCCGCGACCTCCTCCGGGGCGCGCAGGACGTCCTGGTCCTCACCACGCCAGCGATGACCGGCGACGTGACTCGCGACCTCGTGCTTCCCCCCGGGGCCGAGCTCCACCCCCTGACCAACGCCGTCCCGCGTCCGCGTGAGCGCGACGCCGTGGTGTTGGCCGTCCGCGACCTGGTGGACCTGCGACGGTCGATCACCGGTGTGCCCAACGTGGGGGCTGCCCGCACGGTGCTGGTCTGGTTCGAGCGCCCCGTGACCCGGCTGCCCTCGGTGGCTCTCCACCCACAGTGGCCCCCGCTGGAGGAACAGATTGCGCGCCGGTCACCTGACCACGTCGTACTGCTCAGCTTCGTCTCGCCGCTGCAGGTGCGCCCGGTGCTCCTGGAGATCGCCCGCGCCGCAGCGCCCTCCGGTCACCTGGCGGTCGGCTGGCCCAGCCTGGGTGCACGCAGGGATGTGCCGTCGCAGTGGCCGCCCGCCGACCCGTCCGCCAAGATCGCGCTGCTCCCTCGACTGGTCGACCAGTCCACGGACTCGCCGCCCGACCTGATGCTGGTGGGCCCGGACGCTGCGGACCGGGCCGATCTCCCTCACGATGACCATGCCGTGCTCGGCCGTCCGTCCAGGGTGGTGATCACCGAACCGGACCTCACCTGGGAGCAGTGGAGGGACCTGTCGCCCAGCGAGTCGGCCCGTGCGCTCGACGCGCGAGGGGTTGCCTCGCTGGGAGCCGTGGACGAGCAGCTGATCAATCCCTGCGGCTTCGATCGCGAGCCCGGCGGGGAGGCGACCCCGCTCACTGCCGAGCGGGGAGGCGCCCTGACCGTGGCGGATCGCGATGGAGCGGACCTCAGGCTCGACGCCCACCACGGGCTGAGCGAGGTCGACCTGCCGGCCCTGCGGGGCCTGGCCGGGGTCCGGCTCGACTGGTCCGGCGGCCGTGGCCCACAGGACTACTGCCGGGTCGTGGTCGGACTGGCCGCCGCCGGGGTGCCGCTGGTCACCGACGGAGTTCCCGACTGGGCGGGGCACCTGCTCCCTCCGGACCTGGCCGACGCGCTGGCCCGCCGGGTCGACCTCTCCGACCGGTTACGTCGCGAGGAACACAGCGTGCTGCTCCGGCGTGCCGCCCTTCGGTGCTTCGGTTCGCAACCGTGGCGTCGTCGGCTGGCTCGTGACCACGGGTTGCAGCACGTCCCCGACCGTCCGGTCAGCATCCTCCTGGCGACGCGGCGCCCCGACATGCTGCCGTTTGCGCTCGGCCAGGCCGCCCGGCAGCGGGGAGCCGAGCTCGAGGTCGTGCTCGCCACCCACGGCTTCGACCCCGACCCCCGGACCCTCGACGACTTCCGCGAGTGGTGCCCGACACCCTTGGTCACTGTCCGCGCAGAAGCGTCTGTCCCCTTCGGTGAGGTCCTCAACCGGGCTGCGTCGGTCGCCACCGGTGAGCTGTTGATGAAGATGGACGACGACGACTGGTACGGCCCCGACTTCGTCGCCGACCTGGTGACGGCCCACGGATACAGCGGCGCACAGGTCGTCGGCTGCGCCCCCGAGTTCACCTTCCTCGAGGAGCTCTCGCTCACCACCCGGTGGGCGACGCCGACCGAGGTGTACCGGCCCTTCGTCGCCGGGGGCACGCTGCTCGTCGACCGGAGCGCCTTCGGGTCGCTTGGTGGCTTCCGGCACACGGTGAAGTACGTCGACGCCAATCTCCTGTCCGGCATCACCGCTGCCGGTGGCAGCGTCTACCGCACCCACGGGCTGGGTTACGTGCTGCGCCGCCGTGCCGCCGGCCACACCTGGGACCCGGGTCTCGACTACTTCCTGGCCGCGGACCGCGCCGCCGACCAGTGGCCAGGCTTCCGGCCGAGCGTCGTCCTGGACGCGCGGCCCGAGGACGATCCGGTGGGCCTGGCGGTCACTGTGGAGCAGCGATGAACGCCGCGGACGGTCCTCGGGTGCGGGGCAACGACTGGGGCGTTCTCGACGTGCCCGAGCCGGGTTCGTACACCCCTCGTCGCACGGTGAGCATCGTGGTGCCCGCCTATCGGGCCGCCGCGACCCTGCCCTACACGCTCGCCGCGCTCGCGGCCCAGTCCTACCCTGCTCACCTGCTCGAGGTGGTCGTCGTCGATGACGACGACGGCCCCGAGCTGGAGCTGCCCGAGCTCCGCCCGGAGAACACCCGGGTGGTCGGCGCTGCGATGTCGTGGGGACGGGCCAACGCCTGCCGATCGGGCGCGGCCGTCGCGGAGGGAGAGGTGATCCACTGGCTGGACGCCGACATGGTCCCCAGCGCGGACCAGGTCGCCCGCCAGATGCGGTGGCACCACACCATCGACCATGCGGTGGTGCTCGGACACAAGACGTTCGTCGACCCGACTGACCTGCCTCCGGTGTCCGAGGTGCACCAGGCCGTGCTGGACCATCGCCTGGCGGACCTCTTCGCCGGACGTTGGGTCGACGAGCACCAGTGGGTCGAGAAGATCTGGCGGCGTACCGACGACTTGAAGACGGCCGGCTTCCGGGCCTTCCACGTGCACGTCGGCGCCACGGCGAGCGTCAGTCATGACCTCTACGCCGACGCCGGCGGCATGGACGCCTCCCTGCGGCTGGGGGAGGACGTCGAGCTGGGCTACCGGCTGGCCCTGAAGGGCGCGGTCTTCGTGGCCGACCGATCGGCGACGAGCTGGCACCTGGGGCGGTCGTCGCTGATGAAGCACCAGCAGCAGATCCAGCGCTACAACTCGCCGTTCATCGCGCAACGGGTGCCCGACTTCCGGAAGTTCCGCCAGGACGCCGGCCGCTCCTACCTGGTCCCCTACATCGAGGTGGTCGTGGACACCGGCGGTCACTCGTGGGAACAGGTGAAGTACACCGTGGACGGCGTGCTGCGCGCGCGACCCGGGGACCTGCGCTGCCTGTTGGTCGGTCGCTGGTCCGAGCTCACCGAGGAACGCCGCGACCCCCTGCAGGACACCCTGCTCGAGCTGCGGCTGCTGCGCGAGGAGTACGCCGAGGACCCCCGCGTCGTGCTGGTGGAGAAGCCGGAGCGGACCGCCTTCCCCGCCCAGTTCCGGCTCCACCTGCCCGTGGGATGGCGGCCGGGAGAGGCCACGCTGGACAAGCTCACCCGCGAGATGCAGAAGCGTTCGCAGGGGCTGCGGTCGTTGTCGCTCTCGGACGGGCAAGTCGCCCGGCTCGAGCGCACGGCCGCCATCGAGCGGGCGACGAGGGTGAGGCAGGAGGGCGAGGACCTCGACGTCGTCGTCGGTACGGTCTCTGACACCGCGCGGTCCGAAGGCGCGGAGTACGGGTTCCGCCACCACGCGGACACCTCTGGGCCACCCCAACCTCGCCCAGTCAGTCCGATCCGGCGCGCCCTCACCCAGTTGCGCCCCGGCACCCACGACGAAAACCGACCTCCCCACCCCCGCCGGTAGGCTCACCGCGACCCGTCCCACCCAACATTGCGAGACCGCGTGCGGAACTTCCGACACCCCCTGATTGCCCTGCTGCTGACCGCGATGGTGGCGACGGGTTGCTCCGACTCGTCGGAGGATCCCCAGACCCAGCCCGACCCCTCCTCCGAGACCACCTCCGAGGCACCGACCGAGCCCACGGCGTCGCCCACCCCGACGGGACCGCCGGCCAAGAAGATCGGGCTCGACGTGTTCCCGGCGATCGCACAGCCGGGGAAGAAGCCGGCCGCCTCTGACGCGCTGATGGTCACCGCGAAGGTCAAGCCGGTGGCCTCGGGCGCCACGGTCCTCCTCCAGCGGCGCGGAAGTGGCGGCTGGAAGACGGTGTCGCGCGAGCAGCAGGATGACACCGGCACCGCGACCTTCGCCGAGGCCGGGCAGCAGGGAGGCTCCGGCGCGATGCTCTACCGAGCGGCCGTGGAGAACCCCGGTGAGGCCAAGCCGGTAACGAGCAACCCCGTGGACGCCGCCGGCTGGACGACCGCGTTCCGTGAGGAGTTCGACGGGACGTCCCTTGACACTGCGAAGTGGCGCCACCGGCAGCTGGGGCTCTACAACCCCGACGGCTCGAGGCAGTGCTCGAAGAGCGACCAGTCGGCCGTCGCGGTGTCGAAGGGAACCCTGAAGCTGCAGGTGCGGAAGGACCCGAAGCGGACGGGAGAGAAGTGTGTGACCCCCGAGTACGGGACCCACGGCTATTACCTCAACGGGCACGTTTCCACGGAGGAGACGTTCACGTTCACCCACGGCGTGGCCGCCGCGCGGGTCAAGTTCCAGCGCGGCCGTGGCCAGCACGGCGCGTTCTGGATGCAGCGCGACTCTGGCGCGGCACTCGTGCCCGGCCAACCCTTCGTGAGTGGTGCCGAGGTCGACGTCGTCGAGTTCTTCGGCGAGGGCTATGCCGACGGCGGGCTGGCAGCGTTCATCTACTACCTCAACGACCAGAACGAGAACGAGAAGGTGGGCGGCCTCTGGCCGCGTGCCACCCGGCAGCTCCCGCCCGGCGACGACTGGTGGAGCAGTTATCACGTGTTCTCCGTGGAGTGGACGCCCCAGGAGTACGTCGTCCGCGTGGACGGCCGCGAGATCTTCCGGACCGGCGAGGGCGTCTCCGGGGTGGAGCAGTTCCTCATCCTCAGCCTGCTCAGCTCCGACTGGGAGCTGGGCAAGCTGGACGATTCGATGCTCCCCAGCACCATGCAGGTCGACTGGGTCCGGGTCTGGCAGCGTCCGTAGGGCGGGCACTGGCTCCCCGAACAGAGGTGTAGCCGGGTCCGCGGCTGGGTAACGTCCCGGTGTGACCGAGCAACCGATGACGCCTGGCGCTGCTGAGTTGGTCGCCGGCGACCCGTTCTGGTCGGTGGTGCGCCGCCGCCATCCCGAGCTCGACATCGTGCTGCTTCCCGACGAGCCGGTCGGGTCAGCCGCGGCGACCGAGACGGTCACCCTGACCGAGGAGCGCGTCGCCCGGCTCGACGAGGACGCGGTGTCGCTGTGGCGGTCACTGGTCGACGAGTCGTCGGTCAGCGCCGCCCGGTGGGTGGCGGGCGACCAGCGTGGCGTCGTACGCCGTGAGGCGAGCTTTGCGCTCGCACCCGTCGACCCCGTCGCGGGCGCCGACGTCATCACCAGCGGCGCCGGTCGGCTGCGTGACGCCGGCTGGCAGGTGTTCTCGCCGCCGGACGGCCTGCCGCGGCTGCTGGCCAGCCGGACCGACGACGCCGGCCGCGAGGAGCTCCAACTGGTCTGGGCGCCGACCACTGGCCGGTTGTCGCTGAGGGTCCGCTCGGCCGGCCTGTCGGTCGGACGCGCCGCGGCCCACGACCTCCTGACGGGGTCTCGCTGATGTCCGGCTTCGGAATGGAGTACGGCGCGATCGGTCGCGGCGACGAGGACTGGGCCCGGCTGGCCGGGCTGATGCGTGACACCCAGGGCGAATTCGCCGGGGCGTCGACGTCCGGGCTGGCGCCGAGCGTGCGGGGCGCGGCCGACGCGTTCCTGACGGCGTGGGCGGGCTATGCCGGTGAGAGCGCGTCGATCGGGGACGGCCTCTCCGACGCGCTGCGGCTGCTGCTGGGTGACGTCACGGCCACCGAGCAGCAACGGGAGGCGGAGTTCCGCGACCTCGACGGACGGTTGGGGCCGCAGCGGTGACGGTGACGATCGAGGTCCCCGCTTCCCAGCCCGCGGCGATCCGGAAGCCCGAGGGCGAGGCGGGTGGTGCCGACGGACTGGCCGACACGCTCTACACCGCGGCGGGTCGCTATGAGGAGTTCGCCGACGAGGCGGGACAGCTTCAGGTGCTCGGCGGCTGGTACGGCACCGCCTACGAGCACTATCTCGACGCGACCCGCGAGGCCGGCGACGAGCACTCCGCGATGTCGCGGACCGTGCAGCGGGTGGCCCGTGCCGTCACCGCGTACGCCGACACCCTCCGCGACCTGCTCCGCACGTGGGAGGAGCTGGTCGACCGCAAGCGCGCGCTCGACGACCGGCGGCGCACGCTGCTCACCGACATCGGGGCCGCGGAGGACCCGAGTGAGAACGACATCGCCGCGTTGCGCGAGCGCTCGGTGGACCTGCGCGCCGATTACTACGAGCTGGTGACCGACCACGACGACCTCCAGCGACGGGTCCGCGAGAACGAGGACCTGCTGCGACAAGCGTTCCAGGCCGGGAACAGCCTCCCCGAGGCGCTGTCCGGGGACGGCGGGATCCCGCAGGCAGCCCAGGACGCGATGGGCCGCCCGGGTGCCCCGGGGACGGGCGCCACGCCGGAGCAGGTCAAGAGCTGGTGGGACTCGCTCAGCGACGCGGAGCGCGAGGCGGTCATCGCAGCGTACCCCCAGGTCATCGGGTCCGCGGACGGGCTGCCGGCGGGGGCTCGCGACGACGCCAACCGGATCCTCCTCGACGACGACCTGGCGACGCTGGGCTCCAAGTCGGAGGACGGCACCCTCTCGGACGACGAGCAGCGGGTGCTCGACAACGCCGAGTCGGCCGAGGAGGCGCTGGCGCAGGTCGACGGGCTCGTCGACCCGATCACCGGCGAGCCGGTGGGGGGCTCGCTGTGGCTCTACGACCCGGGTGCCTTCGACGGCGACGGCCGGGTCGCGGTGGCGATCGGCGACCTCGACACGGCGACCGACGTCGCGGTGTTCACCCCCGGCATCAGCACCGACATGGGGGACACCCCGCGCTACGCGGGACTGATGGGCAACCTCTACGAGGCGACGCGCTACAACGGCGACGGGTCCAGCGCGGCGACGATGTTCTGGCTCGGCTACGACACGCCCTCCGGGCCGACCGACCCTGCGACGCTCACCGAGGGGCGTGCCGAGGACGGCGGGGAGCGGCTGGCCGACGCCTTCGACGGATTGCGGGCGTCCCGTGACGAGCCGGCCCACCTGACGGCGATCGGCCACAGCTACGGGTCGACCGCGACGTCGTACGCCGCGGGCGACTTCGACCTGCCCGCTGACGACGTGGTGCTGATCGGCAGCCCCGGTGCTGGTCCGTCAGGTCACGCCGACGACTTCAGCGTGGGGGAGGACCACGTCTATGTCGGTCGCGACAGCCGCGACTTCGTCGCCACGCTCGGTGACGAGGGGTGGGTCGGCAAGGGTGGGCTCGGCCTGGGCACCGACCCGTCGTCGGAGGACTTCGACGCGACCCGGTTCGAGGCGGAGGACGTGGACCGGTCCTGGCACGTCGGCATGGGCGCCGCCCACAGCTCCTACCTCGACCACGACACCGAGTCGCTCTACAACATCGCGCAGGTGGTCGACGGCCACGGCGACCAGGTCAACGTGGCGGCTCAGAGCCATGACCCGTGGTACTCAGGTCCGGTCGACCCGGAGTGGGATCGTGATCCCAGCACCGGCGTACCGGGTGAGTCGCAGACGAGGGGCGCAGATGTTCCGTAGGACATGGTTGGTCAGGGTGTTGACGGCAGCGGCGATGCTGATGGTCGCGGGAGGATGTGGGGGCGGCGTGGACGACGAGCAGGCGGGGCGCGACCTCGACGCCCTCCAGTCACGGATCGTCTCGGAGACCGAGGACGCCGTGCAGGCGCTCGAGGACGCCGGGCTCACGGTCGAGCGGGCGGCCGGGATCGCGGAGTACTGCCAGACGCAGCCCGCGCCCGGCGTCACCTACCGCGCCGGCGGCGTGGTCACCGAGCAGGGCGACCCGGCCGACCAGGTCGCCATGCTCCGCGATGCCCTCACCGACCTCGGCTGGACGGTCGACACCGAGGGCACCGACCCCACCCCCTTCGCCAACCTCACCCGCGACGACCTCCGCCTCGCGATCGCGGTCAGCCGCCGCCAGGACGAACCCGGCACCACCTTCGGCATCACCGGCCCCTGCATCGAGGTCTCCGAGTCCGACTTCCTCCACGGCGACGACCGCCGCACCGAGCTCGTGGGGCAAGTGAGAGCGACCGACATCGCCCTGTGCTGCGGTCCCCGCGCCTCGGGTCAACACCTGGCGCGGGCCCACCTGAGAGCGATCGGATCGGCCGCAGCTCGTCTGCCACGTCGTTCGCCGCGGGCAACTTTGACCTTCCTGCTGACGACGTGGTGCTCATCGGCAGTCCGGGCGCGGGTCCCGCCGGGCACGTCGATGACCTCTGCGTCGGTCAGGACCACCGCTACGTCGGTCGCGACACCCGTGAGTTGCTGGCGACGCTGGGCGACGAGGTCTGGACCGACAGGAGCTGGCGATGAGACGGATCAGGAGCGCACTGGTCATGCATCCGTCTGCGCCAGGCAGCAGTCGCCAGCAGCGCGAACAGGACGGCCGTCGACCCAGCCAACTCGATCGTAGTCCCGGTGAGGCTCCTTACCGCGATCGTGCACGCGAACAGCAGCGGCGCCAAGGTCACGGCCCGTACCCGCCACGAGCTGACCACGAACTGGACGAGCAGTGCGACGATGAGGCTCAACCCGAGGAGCCCGGTACCCAGATATGCCTCCACCCACGTCGAGTGGATGGTGGAGGTCTCGCCAAGAAGCAGGCTGGGGAACACCTCGAACCGGGTTCCCGATGTGAGTCCCACACCGATGACCGGACTGCGTTCGGCCACCTCGAACGCCTTCTGCCAAAACTCAACACGGCTGTTCAGGCCCGCAACATCCTGTGTCGGTTGGCCGCGCGCCCAGACGTCGAGGACGACCCCCTTCGGCATGAGTACGTACACCGGGTAAGCCAAGAAAGCCGCCACCGTCGCTCCCGCGACCCGCCAACGCACCACCATGTAGACCGCGACCGCGACCGCGACGCGACCATGCCCGTGCGGTACTGGGTCAGCAGCACCAGCGCCAAACCCAGGAGCACAGGGAAGCGTTCGATACTCTTCGCCCCAAGGCCCAACGCGAACAACATGATCCCAAAAGTGCCGACCGTGTTTGCGCCGAACGTCGGCAGCACACCTTCGACCCGGTACGGGTAGATCCCCCCCGCGGTGGGGAGCAATGCCTCGCTCGGGAAGAGCGCGACAGACACTGCCACTGAAGCGGCACCAACGTAGAGGACCCGCTTGGCCAGTTGCAGACACTCCTCAAGCGAGAAGCATCGCGCGACCGCAGCCACCACCATCGGCATGACAGCCAGCTCGAACGCACGAAAACCCACTAGCAGCGGCGCAACGGCGGCATACATGCCGATGACGATGACCACTACATAAGTGGCGTAGAGCACGGGCGGCGAAAACTTGCCCCGCCGGATGGTGGACGGGTACGCCTGCTGCGCCTGCAGCCAGGCGGCGACGCCGAACACCGCCCCCAGGCAGTCGAACCCGACGCGCACGAGACCTGCGGTGTCCAGGGGGTTGTCCGCCAACTGGTCGGCGGCCCTGATTCGCCACACCAATCCCCCGGCCAGCACGCAAGCAAGCGCGATGACAGATGTTCTCCGCGCCTGCTTCTGGGGCAGGTCGACAGGGGCACGAACCCCCGTCCTGGCCCTGTGATCAAGCAGGACGACACTGATCACTAGGAAGGTCGCGGTCGCGCCGATCGCGAGCATCCAGACTGTCACAAGGCGCCATGCTAGATGACTGTGCGCCACCCCCCGAATGCCCTTCTGCACAGAGCCACGCTGACCACTGAGCGAGACTGCTGGGGGATGGTCACATGCGGGCGGCGTCTCATTTTGCGCCTCACGACCTGACGTGCATGATTACGGCATGCGCGAGATGACTTCGCCTGACATACACGACGCCCTGCTCGGAATCCTGCGGCAGGTCGACGCCTTCTGTCGCGCTCAGGAGATCCAATATTACCTGTGGGCAGGCACGTTGCTGGGGGCCGTTCGACATCATGGCTTCATCCCGTGGGATGACGATATTGACATCGCCATGCCGCGCAAAGACTACGAGCGCTTCTTTCGAGAGTTCTCTCCATCAGCCTCGGAGGGCCACCTGGAGCTTAGGACGCTGGATCTCGATCCGAACTATGGCTTGCCCTACGGGAAAGTTATTGATCGCCGCACGCAAATGGTCGGAGACCCGGCGTTGGGCAATCTGGTGGGCTCCATTGGAATCAATGTAGACGTCTTCCCGATCGACGGGTGGCCGATAGGGCGCACTGCTTCACTTCTCCACCGAATTAGGATGATCCTCCTCCATCGAGGGTTCGCAGTTCGTATGGACGTTCACAGCACCAATCGCTCTCGACTGAAACGCTTGGTTATGGGTGCGCTGCGTCCAGTAGTGAACCTCATTTCCATCAGGACCTGGGCTGGCCGCGTCTCCTCTACGGCACGCTCAGTACCGATACGTGCCAGTTCAAAGATGGGCGTTACGGTAGTGCCGCGTCTGGAGCGAGTTGAATTCGGTACCTATGGCGAGTCTGTCGAGGTGCAGTTCGAAGGCGATTGCTATCCGGCGCCCGCGAAGTGGGAGTTCCATTTGCAGTACCTGTATGGAGACTTCATACGTTTGCCGCCCTTGAAAGCGCGCCGCGAGGCGCAGCACGTCTCAGCAGCCTACTGGGTGGATCGCTCTGACCTCCCACTAGCCGCTCACAGCGAGGACACAAGACTTTCTCGATTCTCGCACAAGTCCTCAGTTCTCTGACGAATTTCGCTCCAGGGCTATATGCGGCTCACGTCCTTGCGCCATCTGAGTTTGGCAAGTTCGCTCTGATCCAGATCTTCTACATCGTCGCTGTAGGTGGGCTGCGAGCCTATTGTCCACAGAGCCCGCCGCGCTGTCGGAGTTCTCAGACGGGCCCACGCCCCTCCACCTCGGTTCCGCGGATGCTGTCGCGGGTATTTCTCTACTGGGTGCAGCCGTGCTCTTGCCGGTCCTCGTGGTGTTGACTGACACTCCCGCCTGGATTCTGGTGCTCATAGCGGTGGGCATGGCCATCGCTATGACTCAGGACTGTCTACGCTATCTCTCCATTGCATTAGGGGACGGGCGTGCTGCTGCTTACAACGACGCTCTGTGGCTGATCGCCACCATGTGCTTTCTCGTCTTCCTGCACCTGTTTGCAGAGCCGGCCCCGTTTGCAATCGGGGCGGCCTGGACGCTGGCGGCTCTCCCCGGGGTAGTCTTCGGAGCTTGGTCGCTGCGGTGGCGCCTTCGGCCGAGGCGAGGACTTTGGTTCCTGCAAACGAATGCCCGAGTCTCCGTCACCTTTGTGACGGAGTGGACGATGCGTACGGGAGTCAGTATGGCCGCGCCATACACGCTTGGTTCCTGAGCGGAATAGCTACCGTCGGCCATATCCGGGCCGCTCAACTTCTTCTAGGTCCTTTGAATATCGCCTTCGCAGGACTGCAATTTGCTTTGACTCGCTCCGTCTTGGCGCGCCGCAACATCGCATTGCCTCTGATGAGAAGAACACTAGATAGACTCTCCCTAACACTGGGTGGTATGTCGATCCTGCTAGGACTCACTCTCACGATCGCGCCCGAGCCGTGGTTGGCCGTGATAGTAGGGAGGCAAGCGGAGGGTGTGGCCGCTTACGTCATGCCACTCGCTCTCTCCTTTGCCGTGGCTGGAATGAGCAGCGGCAGCTGCACTTGGGCTGCGCGTGCTCCATGCCCGGCGCAAGCTGGTGAACGCGCGAGCACTCACGACCGTTCTAGTCGTAGCGGGGGGAGCGACGGGAGTGTGGCTCACCGGGACGACGCTGGGAGGATCTGGGGCTTGAGCCTCGGCGGCGTGGTGTCAGTGCCGCTCTGGCGTGTGAGTTTCCGCTCGGCCTATCGTGCAGCGGCGAAACGTAGAAGCACTCGAGCCAGGCTGCCTGCGCGTCTACGGCGAGGACGGCCGCCCGTAGGTCGAGCAGAAAATTTACGTTCGGGTGCTAGTGCAGCTAGGGGCTTTACGAGGGAGCATCCCGAGCGCGCAGCCAGTCCACGGTCTCCGCTACGCCGCGCTCCAGGGTCCAAGGTGAGTCGCCGAGAAGTTCGAGGGTGCGCTCCATTGGGGCCGCGCTGGGTTGGATCATGTTGCCAACCCGGGACGAGGTCAGCGGTGCTCGGAGGCCAACCTTTCCGAGGGCGTCACCCACCATGCCAAGAGCAATCAGCACTCTCGGCGGGACCCGCCTGGCTGGACGTCCCCGCAATGCTTCACTGAACTCGTCTACCCACGCGTCGAGGGACACCAGTTCGTCGCCGACGTAGAGGATGTCCGCGGACGGAAAGTCGGGCATCTCAATCAGTTGGCGAATCTGCCAACTCACCGTTCCGACGTAACCGTAGGCACGTTGGATCGGCGGCTTCACTGATGGATGTACATACAGTCCTCGCGAAAGGACTCGCCGAGAATTCCTGAGGATAGCGCGGGTGCCGGGGACCCCAAATATTGGTTGGTCGGATAATGACGTATGAGGTGTCGGTGCCGTCTAGAGTCGTGCGCGTTTCGTGTTCGGAGCGAACCTTGCTTTCCCCATATGCCGTGAAGGGGGAAAAGTCGGTGGGTCCCGTCGGGCTCGTGTCGGTAGCGTGGACGTACTGAGTCGACGTCGACACATATCGGTGTGCACCAGTTGCCGCGGCGGCCGCAGCGGTCCTGCGAGTGCCTATCCAGTTCTGCGAGAGGACTCGACGTCATCGCTGTCGGTGTCGGTGCGGGCTGCGAGGTGGATGACATGCTCGGGACGAAATCTGGCGAACTGCTCGTCAACCGCGGCGGTAGTCACGTCGATCTGACACCACCTCTCAGCGAACTTAGGGGCGCTACGAGGTCTAGATCGAGAACCTCGTGACGCCTCAAGGAGTTCTTCGATGAGGTACGTGCCGATGAAGCGCAGACCGCCGTGACGAGATCTACTGAAATCATTTCGCTTCCAGGAGTGACGAAGCGCGGTTCACGTCTGCGTACGAACGAGCCACGGGTCAGTTCGCGAGCGCCAAGTCGACCGACCGAGGGCAGCATGCTGACGGCTGCATCTCGGTCCTTGATCCCATCGGCTACGGCAGCGACGACCTTTTCCCCAGGGTTCCAGTTCAACCAGTCGACCCAGTTCGCCATCTTCGAGAAGGCCAGGTATCCCCCTCCAACGAGTTGCGATGATGGGGAGTCCGCACATCATCGATTCGATAAGGACGAGAGGCACATTCTCGTGCTCGAAGTCCGTGAGAAAAACGAAGAAGTCGGCCTCCCGGTAGTACGCCCACTTGGCGTTGCCATTCAAAGGACCGGGGAGGTCGACGACGTCGGTCAGGTTTCGTTCCACGATCAGGTCCCGAAGGGCCGCGGCCGTCGCTGGCGAGTCTGCCTCCCCGACGATCGCGGCCCGGACGTCGAGGCCATGTGCGACGCAAGCTCGTAGAGCTCGACGAGCCGGAAGCAGCCTTTCGACGCCGTCAGCTTTCCAACGCTCAGGAGGCGCACGGGTGCGGTTGTTCGACCCACTTCAGAGTGCTCCCACAGGGTGGGGGGCGTCCCCTCTGGAGGCCCAAGTCCGTTGGGCACCACAACCGTATGTTTGGCGCTCAGGTACTCCGGATCCCGAGGGCTGGTGCTGCTGAGCTTGACGCCCACCGTCGGGGAACCCAGCGCGCGACGCAAATCTCGCGCTCCAGCCGCGACGCCTTTGCAAGGTAGTCACTGGCGCCACCTGCGTGGAAGTGATACACGGTCTCGCGGAAGAACGAGCGCGTGAGGGACAAGAACACCGCGTCCCGCCAAAGTGGCAGACGCTCGGCACCCGAAACGCAGTAGTAGAGAACGCCGGCGCCTCGGCGTCGAGCTTGCCACGTCGCAACGACGGCTCGCGCAAGTGACCACACCTTGCCGAGACCAGTCTTGCCCATGTCGGTCATGGAGTCGCTGAAGCGGAAAGGAACGGCTTCAAGTTCGATGCCGTCGTAGCTCCCCTCTAGCATGGCTTCGACCATCATCGCCTGCCCGCCGAGTGGCGGTGGCTTCTGCGCGGCCACAGCGACTTTCACTACGTCTCCCTGATCATGGAGGCGGATATTGGGAGTGGAGAACGGGGGCTTCTCCGGTGTGAGCACAGTGTAGGTACCGCAACCGCATTCGGTCCCCAGGGCGCGGTCACGTCGGGAAGCCTAATGGGCTCGTTCTACGGCAGGGGACCCCACCGGCTACCCTCACGATTCACGCCCGCAGGAACGACCTGTGCACTACCAAGTCGAGGAGTCTGATGTCGAAGCTCAGCCGATGGGTTGCCTCCACGCCCTTGGCCACGCCTGTCGCCTTCTCGGTGCGATCAGCGAGCGTCGTACGGCACGTTCTCGGCGAGGTCAGGCGCTCGCTGCGGTGGTTGGTGGGAACCCGGGAGCATACGAACTACACCTTCGAGTTGACCCCTCTCAACATCGAGCATCTTGCGTGGTGGGTAGCGCACGTTACGGACATCGACGTTGCCACAGCGCGAACGTACATCCGGGAGGCGCAGGAAGATGGCGAACTCCGCGACCATGTTCTGGAGGCGACCCGCCGAAGTAAACGCTGGCGGCTGGCTGACTCAGAGGTTCGTCTGCACAAGAGGCTGGGGTGGTATGCCCTGGTGAGGGCGACGCGACCCGAGTTGGTCGTGGAGACTGGTACCGACAAGGGTCTGGGCGCCGTCGTGCTAGCCGCTGCGGTGCTTCGAAACGGCGCGGGCCGGGTGATGACTGTCGACGTCAATCCGAATGCGGGCTACCTCGTCACCGGCCGCTACGCCTCCGTGGTCGAGAAGCGATTGGGCGACTTGTCGAAGTACTCACAGAACTGGCCGAGCGCGTCGACATGTTCATCCACGACAGCCTTCACACGGAGGAGCATGAACTCCGGGAGTTTCGTGCTGTCGGGCCCAATCTCTCGGCCGACGCTCTCGTGTTGAGTGATTACGCCCATGCCTCGCCTGCTCTCCCGCTATGGGCTGAGGAGACGGAGCGATCTTTCTTCTTCTTCCGCCGAGGAGCCCCAAGACCACTGGTTTGGTGGTGAAGGGATTGGGCTCGCGACCGAACGTCGTGCGCTGCGTCGGCACTGAGATTCGCCTGTAGCGGAACGAGTGGGCTCTGGAGGGGCCGCTGCGCCTCGGTGCCACCTTGTTGTCCGCGCGGCGCCCGGTCACCTCGTGTCAGGTGCGAGCGGGTGGAACGCAAGGTGCCGAGGGCTAGCCGCGCCCAAGCGGGCTGCTCTGAAGCGACCTCGTGACCGAATCAAGCTGGCTTCAAGCTGGGGGATGAGGGGCGCCCCTGCGCCCACCTAGAGCGTTTCCTAGAGTGGCGCAATGCCATTGCCGACGACGAACGAGATTGGGAGGGACCTCGCGTGGCGAAGCGGGCACTGATTACCGGCATCACAGGCCAGGATGGCTCCTATCTGGCCGAGCTACTGCTCGGCAAGGGATACGAGGTCCATGGACTGATCCGGAGGGCGTCCACGTTCAACACCGCCCGGATCGATCACCTGTACGTGGACCCTCACGACCCCGACGCCAAACTCTTCCTCCACTACGGCGACCTCTCCGATGGTGCCCGGCTCGTGACGCTCGTCAACCAGATCCGTCCTGACGAGGTCTACAACCTGGCGGCGCAATCTCACGTTCGGGTCAGCTTCGACGAGCCCGAGACACCGGCGACACCACAGGAATCGGCGCCATGCGACTCCTTGAGGCAGTCAGGCTGTCTGGGGTGGACTGCCGCTACTACCAGGCGTCGAGTTCGGAGATGTTCGGGTGCCACGCCGCCGCCGCAGAACGAGGAGACACCTTTCTGGCCGCGTTCGCCGTACGGCGCAGCAAGGTCTACGCCTACTGGGTCACCCGCAACTACCGCGAAGGCTACGGACTCTTCGCTTGCAACGGCATTCTCTTCAATCATGAATCGCCTCGCCGGGGTGAGACCTTCGTGACCCGCAAGATCACTCGGGCTGTCGCCAGGATCCAGGCCGGCATGGACGATCACGTCTACCTGGGAAACCTCGACGCCATCCGCGACTGGGGGTACGCACCGGAATACGTCGAGGGGATGTGGCGGATGCTCCAGGCCGATGAGCCGGACGACTTCGCCCTCGCCACCGGTGGCAACTACAGCGTCCGCGACTTTGTCGAGACCGCCTTTGAGCACGCAGGGCTCGACTGGGAAGAACATGTCCGCTTCGACGAGCGCTACCTGCGGCCCGACAGAGGTCGACGCCCTGGTCGGCGATGCCTCCAAGGCGAAGGACAAGCTCGGCTGGGTGCCGCAGGTCGACACTGCCCAACTGGCGCGAATCATGGTGGACGCCGACATTGAGGCCCTCAAGCACGAAGGCAGCCACTGGATCGACCGCGTTGACCTGCCCGGCTGGCCTGGGAGCGATCGGTGAGCGATCGAGAGCTGCGTTCACGCCCAGCCGTCTCGACCGCGAGGCCCCTGTCTACATCGCTGGCCATCGCGGGCTCGTGGGTCGGCGATCTGGCGCAAGCTCGAGTCGGAGGGCTTCACGCGCCTGCTCGGCGCCAGCTCGTCCGAGCTCGATCTGAAGGACCGGGAAGCCGTCTTCGCCTACTTCGCTGGACAAGCAGCCGGCCACGTCGTGCTGGCTGCGGCGAAGGTCGGCGGGATCCTGGCCAACGACACCTATCCCGATGACTTCCTGAGCGAGAACCTGCAGATCCAGCTCAACGTCATGGACGCGGCGCTCAAGCAGCGCGTCGAGCGGCTGCTCTTCCTCGGCTCGTCGTGCATCTATCCCAAGCTGGCGCCGCAGCCGATCCGCGAGGACGCGCTGATGACGGGTCATCTCGAGCCCACCAACGACGCCTACGCGATCGCGAAGATCGCCGGCATCCTGCAGGTGCAGGCGACCCGCCGTCAGCACGGTCTGCCCTGGATCTCGGCGATGCCGACCAATCTCTACGGCCCCGGTGACAACTTCCCCGACCGGGTCCCACGTCTTGCCCGCCCTGATCCGCCGCTACGACGAGGCGGCCCGCGACGGGCTCGACCACGTCACGAACTGGGGAGCGGCGGCCGCGCCGGGAGTTCCTCCACGTCGACGACATGGCCGACGCCTGCCTCGCACTTGCTGGAGCACTACGACGGACCCGAGCAGGTCAACGTCGGCACCGGCAAGGACGCCACGATCGCCGAGATCGCGGACTTCGTCGCTGTGGCCACGGGCTTCGAGGGCGGACCCGTTGGGACACCTCCAAGCCCGACGGGACCCCCCAGAAGCTGCTCGACGTATCGAGACTGGCGGACGCCGGATGGAAGTCACGCATCGGTCTTCAAGAGGGCCTGGTCTCGACCGCGAAGTGGATCGCGAGCAGTTGTAGACCTGCGCGAGGTGGGGTAGGGCGTTGGCGTCCGGTGGTCGGGTCCGAGCCGATCAGCCACGGAGGCCAGGACCCGCGCGTGGTGACGCGCGGGGTTCCAGACACAGACTCGCTTCTACATGGTCTCGACCATGTGTCGTGTCAGTCGGCGGTGTTGATCATGCCGGCACCGACGGTGATGCCGGTGGCCTCGTCGATCAGGATGAAGGAGCCGGTGTCGCGGTTCTTCGAGTAGGGGTCGCACAGCAGCGGCACGGTGGTGCGCAGCGTGACGCGTCCGATCTCGTTGAGCTCGAGCTCCTTGGTCTCCTGGTCGCGGTGGAGGGTGTTGACGTCCAGGCGGTACTGAATGTCCTTCACCATCGCGCGGCCGGTGCGGGTGGTGTGCTTGATGGCCAGCTTCTGCCGCGGACGCAGCGGGGTGTTGGTCATCCAGCAGACCATCGCGTCGATGTCCTGGCTCGGCTTCGGTGCGTTCTTCACGCGGGCGATCAGGTCGCCGCGGGAGACGTCGACGTCGTCCTCGAGGTGGACGGTGACGCTCATCGGCGGGAACGCCTCGGCGATCTCCTGGTCGAACAGGTCGATCCTGGAGATCGTCGACGTCATGCCGGAGGGCAGGACGACGACCTCGTCGCCCGGCTTGAGGATGCCGCCGGCGACCTGACCCGCGTAGCCGCGGTAGTCGTGGTACTGGTCCGACTTGGGGCGAATGACGTACTGGACCGGGAACCGGACGTCGACCAGGTCACGGTCGGAGGCGACGTGGATGTTCTCGAGGTGGTGCATCAGGGTCGGCCCGGAGTACCAGGACATCTCCTCGCTGCGCGTCACCACGTTGTCGCCCTTGAGCGCCGAGATCGGGATGACCTCGAGGTCGGGGATCGACAGCTTGGTGGCGAACTGCTTGAACTCCTGGTGGATCCGGTTGTAGACGTCCTCGTCGTAGTCGACCAGGTCCATCTTGTTGACGCAGAGCACCAGGTGGGGCACCCGGAGCAGCGACAGGATCACCGCGTGGCGGCGCGACTGCTCGGTGAGGCCCTGACGGGCGTCGACGAGCACCAGGCCGAGGTCGGCGGTCGAGGCGCCGGTGACCATGTTGCGCGTGTACTGCACGTGGCCCGGTGTGTCGGCGATGATGAACTTGCGCGCCGGGGTCGCGAAGTAGCGGTAGGCGACGTCGATGGTGATGCCCTGCTCGCGCTCCGAACGGAGACCGTCGGTGAGCAGCGCGAGGTCGGTGTAGTCGTAGCCCTTCGAGAGGCTGGTCGCCTCGACGGCCTCCATCTGGTCCTCGAAGATCGACTTCGAGTCCAGCAGGAGCCGGCCGATGAGGGTGGACTTGCCGTCGTCCACCGAACCGGCGGTGGCGAAGCGGAGCAGGTCCATCTCGGGCTTGGTCTCGGTGTCACTCATCAGAAGTAGCCTTCCTTCTTCCGGTCCTCCATGGCGGCCTCGGAGAACCGGTCGTCGCCACGGGTCGCGCCGCGCTCGGTCACGCGGGCGATGGCGATCTCGTCGATGATCTTCTCGATGGTGTCGGCCTCCGACTCCACGCAGCCGGTCAGCGTCAGGTCGCCGACGGTGCGGAAGCGGACGGTGCGCTCCTCGACCTTCTCGTTGCCCTTGGTCGGGTTGTGCTCGCTCTCGGAGAGCAGCATCCCGTCGCGCTCGAAGACGCGGCGCTGGTGGGAGAAGTAGATGTCGGGGATCTCGATCTGCTCCCGGCCCAGGTAGAACCAGATGTCCAGCTCGGTCCAGTTGGACAGCGGGAAGATCCGCATGTGCTCGCCCTCGTGGAGCCGGCCGTTGTAGAGGCTCCACAGCTCGGGGCGCTGCATCTTCGGGTCCCACTGGCCGAACTCGTCACGGTGGGAGAAGACGCGCTCCTTGGCGCGGGCCTTCTCCTCGTCGCGGCGACCGCCACCGAAGGCGGCGGTGTAGCCCTCCTCCTCCAGTGCGTTCAGCAGCGTGCCGATCTGGAGCCGGTTGCGGGACGTCTTGCCGTCGTCGACGACGATGCCGTCGGCGATCGCCTGCTCCACGCTGGCGACCTTGAGCTTGACGCCGAGTCGGTTCACCCAGGAGTCGCGGCAGGCGAGCACCTCGGGGAAGTCGTAGCCGGTGTCCACCTGGAGCACGGGGAAGGGGATCTTCGCGGGGAAGAACGCCTTCTCGGCCAGGCGGAGCATGACGATCGAGTCCTTGCCGCCCGAGAACATCAAGACGGGCTTCTCGAACTCGGCGGCGACCTCGCGGAAGATGTGGATCGACTCGGCCTCGAGCTGGTCGAGCTGGCTCAGCTGGTAGTCGACATGGGTCGGGGGTGCACTCATCGGATTGCGGGACCTCTCCTCGGGTAAGCGGACTCATGCTAGCGGGCCCCGGGCGTCGGGCTGAATCGTGACCGGGTTGGCGGTCAGGTGTCCGGGGGTTTCGAGGCTCGCTTCGCTCGCACCTCAACCACCGGCCACCGGGTCCGTGGCTCGCTTCGCTCGCGCCTCAACCACCGGCCACCGGGTTCGTGGGTTGCTTCGCTGGCACCTCAACCACCGGCCACCGGGTTCGGGGGTCGCTTCGCTCGCACCTCAACCACCGGGTGCGTGGTTCCCGTCAGGTGTCGGTGCGTTTCATGCCGATGATGCCCGGGACGTAGGCCGGGTCCTCGAGCTCCGCGACGGTGGGGGAGCCGAACATCGGCAGTCCTTGGGTGCGCCGGATGACGCCCCACACCAGGGGCACCAACACGATCATGGCGAGGCCGATGCCGGCGATCAGGATCGGGTGGGTCTCGTCCTCGCCGGCCCCCAGCGGCGCCCAGCCGGCCTTGTCGAGCAGGGCGACGCCGGACATCGTCAGCACCACGACGATGCCGCGGCGGATGAACGACTGCGGCACCTTCGGGGCGATGCGGGCGCCGAGGATGGTGCCGGGCACGGAGCCGATGAGCAGCGGGATCAGCACGCCCCAGTCGAGACCGTGGAGCGTGATGTTGGAGATCGCGGCGGCGAGCACCAGCGGCACCGCCTGGACCAGGTCGGTGCCGACCAGGCGGACGGCGCTCAGGCCGGGGTAGAGCATGAGCAGAGCGATCATGATGACCGAGCCGGAGCCGACGCTGGTGATGCCGACGAGCAGTCCGCCGAGCATGCCGACCAGCAGCGTCGGCATGATCCGGATGGTCGGGTTCTCGTCCGTGGAGTGGGTGCCGAGGCGGACCCGTCGCAGGTTGATCCAGAGCCGGAAGGCGTAGGTGGCGGCGGCGAAGAGCAGCGCGAAGCCGATGGACATCTTGAGCACCTGGTCGAGCTGGTCGGGACTGTCGGTCAACCACTTCACGAGGAAGGGGCCCAGCAACGCCATCGGCACCGAGCCGATGACCAGCCACTTGGCGAGCGCCATGTTCGGCGAGCCCTCACGCTTGTGGACGATCGCGCCGCCGGTCTTGTAGACGGCCGCGGCGGTGAGGTCGGCCGTGACGACCGTGGCCGCGTCGCCGACGCCCAGGAAGATGAGGGCGGGCGTCATCAACGCACCACCTCCCATGCCGGTGAGACCGACGACGATGCCGACGATCAAGCCCGCGGCGAGGATGGCTAAGAACGTCGTGGTGATGACGTCGCCCATGGTGCGGCCCTTTCGACGTGCTTCATGGCGGACTGGCCGCGCTGGTAGACGGCTAACTCTACTGAATCACCCGAGTTAGTCGAATCGGCACGCCGGGTCGGTGGGCCCGGGGGTTTCGAGGCTCGTCGCTGACGCTCCTCGCACCTCAACCACCGGGCGCGCACGCTGCTCGCACCTCAACCACCGGGCGCGCTCCGCGGCTGGCGTTCCTGGCGCACCTCAACCACCGGGCGCTGGCGCTGCGATCACCGGGGGTTTCGAGGCTCGCTTCGCTCGCACCTCAACCACCGGGCGCTGCTCGCGGCTCGTCCTCCGGCGGAGGTGGTGTCAGCTCGCGGAGGCTCGGCGGCGGCCGCCGCGGCTGCGGCTGCGCTTCGTCTTGGTCTCGGCCAGCGGCTGGTCCGGGGCATAGCCGTAGCCGTAGCCATACCCGTGCAGCCGCCGGATGGGCACCATGTTCAGGACCACGCCAATCGTGCGGGCGCCGACGGAGGTCAGGCGCTCGGAGGCGACGGCGAGCTGATCGCGGGTGGTCTTGCCGTGGCGGACCACCAGCAGCACCCCGTCGGCCTGGGAGCCGAGCAGGGCGGCGTCCGTGACCGGGAGCAGCGGCGGCGCGTCGATGATGACCACCTCGAACTTCTGGCGCAGGTCGTAGAGCACCTCGCCCATGGCGTGCGACTGCAGCAGCTCAGCGGGGTTGGGCGGGGTCGGCCCGCTGGCGAGGACCGTCAGACCGGTGTCACCGAAGTCCTGAAGTGCGTCCAGCAGCGGGAGTCGACCGACCAGGACCGTGGTCAGGCCGACCGCGTTGTCCATCTCCAGCACGGAGGTGACCCGGGGGCGGCGGAGGTCGCCCTCGACCAGCAGCACCTTCTGGCCGGCCTGGGCCAGCGTGAGCGCCAGGTTGACTGCGGTGGTGGTCTTGCCCTCCTGAGGGAGAGAGCTGGACACGACGTAGACCCGGCCACCCTTCTCCGAGTCCACGTCGACGAACTGCATGTTGGTGCGCATCACGCGGAAGGCTTCGGCCCGGGGGGCATGGCTGTCGAGGGTCGTCACCAGCGGCGCCTTGACGGCCGCGGAGTCGAAGGAGATCGTGCCGAGCACGGCCGACTCCGTGACCTCGACCGCCTGCTCCGGAGTCTTGACCGTGTTGTCGAGGAGCTCGCGTAGTACCGCGATGCCGAGCCCCAGCAACAGCGCCGAGGACGACCGCGAGCCCGTAGTTGCGCAACGGCTGCGGCGAGACCGGCGACGCTTCGAAGGAGGCACGGTCCGTGATCGAGGCCTTGATCGGCGCGTTGTTGTTGCCGGGGGGTGTCTCCAGCTCGTCGATGAGGAGCTGGAGCTCCTCGGCGTAGGCCTGCGCCACCACCTGCGCCTGCGCCGCTGACGGGTCGATCGCGGTGATCGCGAGGTTCACGGTTTGCGGAACGACCGTGGCCTCGACCCGATCAGGGAGCTCGTCGACCTCGGCGTCGGAGAGGTCGAGCCGCTCGCCGACTGCTTCGGAAAGCGCGCGGCTCTGCACGAGATCGGCGTACGACGTCACCCGTTGCGTCGCGAACAGGCCACCCTGGTAGGCCGAGGATGCGTCCTGCTCGCTGGCAGAGATGAACAGCCGTGCGGTGGACGCGTACTGCGGCGTGGCCAGCGTCGTCACGGCCGCGGCCGCGGCGAGCGCCAGCGCGAGGCAGGCGACGATCAGCAGCCAACGACGCGTGACGATGCGCCAGTAGTCCCGGAGTTCCACAGAAGTTCCATCTCGACGAGGGGGCCTGTCTGGACCGATCCTAAGTGGACTGGTCCAGAAGTCATCTATTGGCCCGCCGTGAGGGCGGGAACGACGACGCGCAGCAGCTCCTCGATGTGGGTCGCGCTCTGGGCGGCCGCGACGGGCCCGCGGCCGTAGGGGTCGGCGATGTCCTGGCTCGGCTCGGTGGGAGGTCGGTGCCTCCCGGCCTCGGCGACCAGGTCAGGCCCGGACAGGCTCGGGGTGCCGTCGCACTGCCTCGGCGAACTGGCCGAGCGTGAACACCTTGCGGAAGGCGACCGGATGGTCGTCGAGGACGATCTGACGGTGGCTGGCTTCGGCGGTCAGCACCAGGTCGACCTCGTCGACCAGGTCGACCGTCAGCCGCCGGCTCCGGAACGCGTCGGAGGCGACGCCCCGCTCGGACAGGCAGGTCGACATCGTGGCTTCCATGGTGTGGTCCGCGGATCCGTGAGTGCCCGCGCTCGAGACGACCAGCGAACCACCGGCCAGGTCGTGCGCAAGCAGTTCCATGAACGGGGAGCGGCAGATGTTTGCCGTGCATACGAAGAGGACCCGCAATGGCTCGGTCACGCCGGCGCGCTCTCGAGATCCAGGAAACCCGTCTGTCGGAGAGCCTGGATCACATCGTCGAGGGCGTCCTCGATGGTGCGGCCCGTGGTGTCGACCCGGACCACGGCGTCGTCGGGTTCCTCGTACGGCGAGGAGATGCCGGTGAACTCCGGGATCTCGCCGCGCCGGGCCTTCGCGTAGAGGCCCTTGCGGTCGCGGCGCTCGCACTCCTCCAGCGGCGTCGCCACGTGCACCAGGAAGAACGAGCCTCCGGCGTCCTCGACCATCTCGCGCACCTGGGCGCGGGTCTCGGCAAACGGGGCGATCGGGCTGCAGACGGCCAGCCCACCATGACGGGAGATCTCCGCAGCCACCCAGCCGATCCGTCGGATGTTGGTCTCCCGGTCGACCTTGGAGAACGTCAGACCGGCAGAGAGGTGGCGACGGACGACGTCGCCGTCGAGGCTGGTCACGGTGCGTTGGCCCTGCTCGAGGATCCGGTCCATCAGTGCGCGGGCCAGGGTCGACTTGCCGCTGCCGGACAGGCCGGTGAAGAACAGCACCAGCCCTTGCTCGTCCGGGGGCGGCTGGTCCGCGGCGATGATCGCGGCGATCTCCGGTGAGTACGTCTGCGTGGGGGTGCCGGGGGTTTCGAGGCTCGCTGGCGCTCGCACCTCAACCACCGGCGGGGTCGCTGATGCTCGGTCCTCAACCACCGGTGAGGAGGACGGGCCGGTGAGGGCGTGGACCGGGTCGGGTCCGGCGTAGTTCGCGACGACCTGGACGCCGAGGTCGTGGTCGGCGGTCGCGTCGCCGTGGGCGGCCAGTGGCACCGCGACCACGTCACCGTCGAGCCGTCGGGCGGCCGCGAGGCTGGCGCGGATCAGGGCGACGGGGCTGAGGTCGGAGGTGCGGTGGCCGACCAGCGTCAACAGCACGACCTGCTGCTCCAGCGCGGTGAGCTCGGCGAGCTGGGCGTCGTCGAGCGCGTCGGCGACCGGCACGAAGACGCGGCCGACGTACTGCTCCCGCACCTGGGCGGGGGAGAGGTAGAGCCGGCGGAACGGCCCGTACTGGTGATGGGTGAGGACCTCGACGTCGCCCGTCGACGTGGTGACCCGCGCCAGAGGCAGCCCCTCGGGATCCACCAGCTCGACCTCCGGTGCCTCTGCCAGCTCCGGCGGGAGGGACAGGGTGACCGGACTCCCGGGCTCCCCGAAACGGGTGAGAGGAGCGAGGGCTCCAGTGGTCAGCAGCTCGAGGTCGTCGAGCTCGCGTGGGGTGGGGCAGTGTTGTGGCACGGGCACGGCGCACATCCTGCCATTCGCGTGGCTTAGGGTCGTGGCCATGTCAGACCATGAAGCCCAGTCCGCCGAGCGCCCATGGGGTGCCTGGTTCGTGCTGGACGAGCACCCCGGCTACAAGGTCAAGCGGCTCGAGGTCGAGCCCGGGCACCGGCTGTCGTACCAGACCCACGCGCACCGTGCCGAGCACTGGGTCGTCGTGGCAGGGACCGCCACCTTCGTCATCGACGGCGTGACCTCCACCGCCGGGCCCGGCGAGCACGCGGATGTCGAGCGCGGAGCCGCCCACCGGATCGGGAACGACGGGACCGAGCGCGTCGTGATCATCGAGGTTCAAGAGGGCGCCTACACCGGCGAGGACGACATCGAGCGCCTCGACGACGACTACGACCGCGCCGACGCGTGAGCGCGCCGGTCGTCGCCGAGATCGTCCGGTCTGGATTCGTCGAGGGCCGCCACTACGGCTCCGTCCTGGCGGTGGCCGCCGACGGCACCGTCGACTGGTCCGTCGGTGACGTCGAGTCGCCGATCCTGGCCCGCTCGTGCAACAAGCCGCTCCAGGCGCTCGGCATGCTGCGCGCCGGGCTCGACCTGCCCGCCGAGCTTCTGGCGCTCGCCTGCGCGTCGCACGCCGGTGAGGAGTTCCACGTCGAGGGCGCCCGCCGCATCCTCGCCGGCGTCGGGCTCGACGAGTCCGCGTTGCTGACCCCGCCCGACTACCCGCTCGACGACGCCGCTCGTGAGGCGGTGATCCGCGAGGGCGGTACGAAGGCGCCGGTGCTGATGAACTGCTCCGGAAAGCACGCCGCGATGCTGGCCACCTGCGTCACCAACGGCTGGGACACCCGCACCTATCGCGACCCTGACCACCCGCTGCAGGTCGCGATCCGCGCCTCGTTCGAGGAGATGACCGGCGAGTCCGCCTTCGTCGCCGTGGACGGGTGCGGCGCCCCGCTGTTGTCCTGTTCGCTGGTCGGGCTTGCCCGCGCGTTCTCCCGGCTGGCGCTCGGCGTCGACGGGGCCGGCCGCCCCGACCCGCTCGCGCAGCAGGTCGCCGACGCGATCCGCGCGCATCCGGCGTACGTCTCCGGGAGCCGGCGTGACGAGCGGGAGTTGCTGACGGCGATCCCCGGCTCGATCGGCAAGGCCGGCGCGGAGTCGTGCTACGCCGTCGCGCTGGCCGACGGCCGCGCCTTCACGCTCAAGACCGACGACGGCGCCCCGCGGGTGCGGCCGGTGCTGATGGCGGCCGCGCTCGAGCGCAGCGGAGTGCTGGACGAGCCCGGGGTGGATGCCGACGCGGTGCGCCGGACCGGGGTGCTGACGCTGCTCGGTGGCGGCGAGCCCGTGGGCGAGATCCGCGCCTGCTTCTGAGCTCGAACCGGCTGCGCACGGTGGTTGAGGTGCGAGCGCAGCGAGCCTCGAAACCCCGTGCGCGCAGCGAATCACGGGTGACCTCGGGCGTTTCGAGGCTCGGGCCTGGGGGCCCTCGCACCTCAACGACCGGGGCGTCTCGAACCCGCTACGCACGGTGGTTGAGGTGCGAGCGAAGCGAGCCTCGAAACCCCCGTGCGCGCAGAGGCAGGCTCAGGGCCCTGCTCCCGCCGACGCGGCGCTC
Source organism: uncultured Actinomycetota bacterium (assembly GCA_963806945.1). GTDB lineage: Bacteria > Actinomycetota > Actinomycetes > Propionibacteriales > Nocardioidaceae > Nocardioides. Next base: position 505,425 of record CAWDZH010000007.1, read on the forward strand.
ACTCACCTCCTCCGCTGCGCTCCCCCGATGAGTGACCGCCGAGTCGGCTGCCGCCGGAGTCGCTCGCTGCGCTCGCCTCCGGCCCGCTGCTCATCGGCTTGCAGAACGGCTGTGCGACACATCACGCTAGCTGAGTTTGCATTTTGCTAGCACGTGTTAGCACTATGGGGACATGGCCAAGGGCAAGGTCGGGAAGACCGTGGGGTCTCTCGGTGAGTATCTCAAGGAGCAGCGGCTTCAGTCGCGACTCTCGTTGAGGCAGCTCGCCGAGCAGGCAGGCGTGTCCAACCCCTACCTGAGCCAGATCGAACGGGGTCTGCGCAAGCCCTCGGCCGACGTACTGCAACAGATCGCCAAGGCGCTCCGCATCTCCGCCGAACAGCTCTACATCCGGGCGGGGATCGTCAGCCCGGAAGTGGTTCCCGGAGCGCCAGAACGCTCCGTGGAGCTGGCGATCCTGAGCGACCCCCATCTCAATGAGCGACAGAAGCAGTCACTGCTCGACGTCTACGCGTCGTTCCTGGCGCTCAACACCACCACCGAAAAGGAGTGAACTGGCCATGGCCAAGTTCGACATCAAGACCGAAGCGACCAAGCCCCTCTACGCCGGCGTCGGCGTCACCGACCTCGCGGTCGAGCTCGTCCGCGACTACGTGACCGTCGCCCAGAAGCGCGTCTCCGGCCTCGACCTGGAGCCGAAGAAGCTCCGCACCCAGATCTCCAAGGACGCCAAGGCGCGTCGGACCGCGATCGAGAAGCGGGTCTCCGAGCTCCAGTCCGACGCGAAGACCCTGCCCTCCAAGGTGCAGGCCTTCGTCGACGACAACATGTCGACCGTCGGCGACGCCTACGGCGACCTGATCGGGCGCGGCGAGAACCTGGTGACCCGGATCCGCAAGCAGGAGTCCACCAAGGCGACCGGTTCCTCCGCGAAGACCACCGCTACCAAGGCGAAGACGACCAAGACCCAGGCGAGCAAGGCCACCAAGGCCACCACCTCGACCGCCAAGTCGTCGGCCAAGTCGTCGGCCAAGAAGGCCACGACCACCGCCAAGAAGAAGAGCGCCCCCGCCCAGAGCAGCGCGAAGGCCACCACCACCGCGGCCTCGAACACCGCCGCCTCGGCCACCCAGGCCGTCGCGGACGCCGCCCAGAAGGTCGGCAACTGAAGGACTGACGAACAGCTGACGCTGTTCTGAGCCAGAGCAAGACCCCCGGGTGTATGAGGTCCGGGGGTCTTGCCATCGGTCGAGTACCGTGGGCGCCGTGCCGAACGTCTTCCAGGTCGAGGGAACCATCCTGCTGGTGGCCACCCTTGTGTTGATCGGCGTGAAGATCTTCGCGCTGGTCACCTCGCTGATGTTCTCGACCGAGCACTACCGGGCCGCCGACAAGCTCACCAAGCAGGCGTGGGTCGCGATCCTCGGCCTCGGGGTCGCGGCGGCCGTGCTGCTGCCGGCGTCACCGCTCAACCTGATCAACCTGGCGTTCGCGATCGCCGCCTTCGTGTTCCTCGCCGACGTCCGGCCTGCGCTCAGCGGGCTGCGCCAGCGCTGAATTTGTCGAACCGCGGGATTCCTTATCATGGCGGCCTCATGATGTGATGCGTCGAGCCGCTATCGACGACTCGACGTACCACCCATTTGAAACCGAGGGCCCATGGCACGCCACCGCTCGACACTCGCTGCGCTGGTCGCAGTTTCCCTGGCCATGCTCGGCCCGGCGGTCGTCTCCCAGGCCGAGACCGGCACCCGCAGCGGCGCGGCTGTGGCCGAGGCGTCGCAACGCCCGGCGCGGCAGGTCGCTCGCCTGCAGATGCATCCGCAGATCGCGGACTCCAGCGGCCGTGTCAGGAGCGCCGCGTCCGCCAAGAGCGCGATGACCGCGACCTTCCGGCCCAAGTCCAAGGGCCGTCCGGTCAAGCTTGCAGCGTCAGCAGGGTAAGACGCTGGGTGAACGTCGCCAAGGGGCGTCTGGACGGGCGCGGGCAGGTGGAGTTCGCCGCGCCGTACAAGGCGAAGGGGAAGGTCGCGACCTACCGGGTCCAGGCCGGCCGCTATCGCGGCCTGAAGCCGGTCAAGAGCCGCGGCGTGAAGACCTCGCAGCCCGGTGCGGCTGACTTCACCGACGACTTCACCGGCGACGGTGCTGGATGTCACCAAGTGGGGCGACCGGCTGCAGGGCTACTCGGAGTCCAGCAAGCGCAAGTGCTCCAAGGCGGACCCCCGGGCCGTGAGCGTCACGGGTGGCCGGGTGCGGCTGAGTGTCCTCAACGACCCCGACCGGGGCGCGAACAACGCCCACCGACGTCCTCAACGGCACCCAGAAGTGCTCCTACGAGGGCAAGAACTACGAGTGGCGGATCAACGGCCACATCGGAACCCTGGGCAAGCACTCCTTCACGTACGGCTACACCGCCGCGCGCATCAAGTTCCAGCCGCTCCGTGGCCAGCACGCCTCCTTCTGGAGCATGCCCGCCGACCCGGAGGCAAGTGAAGGCTCGGCCAGTCAGACCGGAGCCGAGATCGACGTCATCGAGTGGTTCGGCGGCAATCACCCGCGGGGTGGCCTGGCCAGCTTCATCCACCACTGGCCCGACGACGGGCAGCCGGGCTTCACCTCCGAAGAAGGTCGGCGGGTGGATCAAGAAGCCCGGCCAGTACGGCGGCAAGTGGTCCACGCGCTACCACGTCTTCTCCGTGGAGTGGACCCCGAAGCGATACGTCTTCCGGATCGACGGCCAGGAGATCTACCGCACCAGCAAGGGTGTGTCGGGCCAGGAGCAGTACCTGATCCTGAGCCTGCTCAGCAGTGACTACGAGCTCAGCGCACTGGGCGGAGACGGCAAGCTGCCGCAGACCATGGATGTCGACTGGGTGCGTACCTGGGAGAGGTGATGTCGGCGGGCGGTGTCGGGCCGCACGACGCCCACGCGCGACGCGCCGCCCGACTCGTCGACTCCGGACTGTTTGACGCCGAGTTCTACGCCGCCCTGCGTGGCCGGACCTTCGCCGAGGACCAGGACGCCGCCCGGGACTACGTCGGGTGGGGAATGCCGCGGGACCTACCTCCCAACCCGTTCGTCGATCTCGCTTTCGTGCCGAAACCTGTGCGCCGGGCCTGTCGGCACGGCCGGGTGGGCGCTCTGCTGGAGCATCTCGCCTCACCGGTGGGGCAGACGCAGCCGTGCGGCCCGCTCTTCGACCCCGCCGCCGACGGTGCCGGCCCGCTGAGGGACTACCTCACCGGCGCGTCAGCGGGCGATGAGCTTCCCGTCCCCACGGGTCTCGGCGCATCGCGACGGCCGCGTGCCGACGAAGCCCGTGCGCTCCTGGTGACCGTGGCAGCCGAGTTGGCCACCCCGGAGGAGCACGCCGAGGTGTCGCCGGGGCCGGCGGCCGACCTCGCGGATGTCCAGGACGACCACGTCGACTGGCCGCACGTCCGGGCGCGGCTCCCCACGCGGGTTCCGGACCTGGCCACGGTGGTGATCCCGACCGTCGCCGACTGGCGGATGACGCTGCGAGCCGTCCGGAGTGTCCTCGACGGCTCGGAGGATCTCGACGTCGAGGTAGTCGTCGTCGACTGCGGCTCCGCGCAGCGAGTCGGGCTGACCCTGGCCGCCGCGTGCCTGGCCATGGAGCGACGTTCGCTACGTGCGACTGCGGCAGGACCTGAGCTTCGCGGCCGCATGCAACGTGGGTTTCGCCGCAGGGACCGGCGACCTCGCCGTGTTCCTCCGGCACGACAGCTACGCCCGGGAGGGCTGGCTGAGGCCGCTACGCACCGCCCTCGATGATCCGGAAGTCGCAGGGGCGCAACCGTTGCTGCTCGGTCCTGACGACATGATCCGGTCCGCCGGCATCGGATGGCCGTCGACCAGTCCGGGGCCCGTCGACCTGCTCGCAGGACACCCCCGAGAGGACGGCGCGGGCGTCGAGGGCGAGCGGCTGCGAGCCGTCACCGGCACGGCGATGGCGGTGCGGGCCGTCGATGTGGCACACGTGGCGGGCTTCGACTCGCACTTCTCCGACGGTCTCGCGGGGGTCGATCTGTGCCTGCGGTTGCACGAGCTCCGACCGGGCGGCTTCCGGGTGCTGCCGGCCTCGGTGGTGACCCATATCAAGAGCCCCGGCCTCGGCGACCAGGCCGAGGAGGAAGGCAGGCGGCTCTCCCATCGGTGGATCAGCGAGTTCCCCGATCCTGGCCCTGACCTCGGTGACCGCCTGGGACGACGCGAGGACCGTCCGCAGGGTGAGCTCCGCTGGTCGATCAACCTGCCGTCCACGGCCGGCCACTGGGGGGACAGCTGGGGTGACACCTTCTTCGCGGCGGCGTTCGGTCGCGCGCTGCAGTCGCTCGGCCAGGAAGTGGTGACCCGCCGCCGAGACGCCCACCAGTCCGGGCCGACCCACCTCGATGATGTCGTCCTCGGCATCCGCGGACGGTATCCGCTCACGCCGTCCCCGGGTCGGCTCAACGTGCTCTGGATCATCAGTCACCCGGGAAGCGTGGACCCGGCGGAGCTCGAGGGGTACGACCTGGTCTGTGCCGCGTCGACGGTGTGGAGCGCGGAGCTGTCCGCACGCGCCGGACGCGAGGTCGTGCCACTGCTGCAGGCCACCGAGTTCCAGGGTGCCGCCGACGTCCAGCCCCCGCCGGGTCCTGGGCGGTCCGCCGTGTTCGTCGGCTCCAACCTCGGCGAGCGCGAGCGACCGCTGGTGTGGCAGGCCCTCGAGGCGGGGATCCCCTTGGCCGTGTACGGACCCGGCTGGGACGGCCTGCCCGACGGGGTGTGGCGCGGCGCGTACGTCCCCAACCCACAGTTGCCCGAGCTCTACCGCCGTCACGGCATCGTGCTGGCCGACCACTGGGCCGACATGGCGCAGCACGGGTTCATCGCCAACCGGGTCTTCGACGCCGTCGCCTGCGGTGCCGTGGTCATCTCCGACGACGTGGTCGGGATCCATGACGTCTTCGACCCCCGGGTCGTCGTCGTGGCGCGGACGCCCCACGAGATTCGGGACGCAGTCGATCAGATCCAGGCCAGCGCGACGCCGCCCCATGACCACCCGGCCGGCCGGTTCGGGTTGTCCTTCGACGCCCGGGCGGTGGCGATGCTCGACCTGGTGCTAGGCCTCTGAACCACCGGCCGACAGGTGGGCGACGTACCGACGCAGGGCCGCCGTGCCGTCCTCCGGCTGGAATCCCGTGCCCTCCAGCTTCGAGAGGTCGAGCACGCTGTTGGCCGGGCGGGGAGCGAGCTCCCTGCCGGCGGCGTACTCGGTCGTGGAGACCGGGGTGACGTCGTTGGCGGACCGTCCGCACAGCTCGAAGACCCGACGGGCCACATCGGCCCAGCTGGCGGCTGCGCCACCGTTGGTGCAGTGGTAGGTGCCGTACGGCGCCCTGGTGTCCACCAGGTGTCGGGTTGCGCGGGCCAGCTCGTCGGCGAAGGTCAACCGACCGACCTGGTCGGCCACGACCGTTGGCGACACACCCTCGGCTGCCAGACGAGCCATCGTGCGCACGAAATTGTGACCGTCGCCCACGACCCAGGAGGTGCGGATCACGAAGTGCCGTGGCGCGCCCCGAACAGCCAGGTCCCCGGCGGCTTTGGACTGGCCGTAGACCCCGAGCGGTGACGGCGGCTCGAGCTCGTCGTGACGGTCACGGGTGCCGTCGAACACATAGTCGCTGGAGTAGTGCACGAGCAGGAAGCGGTGCTGGCGTGCCTGCGAGGCCAGGCTGGCGGGGGCGAGGGCGTTGGCGGCCCAGGCATCCGCCCGTCCCTTGCGCGTCTCGGCCTCGTCGACGGCGGTGTAGCCGGCGGCGTTCAGGACCAGGTCGTAGTCGGACCAGGGCCACGAGGCGACCTGGTCGGGGTCCGTGAGGTCGAGCTCGTCACGGTCCACGCAGCTGGCTGCCGGAAAGGCGCCTCGGAGGGCGCGTCCGAGCTGACCGTCGGCGCCGAGGATCAGGGTCCGCTCGGAGGGCACCGGGGTGACGGCCTCCAGTGAGGGGTTGTGGCGGTCCTTCTCGGAGATCTCGGCCTGATCGAGCGGGACGGGCCAGGGGATCGCCACCGTCGGATCGTCGAGCGCAAGCGCGACGTAGGTGCTCTCGGGACGCCAGTGGTCAGTGACGAGGTAGCCGCACGCGGTGTTCGGCTCGAGGGCCTGATAGGCATTGCCGACGCCTCGGGGCACGAAGACCGCATAGGAGGGATCGAGCTCGAGGTGGTGGGACTGACCGAACGTGTCTCCCTCACGCAGGTCGACCCAGGCGGCCAGGATGCTGCCGGTGGCCACGGACAGGAACTTGTCCCACGGTTCGGCGTGAAAGCCCCGCGTGACCCCTCGCCGAATGTTGAACGAGACATTCTGCTGCACCGGATCGAAGTCCCTCAGGCCGAGCGCGCCCGTCTTCTCCCGGTGCCAGCTCTCCTTGAACCAGCCGCGTGCGTCCTCGTGGAGCGGCACGCGGAGGACGAGCAGGCCGGGGATGGGCGTCGTCGTGACGGACAGCTCGGCCATGCCTATTGGGCCCGGGCAGCGTAGGCGGCCTCGGTGGCCTGCTTGTGCGGACGCCACCAGTCCTCGTGCTCGCGGTACCAGTCGATGGTTCGCGCCAGTCCGTCATCGAAGTCGCGGAACTGGGGCTCCCAGTGGAGCTCGCTGCGGAGCTTGCCCGGCTCGATGGCGTAGCGCAGGTCGTGACCGGCGCGGTCGGTGACATGGTCGAAATCGTCCTCGTCGCGGTCCATCAGTCGCAGGATCGCGCGCACCACCTCGAGGTTGTTGCGTTCGCCGTCGGCACCGACGAGGTAGGTCTCGCCGACTCGCCCGCGCTCGAGGATGGCCAGGACTGCCGAGCTGTGATCGTCGACGTGGATCCAGTCGCGGACGTTGGCGCCGGCGCCGTAGAGCTTGGGACGACCACCGTCGAGGACGTTGGTGATCTGGCGCGGGATGAATTTCTCGATGTGCTGCCAGGGGCCGTAGTTGTTGGAACAGTTCGAGATGGTCGCGGCCACCCCGAAGCTGCGGACCCATGCGCGGACCAGGTGGTCGGAGCCGGCCTTGGACGCGGAGTACGGGCTGCTCGGGGCGTACGGCGTGTCCTCGGTGAACCGCTTCGGGTCGTCGAGCGACAGGTCGCCGTAGACCTCGTCGGTGGAGACGTGGTGGAGCCGGACGCCGGCCCGACGCACCGCCTCCAGGATCGTGAAGGTGCCGACCAGGTTGGTCTGCACGAACGGCGCCGGGTTGGCGAGCGAGTTGTCGTTGTGGGACTCGGCGGCGAAGTGGACGACGGCGTCGTTCTCGCTCACCAGTCGGTCGACCAGGTCTGCGTCGACGACGTCGCCGACGACGAGCGACACCCGGTCGCTCGGTAGTGAGGCGATCGCCTCCTCGCTGGCTGCGTAGGTCAGCTTGTCGAGGACCGTGACGACCGTGTCGGTGTGATCCACCAGATGGTGGACGAAGTTGGCGCCGATGAACCCGGCACCCCCCGTCACGAGGATGTTTCGCATGGGCGGCAGCCTAGTCGCGCGCTGTGGCGACGATCTCCCACTCGACGCTCGCTTCGAGGTCGTCGGTGGTCCAGGTGACCTTGTTCCCCGTGGCCTTCCACTCCTTCGGAAGACCGACCGCGCGGTAACCATCGGGCAGCGTGACGGTGACGGAGATCGGCTGCTTGCGCACCATCCCCTGGGGGTCCACCGCGAGCCGGTAGGTCAGGTCGGCGTCATCGCTCACGGTCGCGGCCTCAGGCACCGTGTACCGGGCCGTCAGTTGGACCTTCTCCTGCGGTGCCATCAGGATGTTGTGGGTGACGAAGTCCTGCTCGTAGAAGCTCCCGACGAATTCGTTCCACTGCTTCTGGGGCGCCTGGACCCGCTCGATCTCGACGCCGTCCGGGAGGAAGACGCCGAGGGCGATGCCGGCCCAGCGCGTCCAATAGCTGTAGGCCTTGGGATCGGGTTCGGGGACGACGTACGGAGGGCTGTCGTTGTGGACCTTGACCGTCAGGTTGTTGTCAGCCGAGCCGTCGTCGTGGAGATCGACGCGCAACGCGACCCGGCGTGACTGCCAGTACTCGGCCTTGCTGGCGTTGACGTTCTGAGCGAAGACACCCAGGTAGTCACCCTGGGGTGTGGTGAGGTCGCCGTCCAGGCCGAGCGCCCGCATGCCCTCCTGGATGGTGGGATTGCGCGAGTAGAAGGCGAGGTGCCGACCGCTTGCCGCCGCACCGAGCGCCTTGGCCTTGTCGACGTAGTCACCGCCGTTGAACAGCTTGTCCTTGAACTTGGGGATGAGCCGGGCGCTGTAGTCGTCCAGGACATCCGTGTCCGGGTAGTAGGCGTCGTAGTCGCCCACCAGCTTCTGGACGAGGTTGCCCGACGTGAGCTCGCCGAGCCCGGGAACCGTCACCCCTCCGGTGACCTCGAAGAGATCGGCGAGGGCGACCAAGTCGATGGCCAGCAGACCGTCGAAGCCCTGGCCCGACCCCGCCTTCCAGGCTCGGAGCACCTCCTCGCCGGACACCGACCAGGAGGGCGCGAACGTGGCGTTCCCCATCTTCAGCGGCTTGCGGTAGTGGAAGTAGTTGCCCTCGACCCGCGGCCAGCGAATCGGAGCTTCGCAGGCCCGGGATGGCCTTGTAGTCCAGCGAACCATCGACCTCGACCTTGCCGTCACGGAAGTTCAACCGCGAGAAGGCGAGGGTGGCGCCTCCCGAATAGCGTTGGTCGGCGGGGTTGAGCAGCGCGACCAGGACCTGCCGCTGGCCCTCGAACCCGAAGAAATCAGGCAGTGCGTCGAGCATCGGTTCGATGCCGGCAATGGGGTCCGCGAGCGACTCCAGCTTCGCCGCAGCGTCGTCCCTGCGCGAGGCGATGGTGTCTCCCACGATCGGGGTCGAGCCGGCGACCTGGGACAGCTCTGCCTCGGCGGTCGTCAGGTGCGAACTCACCTGGCGCACACCTGCCGTGACCTGATCCAGGGATTTCCGGTCGATCTTCTCGTTGCGGAACAGGGTCGCCTCGTCGCCGGCCACGGTGGGATAGAGGTCCACCCCGATCTCGGCGATGGAGGTGGCCCCCTCGAGCGCAGCCACCAGGTGGCGCGCGTCATCGACCGGCGTCCCCAGGAACGGGATCGACGGCCCACACCTGGCCACCGATTCCGTTCATGTCTGCGCCCGCGGCATCGACGTGCTCGCGTGCGCTGGCGACGCGCTCCTGTGCCGTGGGGAGGTCTCCATCCCCGAGGGCGTCGAGGGCAGCGTTCAGCTCGGACTGGGCTGCCTCGGAGTCACCCTTCACGCTCAGCAACGGCAGGGCGAGCAGTATCAGCAGGACGATGCCGAGCACGACGACACCGGCGCCGATCATGAGAGGCCGTCGACGTCCACGTCGGGAGGTGGGGGCGTCCGGCATGCGGGTCATGGTGTCAGACGGTGGCAACCGGGCTCGCGGCGCGTGCCATGATCGCCCCCATGCGCGGCATCATCCTGGCCGGCGGGACCGGCTCCCGGCTACACCCCATCACGCGGGCGGTCAGCAAGCAGCTCGTGCCGGTCTACGACAAGCCGATGATCTACTACCCGTTGTCGACGCTGATGCTGGCCGGGATCCGCGAGATCCTCGTGATCACCACCCCTCACGAGGCCCCGCAGTTCGAGCGGTTGCTCGGCGACGGCTCGGCATTGGGGCTGTCGATCAGCTATGCCGTGCAGCCGAGCCCGGACGGTCTGGCCCAGGCGTTCCTCATCGGGGAGGAGCACATCGCTGGCGAACGCGTGGCGCTCGTGCTCGGGGACAACATCTTCTACGGCGCCGGTCTCGGCAAGCACCTGCGCCGGTTCGAGGACATCGACGGCGCAGCGGTCTTCGGCTACCGGGTCTCCGACCCTTCGGCGTACGGCGTGGTGGAGTTCGACGACGCTGGGACGGCGATCTCGCTGGAGGAGAAGCCGGAGCAGCCACGCAGCCGCTATGCCGTCCCGGGGCTGTACTTCTACGGCACCGACGTGGTCGAGCGGGCCCGCACGTTGCGACCGTCGGCCCGCGGCGAGCTGGAGATCACCGACCTGAACCGTACCTACCTGGAGGAGGGTCGGCTCCGGGTCGAGGTGTTGCCCCGAGGTGCCGCCTGGCTCGACACCGGGACGTTCGAGGACCTCAATGACGCCAGCGACTTCGTGCGCACCGTGGAGAGCCGGCAGGGTCTGAAGATCGGTTGCCCCGAGGAGGTGGCGTGGCGGATGGGCTTCATCGACGACGCGCAGCTGGTCGCCACCGCCGGGGAGCTCGAGAAGAGCGGGTACGGCGACTACCTGCTGGGGCTGCTCGAGCGCGACTGACCCCGTGGGGCCGGGGGTTTCGAGGCTCGCTCCGCTCGCACCTCAACCACCGGCACGATCCCGTGGGGCCGGGCCTCAACCACCGGCTTGATCCGGGCCGGTGGTTGAGGTGCGAAGGCGTGCAACGCCTGAGCCTCGAAACCCCCGGGCGACGCTCGATCAGTAGGCGCCTTCGGACCGCACCACGGCGCGGAACGTCTTCATCAGGATCGAGAGGTCCTGCAGCATCGACCAGTTGTCGACGTAGTAGATGTCGAGCCGGACCGCTTCTTCCCACGACAGGTTGGAACGACCGGAGACCTGCCACAGACCGGTCATGCCCGGCCTGACCCGCAGTCGCCGCGACGAGCTGACGTCGTAGGTCGCGACCTCGCTCGGGAGCGGAGGTCGCGGGCCGACCAGGCTCATGTCCCCCCTGAGCACGTTCCACAGCTGAGGGATCTCGTCGATGGAGAAGCGGCGCAGCCAGCGCCCGGGACGCGTGATCCGGGGGTCTTCCTGCATCTTGAACAGGCCGTGCGTGTGGTGCTCGTCGCGCAGAGCCGCGAGCCGGGCCTCGGCATCGGTATCCATGGTGCGGAGCTTGAGGCACCGGAACACCCCGCCGCCGCGACCGACTCGCTCCTGACGGAACAGGATCGGGCCCCGGTCATGCCGCGTGATCGCCAGGGAAGCAGCCCCCACCAGTGGAGCGGTCAGGAGGAGCAGGACCGCCGAGCCGACGATGTCGAAGGCGCGCTTGGCCCAGTTGAGCGCGCGGGCGGCGCGCGGCTTGCCGATGTGGATGAGCGGAAGGCCTCCGACAGGGCGGATCTTCACGCGCTCGCTGGACACGTCGGTCATGTGGGGGGCCATCACGACGTGGATGTCGGCGTGCTCGAGCTCCCACAGGATGTGGCGCATCTGCGTGGCCGAGGTGATGCCGCCCCCGGCGAAGAAGACCAGGTCAGCCCCGAAGTCGGAGACGGCGCTGGCCACGTCGTCGGCGTTGCCGAGGACGGGCACCCCGGACGGTGTCTCATCACTCGGATCGGACGAAGGGGTCAGGGCGCCCATGACTTCGTACCCCAGCCAGGTCTCGCGCCGCAGTACGCCTGCGATCTCGTCCGTGGAGGACGCGGTGCCCACGATGATGACGTGGCGTCGGAAGTGGCCTTGCCGCCGGGCGCGCTGGAACGCCTGGCGCATCAGGTAGCGAGCGAGGAGCAGGGCGGGGACACCCACCACGAAGGCGAACAGGAAGAAGCCGCGGGACAACGGGTATTTGGCCAAGTAGCAGCCGATGCCCACCAGTGCAGCCGTCAGCATCGACGCACTGGCGACCCGCTTGTACTCGTCGACTCCGGCGCCGAAGACTTCCAGGTCGTACCCGCCGCGGATCGAGATGAGGAGCACCCAGCCGAGGCTGATCAGAAGTGCGACGAACGGCAGGTTGTCCACCGCGGCGGCGGCGTCGAGCAGGACGCCGGTCTCACGCAGGACCGCCGCGGCGCCGAGGGCGCCTCCGACGATCAGGACGTCCACGGCGAACGCGGTCAGGGGCAGGGCGTGGAAGACCCGGCGGGCGCCCAGAGCGCGGGTCGTCACGGCTTCCGTCGTGCTGACTGTCATGTGCCCTCCCCCGGGCTCGATCGTGTCGCAGTTGTCCAGGCTTCAACGATCGAACGCGGCGTGAGGTACGGGTGGCCGCGCGTCTACCGAGATGCTGGGGGGTCTGTGCGACTAAGCCACTAGATCTAGCACAAGCTCGCCGTAAATCTTGCATCACCAGCCTTTTCGGACGGCCGCGAGGTCCGCCTCGACCATCAGGGGGACGAGTTCCTCGAAGCTCATGCGCGGTGTCCACCCGAGCTTGTCTCGGGCCTTGGTCGAGTCGCCGACGAGCAGCTCGACATCAGCAGGGCGCATCAGGGTCGGATCGTGTCGCACGTACGGCGTCCAGTCGTCGATGTCGACGTGGGCGAACGCGAGGTCCAGCAGGTCACGGATGGAGTGGGTCTGGCCGGTCGCGATGACGTAGTCGTCACCCTCCGGCTGCTGGAGCATCAGCCACATGGCCTCGACGTAGTCGCCGGCGAACCCCCAGTCGCGCTGCGCGTCGAGGTTGCCGAGCGTGACGTGGTCCTGGAGGCCGAGCTTGATCCGGGCCACGGCCTGGCTCATCTTGCGCGTCACGAACTCGGGCCCGCGCCTGGGTGATTCGTGGTTGAAGAGGATGCCGGAGCTGGCGTGCATGCCGTAGGACTCGCGGTAGTTGATGGTCATGTAGTGGCCGAAGACCTTGCTGACGCCGTACGGCGAGCGCGGCCAGAGCAGCGTGGTCTCGCGCTGCGGCGTCTCCTGCACCTTGCCGAACATCTCGGACGTGGACGCCTGGTAGAAGCGGATCCGGCCCGGGTCGTCACCCGCCTGGAGCCGCACCGCCTCCAGCAGGTTGAGCACTCCCTTGCCGGTGACGTCGGCGGTCAGCGAGGCGTTCTCCCACGAGTAGGCGACGTAGGAGATCGCCCCGAGGTTGTAGACCTCGTCGGGGTCGGAGTCCCGCAGCGCCCGGATCAGGCTCGACATGTCGGTGAGGTCGCCGTTGTGGAGGCGTACGTCGGGGACCAGGCTCTGCACCAGGCTGCGGCGGGGGTTGTTCTGGCCGCGGATCAGCCCGTGCACGGCGTACCCCTTGGCGAGCAGCAGCTCGGCGAGGTAGAGACCGTCCTGGCCGGTGATGCCCGTGATCAGCGCGGTCGGCATCCGCTGATCATGTCAGCGACCGGGTCGATACGCTGCGCCGCATGAAGGTTCTCGTCAGTGGTGGTGCCGGCTACATCGGGTCGCACACGGTCGTCCGGCTCGTCGAGGCCGGTCACGACGTGGTGATCGTCGACAACTTCAGCAACGCGGTGCCCGCCGTGCTGGGGCGCCTGGAGTCGTTGACCGGGGCGGTGCTGCCGACCCACGCGTTCGACCTCTGCGACGTGGACAAGACCGAGCACCTCTTCGCCGCCGAGGACTTCGACGCCGTGATCCACTTCGCGGGGTACAAGGCGGTCGGCGAGAGCGTCGCCAAGCCGCTGGACTACTACGAGAACAACCTCGGCTCCACGTTCTCCCTGGTCCGGGCCATGCAGCGCTACGGCGTGCCCAAGCTGGTCTTCTCCTCGAGCGCGACCGTCTACGGCACCGACCAGGCCGGCGCCACCGAGGACCGGCGCACCTTCGCCACCAACCCCTACGGCTGGACCAAGGTGATGGTGGAGCAGATCCTGCGGGACGTCGCCGTCGCCTCCCCGGAGATGCGCTTCGCCCTGTTGCGCTACTTCAACCCCGTCGGCGCCCACCCCTCCGGCACGATCGGCGAGGACCCGTCCGAGGTGCCCAACAACCTGATGCCCTACATCGCCCAGGTGGCGGTCGGCCGCCGCGAGAAGCTGCAGGTCTTCGGCGACGACTACGACACCCCGGACGGCACCGGCGTCCGCGACTACATCCACGTCGAGGACCTCGCCGCCGGTCACGTCGCCGCCCTCGAAGCGCTCACCACCACCGACGAGCCGGTCAACGTGTGGAACCTCGGCTCCGGTCGGGGCACCAGCGTGCTCGAGCTGCTGCATGCCTTCGAGAAGGCGGTCGGCCGGGAGCTGCCCTACGAGGTGGTGGCCCGTCGCCCGGGTGACGTGGCGTCGTCGTACGCCGACCCGTCGAAGGCGAACACCGAGCTCGGCTGGCGCACCGTCAAGTCGGTCGAGGAGATGTGCGAGGACACCTGGCGCTGGCAGTCCCAGAACCCCGAGGGCTACGCCGGCTGAAGCCGCGCGCTCTCGCTGCCGTCGTCCCTCCCCGGGGTTGCGTCGTACCCGGCAAAATCGCTGCCGATCGGGCGTTTCGACGACATGGATGTCGGGTGCGACGGAGACATCGGGGCGAGTCGGGCTGCCGATAGGCTCCACGGCCATGACTGACTTCCCGACCGACAAGATCGTCTCCGTGCTCGGCGGGACCGGACCCCAGGGGCGCGGGCTCGTACGCCGGTTCGCGGCGGCCGGGATCCCGGTCGTGATCGGGTCCCGGTCGGCTGACCGCGCGGCCGAGACGGCCACCGAGCTGGGTGAGGCCACGGGGGGCACGGTCTCCGGTGCGGACAACGCGACCGCCGCCGATCAGGGCGACGTGGTCGTGATCGCTGTGCCGTGGGACGGTCACGCCGACCTGCTCCGCGAGCTCGCCGGCCCGCTGGCCGGCAAGGTCGTCGTCGACTGCGTCAACCCGCTCGGTTTCGACAAGCAGGGTGCCTTCGCGCTGGTGGTCGAGGAGGGTTCGGCCACCCAGCAGGCCGCGGCCCTGCTCCCGGACTCGACCGTGGTGGGTGCCTTCCACAACGTGAGCGCGGTGCTGCTCGACGACCCCGAGGTCAGCTCCGTCGACACCGATGTCCTCGTCCTCGGCGACGTCCGGGAGGCGACCGATCTCGTGCAGGCGCTGGCGTCCGCCATCCCCGGCGTCCGGGGCGTCTTCGGCGGCCGGTTGCGCAACTGCCACCAGGTCGAGGCGCTGACCGCCAACCTGATCAGCATCAACCGCCGCCACAAGGCTCACTCCGGGATCCGGGTCACCGACGTCTGATGGCCGAGCTCGTGATCCGGCCGCGGACCGAGGCCGACCTCCCCGCTCTGGCCGAGGTGCTCGCGGCGCAACAGCCGATCGCCCGCTACCCGATGCGCTGGCCGCTGCCGTTCCCCGTCGAGCAGTTCATCGTCCGCGCCGTCGACCTGGCGGGCTGGACCGCCGAGCTCGACGGCCGCGCTGTGGGCCACGTCGCGGTCCAGGCCGTCGACGAGGTCTTCACCCCGACGCTGTTGTCAGCGCCGTGGGAGCAGGCCCACGGGCGGCCCGTCGAGCGGCTGGGCGTGCTGGGCACGCTGTTCGTCGACCCCGGCGTACGCCGTCAGGGGCTGGGACGCCGGCTGCACGACACCGCGGTGGACTGGATGCGGCAGCGCGACCTGGCTCCCTGCCTCGACGTGGTGCCGGTGCATGCCGCGGCCCTGGAGATGTATGCCGGCCTCGGTTGGGTCGAGGTGGGACGGGTGCGGCCACCCTGGCTGCCCGACGGCGAGCCGGACGTGCTCGCCATGGTGCTCCCACAGCGGGTGCTCCCGGTCAGCTGACCTCGAGCGTGTCGAGCCCGCGCAGCACGGTGCGGATGTGGGGAACCTCGTGGACCCGCAGCAGGTGCACCCGACCGAACCAGGCGAACACCGCGAAGAACCCCTCCGCCTTGCGGAACTCGTCCTCGAAGATGTCGAGGTTGTGGGGCAGCACGCTCCCGGTCGGGACCCCCAGCGAACGGAGCCGGAAGTTCTGCGTGAGGGTGCGGGTCTGCAGCCGGGCCCGCTCGACGCCGCCGAGGTTGGGGAAGGTGAAGCCCATCCCGGGGTCCACCACGATCCGCTCCACCCCGAGTGAGCGGGCGTGCTCGATCCGCTCGGCGAAGTGGTCGACGAGGAACGGCACGAGGTCGTCGGCCTGCGGCAGCGCTTCCTGCTCGCGCACGTTGGCGGACGTCCCGAAGCACATCAGCACCGTGGCGTCGTGCTCGGCGATCGCCGTGAGCATCTCGTCCTCGTCCTCGCGGCCGGTCAGGTTGATCATCCGGGCGCCGGCCTCCAGCACCGCACGGACCACCGACGGACGGTAGGTCTCGACCGAGACGACCGTGTCCGCGGCGAGCTCTTCCACCACCGGCAGCAGCTTCTCGAGCTGCTCCCCGGGCCCGGCCCGGTCGGCGTCGTCGCCGCTGGCCTCGGCGCCGAGGTCGATGATCGCCGCGCCCTGGGCGGTCTGCACCCGCGCCTTGTGCACCGCTGCCGCGGTCGAGGCGGCGATGCTCTCGCGGTAGGCCGAGTCGCGGGACAGGTTCACGACGCCCATCAAGGTGACCGCGTCGTCGCCGATCACGACGTCGCCGGACACCGGCACCGACCTCACCGGGAACGCCAGGTCCGCGGCGTACCGGTCGTGCAAGGCGGCGAGGTCGGCGAGCGAGATCACCAACGGGAGTCTAGGCGGCTACGGTCGGGGCATGAGAGCGCTGGTCGGTCCCGACGTGCCCCTGTCCGAGCTGTACGCCGCCCCGAGCGAACCCTGGCTGCGGGTCAACATGGTCTCCACCGTCGACGGTGCCGCCACCGGCTCCACCGGCACCAGCCGCTCCATCAACAACTCCGCCGACCAGGTCGTCTTCGACCTGCTGCGCGAGCAGGCCGACGTCCTGGTCGTCGGGGCGGGCACCCTGCGCGCCGAGGGCTATGCGCCCAACCGGCTGCCGATCGTGGCCGTCTCGCGGAGCGGAGCCGTGCCGCCGACGCTGCGCGGCTGCGAGCCCGGACAGCTGCTCGTCGCGACCTGTGCCCAAGCGCCCGGGCTCGACGAGGCACGCGACCTGGTGGGGGAGGAGCACTGCCTGGTGCTCGGGTCGCACCGGGTCGACCTGATGGCACTGCGCGATCACCTGGTGGAACGCGGACTCCGCCGGATCCTGTCCGAGGGCGGACCCCACCTGCTGCGCGACCTGCTCGACCAGGGGTGTGCCGACGAGGTCTGCACCACGATCGTCCCGCGGGTGATCGGTGGGACGCACCCGCGGCTGCTGGACGGTCCGCCGGTCGACGTACCGCTGCGGCTGCACAGCCTGCTCGAGGACGAGGGCACGTTGCTGGCCCGCTGGCTGGTCGACCGCTGAGGTCCCGGCCGCCCGGCGCTCTCAGCCCAGGGCGTTGAGCAGTGCGGCGGTGAAGGCCGGGAGGTCGCCGGGGTTTCGGCTGGTGATGAGGTTGCCGTCGGTGACGACCGTCTCGTCCACCCAGTCGCCGCCGGCGTTGCGGATGTCGGTCTGCAGGCTCGGCCACGACGACAGTCGCCGACCCGAGACCGCGTCCGCCTCGATGAGGGTCCAGGCGGCGTGGCAGATCGCGGCCACCGGCTTGCCGGAGGCGACGAAGTCGCGGACGAAGGCGACCGCCTCGGTGTCGGTGCGGAGTGCGTCGGGGTTGGCCACGCCCCCGGGCAGCACCAGGGCGTCGTAGTCGTCGACGGCGGCGCTGGACACGGTGCGATCGACCGGCTGGGAGTCGACCCGGTCGAGATGGTCGAAGAGCTGCACCTTGCCCTCCTGGGGAGAGAGCAGCTCGGCGGTGTGTCCGGCCTCGGTCACCGACTGCCACGGGCCGGTGAGCTCGACCCGCTCGACACCTTCGCCGGCGGTCAGGAATGCGATCTTCTTCGTCGTCATGCCTTCGACCGTACGGGCCGATTCCGCCCCGGAGCACACTCAAAGGGGTGACTCGCGGCTCACCCTCCGAGGTGCGAGATCTTGCCGCCCGGTGCGCCGGCGAGGCTGCGGGCGATGACCATCCGCTGGATCTGGTTGGTGCCCTCGAAGATCTGCATGACCTTGGCCTCGCGCATGTAGCGCTCGACCGGGAAGTCGCGGGTGTAGCCGTAGCCCCCGAAGACCTGCACCGCGTCGGTGGTCACCTTCATGCCTGCGTCGGTGGCCACCAGCTTGGCGATGCTCGCCTCCCGGCTGAACGGCTGGCCGGCGTCCTTGAGGCGGGCGGCGTGCAGGGTCGCGGCGCGTGCGGTCTGTACGCCGGCCTCCATGTCGGCCAGCAGGAAGCCGAGCCCCTGGTGGTCGATGATCGGCTTGCCGAAGGTCTCGCGCTCCTTGGCGTAGCCGACCGCCTGGTCGAGGGCGCCCTGCGCGAGCCCGGTGGCGACGGCGGCGATGCCGAGGCGACCCGAGTCCAGGCCGGCCAGGGCGATCTTCAGCCCGTCGCCCTCCTCGCCGAGCAGCCGCTCGGCCGGAACCCGGACGCCGTCGAAACGCATCGTCGCGGTGGCCGATCCGGTCAACCCCATCTTGCGCTCGGGCGGGTCGGCTGACAGGCCCTCGGCGTCGGCCGGCACCAGGAAGCAGGAGATCCCGTTGCGGTCGTCGGAGGTCCGCGCCATCACCTTGTAGAAGTCGGCATGACCCCCGTGCGTGGTCCAGGCCTTGGCGCCGTTGAGGACGTACTCGTCGCCGTCCCGCCGCGCCGTGGTCCGCATCGCCGCCGGGTCCGAGCCGGCGTGCGCCTCGGAGAGGCAGTACGCACCGAGCAGGCCGCCGCCGAGCATCTCGGGCAGCCACTGCTGCTTCTGGTCCTCACTGCCGCGCGTCACGAGACCGAAGCACGACAGCGCGTGCACCGAGACGCCCACCCCGACGCTGGACCACACCGCGGCGATCTCCTCCAGCACCTGGAGGTAGACCTCGTAGGGCTGGCCGCCGCCGCCGTACTCCTCGGGGTAGGGCAACCCCAGGACACCGAGGTCGCCCAGCATCGTGAAGACGTCGCGCGGGAACTTCTCCTCCGCCTCGGCCGCGGCGCTGCGGGGGAGCAGCTCCTTGCTGGCGAAGTCCCGGACGAGCCGGATCAGCTCGGCGGACTCCTCGGTGGGCATGACCCGGGTCGCGGGCATCGATGGCTCCTGAGGTGGGGGCTGTGGTGTCGGTGGCCTCACAGTAGAACCCGGTCGGCGGTGAGGGTGGCCCGGGTAGGTTCGCCGACATGAGCACGGTGCGGGGTACGACGAGCGCCGACCCGACCCGGGCGTGGGTGCGCGCCGCGGCGGTCAGCGCCGGGTTCGTGGCGCTGCTCTGGGTGGTCGAGATCATCGACTGGCTGACGGTGGGCTCGCTCGACCGCTACGGCATCCGTCCGCGCACCGAGGAGGGTCTCGCCGGGATCGCCGCGGCGCCGCTGCTCCACGCCGGCTGGGGGCACCTCCAGGCCAACTCGGGGCCGCTGCTGGTCCTCGGGTTCCTGGTCGCGGTGCTGTCGACGGCGCGCCTCGTCGGCGTGCTCGCGTGGACGTGGGTGGTGAGCGGCTTCGGCGTCTGGCTGGTCGGCCCCGGCAACGCCATCACCCTCGGTGCCTCGGGACTGGTCTTCGGACTGCTGACCTACCTGCTGATCGCGGGCTTCCTCGAACGTCGGCCGGTCGGGATCCTGATCGCGGTCGCCGTGTTCCTCTTCTACGGCAGCGTCCTGCTCGGCGTCCTGCCGGGCCAGCCGGGCATCTCCTGGCAGGGCCACCTGTTCGGGGCCGTCGGCGGCGTCGTCGCGGCGTACCACCTCGCCGGCCGAGGCCGGCGAGCCTGAGGACCCGGCCGGTCAGCACACCTAGGCAGCCGCCAGCGTCCGCGCGGCGGCGTGGAGCAGCGGGACCGCGCGGTCGATCAGCGCGTCGGTCATCCGAGTGACCGGCCCCGAGACCGACACGGCCAGCCACGGCATCGGCTCGCCGACGGCGGCGGCCACGCAGCGCACGCCGACCTCCTGCTCCTGCTCGTCGAGGGCGTAGCCGCGCTCGCGTACGACGGCGAGGTCGGCGAGCAACGCCTGCTCGGTGACCAGGGTGTGCTCGGTGGCCCGGGCCAGCCCGACCCGCCGGACGTGCTCGAGGATGCGCGTGTCGTCGAGCCGGGCGAGCAGCGCCTTGCCGACGCCGGTGCTGTGCAGGTCGACCAGCCGTCCGACCTCGGTGAACATCCGCATGGTGTGGCGGCCCGGCACCTGGGCGACGTACTGCGCCCGGGATCCCGACAGCATCGCGAGGTTGGCGGTCTCGCCGAGGGCGTCGACGAGTCGGGTCAGCACGGCCTCGGAGCCGACCCCGACCAGCGAACCCGCCACCGTGCCGAGCGGCACCAGCCGGGAGCCGAGGACGTAGCGCCGGTCGGGGCCCTGATGGGCGTAGCCGCGCTCGACGAGGGTGCGCAGCAGTCGGTGGGCGGTGGCGACCGGGAGCCCGGCATCGGCCGCGACCTCGCCGATCGCCGCGCGACCGCCGCGCGCCGCCAGCACCTCGAGCACGTCGAGGGCGCGTCGGACCGACTGCACGCCTCCCGTGGGGCCAGCCTCGGGCACGGTTCACCCCCTGTGACGGTTGACACCACCCCGGTGTCCTGCCTAGTTTCAAGATGTAGAGCCAGTCTTCCACGATGTGGAATCGTGGGCAAGCGTTTCGGGCGCATCGAGGCGAAGGAGCAGCATGACGGGGCACGATCAGGGCCGGGTCGAGGTCGCTGGACTGCAGGTGGCCGAAACTCTCCACAGGTTCGTGGCGGAGGAGGCGTTGCCGGGCACCGGTCTCGACGCTGACACCTTCTGGGAGGGCCTGGCCGCGATCGTCGCCGATCTCGCACCCCGCCAGCGGGCTCTGCTCCAGCGGCGCGAGGAGTTGCAGGCGCAGCTCGACGAGTGGCACCGGGCACACCCGGGCCGCCCCGACCCGGAGGCCTACCGGGGCTTCCTCCGCGAGATCGGCTACCTCCTCGACGAGCCCGCGCAGGTCAGCGTCACCACCGAGGGCGTCGACGCCGAGGTCGCCCGCATCGCCGGCCCGCAGCTCGTCGTACCGCTGCTCAACGCGCGCTTTGCCACCAACGCGGTCAACGCCCGCTGGGGCTCGCTCTACGACGCGCTCTACGGCTCCGACGTGGTGCCCCACGACGGCGACCTCGCTCCCGGCAACGGCTACAACCGCACCCGCGGCGACGAGGTGATCCGCCGTGGCCGTGACTTCCTCGACACGCACTTCCCGCTCGCCGGGGCCTCCCACGCCGACGCGGAGAGGTACGCCGTGGACGGCGACGGGCTGGCCGTGACCGTCAAGGACGAGGTGCACCGCCTCGCCGAGCCGGCCCAGTACGTCGGCCACCGCGGTGCCGCCGGGTCACCGGAGGCCGTCGTGCTCGTCCACCACGACCTGCACGTCGAGATCCAGGTCGACCCGGACGACGCCATCGGCTCGACCGACCGGGCCGGGGTGAAGGACCTGCTGGTGGAGTCGGCCGTCTCCACGATCATGGACCTTGAGGACTCGGTCGCGGCCGTCGACGGCGAGGACAAGGTGCTCGGCTACCGCAACTGGCTGCGGCTGATGGACGGCACCCTCGCCGAGGAGGTCCTCAAGGGTGGGGAGACCTTCACCCGCGCCATGAACCCCGACCGCACCGTCACCGGCCCCGACGGCGCCGAGGTCACGCTGCGGGGCCGTTCGCTGCTGTTCATCCGCCAGGTCGGCCACCTGATGACCACCGACGCCGTGCTCGATCCCGACGGGCAGGAGGTGCCCGAGGGCATCCTCGACGCGGTGATGACTGCGCTCGGCAGCCTGCGTGACGTGCGCGGCGAGACCCAGCGGCAGAACTCACAGACCGGCTCGATGTACGTCGTCAAGCCGAAGATGCACGGGCCCGACGAGGTCGCGCTCGCCGTCGAGACCTTCGGCCGCGTGGAGCAGCTGCTCGAGATGGACCCGCTGACCATCAAGGTCGGGATCATGGACGAGGAGCGGCGCACATCGCTCAACCTCAAGGCCTGCATCGAGCAGGCCCGTGACCGCATCGTCTTCATCAACACCGGCTTCCTCGACCGCACCGGTGACGAGATCCACACCTCGATGCAGGCCGGCCCGGTCGTCCGCAAGGCCGCCATGAAGGGCGAGACCTGGATCTCGGCCTACGAAGACCTCAACGTCGACATCGGCCTGGAGTGCGGCCTGCTCGGCCGCGCCCAGATCGGCAAGGGGATGTGGGCGGCGCCCGACTCCCTGGCGGCGATGTACGACGCCAAGATCGGCCACCCGCAGTCCGGCGCGAGCTGTGCCTGGGTCCCCTCGCCGACCGCCGCGACCGTCCACGCGCTGCACTACCACCAGGTGGACGTGCATGCCCGGCAGGAGGAGCTGGCGCAGGGCGGCCGCCGTCGGCAGCGTGAGGACCTGCTCGTCGTACCCCTGGGTGACCCGGCCGACTGGTCCGCCGAGGAGCGGCAGGAGGAGATCGACAACAACCTGCAGAGCCTGCTCGGCTACGTCGTGCGCTGGGTCGACTCCGGCGTCGGCTGTTCGAAGGTCCCCGACATCACCGGCGAGGCGCTGATGGAGGACCGCGCGACCTGCCGGATCTCCGCTCAGCACGTCGCCAACTGGCTGCACCACGGGGTGGTCACGCCCGAGCAGGTCGAGGAGACCCTGCGCCGGATGGCCGGCGTCGTCGACGAGCAGAACGAGGGGGCGCCCGGCTACGAGCCGATGGCCCCGGGGTACGACGGCGTGGCGTTCCGCGCCGCGCACGACCTCGTCTTCGAGGGACTCGCCCAGCCCAGTGGCTACACCGAGCCGACCCTCCACCGCCGTCGCGCCGAGAAGAAGGACGTCCACTGATGGACCTCGAGATCGCCCGCACCATCGTCACCGCCGCCCGTGCGCACGGCCGCGAGGCCGGGCTGAAGCCACTCACCGTCGTCGTCCTCGACGCCGGCGGCCACGCCGTGGCGGCCGAGCGTGAGGACGGTGCGTCGATCGGCCGCTTCGAGATCGGCTTCGGCAAGGCGTACGGCGCCCTCGCGCTCGGCCAGGGATCACGCGCCACCATGGCCCGCGCCGAGCAGCAGGCCTACTTCGTGGGGGCCGCCGGCGCAGCCATCGGCGGCGCGCTCGTGCCGGTCCCGGGCGGCGTGCTGGTCAAGGACGGCGCAGGAGTCCTGCTGGGTGCCGTCGGCATCACCGGCGACACCTCCGACCACGACGAGGAAGCGGCCGTCGCCGGCATCGAGGCGGCCGGCCTCACCGCCCAGGTCGACTGAGGGCAGATCAGGGGGATGGCGATGGGTCTCGGGATCGCAGCGGTCGCGGACGTGGCCCGGCAGGAGCTGCCGGACGACGCCGTCATCACCGACCGCGCCCGGCTGCGCACCTACGAGTGCGACGGCCTCGCCCACTTCCGGGTCACCCCGGCGCTCGTCGTGATCCCGCCCGACGCCGCCTCGCTCGCGACCATCCTCCGCGCCTGCCACGAGCACGGCGTGCCGTTCGTCGCCCGCGGGTCGGGGACCGGCCTCTCCGGCGGCGCACTGCCGCACGCCGAGGGCGTGCTGGTCGTGACGTCGATGATGCGCACGATCCGCGAGGTCCGTCCCGACGACCAACGGGCCGTCGTCGACCCGGGCGTGATCAACCTCGACGTGACCCGGGCGGCCACCCCCGGTGGCTACTACTACGCCCCCGACCCCTCGAGCCAGCAGATCTGCTCGATCGGCGGCAACCTCGCCGAGAACTCCGGCGGCGCCCACTGCCTCAAGTACGGCTTCACCACCAATCACGTGCTGGCCGCCGACTTCGTGACGCCCCAGGGCGAGGTCGTCCGACTCGGGACCGAGGCACCTGACTCCCCGGGCTACGACCTGCTGGGCGCGGTCATCGGCTCCGAGGGGACCCTCGGCGTGGTCACCGAGGCGACCCTGCGGCTGGTCCGGTTGCCCGAGGAGGTCCGCACGATCCTGGTCGGCTTCGAGTCCACCGACCAGGCCGGTGCTGCGACCTCGGCGATCATCGCGGCGGGCGTCGTGCCCGCCGCGATCGAGATGATGGACGCGCTCGCGATCGAGGCCGCCGAGGCCGCCGTCCACTGCAACTACCCCGCCGGCGCCGGGGCCGTGCTCGTCATCGAGCTCGACGGACCGGCCGTCGAGGTCGAGGCGGAGTACGACGAGGTGGCGCGGCTGTGCTCCGAGCACGGCTCCTTCGAGCAGCGGCTCGCCACCGACGCGGCGGAGCGGGCGCTGATCTGGAAGGGACGCAAGTCCGCCTTCGCGGCGGTCGGCCGGATCAGCCCCGACTACATCGTCCAGGACGGCGTCATCCCGCGCACCGCGCTGCCCGAGGTGCTGAGTGCGATCGCAGAGGTCTCGCGCAGCTCCGGCGTACGGGTGGCCAACGTCTTCCACGCCGGCGACGGCAACCTGCACCCGCTGGTGCTGTTCGACGACGCGGTCGAGGGCGCCGGGGAGGCCGCCGAGAAGGTCAGCGGCGCGATCCTCGACCTGTGCATCGAGCACGGCGGGTCGATCACGGGCGAGCACGGCGTCGGCATCGACAAGGCGAAGTACATGCCCAAGATGTACTCCGAGGACGACCTCGACACGATGCAGCTGGTCCGCTGCGCGTTCGACCCCGACGGCATCGCCAACCCCGGGAAGATCTTTCCCACGCCACGGCTGTGCGGGGAGGTGCCCGGGCGCAAGAAGGGCGCCCACCCGTTGCAGGAGGCCGGTCTGGCGGAGGTCTTCTGATGGCGTCCGGACTGCTCGAGGCCGGCCCGGAGGACGTCGTCGACGGCGTCGCCGCCCGGTTCGTGGCCCGGCCCACCAGCACCGCCGAGGTCGCCGAGGTGATGACCGAGGCCGCGTCGCGCGGGCTCACCGTCGTGCCCCGCGGCGCCGGGACCAAGCTCGGCTGGGGAGCGCCGCCGGCGTCCGTGGACGTCGTCCTCGACGTCTCCGCGCTGGACCAGGTATTGGACCACCAGGCCGGTGACCTGATCGTCGAGGCCCAGGCCGGCGCCCGGCTGGCGACCGTCCGCGACGTCGTCGGCGAGCAGCACCAGCGGCTCGTGGTCGACGAGACCGTGCCGGGCGCGACCGTGGGTGGCGCGGTGGCTGCACACACCTCCGGCCCGGAGCGGGTCCTGGTGGGCACCGTGCGTGACCTGCTGATCGGCGTCACCGTCGTCCGCCACGACGGCGTCGTCGCCAAGGCAGGCGGCCGCGTGGTCAAGAACGTCGCCGGCTACGACCTCGGCAAGTTGATGGTCGGCTCCTTCGGCACCCTGGGCGTGATCACCGAGGCGATCTTCCGGTTGCACCCTGTCCCCGAGTCTCAGCGCTGGGTGTCGGTGCCCGTCGCGAGTGCCGACGACGCCCACCGGCTCGCCCACGCCGTCGTGCACTCCCAGGTCGTCGCGGCCGCCGTCGAGGTCGACCTCGATGCCCGCGGGCGCGGTGCGCTGACCGTCCTGCTCAACGGCCGGGAGGAGGGCGTCGCCCGGCGTGCCGAGGCGGTGGCCGGGCTGCTCGGCTCGGGCGCCGAGGTGGCACCGGTCGCCCCCGAACGCTGGGCGGCGTACCCCTGGGGTCCGGACCAGGTCGGGCTGAAGCTCACCTGCGTCCTCTCCGGACTGCGTGACGTGCTCGCCGCCGCAAGCGAGGTCGGCGCCGCGGTGCGCGGCTCAGTCGGGGCCGGGGTGCTGTACGCCGCACTCCCCGACGACCGACGACGAGGCCGCCGCCGCGCTCGACCGGCTTCGGAGCACCTGCGTCGACCACGGGGGCTCCGCCGTCGTCGTCGTCGCGCCGCCCGCGCTCGAGCGCTCGCTCGACCTGTGGGGGGCGGTGCCTGCGCTCGACCTGATGCGCCGGGTCAAGGACCAGTTCGATCCCGACCACCGGCTCGCGCCGGGTCGCTTCGTGGGAGGCATCTGATGACCGCCGACCAGTCCGACCAGCACGGGGACCAGCCACAGGCGCCCGCCACCGGCTCGGTGGTCGACGTCGATGGCCCCGTGCCCGGGGGCGCCTTCGACGACCACCACCCGCCCGACGCCGCGCTCGTCGGCGACTGCGTGCACTGCGGCTTCTGCCTGCCGACCTGCCCCACGTACGTGCTGTGGGGCGAGGAGATGGACTCTCCCCGCGGCCGGATCTACCTGATGAAGCAGGGCCTCGAGGGCGACCCGATGAGCGACTCGATGGTCCAGCACTGGGACGCCTGCCTGGGCTGCATGGCCTGCGTGACCGCCTGCCCGTCGGGCGTCCAGTACGACACGCTCATCGAGCAGACCCGTGCGCAGGTCGAGCGCCGCCACGAGCGGACCCGCTCCGACCGGGCGCTGCGGCGGCTGATCTTCGAGATCTTCCCGCACCCGAAGCGGCTGCGGCTGCTGCGCGGGCCGCTGCGGGCCGCCCAGGCAGCCGGGCTCGACCGGGCACTGCGGCGTACCGGGCTGCTCGAGCGGCTCTCGCCGCAGCTCGCGGCCATGGAGGGCCTCGCACCACGACTCGGTAGGCCGCAGCCGCTGCCGGAGCACATCCACGCCGCAGGCACCCGCCGTGGCACCGTCGGCCTGCTGACCGGCTGCGTCCAGGGCGCCTTCTTTCCCGGCGTCAACGCCGCCACCGCCCGGGTGCTGCAGGCCGAGGGCCTCGACGTCGTGGTGCCGAAGGCGCAGGGCTGCTGCGGGGCGCTGTCGGCCCACAACGGCCGCGAGGCGGAGGCGCAGGACTACGCGCGACGGCTCGTCGACACCTTCGAGGACACCGGCGTCGAGCACGTCGTGGTCAACGCCGCCGGCTGCGGCTCCACGATGAAGGAGTACGCCGCGCTGCTCGCCGACGATCCGGCGTACGCCGACCGGGCCGCGGCCTTCGCTCTCCGCGTGCGCGACGTCTCGGAGATCCTCGACGAGCTGGGCCCGGTCGCCGTGCGCCACCCGGTCGAGGCGACCGTCGCCTACCACGACGCCTGCCACCTCTCCCACGCCCAGGGCGTACGCGCGGAGCCGCGCCGGCTGCTGGCCGCGATCCCGGGGGTCCAGCTGCGCGAGATCGCCGAGAGCGACCTGTGCTGCGGCTCCGCCGGCATCTACAACATCCTCAACCCCGAGCCCGCCCGCGAGCTGGGCGACCGCAAGGCACGCAACATCGTCGCCACCGGCGCCGAGCTGCTGGTCACGGCCAACCCAGGCTGCTTGATGCAGGTGGCCACCGCGATCGAACGCTCCGGCCACCCGATGCGATTGATGCACACCGTCGAGCTGCTCGACGCCTCTCTCCGGGGAGCGGAACTCCCCGGTCCGACTAGTGAAGGAGTCTGACGATGTCCGAGACGGAATACCTGGACAGGGGGGACGTCGTGCACGAGCTGCCGAGCAAGCACGTGGATCCCGCGGTGTACGCCGATCTCCCCGAGCCGGTGCCGCTGCGCAAGGTGGTGGGCCCCAGCGTGCTGCTGCTGGCCGGCGCGATCGGGTCGGGCGAGTTCGTGCTGTGGCCCTACATCACCTCGCAGGTGGGCCTGACCCTGGTGTGGCTGACGCTGCTCGGCGTGCTCACCCAGTACTTCCTCAACATGGAGATCGAGCGGTACACGCTGGCCACGGGTGAGACGGCGGTGACCGGCTTCACCCGGTTGTGGAAGCCCTGGGGCCTGCTCTTCATCGCGATGACCGTCATCCCGTGGGCCTGGCCGGGATGGGCGACGGGCGGGATGACGACCCTGAGCTTCGCCTTCGGGTTCTCCGCCGACGCGATCCCCTACCTCACCATCGGGGTGCTGGTCCTGATCGGTGCGATCCTGACCGTCTCCCCGATCGTCTACCGCACGGTCGAGAAGATCCAGTTCTTCATGGTCGCGCTGATCGTGCTCTTCGTGCTGTACGCGATGTTCTTCCTCGTGGGCGGCGACGGCTACGCCGGGCTGGCCGAGGGCTTCACCGCCGTCGACAAGATCCCCGACGGCATCAGCACGATCGGCACCGCGACGCTGCTCGGCGCCATCGCCTTCGCCGGCGCGGGTGGTGCCATGAACCTGGCCCAGTCCAACTGGATGCGTGACAAGGGCCTCGGCATGGGTGCGCGGCTGCCGAAGGTCGTCTCCCCGTTCACCGGGGAGGAGATCGCGGCGCCGACCACGGGCTACTTCTTCAAGCGCGACCCCGAGAACATGCGTCGCTGGAACGCATGGTGGAAGCTGGCGAATCGCGAGCAGTTCACCACGTTCTTCGTCATCGGTGCGGTGACCCTGTTCGTGTTCATGGCGCTGACCTTCGTGACGGTCGGTCAGGGTGGCGCCGAGGAGAGCTTCGACTTCATCAGGGTCCAGGGCGAGGCACTGGGCGACGCCCAGGGGTCGTGGCTCGCGACGACGTTCTGGCTGATCGGCACCGTGGTGCTGTTCTCCACCAACCTCGCCGTCCTCGACATGGTCGGTCGGATCACCGCCGACGTCCTCAAGACCGGCGCGCTGAAGAACAGCACGACCTGGTCGGAGAGCAAGCTCTACTTCGCGGTCGTCTGGATGGAGATCGGCTTCGGCTCGCTCATCCTGCTCTCAGGGGTCACCCAGCCCGTGCTGCTGCTGGTCATCGCGTCCTCGTTGAACGGGCTGGTGATGTTCGTCTACTCGGCGCTGCTGATCCAGCTCAACCGGTTCACCCTGCCGCGCGAGATCGGCCTCAAGGGCGGCCGCCTGGTCGTGCTGTGCTGGGCGGTGCTGTTCTACGGCGGCTTCTCGGTGGTGCTGCTCATCGACCAGTTCAAGATCCTCACGGGAGGCTGAGGACCGGCTGCGGCGCCGTCGGAGCGCGGATCGACCGCCTTCGACGGTGCCGCCACGGAAAACGCGGCCGCTGGTCAGCCCGCGGCGCCCTTGCGGACCCGGGCCGCGGTCTTGGCCCGGTCGTGGGCGTCGAGCACGAGCTTGCGGATCCGCACCGCGTCGGGGGTGACCTCGACGCACTCGTCCTCGCGGCAGAACTCCAGGCACTGCTCGAGCGAGAGCTTGCGCGGCGGGATCAGCTTCTCGAAGTTGTCGGAGGTGGCGGACCGGATGTTGGTCTGCTGCTTCTCCTTGGTGATGTTGACGTCCATGTCGTCGGCGCGGGAGTTCTCGCCGACGATCATGCCCTCGTAGACCTCGGTGGTGGGCTCGACGAACATCACGCCGCGCTCCTGCAGGTTCGTCATCGCGTACGCCGTGGCCGCGCCCTTGCGGTCGGCGACCAGCGAGCCGTTGTTGCGGCCGCGGATCTCGCCGGCCCACGGCTCGTAGCCGTCGGAGATGTGGTGGGCGATGCCGGTGCCGCGGGTGTCGGTGAGGAACTCGGTGCGGAAGCCGATCAGGCCGCGGGCCGGCACCAGGAACTCCATCCGGACCCAGCCGGTGCCGTGGTTGGTCATCTGACTCCATCCGGCCCTTGCGGGAGGCGAGCAGCTCGGTGATCGTGCCGAGGTACTCCTCCGGGGCGTCGATGGTCAGCCGCTCGACGGGCTCGTGGATCTTGCCGTCGACCTCGCTTGGTGACCACCTGGGGCTTGCCGACGGTGAGCTCGAAGCCCTCGCGCCGCATCTGCTCGACCAGGATCGCCAGCGCCAGCTCGCCGCGGCCCTGCACCTCCCAGGCGTCGGGACGCTCGGTCGGGAGGATCTTGAGCGAGACGTTGCCGACCAGCTCGGCGTCGAGGCGGTCCTTGACCAGGCGGGCGGTGACCTTGCCGCCCTTGGTCCGGCCGACCAGCGGCGAGGTGTTGGTGCCGATCGTCATCGAGATCGCCGGCTCGTCCACGTGGATCAGCGGCAGCGCGACCGGGTTCTCGGGGTCGGCGAGGGTCTCGCCGATGGTGATGTCGGGGATGCCGGCGACGGCGACGATGTCGCCGGGGCCGGCGGACTCGCCGGGCTTGCGCTCGAGCCCCTCGGTGACCAGCAGCTCGGTCACGTGCACGTTCTTGACCGTGCCGTCACGCTTGATCCAGGCGACGTTCTGGCCCTTCTTCAGGGTGCCCTCGTGCACCCGCACGAGCGCGAGGCGGCCGAGGAACGGCGACGCGTCGAGGTTGGTGACGTGGGCCTGGAGCGGCGCGCCCTCGGTGTAGGTCGGGGCCGGGATCGTCTCGAGGATGGTGCGGAACAGCGGCTCGAGGTCGGCGGAGTCGGGGACGTCGCCGTTGTCGGGGCGCCTCCAGGGACGCCTTGCCGGCCTGGGCGCTGGCGTAGACGACCGGGAAGTCGAGGGCGTCCTGGCTGTGCGACTCGTCGAGCGAGGTCCATGAAGAGCTCGTAGGTCTCGTCGACGACCTCGGCGATCCGGGCGTCGCTGCGGTCGACCTTGTTGACCACCAGCACGACCGGCATGTCGGCGTTCAGCGCCTTGCGCAGCACGAAGCGGGTCTGGGGCAGCGGCCCCTCGGACGCGTCGACCAGCAGCACGATGCCGTCGACCATGGACAGGCCGCGCTCGACCTCGCCACCGAAGTCGGCGTGGCCGGGGGTGTCGATGATGTTGATGACCATCGGCTTGACCGTCGCCGGCCGGGCCGGCGTAGTGGATCGCGGTGTTCTTCGCGAGGATCGTGATGCCCTTCTCGCGCTCCAGGTCACCGGAGTCCATGACCCGGTCGGCCGACGCCCTCGGCCTGGTGCTCGGTGAACGCGCCGCCCTGGCGCAGCATCGCGTCGACGAGCGTGGTCTTGCCGTGGTCGACGTGGGCGACGATGGCGACGTTGCGGAGGTCGCTGCGGACAGCCCCGTTGGTGTCAGAGTGAGTCGTAGGCACCGCGGGAGTCTACGGAGCCGCGGGCGTTCACCACGATTCGGCGACGCATAGGCTTGGCCCATGATGACCCTCGCCACCGGCGTTCTTCCGCCCGATCGCGCATGACCCTGGTCGCGGCGGCCGACGGGTCCGCTCTCGGCAACCCCGGGCCGTCCGGGTGGGCGTGGTACGTCGACGACGACTGCTGGGCCAGCGGCGGGTGGCCCCACGGCACCAACAACATGGGCGAGCTCACCGCCGTGCTCGACCTGCTCCAGCAGACCGCCGCGGTCGACGACCTGCTCGTCTACTGCGACTCGACGTACACGATCAACTCGATCACCAAGTGGATGCCGGGCTGGAAGCGGAAGGGCTGGAAGAAGGGTGACGGCAAGCCGGTCGCGAACGTGGAGATCATGCAGGCGCTGGACCGGGCGATGCAGGGCCGGAAGGTGCGCTTCGAGTGGGTCAAGGGACACACCGGCCATGAGCTCAACGAGGCCGCGGACCGACTCGCGAACGCGGCCGCGCTGGCCTTCCAGGAGGGTCGTGAGCCCGAGGCCGGACCCGGGTACGCCGGCGCCGATCCCGGCACCCACGCCTTCACCGTGACCGCGCCACCCGAACCCGACCCGGACCTCTTCTCCCTGACCGATGACCCGGCCGAGACCGACGAGGAGGTCGTCGTCCGCCTGGAGAAATCTCTGCTGACCGACGAGGTGCGCGGCGACCCGGCGGCGGTCGCCGCGCTGCTCGACCCGGCCTGGGAGGAGATCGGACGCTCGGGGCGCCGCTGGTCGCGCGACGAGCTGCTCGCCGCGATCGGCCCGCTCGAGGAGCGGGTCGACCTCGAGGTGCTGTCCGCCGACCGGATCGGGCCGGACGCCGTACTGCTGCTGTGGCGGGCGGTGCCGGCCTCGGGTGAGCGCCACCCTGCGCAGCTCGCTCTGGGTCCGCTCCGGCCCACGCTGGCTGCAGCGCTTCCACCAAGGCACCCCCGAAGCCTGACCCCCCTCCATGGTTGAGTTGGGCGCGCGCAACCGTTGAGTTGGGCGCGCGCAACACAGCGGGTGGGAGCCAGGCCCAACTCACCCGTTGCGGAGGCCCAACGTCAACCGTTGCGCGAGGCCGCAACTCAACCTCTGGGGTCAGGCGAGGGCTCGGTCGAGGGCGGCGTTGACGTGGAGGGTGGTGCAGGGGAAGGCGGGCAGGTCGATGTCGGACTGCGAGATCAGCAGCTCCAGCTCGGTGCAGCCGACCAGCACACCCTGGGCGCCGGCGTCCACAGCTCGTCGACGATCTCGACGACCCGGCGCCGGGTCTGGTCGATGACCTGGCCGTGCACCAGCTCCTCGTAGATCGCGGTGTTCAGGAAGTCGTGGTGCTCGACGGCCGGGACGACCACCTCGACCCCGTGGCCGGCCATCCGGTCGGTGAAGAAGGTGTCCTGCATGGCGACGGTGGTGCCGATCAGGCCGACCTTGGTCACCCGCGCCTGCTTCACCGCCTCCGCCACGACGTCGGCCAGGTGCAGCAGCGGGATGTCGACCGCCGCCTGGACCTCATCGGCGACCTTGTGGAAGGTCGTGGTGCAGAGCACCAGGAAGTCCGCGCCGGCCCGCTCGACCCCGCGCGCGGCGTCCGCCAGCAGCTGGCCGATCCGGTCCCAGCGTTCGGCGTCCTCGAGGGCGGTGAGCTCCGCGAAGTCGACCGTGGAGAGGACCACCTTGGGCGAGGAGAGCCCGCCCAGTCGCTCCTGCACCCCGACGTTGAGGTCGCGGTAGTAGATGAGGCTGGATTCCCAGGACATGCCGCCGACGAGCCCGATGGTCTGCACGGGGGAAGTCTCTCAGACCCGGTGGACCTTGTGCTGGGCCGCTTGGGCGCGCGGACGGATCGACGAGCTCGTCGATGTTGACGTGCGAGGGCCGGGTCGCGATCCACGCGATCGCCTCGGCGATGTCGTCGGCCACCAACGGGTCGGGTACGCCGGCGTAGATCGCGTCGGCGCGCTCCTGGTCCCCGCGCGAACCGGACGCTCGCGAACTCGTCGGTGCGCACCATCCCGGGCGCGATCTCCGAGATCCGGATCGGCTCGCCGCAGAGCTCGAGCCGCAGCGTCTCGGTCAGCACCTGGGTGCCGTGCTTGGCGGCGGTGTAGCCGCCGCCGCCCTCGTAGGCGATCCGGCCGGCCGTCGAGCCGACGTTGACGATCAGGCCGTCGCCGGAGGCGCGCAGCGCGGGCAGCAGCGCCTGGGTGACGTGGAGCGTGCCGAGGACGTTCACGTCGTACATCGCCCGCCACTGCTCCGGATCGGCGGTGGCGACCGGGTCGGCACCGAAGGCGCCGCCGGCGTTGTTGACCAGGATGTGGACGGTGTCGCCGACGGCGGCGGCGAGCCCGGCCACCGACTCCCGCGAGGTGACGTCGCAGCCGACCGCTCGGCCCCGATCTCAGCGGCGAGCGCCTCGATCCGGTCGGTACGGCGAGCGGCGCAGACCACGTCGAAGCCGGACGCGGCGAGGGCGCGGGCGGTGGCCGCGCCGATGCCGCTGCTGGCACCGGTGACGACGGCGAGGCGAGAGTTGCTCATGGGCCGATCATGCCAAGCCACCCCTTCGGGTGGCAGAATGCCTCCGCACAACGACAGGAGGTCTCCGGATGACTGTGCGTGTTCTCGCCGCCGTCGCGACCCTGGCGGGCGGCTTCTTCTGGACGATCAGGTGGGTCGCCGACCTCGTCGGCATCAGCGGCGGTTGGTCCGACGCGGCCGATCTCGCCGGGCTGGCGCTGCTCGCCCTCGGTCTCGCTGGGATCGCGGTCGGACTGGTCAGCGAGAGCGCCCTCTGGTTGCGGGCGATCGTTGCCGTCGCGTGTCCGCTGCTCGTCTGGTCGGTCTATTCCGTCGTCCGCGGCAACGGCGACGCCGTCACCCTGAACGGGGTCCTCGGCGTGATCGCGGTGCTCGGTGCGCTCGGACCACTACGGCAAGCGCGACCGACGGTGACCCCCGTGCGACGCGCCCACGGCAGCCACGTCGCGCGGTAGCGTCCGCAACCCGCATTTTTCTCAGGCCGGGAACCGGCCGCGATGGGCCGCCACCCAGGCGTAGACCCTCCGGGCCAGTGGCGCGCACGGCTCTGCTGCCGACCACCCGACCCGCCAGGCGGACCGGGATCCATCGCGAGGTCTGCAGGGTCAGCGCGATCGCCTCGTGGCCGCGGTGGAGCGAGCCGTCCGGTGCGACCCACCACACCGCTTCGCGCAGCTCGGCGTGGGTCAGGCCGAGCGGCGCCGGGTCGACCTGCTGGTTCGGCACCGCCTCGAACCGTCCGCCGGCGGCGTACGCCCACCGCAGGCTGCGGCGACAGAACCCGCATCCACCGTCGTAGATCAGCACGCCTCCACCCTAGAGCCGGAATGTTCGGCGAGGAGTCTTGGTTGCCCAGGGTGGCAGCCGATGTCCGGGAGTCAGAGGTCAGGAGAGCGCGTGGAGCAGGTCACCGAGCGGGGCACCGAGCGAGTGGCGATGATCAGCCTGCACACCTCACCCCTGGACCAGCCCGGGGTCGGGGATGCCGGCGGGATGAACGTCTACGTGCTCGAGCTCGCCAAGCGGCTGGCGAACCGCGGGGTCGAGGTCGACATCTTCACCCGCGCGACGTCCTCGTCCGTGCCGCCGCAGGTGCTCGCCGCCGACGGCGTCCTGGTCCGGCACATCGCCGCCGGTCCCTTCGAGGGGCTCACCAAGGGTGAGCTGCCCGGCCAGCTGTGTGTCTTCGCGCGCGAGGTGCTCCGGGCCGAGGCCGCCCAGCCGGTCGGCCACTACGACGCCGTGCACAGCCACTACTGGCTCTCCGGCCAGGTCGGCGCACTCGCCCGCGATCGCTGGGGAGTGCCGTTGATCCACTCGATGCACACCATGGCCAAGGTCAAGAACGACGCCCTGGCGGAGGGGGACAGCCCCGAACCCGACGGCCGGATCATCGGTGAGGAGCAGGTGGTGGGGGCCGCGGACCTGCTGATCGCCAACACCGACCTCGAGGCCAAGCAGCTGGTCAACCTGTACGACGCCGACCCCGGACGGGTCGAAGTGGTGCACCCCGGCGTCGACCTGGACGTGTTCCGTCCCCACGACCGGCTCACCGTCCGTGGCGAGCTCGGTCTGCCCGCCGACGCCCGGGTCCTGCTGTTCGCCGGCCGGATCCAGCCGCTCAAGGCACCCGACGTGCTGCTGCGCGCGGTGGCGGTGCTGCTGGAGCGCCACCCCGCGCTGCGGTCCTCGCTGGTCGTCCCCATCGTCGGTGGGCCCTCGGGTTCGGGTCTGGAGCACCCCACGGCGCTGGCCGACCTGGCCGACGCGTTGGGGCTCGGCGACGTGGTGAGGTTCGTGCCGCCGGTCGCGCAGGCGGAGCTGAGTCGCTGGTGCGCTGCGGCCGACCTGGTCGCCGTACCGTCCTACAACGAGTCCTTCGGGTTGGTCGCGGTCGAGGCGCAGGCCTCCGGCACCCCGGTCGTCGCCGCGGCCGTCGGCGGCCTCACGACCGTGGTGCGCGACGGCGTCTCCGGGCTGCTCGTGGACAGTCACGACCCGGGCGCCTGGGCCAACGCGCTCGAGCGGATCGTCCACGACGACGCACTCCGCGCCCGACTCGCCGTGGGCGCCCTCGACCACGCCCGCGACTTCTCCTGGGAGCGGACCGCCGACAGCACGCTCGAGGTCTACCGGCGGGCCCGGAACCTGATGCCGGTGCTGGTGTGACGGGCGCCGAGGTGCTCCGCGACTACCTCGCCGGGGCGGATCTCGACCACGAGGAGATCTCCCCGGGGGTCTTCACGGTGACCATGCCGGGCGAGCGCAAGCTCCAGGTGCCGGTGCGGCTGGACGTGGGCCCACACGCCCTCGGGGTGCACGCCTTCGTCTGCCGCCGCCCCGACGAGAACCACGAGGGCGTCTACCGCTGGCTGCTCCAGCGCAATCTGCGGATGTACGCCGTGGCGTTCGGGGTCGACCCGCTCGGTGACATCTACCTCGATGCCCGGCTGCCGCTGGCGGCGGTCACACCCGACGAGCTCGACCGGCTGCTCGGCTCGGTGCTCGACCTACGCCGACGAGTCGTTCAACACGATCCTCGAGCTCGGTTTCAGCTCCGCCATCCGCAAGGAGTGGGAGTGGCGGATCTCGCGCGGCGAGTCGACGCGCAACCTCGAGGCGTTCCGCGGCTGGCTCGAGGGTGGGTCCGGCGCCGACTCCGATCCCAGCGGTGGCTGAGCCACCGCTTCGCTAGGCCGGAACGGTGGCTGTCTCACCGCTGGTCGGTGTGCCGGCCTGCGAGCGAGGCTGACGGCGCGCGAGCGCCACGCCGAGCAGTGCCAGCCCGCCTCCGGCGTACGCGATCGTCGGTGGGGTCTCGCCGAGCAGCACCAACCCCAGCACGATGGTGATCGGCGGGACCAGGTAGGTCGTGACGCCGAGGGAGGAGGCGTCCATGTGGCGCAGCGCGTAGCCGTAGGTGGTGAACGCGAGGGCGGTCGGGAAGACGCCGAGGTAGACCAGCCACATGATCGAGCCCGCCGGCGCCGCGGCCGCCTCGGACCAGAGCTGACCGGCGAACGGCAGGCAGGAGATCGCGCCGATCGTGCACGCCAGCCAGATCACGTGGACGCTGCGCAGCCGGGCCATCAGCGGCTTCTGGAGGATCAGGCTGATGGAGTAGACGACCGCGGAGACCAGGCAGAGCACCACCCCCAGCACGTCGCGGTCGCCGCCGGGGGACGTCGAGAGCGCGATCAGCGCCACCCCACCGAAGGCGAGGGCCAGCCCGGCCGCGAGGTACGGCGTGAAGCGCTCACCGAGGAACGTCGCCGCCAGCAGCGCGATCAACACGGGTGAGACCTGGATCAGCATCGCCGCCGTGCCGGCGTCGACGCGCTGCTCACCCTCGTTGAGGGCCACGTTGTAGACGCCGAACCACAGCACGCCGATGATCGCGATCGACACCCACTCGCGGCGCGTGGGATGAGGCAACCCACCCGCCAGTGCCACCCCCGTCAGGCAGGCCGCGCCGATCAGCAGCCGGCCCAGGGACAGTGCGCCGGGGGAGAAGTCGTCGCCGAGGTAGCGGATGGCGACGAAGGCGGAGGCCCAGAACACCAGGGTGCAGGTGACGGCGGCGAGGGGGAGCCACGAGGGTGGCGTCGACGTACGGTTCACTGCCCCAGCCTAGGAACCCGCACCCCCCGCTGGCGCGCGGGTTTCGGACTACGTTGCGTGACTTCCCGCCACGCCACGGTCGGCGCGATCACAGATCCAGCTTGTAGCCCAGCCCCCGCACGGTGATGAGGTACGCCGGCTCGGAGGGATTCGGTTCGAGCTTGGCGCGCAGTCGCTTCACGTGGACGTCGAGGGTCTTGGTGTCGCCGACGTAGTCCGAGCCCCACACCCGGTCGATCAGCTGCCCGCGGGTGAGGACCCGGCCGGGGTTGCGCAGGAACATCTCCAACAGCTCGAACTCCTTGAGCGGCAGCCGCAACTCGGTGCCGGCCACGGTCACGACGTGACGCTCGACGTCCATCCGCACCGGTCCCGCCTCGAGGGCGGGCGCGTCGTCGGCGCCCTCGGCGATGCCGCGTCGCAGCACCGCACGGATCCGCGCCACGAGCTCGCGGGGCGAGTACGGCTTGGTGACGTAGTCGTCCGCGCCGAGCTCGAGCCCGACGACCTTGTCGACCTCGTCATCCTTCGCGGACACCATGATCACCGGCACGCTCGACGTCGCCCGGATCTGGCGGCACACCTCGGTCCCGGGCAGGCCCGGGAGCATCAGGTCCAGCAGCACGATGTCGGCGCCGTTGCGGTCGAACTCGGTCAGCGCCTCGGGCCCCGTGGTCGCGATGGCGACCTCGAAGCCCTCCTTGCGCAGCATGTAGGCGAGAGCGTCGCTGTAGCTCTCCTCATCCTCGACGACGAGTACTCGGGTCACCGGCCTGCCTCCTGCTTCCTGCGGGGGAGGGTGAGGGTGAACGTGGACCCTTGCCCCTCGGCGGACCACACCCTGACATCGCCGCCATGGGTGGCGGCCACGTGCTTGACGATCGAGAGGCCGAGGCCGGTGCCGCCGGTGGACCGGTGGCGGGCGGGATCGACCCGGTAGAAGCGCTCGAAGATCCGGTCGACCTCGTCCTCGGGGATGCCGATGCCCTGGTCGACCACCGAGATCTCGACCGCGTCCGGGAGGGCCTTGGCGCTGACCAGCACCGTCGAGCCCTCGCCGGAGTAGGCGATCGCGTTGGCGACCAGGTTGGAGAGCGCGGCCGTGATCTGCTCACCGTTGCCGAACACCTCGAGCCCGTGGGCGCCGCCCGTCACGACCGCGATCCGCCGCGAGTCGGCGTCGATGGCGTTGGTGTCGACCGCGGTCTTCAGGGCGTCGTCGATGGGTACGACGACGGGCTCGTCGACCGGGTCGTCGCTCTGGAGCCGTGAGAGCTCGATGACCTGCTGCACCAGCCGGGTGAGCCGCTCCGACTCGGTGATCATCCGACCGCTGAACCGCTGCACCGCCTCCGGGTCGTCGGCGGCGTCGTTGACCGCCTCGGCCAGCAGCCGGATCGCGCCGACCGGGGTCTTCAGCTCGTGGCTGACGTTGGCCACGAAGTCGCGCCGCACCGCCTCCACCTGCCGCTCGCGGGTCCGGTCCTCGACCAGCGCGAGCACCAGCCGGGAGCTCAGCGGGGCGACGCGGGCGGTGACGTGGCGCGGCGTCAGGCCGGGGCGGCGCATCACCAGCTCGGTCTCCCGGATGGTCCCGTCCCGTCGTACCGCGGCGACCAGCTCCGCCAGGTCGCGCGAGACCAGGGCGTGGCCGCGCACCAGACCGAGCTGGTAGGCCGGGGCGCTGGCCTGGACCACGACATCGTCGGCTCCGACCACGACGGCGCTGCTGCGCAGCACGGACAGCACGGTGCCGATCCCGGGGGGCAGCAGCGGCTCGTCGGCGGGATCGGGTCGCCGTTGGGCGCGGTCGCTGATGGTCCAGGCGAGGACAGCGGTCCCCGCGACGCCGGCTCCGAGGAGAGCGGCGAGGAAGGCCTGGGTGGTGGGATCCACACCGGAAGGGTACGCAGGCAACCACCGGCCGTGCTGCCCGTGGACGGCCTGCCGCGCAGAGTTCACCCCTCGTTCATGCCGCTACCCCGTGCCGTCACCTCGGTCTTCTAGGCTGCATCCCATGCGCGAGGCCTACCATGACCAGCTCGACAACATCTTCGGTGATCTCGCCGAGATCTGCCGCCTTGTCGAGACCGCCGTCGAACGCGCCTCGAAGGCGCTCCTGGAGGGTGACGCCGAGATCGCCGAGCAGGTGATCAGCTCCGGATGCGGACATCGACGCCGCCCGGGAACGCGTCGAGGAGAACTGCTTCACGCTGCTGTCGCTGCAGCAGCCGGTCGCCGGCGACCTGCGGGTGATCGTGTCCGCGCTCCGGATGGTGAGCGAGCTGGAGCGGATGGGTGACCTGTCGGTCCACGTCGCCAAGATCGCGCGGCTGCGGGTGCCGCAGTCCGCGGTCCCCGACCAGTTCCGCCCGATCATGGTGCAGATGGCGGAGGTCGCCCAGGACATGGTCGCCCGCGTCTCCCAGATCATCACCAGCAAGGACGTCGAGGCCGCCATCGCGCTCGGCCGCGACGACGAGGTGATGGACCGGCTGCGGCGCCAGAGCTTCCGCGACCTGCTGTCCGACGACTGGGCGCACGGTGTCGAGGCTGCGATCGACCTGGCCCTGCTGGGGCGCTACTACGAGCGGATCGCCGACCACGCGGTGTCGGTCGCCAACCGGATCGTCTTCGTGGTCACCGGGCAGAAGCGCGTCGTCGAGCCCTGAGCCGACGGCATCCGCATCACCGGCGCAGCAGCAACGCCGCGTCCCCGAACTCGTGCCACAGGTAGCGCTCCGCGCTCGCCGCGTCGTACGCCGCCTGGGTGAGCTCGGGGCCGGCCACCGCCTCGACCAGCAGCAGGTGTGAGGCTCCCGGGTCGTGCCAGCCGGTGACCAGGCCGTCGACGACCCTGGGTGGGTCGGCCGGCGTCACCACGCGCTCGGTCCAGCCGCGCCTCGCAGTCACCCGGCCGTCGGCGTCGGCCGCCGACTCGAGTGCCCGGGTGACGGTGGTGCCGACCGCGACGACCCGTCCACCGGCGGCCGCGGTCGAGGTGACCAGGCGGGCGGTCGCCTCCGGGACGTCGTACCACTCCGGCTGGGGTGCCTCGCCGGCCTCCTGGGAGGAGAAGCCGGTGTGCAGCGTGATCGGGACGACCCCCACGCCGCGGGCGACGAGGCGGGTGACCAGGGCGTCGGTGAAGGGCCGCCCGGCCGACGGCATCTCCGCGCTGCCGGGTTCGGTGCCGAAGACGGACTGGTAGGCCGACAGTGGGTAGCGCCGGTCGAGATAGCCGTAGCTGATCGGGCGACCGCGCCGCCGCAGCGCGGCATCGAGGTCGCCGTCGACGTCGGCGCGCCACAGTCGGTCGCCGTGACCCGGTGGGTGACGAGCCCGGGCGCGGGTAGGCCGAGCGCAGCGTCACCTCGGCACCCGCGACCCGCAGCCGATCGCCGGGCCGCGCGTCGAGGACCGCTCTCGCCGCGTCGGGTGCGGTCCGCACCTCGACCACGCGGCCGCCGTCGTCGAGCTGCGGTGCCGACGTGGAGCACGACGGGCGTGGTTCGGTTGCTCGAGGACAGCGTCGCGTCGAGCTGCCCGGGCACGGTGGCGGAGTTGTTGACGACCAGGAGATCACCCGGGCGCAGGTGGTCCGGCAGGTCGGCGAACCGGCCGTGCCGGATGCCGTCGGGGCCGCCGACCAGCAGTCGGACCGAGTCCCGGGAGAGGCCACGGGCCTCGGCCGGCGCCGGGGCGAACGTGGTCTGCGGCGCACGGAACGTGGTGGTCGGGCGCACCGTCAGCGTCGTCATCCGGTCACCCCCGCAACGGCCGGAGCGAGGTCGGCCGCCCGGTAGCGACCGGTGGCCGGTCGCCGGTCGACCAGGGTGAGCAGGCGGGGCGCGACGGTGTCGGGGAGTGGTCGGTCGGAGATGTCCTCGTCGGGGAAGGCGTCCTGGTGCATCCGGGTGCGCATGTCGCCGGGGTCGACGGCGTACGCCGACAGCCCGGTCTCCTCGCCGAAGGTCAGCACCAGGTGGTCGAGGGCGGCCTTGGCGGCGCCGTACGGTCCCCAGGTCGGGTAGTGCTCGACCGCGGCGTCCGAGGAGATGCCCACGACGACACCGTCGCGTCGCAGCAGCCGTTCGGTGAGCGCGATCATCAGCGACGCGTTCCCGCCCGCCGTGCCGCGGATCGCGTCGCCGAGCTCGGTCGGGGTGAGGTCGCGCAGCGGCCGCATCGGGAGCGGG
The DNA here is from genome assembly GCA_963806945.1 of uncultured Actinomycetota bacterium. Classification (GTDB taxonomy): domain Bacteria; phylum Actinomycetota; class Actinomycetes; order Propionibacteriales; family Nocardioidaceae; genus Nocardioides. The sequence goes on from CAWDZH010000007.1 coordinate 546,402, forward strand.
CCGAGCGTGCTGGCGTTCAGCACCAGCAGGTCGAGCCCGCCGCCTGCGCCATCGACCGCGTCCACCAGCGCGGCGCGGTGGTCGGCGTCCGTCACGTCGCCGGGCAGGGTCGACGACGCGGCCGCGCCGGGGAGCTGGCTGACGGCGTCGGCCAGTCGGTCGGGGTTCCGGGCGTCGGTGACGACGTGCCAGCCGCGATCGCTCAGGGCCCGGACCAGCTCGAGGCCCAGGCCCTCGGATCCGCCGGTCACGAGGGCAAGGTGGTTGTCTTCATGAGTCATGAGTGTCATTGTTCAAGTTCAAGTGAACTTGAGGACAAGAGGCGGACGGCATGGATTCACGAGACCTGCTCTCCATGGGCGAGATCACCCGCCGCAGCGGCTTTGCCTCCTCGGCGCTGCGCTACTACGAGGCCGAGGGCCTGATCGCGGCCACGCGCTCGTCCGGCGGACGCCGTCAGTTCGAGCGGGGGATCCTGCGGCGGCTGGCGTTCATCCGGGCCGCCTCCAACGTCGGGCTGTCCCTGGCCGAGATCCGCGAGGAGCTCGACTCCCTGCCCGGCCCAGCGCACCCCGACCAAGGCGGACTGGTCCCGCATCTCGCGCCACTGGCGCGGTCGCCTCGACGAGCAGATCGCGGCACTCCAGGCGCTGCGCGACGGCCTCGACTCCTGCATCGGCTGCGGCTGCCTGTCGCTGCGGCGCTGCACGATCTACAACCCCGCCGACGTACTGGCGACCGACGACCGTGCTCCCGGGCGCGCCCGGCTGCCCGCTGCCCTCCGGCGGCCGCACCAGTCCGATCGACCGGCTCGGCAGGCCACATCGCTTCGTTCCTCGGGCGCGCGGCTCCGGGAACCGGCCCGCTCGTTACTCGCGGGCGCCTGCTCAGCGACCCTGGTTGGCGACCGCGGCGGCGGCCGCTTCGGCGGCCTCGGGGTCGAGGTACTCGCCGCCCGCGACGGTGGGCCGGAGCGACTCGTCGAGGCGGTAGACCAGACGGCATGCCGGTGGGGATGTTGAGGCCGGCGATGGCGTCGTCGCCGATGCCGTCGAGGTGCTTGACGATCCCGCGCAGGCTGTTGCCGTGGGCGGCCACGAGCACGGTGTGGCCGGCGCGGAGGTCGGGGACGACCGCTGACTCCCAGTAGGGGAGCATCCGGACGATGACGTCCTTGAGGCACTCGGTGCGGGGCAGCTCGTCGCCGAGGTCGGCGTAGCGCGGGTCCGCGGCCTGGGAGAACTCGTTGTCGTCGTCCAGCGGCGGCGGCGGTACGTCGAAGGATCGGCGCCAGGTCATGAACTGCTCCTCGCCGTACTCCTCGAGCGTCTGCTTCTTGTCCTTGCCCTGCAGCGCTCCGTAGTGGCGTTCGTTGAGCCGCCACGAGCGGCGTACCGGGATCCAGTGGCGATCGGCGGCGTCGAGGGCGAGATGGGCGGTGGTGATCGCCCGGCGCTGGAGCGAGGTGTGGACGACGTCGGGCAGCAGCCCGGCCTCGGCGAGCTGCTCGCCGCCGCTCACCGCCTCGCGGCGGCCCTTCTCCGTGAGGTCGACGTCGACCCAGCCGGTGAAGAGGTTCTTGGCGTTCCACTCGCTCTCGCCGTGGCGGAGCAGGATCAGGGTGTACGTCATCAGTGGCCCTCCGTCTCAGTGACCTCGCACTCGCCGCCGCTGCCGTCGATGCCCTCGAACTCTTCGCAGTTCGAGACGACCAGCACCTCGAGCGTCGACGACCTGGCCTTCGGAGAGCTGCAGGGTCATCGGGATGAACGTGCCGGCGGCTACGTCCCCCTCCACGGGGATGCCCTGGTCGTCGGCGGCGAGATTGACCAGGCCCCCGGCGTCGATGGTGAGGCCGGAGAACTCGCCGACCTGCACCCCCTCGGCATCGGCGCTCAGCCCGTCGAGACTCGCGTCCTGCTCGAGGTCGTTGTTGACCAGCGTCGCGACGAAGACACCGGATCCTTCCTCGGCCGAGACCACCAGGGCGTTGAGCACGTCGACCGTCCCGTCCCGGTCGCTCGTGCCCTGGGCGATGTTGTTGATCTCGCCGGTGGACGGGTCGAAACCGCACGAGGCCAGGGGTGCCATCAGCAGGAGTGCGCCCGACAGGAGCGCGAAGGAGCGTCGGATCTGCATGGACGGCATGCTATCGGGCCCAGGCCGCCGGCTGCTCACTGCCGCAGGCCGACCTGGGCTCCCGCGAGGAGCAGGCCCAGCAGCACCAGCGCCGTCACGGCCCCGGTCCCCCACAGCAGGCGCGGGGCGCCGACCTTCAGTGCGAGACGCAGCGGCAGGTGACGCATCCCGTTCTCGTTGTCGAGCACCAGCCCAGGCAGCGAGACGAGGATGTGGACGCACACGCCCAACACGGCCGCCAGCACGGTGACACTGATCTCGGGGGGCGTGTCACGGCCGTTGCCGGCGAATCCGCCGTACGCCAGGAAGGCCGGGTAGAGCGCGAACGACGCCGCCCAGGTCACCCAGGAGAGCCGGCCCCGGCGCAGCAGGACGGTGCCCACCATGCCGATGGCCACGGCGAGCAGATAGCTCAGTCCCGCGACCACTCCGTGCGAGACCGCCAGTGGTACGACGAGCAGCACCCCGCACGCGAGCGCGAACGTCACGTCGCCGGGGTCGAGCGCGCCTTGGGCCAGCGGCTTCTCCGGGCGCTCGTCGGAGGTGTCGCGACGACGGTCGACCAGGTCGTTGGTCCAGCCGAGGACGGCCTGGCCGGTCAGGACGGTGAGCAGCACCATGGCCACCGCGGCCGTGGTGCGGCCACTCAGCGCGGCGGCCCCGGCCAGGGCGAAGGCACTGACCAGCGCCAGCCGGGGGTGTGCGGCCCGCACCAGCAGGACCGGACCGAGGGCGCCCCACCGCGTGCGGAGCGTTGCCTGCGCGGGGTGCGGCTCCGCCACGTCCACCGGCGCCGCGGCGGTCGCGCCGGGGTCGGTCTCGCTGGTGGTCTCGGGGGTGTCCGAGCGGCGGCGCAGGCGACGCAGGGGCGAGGTCCTCGGGGACATGTCCGGCAGTATGTGTCACGCAGGCCCCGGGGGCGAGCATGTTGCCCAGATGAGCGCAGCGTGGGGCGGTCCGGGAGGCGCCCGCGAGCCCCTTCCACCACACGAATGGCGGTCCTGTCAAGCCCCGATCAGGCCTCTGACCTGCGGAAACGTGTCAGGAGCAGCCGCGGCACCGTGATATGATGGTCTCCTTGAAAGGGGTACATCACATATGACCTTCACCGTCGGCGAAACGGTTGTTTATCCGAATCATGGGGCCGCAGTCATCGAGGACATCGAGATGCGGAAGATCAAGGGAGAGGATCGTCAGTACCTCGTTCTGAGGATTGTCTCCCAGCAGGATCTGGTCGTCAGGGTCCCCTCCTGCAACCTGGATCTCGTAGGGGTCCGCGACGTCGTCGACAAGGAGGGTCTCGAGCGCGTGTTCGACGTCCTCCGCGCCGCTCACGTCGAGGAGCCGACCAACTGGTCGCGCCGTTACAAGGCGAATCTCGAGAAGCTTCACAGTGGCGATGTCATGAAGGTGTCCGAGGTCGTGCGTGACCTCTGGCGCCGCGAGCGTGATCGCGGCCTCTCGGCCGGCGAGAAGCGGATGCTGGCCAAGGCGCGCCAGATCCTGGTCTCGGAGCTGGCCCTGGCCGAGCACACCAACGAGGACAAGGCCGAGGCGATCCTCGACGAGGTCCTCGCTTCCTGACTCGTTCCACCACACGCATTTCCACGAGGCCCCCGGGGATGACCCGGGGGCCTCGTGCTGTCCCGTCACGCGGGCGTTACACCCGTGGCCGCTGTCCGTAACGGCACGCTCCTACGTTCCGGGAGTGACGATCGACCAGGGCTACCTCGCGGTGTGCCGCCTCGAGGACCTCGAGGTGGAGCGCGGTGCTGCGGCCCTGGTCCACGGTCAGGCGATCGCGCTGTTCCGTACGCCGGAGGGTGACGTCCACGCGTTGAGCAACCACGATCCCTTCTCCCACGTCGAGGGCCTGGCGCGCGGCATCGTGGGACGACGCGGCGACGTGCCGTTCGTCGCCTCCCCCCGGCACGGCCACGCCTTCGACCTGCGCACCGGCCACTGCCTCGACGACGCCGGTGTGACCGTCGCCGTCTACGACGTGCGACTCGTCGACGGGACGGTCGAGGTCGGCCCCCGCCGTCACGCCTGACGCGGCGACAGCTGCAGCAGGGCGGTCGCCACCGCGGCCACGCCCTCCCCGCGGCCGGTCAGCCCCAGACCGTCGGTGGTGGTCGCCGAGACGGACACCGGGGCGCCCACCGCGTCGGTCAGGACGGCTTCGGCCTCCGCGCGCCGCGGACCGAGCCGGGGGCGGTTGCCGATCACCTGGACCGCGACGTTGCCGATGTCGAACCCGGCCTCGCGCACCCGTCGGGCGGTCTCGGTCAGCAGCGTGACGCCCGCGGCTCCGGCCCACTCGGGTTCCGCCGTACCGAAGGTGCTGCCGAGGTCGCCGAGCCCGGCCGCGGACAGCAGCGCGTCGCAGGCCGCGTGGGCCGCGACGTCGGCGTCCGAGTGCCCCTCGAGGCCCTGCGGCTCCTCGGGCCAGGCGAGGCCGGCGAGGTGCATCGGGGCCCCCGTCACGAGTCGGTGGACGTCGGTGCCGAGGCCGACCCGGAACGGCACTGATGACGAGGACTCCACGTGATGATCATGCCTGAGACAGACTTGTACTCGTGAAGACGTTCCGTGGTGCCTGGTCGCTGGCTGGTCTGGTCGCCGGTGGCGCCGGCCTGGCGACGAGTTATGCCACGGCCAACGTGATGGCGATCCGCGACTCTCCGGTGGTCGCCGTCGCCGAGCTCGTGATCCGGGTGGCGCCGGGCGCCATGATCGAGCGGGCCATCGACTCGGTCGGGGCGGCGGACAAGCCGCTGCTGATCGGCGGCATCCTGCTCTTCCTCGCTGTCGTGTTCGCCTGGGCCGGCCGGGTGGCCGCACGCGTGTGGTGGGCCGCCGTGCTCATCCTCGGCGCCCTGGCCGGGCTCGGCGTCGTGGCGGTGGCGGTCCAGGAGACGCCCTCGCTCGCGTCCTACCTCCCGATCGCGGTCGGCTTCGTGACCTGGGTGGGCGTCCTCGGCTTCCTCGCCGACCGGCTGCGGGCCAGCGCACGTCGCGACGAGTCGGCCCCGGGCCAGAACCCGGGGCGCCGCGGCTTCCTGATCGGTGCGGGTGCCGTCGCCGTGATCTCGCTGGGGATCGGAACCGCGGGCCGGTTCTTCGGTCGGGGACGGCGCGCGGTCGAGGAATCGCGACGGTTGCTGCGACTCAACGGGGTCACCGAGCCGGCGGCGCCGCCGACGACCCGGATCGGGCTCCAGGGTGTCTCGCCCTGGATCACTCCGAGCGACGACTTCTACCTGATCCACACCGCGATCGCGCTGCCGACGATCGAACCGGTGGAGTGGCGGCTGCGCATCCACGGCCTGGTCGAGCGCGAGATGACGCTCTCCTACCAGGACCTGCTCGCCCGCGAGCGCACCGAAGCCTGGGTGACGCTCAACTGCGTCTCCAACCCGATCGGCGGCGACCTGATCGGCAACGCCTGGTGGAGCGGCGTCAGCCTGGCGGCCCTGCTCGACGAGGCGGGGGTGCGCGACGGGGCCGACGCCCTGCTGCAGACGTCGGAGGACGGCTGGACCTGCGGTACGCCGATCGCGGCCGTCCGGGACGGCCGGAACGCGATGCTCGCGGTCGCCATGAACGGCCGGCCGTTGCCGATCGAGCACGGCTTCCCGGTGCGCACGATCGTGCCCGGCCTCTATGGCTTCGTCTCGGCGACCAAGTGGCTGGTCGACATCGAGGTGACCCGGTTCGACCGGTTCCAGGCCTACTGGACCAGCAAGGGCTGGGCCGAGCAGGCGCCGGTCCGGCTCGGCTCGCGCATCGACGTACCCCGTTCCGGAGCGGAGGTCGACGGGGGTGACGTGCGCGTCGGCGGCGTGGCCTGGCAGCAGCACGTCGGCGTCGAGGCGGTGGAGGTCTCCGTCGACGGCGGCCAGTGGCAGCCGGTCGAGGTTGCTCAGTCGCCGACCCCCGACACCTGGGTGCAGTGGGCCGGGACGGTGAGCGTGGCCCCGGGTGATCACGTGGTGCGCGTGCGCGCCACCAGTCGCGACGGCGAGGTGCAGACCGGTGTCGAGCGCGACGTCGTCCCCGACGGCGCCACCGGCTGGCACGACGTCGACTTCACGGCGAACTGACCGCCGCAGTCACCAGTTGCTGGCCTTGCCGCCCGGGAGTGGGTGGTCGCGGTCGGTGATCACGTAGACCAGGCCGCCCGACTTGGGCAGCCAGACGTCCTCGAACTGGCCGCGGTCATAGGTACGCCGCACGCCGCTGTTCTGCTGAGCCGCGGGGTCGTTGACGACCACGTCGCCGCTCCGGGTGAAGCCCGCGATGACCAGCAGGTGTCCGTTGGTGCCCGAGATCGGGGAGCCGTCGAGGTCGCCGGAGCCGAAGGAGATCGAGGCGACCAGGGGGATGCCCGCCGCGATGAAGCGCTCCGCCTCACGCAGGCTCCGCAGCCGGGTCACGAACGCCGGCGCCTTGGTTCGCTGCGCGGCGTAGGCGGTGTTGAAGGGCCAGTTGCCGGTGCCGTCGTAGGAGTGGTCGAAGGTGTTCCGCGCGGCGAGGTCGACCCAGGGCTGGGAGTGGCCTTCCGGCACCCAGCGGTAGGCCTTGGGTCGTGGCAGCGCGTCGTAGTAGCCGAGCACCATGGAGGTCGAGGTGGGCGAGCACCACGCCTGCCCGCCGCTGCCCCACCGCGGGTAGTGGCCGGAGTGGATCATCTGGGAGTAGCGCGGCACGTCGAGGATCACGTGGTCGGGGCCGCTGGCCACGCCGGGGTCCGAGGTGGACACGTCGGCCACGTCCGGCAGCCGTGAGGCCATCGCGCCGACCGCGCTCACCGACGGTCGCGCGGCGCCGACCCGCATCAGGTTGACCCGGAGCTGCCAGGAGACCGCCCCGCCGGGGACCCGCCAGGTGTCGACGTTCACGTCGGCCAGGTCGTCGCCCTGGCCCGGGACCGACGTACGCCGCACGAAGCGGTCGCTGGCGGCCCACCGGGCGAGGTTGTCCCAGCTGGTGCGCGAGCCGTCGCGGGCCCGGCCGCGGACCTGGATCTCGACCAGGCTGTTGCCCGGGGTCTTCGCGTCCCAGGACGCGATCAGCTCGGTCAGCGCGAACCCCGGTTCACTCCACGGCGAGAGCCAGCGACCGAGGTCGTAGGTGTGGCCGCCGAGCTTGCGGGTGCCGACCGGGTCGGCGATCCGGACCCGGCCCTGGCGCACCGCCGTGCCGTTGAGGGTGCCGTCACGCAGCTCGCCGCCGCGCCACTCGGCGTACGTGATCTTGCGGGGAGCGGGGGCGGCCTGGGCCGCGGGCGTGGCCAGCAGCGGGCTCACCAGCGCGAGCACGAGGGCGGGGAGCAGGAGGGGCAGTCGACGGCGCAGCACCCCAGGAGGATACGTCGACTCGTCACTCCTGTCCCACGAGTCACAGACTCCGCCGATCAGGGCCGTGAGCCCCTCCGCCCCTAGAATCACCGCGTGACCCTCCGCCTCTACGACACCGCGACCCGCGAGGTGCGCGACTTCGTCCCGCTCGTGCCGGACCGCGTGAGCGTCTACGTCTGCGGGCTGACGGTGCAGTCGGAGCCGCACGTCGGTCACGTCCGGTCGGCGGTCAACTTCGACGTGCTGCGGCGCTGGCTCACCCACCGCGGCTACGACGTCGACTTCATCCGCAACGTCACCGACATCGACGACAAGATCCTCACCAAGGCCGCCGAGCAGGGAGTGCACTGGTACGCCCTCGCCCAGGCGATGCACCACCAGCTCGACGAGGCGCTCGCGGCGATCAACGTGCTGCGACCGACGTACGAGCCGGCCGCGACCGGCCACGTCCCCGAGATCCTCGAGCTGATCGCCCGGCTGGTCGCCGCGGATCACGCCTATGCCGCCGAGGACGGGTCGGGCGACGTCTACTTCGACGTCCGCTCCTGGCCGCAGTACGGCGAGCTGACCCGGCAGGGCATCGACGACATGGAGCCCGCCGGCGACGCCGACCCGCGCGGCAAGCGGGACCCGCGCGACTTCGCACTCTGGAAGGGGTGGAAGAAGGAGTCCGAGCCGGAGACCGCCGCCTGGCCGTCGCCCTACGGCCCGGGTCGGCCCGGCTGGCACATCGAGTGCTCGGCGATGGCCCGCAAGTACCTCGGCCCCGCCTTCGACATCCACGGCGGCGGCGTCGACCTGCGGTTCCCCCACCACGAGAACGAGCAGGCCCAGTCCCGCGCGGCGGGCGACCCGTTCGCGTCGTACTGGATGCACAACGCGTGGATCACCACCGCCGGCGAGAAGATGAGCAAGTCGCTGGGCAACTCGCTGCTGATCCCCAGCGTGCTCGCGCGGGTGCGCGGCATCGAGCTGCGCTACTACATGGTCAGCGCCCACTACCGCTCGACGGTCGAGTTCTCGTTCGAGGCGCTGGAGGAGGCCGCGGTCGGCTTCCGCCGGATCGAGTCGTTCCTCGAGCGGGCTCGGCCCCTGGTCGGCGCCGGGTCCACGGAGCTTCCCGCGGCGTTCGCGGACGCGATGGACGACGACCTCGGTACGCCGGCGGCGATGGCCGTGCTGCACGACACCGTGCGTGAGGGGAACCGGTTGCTCCCGACCGGCGCGTCCGACGAGCTGTCGGCCCGGTTCGGCGAGGTGGCGGCGATGCTGGACGTGCTCGGGCTCGCGCCCGACGACTTCGCAACGGCCGGTGGCGACGACACGCTCACCGGTGTCGTCGACGTACTGGTGCAGGGCCTGCTGGAGGAGCGCGCCCAGGCGCGCACCGACCGGGACTGGGCTCGCGCCGACCTGATCCGCGACCGGCTCAAGGCCGCCGGCGTCGAGATCGAAGACACCCCCGACGGCCCGAAGTGGAGCGTGTGACGATGGTTGAGTTGCCACAAAATCAGGTTGAGTCGCCAGAGATGGCGGACTCTCTGGAAACTCGACTCGAATATGTGGCGACTCGACGCGCATATGTGGCAACTCAACCCATGAGGGGGTGGTGACGTGGCAGGGAACTCGCAGCGGAAGGGCTCGATCCGCAAGACCACGAAGAAGCCGTCCCCCGGGTCGGGCGGCCAGGTGCGCCGTGGGCTGGAGGGGAAGGGGCCGACGCCGAAGGCGAAGGACCGCCCCAACCACAAGGTCTACAAGTCGCGGCAGCAGGCCGACCGTGCCCAGCAGGCCAAGCCCCGCCGGCGCAACACCACCGAGGCCGAGTGGGTGGCCGGTCGCAACTCCGTCGTCGAGGTGCTGCGGGCCGGCATCCCGGTCACCGGCGTCTACGTCGTCGAAGGTGCCGAGCGCGACGGACGGCTGCGCGAGGCGTTCAAGCTCGCCGCCGACCAGGGCATCAGCCTGCTGGAGGTCAGCCGCGGCGAGCTCGACCGGCAGACCGGCGGCGCGGTCCACCAAGGACTCGCAGCCCGGATCCCGTCGTACGAGTACGCCCACGCCGATGACCTGCTCGGCCGGGCCGCGGAGATCGGCGAGAAGCCGCTGATCGTGGTGCTCGACCAGATCACCGACCCCCGCAACCTCGGAGCCGTGGTGCGCAGCGCGTCCGGTTTCGGCGCCCACGGGGTCGTGATCCCCGAACGCCGCGCGGCGGGCATGACCGCGGCGGCGTGGAAGACCAGCGCCGGTGCCGCAGCCCGGATCCCGGTCGCTCAGACGGTCAACCTGACCAGGCAGCTCAAGGCCTACCAGGAAGCCGGCTGCATGGTCGTGGGCCTGGCCGCCGACGGTGACCTCTCGCTTCCCGAGCTGGTCGCGCCGGACGGCTTGGCCGAGGGCCCGCTGGTGCTGGTGGTCGGCGCCGAAGGGGGCGGGCTCTCCCGCCTGGTCGCCGAGACCTGCGACCAGCTGGTCTCGATCCCGATGGCCAACAGCCTGGAGTCGCTCAACGCCGGAGTCGCGGCGTCGGTCACGCTCTACGCGGTGGCGCAGGCCCGTACCCTGATTTGATGGCGGTCGCTCCGATCCTGCGCGGCGTGGGACTGGCCGCGGTCTGGCTCGCCATCTCGGCCGTCGCCGGGCTCGGGATCTTCCTGAACTCGGAGCGCGAGGTCGTGGTCGCCAGCCACGACACCGTCATCCGGCCGACCATCGACGGCTGGGTCGAGGTCCACACCGGCCCACTGCTGCCCGACGTCCGCGTCGACTCCCGCCACCGGATCGGCGTCGACGTCACCCTCGGCAAGACCACGGTGGACACGACGTCGGACCTGGTGGAGCGGTACGCCGTCATCGCCGGCCAACCCGAGGGCTCCATCGCCCGCGTGGTGAGTGCGGTCGGTGACATGGCACGCGACGCCGCGCTGCTCGGCGGGGTGGTCGGCTTCGTGCCGGTGACGGTGTGGCTGCTCCTCGGCCAGCGCCGGCGGCGCGAGCTGTGGCGCGGGGCTCGGGGCGCGAAGGGCGTGGCCGGGTTGACCGCGGTGGCGCTCGCGGCGGTGCTGGTCTGGGAGCCGTGGAACAGCGCCGGTGAGCGCGTGGAGTCCGAACAGGTCTGGCTGCCGCTGCCGATCTACCTGGGCGACAACGTGCCCGTCCCCGACGTCGCCGCATCCGTGGAGATCCTCAGCGACCCGACCGCCACCGCCTCGCGCCGTCTGGTGGAGAGTGCGGTCTCGACCTACCGGAAGAGCACCGCCTTCTACGAGAAGGCGGAGGAGGCGGCCGCCGAGCTCGACGTGAGGCAGCCCGAGGAGGGCGAGACCGTCGCGGTCCTCGTCTCGGACCGCCACGACAACATCGGCATGGACCGGGTGGCGCGCGCCATCGGTGATCGCGGCGGCGCGAGCGTGGTCCTCGACGCCGGTGATGACACCTCGACCGGTCAGCCCTGGGAGGCGTTCAGCCTCGACTCCGTGGCTGAGGCGTTCGACGACGGATACGACCGCTTCGCGGTCCCCGGCAACCACGACTCCGGAGACTTCGTCGGCAACTACCTCGCCGACCTGGGCTGGAAGATCCTCGACGGTGAGGTCGTCGACGGCCCGGGTGGTGGCGGCCTGATCGGGCTTCCCGACCCGCGCTCCAGCGGCCTGGGCGACTGGCGTGACGAGAAGGGGCTGAGCTTCACCGAGGTCGGCGAACGTCTCAGCGAGGCGATCTGCGATGCCGACGAGCGGGTCGCCACGGTGCTGGTGCACGACGCCAACCTCGCCAAGCAGGCGCTCGCGTCGGGCTGCGCCGACCTGGTGGTCGGCGGCCACGTGCACGTCCGGCTCGGCCCGACCCGGGTCGACGGGGAGAACGGTGAGGTCGGCTACTCCTACACGACCGGCACGACCGGCGGTGCGGCGTACGCGATCGCGATCGGCAGCAAGCCGCGGCGCGACGCGATGGTCTCGTTGATCACCTACGGCGACGACGGCCGCCCCGCCGGGATCCAGCCGGTGACGCTGCGGACCAACGGCTCCTTCGTCGTCGGTGACTACGTCCCGCTCGAGCTCGACGATCCAGACGAGGCCTAGCGGCCCCCGAATCGCGTTGCCCGCACCGGACCGCGAGGCCTACCCTGAAGGAGGGCTGCGACGGGTCGGCCCAGGCGGGAGGGGCGCGTGCCTGACCTGCGGTTGCTCCGCTACTTCGTCGCCGTCGCGGACGAGCTCAACTTCACCCGGGCGTCGGCCCGGCTCTTCGTGTCGACACCGACGCTGAGCTCCGGGGTCAAGGCACTCGAGCGGGAGCTCGGCGTGACCCTGTTCGAGCGCGACTCGCGCTCGGTCCTGATGACCGACCACGGCCGGGCGCTCCTGCCCCAGGCTCGAGAGGTGCTGCTCGGGGCGGACCGGCTGCTGGTGACGGCACGCGGTCTGGCGGGCCGGGCGACGCTGCGTGGCGGGACCGTCACCGGCTACGCCGGGGCCTTCCTCCTCGAGACTGCCGCAGAGCTACGCAGTCGGGGGGTCGACGTCGACCTGGTCCCGCACGCAGCCTCGTGGACCGAGCCGACCGCAGGGCTGATCCCGGGCACCACCGACGTCGCGGTGCTGATCGGGCCCACGGCGGCCGACCATCGCCTGGACCGGACGCGGCTGTGGGAGGAGGAGCGGGTGGCAGTCCTGCCGGAGACGTTGGCGTTGCCCGACCCGAGCTCCGTCACGGTGGCCGAGCTCGACGCCGTGGGCTGGTTGTGGTGCCGTACCGGTGACGAGTGCGCCCACGCCTACTGGCGCCTCGACGACCTCCGTGGTGGACCGCCGCGAGCGTCGAGGCTCGTGGACGACCCGCAGGAGCTGTTCCTGGCCATCCGCGCCGGCGCCGGGGTGTGCACGACACCGGCCGGGTTCCGCGAGCAGTTCGGCTTCGGGGGGCTGCAGCTGGTGCCGGTCGCGGGCTCCCCACCGGTGGCGGTCGATGCCGCCTGCCACTCGACCGACGAACGACCCCTGGTGCGGAGCTTCCTCGCGACCATGCAGCAGCTGGCCGCCGAGCACTCGCCGCTGGCCTGAGGTCACGTGGTGCGGTTCGGCCTTCGACCATGGTGAACACAGCGTTCGGGTCTTTGTGATGGACCCCCGGCGCGGCCGGGCCTAGCGTCGAAGACGGCCGCACCCGCGGTCGTTCGAGGCATCCGGGGGGTCGCCATGATCCAGTACATCCGCACCCGTGGCACGTACGCCGCCCTGCTGCTCAGCCTGGTGGTCGTCGCCCTGCTCGGCAGCGCCCTGGCGGTGCCACCGGTCGCCGGGACGGCGGCCCCGTCCCCGGCGGCGCGCGCGCATCCACATCCGGTGATCCCGGACCTGGCGTGGGAGACCTGCCCGCCTGCGGAGTCCGACGGCCTCTCCGAGGCGGTCTTCGACTGCGCCTGGGCCGATGTCCCGCTCGACCACGACCGGCCGGAGGGGCGCCAGGTCCAGCTGTTGCTGAAGCGGCGGCACGCCGACGACCCGGCGGAGCGCATCGGTACCCTCTTCTTCAACCCGGGTGGCCCCGGTGCCTCTGCGGTGGAGTTCGTCGGCTTCCTCGAGTTCCTCTTCCCACCCGCCCTCCTGGAGCGGTTCGACGTCGTGGGATTCGACCCCCGTGGCATCGCGCACAGCACGCCGCTGGTCTGCTTTGCCGAACCCCAGGAGGGCTTCGAGCTGCTCGACAGTCTGCCGCCGTTCCCGGTCACCCGTGACGAGGAGCGAGTATTCTCCCGGCGGATCGACCGCGGGCTCTCCCGTCCGTGCGCCCGCGATGGTGGCACCCTGCAACGGCACATGAGCACCGCCAACGTCGCCCGCGACCTCGACCTGCTCCGCGCCGCCGTGGGTGACCGGAAGCTCAGCTACTTCGGGGTCTCCTACGGCACGCACCTCGGGGCGGTCTACGCCAATCTGTTCCCGGGCAAGGTCCGGGCGCTCGTGCTGGACGCGGTGCTCGACCCGGTGTTGTGGACCACGGGTGCCTCTCGGAGGCAGGGCCGGACCGTGCCGGTCACCACCCGGCTCGGCAGCCCCCGCGCCGCCCACGACACGCTGCAGCGGTTCTTCGCCCTGTGCCGGGCCGCCGGACCCGACGTCTGCGCGCTCGCGAACGGCGGTGACCCGGAGCGTCGGTACGCACGTGCGGCGCGGTGGCTGCGTCGTGAGCCCCAGGAGCTGCCCGGACCGGACGGGCCGCTGCCGCTGCGCTACTCCAACTTCGTCGCGTTCACGCTCAACCTGCTCTATGACCCGTTCGCCTGGGCCTTCCTCGCCGAGTTCGCCGACGCCGTGGCTGACGGCGCCGAGGTGGGGGCGACCGCGCAGACCACGCGGCGGATGGCCCGACTGCAGCGCCGGGCGCAACAGATCCTGGAGCCGGCGGGGACGTCGTTCGAGGAACAATCCATCGAGGGCTTCCCCGGGGTGCTGTGCACAGACAGCACCAACCCGCGCAACGCGGAGGCGTGGTCGCGGACCGGTCGGCACGCCGACCGCCGGTGGGCGTACTTCGGTCGGGCCTGGACCTGGCAGTCCATCCCGTGCGCAAGCTGGCGGGCACGCGACACCGACAGATACCCCGGCCCATGGAGTGCTTCGACCCGTAGTCCGGTGCTCCTGATCGGCAATCGGCACGATCCGGCCACGCCCTACTCCGGGGCCCAGAGCCTCGCCCGGCTCATGCCGCGGTCGCGGCTGCTCACCCTCGACGGCGAGGGGCACGTGGCCACCGGCCTGAGCGGCTGCATCGACGCCGCGGTGGCGGACTACCTGGTCGACGGGGTGCTGCCGCCCCACGGCACCGTCTGCCAGACCGACGTCGACCCGTTTGCGCCGCCACCGGAGGCGGCGCAGCGACGGAACGGGGACGACCGGGCCGAGGAGGCGCGGAGTCGGCTGCTGCAGGCGACGCGGCCGTCCTGAACCGCCGGACGTCAGGCGGGAGGAGCGGTGACCGCCTCATCGGGCTTGGAGGCCAGCACCGTCGCGATGTAGTCGCGGGCGGTGTCGAACAGACTGACCTCGGCCCCGGCGCGCTCCGAGAGGTACCACCGGTGCACCAGGATCTCGTGGAAGAGCTCGGCCGGCTCGAGCTTGCCGCGCGCCGCCGCCGGCACCAGGGCCATCAACGGCTCGTAGATCTCGGTGAGCCACCGGTTGGCGACCAGCGCCCGGTCCTCGCGGCCGAGGTCGTGGGCGGCGGTGTAGGCCGCGATGTCGTTGAGCATCCGCCGCGCCTGGGCATCCTCGGCGTACATCCCGGTGAGAGCCTGCAGGTCGCGGGTGTGGTGCCCGAGCTCGACCACCCGCGGTTGGATGTGGATCCGGTCGCCGTCGAAGTCGGTCACGATGTCCAGCTCCTCGACGTCGAAACCGAGGTCGTTGAGGCGTTCGATCCGCTGCTCGATGCGCCACATGTCAGCGGCCGGGAACTCCTCCTCGTCGGTCAGCTCGCTCCAGAGGGCGGCGTAGCGGGTCTCGATCATCTCGATGATCTCCGTGGGGTCGACCCGCTCGTCCAGCGGACCGGCGGCCTGCAGGTCGAGCAGCTCGCCGAAGACGTTCTGGCAACCCACCTCGACGTCGTACTCCCGCATCGCATCGGACAGGTGGGGGCGAAGCTCGCCGGTCTCGGCGTCGACCAGGTACGCCGCGAAGCCGCCGGCGCTGCGGCGGAACAGCACGTTGGAGAGAGACACGTCGCCCCAGTAGAACCCGGCGAGGTGAAGCCGGACCAGCAGCACGATCAGGGCATCGACCAGCGAGGGGAGGGCGTCGGCCGAGAGGCCATGGGAGAACAGGCTGCGATAGGGCAACGAGAAGCGCAGGTGCTCGGTGAGGAGCGCCGCCGGCAACCCTTCGCCCGTGGCGCTCTCGCGACCTGCGACCACGCCCTGCGGTACGACGGCGGGCAGTCCCATCCGCTGGAGGTCGCGGAGCAGCCGGTACTCGCGGAAGGCGATCTCCTCGACCGTCTCCTTCACGGCGTAGACCCGCTCCTTGAGCCGCACGATCCGCACCACGTGCCGGGACAGCCCGCGGGGCAGCGGCACGACGTGGTCGTCGCCCCACTGCTCCAGCGGTGTCGACCACGGCAGGGTCACGATCGCCGGATCCGGGCGGCTCGCCACGATCCGTAGGGCCATGCGATCAGCGTAGTGCTCAGTCGCGGGCGGTGCCGTCTTGGAGCAGCGCCGCCAGCGCCCTCGCTCTCGGCAGCGACGGCAGGTCCTCCAGCAGCACCGGCGCGCCGTCGGCGCCGGTGAGCGGCACCCGCCAGTTGGGGTACTGGAGGTGGGTCCCCGGCTGGTTCTGGGTGCGCCGGTCGCCGACCAGGTCGGTCACCGCGACCCCCAGCAGCCGGCTCGGTGAGCGGGTGAGCAGCGCGTGGAGAGCCGCGACGATCTCCTCCTCGGAAGGGTCCTCATCGATGAGGTCGCGGTCGCGGAGCGCGGCGAGGAACGTCTCGTGCTCCCGCTCGACCACCGCGAGCTCCTCCGCGACCGGACGGGTCAACAGCCCGAGCGCGTCACGCAGCCGGACGTGCTCGCCGGCGAGGTAGCCAGCGGTCGGCGGCAGGTCATGGGTGGTCACCGTCGCCAGGCACAGCTCGCGCCAGGTCTCCGGCGGCCGCGGCCGTCCGTCGTCGGTCTCGAACCAGAGGATCGAGGTGCCGAGCACACCGCGCTCGGCGAGGTAGTCGCGCACGAACGGCTCCACGACGCCGAGGTCCTCACCGACCACGAACGCTCCGGCGCGCTGTGCCTCCAGCAGCAGGATCGAGACCATCGCCTCGTGGTCGTAGCGCAGGTAGGCCCCGTCGGCGGGGGAGGCACCCTCGGGGATGCACCAGAGCCGGAACAGCCCCATCACGTGGTCGATCCGCAGCCCGCCGGCGTGACGCAGCGCCGCGCGAAGCACGGCACGGTAGGGCGCATAGCCGAGCTCGGCGAGGACGTCGGGGCGCCACGGTGGCTGCGACCAGTCCTGCCCGATCTGGTTGAACGCGTCCGGCGGGGCGCCGACGCTCAGCCCACGCGCCAGTGCCGGGCCGAGGGTCCACACCTCCGCGCCGGCGGGGTGTACGCCGACGGCGAGGTCGGTCACCAGCCCGATCGTCATCCCGGACTCGAGCGCCTGCGCCTGCGCGGCCGCGAGCTGCTGGTCGGCGACCCACTGGAGCCACATGAAGAAGTCGACCCGGCCGGAGAGCCGGTCCGCGAGCACGGCGACCTCTGGCGAGGTCGGGTCGAGCAGCTCCGCCGACCACTCCTCGCCCGCGAGATGCTCGGCCAGCGCGGACCAGACGCCGAACTGGCGCAGCTCCGGGCCCTCGCGACGGCAGAACTCCTGCAGACTCGCGCTCGCGCGCGGCCGAGCGGGGCGTGGCATGGAGCAGGTCGAGGGCGGCCAGCTTGGCGGCGTACGACGCCTGCCGGTCGAGCAGCCCCTCGGCGTCGTCGAACGGGCCCGCCGCGTGGGCCTCGACGCGGGCGCGGTCGGCGGCGGTGAGGGCATCGAGCTCGGGGAGGTCGGTGACGCGGACGTAGAGCGGATTGAGGTAGCGACGGGACGTCGGCAGGTACGGCGAGTCCTCCACCGGCGGCGCCGGCTCGGCGGCGTGGAGCGGGTTCACCAGGAGGAACTCGGCGCCGACGTCGCCACCCCAGGCGGCCAGGCCGGCCAGGTCGCCGAAGTCGCCGATGCCCCACGAATCGCGGGAGCGGACGGAGTAGAGCTGGGTCATCAGACCCCAGACCTGCGCGGCCAGCTGCGGCGGCAGGTCGATCCGGTCCGGCGCGAGCACGAGCACGCCGGTCGCGGTCTGGTGGCCGGAGCGGGCGTGCAACGTGTGGTAGCCGGCCGGCAGGTCCGCGGGCAGCACGAACCGGGCCTCTCCGGTGAGGATCGCCCCGACCTGACGCGGCTCCACAGGATGGTCGAGCTGCGGAACCGGCACGACGGTGCCCGACTCCGTCACGACCTCGACGGTCAGCGGCTTGCCGTGGGCGACGTGGCCCAGCACCTCGACCGGATGTCCGGCCCGGCCCACCGTCACCGCGGGCAGCATCCGCCGCCACGGCGCCTCGTCGACGTCGACCAGTGCGGCCCGCACCGCATCGTCCGTGGAGGTGTCCACGTCGAGCGCTCCGAGCACGGCCTGCACGGTGGCGGCCTGGACCGGGACGTGGTTGCCCTGCCAGTCCCAGTACTCGCGGGACACGCCGTACCGCTCCGCGAGCTCGGCGAGGGCAGGCCAGTCGTCGACTCGGGTCACGTCGGAAGCCTAGGTGGCAGGCCGCAGCGCTGGTCCGCGGCCCGGGTAGGACGAGACGGAGCTGCCGGATCGGACCAACGAGACGGAGCCGGTGACAGGAGTCGAACCCGCGACATCTCCCTTACAAGGGGAGCGCTCTACCAACTGAGCTACACCGGCGAGGGGCGGGCGCCATCCTAGATGGGGGCCGCCCGCCCGCTGTGCGGTGTACGTCGTCAGTCGGCGAGCAGCGCCTCCATGGTGGTGATCTCGGCCGCCTGGGACTTCGTGATGTCCTCGGCCAGCGCGATCGCGTCGGGGAACTCCCCGTCGTCGATCTCGGTCTCGGCCATCGCGATGGCGCCCTCGTGGTGCTCGATCATCATCGTGAACCACATGTCCTCGAAGCTCGCCTTCGAGGCCGAACCGAGGCGGTCCATCTCCTCCGAGCTCATCATGCCCGGCATGTCCATGCCGGGCATGCCACTGTCGGAGTCGGTGTCGCCATGGCCGCGGCCGGTCTCGGGGACCGGCTGGTCCCACTCCTCCAGCCAGTCGGTCATCATCTCGATCTCCGGGGCCTGCGCGTCCCGGATCTGGTCGAGCAGCCCCGTGAGCTCGGGTGAGACGTCGCGGGTGACGGCCATGTCGACCATCAACAGGGCCTGGGCGTGGTGCGGGATCATCTCGGTGGCGAACGTGACGTCGGCGTCGTTGAAGTCGGCCGACTCCGGGATCGTCGTGCCGGTCGAGTCGGTGTCGTCACCGCCGCAGGCGGTGAGGGTGAGGCTGAGGGCGGCGGCGGCGAGGACGCCGGTGACGCGCTGGATCGTGTTCATGGTGGGTTCCTCTGGGGTGGTCGGAGACGTGCAGGACGGGGTCCGGCCGCATCGAGCGGCCGACCTGTCAGCAGCGGCAGACCGAGAGCACCCAGCGGTCGGGAGGCGCGTGTGCCCGCCGGATGGGGCGGGTGGTGGCGTCGTCCGGAGCGTCGCGACGGAGGCGACGTACGCCGCCACGGTGGCGGATCGCCCAGAGCCACACCACGGTCGCCCCCAGCAACATCGCCAGGCACAGGGCGACGACGGCCGAGTCGTCGGCCGGAGGCGCCGTGGGGGCCGCCGTCCCCGGCGCCGACATCGCACCATGCTCGGCGCTGGCCGTGGGTGCGTGCTCCCCGTGGTGGGTGAGCCCGTGCATCGCGAACAGCGCTGCCAGCAGCGTGCCGACGACGAGCGCGGCGCGGAGCGCGGCGGGGGGCTTACCCATGCCGCCCACGATACCGGCGGGGGTTCAGCGGACCCGACGTACGTCGAACTCGCAGGCGGGGCTGGCGATCGCGTCCTGAGCGGCGACCAGCCGCAGCTCCCGCTCGCCGGACTCGAGGGTCTGCTCGAGCACGGCGTAGACCGACGAGACCGTGCGGGCGAGCGCCTCCTCGGCGGATCCGGTGGCGTGCAGGTGGGCGGTGAAGAGGGCGGCGGTGAGGTCGCCGGACCCATTGGCCTTCATCGGCAACCGCGGCGTCTCGACCAGCCAGGCGCCGTCGCCGGTGACCGCCATCAGTCCGATCGTGTCGCCCTGCGGTCCAGGGGCGGTCTCGACGCTGGTCACCAGGATCGTCGACGGTCCCATCGCCCGCGCGGCGTCGGAGCTCGCGAGGACCTCCTCGAGCGAGTGCGGGTCGGTGCCGGTGAGGAAGCCGAGCTCGAACTGGTTCGGGGTCAGCACGTCCGCGACCGGGACGACCTGCTCCCTGATGATCGGCGGGATCTCCGGGTTGACGAAGCACCCCGAGGTGGCGTTCCCCATCACCGGGTCGCAGGTGTACGTCGCCGCGGGGTTGGCGGCCTTGACCCGGCGTACTGCGTCGACGACCACGCCGGCGATGGCGGGACTGCCCTGGTAGCCGGACAGCACGGCGTCGCAGGAGCTCAGCGCGCCGCGCTCCTCGATGCCGGTGATCACCGCCGTCACGTCCTCGGGGTCGATGAGCGGACCGCGCCACTCGCCGTACCCGGTGTGGTTGGAGAAGTTCACCGTCAGCACGGGCCACACCTCGTGGCCGAGGCGCTGCAGCGGGAAGACCGCGGCGGAGTTCCCCACGTGTCCGTAGGCGACGTGGGACTGGATCGACAGGATGCGCACGGGCCGATCCTGCCGCTGCCGCGAGCGCCGCAGCAACCTCTGTCACCTCCGGATCCTCCGTCGCACCCGGCAATCGGGTCGGCGAACCCGCGGCGAGAGAGCCTGGATGTCGGGTACGACGGGTCAGGCGACCTGGAGCGACCGTTTCGAGAGGCCCATCCAGAACCCGTCGATGACCTGGATGCCGGGGTCGTCGGGAGTGGTCGCCGCGCCGAGGGTGACGAACAGCGGTGTGTAGTGCTCGACGGTGGGATGGGCGTACGGCATGCCGGGGGCCTGCGAGGCGTACGCCGCCAGGGCGTCGACGTCACCGCGGGCCATTGCCTCGCCCGCCCAGGCATCGAAGTCCACCGACCAGCCCGGTGCCGGGGCGTCGATGCGGAACTCGGTCAGGAAGCGGAGGCCGTGGGTCAGGAAGCCCGACCCGATGATCAGCACGCCCTCGTCGCGCAGCGGCCGGAGCCGCTCGCCGAGCTTCAGCAGCCGCCCCGGGTCGGAGGTCGGCATCGACATCTGCAGCACCGGGATGTCGGCCTCGGGGTACATGATCCGCAGCGGCACCCACGCCCCGTGGTCGAGGCCGCGCGAGGTGTGCTGGTGGACGGGCTCGGTGTCGGGCATCAGCGCGGCGATCCGGGTCGCGAGCGCCGTCGCGTCCGGCGTCTCGTAGGTCATCCGGTAGTACTTCGCGTCGAACCCGCCGAAGTCGTAGACCAGTGGCGCCCGGCTCGCGCTGAGCGTCACCGGTGCGGACTCCCAGTGGGCGCTGACGATCAGGATCGCCTTCGGACGCGGAAGGTCGGCGGACCAGGCGGCGAGCTGGCCCGACCACAGTGGGTCGTCGAGCAGCGGGGGCGCCCCGTGGCCGAGGTACAGCGCAGGCATCCGGTCGGTCATGAGGTCATACTAGTTCAAAATTCAAGTTCATTCCCAGTCCCGGTCCCAGATCACCGGCGTACCGCCCTGCTGCTCCAGCAGGGCGTTGACCCGGCTGAACGGTTTCGACCCGAAGAAGCCGCGGTAGGCGGCCAGCGGAGAGGGGTGGGGTGACTCCACCCACGGCACCGGTCCCAGCAGCGGCTTGAGCGACTGCGCGTGGCTGCCCCACAGGATCGCCGCGAGCGGACCACCCCGTCGTGCCAGTGCCGTGATCGCGCACTCGGTGACCTCCTCCCAGCCCCGGCCGCGGTGGCTGGCCGACTCGCCCGGCCGCACCGTCAGCACCCGGTTGAGCAGCATCACGCCCTGGTCGGCCCACGCGGTGAGGTCGCCGTGCTTCGGAGGTACGACGCCGAGGTCGTCGCGCAGCTCGACGTAGATGTTGCGCAGGCTGGCGGGGATCGGCCACACGTCGCGGGCGACCGCGAAGCTGAGCCCGATCGGATGACCCGGCGTCGGGTACGGATCCTGCCCGACGATCAGCACCCGTACGTCGGCCAGAGGACGCTGGAAGGCGCGCAGCACGTGGTCGCCGACGGGGAGATACGGCCGGCCCGCCGCCAGCTCGTCGCGCAGGAACCGGCCCATCGCGGCGATCCGCTCCTCGACCGGCGCCAGCGCCTCCGCCCAGTCCGCGGCCACCAGCCCCCGCTCCTCCAGCTCGGCCAGCGTCCCCATGAGGGCGACGCTAGCCGGTGTCGGCTTCCACCGCGCCACCGCGATCCCGGAGGCCCAACTCAACCGTTGCGGAGGCCCAACTCAACTGTTGCGGAGGCCCAACTCAACCGATTAGCGGGCGAGGGAGCGGGAGCCGCCCGAGCCGTAGCGCCGCTGCGGGTTGACGCCGATGGCGCCCTTCGACGGCCCCTTCTTCTTCGGGGGGCGGGGCGGGGTGGCCGGCTTCTCGCTGGGTGAGGACCACTGGTCGATCCACTCGTCCATGACCTGCCAGGTGCTGCCGCGCGCCGCGCGGCCGGTCAGCATGCCGAGGTGGCCGCCGGGCACGATCTCGAAGCGCACCTCGGCGGACCCGGTGAGCAGCGGTACGACGGGCCGGACCGCCGGGATCGGCGCGATGCCGTCGGTGGCACCCCCGAACACCAGCACCGGCGCGGTGATGGCGGCCAGGTCGATGGTGCGGTCACCGAGCTCGAAGCGGCCCCCGACGAGCGCGTTGCCCTTCACGAACCGGTGGTAGAGCTGGCCGAAGGTCCGGCCGGGGTAGGCGATCATGTGGTCGATGAACCGGTCGACGGCCTCGAGCTGGGCGAGGAAGTCGGTGTCGTCGAGGTTCTGCGCGACCGTGAGCGGCTTGGTCACCAGCTTCTGGAACGACGAGAGCTGGAAGGCCCACCGCACCAGCGGCTTCGGCGCCCCACCCAGCAGCTGGTAGGCCCGGGTCACGGCGCCCCGGCCCTGGCCGAGGTTGAGGTTGAGCAGCGGTCGGAACGGTGCGACGAGGGGCACCTGGGTCACGTCCACCGGTGAGCCGACCGCGGTGAGCGAGGCGATCGGCAGGTCGGGGGAGTCCGCGGCGGCGAGCAGGCTGAAGATGCCGCCCAGCGACCAGCCGATGACGTGCACCGGCCGTCCGCCGGCATGCTCGGAGACCTCCCGGATCGCGGTCGGGACGACCTCGTCGACCCAGTGCTCCATGCCGAGGTTGCGGTCCTTGAACGAGACCTCGCCGTACTCCACGAGGTAGGTCGGGCGACCGGAGGTCACGAAGTGCTCGACCAGCGAACAACCCCGCCGGAGGTCGTAGCAGAGCGCCGGTGCTGCCAGGGGCGTCACCAGCAGCACCGGGTCGCCCTGCTCGCGGACCTGGGCAGCCGGTCGGTAGTGGTAGACCTCGCGGCGGGTGCCCTCGTCGATCAGGGTCCGCGGCATCGGCCGCAGGTCGGCCAGCCCTCCGTAGAGCACCTTGTGCGCCACGTTGCTGGCCGCGGAGACGACCTGATCGGGTTTCGGGATCAGATCCATGGTGCGAAAAGTACCGCTTCCCCGAATCAGTCGGACCGCAGCGGTCGGTCCTGGGCGCCGACGTGGGCCAGACCCTCGAGGAAGCTGGTGGCCCAGGCGGCGACGTCGTGGGTCAGAACCTGCTTGCGCATCGCCTTCATCCGCCGCGTGACGTCCTTCGCGTCGGCCCGGTAGGCCTCCAGCAGGGCGGCCTTCATGCCGTTGATGTCGTAGGGGTTCACCAGCCACGCCTGGCGCAGCTCGTTGGCGGCCCCGGCGAACTCCGACAGCACGAGTGCGCCGCCGTCGTCGTAGCGGCAGGCGACGTACTCCTTGGCGACCAGGTTCATGCCGTCCCGGAAGGGGGTGACGACCATGATGTCGGCGGCCCGGTAGAGGGCGGCCATCTCCTCGCGAGGGTAGGAGGAGTGGAGGTAGTGGATGGCGGGGAGCCCGATCCGGCCCAGGTCTCCGTTGACGCGGCCGACGAGCCGGTCGATGTCGTCGCGCAGGATCCGGTACTGCTCGACCCGCTCGCGTGACGGGGTGGCGACCTGCACGAAGACGGCATCCTCGACGCTGAGCTCCCCGTCCGCGATCAGCTCGCTGAAGGCGCGCAGCCGGGCGTGGATCCCCTTCGTGTAGTCCAGCCGGTCGATGCCGAGGAAGATCTTGTGGGGGCTGCCCACCGCGGTGCGGATCTCCGCGGCCCGCTCCTGCACCGTCTCCTGGTGGGCGAGCTCCTCGAACGCCTCGGCGTCGATCGAGATCGGGAACGCCGCCGCCCGCACCGTCCGGCCGTCCGGCAGGTAGACCAGGTCGCGATGGGTCTTGTGGCCCACGCGCTGCCGGACGAGTCGCACGAAGTTGCCCGCACCGCCGGCCATCTGGAAGCCGACCAGGTCGGCGCCGAGCAGCCCTTCGAGGATCTGCCGACGCCACGGCAGCTGGGCGAAGAGCTCGGCCGGCGGGAAGGGGATGTGGAGGTAGAAGCCGATGCGCAGGTCGGGGCGCAGCTCGCGGAGCATCGCGGGGACCAGCTGCAGCTGGTAGTCGTGCACCCAGACGGTGGCGCCCTCCTCGGCGATCTCGATCGCCTTGTCGGCGAAGCGACGGTTCACCTCGACGTAGCTGTCCCACCACTCGCGGTGGAACTCCGGCTTGGCGATGACGTCGTGGTAGATCGGCCAGAGCGTCGCGTTCGACATGCCCTCGTAGAACTCCTCCACCTCGGTCGCGCTGAGCGCGATCGGTACCAGGGAGAGGCCGTCGTCCTCGAAGGGCTCCAGATCGGTCTCGGTGCCACCGGACCAGCCGATCCACACCCCGTTGTTGCGCCGCATCACCGGGTCCAGGGCGCTCACCAGGCCGCCGGGGGAACGACGCCAGCCACGAGTGCCGTCGGGCAGGTCGACCCGGTCGACCGGCAGCCGGTTGGCCACGATCACGAGTTGCCGAGAGTCCGTCACGGCACCACTCTAGGTGGGCTCGCCCGCGTAGTGGACGCCGATCTGCCGCCGGGCGTCGTCCATGACCCCCAACAGCCGCAGCGACCGGGCCGGCGGCACGAGCGGGCTCTCGCGGAGCCCCTCCCGCAGGCAGCGGCTGACCTCCGCGGCCTCGTTCCCGAGGCCGGTGCCGAGCACCGGGTGGTCGCCGACGATCCGCTCGCTGTCGCCGTGGGCCGGGTGCCACACGGCGTACGGCGGGTGGTGGAAGTCGGCCGGCAGCTCGAGGCGCCCCGACTCGGTGGCGATGCTGGCGGTGCGCGGCGAGACCGAGGTCATGGAGGCGGTGAGGGCGCCGACGCCGCCGCCCTCGTGGCGAGTGGCGAGCGCGACGTCCAGGTCGATCCCGCGATCGCTGAGCACCGCGGTGGCCGCCAGGTCGGTCACCGGGCCGAGCACCAGGTCGGCGAGCGTGAGCGGGTAGATGCCCATGTCGAGCAGGGCGCCGGCGCCCAGGGACGGGTCGACCAGCCGGTCCCCGGGTGGCCGATCCACGACGAAGCCGAGGTCGGCGTGCACCTGGCGCGGTGTCCCGAATCGTCCCTCACGCAGCCCGTCCACGACGGCGCGGATCACGGGGTGGCAGGCCATCCACATCGCCTCCATCAGGAAGCGGTCGTGCTCGCGGGCCAGTCCGAACAGCTCCTCGGCGCCGGCCCGGTTGAGGGTGAGTGGTTTCTCGCACAGGACGTGCTTGCCGGCCTCGAGGGCCATCCGGGCGTCCTCGAGGTGAAGTGCGTGCGGGGTGGCGACGTAGACGACGTCGACCGCGGGGTCCTCGACCAGGGCCCGGTAGGAGCCGTGGGCCCGGCAACCGTCGTCGCCGTACTCCGACGCGAACCGCTCGGCCCCCGCCTGGGACCGTGAGCCGACCGCGACCAGCCGGGCATCGGGAACCTCCCGCAGGTCGCGGGCGAAGCTCTGCGCGATCCGGCCGGTGGCGAGCACGCCCCAGCCCACGGTGCGATCCATGTCCCCAACCTAGGCTCCCGCGACTCGCCGGAGGCGAATGACATCGTTGTGGTTCGTCGCCTACAGTGGCCCCACGAAGCCCGTTCCACCACAGGGGAGACCGCATGGACGCCGCCAACGCCCTCCACGGCCAGCCGGCCCGTGAGCCGCAGCCGGGCCTGAGCGACCGCGACCGCGAGATCCTCGAGTTCGAGCGCCACTGGTGGAAGTACGCCGGCGCCAAGGAGACCGCGGTCCGCGAGAAGTTCGACATGTCCTCGACCCGCTACTACCAGGTCCTCAACGCCCTCATCGACCGCCCGGAGGCGCTCGAGTCCGACCCGCTCCTGGTCCGCCGGCTGCGCCGGCTGCGCGCTGCCCGCCAGCGCCAGCGTTCGGCCCGCCGCCTGGGCTTCGAGCTGTGACGGTGCGAGCGAGCGACGCGAGCGACGGTGGTTGAGGTGCGAGCGCAGCGAGCCTCGAAACCCCGGAACCAGCGCGGCGTGGCCTTCCCCTCGCCGGTCGCCCTGCTGAGTGTCCTCGCGGTGGCGATGGCCGGGATCGCCTACGTCGCGACCCAGGGCGAGGAGCCCACCGAGCGTGAGGTCACCACCGTGGCGCGGCCGTCGGAGCCCGAGTCCCGCGTCGACCCGGTCGCGAAGCAGAAGCTGCCCCAGGGCAAGCAGCAACCCATCAAGCGCAGGGTCACCCGCGGCGACGTCTACATCGAGGTCTACAACAACTCGGGCATCACCGGGTTGGCCGGTCGGTACGCCGGGAACGCGACCGACGTCGGCTGGCAGGTGGTCGGCTCCGACAACTGGTACGGCACCGTCCCCGGTTCGACCGTCTACTACCCCGAACGGCTCGAGGCCGCGGGCAAGCTGCTGGCCCTCGACCTGGGCATCTCCCGGCTGGTCCCCGCGACCGGCTCGATGCGGCTCGACCGGCTCACCGTCGTCCTCACCGACGACGCCGCCTGAGTCACCGACGAGGTGCGTCCGGGGCGCGAGGACGCGCCGTGGTGGGATGGGTCCCATGGACTTCACCTCCCGTGAGGGCGAGGAGCGCTACGCCGGACTGGTGGCCGCCGCCTCGCGAACCGTGGTGGGGCTCGACTTCGACGGCGTCCTCTCGCCGATCGTGGAGGAGCCGTCCGAGGCGCACATCCACCCCGAGGCGGGCCAGGTCCTGGTCGATCTGGCCGGGGTGGTCCGCGCCATCGCCGTGGTCACCGGGCGCCCGGCCCGGCAGGCGCTGAGCCTCGGCGACCTCGACCAGGTCGGCGCCGAGATCGGCCAGAGCGGCAAGGAGATGTTCGTCTTCGGGCAGTACGGCAACGAGCGCTGGTCCTCGACCCGACGCCGGGTCGTCTCGCCCCGCCCGCCCCCGGGCCTGTCGACGTTCGAACGCGAGCTGCCCGGGGTGCTGCGCCGAGCCGATGCCGCGGCGGCGTACATCGAGGAGAAGGGTCTCGCGGTCGCGATCCACACCCGCCGACTCGACGACCCCGCCGGGACGCGCGACCGGCTGCTCGACCCGATCGGCGAGCTCGCCAGGCAGCACGGGCTCGTGTTGGAGCCGGGCCGCAACGTGATCGAGGTCCGCGCGCCCGGCATGAGCAAGGGCCACGCGGTGCGGACCCTCGTGCAGGAGCAGGACGCCGGAGGCTTCCTCTTCGCCGGCGACGACCTGGGCGACCTCGAGGCCTTCGCTGCGGTCGAGGAGCTGCGCGCGCAGGGGATGCCTTCGCTGCTGGTCTGCTCGCAGTCGGAGGAGGAGTCGGTGTTGGCCGAGCGCGCCGACGTCGTGGTCCCGGGCCCCGACGGAGTGCTCGACCTGCTGCGCCGGCTCACCCGCGACGCACGCTGACCCTCCACCGGGTCGAGCGTCCGACATGCAAGATCCATGTACGCATGTTGAGACGCAGGTCGTAGAGTCGTCCTCAGCTCATCGCGAGGGACTGAGGGAACGGCCCGCTGACGTCCCGGCAACCGCCACGACCCTGCTGTCCGTCGTGGAGACGGTGCCAATTCCGGCCTGGGGCGAGATTCGCCTCGGGGAAGATGAGGAGGAGGAACTTCCGTGAGCACCAGTCTGGCCGAGAGCACCACCCCCGCCCTGCGAGACGGCGCCTTCGGGCATGCCACCGGGTTGGCCTGTCGCGAGTGTGGCCACCAGGTCGCGCTCGGCCCCTTCTATGCGTGTCCGGAGTGCTTCGGTCCGCTCGAGGTCGCCTACGACTTCCCGGCGGTCACCCGGGCGGAGATCGAGGCCGGCCCCAGCAACATCTGGCGCTACAAGGCGCTGCTGCCGGTCCCCGAGGACATCGAGGGCTCGCCCAACACCGAGCCCGGTTTCACCCGGCTGCTGCCCGCCCAGAACCTCGCCGCCGAGCTGGGCCTGACGAAGCTGTGGGTCAAGGACGACTCGACCAACCCGACCAACTCCTTCAAGGACCGGGTCGTGGCCTGTGCGCTGAGCGCCGCCCGCGAGTTCCACAGCACGGTCTTCGCCTGCCCCAGCACCGGCAACCTGGCCAACGCGGTGGCCGCCGCCGGCGCCCGTGCCGGGATGAAGACGGTGGTGTTCATCCCCAGCAACCTCGAGCAGCCCAAGCAGGTCAACTCGGCCGTCTTCACCGACTCCCTGGTCGCCGTCAACGGCACCTACGACGACGTCAACAAGCTCGCCTCCGAGATCGCCGGCGAGGAGGAGGGGTGGGCGTTCGTCAACGTCAACGTCCGGCCCTACTACGCCGAGGGGTCCAAGACGCTCGGCTACGAGATCGCCGAGCAGCTCGGCTGGCGACTGCCCGACCAGATCGTCATCCCGGTGGCGTCCGGCTCCCAGCTCACCAAGGTGCACAAGGCCTTCCAGGAGCTGATCACGCTCGGCCTGGTCGAGGCGCGGCCCTACAAGGTGTACGGCGCCCAGGCGGCCGGCTGCTCGCCGGTCTCGGTGTCGTGGAAGGCCGGCGTCGACGCGATCCGCCCGGTCAAGCCGGACACCATCGCCAAGAGCCTCGCGATCGGCAACCCCGCTGACGGCATCTACGTCCTCGACATCTGCCGCGAGACCGGTGGTGCGGTCGAGGACGTCAGCGACGACGAGGTCCGCGAGGGGATCGTGCTGCTGGCGCGCACCGAGGGCATCTTCACCGAGACCGCCGGTGGCACCACGGTCGGGGTGCTGAAGAAGCTCGTCGAGAGCGGCCAGCTCGACCCGACGCTGGAGACCGTCGTCATCAACACCGGCCACGGGCTGAAGACCCTGGACGCCGTCTCGGGCGTCGTCGGCCCCACCGCCACCATCGACCCGTCGTACGCCGCCTTCGCGGCCACCGGCCTGGCCGACTGACACCCACCCGAAAGGCACCGCAATGAGCGTCTCGGTCCGGATCCCCACCATCCTCCGCACCTACACCGGCGGCGAGTCGGAGGTGACTGCCGAAGGCAGCAACCTCGCCGAGGTCCTCGACGACCTCGATGGCAGCTACGCCGGCATCAAGGGTCGGATCCTCGACGAGAGCGGTGCGCTGCGCCGGTTCGTGAACGTCTACGTCGGCAACGACGACGTCCGCTTCCTCGACCACCTCGAGACCCCCACCCCGGAGGGCACCCAGATCTCGGTGATCCCGGCGGTCGCCGGCGGCGCTTAGCGGGGCTGGAGATCGATGATCGCGGCGTTGCCCCGTGAGTCGATCTTGATCGTCGCGACGGCGCCCCGGGCCACGGCACCCTCGAGTCGCTGCGCGTCCGCCTGGGAGGCGAACCAGCTCTCGATCCCGCACCGGATGGCCCAGGCCCGGTCGTCGCACGCCAGGTAGGGGCCGTCCTCGGGGCGCGTCCGCGTGTACTCCCCGAGCACCCAGAACCCGCCTCGCTCGACCAGCGTCGCGTATACGGCCCCGCGATCGCCGTCCTCCAGGCTCGGCGGGTCCGACATCGCCGGAGTGCGGAGGTCGGGGTAGCTCAGGGCGACGTACGCGCCCCGGAACGGGTCGATGGGGTCGACCGGGGCCACCCGCATCAGGTAGGTCTCACCGGTGACCCGTGCGGACAGCTGGGGCAGGACGGCGAGCGGCACCAGAGCGAGCTGGATCACGGCCACGAGGGCGATCCGCCTGATCATCGGTCCGCTCCTTCCAGGGTGGCGGCCAGTTTTCGGCGGGCACGGTCGAAACCGAAACCGGTGCCGAGGAAGATCAGGCCGAGCGCGACGAACAGCCAGGCGCCCTGGATGATCTGCGCGAACACCGCGAAGCTCTGGAACGTCGTGAACACGACGAGGCCGAGCATCGCGAGGGCGGTCAGCCGCCAGCTGTCGCGCACGATGCCGAGGACGGCGACCCCGACCGCGACCGCCACGTAGACCGCGACGCTCAGACCGGCGTGCGCCCAGTCGGCCACGTCCAGCGCGGTGGTGTCGGCGCCGGTGTCCCAGAGCACGAGCCCGACCGACAGTGCCAGGACGGCTACGGCCGCGAGCGGTTCGAGTCGTGGGCGGCCTTCGGTGAGGAGCGTGGCGGCCGTCGCAGCGATGCCGGCGGCAACCAGCCCGGCCACGAGCCAGCGGTTCCAGGTGAAGTCCTCGACGGAGACGAACGGCAGCGCAGCCGCGAACAGCATGGCCAGCGCCAGGGCCGCGCCGACCTCCCGCCAGGGGGGTCCGAAGTGGGTCAGTCGGCGCTCGTGGAGGGCGGCGACCGAGAAGCCCAGCACGACCACCACCCCGAGGGCCAGGACGACAGCGAACGGCGACGCGGCGTCGTGGAGGACCTCCCAGACGAACCAGACGACCAGCGCCGGAATGCCGACGAGCAGCGGGCCCAGGCCACGGACGGCGTACGCGTGCACGAGGGCGCCGACTCCCCAGAGGCCGACCAGACCCGGGTCGAACGCCGGCACCTGCAGCGACTGCGCCGCCTGGAAGATCATGGCGCCGAACGCCAGGGCGGCCAGGAGCCGGACCGACTCGATCGCTGCAGAGGGCACGCGGAAACGGCGGCCGTGGAGGCCTTCACCCGCGACGAGCATCGCGAACCAGATGACGGCGACCGCGACGAAGCGGAGCAGCGGCGGGAGCTGGTCGAGGTTGGCGGCGACGAGCCAGATCAGACCCACTCCCACGAAGACGCCACCGAGGCCAAGGAGCAACCGCGCCAGGGAGAAGCGGCGGGTGGGGTCCGGTGCGACGCGGTAGCCGTCGCGGATGGCGGCGACCTGGTGCTCGTCGATCAGGCCGGCTGCGTGCCAATCGTGGAGCTGCTGGTGAGCCAGTCGAGCTGGGCCCGGGTTGCGGGTCGCGTGCCGGCGTCGGTGTCCATGAGGACAGCGTGGCCCCCCGAGCGCTCCGACACATGCGTACTCGGACTCAACCGTGCCAGCGAAACGCGGGAGGTGGACTGGACCCCTTGGGTAAATTCCGGCCCCTTTCCCCCACTCCGTGTCGGTCCGAGTCCTAATCTCAGCCCAGAGCGCCGCGCATATCCCTGCCGTCGCCCACGGAGGGGACCGAGTGACGATGGGCAACGCCAAACGAGACCGCGGGGCAGCCGCTGTTGAGTTCGCGCTCGTGCTGCCGCTCCTGCTGGTGTTGGTCTTCGGGATCATCGACTTCGGCTACCTGGTCAACCGGGGTTCCCTCATCAACAACGCAGCCCGCGACGCTGCCCGTGAAGGCAGCCTGCACGGGACCAAGTCGGAAGTGACCGCTGTGGCCACGGCCGCCCTTGACGCCGTCCCGAACGCCACTGTCGCCGTCACCTGCAAGAAGCCCGACGCGAGCGCGTGCGGAGTCAACTACGACGCCGCCATCGCCTCCGGAGGCACGACCGTGGTCACGATCACGTACGTCCACGAGATGATCACCCCGATCGGCTACCTCTTCGGGGACTCCATCGAGCTTTCGCGGACCGTCGCGATGAGGATCGAGTGATGCGCGTCGCCGGGACGTGGCGCCGTCACGAGGAGCGCGGTGCGGTGGCCGTGATCGTGGGGATGCTGCTGGTCGTGTTGATCGGGTTCGCAGCCCTCGGCGTCGACATCGCCCAGCAGGTGCAGTCCAAGCAGCGTCTGTTCGACACGATGGACGCCGCGGCGCATGCCGGTGCCTACGAGTTGCCCGGCAACGGCGTGGGCGCGGCAGCCGTAGGCGACCACCATGGCCCAGGCCACCGATTCCGACGCCAGCCCCAGCTCCACGTTCTACTGCGTGGTGGGGTCCACCGATACCGCACCCTTCCTGGTGCTCACCTCGCACATACCGGGTACCTGTGACCCCGGGCCCGGCCCCTACACGGCACTCACCTACCCGGGCCTGCGGTGCGATGACTCGATCTGTGCGATCCCGTGCTTCCCCGCGGCTCCACAGAACGACAAGTGCAACACCATCAGCGTGGCCGACGCCGCGGACGTGCCGTTCGCGTTCGCGCCGGTCCTGGGCTTCGACAAGGGCACGACGGGGCAGGTGATCTCCACGGCGTGCAAGGGGACCTGCGGGGCGAGCCCGCCCAACCCGATGGACGTCGCGGTGGTGGCCGACCGCACCGGGTCGATGAGCTCCGCGGACAAGATCGCGATGATCGCCGGCATCAAGAAGATGCTCACGGTGATGACCCCGTCCCAGCAGTACGTGTCGCTGGGCTCGATCGGTCCGGCGAAGTCGACGCTGAGCGTGGCCGAGTCCAACACCTGCCGCTCCACGCCCTTGCGCCGGGACCTTGACCTCCACCGGCACCGCGTGGAAGTGGATGCCCCTGCCCTTCCACAACGACTACCTGACGACGACCAACCCGTCCCTGACGAACGCGAGCAGCCACCTGGTCAAGGCCATCAGCTGTCTCACCAGCGCCTCCAGCACCGGTACTCACCTCGCGGCGCCCATGAAGGCGGCGGCTCGCTACATCCTGGGCAAGGACACGAACAACCTCGCGGCGCTCCCGACCCGGACCGGGACGCCGCGGAAGGTCATCATCTTCGAGACCGACGGCCAGCCCAACGAGGACATTCGCGGGCGGCAGCACGAGCCTCGAGAACAGCAGCTACCCGGGTGCGAGCAACGGAAGCACGGCCTGCACCAACCTGGGCAACGTCGCCACCAACGCCAAGTCGCAGAACGTCCTGATCATCACCGTCGCCTACAACCTCGGCAGCGACAGGTGCAACGGAAGCTGCGGGTGCGACCGTTGCCTCGGTGCTCGCTGCGGCCGCGTCGCCCGACCCGACCGGCGCGCGCCAGCGACGCCGACAACCCGTGCGCGACCTCCACCGAGCGTGCGGTCGAGAACGGTGACGGTGACTTCTTCTTCTGCGCCGCGAGCGGCGATGACATGTCGGACGTGTTCGTGACCGCGATCGGCTCCGCCGGCGGAGGCATCAGGCTGATCAGGCTTCCTTGACCGGTCCGTGGCCCGGGCGGCCGGACCTGTTTGCACTCGCCCACCCCGAGTGCTAAACATGAGGCTGGCACTCGTAGCATGAGAGTGACAGACACAGGACGCGGTGACGTTGAGGTCCGCGCCCGGTCGGCGAGCAGGGTTCGTCGTACCGGTCGGGCCGTCCGTCGCGGGCAACCCACCACGTCACCACCAGACTCCCAGAAGGAAATCCAGGAGTTATGCCAAAGCTGATTGCTTTCAACGAGGAAGCCCGCCGCGGGCTGGAGAAGGGTATGAACACCCTCGCCGACGCGGTCAAGGTCACCCTCGGCCCCAAGGGACGCAACGTCGTCCTCGAGAAGAAGTGGGGCGCACCCACCATCACCAACGATGGGGTGTCGATCGCCAAGGAGATCGAGCTCGAGGAGCCCTACGAGAAGATCGGCGCCGAGCTCGTCAAGGAGGTCGCCAAGAAGACCGACGACGTCGCCGGTGACGGTACGACCACCGCGACCGTGCTCGCCCAGGCGATGGTCCGCGAGGGCCTGCGCAACGTCGCCGCCGGCGCCAACCCGATGAGCCTCAAGCGAGGCATCGAGGCCGCCGTCGAGAAGGTCGCCGAGCAGCTGCTCAGCATGGCCAAGGACGTCGAGACCAAGGAGCAGATCGCCGCCACCGCGTCGATCTCCGCCGGTGACGCCACGGTCGGCGAGATCATCGCCGAGGCGATGGACAAGGTCGGCAAGGAAGGCGTCATCACCGTCGAGGAGTCGAACACCTTCGGGCTCGACCTCGAGCTCACCGAGGGGATGCGCTTCGACAAGGGCTACATCTCGGCGTACTTCGTCACCGACCCCGAGCGGATGGAGACGGTGCTCGAGGACCCCTACGTCCTCATCGCCAACTCCAAGATCTCCTCGGTCAAGGACCTGCTGCCGCTGCTCGAGAAGGTCATGCAGTCCGGCAAGCCGTTGCTCATCCTCTCCGAGGACGTCGACGGCGAGGCGCTGTCCACGCTGGTCGTGAACAAGATCCGCGGCACCTTCAAGTCCGTGGCCGTCAAGGCGCCGGGCTTCGGTGACCGCCGCAAGGCCATGCTGCAGGACATCGCGATCCTCACCGGCGGCCAGGTCATCTCCGAGGAGGTCGGTCTCAAGCTGGAGAACGCCGGCATCGAGCTGCTCGGTCAGGCCCGCAAGGTCGTCATCACCAAGGACGAGACCACCATCGTCGAGGGCGCGGGCGACGCCGACCAGATTGCCGGTCGCGTCAACCAGATCCGTGCCGAGATCGAGAAGTCGGACTCCGACTACGACCGCGAGAAGCTGCAGGAGCGGTTGGCCAAGCTGGCCGGCGGCGTCGCGGTGATCAAGGTCGGTGCGGCCACCGAGGTGGAGCTCAAGGAGCGCAAGCACCGCATCGAGGACGCCGTTCGCAACGCGAAGGCTGCCGTCGAGGAGGGCATCGTCGCCGGTGGCGGCGTGGCGCTGCTGCAGGCCGCCCAGGCTGCGTTCGAGAAGCTCGAGCTGACCGGGGACGAGGCCACCGGCGCCGCCATCGTGCGCGCCGCGACCGAGGCTCCGCTCAAGCAGATCGCGATCAACGCCGGTCTCGAAGGCGGCGTCGTCGCGGAGAAGGTGCGCTCGCTCGAGTCCGGTCACGGGCTCAACGCGGCGACCGGCGAGTACGTCGACATGATTGCTGCCGGCATCCTCGACCCCGCCAAGGTGACGCGCTCGGCGCTGCAGAATGCGGCATCGATCGCGGCGCTGTTCCTGACCACCGAGGCCGTCGTGGCCGACAAGCCCGAGAAGGCCGCCCCGATGGGCGACCCGTCGGGCGGCATGGGCGGCATGGGCGGCATGGACTTCTGAGTCCCACCCGGCTTCCCAGCCACTGAACAACGACAGGGCCCCGACCTCACGGTCGGGGCCCTGTGTCGTCCAAGGCCCGAACTCCTGAGACCACCCGCGTCGTGGCGTGTCATGCTCGGGCCGTGGCCGCCGCCGATCGAGCACCAGCCTTCATCGAGCGCCTCGATGACGCCTGTGCGACGCTCGACCGGGCCGGCTACGAGAGCGCCTGGCACGACGGGGTGGCGCAGCTCGGCATCGTCGACGCCGTACGTCTGGTGCTGCTGCCGTACCTGCGCCTGCTCGGCGACCAGTGGGAGCGGGGTGTCCGCAGTGTCGCCCACGAGCACTTCGCCAGCGGTCTCACCCGCGGGCACCTGCTCCGGGTGATCGGCGCCGACCACCCTCCCGATCTGGCCGACCCTCGCCCGACCGTGCTCGTCGCCTGTCCCCCGGGAGAGCGGCACGACCTCGGTCCCCTCGGGTTCGCGGCGGTGCTCGACGACGCCGGGTGGCGGGTGGAGTTCCTCGGCGCCGACACCGCGTTGGTGACCCTGGTCCGTGCCTGCCAGCTGGCCGCCCCCGACCTGGTGGTGGTGTCCGGGACCCGCACCACGGTGCTCGAGGCCCGGACCAGCGCCTGGCGGCGGATCGCCGAGGACATCCCGGTCGCCCTGGGCGGTGCCGGCGCGACCCCCGAGCTTGCGGCGACCACCGGCCTGCTCTGTCTGGACGCCGACGTGACCGTCGCCCTCGAGCAGCTGCGGGCGCTGTTCGAGCAGCGCGCCGTGACCCGCTGAGCCCCGCCCGCTGTGGCACGGTGAGCGCGTGGGCAACGATCTCGAGGCCGAGCACCCCAACGTCCGCCGCGCCAGGTTCGAGGCGCTGGCCCGTGACGAGCTGATCGAGCCGTTGCGGCGATTCCTGCTCCGGCGTACCGACGAGGCCATGGCCGACGACGTCCTCGCCGAGACGCTGCTGGTGTGCTGGCGCAGGCTCGCGGACGTCCCCGATCCGGCGCTGCCCTGGGCCTACGGCGTGGCCCGGAACTGCCTGGCCAACGCCCAGCGGTCCGGGCGACGGCAGCGACGGGTGGCCGCGAAGCTGGCCGTCGTAGACCCGCCCCGTGAGGTCGATGACCCGGCCGGCAGCCGTGACGACGCGTTGCACGAGGCCCTCGACCGGCTGCGCGAGGACGATGCGGAGCTGCTGCGGCTGTGGGCCTGGGAGCAGCTGACGCCGGCCGAGATCGCCGCGGTGCTGGACGTGACGGCCAACGCCGTGAGCATCCGGCTGCACCGTGCCCGCGAGAAGCTGCGCGAGGAACTCGGAAAGGTCGAGGCGGGTGCCGGACATGAGGAGTCGGAAGGAGGGATCAGCCGATGACCGAGGACGAGTTGTTCGACCGGCTGCGTGCGGCCGACCCCGGAAGCTCCCTCCCGCCTGCCGACCCCGCACGGGTCGCTCGACTCCTGGAGGACGCGATGACCGACGACACGATGACCGAGACCCGTGAGACCGGCACCCGCCACCGTGGCCCGCTCACCTGGCTGGTGGCCGCTGCCGCGGTGGTGCTGATCGCCGCGGCGGGCACCTTCGCGCTCGTCAACATCGGCGACGACCCGGCGACGCCGCCGGCAGCCGGCGGGGACCCGTCCGTCTCCGCGAACCCGACCGTGACCGAGCTGGCCCTGCCGGGCGCGGTGGCCGGCCGCTGCGTCGTCCCGAACGCTCAGCTCCTCTCCGGAGCGGCGTACGCCGTGGACGCCGAGGTGGTCTCGGTGGCCGAGGGAGTCGTCACGCTCGACGCCACCGAGTGGTACGCCGGGGAGCCGACCGACCAGCTGGAGGTCGCGCAGAGCGACGCCGACCTCCAGGCCCTGATCGGGGCGACCGAGTTCGAGACCGGCCAGCGCTACCTGGTCGCCGGCACCGACGACGGTCGGGTGATGGTCTGCGGATTCACCGGCCCCTACTCCGACGACCTCGCCGCGCTCTATGCGGAGGCCTTCGGTTCCAGATGACCCTTCAGGGACTGCTCCTGGCCGCCGGCTCGGGCTCTCGGATGGGGACACCCAAGGCGCTCGTGGTGGGGCCGGACGGTGCACCCTGGCTGGCCCGCGGCATCTCTTCCCTCGTGGAAGGCGGATGCGACGCAGTGACCGTTGTCCTGGGTGCGGCGGCTGAGGAGGCGGCCACGTTGGTCCCGCCCGGTCCGGTCTCCGTCGTGATCTGTGACGACTGGACCGAGGGCATGAGCGCCTCGCTGCGTGCCGGACTCTCCGCCCTCGCCGCCACCGAGGCCCGGGCGGCCGTGATCACGCTCGTCGACCTGCCCGACGTCGGTCCCGACGTGATCCGCAGGGTCATCGACCTCGGCACCGATCAAGGGGTGCTCGCCCGCGCGACCTTCGCGGGTCGCCCCGGTCATCCGGTGCTGCTGGGCCGCGACCACTGGGCCGCCGTGGCCGCGACCGCCACGGGCGATGCCGGCGCTCGCGACTACCTGGCCCGCCACCCCGTCCTCGAGGTCGAGTGCGGCGACCTCGCCACCGGCCGCGACGTCGACCGACCTGAAGATCGCTGAGCGGCCAACCTCCGGCCAACATGCGCGCCGTAGCCTTGTGTCATGGATGGCATCGACAGCGCCGCCGGACTTGCCTCGCGCCTGGGCACCACCGGCTACCTCGCCGACGAGGAGCTCGCGACCGTGGCCTTCCTCGCGCTCAGGATGCAGCGGCCGCTGCTCCTCGAAGGTGAGCCCGGCACCGGCAAGACCGCGCTCGCCGAGGCGCTCGCCGCGTCGCTCGAGCTGCCGCTGATCCGGCTTCAGTGCTACGAAGGCATCGATGCCACCCAGGCGCTCTACGACTGGGACTTCCCGAGGCAGATCCTCCACCTGCGTGCCCTCGAAGCCGTCCATGGCGACGGCGCCCCGGTCGGACAGAGTGTCGAGGAGACCGAGAAGTCGTTGTTCCAGGAGCGGTTCCTGCTGGCTCGCCCGGTGCTCCAGGCCCTGCAGCAGGCGCCGGCGGTGCTGCTCGTCGACGAGGTCGACCGGGCCGACGACGAGTTCGAGGCGTTCCTGCTGGAGGTGCTCTCGACCTATCAGGTCAGCATCCCCGAGCTCGGCACGGTGGCGGCCGCCGAGCCGCCGATCGTGGTCCTCACCTCCAACCGCACCCGGGAGCTGCACGACGCCCTGAAGCGGCGCTGCCTCTACCACTGGATCCAGCACCCGGGTCTCGACCGCGAGCTCCAGATCGTCCGCAGCCGTGCCCCCGAGGTGTCCGCGGAGCTCGGCCGGCAGGTGGTCACCGTGGTCCAGCAGCTGCGCGCCCAGGACGACCTGCTCAAGCCGCCGGGCGTCGCCGAGACCCTGGACTGGGCGCGGGCGCTCCAGCACCTCGGCACCACCGAGCTCGACCTCGAGTCGGCGTCCGCCACCTTGGGGGCGCTGGTGAAGTACCGCGAGGACAGCGACCGCGTGAAGCAGGCGCTCGACCGGATGCTCTCGCGATGACCGCGGCAGTCGATGCGCGCCCGCCCGACGAGATCCTGCTCGGCTTCGCCCGCGCCCTGCGCGCGGCCGGGGTGCCGGTCACCCCGGACCGCACCCACGGGTTCCTGGACGCCACCGCGCTGCTCGGGCTCGAGGACCGGCGCGGCACCTACTGGGCCGGGCGCGCGACGCTCTGCGCCGCACCCGACGACCTCCACCGCTACGACCAGGTCTTCGACGCCTACTTCAACGCCCGCGACGGGCTGCCCCGGACCCGTCCGGCCAAGCCGCCGGGTGACCCGGTGTCGGTGTTCCCCGAGGAGGAGCCCGACGGTGGCTCCGGCGGACCCGACGACGAGGAGGCGGTCCGGGCCGCGGCCAGCGGCGTCGAGGTGCTGCGCCATCGCGACGTCGCGGCTCTCACGGCCGGTGAGAAGCGGCGACTGGACGCCATGTTCGCCCAGCTGACCTGCCGGCCGCCGATGCGGCGTACCGCGCGACACCGGAGGTGGCACCGCGGCGAGGTCGACGCGCACCGCACCC
Source organism: uncultured Actinomycetota bacterium (assembly GCA_963806945.1). GTDB lineage: Bacteria > Actinomycetota > Actinomycetes > Propionibacteriales > Nocardioidaceae > Nocardioides. Next base: position 584,978 of record CAWDZH010000007.1, read on the forward strand.
TGCGGGAGAGCCTGCGCCGGATGGGGGAGCCGGCGGAGATCGCGTGGCGCCGGCGGGGCACCCGACCGCGCCGGGTGGTGCTGCTCGTCGACGTGTCCGGTTCGATGAGTGGGTACGCCGACGCGCTGCTGCGGCTCGCGCACCGCTGGACCCAGACCGGTGGCCCGGCCGTGGAGACCTTCACCGTCGGCACCCGGCTGACCCACGTGTCGCGGGCGATGCGGCTGCGCGACCCGGACCGCGCGATCGTCGCGGCGGGCGACACCGTCCCCGACTGGTCGGGCGGCACCAGGCTCGGCGAGACGTTGCAGATGTTCCTCACCCGCTGGGGCCAGCGGGGGATGGCACGCGGTGCGGTCGTGGTGGTGTTCAGCGACGGCTGGGAGCGCGGAGACGTGACCCTGCTGGCCGACCAGCTCGAGCGGATGCGACGGATCGCGCATCGCCTGATCTGGGTCAACCCCCATCGCGGCAAGGCCGGCTACGAGCCGGTGCAGGCCGGGGTGGTCGCCGCGCTGCCCCACTGCGACGACTTCGTCGCCGGCCACTCCCTGGCCACGTTCGCCGAGCTGACCGAGCTGGTGTCCCGTGCGTGAGGTGCTGCCCGAGCTGATGGCGTGGTGGGAAGCCGGCGAGACGGTCGGCGTCGGCACCGTCGTCGCCACCTTCCAGTCGGCACCGCGCCCGGCCGGCGCGTCGATGCTGGTCGGCCCGGACGAGTCGGCCGTCGGCTCGGTCTCCGGGGGCTGCGTCGAGGGCGCCGTCTACGACCTCGCCCAGACGGTGGTCGAGTCCGGCGCCCCGGTCCTCGAGCGCTACGGCGTGTCCGACGACGACGCGTTCGCCGTCGGCCTGACCTGTGGCGGCATCCTCGACGTCTTCGTCGAGAAGGTGAACCGCGAGACCTTCCCCGAGCTCGGCGACCTCGCCGCCGACCTCGAGGCCGGCCGTCCGGTTGCCCTCGCCACCGTCATCGAGCACCCCGACCCCGCCTGGCTCGGCCGCCGCCTGGTCATCCGACCCGACGACTCGCCACCCGCAGCAAGCCTCGGCAGCGGACGGGCCGACGACGCGGTCCGCGACGACGCGTTGGGGCTGCTGGCGGCCGGCCACAACGCCACCTTGACCTACGGGCCCGACGGTGAGCGCCGCGGCGAGGGGATGCGGGTCTTCGTGTGGGCCTTCGCCCCCAAGCCGCGGATGCTGGTCTTCGGTGCCATCGACTTCGCCGCCGCGGTGGCCCGGGTCGGCAGCTTCCTCGGCTACCACGTGACCGTCTGCGACGCCCGGCCCGTCTTCGCCACGCACAGCCGCTTCCCCGAGGCCGACGAGGTCGTCGTGGACTGGCCCCACCGCTACCTCGACGCCGAGGTGGCCGCCGGCCGGGTCGACCAGCGCACCGTGCTGGCCGTGCTGACCCACGACCCGAAGTTCGACGTGCCGCTGCTCGAGGTCGCGCTGCGGCTGCCCGAGGGGCGGCGGCCGGCGTACGTCGGTGCCATGGGGAGCCGTCGTACCCACGACGACCGGCTGGCGCGGCTGCGCGAGGCCGGGCTCACCGAGGAGCACCTCAGCCGCCTCTCCAGCCCGATCGGGCTCGACCTCGGCGCCCGGACCCCCGAGGAGACCGCGATCAGCATCGCGGCCGAGATCGTGGCCCAGCAGTGGGGCGGGTCGGGCCACCCGCTCGCGGCGCGGGACGGGCGGATCCACCACTGAGGTGAGTCGTCCCCGCGACGATTGAGCCGTCACCAGCGTGGGGCTACCGTGACCAGCATCACGAACCTTCCGGGGCAGGCATGAACGGACCAGACGAGCTGCAGTCGCGCCGACTCGCGGCTGTGCGCGCCTGGACCACCTTCATCGAGAACGGCGACCCGAGCGCGGTCCGGCCCGAGATCCGCCGCAGCTGGGAGTTGTCCGGGGCCACGCTGACCCCCGACGTGACCGAGGCGCCGCTGGCCGACGAGGGCGAGACGGCCGCCTACTTCGAGGGCTCGCCGCTGCAGACGGCCCTCGAGCGGGTCGAGCCCGACCTGCGGCGTACTGCCGAGGACGGCGACCTGGTGCTCGCCATCACCGACGCCGAGACCCGGATCCTGTGGACCTACGGCGGTCGGGTGATGCGTCGGAAGGCCGAGACCGTCAACTTCGTCCCCGGCGGCCGCTGGGACGAGGCCAGTGTCGGCACCAACGCCCTGGGGATCGCGGCGCGCACCGGCAACGCGTCGATGGTCTTCAGCGCCGAGCACTTCGCGCCGATCGTCCACAACTGGGTGTGCTGGGCGGCGCCGCTGCACGACCCGGTGTCGGGGGAGCAGATCGGCGTCGTCGACCTCTCCACGACCTGGGACCGCAGCCACCCGATCGGGTTGGCGACGGCGCGCGTGCTGGCGCGGCTGATCGAGGGCGCGATCCCGCACTCGCACCACTGGGGCGCCGGGCGCGGCGACCTCGCGCCACCCGAACCCGGCCTCTCGCTGTCGCTGCTCGGCACCGCCCAGGCCTGGCTCGACGGTCAGCGGCTGCTGCTCAACCGCCGCCAGACCGAGATCGTCGCGCTGCTCGGCCTCCACCCCGAGGGCCTGTCGCTCGAGCGGCTCCACGCCCTCGTCTACGGCGAGCAGGCGGTGACGTTGTCGACGCTGAAGGCCGAGGTGTCCCACCTGCGTGCCGCCGTCGGGGGCCAGCTCGCCTCCCGCCCCTACCGGCTGATGATGCCGGTGCGCATCGACGTCGAGGACGTGCTGGCGCTGCTCGGCGCCGGCGACGTCAGGGCGGCGGTGGCGGCCTACGGCGGCGACCTGCTGCCCGGCACCAACGCGCCGGCCCTCGCCGAGCTCGGCGACTACCTCGCGGTCAGCATGCGCGAGGCGCTGCTCGCCAACCCCGACCCGGCGGCCGTGCTGCGGTACGGCGAGCTCGCGCCGTACGACACCGAGGTGGTCGAGCGGTGCCTGAGCGTGCTCGGCGACCGGCATCACCCCGCGAAGGCGCTGCTCAAGGGCCGGCTCGCCGCCTCCTCCCGCTGACCCCGAACGGGTTGAGTCGCCACAAAATCGGGTCGAGTCGCCACAAAATCGGGTCGACATCCACGATTTTCTGGCAACTCGACCTGAATATGTGGCGACTCAACCTGCGACCAGCCACCAGCCGAGGGCGAAGGCTCCGAGGGCGAGGGCCAGCGACGCGGCCACGTTGAGCACCGCCGCCCTCCGCCGGCCCTCATCCACCAGCAGCAGGGTCTCGAGAGCGAACGTGGAGTACGTCGTGAGCGCCCCGGCCACTCCGCTCCCGAGCAGGATCTGGGGCCACCCGTCGGAGGCCGTGACGACGACGCCGAGCAGCAGGCTGCCGACCACGTTGACGACCAGGGTCGCCCACGGAAACCGAGAGCCGGACAGCCAGCGGCCGACCCCCCAGCGCAGCAACGCGCCGACGGCGCCGCCGAGAGCCACCAGCAGCGCCGTCACCGGGCCGCTCCGGGGAGCCGGCGTCCGGCCAGGAGCCCGGCCAGCGCGGCGAGGAGGCCGGCGACCAGGGTGCCGCCGACGTACGCCGCAGGGGCGAGCGCGCCGTCGAGGTCGCCGGCATGGAGCAGATGGGTGGAGAACGTCGTCCAGCCCCCGAGCAGGCCCACGCCCAGCAGTAGCCGCAGTCGCGGGTGCCGGACGAAGAGCCAGGCGGCCAGCAGTCCGATCGCGAAGCACCCGGTGAGGTTGGCCGCGAGGGTCGCCCACGGCGAGGGGACGACCTCGGCGAGGCCCCACCGCGCGACGCTGCCGAGCGCGCCACCGACCGCGACCAGCCCGGCGTCCGTGAGCGAGGCGGGTGGATGGTCGGACACGGAGTGAGGCTAGCCAACCGTTCGCCAACCTGCGCGTCCTAGCGTGATCGCCGTCACAGGTAGGTCATCCACAGGAGGAGCGCGTCCATGGCCCGGATCAGTCTCAATGTCGACGGAGCCCAGGTCTCCGACGACGTCGAACCCCGCATGTTGCTCGTCCAGTACCTGCGCGAGAAGCTCGGCAAGACCGGCACCGTCATCGGCTGCGACACCAGCAACTGCGGCGCCTGCACCGTCCACCTCGACGGACGCAGCGTCAAGTCCTGCAACGTGCTCGCCGTCCAGGCCGACGGCCACGAGGTCACCACCATCGAGGGGATCTCCCAGGGAGACCAGCTCCACCCCGTCCAGGAGGCGTTCCGGGAGTGCCACGGCCTCCAGTGCGGCTTCTGCACGCCGGGGATGATCATGCAGAGCGTCGACCTGCTGAACGACAACCCCGACCCCACCGAGGAGGAGGTCCGCAACGGCCTCGAGGGCAACCTCTGCCGCTGCACCGGCTACCACAACATCGTCAAGAGCGTCCTGCACGCCGCCCAGGGAGGTGCCAGCGCATGACCGCCACCCAGGAGCGGCCCGCCGAGATCGGCCATGACCGGCGGCGCAAGGAGGACCAGCGGCTGATCACCGGTCGCACCCGCTGGACCGACAACATCACCCTGCCCGGGATGCTGCACCTCGCCATGGTGCGCAGCCCCTTCGCCCACGCCACCATCACCTCCATCGAGACCGAGGCGGCCCAGGGCGCGCCCAACGTGGTGGCCGTCCTGACCAACGCCGACTTCGGCGACGAGCTGGGTGTCTGCATCAACGCCTGGCCGATCACGCCCGACCAGGTGACGCCGGCGCACTCGCCGATGCCCGGTGACCGGGTCAGCTTCGCCGGCGAGATCGTGGCCGTCGTGGTCGCTCGCACCGCAGCCGAGGCGCGCGACGCCGCCGAGCTGGTCGACGTCGAGTACGACGAGCTCCCGGCCGCCCTGGACCTCAAGGAAGCTGCCGCCGACACCGTGCTCGCCCACCCCGATCTGGGCACCAACAAGAGCGCGCTGTGGGTGTTCGACTCCGCCGAGGCCGGCACCGGCGGCAACGTCGACGAAGCCATCGACAAGGCCCGCGGCGACGGCATCGTGATCGAGCGCGAGTATCGCCAGCAGCGGCTGATCCCCGCCTTCATGGAGCCCCGCTCCGTCGTCGTCGACGCCACCGGCGAGCAGATCACGATGTGGTCGGCGACCCAGATCCCGCACATCCTGCGTTTCGCGCTGGCCGCCACCACCGGCGTACCGGAGTCGAAGATCCGGGTGATCGCCCCCGACGTCGGCGGCGCGTTCGGAGGCAAGCTCCAGACCACCCCGGAGGAGTGGATCGCCTGGGCGGTCGGCCGACGGCTCGGCAAGCCGGTGAAGTACACCGAGACCCGCAGCGAGTCGCTGGTGGCCGGCCACCACGGCCGCGACCAGTGGCAGAAGCTGACGCTGTCGGCCGAGAAGGACGGCACCGTCACCGGCCTCAAGGTCGAGCTCACCACCGACCTGGGCTCCCACGTCGCGATCCTGGGCGGTGGGGTGCCGGTGCTCGGCGCGTTCATGTACAACGCGATCTACAAGTTCCCCGCCTACCAGTTCAACTGCCAGACGGTGCTGACCAACAAGACCTGGACCGACGCCTACCGCGGCGCCGGCCGGCCCGAGGCGACGTTCGCCATCGAACGGCTGATGGACGAGCTCGCGGCCGAGGTCGGTGTCGACCCGATGGAGATCCGCAAGCAGAACTGGATCACGCACGAGGAGTTCCCCTTCACCTCCGTGGCGGGCCTCGAGTACGACTCCGGCAACTACGAGGCCGCGACCGAGAAGGCCATGGCCATGTTCGGGTACGACGAGCTGCGCGCCGAGCAGAAGCAGCGGCGCGACTCCGGCGACCGGGTGCAGCTGGGTCTGGGCATCTCGACCTACACCGAGATGTGCGGCCTGGCGCCGTCCCGGGTGCTCGGCAGCCTCGACTACGGGGCCGGCGGCTGGGAGCACGCGGGCGTGCGGATGATGGCGACCGGCAGTGTCGAGGTCGTCACCGGCGCCAGCGCGCACGGTCAGGGTCACGAGACGGCGTTCAGCCAGATCGTCGCGGACCGCCTCGGGGTGGCCTTCGAGAATGTCGAGGTGCTCCACGGCGACACCCAGGTGGCCCACAAGGGGATGGACACCTACGGCTCACGGTCGCTGGTCGTGGGCGGCGAGGCCCTGGTGAAGGCCGCCGACAAGGTGATCGAGAAGGCGAAGTCGGTCGCGGCCCACCTGCTCGAGGCCTCGGTCGACGACATCGAGTTCTCCGCCGGCCGGTTCTCCGTCCGGGGCACCGACCAGGGCATGGCGATCGGCGAGATCGCAGCCGCCGTCTTCTCCGCGCACAACCTGCCCGACGGGATGGAGCCCTCGCTCGACTCCGATGCCACCTTCGACCCGGTGAACTTCAACTACCCGCACGGCACCCACCTGTGCGCGATGGAGGTCGACACCGAGACCGGCGCCACGACGATGCGCAAGTACGTCTGCGTCGACGACGTCGGCACCATCATCAACCCGCTGATCGTCGAGGGTCAGGTCCACGGCGGCCTGGTGCAGGGGATCGCGCAGGCGCTCTGGGAGGAGGCGGTGTACGACGAGTCCGGGACCCTCGTGTCCGGGTCGTTCGTCGACTACCTGCTGCCCACGGCCGCCGACACCATCTCCTTCGAGACCGCTCACACCACCACGCCCGCCACGGGCAACACCCTCGGCACCAAGGGCGTGGGCGAGGCCGGCTGCATCGCCTCCACGCCGGCGGTGGTGAACGCGGTCGTCGACGCGGTCCGCCACCTCGGCATCGACGACATCCAGATGCCGTGCACCCCCGAGCGGGTGTGGAACGCCCTCCAGACCGGCGGAGCCGGTGGTGCGACCGAAGAGGCCGCGATGCCGCACTTCGATGAATCCGAACCCGGGCAGGACTCCACGGAAGGAGCCGGCTCATGATCCCGGCACAGTTCGACTACCTCGCACCCACCACGGTGGAGGACGCGCTGGCGGCCCTCGCCGAGCACGGTGACGAGGCCAAGATCATCGCCGGCGGGCAGAGCCTGCTGCCGGTGCTCCGGATGCGGCTCAACGCGCCGGAGATGGTGATCGACCTCGGCAGGATCGAGTCACTGCGCGGCATTCGTGACGACGGCGACGCGATCGTGGTCGGGGCGATGACGACCCACCACGACGTCCGCACCAGCGACCTGGTCCGGGAGCACGCCGCGATCATCACCCACGCCGTCACCGAGCTGGCCGACGAGCAGATCCGGCACCGCGGCACCTTCGGCGGCGCCCTGGCGCACGCCGATCCCGCGGGTGACATGGGCGCACCGGCCCTGGCGCTCGGGGCGGAGTTCACCATCGCCGGCACCGGCGGCACCCGCACCGTGCCGGCCCACGAGTTCTTCGTCGGCCTCTTCGAGACCGCGATCGGCGAGGACGAGATCCTCACCGAGGTGCGGATCCCCAAGCACACCGGCTGGGGCGCCAGCTACGAGAAGTTCGTGCGCATCAAGCACCAGTGGCCGATCGTCGCGGTGGCCGCCACCGTCCGGATGGAGGGCGACACGATCGCCGAGGCACGGATCGGGCTCACCAACATGGGCAACACCCCGGTGCGAGCCACCGCGGTGGAGGAGGCGCTCGCCGGGGTCGCCGCCACCGAGGACGGCGTACGCGACGCTGCGGCGAAGGCGGCCGAGGGCACCACCCCGCCCTCGGACCTCAACGGCGCCAGCGACTACCGCAAGCATCTCGCGACCGTGCTGACCCGTCGGGCCGTGCTCAAGGCGGCCGCCCGCTGATGGAGCTTCAGCACCGCTTCACCGTCCCGGCCGGGATCGAGCAGACCTGGGCGACCTTCAACGACATCGAGGGTGTCGCGGGCTGCTTCCCGGGCGCCGTCGTCACCGAGGCCGATGCCGAGTCCTTCACGGGCACGGTCAAGGTCAAGCTCGGCCCGATCGCCCTCGTCTACAACGGCACCGGCACCTTTGTGGAGAAGGACGAGGCGACCCACCGGCTGGTCATCGATGCGCGGGGCAAGGACAAGCGAGGCAACGGGACCGCCGGCGCGATGGTCACCGCCACCATGACCGAGGCCGCCGGTGGCGCCACCGATGTCGAGGTCGAGACCGACCTCAGCATCACCGGCAAGGCCGCGCAGTTCGGCCGCGGCGGCGTGATCCAGGACGTGTCGGACAAGCTGCTCGGCCAGTTCGTGGCCTGCCTCGAGCAGCGGCTGACGGCCGCACCGGCCGCCGCCACGGAGACTCCTCCGGAGGAGGTGTCCTCGCCGACGCCTGCTCCGGGGGACCCCGGTCCGCCTCCGCCGCCTCCCACGCCCACGTCGCCACCGGCCTCCTCCGAGGAGTCCCTCAACCTCGGTGCCGCCGTGCTGCCGGTGTTGCTGCGGACGTACTGGAAGCCGGCACTGGGTGTGCTCGCGGTCATCGCGGTGATCTGGTGGTTGCTCGCGCGCGACTGACCCCCCACCCCTAGGCTTCACTCCGTGAAGCGAGCGCTGCTGGGACTGGTGGCCCTGCTCGTCCTCGTGGTGGCGGTGCTGCTGCCCTCGTGGGTCTACGACGGCGCCGGCGCCGAGCAGGAGCAGGTCGACGAACCGACCACGATCACGTCGTACGACGCGATGTTCCAGGTCGACCGGGACGGCTCGATGGACGTGGTCGAGACCATCATCGTCGACGTCTCGACCTCCGACCGGCACGGCATCTTCCGGTTCTTCGACCGCGCCGACCCCAACGCACCCTCCCTGCGACGCCAGCCGCGCGACGTCGAGGTCGAGCAGGACGGGCAGCCGGTGCCGGTGGACTTCCAGACCCAGGACGGGGGCCGGTTCTACGTCGCGCGGATCGGCGATCCGGAGCGGACGCTGTCTCTGGGCGAACACGTCTACCGGATCGAGTACGTCGTGGACGACGTGCTCATCGAGGATCCCGACAGCGGCGGCTCGCGTTTCTTCTGGCAGATCATCCCCGGCGGGTGGGCGCAACAGATCGAGAAGGCCCGGCTCAGCGTCCTCCTGCCGGCCGACACCTCCGAGGTGCGGTGTGCCGCCGGCACCACCGTGACCACCGCATGCCGGGCGTCTGGAGAGGGCACCGCCAACCTCAACGTCACGCTCGCCGACCTGCCCTCGTTCACTCCCGTCTCCGTGCAGGCCGACGTCGACCAGCCGGTGCCTCCCACCGTGGGAGAGAGCTACGCCTGGCCGGCGCGCTACGACCCGGTCCTCGCCCCGGTCCCGTGGGTGGTGATGATCGTGCTGGGCGGACTGCTCGCCGCCGCGGTCGGCGCACGCGCCAGCCGCAGGGCTCACGAGGCCTCGCCGCCGTTCCCGCTCCAGTACGCCCCGCCGCCCGGGGTCGGACCCGCTCAGGCGGCGTACATCCTCGACGAACGGGTGGGTCGCGAGCAGTTCGTCGCGACCGTGCTCCATGCCGCCGAGCAGGGGGTGGTCACGGTCGAGCACGAGCACGGCGACTGGACGCTGCGTGAGAGCGGGGAGAGGTCCTGGCAGGACGTCGACGCCGTGACCGCGGAGCTGGCCACCCTGGTCGGCGGGCGTGCGCGAGGCTTCACCGCCAGCCCGGGCGGCGTCGAGTCAGGCAAGCAGCTGCAGCAGCAGCTTGAACACTTCGAGACCGGGACCGCACAGTGGGCACTGCGCGAGAAGCTGATGGTGACCGGCCCGATCGGCGGCGTCGGTGGCGTCCTGGTGCTCGGCGCGTACGTCGCTGCGCTGGTGATCGGCTTCTGGAACCCCCTGGGGGTGTCGCTGCTGGCGATCGTCCCCGGATTGTTCGCGGTGGGTGGTCTGGGGCTGCTGGCGCCGGGCGCGGCCACGCTGCGCACCGCCTCGGGGCGCGACCTGTGGTCACGCGTGGGTGGCTTCCGCCGGGTGCTGGCGACCCCGTCGAGCAAGGAGCGCTTCGACTTCTCCGGCCGGCAGGACCTCTACACGGCCTACGTGCCCTGGGCGGTCGCCTTCGGATGCGCCGACGCGTGGGCGGCGAAGTACCGCACCGAGACCGGCGGTGAGCCGCCGGTGCCGGCGTACCTCGGTACCGGCTACGTCGGCGCCCACACCGGCGCGCACGTCGACCAGATGATCAGCGACTTCGACGCCACGGTCTCCTCCGCGATCAGCTCCTACCAGGCGACCCAGCAGTCCTCGTCGTCCGGCGGTGGGGGAGGCGGTTTCTCAGGCGGCGGTGGCGGTGGCGGCGGGGGTGGTGGCTCGTGGTGACCTCGTCCCCCACAATGACGCCATGACCACTACGTTGATCGTCCTGGCCGTCCTCGTCGTCGGGTTCCTGCTGTTCGCGGTCACCGCCTTCAACCGGCTGCGCACCAAGGACATCGCGGCGCAGGAGGCCTTGGGTGGCATCGACGTCCAGCTCACTCGGCGTGCCGACCTGATCCCCAACCTGGTCGAGACCGTCCGCGGCTACGCCGCCCACGAGAAGAGCGTGTTCGAGGCCGTGACCGAGGCCCGCGCGGGCGTCCAGAAGGCGGCCGCCGGTGACGACGTGCCGGCCAAGGCCGCCGCCGACGCCCAGCTCCAGGGCGCGCTGGTCCAGCTCAACGCCGTCGCGGAGGCCTACCCCGACCTCAAGGCCAACGAGAACTTCCGCGACCTGCAGCGCCAGCTCGCCGAGACCGAGGACCAGATCTCCTTCGCCCGGCAGTTCTACAACGACGCCGTGCGGACCCTCAACACCCTCGTCGCGACCATTCCGTGGCTGCTGTTCGCCCCGATGGCCGGCGTCAAGGCCCGCGACTTCTACGAGGCCCCCGAGAGTCACGAGCAGGTCCCCACCGTCAGCTTCTGACACCCACCTCGAGGTGAGGGGCTTGAGTTGGGCTTCCGCAACACATGAGTTGGCGAGGCTCGGTTGCAGAGGCCCAACTCAACCGTTGCAGAGGCCCAACTCAACCTGGGGGTCAGAAGACGTTCAAGGGACGGAACTGGACCGAGAGGCGGGGGCCGGCTGCGGCGACCTTGGGGACGGCGTGCTCCCAGGTGCGCTGACAGCTGCCGCCCATGACGACCAGGTCGCCATGACCCATCTCGACGCTGATCGATTCGCCGCCACCCCGTGGCCGCAGCGCGAGTCGCCGCGGATCGCCGACCGAGACGATCGCGACCATCGTGTCGTGCGTGGAGCCGCGACCGATCGTGTCCCCGTGCCAGGCGACGCTGTCGCGACCGTCGCGGTAGTAGCAGCAGCCCGCGGTACGGAACGGCTCGCCGAGCTCGTCGAGGTAGTGGGCCGAGAGGGCGTCGCGGGCCGCCGTGAGGGAGGGGTGGGGGAGCTCCTCGCCGATCATGTAGGTGTGGAGCAGCCGGGGGACGTCGACGACCCGGTCGTACATCGCCCGGCGCTCCGCACGCCACGGCACGTCGCGGACCAGTGCCTCGAAGACCTCGTCGGGCTCGGGCAACCAGGACCGCTGCACGTCCACCCAGGCGCCATCGCTCAGACGTGTCCGGTCCGGGTCGAGGGCCGGCGCGGTGGGTCCGCTCCCGGGCTCCGGACCGAACAAGGTCGCCTGGAACTGCATGGGACGACGCTAGCAGGGAAATCGAACGTCTGTTCGGATATTCGGCTGCATGTTCATGCATTCAGGAGACGATGGTGGGGATCTCGCACTACCATCCACGTGTGGAGGGCGTCCTAATAGACTCCGGCGTGCCCAAGCACGTACAGGTCCGCGAATACGTTCGTGACCTCGTGAGCGATGCAGATCCCGGCACCGCTGCGCCTTCCGAGCGTGAGCTCGTCCACCAGTTCCACGTCGCCCGGATGACCGTGCGGCAGGCCATGGACACGTTGGTGTCCGAGGGGCTGCTGGAGCGGATCCCGGGCCGGGGCACCTTCGTCGCTCGGCCGCGTCGCGAGATCGGGAGACTGCTGAGCTACTCCGAGGAGATGGCGTCCCGCGGCCTGCTGGCGGAGTCGCAGACACTGCTGGCCCGACGTGAGCAGGCCGGCCCTGGCGTCGCCCGCGCCCTGGGCCTCACCCGCGGCGACGCCGTGATCCACTGGCAGCGCCTGCGGCGCGCCGACGGAGTGCCGATGTGTCTCGAGGACGCCTACCTCAACGAGGTGCTGCTGCCGGGATTCCTGCAGAGTGGCATGCCGACCAGCCTGTACGACGCCCTGGACTCGCGTGGCCTGCGCCCGACCTGGGCCGAGGACGCCCTCACCGCCGACGTGGCCACTGCGCAGGAGGCCGAGCTGCTGGAGATCCCCGTGGGCGCCGTGGTTTTCCGCCAGTCGCGCCGTGCCATCGCCGAGGAGAAGCTCGTGGAGGTGTCCCGCTCGGTCTATCGCGCAGACCGGTTCACCTGGCGGGTCCAGCTCGGTCAGAACCACTGAGCCGACCCAGCTCGGCGACCGTCAGCCCCGACTCCTCGCAGACCCACACCGGATCGGGCCCACCCAGGTCGGGGTGGATGTGCAGCGCGTGCTCCGGCCGGCCCGTGCAGCCCAGGCACAACGGCCAGCGGCTCCCGGCGTCGATCGCGGCGTCCTGCACGTCCTGCGCGACCAGCCCCGCGACGTAGATCTCGCCCTCGGGCCACTGCTGGGCCCACCAGCGGCGTGCGGCCACCGCGTCCTCGAGCACCGACACCATCACCGGGGTCGCCTGACGCCGGGCCGAGAGATCGGCCAGCACCCGGGATCGTGCTGCGAGGGAGAGCCGGTGGTCCACACCCCGATTCTGCACCGCAGGTGGGCGCGGCGCTGCCCTCGCGGCGATCGCCGCCCTACAGTGGCGGAATGGGCGAGGCTCTGCTCGAGGTGCTGGTGCGTCACCCCGGCGACGTCCCCGGAGCGGCCGAGGGTGGTGCCGACCGGCTTCACGTGGTGGGCGAGGGGGTCGGTGTCGACGCGCGGTCGCCCGAGCCGGCCCTGGTCTCCTCGATCTGCCGTGACTCCGAGCTGCCGACCCACGTGCTCCTGCGGCTCGACGACTCCTGGACCACCACGGGGGGTGAGCTCGCCCGGTTGGTCGGCTTGGCCGAGGACTATCTCGGCTGCGGTGCCGCCGGAGTCTCGTTCGGCTTCCTCGACCCCGACCTCGAGGTGGACGCCGAGGTCTGCCGCCACCTCGCGGAGCGGCTGCCGGGCGTGCCATGGGTGTTCCACGAGGCCATCGACGCCACCCTCGACGCCAGCCGGTCCTGGGCCCGCGTCATCGACCTCCCCGACCTGGTCGGCGTCCGGTCCTCGGGCTCGCCGCAAGGCCTCTCGGTGGGGTACGACGACCTGCTCACGCTCGCTTCGGTGTCCCCGCCGGTCGCCCGGCTGCTGATCGCCGGTGGCGGGCTCGTGGCGGAGCACGTGCCCTGGTTCCTGCGTGCCGGCGTGCGACAGTTCCACGTCTCCGAGCAGGTGAGGCCGGGCGCCTCCGCGCGGGCCTACGTCGACGCCGGCCTGGTCCGGTCGTGGCGACTGCTGCTCGATGACGCGCTGGCCCGGGCGGAGCGGTCCGCGGCCGGATGATCCTGATCGACCTGCCGTTGGCCGAGGGCCGGGGCCGCCTCTGGTCCCACCTGGCCAGCGACACCTCCTTCGACGAGCTGCACGCCTTCGCCCGCGAGGTCGGCATCCCCGAGCGCGGCTTCGACCGAGACCACTACGACGTACCCGAGGAGTGGTACGACGCGATGGTGGCCGCCGGCGCGGCCCCGATCAGCTCCCGCGAGCTCGTGAAGGTGCTGGTCGCGGCCGGGCTGCGGCGTCGCAAGACCGGCGGGTGAGGCGTACCTCTTGTAACGCGCAGTTACCCGCACTCGCGCGCTGCTGCAACGGCGCAGGTGTGCTCGTAACTGCGCGTTACAAGGGGTCGGTCGCGCGCAGTCGATCGAGTTCGGCGGCGAGGTTGGCGCGGGCCGGTCGCTCCCACAGCGCCTGCGCCCGCTCGGAGTGGAAGAGCCGGGGAGCGGTCGAGCAGGTCGGCGAGGATGGCGCCGCGGCCCCGCGCGAAGTCGTCGTCGCCCACCGCGGCGTACTCCCGACGCACGCCGCGGGTGTACTCCTCGTAGCGGTCGGCCGGCGCGGCCAGGATGGCGAGATCGGCGTCGCACAGCTGCTGACCGGCCAGGTCGTCGGCGGCCGGGTCGTGGGCCGCAGTGACCCGGACCAGACGGGCGACCTCCCCGGCCACCTCGGCCGGCAGCGACCGCGTCGCCCACTGCGCCGATCGCTCCTCGTCACCCGGCGCCGCGTCGTAGACGGCGTCGTGGAACCACGCGGCGAGCCGCACCACCACGGCATCGCTGCCGAGGTCGTCGAGCCGGTCCAGCACCTCGGTGAGGTGACGGGTGTCGTGGTACCCGCGGCTCGGGGAGGCGTACGCCGAGACCAGCTCGTCACGCAGCTCCGGCAGCGTGTCGAGCGGCCAGCGGGCCGCCAGGTCAGCGGGCATCGGTCAGTTCGCGCGCCGTGTCGCGTCCCGGGGTCATCACCCAGCGGATGGTGCCGGTGGCGACGGTCCCCAGCACCCGGACCACGGTGCGCTCCGAGACCGGGAGGGAGGGCAGTCGCAGCGGGCGGCGGGTCCAGCGGGGCAGCAGCGCCACGGCCGCCGCCACGATGACGCCGTACGCCGGCCGCGCCGCGAGCGGCAACGGTGGCTTGCGCACCACGTAGCGGACCGCCTCGCGGGCGTGGTCGGTCGCCGCCAGCTCCGGACGGTAGGCCGCGAGCCGCTCGGCGAGCCCGGCCTCGGTCGTCGGCGGATCGAGCACCCCGAGCCGCCGGGCGATCTCGGCGGTCTGCGCGACGTACTCGTCGCGGCCGGCCTGGTCGAGCCGATGCCGGCCATAGACCTGGTGGGCGCGCAGGAACGAGTCGATCTCGGCGACGTGCACCCAACCGAGCAGGTGCGGGTCGGAGGCGTCGTACGGCGTGCCGTCGGGCAGGGTGCCGGTGATCCGCTCGTGGATCCGGCGGACCGCGTCGACGGCCTGCTGGGCGTCGTCGGCGTGGCCGAACGTGGTGATGGCGAGGAAGCGGCTGGTGTTGGCGAGCCGACCGAGCATGTCGGTGCGGAAGTCGGAGTGCTCGGAGACCGCGGTCATCGCCGCGGGGTGCAGGGTCTGCAACAGCAGTGCCCGCAGGCCACCGACGTACATCGCGGCGTCGCCGTGGACGATGCCGATCGGGGAGGCCGGGTCGAACCAGCGCGGGACCGGGCCGGCCGTGGATGCGCTCCCGGTGACGTGGCCCGTCGGGCCCGGCCGTCAGCCGGAACAGGGCATCGCCGAGTCGGGATCGCAGCGCGGGCATGCCCTCAGACTACGAGGCGCACGGTTGCCGACGGAGGTCGTCGCTGGGGACGCAGTCGCGATAGCGCCACGCCGACAACGGCTGGTAGGGGAGGGTGCGGGCGCGCTGCGTCCAGATCTCGAGCCGGCCGTCGTACCGCGCGCGATAGACGGTCTGCACGGTGACGTTGCGCGGGCGCACGTCGATGGTCATCAGTTCTGCCCCCTGCCTGCCGAGGGCGTCCTGCAGGCAACCCCACGCGGTCGCGGGCGGCGTGAGCCGGGCCCGGTCGGGGCCGCGGGTCACGTCGACGCTGCCGCACGGAGGCAGCAGCTCACGGTCGGCGAAGGCGCGCGCGGTCTGACGGGTCTCGACCGGGCTCGGCAACGCCGCGTCCGAGGGGGCACTGTCGCCCTCGCCGGAAACGGCACTGTCACCCGCGCCGGTCGCGGCACCGACGCCGAGCAGCACGGTGACCAGCCAGATCAGGATGCTGTTCACGCGCAGGCCTCCTCGGCGATGTTCTCGGACGGACGGCAGCGCTGGTAGTCCCAGTGCCGGTCATTCTCGACGGCGCGGAGATCGACGAAGATCTCGAGCGGTCCGTCGGGGTTGGTCCGGTAGTACACGTAGGCCGGGTCGCCGCCGGGGAGGATGCTAGCGATGATCAGTTCCGCGCCGTCACCCGCCTCCACCGCCTCCTGAAGGCAGTCATAGGCCCCCGGTCCGGGGTCCATGCTCTCGCCGGTGTCGATGAAGTCGCACGCCGGAAGCGGGGAGCGCGTCAGGAATCGCTGCTCGATCGCCTGGTCCCCGCGCAACGGCCCGAGGTCGTCGGGGAACGCGTCGTCCGGCGTCGGGGTCGAGGCTGCACTCGGCTCGTCGAGCTCCCCGGCCGGGTCGGGCCCGGACGGGGAGAAGATGCCGAGGAAGAGCATCAGCAGCACGACGATGATGTTCATCGCCTACGACGGTAGGCCCGGTGCTGAGCCTCGGTGGCCGATTCGCAGGAAACGGCCGGCGGACGACGGGCCTCGGTCAGAGGTCGACGGCGTCGAGGATCCGGTAGGCGTAGCCCTGTTCGGCGAGGAACCGCTGCCGGTTGGCGGCGAAGTCGGCGTCGACGGTGTCGCGCGAGACGATCGCGTAGAAGCGGGCGGTGCGGCCGTCGGCCTTGGGTCGCAGCAGCCGGCCGAGTCGCTGCGCCTCTTCCTGCCGTGACCCGAACGAGCCGGACACCTGGATCGCCACCGCGGCCTCGGGCAGGTCGATGGAGAAGTTGGCGACCTTGCTGACGACCAGCAGGTTGATCTCACCGGAGCGGAACGCCTCGAAGAGTCGCTGCCGCTCCTTCACGGGGGTGTCGCCCTTGATGACCGGGGCCTCGAGGTCCGCGCCGATCTCGTCGAGCTGGTCGAGGTACTGGCCGATGACCAGCGTCGGCTCGCCGGCGTGCTGGGCGACGAGCTGCTCGGCGACCCGGGTCTTGGCCGCCGTACAGGCGGCGAGCCGGTAGCGCTCCTCGGGCTCGGCCACCGCGTAGGCGATCCGCTCCGGCTCCGGCAGCGTCACCCGCACCTCGACACAGTCGGCCGGCGCGATCCAGCCCTGCGCCTCGATGTCCTTCCACGGGGCGTCGTACCGCTTCGGTCCGATCAGCGAGAACACGTCACCCTCGCGACCGTCCTCCCGCACGAGCGTGGCGGTCAGCCCGATCCGGCGTCGCGCCTGGAGGTCGGCGGTCATCCGGAAGATCGGCGCCGGCAGCAGGTGGACCTCGTCGTAGATGATCAGGCCCCAGTCGCGGGCGTCGAACAGCTCCAGGTGCGAGTAGACGCCCTTCCGGCGGGTCGTCATCACCTGGTAGGTGGCGATGGTGACCGGCCGGATCTCCTTGACGGAGCCGGAGTACTCGCCGATCTCGTCGGCGGTGAGAGAGGTACGGCGCATCAGCTCGTCCTTCCACTGGCGCGCCGAGACGGTGTTGGTGACCAGGATCAGCGTGGTGGCACCGGCGTGGGCCATCGCGGCCGCACCGACGATCGTCTTGCCGGCGCCGCAGGGCAGCACCACGACCCCCGAGCCGCCGTTCCAGAAGGACTCGGCCGCCTCGCGCTGGTAGGTGCGCAGCTGCCAGCCGTCCTCGGCGAGCTCGATCGCGTGCGCTTCGCCGTCGACGTAGCCCGCGTAGTCCTCCGCGGGCCAGCCCAGCTTGAGCAGCGCCTGCTTGAGGTTGCCGCGTTCGGAGGCGTGGACGACGACGGTGTCGTCATCGACGCGCTCGCCGAGCATGCCGGCGATCTTCTTGGCGCGCAGCACCTCTTCGAGCACGGGCCGGTCGATGCTGGCCAGCACCAGGCCGTGGGTGGGGTGCTTCTCCAGTCGGAGCCGGCCGTAGCGGGCCATGGTCTCGGCCACGTCGACCAGCAGGGCGTGGGGGACGGCGTACCGGCTGTAGGCCAGCAGGGTGTCGACGACCTGCTCGGCGTCGTGCCCGGCGGCGCGCGCGTTCCACAGGCCCAGCGGCGTCAGCCGGTAGGTGTGGATGTGCTCCGGGCTGCGTTCGAGTTCAGCGAAGGGCGCGATCGCCTTGCGACAGTCGGCGGCCTGCTCGTGATCGACCTCGAGCAGCAGGGTCTTGTCGCTCTGGACGATCAGGGGTCCGTCATTCATGTCCGCAACAGCCTACGGTCGGGCGCAACCAGCAGACGAAACGTCCAGGTCACCTGGGCCTGACCGCCACGACGGCGGTCGCGTCCAGGCCGTCGTCGACCTCCACGCGGGGCACCAGTCCGGCGCCGCGGCAGGCGGCAGAAGTGAGGGCTGCCTGGCGGCGCGTGGTCTCGATGACCAACACGCCACCGGGCTTCAGCCACTCGGCCGCGCCCTCGGCGACCCGACGATGCAGGGCCACGCCGTCCTCCCCGCCGTCGAGTGACATGCGCGGCTCGTGGTCGCGTGCCTCGGCCGGCATCGTCGCGATCGCCGCTGTCGGGACGTACGGCGCGTTCGCCACCAGGACGTCGACCCGCCCACGGAGCGCGGCCGGGAGTGCGTCGTACAGATCGCCCTCGCAGACCCGCTCCGGTGCCAGGTTGAGCCGTGCGCACGCCACCGCGGCCGGGTCGAGGTCGGCTGCCCACACCTCCGCCTCCGGCAGCCGTGCGCCGATGGCCGCCCCGATCGCCCCCGCCCCACAGCAGAGCTCCACGATCACCGGTCGCGGTAGTCCACGTCGTTCCGGTCGGATCTCGGCGGCAGCTTCGACCAGAACGCCGTGGACTACCGACGTGACCAGGAGTTCGGAGCGGCGGCGAGGGACGAAGACGCCCGGCGTGACGGCGTAGCGAGCGCCGGCGAAGTCGACCCAGCCCACCAGGTGCTCCAGCGGTACGCCGGAGGCTCGGCGCGCCACCAGCGACTCGAGCTCGGGGCCGGTGGCCGCGCCGAGCAGCAGCGCGGCCTCCTCCTCGGCGAACACGCAGCCGGCCGCCCGCAGCCGGGCGCCGACCTCAGAGAGACGACTCGGCACGCTGCCGGGCACGGTAGGCCGCGACGTTCGCGCGCGAGGAGCACCGCTCGGAGCAGTAGCGCCGCGACTGGTTGGGGGAGGTGTCGACGAAGACCCGCGCACACTTCGTCGCGGAGCAGACCCCCATCCGGGTCGCCCCGAGGTCGCAGACGAGCGTCGAGAGACCCAGCAGCGACTCGCCGATGAGGAGCTCGGAGACCGAGGCACTCCGGGTCGCGACGTGGAGGTGGAGGTCGTCGGGGTCGTGGTCGGAGATCATCGGCGTGATCGGGTGCTTCTCCATCAGCACGTTGAGTCCCTCGATGACGCCGGCGACGTCCTCCTCGGCGGACGCCTCGAACACCTGCCGCAGCTCGCGCTGGAAGCGACGCAGGACGGTGGCGTCACGTTCGGTCGACTGCTCGTGGAGCCACTGCCGCCCCGTCAGCAGCGCGACGAGGTCGTCACGGTCGGCGAGCGGCGCATTGACCAGCCTCGCGGACGCATCGGCATACCGGACGAAGTCCACGTCGGCGAGTCTACGGCGCTGCGGGTCAGGCGCCGGTCGCGTCACGCACCGACGTCACCCGGTGCACGGCGAAGCGCCGGGTGTCGTCGCTGCGCACGTCGTACGCCGTGAGCTGGCCGCCCTCGACGCGGATCGGTTCGACCAGCCGTTCCCCACGGGTGCCGTGGTTGTCGACGTAGCCGATCAGCACCGGGGACCCGGTCTCGATCGCCTCGCGGAGCGCGGCCAGCGAGCCGCTGGGCGAGAGCGTGTCGACCGGCGCGGCCGGACGGCTGGCCGTGACCCGGTCACCGGCGCGGACCGCCGCCGCGACCTGTGCGGCCTGGGCGGCCTCCCGTGCGATCGCGGTCGCGGCCGGACGCGGGCCGCGCGGCGTCCGGGCGCGCAGGAGGTCCGGTCGCGCGATGCGGACCGTGCCGTCCGCGGCCTCCACCACGGGAGCCGCACCGAGATCACGCAGCCGCGGCAACAGCACGTCCAGGGGGGTGTCGGAGATCAGCACCGTGGGAGCGATCCGCCGCAACCCGAGGGTCGCGGCCTTCGGGTGGTGGAGCAGCTCGGTGAGAGCGGTCTCGTCGTCGGCGCGCAGGAAGGCCTCGGCGTGACCGACCCGGACCGTGCCGAAGGTCCGGGCGGTGTCGTCGACCAGGTAGCGCAACGGCTGCGGCACCTCGGTCGCGGCGACCGAGTCGAGGAAGTCGTGGATGTCGAGCGCCGACCAGCCGACGTCGAGCGCCCGCCGGACCGAGCCGGGTGTGAAGCGGTAGACGGTGGCACCCCCACGCGACTCCACGTCGGCGACGAGATGCAGCTGCCGGGCCACGACGGTCTCGAGCGGGCCGGGGGCGACGGCCGTGAGGTCGGCCTGCACCAGCAGCTGCGAGACGGGCTGGGGCAGCAGGGGAGCGAGCAGGGCAGCGGCCTCGGTCTCCTCGCCCGCGAGCAGCGGAGCGAGGTACGACGCTGCGCCGCCGAGTCCGAGCAGCCCGAGGGCCGCGGCCTCCTCGACCGCCCAGGCGACCTGCTCGGGCCGGCTGCGTGGTCTCCGCGGCCGCTGCCACGAGACGAAGGCGACCAGCGAGGGGACGCCGGTGCCGGCCGCGAGCACCTCGCCGGCCGGCAGGCCCGCGAGCGCCGTCAGCGCCATCCGGCGGGTCTCGGCGGCGATCGGGCTCGAGAGGTCGGTGCCCAACGCGTTGCGTCCCTTGCCGCCGGCGTCACGGGTGCCGACCAGCGCCGGCACGCGCGCCATCGCCAGCCAGTGGTGGGCCAGCAGCAGCCACCGTTGCGACTGGTCCTTCGTCGTCCACGCGTCGAAGGTGTCGGTGGGCACCCACACCGGGTCGCCGAGCGCGTCGGCGCGCGTCGCGAGCAACCCGGCCACGTGGGCGACCTCGACGAGCAGGGCAGTGACCCGCTCGGTGGTGTGGAGGAGCGCGGCGGCGGCCTTGAGGTCGCGTACGCCGAGCCCGCCACCGCGCAGCTCGCCGGGTGGCTCACTGCCCCAGTGGTCGAGCAGCAGCTCGACGCGATGGACGGCTTCGAATGCGGCGCCGGCGGCGGCCCGGTCGATCAACGTGGCGGCACGTGAGGTGGCGGCGATCTCCACCCCCCGGTCGACCGGCTCGCGCGTGGTGCGCCCACCGCGCAGCGCCAGTCCGACCTCGCCGGGCAGCACCAGGACGGAGCCGCGTGGTGCGAGCAGCCGGCGCGCGAGGAGCTCCTCGACCGGGCCGTCGGCCTGGTCGGGGCTGACCGTGGACCGGGCCGAGCCGGCGGTGGCCTGCCCACCGTGGGCGTCGACGTGCTCGAGCATCGCCCGTGCCTCCGCGCCGAGCTCGGCGAGCAGCGTCGCGATCCGGTCGGGGGACGGGGGGTCGTCGCTGCAGGGGCGAAGGCCGCTGGTGCCCGGGGTGCCGGCGGCCATCGCCTCGACGACCCCGGTCATCGGCCGCAGGCCACCGGTCGCCTGCCACGCCAGGCACAGGTCGACCAACCGCTCCGCGGCGGCGGCGACGACCGCACCGTCGGCGTACACGAGGGAGGAAAGCTGGCCCGCGGGGGTTTGGCCGGCCACCACGAGGGCATCAAGGACGGAGAGCTCGATCGTGCTCAGCTGGTCGAGGGCCCGGACCACAGAGGTCCGCGTGGCGGCCCGGGACGCCAGCTGGCCGGAGTCGTGAGGAGCAGGAGTGGCGAGATCGGGACGGGCGCGCAACAGCCGGGTCAACCGGTCCTCGGGCCACGCCCGCAGCTGCTCGGCGAGGGTGCGGTATCCCTCGCCGGTCGTCCCATCTCCTGGCATCCGTCCCACGCTACCGGGCACGCGGGGACCGGGAGGCCGTACGCTGCTGCCCGCCCAGGAGGTGGGATGAAGCAGGTGGAGACGCAACACGGCGCCCGGACCGACGTCGGCCGCGTGCGCGAGGTGAACGAGGACGCCTACCTCGCCACGCCGCCGGTCTTCGTGGTCGCCGACGGCATGGGCGGTCACGACGGCGGCGATGTCGCCAGCCGGATCGTGATCGAGGAGTTCGGCCGGCTCGCCGAGGACGGCTACGACCCCGCTCGTGGGGGCGACCTGGTCGCGGCCACGTTGCGGGAGTGCCAGCGCAGGATCCGCGAGTACGGCGCGCAGCGAGCCGACGGCACGAACCGGAAGTATCCCGGCACCACCGTGGCCGCGGCCCTGCTGGTCGACGACGGCGGACCGAAGTGGCTGCTGGTCAACGTCGGTGATTCCCGCATCTACCGGCTCAAGGGGGACCTCCTCGACCAGGTGAGCGTCGACCACAGCGTGGTGCAGGAGCTCGTCGATGCCGGCACGATCACCAGCGAGGACGCGGTCACCCATCCCGATCGCCATGTCATCACCCGCGCCCTGGGCGGACCAGACCGCGCCGACGCCGACTACTTCCTGCTGCCCCTGGCGTCGGTCGAGCGCCTCCTGCTGTGTTCCGACGGGATCAGCGGACTGATCGACGACGACGAGATCGGCGAGGTCCTCATCGGGGCCGAGGATCCCCGTGACGCCGCCGACCTGCTCGTCGAGCGGGCGCTGGCTGCCGGAGGACACGACAACGCCACGGCGGTGGTCGTCGATGTGGTGGGATGGGCCGACGTGAGGGACTACGACTCCGACCGGCAGCGCCTGAGTCTCGAACAGAAGCTGGGGGCCCTGCCGTGACCGATGCCAGCCCCACCCACAGCGTGACCCGCAGCTACCGACCCGGAGCATGGTTCGGGATCTTCGGAGAGCACGCCACCGTGCTGCTGCCGCCCTCGGAGAAGGAGCGCGTCGGCGCCGTGTGGGCGATGGTCGACGACGGCGCCGGCTTCGACGTCGTCCTCGACGCCCTCATCTCGCAAGGACTGCGTGACCTGCCGGGGTTCGTCCTGGTGTCCTCGCAGGACGGGCAGACCAAGGTCGTCATCCGCGGCGAGGCCCGGGCGTGGTTCACCACCGGTGACGACGTCACCGAGGTCGCCGGAACCCACGCGACCACCTGGGCCGAGCGGTCGTTCACCGACGTCACCGCGAGCCGCCTCGTCGTCGGCGCCGAGGCGGGCGACGGGCACCCGCTGCCGATCAACGGCGGGTTGGTGCGGGTGAGCGAGGTCGTCGAGCCCGCCCTGCCCGTCGCGCCTCTCCAGCCCGAGGCTGCCCCCGTCCCCGTCCCCGTCCCCGTCCCGGAGCCGGAGCCGGGGAGCCGAGCCGGAGCCGGAGCCGGAGCCGGAGCCGCGAGCCGGAGCCCCGGAGCCGGAGCCGGAGCCCGTTCCCGTTCCCGCGGCACCCCAGGACGACGACACCCGGGCCGGCCCGGTCACCGGGACCGATGCCGGGTCGGTCGCCGCGGCCGGCGTCCTGGCCCGCCCGGTGGCACGACTGGTCTTCTCCACCGGTGACGACGTCGAGGTCGACCGGACCGTCCTGGTCGGTCGTGCGCCCGAGGCCCGCCGGTTCACCTCCGGTGACCAGCCTCGACTGGTGCCGGTCGCCAGCCCCGCGCAGGAGATCTCCTCCACCCACCTGGAGATCCGACCCGGTGCCGGCGCCGACCACGGCAGCGCGGTGGTGACCGACCTCGGCTCCACCAACGGCAGCGTCCTGGTCCAGCCCGGTCTGCCCCCCGAGGACCTCCGCCCCGGCATCGCCGTCCAGTTGATCCCCGGCGCCATCATCGACCTCGGTGACGGCGTCACGATCCAGGTGATCGATCCCTGATGCCGGTCCCGACCGGGCCGGTCTCGGCCCTGCCACCCGCCGGCCTCGATCGCCGCTTCTACGCGTTCGCGATCGACCGGCTGATTGCGTGGCCGATCCTGGCGGGCGCGGTCTACCTGGCCTACCGGCTGTCCTTCGGCGACGGTGCGGTCTGGCCCGGCGCCCTCCTGGTCCTGGGCGTCGTCGTCGCGCTGTGGCTGTGGTCCTCGGTGCTGCTGGGGATCTTCGGCACCTCACCGGGCAAGGCCGCGACAGGGCTCCGGGTGGTGCGTGCCGACGGCGGTACGCCGATCGGACTCGGGCCCGCGCTGCTGCGGACCCTCGTGCTCGCCGTGGCGGCGTTGCCGACGTTCGGCTTCGGCGTCGCCATGCTCGCGCAGACCGCGGTCCTCGACCGTGGCCGGCAGCGGCGCGGCTGGCACGACCACCTCACGCACGGCGTCGTGGTGGACGTGCGTCCCCCGTCGGAGATCGGGGCGGCGGCCATCGAGGAGGCGCCACGGCAGGTCGTCAACCTGACCGCGATGCGGTTGGCCCCGTCCCCGGCGCCGGCCGCGGCACCGACCCCGCCCCGGCGACAGCCCGCCACGGCAGTGGCGCCGGCACCGCCGACGGAACCCATCGCGACCACTCCCCGCCCGGTCCCTTCGTCCTCGCCGGAATCCGAGCGAACCGTCGTGCGGGGCCGTCCGGGGGAGGATGCGGCGCCGCCGCAGGCGTCCTGGCGGGTCGCCTTCGACACCGGCGAGACGTTCCTGGTCGAGGGCTTGGGCCTGGTGGGCCGGCGGCCCGAGGGCCGGCCCGGTGAACCGGTCCGCCACCTCGTGCCCCTCGTCTCGGAGGACCTGTCGGTCTCCAAGACCCACGCCCAGTTCCAGGTCGCCCGCGACGGGGTCCTGGTCGTCCTGGACCGCGGCTCGACCAACGGATCGGTGCTGGTCCGTGCCGGTGTCGCCCGCGAGCTGCCGCCGGGCAAGCCGACCACCCTCCTCGCCGGCGACGTCGTGCACTTCGGCGACCGCAGCATGACCGTCTCCCGCGAGTCGTGAGCGGCCACGACGCATGGACGACTCCTTCCTCGAACTCCTCTACGGCGAGGCGCCACGGGCGGCCTTCGACCAGGTGCTCGCCGACGCCGAGGCGGCCGGCTCCCCGGAGGTCGACGCCCTGCGTCGTCAGTACGACCTGGCGCTCCGGATCCGTGAGCTGCTGGCCCACCGGCAGTCACGCGAGGCCGAGCTGCGTGCCCTCTACGAGACCGCCAGCGACCTGACGGCGATCCGCGACGTCGACGAGATCCTCACCGCGATCGTGCGCCGCGCCCGCCAGCTGCTCAACGCCGACATGACCTACCTCTCGCTCAACGACGAGCCCGAGGGTGCGTCGTACATGAAGGTCACCGACGGTGCGCTCACCCCGGAGTTCCGCTCGCTCCGGCTGCCGCTCGGCACCGGTCTGCTGGGGCTCGTCGCCCAGACCGGAGCGCCCTACTTCACCGAGGACTACCAGGCCGACGAGCGGTTCGTGCACCGCGGCTACATCGACGAGGCGGTGGCGGGGGAGCGGATCCGGGCGATCCTGGGAGTGCCCCTGGTACTCGACGGTCGCGTGATCGGAGCGCTGCTCGCGGTCCACCGATCGGTGCGACCGTTCCCGCCCTCCGAGGTCACCCTGCTCACGTCGTTCGCGGCTCACGCCGCGGTCGCGCTCGAGAACGCGCGGCTCTTCGCGGACCTCGATGCCGCCCACCGCACCATGACCGAGCACACCGCGTCCGTCGAGAGTGCCGCGGTCGCTCACGACCGGCTCACCGACCTCCTGGTCGACGGCGGCGAGCTGTCCGAGGTGGCGGCCACGCTCGCGGAGATCCTCGGCGGTGACCTCGCGATCCACGCCCCCGACGGCGCGCTGCTGGCCGGAAGCGACGTGGCCCGGGGCTGGGAGTCGGTGGTGCCGGCCTCGCTGGCCTCGGGGCGCAGCCACCGCGCCGGTACGGCGTACGTCGCCACCGCCCTGGCCGGCCCGGAACACGTCGCGACCCTGGTGCTCCACTCGGCGCGCGCGCTGCCCGAGCCCGAGCGGCGGACCCTCGAGCGGGGCGCGCTCGTCACCGCGCTGGTCATCCTGTTCGCCCGCACGGTCGCCGAGACCGAGGACCGACTCGGCGGTGAGCTGCTCAGCGATCTCCTCGACGCCCGGCCCGAGGCCGTGCCGGCGGTTCGTGAGCGGGCTCGTCGTCGTCAGCTGTCCCTGGATGGACCTCTGGTGCTCGCCGTCGCGGCCGTCGAGGGGCTGCCCCGGTTCTCCGCCGTTCGCGTGCTCGCGCGGCTGGCCGGCGACCATCGTGGCCTCGCCGGTGACCACCTCGGCCGGCTGGTGCTGCTGGTGCCGGGCGAGGACCCGCGGTCGGTCGGGGAGGCGTTGGCGACCGCAGTGGGCGCCGCGGGTGGCCGCGCGACGGTCGGCGTGTGCCGGGTCGATCCCGAGGGGTTGGCCGACGGGTACGCCGAGGCGAGACGGTGCCTGGACACGCTGCTCACCTTGGGTCGCGCCGGCGAGGTCAGCGACCCGGCCGGCCTGGGTCTGGCGCGGTTGTTGTTGGGCGAGAACGGCCCCGACCAGCTCGCGGCGTACATCCAGACCACGCTCGGGCCGGTGCTGGACTACGACACCGAGCGGGGCACCAGCCTGCGCGAGACCCTCGACACCTGGTTCGCCACCGGCGGCCGGGTCAAGGACACCGCCGCCGGCCTCCACGTCCACCCCAACACCGTCTCCCAGCGACTGGACCGGATCGGTGAGCTGCTCGGTCCGGGCTGGCGCGAGCCGGGCAGGTCCCTCGACCTGCAGCTGGCGCTCCGGGTGCTCCGGTTGCGGGGTCAGGGGGACGGCAACAGGTTGCGCCCCCGGTAGCCGTGGAAGACCAGGCTGGTCTCGGCGTGGACCACGCCCGACCGGCCGGTGAGGTTGTCCAGGACGAAGTCGCGCAGCGCCTCCGGGGACGCGGCGGCGACGTGGACCAGGAAGTCGTCGGCGCCGGAGATGTTGAAGGTGGCCAGCACCCCCGGCAGGTCGGTGACCTCCGCGGCGAAGGTGTCGACGTCGGCTCGCAGGTGCCCGGCGAAACGGATCGCGACCATGGCCTGCACCGGCAGACCGAGGCGCACCAGGTCGACGTCGGCGGTGACCCCCTTCAACACGCCGCGCTCACGCAGGCTGCGCAGCCGCGCCAGACAGGTCGACTCAGCGATCCCGGCCTCCCGGGCCAGGGCCACATTCGGGGTACGCCCGTCGCGCAGCAGCGCGCGGACCAGGGCCCGGTCGACCTCGTCGAGCGCGGGCCGGGCTCGGGGGGCAGGACCGGGCAGGCGCCCCGAAACTTCCTTCGGCATGCCCGCCATCCTACCGGCACATTTCGCAGATTCTGCGGTGCAGATCGCATTCAACGTGGAATCAGCGCATCTGTTGCGGCCAATGCCGCAGGAATGGACCATGTGCGCATGAGACGACTCGACACCGACGCCGTACACCTCGGCCGCGACGACCTCGCCGGGCTCGGCGTGCACGTCCCGCCGCTGGACCTCTCCACGACCTACCCGCTCCCCTCCGTCGAGGACGGGGGGCAGGCCTACGAGCGGCTCGCGACCGGAGGCCGCCCCGAGGCCGGCGACTCGCTCGTCTACCAGCGGCTGTGGAACCCCAACGTCGATCGGTTCGAGCGCTCGGTGGCCTCGCTCGAGAGCCTCCCGGGGGCGGTGGCCTTCGGGTCCGGGATGGCGGCCCTCAGTGCGACGCTGCTCGCCACCGTGGCTGCCGGACGACCGCACGTCGTCGCGGTGCGTCCGCTCTACGGCGGCACCGACCACGTCCTGGCCAGCGGCCTGCTCGGCACGCAGGTGACGTGGGCCGCGGCCGGCGACATCGCCCGGGCGCTGCGCCCCGACACCGGCCTGGTCGTGGTCGAGACCCCGGCCAACCCCACCGTCGACCTGGTCGACCTGGCCGAGGTCGTGGCGGCGGCCGGCGACGTGCCGGTCCTGGTCGACAACACCTTCGCGACCCCGGTGCTCCAGCAGCCGGCGCACCACGGCGTGGCCCTGGTCCTGCACAGCGCCACCAAGTTCATGGGCGGACACGGTGACGCGATGGGCGGCGTCGTGGCCGGTGACGACGAGTGGGTGACGCGGTTGCGCCAGGTCCGGGCGGTGACCGGAGGCCTGCTCCATCCGCTCGCCGCCTACGAGCTGCACCGCGGACTGCAGACCCTGCCGGTCCGGGTCCGGGCCCAGCAGGAGACGGCAGCAGTGCTGGCCGACCGGCTCGCCGAGCACTCCGCCGTGGCCCGGGTGCTCTACCCCGGCCGCAAGGACTGCGACCCCCGTGGCCTGGTCGGCACCCAGATGTCCGGACCGGGCAGCCTGCTCGCCTTCGAGCTGGCCGGTGGCCACGCAGCCGCGGCCACCGTCGCTGCCGGGTGCCGTCTGATCACCCACGCGGTCTCGCTCGGCGGTGTGGACACGCTGATCCAGCACCCGGCCGGACTGACCCACCGTCCGGTGGCGGCCGAGGCCCGACCCGGCGAGGGTCTGCTCCGGATCTCGGTGGGTCTCGAAGACATCGAGGACCTCTGGGACGACCTCGCCGCCGCCCTGAGGTAGCGGTCAGCACCATCAGGCGGGCTGTCGTATAGCTCTTCGCCACATGGCTGACGGGGTGGTCATCCCCCTACGGTCGGGGCATGCCTGAGATGTCCACCACCGCCGCCAGCCTGCTGTCGGCCCGTACTGCGGTCGTCACGGGGGGCGCGAGCGGCATCGGCGCCGCGGTCGCGTCCCGCCTCGCCGAGGGCGGCGCGAAGGTACTGATCCTCGACCTCGACGAGGCGGCGGCCGCTCAGCAGGCGGCCGCGATCGGCGCCGACCACCGGGCCCTCGACCTCACGGACTCGGCGGCCGTGGCCGAGCTGGGTCTCGACGCCGACATCCTGGTCAACTGCGCCGGCATCCAGCACGTCGCCCCGATCGAGGACTTCGAGCCCGAGCGGTTCGAGCTGATCCATCGGCTGATGCTGCTCGCGCCGTTCTGGCTCACCCGCCAGGTGCTGCCCGGGATGTACGGCCGTGGCTGGGGCCGGGTCGTCCACGTCTCCAGCGTGCACGGGCACCGCGCCTCGGCGTACAAGTCCGCCTACGTCAGCGCCAAGCACGGGCTCGAGGGTCTCTCGAAGGTGATCGCGCTCGAGGGCGCCGACCGGGGCGTCACCAGCAACACGGTGTGCCCCGGCTATGTCCGGACCCCGCTGGTCGAGGGCCAGATCGCCGACCAGGCCAGGGCGCACGAGATCCCCGAGTCGGAGGTCATCGACGATGTCCTCCTCGCACGAACGGCACTGAAGCGACTCGTCGAGCCCGAGGAGGTCGCCGAGATGGTGGCCTTCCTGTGCGGCCCGGCGTCAGCTTCGGTGACCGGCTCCGCCTTCCTCATGGACGGCGGCTGGACCGCCGCCTGATGCACCGCACCCCGAAAGGAACATCCGCATGACCACTCAGTCCACCTCTGTTCACGACACGGGCACCGACCCCGGGCAGAACTCGATCGTCAAGGTCGTCTTCGCCAGCCTGATCGGTACCGCGGTCGAGTGGTACGACTTCTTCCTCTACGGCTCGGCGGCAGCGCTGGTCTTCGGCACGCTCTTCTTCCCGGAGTCCGATCCGGTGACCGCGACGCTGCTGGCGTTCGGCACCTACGCCCTCGGCTTCGTCGCGCGTCCGCTGGGCGGCATCGTCTTCGGCCACTTCGGTGACCGGGTCGGCCGCAAGAAGATGCTGGTCGTCGCGTTGATGATGATGGGGATCGCCACGTTCGCGATCGGCCTGCTGCCGACGTACGCGACGATCGGAGTGGCTGCGCCGATCCTGTTGCTGGTCTGCCGGCTGATGCAGGGCTTCGCCGTCGGCGGCGAGTGGGGTGGCGCGGTCCTGATGGCCGCCGAGCACGGCGACGAGAAGAACCGCGGTTTCTGGTCCTCGTGGCCGCAGGCCGGCGTCCCGCTCGGCAACCTGATGGCGACCGGCGTGCTGTTCCTGCTCGCCGCCGTCCAGAGCGACGCCGACTTCGAGGCGTGGGGCTGGCGCATCCCGTTCCTGCTGTCCGCGGTGCTCGTCCTGATCGGCCTCTACGTCCGGCTCCAGCTCGAGGAGTCGCCGGTCTACCAGGAGGCGAAGGCCGAGATCGCGCAGAAGCAGCAGAGCGACTCCCACCTGCCGATCCTCGACGTGATCAGGACCTACCCCAAGGAGGTCTTCATCGCGATGGGGATGAGGATGGCGGAGAACATCTCCTACTACATCTTCACGGTCATCTCGATCACCTACGTGACCACCTACCTCGAGGCAGACAAGGGCCTGATCCTGAAGATGCTGCTGATCGCCGCGGCGTTCCAGTTCTTCCTGATCCCCGCGCTCGGTGCGGTCTCCGACCGGGTGGGGCGACGTCCCCTCTACCTCGTCGGCGCGGTCGGCGTGGCCGCCTGGTCCTTCGTGTTCTTCGGGCTGCTCGAGGACATGACGTCCGGCAGCGTGCTGCTCGCCGTGACGGTCGGGCTGTTCTTCCACTCGCTGATGTACGCCCCGCAGGCCGCCTTCTTCTCCGAGCTCTTCGGCACCTCGGTGCGCTACACCGGGGCATCGGTGGGCTACCAGCTGGCCTCGATCTTCGCCGGGGCGCTGGCGCCGATCATCGCGCTGGAGCTGCTGGGTGACGACATCGCGAACGCCAACACCTTCGCGGTCGGCGTGTACGTCACGATCGCCTCGGTGATCACCGTCATCGCGGTCCTGGCCGCCAAGGAGACCAAGGCGTCGTCGCTGCGCCACGACCGGGTGGTCCGCGACGCCCACGCAGGTTGAGTCGCCAGAGATTCAGGTTGAGTCGCCAGAGATTTGGGTCGAGTCGCCAGAAATAGCCTCAACCCAGGTCGGGCAGCAGGCCGTGGACCAGGTCGTACGTCGCCTGGTCCGCGGCCGCGACCAACCCCCGGGGCGGTTCGGCCTGGGGTGAGTAGTCGCGGGTGTCGAAGCCACCGACGTGGCCTCCCGCCTCGCTGAGCAACAGCGACCCCGGGGCGTGGTCCCACGGCTTGCCCTTGCGGTAGACGGCGTAGTCCGCGTCGCCCTCGACCAGCTTGGGGTAGTCCACGCCGCAGCAGACCCACGTCAGCTCGAGCGCGGTCAGGGTCCCGAGGGCGCGTCCGATCCACGACCGGCGCGACGTCACGCCACGCAGCCGCTCACCGACGGCCGGCCGGGTGACGCGCACCCCGTCCCGCCAGGCACCGGCTCCCTTCTCCGCGACGTACGCCACCCGGTGCTGCGGCTGCCAGATCCAGCTGCGCACGGTCTCGCCGCCGCGGATCTCGGCGACCATCACGGCGTGGTCGGGGGAGCCGTGGACGAAGTTCCGGGTGCCGTCGACGGGGTCGATGGTGAAGGCGTGGTCGGCGGTGCGAAAGCGGTCGAGAAGACCGGGATCGAGGGCCGTTGCTTCCTCGCCGAGCATCACCGCCGCGGGGTAGGCAGCGCCCAGGGCGTCGATGAGGAGCCGCTCGGCCTCGCGGTCCGCGACGGTGACCAGGTCGCCGGGCCCCTTCTCGCTCACCTCGTGCGAGTCGAGAGCGCGGAAGCGCGGCACCACCACCTCGTCCGCGACGTGCTTGACGAGGGCCAGCACATCCTCGGTCTCCATGCCGTCCAACCTAGTCGCCGGCAGCCGGCGTGAAGGGACACGGTCACGGGTGACAGGCGCAGTCACGGTCCGATAACGGATGCCGTGGCACCCTTCCCCTCGAGGGGTGCGGCGGGATCTGGTTCAGGGAGACTCGGGCACCCCCCACCTACCGCGGGCGCGGTCGGGTCGTGCCTCGGCGTCGCTGGGGATCGTCGTGAGCAACGGGAGGAAGCTGTGAAGAGGAACCGGGTCGTCGCCCTCGCGACAGCCTCACTCGTCGGGGCAGCCGTGCTGCCACTCACCGCCGGCTCGGTCGGGGCCGCGCCCGCGACGGCCCCGGCACCAGAGGTCGTGCAGAGCGACTCCACTGCCCGCAGCGACGACCTTCCTGCCCCGGCGTGGAAGCAGAAGTACGACGCGATCCGCCAGGCGGCGATCGAGAAGCGCCTGCGCACCGGTGGCTCGGGCGACGCCGAGAGGCTCTCGAAGGGCGTCTACGGCCGCGTAGCCACCACCGGCACCGAGAAGATCTTCGTGGTCCTGGCGGAGTTCGGGAACACCACTCACTCGGCCTTCCCCGACGGTGAGGGCAACGCCACCACCTTCGACGGACCGAGGCGCAACCAGATCCCGAAGCCGAACCGCAAGACGGACAACAGCACCAACTGGCGCAAGAACTACGGCCGGAACCACTACAAGCGGATGTACTTCAGGCGGATGAGCGGCTTCTACGAGCGCGAGTCCAACGGCACCTACTCCGTCGACGGCACCGTCACCGAGTGGGTGAAGGTCCCCTTCAACCAGGCCCGCTACGGTCGCGACGACTGCCCCAGCGTCGCGTGCGACAACACCTGGTTCCTCATCCGCGACTCGCTCGCCTACTGGGTGGAGAAGAAGAAGGACGACGGCTGGTCCATGCGGCGGATCTCCCGCTACCTCAAGACCTTCGACCGGGTGGATCGCTACGACTTCGACGGTGACGGCAACTTCAACGAGCCGGACGGCTACATCGACCACTTCCAGGTCGTCCACGCCGGCCGGGATGCCGCCGACGGTGACCCGATCTACGGCGACGACGCCATCTGGAGCCACCGGTGGAACGCCCAGATCGAGCCCGCCGGCACCGGCCCCCTGGGTGGGGCGCAGATCGGAGGCGTCAACGCCGGCATGGGTGGCCTCTCGGACGGCGGCGGTGCCGCGGTCCGAGTCCCTGACAACCCGACCGGTGTCTGGGTGAACGACTACACCATCCAGCCCGAGAACGGCGGCCTGGGCGTGTTCGCCCACGAGTACGCCCACGACCTCGGCCTCCCCGACCTCTATGACACCTCCGGCAACCAGGGCGGTGCTGAGAACAGCGTCGGCTTCTGGTCCCTGATGTCACAGTCGCGCGGCACGCGGCCCCAGGACGACGGCGTCGGTGACCGGGCGTCACCGATGGGTGCCTGGGACAAGTTCCAGCTCGGCTGGCTCGACTACGAGCTGGCCGCGACCGGCTTCAACTCCACGCACAGGATCCGACCGTCGCAGTCCTCGGATGCCTCACCGCTCGCCGAAGCTGTGGTCGTGCTGCTGCCCGACAAGGAGGTCGTCTCCGAGCTGGGGGCGCCCTGCGCCGAATGCGGCGAGAAGTACTACTACAGCGACCAGGGCAACAATCTCGACAACACCATGACGCGCGACGTCGCCGGTGGGGGAGAGCTGACCGCCCAGGTCCGCTACGAGATCGAGGACGGCTACGACTACGCCCTCCTCGAGGCGTCCGGCGACGGCGGCGACACCTGGGCCGGTGTCCAGACCAGCGAGCAGTACGAAGGTGGCGACGGCAGTGGCCTCGACCCCGACGATGTCGGGATCAGCGGCAACACCGGCGGTGAATGGGTCAACCTCACCGCGACCGTGCCGGACGGCACCGACGCGCTGCGCTGGCGCTACGTCACGGACCCCAGCGAGCAGCTCCCGGGCTTCCAGGTCGACAACGTCGTCCTGGCCGGCGAGGCCATCGGCACCGCCGAGGCCGACGACGAAGCCTGGACGCTCGACGGGTTCCTCACCACGACCGGCACCGAGGTCGACACGTTCCTCAACGCCTACTTCGTGGACAACCGCCAGTACGTCGGCGTGGACCAGATCCTGAAGCATCTGTACGACTTCGCGGGCTACCGAAACCGGCCCCTCTGGGTCGACTGGTTCAAGAACAACCAGGGCGCCCTGATCTCGTACTGGGACACCTCCTACACCGACAACAACGTGGGAGACCACCCCGGTGGCGGCCAGATCCTGCCGGTCGACTCGCACCCCGAGATCGACCACGCGGTGGACGGCTCGCTGTTGCGGCCCCGCATCGCCACGCGCGACTCGACGTTCTCGTTGAGCTCGACGCCGAAGGCCGAGCTTCACTACAACGGGGCGCCCTACCGGCTGCCCCGTCAGGGCGGCGTGGCGCTCTTCGACGACATGGAGGACTGGTGGTACGGCGCCGACGGGCACTCCTCCTCAGGGGGTGGCCACCCGGGCCGGTACCAACCCGGCTGGTACAGCGTCGACGTGCCCAAGACCGGCACCACCGTTCGCGTGGTCCGGGTCAACCGAGCGGGCGTGATGACGGTTCGTATCGGTTCCTCGAACTGACCCGCACCTAGCACCGGGCGTTCGTCCTCGGGCCCTTCCTGCCCATCGGCCGGACGGCGTACGTTTCGGAGCATGGTCGATCCCTCCACTGCACACGGCGAGACCACCCCGGCGCTCCTGGAGGAGACGATCGGGGCCAACCTCGAAGCGACGGTGGCTCGCCATCCCGAGCGCGAGGCGCTGGTGGAGGTCGCGAGCGGGCGGCGGTGGACGTGGGCAGAGTTCGACCGCGACGTGAACGCGCTGGCGCGCGGACTGATGGCGGCCGGGGTGGCGCGCGGCGACCGGGTCGGGATCTGGTCGCCGAACTGCGCGGAGTGGACGCTGACGCAGTACGCCACGGCCAAGATCGGCGCGATCCTGGTGAACGTCAACCCCTCGTACCGCACCCACGAGCTCGCCTACGCCGTGAACCAGAGCGGCCTGTCGCTGCTCGTGTCGGCGTCGTCGTTCAAGACCAGCGACTACCGCGCGATGGTGGCGGAGACCGAGCAGGAGTGCCCAGGGCTGCGTCGGGTGGTCTACCTCGACACCGACGACTGGGCGGCCCTCGTGGCAGAGGGCGAGTGGCTTCCAGCAGGCGCCGTGGCCGATCGGATGGCAACGCTCACGCCCGACGACGCGATCAACATCCAGTACACCTCGGGCACGACCGGGCGGCCGAAGGGTGCGACCCTGAACCACCGCAACATCCTCAACAACGGCTTCTTCACGACCGAGCTGATCAACTTCACCGAGCAGGACCGGCTGTGCATCCCGGTGCCCTTCTACCACTGCTTCGGGATGGTGATGGGCAACCTCGGGTGCACCACCCACGGCGCGACGATGGTGATCCCGGCGCCGGGCTTCGACCCCGAGATCACCTTGCGAACGGTGCGCGACGAGCGGTGCACCGGCATCTACGGGGTGCCCACGATGTTCATCGCCATGCAGGGGCTGCTCGGCTCCGCCGAGTTCCCCCTGTCAAGCCTCTCCACGTTGCGTACCGGCGTGATGGCGGGGTCGGTCTGCCCGGTCGAGGTGATGCGGCGGTGTGTCGAGGACATGCACATGACGGAGGTCTCGATCTGCTACGGCATGACCGAGACCAGTCCGGTGTCGACGCAGACCCGCGCCGACGACGACCTCGAGCGGCGTACGGCGACGATCGGGCGGGTCCACCCCCACGTGGAGGTCAAGATCGTCGACCCGAGCACCGGTGAGACCGTCGAACGCGGCCAGCCCGGCGAGCTCTGTACCCGTGGCTACTCCGTGATGCTCGGCTACTGGGAGGACCCGGAGAAGACCGCGGAAGCCATCGACGCCGACGGCTGGATGCACACCGGCGATCTCGCTGAGATGCGTGACGACGGCTACTGCAACGTCGTCGGCCGGATCAAGGACATGGTCATCCGTGGCGGGGAGAACGTCTACCCCCGCGAGATCGAGGAGTTCCTCCACACCCACCCCGACATCGAGGACGTGCAGGTGGTGGGCGTCCCGGACGAGCGGTACGGCGAGGAGCTGTGTGCCTGGGTGCGGATGAGGGCGGGCGCCGAGCCGCTCGACGCGGACGCCGTGCGCGCGTTCGCCGCCGGCCGGCTCGCCCACTACAAGATCCCGCGCTACGTCCTGGTGGTGGACGACTTCCCGATGACCGTCACCGGCAAGGTCCGCAAGGTCGAGATGCGGGAGAAGTCGACCGCCGAGCTCGGGCTGGCCTGACCGGGTGTGACCGGACTGAGTGCCCTCAGCGACTGATCGCCACCGGGATCCGGACCTCGACGCCGTCCGATCCGGTCCACACGAGGGCGCCCTCGTCGAGTCCACCGACGAGCGACCCGCCGCTGACGAGGACGCGATAGTGCGCCGAACGCCCCGGGCGCAGGGTCAGGCTCGTGGGCGAGACCTGGACGTCGTGGCGCTCGAAGCCGGTGACCGAGACCTGCCAGGTGCCGGATCGGGCGCCGACGTTCGTGACGCGGCGGGTGGCAGCGCCGGCACCGGGGACCAGCAGCGAGGGCGTGTTGACCTCGCGGAGGTCACCGCGCAGCCAGGAGCGGTAGTCACCGGGGTCGGCGGTGTAGGCCAGCGTGGTGCGCAGTGCCTGCTGGAGTCGTAGCGCCCCGGCACCGGAGCGCAGTACGCCACCGACCCGGCCGGCGCTCGTGGCCAGGGCGGAACGCACCACCGGTGCCGACCAGTCGCGACGCGCGAGCAGCACGGCCGCCGCGCCACTGGTCCAGGCGGTCGCCGCGGAGGTGCCGGAGGCCAGGGCCCAGCGAGAGCCGGACGCGTCGGGAACGGTGCCAGCCAGCAGCCCGGTCCCCGGGGCCACCAGATCGGGCTTGAGGACACCGCCGTTCGGATCGCCGCCGGAGGACGAGGACGCGACCCGGGCCGATCGGCCGGACGGTCCGACCGGTCGCAGCGTGGCCTGGCCCCGTGGGTGACGCCGGGACCACCGCAGGAAGGAGCGACCGGCGTTCCGGCCGAGATGCACGGTCGGCACCGCGTGGAGGTCGTGGGCCGGTGAGCCGGCGCGGTCGTCGACGAGCACCATGCCGACGGCGTTCGCTCGCTCGACGGCGGCGGACTTCTCGACCCGTCCGATGGTGCCGCGTTCACAGATCACGATCCGACCGGCGGCAGCGGAGGCGTCGAGGGAACCCGGGGCGCACAGGGCGGCCTGCTCACGCTCGCTGCCGGGTGCCGGGATCGAGCGCCCCGCCACGGCCCGGCCGGTCACCGACTGCCGGCCGGTCATGGTCCCGGACATCCGACGCCCGCCGAAACCGACCATGCCGTTCTGGGTGGTCGAGGTCAGACTGCCGACGGTGGTGACCCACGGGGACTCGTGGGTGGCGTAGCCACCCGCTCCGTCGTTGCCGGCGGCCGCCACCACGACGATGCCCGCCTCGGCTGCCCCCAGCAGCGCCCGCTCGACGGTGTCGATGCCGGGGGTGCCGGTCACGGAGAGGTTGAGGACGTCGACACCGTCGCGGGTGGCGCGATCGATGGCCGCGACCAGGTCGGCGGTCGAGCACCCGTCGTCGACCGGATCGGGCGCGCTCCAGCAGGCCTTGTACGCCGCGAGCCGGGCCCGTGGGGCCACGCCAGCAAAGCTGCGGCGCAGACCCGGAGCGTTGACCGACACCCCGGCGTTGCCGGCGGCGAGGGAGGCCATCTGGGTGCCGTGACCGCGGACGTCGCGGGCCGACAGGGGCTCGTCGGCGGCGAGCCGGTCCTCGCCGAAACCGGTCACGAACCACTCGGCGGCGACCACCTTGTCGTTGCACACCTGCGTCGACCAGTCCTCGCCCGGCCGGCAACGGCCGACGAACGACGGTCCGCGGTCGGTGCGGGGTGTCAGGCCGGGCGAGTCGGCAAAGAGCGGACTCTCGGGCGCGATGCCGGTGTCGATGAGACCGATGACGACGCCCCGTCCGCCCCGGCCGGCCGGGGCGGACGCGGATGCCTCCGTCGCGGAGGCGGCAGCGAGGGTGCGTACGGCGTTCGCCTCGACGGTCAGGACGTTCTCCTGGCCGCGCAGCCGGTCGGCCTGCTCGGTGGTCAGGCCGACCGCGACACCGCTCAGGGCGGTCGTCCACCGATACTCGGTCGCCGGCGCGCCGACCGCCGCCAACGCGCGATCCTGTTGCCCGGTGAGCACGGAGCGGTAGACGGCAAGCGGCAGCGGCCCGCGGTACCCGGCACTGCCGGAGCCGTCGAAGGTGACGAGGTACAGCTGGGCTGGGTCAGCCGCACTGCGCACGGCCGCTGCGCCAGGGGCCAGGGGAGACAGGACCAGTGCCAGGGCAGCCGCGAGGACCAGGGAGGCGCATCGACGCCACCCGAGCCGGCCACTCGTACGCACCACGGATCCCACCTGTTCCGGTCGACGGAAACCGCCAGTCTCTCGCACTCGCGCAAGTGGGTCAGCCGGACGGGGGAATCGTGACCCGCGCCCGCTCCGCCCTACGCTGAGGCCATGTCCGCGCCGCTGTCGGTCGGGTTCGACCTCGACCTGACCCTGATCGACACCACGCCGGGCTTCGGAGCGACGCTGGAGGCGCTGGGCGCTGAGCTCGGCATCGACTTCCCGGTGAGGGAGATGACCGCCCGGCTCGGGCCTCCGTTGGACCACCTGC
This sequence comes from uncultured Actinomycetota bacterium, assembly GCA_963806945.1. Classification (GTDB taxonomy): domain Bacteria; phylum Actinomycetota; class Actinomycetes; order Propionibacteriales; family Nocardioidaceae; genus Nocardioides. The sequence continues at coordinate 622,941 of CAWDZH010000007.1, forward strand.
TCGCACCCCACCTCGCGGCCGAGGCCGTCTCCTCGGCCGTCGACCGGTTCCGCACCCTCTATCCCGACCACGCGATCACCTCGGTGCCGCTGCTGCCCGGAGCCACGGCCGCCGTCGCCGCCGTACGGGACGCCGGCGGCAGGGTGGTCGTGGTCACCGGGAAGTTCACTCCGAACGCGCTGCGCCATCTGCACCACCTCGGGGTCGATCACGACGCGCTCGCCGGGGAGGTCTGGGGTGTCGGCAAGGCCGAGTCGCTGCTGCGCGAGGGGTGCTCCATCTACGTGGGGGACCACGTCCACGACGTCGAGGGCGCGCGCGCAGCGGGGGCCACCAGCGTCTCCGTGCTCACCGGCGGCTGCACCCGAGCCGAGCTGGTCGCTGCCGGCACCGACGTCGTCCTGGACGACCTCACGGCCTTCCCGGACTGGTTCGCCGGACACCTGCTCGCCCTCCGCGTGGCCGCGCTGGAAGCCGACCTGCGGGCGCGCGGGTCGGTGCTGGTCGCCTACAGCGGTGGCGCCGACAGTGCGCTGCTGCTCGCGGCCGCGGTCCGCGCCCTGGGCCCGGAGTCGGTGGCCGCCGCCACGGGCTACTCAGGCTCGCTGCCGCAGTCCGAACGGGACCCGGCGCGCGACTTCGCGGAGTCCCTGGGGGTCCGGGTGCTCACTCCGCAGACCCACGAGATGGACCGGGAGGGGTATCGCGCCAACAGCGGTCAACGCTGCTTCTTCTGCAAGGCCGAGCTGCTCGAGGTGCTCACGCCGCTCGCAGCCGAGCTCGGCTTCAGCCATGTCGCGACCGGCACGAACGCCGATGACGTGGTCGCCGGGTTCCGGCCCGGGATCCGCGCCGCCGCGGAACGGGGGGCGATCACTCCTCTCGCCGATGCCGGTCTCACCAAGGCCCAGGTGCGGGCCGTCTCCCGTGACTGGTCGCTGCCCACCTGGGACAAGCCGCAAGCGGCCTGCCTCTCGTCTCGGATCGCCTACGGGATCGAGGTGACGCCCCACCGGCTGGCACGGGTCGAGCGGGCCGAGGCCGCGGTCCGCCACACGGCCACCGCCCTCGGCGTACCCGTGCGTGACCTGCGGGTCCGCGACCTCGGTGAGCGGGCGTCCCTGGAGCTGGACCTCCAGGCACTGCCGCTGCCCGCCGACGTCGAGGCCGCGTTGCTGTCCCACGTCCGGGAGGCCGGCTTCGACCAGGTCACCGTCGACCCACGCGGCTTCCGTTCGGGCTCGCTCAACGACCTGATCTGACCGTCGTCCGGCTCGCCACCGACCACTGGGTGACACCCGGTGGGCCGTACGCCGACCGGCGGGACATATCGTGGGGCGCCGCCGTGGCGAGGGTCCACGGCCGGAGATGAAAGGTCAGTGGCGTGCCGAGCGGCAAGGTGAAGTGGTTCGACCCCGCGAAGGGGTTCGGGTTCCTGTCCCAGGAGGACGGTCCCGATGTCTACGTGCACGCGGACGCGCTGCCCGAGGGCGTCACGACGCTGCAGAACGGCGCCCGCGTGGAGTTCGGTATCGCGCAGGGGCGCCGCGGCGAGCAGGCGCTGCAGGTGCGGGTGGTCGACGCTCCCCAGTCCGTGCAGCGCAACCAGTCACACGCCAAGCGCAAGCAGCCCGACGAGATGGCGACGATCGTGGAGGACACGATCCGGCTCCTCGACGACGTCGGCGAGGGCTATCGCCGCGGCCGGCACCCGGACGCCAAGACGGCACGCCCCACCGCCAAGCTGTTGCGCGCGCTGGCCGACGAGCTGGAGCTCTAGCGGCCCGCTTCACCCGCGGGGAACGATGCGAACCGCGCCGGCGGGTCGGCTGGCCAGCACGAACACGGCCCAGGTGGTCAACACGACGGCCGCGACACCGAGCCCGAGGCGCGGCAGGAGCGGGATCGCGATCCCGATGAAGCCACCCATCACCCAGGCGAGCTGCAGCGTGGTGTCGCTGCGCGCGAAGGCACTCGACTGCATCCTCTCGTGGACATCGCGTTGGATGGTGGAGTCGAGCGACAGCTTGGCCAGCGACTGTGCGAGGCCGGCGGTCAGGCCGAGCAGGATCAACGGCACCAGGCTGTAGAACAACGCCGCCACCAGGGTCATCCCGGCGTCGGCGAGCAGCACGATCACCACGGTGACCGACGGATTCAGCCGCTTGATCACGGACGCGGCGGCGATGCCCAGGGTGTTTCCGACCCCCGCAGCGCCGATGACCAACCCCAGCAGCAGCTCGGGTCTCAGGTCGCCGATGGGGTTCTCGCGGAGCAGGAACGCCATGAACATGGTGAGGAAGCCGGACAGCCAGCGGGGTCCGCAGTTGGCGCGCAGCGCGAATGCCACCGCCGACGGGATGCGCATCCGGGGCCTGCGGGACGCGTCGGCAGGGTGGCTGGAGCCCGGAAGCAGGGTCATCGTCCCCTCGCCGAGGCTCGAGTCGACCTTCTCCGGCAACCGGATCGCCCAGATCGTGGCGAGCACGAACACGACGAAGCCGAAACGCAGCGACCACTCGGGTCCGAGCACGGAGAGCGCTCCGGCGATCGGGGCGGACACGGCGGCCCCCACCACCCCGGCCAGCGAGGTGCGGGCGTTGGCCTTCACCAGTGGCAGGTGGTCCGGTGCCAGTCGCGGCACCGCCGCGGCTCTGGTGACGCCGTAGGCCTTGGACGAGACCAGCACTCCCAGCGCGGCCGGGAACAGCCACACCGACTGGGTGATCACGGCCGTCCCGAGGGCCCAGCAGAGGAACCCGCGCAGCGCCATGGTGCTGCCGATGGCCCAGCGGCGGCCGTGGCTGAAGCGGTCGAGGAACGGCCCGATCAGCGGCGCGACGATGGCGAAGGGCAGCATCGTCAGTGCGAGGAAGAGCGCCACCTGGCCGCGGGCCTCGCCCGTGGGGACCTGGAAGAACAGGGTGCCGGCCAGCGAGATCGCCACCGCGGTGTCGCCCATCGCATTGAACGCGTGGAGCTCGATGAGGCGTGACAGCCCCGAGGCCCCGGCACCCTCCGCGCGCGCGGCCCGGCGTGCCTGTCGTCCGGCGTACGCGCCGGCGCGCCCGGTGACCTTCGCCGCCCCCGCCACCCCGCGCCCCGTCGCCCGCGCGCCCGTGGAGAGCCCGCGCCCGACGTTGCGGGCCCGGGAAGCGCCCGTCCCGGGGGCCGGATCCCCCTCCTCGGGTCGCTGGTCGGTCATGGCCCCATCCTGCCCAATGCCCCCGAAGGTGAGACAGAGGGCGCCCCGACCTGACAGTGACCGGAATGATTTGTCATGATGCGACCGTGAGCCCCTTCCTGCGCAGCAAGGCCGACAGTGTCGCCGTCCGGGCAGTCGACACCGCGCGCGCCGCGCTGCTCGACGAGGCCCCGGCCGCCGACGTCGGCGACCACCTCGGTCATGTCGTCGAGGGTGAGCGCCTCGTCAGCCACCTGTTCGCCTGCACCCGACGCGGGTACGTCGGCTGGCACTGGTCGGTCACCGTCACGAGGGCCAGCCGGCAGAAGGCCGTCACGATCGACGAGATCGTGCTCGTGCCCGGGGACGAGGCGATCGTCGCGCCGCCGTGGGTGCCCTACAAGGAGCGGGTCAAGCCGGGTGACCTGTCGCCGGGTGACCTGTTGCCCGTCGAGGAGGACGACTCGCGGCTGGTCCCCACGTACTCGTTCGGGGATGACCCGCTCGACACCGACGCCCGGGACCAGGTGCGCGAGGTCGCGAGGGACCTGGGGCTGGGTCGCGTCCGCACGTTGTCGCCCGAGGGCCGCGACCTTGCGGCGGAGCGCTGGTACGACGGTGACGGCGGACCGGACGCGCCGCTGGCCCAGTCGGCCCCCGACATCTGCTCGACCTGCGGCTTCCTGATGCGCCTGGCCGGTCCACTGTCCGAGACCTTCGGCGTCTGCGCGAACGGCAACGCCAACGATGACGGCCGGGTCGTCTCGTTGAACCACGGCTGCGGTGCCCACTCCGAGGTGCAGCTGGAGAAGAAGCACGAGCCGCTTCCGATGCCCGGCCACGCCTTCGACACGCTCGGTGACGACGAGTTCGAGATCGTCTGACTCTCAGCGGGCCGACAGCACCCAGACCGCGTAGTCATCGGCGGGCGGGTGCAGCTCGTAGCTCCCGAACCGCTGATCGATCCTGAGACCGGCCGCTTCGGCGTCGGCGACGAACTCGGCCGCGGGGTAGGTGCGGCTGCCCGACATCACCGCGCTGAGGTGGAAGCCCGCCAGCAGCCGACCCCCTGGCGCGAGCAGCTCCCGGAACCGCGCCAGCACCGGGCGTTCAGTGCCTTCGCCCAGGTAGATCATCACGTTGCCGACGGCGACCACCACGTCGAACCGTCCCTGGTCGGCCGGGTGCAGCTGCAGCGCAGCGTGGGGCAGCACCGCGAGGTCGGGATACATCGAGAGCGACTGCGCCCGCAATGCCGAGTCGGGCTCGGTGGCGACCACCTGGTGGCCGCGCAACCGCAACGCCTCGGAGACGCGGCCCATCCCCGAGCCGACGTCCAGGACTCGGCCGCGGCGGGGAAGCAGGACGTCAGCCAGTCGCGCTTCGCCGTCGACGTCCTCACCGTCGGCCACGAGCCGTGCGAAGTGCGCGCCGTACCCGTCGGTCGCCGCACCGGCGAGTGCCCAGCGGGAAGGGGCGTCCTCAGTCGAGGGTGGCGGCATCGCGCTCGGCCCGCGCCTTGCGGCGCCGACGGCAGTACTCGAGGCCGAACAGGCCCAGGCCGAAGCCGGCCAGGCAGGCCCAGAGCCACCACACACGGCCGTTGTCCTGCAGCTCGCCGTAGAAGGGGAGGAGGGCGACGAAGCCGATCAGCCAGAGGGCGGAGCCGACCTCCACGGTCCGGACCCCGTCGACGTCGAGCGGCTCGACCTGGGCCACGATGTAGGTGCGGTTCCCGATTTCGTGCTTCATCGGCTGGTCGTCGCGGAACTCCACGTCACCACTCTGCCAGACTGCGGGCCGTGAACGAGAAGACGCAGCCCGGCCGCGCGGCCGGCACCCGGCCCGGAGTCGCTGGACTCGATCGATTCTTCAAGATCTCCGAGCGCGGTTCGACCGTCGCGCGGGAGGTGCGTGGAGGCGTCGTCACCTTTCTGACGATGGCCTACATCGTGGTCCTCAACCCGCTGATCCTGGGGTTCATCCCCGACTCGACCGGGGCCTTCCTCGGAGGCGGCGACGGGCAGGGGGCCAACCTCGCGACGATCGCTGCCGGCACCGCCCTGGTCGCCGGGCTCCTGACGATCCTGATGGGTGCGGTCGCCAACTTCCCGCTCGCGCTGGCGACCGGCCTCGGTCTCAACGCCTTCGTCGCCGTCGCCATCGCGACCCAGTCGACCTGGGCCGACGCCATGGGCCTGGTGGTGCTCGAGGGCATCGTGATCCTGGTGCTGGTCCTCACCGGCTTCCGCACCGCGGTGTTCCAGGCGGTGCCCCAGCAGCTCAAGATCGCGATCTCGGTCGGCATCGGCCTGTTCATCGCGCTCATCGGTTTCGTCGACGCCGGGTTCGTGACCCGCCGCCCCGACGCCCAGGGGACGACCGTGCCCGTCCAGCTCGGCTCGGACGGCGAGCTGTCCGGCTGGCCGGTCCTCGTCTTCGCGGTCGGGCTGGTGCTCGTGGTCGCGCTCTGGGTGCGTCAGGTGAGGGGGGCGATCCTGATCGCCATCGTCGCCACCACACTGCTGGCCTTCGTGATCGAGGCGGTGCTCGATCTCGGTGCCGCCGTCGACTCGCCCGGTGGCTGGGGGCTGAGCGTCCCCGACTTCCCCGACGACATGGTCGGGCTGCCCGACTTCGGCACGCTCGGCCAGTTCTCACTGTTCGGCGCGTTCTCCTCCATCGGCGTCGTGGCCGCACTGCTGCTCGTCTTCTCGCTCATGCTCGCCGACTTCTTCGACACCATGGGGACGATGACCGCCATCGGCGCCGAGGCCGGTCTCAACGACGAGGAGGGCATGCCGCCCCACACCGACCGGATCCTGGTGGTCGACTCGATCGCAGCGATCGCGGGTGGCGCCGGCGGCGTCTCCTCGAACACCTCCTACATCGAGTCGGCGTCCGGCGTGGGCGAAGGCGCGCGCACCGGCCTGGCCTCGATCGTGACCGGCGGGCTGTTCCTGCTGGCCACCTTCTTCACCCCGATCGTCTCGGCCATTCCCTCCGAGGCCGCCGTGCCGGCGCTGGTGCTCGTGGGCTTCTTGATGATGCAGCAGGTGAAGGGCATCGACTGGGACGACGTCGAGATCGCGATCCCGGCGTTCCTCACCATCGTCCTGATGCCGTTCACCTACTCGATCTCGGTCGGCATCGGTGCCGGCTTCATCGCCTACGTGCTGATCAAGACGGTGCGGGGCAAGGTCGGTGCCGTCCACCCGTTGATGTGGGTCGTCGCGGCACTGTTCGTCGTCTACTTCTGCATCGAGCCGCTCACCTCGCTGCTCACCTGAGGGGAATAGTTAGCCAGGGTAATGAGTTAGGCTAACGACATGGTTCCCACGGTTGAGAAGGCAGCGCGCACCGATGCCGGGCTGGCCTCCCAGCTCCGGCTCTCGGTCATGCGACTGCGCCGGCGACTGGCCCACGAGCGCCACCCCGACAACGAGCTGAGCCTCGGCGCGATGGCCGTGCTCGGGTCCCTCTACCGCCACGGCGAGCTGAGCGTCGGCGAGCTGGCCACGCTCGAGCGAGTCCGGCCGCCGTCGATGACCCGGACGATCACGTGCCTGGAGGAGGGCGGCCACGTCACCCGCCGCCCCCACGACACCGACGGGCGACAGGTCGTGGTGGCGCTCACCGAGTCCGGCACCACGACCGTCCTCGCCGACCGTCGCAGCCGTGACGCCTGGCTGGACCGGCAGCTCGCCGGCCTCACTCCCCACGAGCGAGCCGTCCTGCGCGAGGCGGCCCCGATCCTCGAAAGGCTTTCTTCTACTTGAGTCCCACGTTCCGTTCCCTGCGCAACCCCAACTACCGCCGCTACGCCGCGGGAGGGGTGGTGTCGAACACCGGCACCTGGATGCAGCGGGTGGCCCAGGACTGGCTGGTGCTGCAGCTGACCGCCAACAGCGGTGTCGCCATCGGCATCACCACCGGCCTCCAGTTCCTGCCGTTCCTGCTGCTGTCGCCGATGGCCGGCCTGATCGCCGACCGGCTCCCCAAGCGGCGCCTGCTCCAGCTCACCAACCTCGGGATGGCGGTCCCCGCGCTGGTCCTCGGTCTGCTCGCCGTGACCGGCACCGCCCAGATCTGGCACGTCTACGTCCTCGCCCTGGTGCTCGGGGTCGCCGCCGCGTTCGATGCCCCCGCTCGGCAGAGCTTCGTCTCCGAGATCGTGGATGCCGACGACCTCAGCAACGCGGTGGGGCTCAACTCGGCCAGCTTCAACGCCGCCCGGCTCGTGGGCCCGGCGATGGCCGGGGTCGCGATCGCCGCACTCGGTGGCGGCGTGGTCGCCACCGGCTGGGTCATCCTGGTGAACGCCGTGAGCTATGCCGCTCCGATCCTCACGCTGCGCTCGCTCGACGAGCGCACGCTCCACAGCCCCGACGTGGTGCGACGCGAGCCCGGCCAGATCCGGGCCGGCGTCCGGTACGTCCTGGGTCGACCCGACCTGATGCTGATCATGGCGGTCGTGTTCTTCGCCGGCACCTTCGGACTGAACTTCCAGCTGACCTCGGCCCTGATGGCGACCGAGGTCTTCGGCAAGGGCGCCACCGAGTACGGGCTTCTCGGCACCTTCCTCGCCGTGGGCTCACTGACCGGCTCGCTGGTCGCGGCACGCCGGGTCCGGGTCGGCCACCGGCTGGTCATCGCTGCGGCGCTGTCGTTCGCGGCGCTGGAGATCGTGGCGGCGTTCATGCCGACGTACCTCACCTTCGCGCTGATGACCCCACTGCTCGGGCTGAGCGCCCTCACCATGATCACGGCCGCGAACACGTTCGTGCAGCTCCACACCGATCCCGGCATGCGGGGTCGCGTGATGGCTCTCTACATGATGATCTTCATCGGGGGCACGCCGTTCGGCGCGCCGCTCATCGGGTGGATCGGCGAGGTGGCCGGCGCCCGCTGGACCCTGCTGGTCGGGGGCTCCATGACCGCGCTCGGGGTGCTCGCCTCGACCGGCCTCTACTGGCGTGCCCAGCGCGCCCGTGAGAAGCGCGCTGGAGACACCCCGGGGGATCGCGATTCCGGAGCCCGTTGCGGGGTGATTCGCCGTTTTGACCCCCGTCAGGGCGCCGAGTAGCATCGATCCTCGTGTCTGGGACATCCAGACCGTTGCGCGCGCCCGGACCTCTCGGCTCCGCCGGCGCACTCACCACAGGCACACGCATCACAGGCAAGACCACGTGCCCGGCACCGTGCCGGGTACAGATCAGGCAAAAGAAAGGGAACCACCCAGGTGCCCACCATTAATCAGCTGGTCCGCAAGGGCCGCCAGGACAAGGTGTCGAAGAACAAGACACCTGCCCTGAAGGGGTCTCCGCAGCGCCGCGGCGTCTGCACCCGCGTCTACACCACCACCCCGAAGAAGCCGAACTCCGCTCTCCGCAAGGTCGCCCGCGTGCGCCTGTCGAGTGGCGTCGAGGTCACCGCTTACATCCCGGGCGTCGGACACAACCTGCAGGAGCACTCCATCGTGCTCGTGCGTGGCGGTCGTGTGAAGGACCTGCCCGGTGTCCGCTACAAGATCATCCGCGGCACGCTCGACACCCAGGGCGTGAAGAACCGCAAGCAGGCTCGCAGCCGTTACGGCGCGAAGAAGGAGAAGAGCTGATATGCCGCGCAAGGGTCCCGCTCCCAAGCGGCCGCTCGACGTCGACCCGGTCTACGGGTCGCAGCTGGTGACCCAGCTGGTCTCCAAGGTTCTTCGCGACGGCAAGAAGCAGGTGGCGCAGCGCATCGTCTACAGCGCGCTGGAAGGCTGCCGCGAGAAGACCGGTACCGACCCGGTGGTCACGCTCAAGCGAGCGATGGACAACGTGAAGCCCGCCATCGAGGTCAAGTCCCGTCGCGTCGGCGGCGCCACCTACCAGGTCCCGATCGAGGTCAAGGGCACGCGCGGCACGACGCTCGCGCTGCGCTGGCTCGTCGGCTACGCCGCGGCTCGTCGTGAGAAGACGATGTCCGAGCGCCTGATGAACGAGATCCTCGATGCTTCCAACGGCCTCGGTGCCGCAGTGAAGAAGCGCGAGGACACGCACAAGATGGCCGAGTCCAACAAGGCCTTCGCCCACTACCGCTGGTGACGTACGGCGGGTGGCCACCTCGGTGACCGCCCGCCGACCATCGAACGACGACTTCTAAGGACGCTGACGACAGTGGCTGTCGACATCACTACGGACCTGCACAAGGTCCGCAACATCGGCATCATGGCGCACATCGATGCCGGTAAGACCACGACCACCGAGCGCATCCTCTTCTACACCGGTATCTCCTACAAGATCGGTGAGGTCCACGACGGCGCGGCCGTCATGGACTGGATGGAGCAGGAGCAGGAGCGTGGCATCACGATCACCTCCGCCGCGACGACGTGCTGGTGGAAGGACCACCAGATCAACATCATCGACACGCCCGGCCACGTGGACTTCACGGCCGAGGTCGAGCGCTCGCTGCGCGTCCTCGACGGTGCGGTCGCGGTGTTCGACGGTGTCGCCGGCGTGGAGCCGCAGACCATGACGGTCTGGCGCCAGGCCAACAAGTACGCCGTGCCGCGGATGTGCTTCGTGAACAAGCTCGACCGCACCGGCGCCGACTTCTTCCGCTGCGTCGACATGATGGTCGACCGCCTGAACTCCACCCCGCTGGTCCTCCAGCTCCCGATCGGCGCCGAGGGCGACTTCATCGGCGTCGTCGACCTGGTCGGCATGCGTGCCCTGACCTGGCGTGGCGAGACCACGATCGGTGAGGACTACGACATCGAGGAGATCCCCGCCCACCTGGCCGAGCAGGCCGCGGAGTACCGCGAGAAGCTGCTCGAGACGCTGTCGGATGCCGACGACGTGATCATGGAGAAGTTCCTCGAGGAGGGTGAGTTCTCCGTCGAGGAGCTCGAGGCCGCGATCCGTCGCGCCACGCTCGCCGACAAGCTCAACCCGGTCCTGTGCGGCACGGCGTTCAAGAACAAGGGCGTGCAGCCCCTGCTCGACGCCGTGGTCAAGTACCTCCCGTCCCCGCTCGACATCGAGGGCATCATCGGCCACTCGGTGAAGGACGAGAACGAGGAGATCATCCGCAAGCCGTCCGACGACGAGCCGTTCTCCGGGCTGGCCTACAAGATCGCCACTGACCCGCACCTCGGCAAGCTGATCTACGTCCGGGTCTACTCCGGCAAGCTCGAGGCCGGGGCGACCGTGGTCAACTCGGTCAACGGCCGCAAGGAGCGAATCGGCAAGGTCTACCAGATGCACGCCAACAAGCGTGAGGAGATCGCGTCGGTCGGCGCAGGCCAGATCGTGGCCGTGATGGGTCTGAAGGACACCAAGACCGGCCACACCCTGTCCGACCCCCAGCACCAGGTGATCCTCGAGTCGATGACGTTCCCGGCCCCCGTGATCGAGGTCGCGATCGAGCCGAAGACCAAGAGCGACCAGGAGAAGCTGGGCACCGCGATCCAGCGGCTCTCCGACGAGGACCCGACCTTCACGGTCAAGGCCGACGAGGAGACCGGGCAGACCATCATCGCCGGCATGGGCGAGCTCCACCTCGAGATCCTGGTCGACCGCATGAAGCGCGAGTTCCGGGTCGAGGCGACCGTCGGCAAGCCGCAGGTCGCCTACCGGGAGACCCTCCGCAAGGAGGTCCTCAAGCACACCTACGTCCACAAGAAGCAGACCGGCGGCTCTGGCCAGTTCGCGAAGGTCGTCGTCAACCTGGGTCCCAACGTGGACCCCGAGACCGGCACCGGCGCGGGCTACGAGTTCGTCAACAACGTCTCGGGTGGCCGGGTCCCCAAGGAGTACATCCCCTCGGTGGACCAGGGCGGCCAGGACGGCATGGAGTTCGGCGTCCTCGCCGGCTACCCCATGGTCGACGTGAAGTTCACGCTCGAGGACGGCGCCTACCACGACGTCGACTCCTCCGAGCTGGCCTTCAAGATCGCGGGCAACCAGGCCTTCAAGGAGGCCGCCCGGATGGCCAAGCCGGTGCTGCTCGAGCCGATGTTCGCCGTCGAGGTGATCACGCCCGAGAGCTTCCTCGGTACCGTCATCGGCGACATCAACAGCCGCCGTGGGCAGATCCAGGCCCAGGAGGAGCGTCACGGGGACATGGTCATCGATGCCCTCGTGCCGCTGTCCGAGATGTTCGGGTACGTTGGCGACCTGAGGTCCAAGACCTCCGGTCAGGCTTCGTACTCGATGGAGTTCCACTCGTACGCCGAGGTTCCCTCGAACATCGCCGACGAGATCATCAAGAAGGTTCGCGGCGAGTAGTCCTGAGCCCTCGGCACCACAGCACCACCACCAACGTACGAGCCAAGTAACAACCACACCAGGAGGAGCCCACAGTGGCTAAGGCGAAGTTCGAGCGGACCAAGCCGCACGTCAACATCGGCACGATCGGTCACATCGACCACGGCAAGACGACCTTGACCGCGGCGATCACGAAGGTGCTGCACGACAAGCACCCCGACCTGAATGCTGCGTCGGCGTTTGACGAGATCGACAAGGCTCCCGAGGAGCGTCAGCGCGGCATCACGATCTCGATCGCGCACGTCGAGTACCAGACGGAGGCGCGTCACTACGCCCACGTCGACTGCCCCGGTCACGCCGACTACATCAAGAACATGATCACCGGCGCGGCGCAGATGGACGGCGCGATCCTCGTGGTCGCCGCCACCGACGGGCCGATGCCGCAGACGCGTGAGCACGTGCTGCTCGCCCGCCAGGTCGGCGTGCCGGCCCTGGTCGTGGCGCTGAACAAGTGCGACATGGTCGACGACGAGGAGCTCATCGAGCTCGTCGAGATGGAGGTGCGCGAGCTCCTCTCCGAGTACGAGTTCGACGGCGACGAGATCCCTGTCGTGCGCGTTGCGGCCTTCCCGGCCATGCAGGGCGACGAGAAGTGGGGCGAGTCGATCAAGGAGCTCATGGACGCCGTCGACACGGCCATCCCGACTCCCGAGCGTGAGACCTCGAAGCCGTTCCTGATGCCGGTCGAGGACGTCTTCACGATCACCGGTCGTGGCACCGTCATCACGGGCCGCATCGAGCGGGGCATCGTGAAGGTCAACGAGGAGGTCGAGCTCGTCGGCATCCGCGAGGGCTCGCAGAAGTCCACCGTCACCGGCGTCGAGATGTTCCGCAAGCTGCTCGACGAGGGTCAGGCCGGCGAGAACGTCGGGCTGCTGCTCCGTGGCACCAAGCGCGAGGACGTCGAGCGCGGCATGGTCGTCGTGAAGCCCGGCACCACCACCCCGCACACCAACTTCGAGGCGAGCGTCTACATCCTCTCGAAGGAGGAGGGTGGCCGTCACACGCCGTTCTTCAACAACTACCGTCCGCAGTTCTACTTCCGGACCACGGACGTCACCGGCGTCGTCACCCTGCCCGACGGCAAGGAGATGGTCATGCCCGGCGACAACACCGAGATGTCCGTCGAGCTGATCCAGCCGATCGCCATGGACGAGGGTCTGCGCTTCGCGATCCGCGAGGGCGGCCGCACCGTCGGCGCCGGTCGGGTCACCAAGATCACCAAGTGATCCTCTAGCACCACCCGTCGTCGCCCCCGAGCCTCGTGGCTCGGGGGCTTCGTCGTCTCCGGGGCCCGATGCCATGACACTCACACTGGGCATGATCACGATGGACACCACCGACGCCGAGGAGCCGAGGTTGACGCGCCCCCGGGGGGACCGCAGGTATCGGTCAGCCCGCAGTTCGGGCGAGAGCGGCGACGGCCTCGGCGAAGACCCCGGTGTGGCGGTCGACGTCCGCCGCGCTGTGACTCGGACTGAACAGCGCCATGTTGTGGAACGGGGTGAGCAGGACCCCACGGTTGAGGCACCACAAGTGCAGGAAGCCCTCCAGGTCCTCGTCGACGGCCGCCGCAGCGGCCGCACCGTCGCGCGGCGGCGCACCGAACCAGTACTCCGCACGGCAACCGAGTCGTTGCACGTGCCAGGGGAGATCGTGCTCGGCGATGACGCCGGCCACGCCGTCGGTGAACCGCTCCGCCAGCGGCACGGCCACCGCGAAGTCCTGCTCGCGCAGGCACGACGACAAGGTGGCCCTGACCGCGGCCAGCGCCAGGGCGTTGCCCGTGAGCGTTCCGCCGACCCCGGCCACGTCGATCTCGTGGCCCTTCATGCGGGCCGGACAGCCGGTCGGCGACCTCGGCCGACATGCCGTACGCCGCCACCGGGATCCCGCCGCCGATCGGCTTGCCGACCACGAGCAGGTCCGGATCGAGGCCCCAGGCCGCCGTCGCGCCGCCCGGCCCGGCACACAGCGTGTGCGTCTCGTCGTTCACGAGCAGCACGCCGTGACGCCGGGTGATCTCACGGACCGCCGCGAGATAACCGTCCTCCGGCAGCACGATCCCGATGTTCGTCAGCGCCGGTTCCATCAGCAGGCACGCGATGTCGCCCTGCGCCAGCCGCCGGTCCAGGGCGTCCGCGTCGTTGAACGGCACCACTGCGGTCGGTGTCAGCGACTGGCACCTGCGGGCCGAGGGCGCCGGGTCGAGGCACGACCCGGTCGCCGTCCAGCACGGCCAGGGTCTCGTCGACGGTGCCGTGGTAGCACCAGTCCATGACCGCGACCCGCGGCCGACCGGTGAGGTGGCGGGCGAACCGCAGCACGAACCGGTTCGCATCGGTCGCCGACATCGCGAACTGCCAGGTGGGGAGGCCGAACCGGCGGGCAAGCTCGTCGGCGACCCAGCCGGCGTCGGGCGAGGGCAGCATCGTGGTGATGCCGCGCCCTGCCTGCGCAGCGAGGGCCTCGGTGACCTGGGGCAACGCATGTCCGGTCATCGCGCCGGTGTCACCCAGGCACAGGTCGACGTACTCGTTGTTGTCGACGTCGGTCAGCCTGGCGCCCGACGCCGACTCGACGAAGACAGGGAACCCGCCCGGCCACCGCGTCATCCAGGGCATCGGCACCCCGGCGAGCAGCACTCGCTCGGCCTCGCCGTGCCAGTTCACCGGACCGGGGGTGCAGGTCCTCGAAGCGTCGCTTCCTCGTCGCTCCGTAGCGCCGCCAGCCGGTTCCGATCGATCATCGGAGCAATCTAGGGTCAGGTCCGGGTCCGCCGCGAGGGTGCGTCCGCAGATCGCGGGTGATCAACCGTTTCGCCCGCGTCGCCGCTGAGGTACTTTCGAGCGCGGATACGACGTCAGCGGAGGCATCATGCAGTCGATAGCGCGAGCGACGGTGCTGGTGGTGGCGGGTCTGGTCATCAGCGGCCTCAGCGCGGCCGCCGCGGATGAGCCGCCGGCGGGTGAGCGCCGGGAGCAGCCGCAGAAGACGGTGACGCTCGACTACGGCGACGTGGTTCGTCAGCGCCACCCGGACCAGCGGGTACTGGTCCGGTTCAGGGGGAAGCGCGGCCAGCAGGTGCGGCTGGCGACCCCACAGGGCCACGAGCCGCGGGACAGCGTGTTCGTGCTTCGTACCCACCGAGGAAGCATCGAGCCGAACCGCGCGGGGTACATCAGGCTGCGCAGGACGGGCTGGCAGCAGCTCGCCTTCATGCCGACGGCCGAGTCGTCCAGCCGACAGGAACTCCGCCTGACCCGCCTCCGAGTGCGCGACCTGCCTGTGGACAGCGCGGCTCGCAGCTTCGCCCGGCGGCGGGGGGTCGAGGTCGCCTTCCGGGTCATCGTGCCCGTGGACGCGCTCGCCACCGTGCGCCGCGCGGACGGCAGCGGGTTCCCGATGCGTGCCGTGCTGCCGCCCACCGGGCCGTTGCTGTACAAGAGTCCTGATGACTACTTCCGACCACCGCTCTTCCTGCAGGCGGGCTTGCCGCTGAGTGACACGCTACGGCCCCTGGGGCGGGGCGCCGCTCGGGGCGGGTGATCGCGTGGTGCTCTTCCCGAAGCGGAGCGCGGTGTGGCGGGCAAGTACGCCATCCCCCCACGAGGCCACCGTGGACGGCCCTCCGGTCGAGATTGACGGACGTGAGGAGCCGCGCAGGTCGCACCAGCTGGAGTTCTCCGGAGCGCAGGGCCAGTGGATCCGCCTGCGTACCTCGGGCGACGATGCCGTGCTGAGGGATGCACACTTCGGGCTCCATGCTGCTGACGGCACCATGACCCGATCGACGCTCTCTCGACTGTGGCGACTCCCTAGCGCCGGTGACTATCGCCTGGTGGTCACACCGACGGAATCCACGCTGGCAGCGACCGCGCAACTGTCCCTCTCGTCGGTCCGGGAGCTGCCGCCCGCTCGTGGTGACGGGACCGCGTCCACCTTCACGACCGCCCAGCCGGGCGAGATGCTCGTGCTGCCCCTCGACCTGTCCGGGCACGAGCGCTACGAGCTCACCGCCGAGGACGTCGACATGTCCGGCGGATGGGGGCTGACGGCCATTGCGCAGCGCGGCGTGTACTGCGGCCGACCGCCTGGCCCCAACGGGTGCTGGGACATGACGGCCGGCCTCGGGAACTCCTCCCTGTCAACGCGGCTGTGGGCTGCCGATACGCCCTATGTCGCCGTTCTCACCCCGGGGCCGGAGACGACCGGCACCCTGCGGCTCCGCGTCACTCCGACCTCCTGACCGGCGCTGCCCCGGGACGTCATACGTTGTGGTCGCTATGACGCCCGATTCGTATGACGTCCCCGTGGCCGGCAGGCCGGCGCGCCCGCACCAGAAGCTGACCGAGGACGGTCGCCGGATGCGTGAGGTGCTCAGCTACTCGCGTCGGGGCGCCCGGTTCACGCCGTCGCAGGCCGAGGCCTGGGAGGCGCACGGCGAGCAGTGGGTGATCCCGGACGAGGCGGTCGACGACCGGCGCTTCGCCCTGGGCGACTGGTTCGGCCGAGAAGCGCCGCTGATCGTGGAGATCGGCCCGGGCGTCGGTGAAGCCACCGGCGTGCTGGCCGCGGCGCGGCCCGACCACGACGTGCTCGCGCTGGAGGTGTGGAGGCCGGGCATCGCCGCCGGTCTGGCAGAGGTGGCGGCCGCGGGCGCCACGAACGTCCGGTTCTGCTCCATCGACGCCGCCTGGTCCCTGGAACACCTCCTCGCCCCGGGGTCGGTCGCGGAGCTCTGGACGTTCTTCCCCGACCCGTGGCCGAAGACCCGGCACCACAAGCGGCGGCTGGTGAACGCCTCCTTCGCCGCGCTGGCCGCCGCGCGGCTGGCGCCGGGCGCCGTCTGGCGGCTGGCGACCGACTGGGTGACTACGCCGAGCAGATGCGCGAGATCCTGGATGCCGAGCCGGCGCTCGAGGGCGGCGAGGTCTCCCGCTGGTCGGAGCGGCCAGTGACCAAGTTCGAGCGCAAGGGACTCGAGGCGGGTCGCACGATCACCGACCTCTGCTACCGGCGGACGTCCCGGACCAGCTCCTCAGACGCCTGACGACGGTCCGATTTGGCGCACACCCAGGGTTCTGTCAAGATAGTTCGGTTGCTCCGGCCGGGTCGCCGGGGTGCGCCACATCTTGACTACTGAATCGCGTTTCACTTCTCGTTCGGTAGTTGCTGCATGCGGCCGCACCGAACCGTGAGACCCGATCGGCCCGGCGAACCGCCGGGCACCACCAACACCGAGCAGGATCCATGCGGTCTTGTGTTGCGTTCAATCTACGCGACACGCCCGACCGCGGGGGTCGGAGCTCGGGGGTGAGCAACAGGCGGGACCGACTCAACGGGAGGACGTCTCGGAACGAATGCAACGCGGCACTGACATGCGAAGGACGAGAGAGACCTATGGCGGGACAGAAGATCCGCATCAGGCTCAAGGCCTATGACCACGAGGTGATCGACACCTCGGCGCGCAAGATCGTGGACACCGTCACCCGTACGGGTGCCAAGGTCGCCGGCCCCGTGCCGCTGCCGACCGAGAAGAACGTCTACTGCGTCATCCGCTCGCCCCACAAGTACAAGGATTCCCGCGAGCACTTCGAGATGCGCACCCACAAGCGCCTCATCGACATCATCGACCCGACCCCGAAGACGGTGGACTCGCTCATGCGGCTCGACCTGCCTGCCGGCGTCGACATCGAGATCAAGCTCTAAGGGGGTAGAAGAGATGACCGCCACCTTCGAACGCACCGTCAAGGGACTGCTGGGCGCCAAGCTCGGCATGACCCAGCTCTGGGACGAGAACAACCGCATCATCCCCGTCACCGTCATCGACGCGCGCACCAACGTCGTGACCCAGGTCCGCTCACCCGAGGTCGACGGCTACAACGCCGTCCAGGTCGGGTTCGGCGAGATCGAGGGCCGCAAGGTGAACAAGCCGCTGACCGGTCACTTCGACAAGGCCGGCACCACCGTGCGCCGCCACCTCGTCGAGATCCGCACCAGCGATGCCTCCCAGTACGCCGTGGGCCAGGAGCTCGGTGTCGACATGTTCGCCGCCGGCGAAGCGATCGACGCCACCGCCACGAGCAAGGGCAAGGGGTTCGCCGGTGTCATGAAGCGACACGGCTTCCACGGCGTCGGCGCCTCCCACGGTGCGCACAAGAACCACCGCAAGCCGGGCTCCATCGGTGCCTGCGCGACCCCCGGTCGCGTGTTCCAGGGCACCAGGATGGCCGGTCGCATGGGTAGCGACACCGTCACCGTCCAGAACCTGACCGTTCACGCCGTGGACGCTGAGAAGGGCCTGATCCTCATCAAGGGCGCCATCCCCGGCCCCAAGGGTGGACTGGTCATGCTCCGCACCGCCGCCAAGAACTCTCCCGTTCCCACGGGCAAGGAGGCCTGAGCCGCATGGCAACCAAGACCGTCTCTGTGGACCTTCCGGCCGAGATCTTCGACGTCGAGGTCAACATCCCGTTGATCCACCAGGTCGTCGTGGCCCAGCAGGCCGCGGCCCGCCAGGGCACGCATGCCACCAAGACCCGCGGCGAGGTTCGCGGCGGTGGCCGCAAGCCCCACAAGCAGAAGGGCACCGGCCGCGCCCGTCAGGGTTCGACCCGCGCCCCGCAGTTCGCCGGTGGTGGCGTCGTCCACGGCCCGCAGCCGCGCAGCTATGACCAGCGGACCCCCAAGAAGATGAAGGCCGCCGCCCTGCGCGGTGCCCTCTCCGACCGGGCCCGCGAGGGTCGGATCCACGTTGTGGACGCCTTCGTCGACAGTGACGCGCCGTCGACGCGCTCGGCGATCAAGACGCTGAGCGGGCTGTGCGAGCGCACCAAGTTCCTGGTCGTGCTCGAGCGCACCGACTCGGTGACCTGGCTTTCGCTGCGCAACGCCGGTGAGGTCCACATCGTCGCCGTCGACCAGCTCAACACCTACGACGTGCTCGCCTCGGACGACGTCGTCTTCACCCGCGGTGCCTACGACGCGTTCGTCACCAAGGCCGCCGGCTCCAGCGCTGCGACGAAGACCGAGACCAAGAGCGAGCCGAAGACCGAGGTTAAGAGCGAGCCGAAGACCGAGGCCGCCGCCGAGGAGAAGCCGGAGCTGCCGACCGGCGCGAAGGCCCCGCTGAAGAGTGGGAACGCGCCCAAGGGCTACGAGGTCAAGGCCAACCAGGACTCGATGAAGTTCCACGAGCCGGAGGGGCAGTGGTACGACGCCACGAACCCCGACCTCTGGTTCAAGTCCGCCGAGGCCGCCGAGGCCGCCGGGTTCACCCGCGCCGGCGAGAAGGAGACCAAGTGAGCACCCTGCACAAGGACCACCGCGACATCCTGATCGCGCCGGTCGTGTCGGAGAAGAGCTACGGCCTCCTCGACGCCAACAAGTACACGTTCCTGGTGCGCCCGGACGCCAACAAGACCGAGATCAAGATCGCGGTCGAGAAGGTGTTCAACGTCAAGGTGACGTCGGTGAACACGATCAACCGTCAGGGCAAGACCCGCCGGACCCGCTTCGGCACCGGTAAGCGCCCGAACACCAAGCGCGCCATCGTCAGCCTCGCTGAGGGCCACCGCATCGACATCTTCGGCGCCTGAGACCCGGCGCCCGCGAAGGAAGACAGAAATGGCTATCCGCAAGTACAAGCCGACCACCCCGGGCCGTCGTGGCTCCTCGGTGGCCGACTTCGTCGAGATCACCCGGACCACGCCGGAGAAGTCGCTGACCCGTCCGCTCCCCAAGAAGGGCGGCCGCAACAACCAGGGCCGGATCACCACCCGGCACCAGGGTGGCGGTCACAAGCGGGCCTACCGGATCATCGACTTCCGTCGCTACGACAAGGACGGCGTGCCCGCCAAGGTCGCTCACATCGAGTACGACCCCAACCGCACTGCGCGGATCGCGCTGCTGCACTACGCCGACGGCGAGAAGCGCTACATCATCGCGCCGAAGGACCTGCGTCAGGGCACTGCCGTGGAGTCGGGTCCCCACGCCGACATCAAGGCGGGCAACAACCTGCCGCTGCGCAACATCCCGGTCGGTTCGACGATTCACTGCATCGAGCTCCGTCCCGGCGGTGGCGCCAAGATCGCCCGCTCCGCGGGCATCAGCGCCCAGCTGGTCGCTCGTGAGGGCTCGCGCGCCACGGTGCGCATGCCGTCGGGCGAGATGCGTTTCGTCGATGTCCGCTGCCGCGCCACGATCGGTGAGGTCGGCAACGCCGAGCAGTCGAACATCAACTGGGGCAAGGCCGGCCGGATGCGCTGGAAGGGCAAGCGCCCGACCGTCCGCGGTGTCGTCATGAACCCGGTCGACCACCCCCACGGTGGTGGAGAGGGCAAGACCTCCGGTGGTCGCCACCCCGTGTCCCCCTGGGGCAAGCCCGAGGGCCGTACGCGCAAGCGCAAGGCCTCCGATTCCCAGATCATCCGCCGCCGCAAGTCCGGCAAGGGTAGGAAGTAAACGACATGCCTCGCAGCTTGAAGAAGGGCCCGTTCGTCGATGGCCACCTGATGAAGAAGGTGGACGTCGAAAACGACAAGGGCAGCAAGAACGTGATCAAGACCTGGTCGCGTCGTTCGATGATCGTGCCGGCCATGATCGGCCACACGATCGCCGTACACGACGGCCGCAAGCACGTCCCGGTGTTCGTGACCGACTCCATGGTCGGCCACAAGCTGGGCGAGTTCGCCCCCACCCGCACTTACCGCGGGCACGTGAAGGACGACCGGAAGGGTCGCCGTCGCTGACGCGGCGGCGAGCTAAGGAGATAGACAGCCATGAGCGTTACTGAGCGCCGGCGCACGAGCGCCCGCCGCGAGTCGCTGCTCGGCGACCAGCCGGGAGCCTTCGCGAGTGCCCGTTTCGTGCGGATCACGCCGATGAAGGCCCGACGGGTCGTGGACATGGTCCGCGGCCTGCGAGTCGACGAGGCCCTGGCCCTGCTGCAGTTCGCGCCGCAGGCCGCCTCGGAGACCGTGTACAAGGTGCTGGAGAGTGCGATCGCCAACGCCGAGACCACCGAGGAGCTGGACCGGGCCGACCTGATCGTGTCCCGTGCCCAGGTGGACGAGGGACCGACGATGAAGCGCTGGCGCCCTCGGGCCCAGGGCCGCGCCACCCAGATCCTGAAGCGCACGAGCCACATCACGCTGGTCGTGCAGTCGGCCGACGTCGCAGCCAAGAAGACCGCCAAGAAGGGACGGACCGCCTGATGGGCCAGAAGATCAACCCGAACGGCTTCCGCCTCGGCATCTCCACGGACCACAAGTCTCGTTGGTACGCCGACAAGCTGTACAAGGCCTACGTCGGCGAAGACGTGGCCATCCGCAAGCTGCTCTCCAAGGGCATGGAGCGGGCCGGCATCTCCAAGGTGGAGATCGAGCGCACCCGTGACCGGGTCCGCGTCGACATCCACACCGCCCGTCCGGGCATCGTCATCGGTCGCCGTGGCGCCGAGGCGGACCGGATCCGTGGCGAGCTGGAGAAGCTCACCGGCAAGCAGGTCCAGCTGAACATCCTCGAGGTCAAGCAGCCCGAGATCGACGCTCAGCTGGTCGCCCAGGGAGTGGCCGAGCAGCTGACCGGTCGCGTGCAGTTCCGTCGTGCCATGCGCAAGGCGATGCAGACCTCGATGCGTTCGGGCGCCAAGGGCATCCGGATCCAGTGCTCCGGCCGCCTCAACGGCGCCGAGATGTCGCGCACCGAGTTCTACCGCGAGGGCCGCGTCCCGCTGCACACGCTGCGTGCCGACATCGACTACGGCTTCTACGAGGCCCGGACCACCTTCGGCCGGATCGGCGTGAAGGTCTGGATCTACAAGGGCGAGGTCGCCGGCACCCGTGCCGAGCGTCAGGCCCAGGCCGCCGCCCGCGCCGGTGTTCCCGGTCGCGGCGGCGCTCGCCCCGCCCGCGGCGCCGAGCGTCCCAGCCGAGGCTCGCGTCCCACGCGCGCCGACCGCGCCCCGGATGCTCCGGCCGCCGAGACCCCGGCCGCCGAGGCGCCCGTGGCCGAGGCTGCCGTCGCGCCCGCCAGCACGCCCGCCAGCACGCCCGAGTCCGGAACGGAGGCCTGAGCCATGTTGATGCCCCGTCGCGTCAAGCACCGCAAGCAGCACCACCCCAAGCGGACCGGCATGGCCAAGGGCGGCACCTCGCTCGCGTTCGGTGACTTCGGCGTCCAGGCGATCGAGGGTCACTACGTGACCAACCGCCAGATCGAGTCCGCGCGTATCGCGATGACCCGTCACATCAAGCGCGGCGGAAAGGTGTGGATCAACATCTACCCCGACCGTCCGCTGACCAAGAAGCCGGCTGAGACCCGCATGGGTTCCGGTAAGGGCTCGCCCGAGTGGTGGGTCGCCAACGTCAAGCCCGGTCGCGTCATGTTCGAGCTTTCCGGTGTCACCGAGGACGTCGCCCGCGAGGCGATGCGTCGTGCGATGCACAAGCTCCCCATGAAGTGCCGGTTCATTTCCCGTGAGGCAGGTGAGTTCTGATGGCAGGCACGCTCAAGGCCCACGAACTGGACGAGATGACCGATGTCGACCTCGAGGCCAAGCTCGGCGAGGCCAAGGAGGAGCTGTTCAACCTCCGCTTCCAGGCGGCCACCGGCCAGCTGGAGAGCCACGGCCGGCTGCGTCTGGTCAAGAAGGAGATCGCCCGGATCTACACCGTGGTGCGCGAGCGTGAGCTCGGCATCCGGTCGAACCCCGGGGTTGAGAAGGAAGAGGCTTCCGCATGAGTGACCAGCAGACCGAGCAGGGCTCCCCGGAGCGCCGCGCTCGCAAGACCTTCGAGGGCCTGATCGTCTCGGACAAGATGGACAAGACCGTGGTCGTCGCCGTCGAGGACCGCGTCAAGCACGCCCTCTACGGCAAGGTGCTGCGCCGTACCTCCAAGCTCAAGGCTCACGACGAGCAGAACGAGTGCAGCACGGGCGACCGAGTCCGGATCATGGAGACCAGGCCGCTCTCGGCCACCAAGCGCTGGCGCGTCGTGGAGATCCTCGAACGCGCCAAGTGACCACCCCCCGGGCCCGGCCCGGAGTCAGACAGACGAGTTCGGCCAGGCTCGAGGGCCGCCCAGCGGCCACGAGAACCAGCTCGACAACCAGGAGAAATCGATGATTCAGCAGGAGTCGCGACTCAAGGTCGCCGACAACACCGGTGCGAAGGAGATCCTTTGCATCCGCGTGCTCGGTGGCTCCGGTCGTCGCTACGCCGGCATCGGCGACGTCATCGTCGCCACCGTGAAGGACGCGATCCCCGGCGGCAACGTCAAGAAGGGTGATGTCGTGAAGGCCGTGATCGTGCGCACCGTCAAGGAGCGCCGCCGTGCCGACGGGTCCTACATCCGGTTCGACGAGAACGCCGCCGTGATCCTCAAGACCGATGGCGAGCCGCGCGGCACGCGCATCTTCGGTCCCGTGGGACGCGAGCTGCGCGAGAAGAAGTTCATGAAGATCATCTCGCTCGCACCGGAGGTGCTCTGACCATGGCCAAGGGGAAGAAGACCGTGAACATCAAGAAGGGCGACCAGGTCCGGATCATCTCGGGCAAGGACAAGGGCGCCGAAGGCAAGGTCATCTCGGTGCTCCGCGAGGAGCAGCGGGTGATCGTCGAGGGCGTCAACCGCATCAAGCGGCACACCAAGGTCGTCAACCAGGGCGGTCGTGGCGGCACCACCGGCGGAATCATCACCGCCGAGGCACCGATCCACGTGTCCAACGTGATGCTGGTCGACGGTGACGGCGTGACCCGAGTCGGGTTCCGTCGCGACGAGGTGGACAAGCGCCGCCCCGACGGTTCGACCTACAGCTCGACCCGAAGCGTCCGCGTGTCCCGCAAGTCCGGGAAGGAGATCTGAGATGACCGACACCACTGTCGAAACCCCGGCTGCGGCCGAGGAGAAGGTCACCCCGCGGCTGCGGACCCGTTACCGCGAGGAGATCGTGCCCGCTCTCCAGAGCGAGTTCGAGATCCCGAACGTCATGCAGGTCCCGGGCCTGGTGAAGATCGTGGTCAACATGGGCGTCGGCGAGGCCGCGCGTGACTCGAAGCTGATCGAGGGCGCGATCAAGGACCTCACTGCCATCACCGGCCAGAAGCCGATGGTGACGAAGGCCCGCAAGTCGATCGCGCAGTTCAAGCTCCGCGAGGGCATGCCGATCGGCGCGCACGTCACCCTGCGTGGCGACCGCATGTGGGAGTTCCTCGACCGGCTGCTGTCCCTGGCGCTGCCCCGGATCCGTGACTTCCGTGGCCTCTCGCCGCGGCAGTTCGACGGCCGTGGCAACTACACGTTCGGCCTGACCGAGCAGGTCATGTTCCACGAGATCGACCAGGACAAGGTGGACCGGTCACGCGGCATGGACATCACGGTCGTGACGACTGCCACCACCGACGACGAGGGTCGCGCCCTGCTCAAGCAGCTCGGCTTCCCGTTTGCGGAGCGATGAGAATGACTGAGCGCAGCATGCTGAGAAGGAGCAACTGACATGGCGAAGACTGCACTGAGGGTGAAGGCGGCTCGTAAGCCGAAGTTCGCCGTACGCGGCTACACCCGCTGCCAGCGATGCGGACGACCCAAGGCCGTCTACCGCAAGTTCGGCCTGTGCCGGATCTGCCTGCGGGAGATGGCGCACCGCGGCGAGCTGCCCGGCGTGACCAAGTCCTCTTGGTGACCCGACCCACTACTGACCGCTGAAGGTCCCGCTCACGCGGGAAACCACAGAAGAGAGAGAACACCCACATGACGATGACTGACCCGATCGCAGACATGCTGACCCGTCTGCGCAACGCCAACCAGGCGTTCCACGACGACGTGGCGATGCCCTACAGCAAGTTGAAGCAGGGCGTCGCCGAGATCCTCGAGCAGGAGGGCTACATCACCTCCTTCGAGGTCACCGACGCCACCGAGGGCCCCGGCAAGACGCTGTTCATCACCCTCAAGTACGGCCGCAACCGGGAACGCTCGATCGCCGGCGTGCGCCGCATCAGCAAGCCCGGCCTCCGGGTGTACGCCAAGAGCACCGGCCTCCCCAAGGTCCTCGGTGGACTCGGCGTGGCCATCATCTCGACCAGCCAGGGTCTGCTGACCGACCGCCAGGCCAACCAGAAGGGCGTGGGTGGGGAAGTTCTCGCCTACGTCTGGTGACCCGACTACACGCGTAAGGAGAATGAAGCATGTCGCGCATTGGCAAGCTCCCAATCGCGGTGCCGTCGGGTGTCGACGTCGCCGTCGATGAACGACTGGTGACCGTCAAGGGCCCCAAGGGCACCCTGAGCCACCGTGTCGCCGCCCCGATCACCGTCGAGAAGTCCGACGGCGTCCTCGAGGTCAGGCGCCCCGACGACGAGCGCATCAGTCGCTCGCTGCACGGGCTGACCAGGACCCTCATCGCCAACATGGTGCACGGGGTGACCGAGGGCTACGAGAAGAAGCTCGAGATCGTCGGCGTGGGCTACCGTGTCCTGTCCAAGGGCCCGACCCAGCTGGAGTTCCAGCTCGGCTACTCCCACTCGATCACGTTCGATGCCCCCGAGGGCATCACCTTCAACGTCGAGGGCCCGACCAAGCTCGGCGTCGCGGGCATCGACAAGCAGCTGGTCGGCGAGACCGCGGCCAACATCCGCAAGCTGCGCAAGCCTGAGCCCTACAAGGGCAAGGGTGTTCGATACGCGGGTGAGCACATCCGCCGCAAGGTCGGAAAGGCTGGTAAGTGACCATGGGCATCAAGCTCTCCCACCACAAGCACACCGCTGCTCGCACCCGCTCGCGCCTGCGTCGTCAGGTCCGCGGTCGCAAGAAGCTGTCGGGAACCCAGGAGCGGCCACGCATGGTCGTCACCCGGTCCGCGCGACACATCACCGTCCAGGTCGTCGACGACCTGGTCGGCAAGACCGTGGCGTCCGCCTCCACGATGGAGGCCGACCTGCGCTCCTTCGACGGTGACAAGACCGTCAAGGCCCGCAAGGTCGGCGAGCTCGTCGCCGAGCGCGCCAAGGCCGGCGGCGTGGAGACCGTGATCTTCGACCGCGCCGGCAACAAGTACCACGGCCGTGTCGCGGCCCTGGCCGATGGCGCCCGCGAGGGCGGCCTGACCTTCTGATGACCTACATGACATTCAAGGGAGTTATCTGATGAGCGGATCCCAGCAGCGCGGGCAGCGCGCCGGTGGCGGCCGCGGTGGCCGCGACGGTGGTCGCGGCGGCCAGCAGGAGAAGAGCCAATACCTCGAGCGCGTCGTGACGATCAACCGTGTCGCCAAGGTCGTGAAGGGTGGACGTCGCTTCAGCTTCACCGCCCTCGTGGTCGTGGGCGACGGCGACGGACTCGTCGGCGTCGGCTACGGCAAGGCCAAGGAGGTGCCGGCAGCGATCGCCAAGGGTGTCGAGGAGGCGAAGAAGAACTTCTTCCCCGTCCCCCGCATCCAGGGCACCATCCCTCACCCGGTCCAGGGCGAGAAGGCGGCCGGTGTGGTGCTGCTGCGTCCGGCTGCTCCTGGTACCGGCGTCATCGCCGGTGGCCCGGTGCGAGCGGTGCTGGAGTGCGCCGGCATCCACGACGTCCTGAGCAAGTCGCTCGGTTCGTCGAACCAGATCAACATCGTCCACGCGACCGTCGCGGCGCTGCGCCTGCTCGAGCAGCCCGAGGCCGTGGCCGCTCGTCGTGGCCGCCGGGTCGAGGACATCGCCCCTGCCGCGCTGCTCAAGGCGCGCGACGAGGTGCCGGAGGGTGTCTCGCAGGAGGTGAAGGCCTGATGGCTCAGCTCAAGGTCCAGCAGAAGAAGTCGACGATCGGCTGCAAGGCCAACCAGCGCGAGACCCTGCGCACGCTCGGTCTCAAGCGGATCGGCGATGTCGTGATCAAGGAGGACCGGCCCGAGATCCGCGGCATGGTCCAGACCGTCCGTCACCTCGTGACGGTCGAAGAGGTGGAATGAAATGACGCTCAAGCTGCATCACCTGCGCCCGGCGCCGGGAGCCAAGACCGCCAAGACCCGCGTGGGTCGCGGTGAGGGCTCCAAGGGCAAGACCGCCGGCCGCGGTACCAAGGGCACCAAGGCCCGCAACCAGGTTCCGGCTGCCTTCGAGGGCGGCCAGATGCCGATCCACATGCGCCTGCCCAAGCTCAAGGGCTTCAAGAACCCGTTCAAGGTGGAGTTCCAGGTCGTCAACCTGGACCGCCTGAGCGAGCTCTTCCCCGACGGCGGCACGGTGTCGGTCGACGACCTCGTCGCCAAGGGTGCGGTCCGCAAGGGCCTCCCGGTGAAGGTCCTCGGCCAGGGTGACCTGTCGGTCAAGGTCGACGTCACCGCGCACGCCTTCTCCGGCTCCGCCCGAGAGAAGATCGAGGCTGCGGGCGGGACCACGACGACCGTCTGAGTCGTCATCGAAGCATCGCTGAGGGGCGCGGACGGAGTGAGTGAAGACTCCCCGACCGCGCCCCGACGCACACCCGGAGGGTTCGGGCGCCCCTGTTAGGCTGCCCGGGGTTTCTCCCCGACGCCGGTCACCCCCGTGAGAGCAGGGCGAGGGCCGCATCCCGCTTGAGAAAGAGGAAGTTGTGCTGAGCGCGTTCGTCAACGCATTCCGGACCCCGGACCTGCGGCGCAAGTTGCTGTTCGTCCTGTTGATCATCACGATCTTCAGGCTCGGATCCCAGATCCCGGCGCCGGGCGTCAACGTTGGCAACGTGCAGACCTGTCTCGACCGGGTCCAGGGCGACGGTCTCTACAGCCTCATCAACCTGTTCTCCGGTGGTGCGTTGCTCCAGCTGTCGATCTTCGCGCTGGGGATCATGCCCTACATCACCGCCAGCATCATCCTGCAGCTGCTCGTCGTGGTGATCCCGCGGCTCGAGACCCTCAAGAAGGAGGGCCAGGCCGGTCAGGCGAAGATCACCCAGTACACCCGCTACCTCACCCTCGGCCTCTCCCTGCTGCAGGCCACGGGCATCGTGGCACTCGCCCGCTCCGGCAACCTGCTCACCGGCTGCAACGAGGCGCTGCTCCACAGCGACGGCACGACGACCTTCCTGGTCATCGTGATCACCATGACTGCCGGCACCGCCGTGATCATGTGGCTGGGCGAGCTCATCACCGAGCACGGCATCGGCAACGGCATGTCGCTGCTGATCTTCACCCAGGTCGTCGCCACCTTCCCCGGCTCGCTGTGGTCGGTGGGCCAGACCGAGGGCTGGTGGGTCTTCGGCGTGGTGCTGCTGATCGGTTTCGTGATCATCGCCGCGGTCATCTTCATCGAACAGGCGCAGCGTCGGATCCCGGTCCAGTACGCGCGCCGCATGGTGGGACGCAAGATGTTCGGCGGGTCCTCGACGTACATCCCGCTGAAGGTCAACCAGGCCGGCATCATCCCGGTCATCTTCGCGTCGTCGCTGATGTACCTGCCGGCCATGGCGGTGCAGTTCAACCAGAACAGCACCTCGAAGCCGATCGAGATCCTCAACGACTACTTCGTCGATGGCTCCCACCCCGTCTACATGGCGACGTTCTTCGCGCTCATCATCTTCTTCACCTACTTCTACGTGTCGATCACCTTCAACCCCGAGGAGGTGGCCGACAACATGAAGAAGTACGGCGGCTTCATCCCCGGGATCCGGGCCGGAAGGCCGACCCAGGACTACCTGGCCTACGTCCTCTCCCGCATCACGTTGCCGGGCGCGCTGTACCTCGGTCTGATCTCGCTGATCCCGCTGATCGCCCTCGTGCTGATCAACGCCAACCAGAACTTCCCGTTCGGCGGCACGTCTATCCTGATCATGGTCGGCGTCGCCCTCGACACGGTGAAGCAGATCGAGAGCCAACTCCAGCAGCGCAACTACGAAGGATTCCTGAAATAGTGCGACTGATCATGATGGGCCCCCCGGGGGCAGGCAAGGGCACCCAGGCACAGGTCGTTGCCGACCACTTCGGCGTCCCCGCGATCTCGACCGGTGACATCTTCCGCGCCAACGTGTCCGAGGGCACCCAGCTGGGTGTCGAGGCGCAGCGCTTCATGGACCAGGGCGAGTACGTCCCGGACGACCTCACCAACCAGATGGTCCGCAACCGCATCGACGAGCCGGACGCGGAGCCGGGCTTCTTGCTCGACGGCTACCCGCGCACTCTGGCCCAGGTCGAGGAGCTCGACGGGATGATCGCGTTCACCGGGCACCAGCTCGACGCGGCCGTGGTGCTGACCGTCGACCCCGAGGAGCTCGTGCAGCGGCTGTTGCAGCGAGCACAGAGCGAGGGCCGGGCAGACGACACCGAGGACGTCATCCGTCGCCGTCAGGAGCTCTACACCGAGCAGACCGAGCCGTTGATCGAGGTCTACCGGAGCCGTGGCCTCCTGGTGGAGCTCGACGGAGTGGGCGCGGTCGACGAGGTGTCGGCGCGGATCTTCGACGCGCTCGACGACTTGCCGCAGAGTTGACCGGGCCTGACGTGTCGTTCCGCGACCGCGGCGTCGAGATCAAGACGCCCGAACAGATCGAGGTCATGCGCAAGGCCGGCCTCGTGGTCGGTCGCACCCTCGAGCTGATGCGCGAATCCACCCGGGCCGGCATCACCACCGGCGAGCTCGACGCCATCGCCGAGGACCACATCCGCTCCTCGGGCGCGATCCCGTCCTTCAAGGGCTACAGCCATCCCCCGTTCCCGGCCTCCATCTGTGCCTCGGTCAACGACGAGGTCGTGCACGGGATCCCGGGTGACCGAGTGCTGCGTGACGGCGACATCCTCTCGATCGACTGTGGTGCCATCGTCGACGGCTGGCACGGCGACGCTGCCATCACCGTCGCGGTGGGCGAGGTCGCCCCCGACGTGTGCGAGCTGATGCGGGTCACCGAAGAGGCGCTCTGGCACGGGATCGCCGCGGCACACCTGGGGGGTCGGGTCACCGACATCTCCCACGCCGTGGAGTCGCACGTGCGCTCCCAGGAGCATCCGACCGGTGGCTCGTGGGGCATCCTCGAGGAGTACGTCGGGCACGGCATCGGATCGGCGATGCATCAGCCCCCGAACGTCCCCAACTACGGTCGACCGGGGCGGGGCCCGAAGCTGGTCCGCGGCCTGGCGCTGGCGGTCGAGCCGATGGTGGTGCTCGGCAGCAACCAGACCGAGCTGCTCCCCGACGAGTGGACCGTCGGCACCGCCGACGGCACCTGGGCGGCGCACTACGAACACACCTTCACCCTCACGCCGACCGGCGCCTGGGTGCTGACGGCCCTCGACGGCGGCGAGCAGCGGCTCGGGGAGCTCGGGGTCCCCTACGGGGGGCACTGACACACTGGGCGGATGCTCTGGATCGCGCCGGGGCTTACTCACTCTCGAAGGGATGGAACGTGGACGTAGCACCCTGGATCTGGTGGGTCACAGGAGCAGTGACGCTCGCGATCTTTGCCTTCGACCTGCTGATCGTGGGGCGTCGGCCGCACGAGCCCAGCATGAAGGAGTGCAGCGCCTACCTGTCGATCTACGTCGGGATGGCGCTGCTCTTCGGGCTGGGGGTCCTGTACACCTCAGGCGGCCAGTACGCCGGGGAATTCTATGCCGGCTGGCTCGTCGAGTACTCACTCTCGATCGACAACCTCTTCATCTTCATCATCATCATGAGCAAGTTCGCAGTGCCACGTGAGCTGCAGCAGTACGCGCTGATGATCGGCATCGTGATGGCGCTGGTGATGCGCGCGATCTTCATCGCCGTCGGCGCCGCGGCCATCGAGAACTTCTCCTGGGTGTTCTACATCTTCGGGATGTTCCTGATCTACACCGCCTGGAAGCTGGCCAAGGAGGGCAGCGACGACGAGGACGAGTACGAGGAGAACAAGCTCGTGCTCTTCGTCGAGAAGCGGTTCGCCGCGACGAAGGAGTGGCACGGCAAGGCGTTGATCACCAAGGAGAACGGCAAGCGCCTGATCACCCCGATGTTCATCGTGATCCTCACGCTCGGCACCACCGACCTGCTGTTCGCCCTCGACTCGATCCCGGCCATCTTCGGCATCACCCAGGAGCCCTACCTCGTCCTGACCGCCAACATCTTCGCGTTGATGGGGCTGCGGCAGCTGTACTTCCTCATCGGTGGTCTGTTGCAGCGCCTGGTCTACCTGTCCTACGGCCTGGCGTTCCTGCTCGCGTTCATCGGCGTGAAGCTCTTCTTCCACGCGCTCCACGAGAACGAGGTGCCCTTCATCAACGGTGGCGAGCACCTCGACTATCCGTGGCTGGAGATCCCGCATCTGGCTCTCGCTCGCGGTCATCGTCGGCACCCTCGCCGTCACCGCGGTGTGGTCCCTCCACGCGTCGGCGAAGATGGAGAAGGCCGAGCAGGACGCGGCGAGTGGCCCCCGTCGCGACTAGGCAGACGACTGACCACCCGCCTCGACGCGGGTGGAATAGCGGCCCCCGGGGTCGGGTTGGCCCGGGGTGACCACCCACCGGCCCGCCTTGTCCGTCCTCGACCTGGTCCCGGTCCGTGAGGACCAGACCTCGGCCGACGCGCTGGCCGCGACCCGCGCCCTGGCGCGCACGGCCGATGAGCTGGGCTTCCGCCGCTACTGGCTCGCCGAACACCACAACATGCCGGCCGTGGCCGCCACCAACCCGCCGGTGCTCATCGCCATGGTGGCCGCGGCCACCGAGCGGATCCGGGTGGGCTCGGGGGCGTGATGCTCCCCAACCACGCACCGCTGGTCGTGGCCGAGCAGTTCGGGTTGCTGGAGGCCGCCCACCCGGACCGGATCGACCTCGGCATCGGCCGCGCTCCGGGCACCGATCCGGTGACCAGCTGGGCGCTGCGTCACGGTGCGGGCGGGGTCAGCGACGACACCGTCAACCGGTTCCCCGACTATGTCGACCACGTGCTCGCCCTGATGTCGCCGGACGGTGCCGCCCTGAACATCGGCGGCCGCAACCACACCCTTCACGCGACACCGCGAGCCAGCGGCGTCGCCGACGTCTGGCTGCTCGGCTCGTCCGACTACTCGGCCCGGGTGGCGGGGGAGAAGGGGCTGCCCTACGTCTTCGCCCACCACTTCTCCGGTTCCGGCACCGCCGAGGCACTGGAGCTCTACCGCTCCTCGTTCCGGCCCTCCGAGCACCTCGCCGCACCCCGCACCCTGCTCACCGTGAACGCGGTGGTGGCCCCGACGCAGCGCGACGCGGACCGGCTCGCACTGCCGCAGCTCCTGTCGATGCTCGCGCTGCGAACCGGTCAGCCGCTCGCGGCGCTGAAGTCGGTCGAAGCCGCCGAACAGGTCGACCTGCCCGGCCCGCACCATGATCTGGTCGAGGCGATGCGCAAGCGCTGGGTGATCGGTGCGCCGGACGACGCCCGGGCACGGGTGGCCGCCCTCGCCGACGGGTTCGGGGTCGACGAGGTCATGGTGCACCCGGTCGCGGGCGCCTTCGCGGGCACGGACCCGACCCGGACCCCGGCCCGCGAGGAGACCCTGCGGCTGTTGGCCGGGTGAGGTGCGGCCGGCTCACTGGACGCACTTCTGGGTCGACGAGGACGGCTCGCCGCGGCGGATCAGCTGCACCTGCAGGCACACACGGCCTTGACTGGTCACGCTCAGCTCGCGACCCCGGCCGCGTTCGGACTCCCCGGTCTCCGGTCGTCGCCACAGCCAGGTGTCGCCCGGTTTGAGGCCGCCCACGACCCGCCAGGTGAAGGTCACCCGGTTGCCGTCGCGCCGACCTCGTACGACGGGTTGGGCAGCGGCGCCGCGGTCGCGACGTCGCTCGGGGTGAAGGACGGGTTCGGGGTCAGCTCGGCGGAGGGTTCTCGCCGGTCGCCGCCGCCGAGCGTGAGGACCAGGATCCCCGCGATGGTCACGAGCACGACCGCGGCCACCACGCTCCACAGGACCGGGCCCCGGCCGCCGCTCGGTCGGTTCGGTCGCCGGCGCTGCCGGGTCGGTTCTGGTGCACGGCGCCTGCGGCCTCGATGCTGACCGGTTTCATCGTGGTGGCGTCGTCCGACGGCTCGAGTGGGTTCGTGACCGTGACCGGCTCGCTGCCGGCGATGGCGATCGGCGTGCGCGCATAGCCGGAGGCCGACTCGATCCGCTGCAGCTCCCTGGCCAGCTCCAGCGCACTCTGGGGACGCAGCTCTGCGGCCGCTTGGCCAGGCACAGCTGCAGCAACCGGTCCAGGGCGACCGGGAGCGTCGGGACGCTGCAGCGAGGGCGGGGCGGCGTGGAGGACCCGGGTGGCGAGGCTGCGCGAGGAGTTGTCGCCCCCGGGGATGGCGAAGGGCGAGCGACCGGTCAGCAGGTTCCAGATGGTGGCCCCGAGGCTGTAGACGTCGGAGGTGACGCTGCCGTTGGAGCGTCCGTCGATCAGCTCCGGCGGTGCCCAGGGGTAGGAGATCCGGATCTCCTGCTCCCGGTCGACCTCGGAGAGGTGGCCGGCGATGCCGAAGTCGGTGAGGGCCGGTTCCTGGTAGGTCGTGACCAGGATGTTGCTCGGCTTGATGTCGCGATGGATGATGCCCGAGCGGTGCGCGGTCTCCACCGCACTGGCGAGCTTGATGCCGGTGCTGACCGCCTCGGGCACCGACATCGGCTGTGCCCGGACCCGGGCCCCGAGGTCGGGCGGTGGGCAGTAGCGCATCACCAGGTACGGCCTCCCACCCTGCTCGGCGTCGGTGACACCCGCGGTGATCACGTCGACGATGAACGGGTGGTCGGCCAGCAGCGCCATCGCGTTGCCCTCGCTGG
This sequence comes from uncultured Actinomycetota bacterium, assembly GCA_963806945.1. GTDB lineage: Bacteria > Actinomycetota > Actinomycetes > Propionibacteriales > Nocardioidaceae > Nocardioides. The sequence goes on from CAWDZH010000007.1 coordinate 656,168, forward strand.
TGAACAGTGACTTCTCGTGGTCGGTGAGCACCACGCCGCCCCGCACCACCTTGACCGCGACCCGCTGTTGCGGCCATTCCTGCTCATAGAGGAACACGTCGGCGAAACCGCCGCTGCCGAGGTGCTGGAGATAGGTGAAGCCCGGGATCCGAGGGCCGGTCACATCCGCTCCTCATCGGTCGAGGGGATCGTCGAGAGATAGGTCAGCCGGTAGGCACCCGCCAGGTCCATCGTGGTGCCGTGCTCGAGCAGGTGGGGCTCGTGGGGCCGGATCCGCTCGGGGTCGCGGCCCGGCGCGAAGATCGTGGTGCCGCCGCGCGAGGCGAGGTCCTCGGCGAGCACGTGCCACCCGTCGAGGTCGATCCGCAGGTGGTTCCTCGACAGGTACGTCGAGTCCTGCGGCAAGGTCACGAGATGCGGCCACTCGCCCGGCCGGGAGGGGGAGGGGCGCCGCCCGAGCACGACCGGCCGGTCGAGCGGCACCACCCCTCCGTCTGGGAGCTGGAGCACGCCGAGCGGCGGGCGCAGCACCCGCTGCGGCTCCTGCTCCGGGATCAGGTCGCCGCACCCACGGCACACGCCGGCCAGCGGGTCGGTGAGGTGACCGCGCCGGCAGCGCACCGCCAGGACTGTGTCGGCGGTCGTCTGCTCGAGGAGGGGCGACGGTTCCGGCACCGGAGTGGACGGGCCTCGAGCCCGCACCTGGGTGTGGCGGTCGTGGTCGGAGTCGCCGGTCACGGCCGGTGACGGTTCGGCGGCAGCGGGGGAGAGTGGATCTCGACGAACCGTCCCCGGCTCCGGCGTCACCTCCTTCGTGACTCCGTACGCCGGGGCGTCGGCCGCGCGGCAGCGAGGATCTCGGGCGGGATGCCGTCGATGACCGCTCCTGCCGGACGGGCCGAGTGGCCGGGCGACGGCGCCGGTGACCTGGACCGAGCCGGCGGCGGCGATGCCCTCGACCAGACGCAGCGGCGTCGCCGCCGACGCCGTGCCGACGCTCAGCTCGAAGCGGTCGCCGTGCTGCGCCACGACCCCGCCCGACTCGGCGAGGGTGCCTCCGGTGGAGTCGAGCCACGCCAGCGGGGCGCCTCCGAGGTGCCGGTGGACCGTGGCCACGGCCAACGCCCGGGCGGACGGCTGGCCCAGGTCGTCCCAGAGCTGGTCGAGCACGGCGATCGAAGGAGCGGGCCCGCCGAGGAGCAGCCACCGCTCGCCGCGGGCGACGAGAATGCCGTCGCCCGGGGTGTAGCGCACCTCCACCCGGGGCCTCCTCCCAGCCATCGACTCGGACCATTCTGGCAATGAGCCCACCCGAGGGTAGGACGAGTGAGAGATTTGGTCCGGCGGGGCCTCCGACTTACCCTGCTGGCACGGCTCCGGCCGTCACCCCCCGGGTGACGAGCGTCGGGGCGGACCCATGGTGGAGACGGGGAGAAGGCTGGTGGGACGTTCGGGCGTGCGCTCCTTCAGCGCGACCCGGCTGCGGCGTGCGCTCCGCGACCGGGCGACGACCCTGTCGTCGGGCCTCGCCCTCGTCCTGGCCGCCTCCACCGTCGTCGTCATCGCGGTCTCCGCCGACGGCCACCGCAGTCACGAGGCGCGGCTCAACGACGGCGGTGTCTGGGTCACCAGCAACACCCACGGCTACTTCGGCCGGGTCAACAAGCCGATCGGGCAGATGGACGGCGGCCTCTTCGCCGAACAGGGAGCCGATCTCGACGTCATCCAGGACGACGGCACCGCGCTGGGCCTGAACCGCAGCGGAGGGATGTTGGCCCCCATCGACCCCGCGACCGTGCAGCACCCGGAGGGCGACGTCGCGGCCATCGTGGGTGGCGCCGACGTCGTCGCCCGCGGCCACACCGTCGCCGTCACCGACCCCGACACCGGCGCCCTCTGGGCGACCGTGGCCGAACCCGATCTGGGACCCGTCTCCGTGCTGGGCCTCGATCGTGAGGCCACCCCGCTGCACGAGGCCGGCGGGGCAGCGGCCATGTCGGTCACGACCGGCGGCGATGTCGTCGTGATCTCGGCCGATGACGACACCCTCACCCGCCTGGCACGCACCGGCGCGGGATTCCGGACCCCGGAGGCGCTGGCCCTGCCCGAGCCGATCGGCGAGACGTCCCGGGTCACCACGGTCGGCGAGACGCCGGTCGTGCTCGACCAGGAGGCCGGACGGGTGTGGTCCGTCCCTGAGGGTGGTCCGGGGCAGCCTGAGCGTTCGGACGTGCCGGTCGAGAGCGTGCTCCAGCAGCCCGGCCCCGCCGCCGACGCTGCCCTGCTCGCGACCCCTGACTCCCTGGTCACCGTCCCGCTCGCCGGTGGCGAGCCCACCGTGCTGGCCGACGGCTTCGGTGGCCGCCCCACCGCCCCGGTGCGGCTCGGGGCCTGTCAGTACGGCGCATGGTCGGGCGGCGGCAGCACCGTGGTGACCGTCTGCGACGGAGCCGAGCCGAGGGTCGTCGGCCTCGGCACTCCCACCAGCGACCTGGTGTTCCGTGTCCATCGAGACCAGATCCTCCTCAACGATCGGACCACCGGCGTGGTCTGGAACATCGACACCGATCAGCCCACCCAGCTCGACGACTGGGACGCCTTCGAGCGCGAGCCGACCGAGGACGACGAGAACGAGGAGAACCAGGACGAACAGCAGGGGGACCAGCGACCGCCCGTCGCCAACCCCGACACCCTCGGCGCACGGCCCGGCCGGACCACGGTCCTGCACCCGCTCGACAACGACACCGCCCCCGGCGGTCGACTGCTGTCGATCCGTTCCGTGGAGCGGGTCACCGGCTCCGGGTCCACGGTCACCATCAGCCCCGACGGGCAGACGGTCCAGCTGGCGCTGCCGCCCGGCGCGGGCGGCCGGGTCAGCTTCGTCTACTACATCGACGACGGTCGCGAGGGGAAGGCCGCCCACGCGACCGTGACCGTCCCGATCCGGCAGCCGGGCGAGAACGGCGACCCGCGGCTGCGGCTCGGCTTCGAGCCGCGGCAGTGGACGGTGCCGGCCGGTGGGGTGCTCGACGTACCGGTGCTTCCCGACTGGCGCGACCGGTCCGACGGCGACCCGATCGCCGTCACCTCGGCCGACGCGGCTTCCGGCGTCCGGAACGGAGCGGACGCGCGGCCCACGGCCAGCGGCCAGATCCGGGTGACCGCCCCAGCCGTCGGCGGCCCGCTCGAGGTGCGCTACACGGTCTCGGACGGCCTCGGCGGCGACGTCGAGCGCAGCTTCGTGGTCGACGTCCAGAATCCCAAGGACCGGCAGGCCTTCCCGGGTGTCGCCGAGCCCGACGTGATCAGCGGTCAGGTCGGCGAGCCGATCACCATCGCTCCGCTCGACAACGACCAGCCCGGCTCCGACCCGCTGACTCCGGACGCCCGGCTCTCGCTGGCCGGCCGGCTGCCCTCGCCGGGCGCAGCGGAGGCCACGACCGACCTGGTCGAGGGCACGGTGACCTTCACCGCGAGCGTGGCCGACACCTACTTCCTCGAGTACGACGCGGCGTACGGCAACGCACCCCTGGCGCAGGGCACGATCCGGGTCGACGTTCGCAACCCGGCCCGGCCGCCCGACGCGCCGGTGGCGATGCCCGACACGGCTCTGATCAGTGGCCAGAAGGCGATCCTGGTCGACGTCCTGCGCAACGACCTCGACCCGTCGGGCGGGTTGCTGACGGTGCAGCAGGCCGACGCCCAGGACGCCAACACCCTCGATGTCGCCGTCGTCGACGGCCGGTGGGTGCGGATCGCTGCCCGGCAGGGACAGTTGTCCCCCAATCCCTCCATCGTCCGCTACGAGATCACCAACGGCACCAGATCGGGCACCCAGGGCGAGATCGTGGTGACCCAGCGCGAACCCGAGCGGGACGTCCCGGTGACCGAGAAGGACGTCGTCACGGTCCGGGCCGGGGCGGCGGTCGCGGTTCCGGTCCTCGACAACGACTTCAGCCCCTCCGGCGGGGAGCTGGGTCTGGTCGAGCACGTCGCCGACGAAGGTTCCGGGCAGCTCACCGTGCGACCCCAGGGCGACGAGAAGGTGGCGACCGGCGAGGCGTTCGTGACCGGCAACTTCGTCCGCTACGTGGCGCCGGCCGACCTCACCGACGTCCACGTCTTCACCATCACCTACCTCGCAGCCAACGTGGAGGGCGTGTCCGCACCCGGCAAGATCGAGGTCACCGTGATCCCGGCCGACCGGGCCAACCAGCCGCCCGAACCGCCCACCCTGGAGGGCCGGGTGGTGGCCGGCGACTCGGTCACGCTCCGGCTCCCGGGGGCCGGCGTGGACCCCGACGGCGACGCGGTCACCCTCCTCGGCGTCGCGTCCGCGCCCGAGCTCGGCCGCGTGGTGCGCACCGGCGCCAACTCGATCTTCTACCAGTCCTTCCCGGGCAGCGTCGGGACCGAGCAGTTCACCTACGAGGTGACCGACTCCTTCGGCGGAACCGCCACCGGCACCGTCCGGGTCGCCGTGGCGCCACCCGGGAAGCCGCAGCCGCCGCTGGCGGTCGACGACACGCTCACCGTCGAGCCGGGACGCACCGCGACCGTCGACCTGCTGGCCAACGACCACATCGCCTCCGGCGACAGCGTGAGCGTGAGGCTGCTCGATCCGCCGCCGGGCGCGAAGCTCGAGACGGCGGTGGGCCCGCTGGAGCTGGAGTCACCCCGCGACGGCACCGGCGAGACCGTCGAGGTCCTCTACGAGGTCACCAACGGGATCGCCGCGTCGCGCGGCACGGTGACGCTGCGGACCGCCGAGCCCTACAACAACCCGCCGGTCGCCTTCGACGCCTTCGGCACTGCCGCCGACGGCGACTCCGTCGAGGTCGACGTGCTCGCGACGGCCTACGACCCCGACGGCCCCAGCCAGGACCTCGTGGTCAGCGCGGTGCTCCCGCCGGCCGGCGTCGTGGCCAGCGTCCGTGGCACCACGATCACCGTGACCCGCGGTGAGCAGCCGGTGGTGGTCCCGTTCCGGGTCGAGGACACCGACGGCGGTGCCACCACGGCGTCGCTCTACGTGCCGCCCGCCAGTGACGGTCTTCCCTACGTCGCGGAGGACGCACTGATCGAGGTCGAGCCGGGCGACGCCCGCGAGCTCGATCTCACCGACTACGTCGTGAACCCGTCAGACGGTCCGATCCAGTTCACCCTGAAGAACCGCGTCTGGGCCAGCCCGGTGACGTCGGTCGGCGCCGCCATCACCGGCGACGACACCTTCCGGGTGGAGGCCAGTGATGCCTACGAGGGGCCAGGTGGCGTGACCTTCGAGGTCACCACCGGCAGCTCCGTCGACGACGCGTCGGGCCGCACCGCCATCCTCACGGTTCCGGTGCAGGTGGGGGAGGACCGGCCGGTGCTGCGTTGTCCCGACGGCCCGATCGAGATCCCGCAGGGCACCGTCCTCGAGATCGACGTCGCCGCCGTCTGCCATGCGTGGACGTCGGACCCGGACCTGACCGACGCGCTGGTGTTCGTGGCCGACTGGAAGACCTCGATCGACGGGCTCAGCATCATCGAGCCCGAGGGCGCGGTCATCGAGATCGCCGCCGACGGCAACGCTCAGCCCGGCGTCACTGCCGACCTCGAGCTCAGCACCGAGGGCGGCGTCCCGGTGACGCTGCCGGTGCAGGTCGTCAAGACGCCGCCGCCGTCGCTCTCACCGCTCCGGATCTCCGACATGCAGGCCGGCGAGACGCGCACGATCGACCTGGCGCCGTACCTCCTCCCCGGTGTGCCCGACCCCGAGCCCACGCTGATCTCGGTGACACCCGAGTCCGAGCTCGACGTCGAAGCGGTCAAGAGCGGTCCGGCCGAGCTCACGCTCACCACTGGTCCGAAGGTCAACGGGACCGCGCGGTTCCGGATCGTGATGAGCGACGTCGCCGATCCGCTGTCGGAGGAGCGCAAGGTCACCGGATACGTCGAGCTCGAGGTGCTCGACGTCCCCGACGTCCCGACCACCCCGGTCCCCGGCCGGACCGTGCGGAGCGAGGAGGTGGCGCTGACCTGGCGGGCCCCCGAGGCCAACGGAGCCCCCATCGAGAACTACGAGGTGCGCGACGACCGCGGCGAGGTGACCCGCTGCGGTTCGACATCCTGCGACATCACGGGTCTGGTCAACGGCGAGGACTACCGCTTCCAGGTGCGGGCCACCAACGCCGTGGGGTCCTCGGACTGGAGCGACCTCTCCTCGCCGGCGACCCCGGACGCCAAGCCGGGCATCGTCGGTCCGATCGACCTGGTCGACCGGGGTGACCGCCGGGTCACGCTGCAGTGGACGGCGCCGACCACCCGGACCTCGGCCATCGAGCGGTACTACGTCAGCTGGCCGGGCGGCCCCAGCGGCGGTCTGGCGACCCGGGAGCCGCGCATCACGATCCGTGGCCTGGACAACAACACCGCCCAGGTCTTCAAGGTGGTCGCCGAGAATGCGCTCGACTACGGCCCAGTACGAACCTCGGACCAGTTCCAGTCGATCGGCACACCCGGCACCCCGAAGGCGCCGAGCGTCACCGACCAGGAGACCGGCGACGGTCAGACCGCGGTGACGATCGCCTGGGAGGGAGTCACCGCCAACGGACCGACCCCGGTCGTCTACACCGTCTTCCGTGACGGCCGGCCGCTGGCGCAGTGCACGGGCATCCGGGCCACCAGCTGCGACGACACCGGCCTGACCTACGACGGCACGATCTACAGCTACGCCGTCCGCGCCACCAACAACGGCGCCGCCGACGACGCCCAGAACTCACCCGTCGGTCCGCGGACCCAGTGGGCCGCTGTGGGCCGTCCCGCCGGGTGGGACGAGTCGTGGACGGTGACCCCGACCGGCCAGGACACCATGGCCAAGGTGGCGTTCACGGTCCCACCCTCGCGGGGCGCGACGTCCGAGGTGTCGATCCTGGTCGACGGTGCCGTCCGCCAGACCGGGCGGTGGGCCGGCGCCCAGACCGTCGACATCTCGGTGGGGGACAACGACCGGGCCCACACTGTCTCGCTGCGGGTGTGCAACGAGAAGGGGTCCTGCTCCAACTCGGGCACCAAGTCGGTGCAGACCTATGGTCCGCTCGTGGACCGGCACATCATCTCCGCTCAAGCGGAGGACAGGCGGGTGTCCCAGGACCTCTGGGAGGTCCGCTGGTCGATCGTGGTCGACAACAACGGCGACCCGACCACCCTCAACGTCAAGGGCAGCGGCGGGGGAGGGACCGGCGATCGCGACGAGACCTACCAGGTCGCCGGCGTCGACACCTCCACGGTGCGGACCGGTTGGAACCAGGTGACGGCGTCCAACTCCGAGATCCTTCGCGTGACCTTGTCGGATGCGTCGCCCGCGCGAGGCGACGGCTACCGCACGTTCCGCTACGACGCGCCGCCGCGGGAGGAGATCGTCCTGAGGATCTCGAAGGGGAGCGCCTGCAGCGATGTCCCGGGCAGCGGCCTCCCCGAGTGCAACACCGACGGCAGCGGCATCAACTGCATGAACTCCAGCTGCGCCAGGGTGAGGTTCAACAGCAGCGGCTACTACGCGCAGACGATGACCTGCTACATGTACGACAACACGTCGTCGAACTCGTACGCGACGGAGGAGAACGTGCCCACGAACCGGCAGGTCGAACCCGGCACCTACTTCGGCTTCCCCGACCGGACCGTGCGCGCGGTGTGCAACGGTCACGAGTCCAACACCCTCGACTGGAACTAGTGCTGTGTGCGACGAAAGGATCTGGGCGTGACGATCTCCCCCGAGCAGGCTGGCTGGTTCAAGCAGACCTTCGACCTGCTCACCGACAACATGGAGCGCGCCGTGCTCGGCAAGCGCCACGTCGTACGCCTGGCCCTGACCTGCCTGCTCTCCGAGGGGCACCTGCTGTTGGAGGACTTCCCGGGGACCGGGAAGACGATGCTGGCCCGTGCGCTCGCCAACACCGTCCAGGGCAGCCATGCCCGGATCCAGTTCACGCCGGACCTGCTGCCTTCGGATGTCACCGGCGTGACGGTCTACGACCAGCACAAGGGCAGCTTCGACTTCCATCCCGGCCCGATCTTCCACTCCATCGTGCTCGCCGACGAGATCAACCGGGCCTCGCCCAAGACCCAGTCGGCGCTGCTGGAGGTCATGGAGGAGGGTCGCGTCACCGTCGACGGCGTGGGCCGGCCCGTCGGCCGGCCGTTCATGGTCATCGCCACCATGAACCCGATCGAGCAGGCGGGCACCTACCGGCTGCCCGAGGCGCAGCTCGACCGGTTCCTGATGAAGTCCTCGGTCGGCTATCCCGACCGTGAGGCCACCATCGAGCTGCTGGTCAACGCCAAGGTGCGTGACCGGGCATCGCTGGTGACCCCGGTGATCACCGCCGAGACCATCGGTCAGATGAGCGGCCTGGCCGACGACGTGTACGTCGACCAGGCCGTGCTCGGCTACGTGGCCGAGCTCGCCGAGGAGTCGCGCCGCCAGCCCCACGTGAAGCTGGGGCTCTCCGCGCGTGGCTGCCTGGCACTCGTCCGGGTCGCGAAGACCTGGGCAGCCGCCGACGGGCGCGACCACGTCGTTCCCGACGACATCCGGGCCCTGGCCGAGCCGGTGCTGAGCCACCGGCTGCTGCTCGACGCCGAGGCACAGTTCAGCGGCGTCACCGTCGACACCGTCATCGGTCGCCTCCTCGACTCGGTCGCGCCGCCGACGGACCGGGTGGCCTGATCGCGTGACGTCCTGGCTCGACCGGCTGCGTCTCGGCGCACTCGCCGCCCTGGGGGTGGTCAACCCGCTCGGGTGGGCCGTGCTCGGGTCGGGTGCGCTGCTGATGCTCATCGCCCGGCGTACCGGCTGGATGGAGGCCGCCGTCGTCGCGGCCGCCTGCCTGCTCGTCGTGCTGCTTGCGTTGCCGTTCCTCGTGGGCCGCACGTCGGTCGCGGTCCACCTCGACCTCGAGCCACAGCGGGTCACGGCTGGGGCGAGCGTGGTGGCCGGTCTCGCGGTGACCAACACCGCCGATCGCCGGTTGCTGCCCACGATGCTGGAGGTCCCGGTCGGGACGGCCGTCCACCGTTACCCGCTGCCGAGCCTCACCGCCGGTGCCCGCCACGAGGAGGCCTTCACGATCCGGACCCGGCGGCGCGGCGTCATCCCCGTCGGACCCGCGACGACCCGACGCGGTGACCCGCTCGGCGCGTTCTCCCGCGACGTCGCGTGGACGCCGGTGACCGAGATCCTGGTGCGGCCACCGATGGCTCCGCTCGACTCCCTCGCCGGCGGCCTGTTGCGCGACCTCGAGGGCGTCGCCACCGATGCCATCTCCTCGAGCGACCTCGCCTTCCACGCGCTGCGCGAGTACGTGCCGGGAGACGACCTGCGCCACATCCACTGGCGTTCCTCGGCCAAGGCCATGGGCTCGGGTGGCGAGAACCAGCTGCTGGTACGGCAGTACCTCGACACCCGTCGCAGCCACGCCACGATCGTGGTCGACGACCGGCCCGAGGCCTGGGGTGACGAGGACGAGTTCGAGCTCGGCCTGTCGGTCGCGGCCTCGATCGCGGTCCGCGCGGTCCTCGACGAGTTCGAGGTGTCCTTCGTCTGCGGCGACCACGCCGCGTCCAGTGAGACCGGCACCCGAGCCCTCGACGCCGTCTGCCGGGCGGAGCCGGGCGACCGGGGCCTCGTCTCGGGTGGGCGCGAGGCGGCCCGGTTGGCCCCGGACACCTCGCTGCTCTTCCTGGTCGGCGGCACCGGCACCACGCTCGAGGACGACCTGCGCGCCTCGGCCTCGTTCCCCCCGGAGGTACGCCGCTACGCGATCACCGTGGACCCGGCGGGACGATCTCGCGTGACCGACGCCGGTGGGCTGCCGGTCCTGCGCCTCGCCGGTCTGGATGACCTGTCGGCGGTGCTGCGGTGGAGCCTGACCGGGGTGTCCCGATGACTCACCCGAGGGGCGAGGTCATGAAGCGGTGGTTCCCGGACTCCCGGGGCTGGACGGACACGGCGCTGCTGGTGGGTCTCTCGGGCCTGGCGCTGGCCGGGCTCGCACCGACGTTCGCGGGCGGGGCGTTCTGGCTGGTCGGCATCGTCGGCGTCCTGCTCGCGGTGGTGTGGGTCCGTGCCGCCACGGTGCTGGGGTGGCCGTTCATCGTCCCGGTGGTGCTCACCGTCGTCGGCTACTTCCTGCTCGGCGCTCCGTTGGCGCTGCGCCGACCACCGACGCCGGACTCGATGCTGCTCCTGGGCGACCACCTCGTCTTCGGGTGGAAGGACCTGCTGACCACGCTGCCACCGGTCGACGGCGACTCCACGCTGCTGGCACTGCCCTGGCTGCTGGGGTTGGCCACCGGGCTCGTCGGCGCCCTCACGGCCGGGCTCACCGTCACCGCGACCCGTCGCGGTTTCGCCGCCGTGGTGCTGCCGGTCCTCACCCCCACCGCGCTGCTCGCCGTGGTGATCCTGCTCGGGGTGCGTGAACCCGCGTCGTTGTGGGTGCAGGGGGTCGGCTTCGCAGGTCTGTCGATGGCCTGGCTGGTGCTGCGCAGCCACCGGCGGGTGGTGCACGACGACGATGCCCAGCTCGGCGGCCGGGTCCGCAGCCTGCGGGCGGTCTCGGGTGCGGTCCTGATCGGCGTCGCGGCGACGCTCGCCCTGCCCGTCGCGACCTGGTCGAGCGGCGATGCCGAGCGGTGGGTGCTGCGCGACCACGTCGAGCCGCCTTTCGACGTGGGCCGTTACGCCTCCCCGCTCTCGTCGTTCCGTCGCTACGTCAAGCAGCCCAGGCCCGACGCGGAGAATCTCTACGAGGAGCCGCTGATGACGATCACCGGCGTGGAGCCCGGGACCCGGGTCCGGTTCGCCGCCCTCGACACCTACGACGGCGTGATCTGGGGCGCCAGCAACGACAGCACCTTCGGCGGACCGGTGGAGGGGACCTTCCAGCGGGTCTCCTCGGCGATCTCCAACCCCGCGACCGGCCCGACCGCCGAGGTGACGGTCACGCTCGAGGAGGGCTACTCCGGGGTGTGGTTGCCGACCGTCGGGGCGCTCACGGGGCTCACCTTCGGCGACGGTCGCGACGCGCCGGAGACCGAGTCCTTCCGCTACAACCTGGCGACCTCCACCGGCGTCGTACCCGCGGGGCTGCAGCCGGGGGACAGCTACACCTTCGAGTCGGTGCTCAGCGACGCCGAGCTGACCGCCAACACCCCACCGGCGTCCACGATCGGGCTCGCGGACACCACGGCCCCGTTCCTGACTGCCCAGGCGCAGGACTGGTCGGCGGTCTCGACCAGGCCGATGGAGCAGGTGCTCGCCATCGCGGAGCGGTTGCGCGACGAGGGCAAGTACAGCGATGGCGTCCGCGCCTCCGAGCGGTTCTACCTGGCGGGCCACCACCAGTCGCGCCTCTCCGACGCCGACGGCGGCATCAACTCGCCGATCATCGTCGGCAACGACGAGCAGTACGCCGCCTGGATGGCCCTGCTCGCCAACCAGATCGGGGTCCCGGCCCGGGTGGTCGTGGGTGCGGTCGTGCCGGACGGCGGCCGGGTGACCGGAGCCGACGTCTCGGCGTGGGTCGAGGTGCAGGCCGCCGACGGCACCTGGCGGACCCTGCCGACCGAGGCCTTCATGGACCTGGACCGCCCGGCCGAGCTTCCTCCACGCCAGGAGGAGGAGATGAGCGGCACCAACGTGCCGCCGCCCGCGGCGATCCCGCCGCCGAGCACGGTCGGGGAGCCCACGGACGCCGAGCTCAATGCCCTGAAGAACAAGCGCGACTCCGAGGAGGGGCTGGTCTGGCCGGCCTGGCTGCAGGCCCTGCTCCGGTACGTCGCCCTGCCGTTGCTGGTCGTGCTGACGGTGGCCGGCGCCATCCTGGGCGCCAAGGCCCGCCGCCGGCGCCGGCGGCGGTCGGCCGAGCCGGTCTCCGCCCGGTTCGCGGGCGGCTGGCGGGAGATCACCGACCACGCCCGTGACCTCGGCGTCGTCGTGACCGGAGCCACCCGGCGCGAGGAGTCGTTGACGCTGGCCGGGGTGGGTGCGGTCGGGGCCGCCCCGGCGCTGGCACGCGACGCCGACCGCCACGTCTTCGGCCCCCGACCGCCCGAGGAGGACGTCGCGGCGGCGTACTGGCACGATGTGGACGACTACCTCGCGGCGCTGTCTTCGCAGGTCACACGGTGGCGGAAGGTGCAGGCGGCGCTGTCGCTGCGGTCCTTCCGGCGCCGTCGGTGACCCGGCGGGCCCGGGGCGGAGTGCAGATTAGGGATTGATCGCGGCCAACCCCTACACTGGCATGTCGGCCCAACGTGGGTCGCGTCTCGTGGTGCCTCGCGGCTGCCCGGACCTCATGCCTTGATCCCCACCGGATCTGCGCGCGTGCGCCGGGAATGTAGGGAGCACGGGACCGCTGCACGAGGTCCACCGGTGTCACGAACGCCGGAGGTTCGCGGGCCGACGATAGACAACTGATCACCAGAGCGATCAACAGAGATTGTGGAGGACATGCCGAAGAAGGAAGGCGTCATCGAGATCGAGGGCTCCGTCGTGGAGGCCCTCCCCAACGCCATGTTCCGCGTGGAGCTGAGCAACGGGCACAAGGTGCTCGCGCACATCAGCGGCAAGATGCGCCAGCACTACATCCGGATCCTCCCTGAGGACCGGGTCGTGGTGGAGCTGTCGCCCTACGACCTCACGCGTGGTCGCATCGTCTATCGCTACAAGTGAGCCGGCGCGCTCACCGTTCCATCAGCAGCCGTACCGAGCAGAAAGGGTTGCACCATGAAGGTCGCCCCCAGCGTGAAGAGGATCTGTGACAAGTGCCAGGTGGTCCGCCGCCACGGTCGCGTCATGGTGATCTGCGACAACCCGCGCCACAAGCAGCGCCAAGGCTGAGTTGCCGCACCAGCACCACCACAACTGAAGACAACCAAGAACGTGATCGCTTAGGTCCCAGCAGGGACTGAACCACCCCCGGAGCGGATGGCCGGGGCCCGGACAAGAAACACCGGGACGCATCACGACCACACCACCGTGAACGAAAGGGCCATTCATGGCACGCCTCCTCGGAGTCGACCTCCCGCGTGACAAGCGCGTCGAGATCGCACTCACCTACATCTACGGCATCGGCCGTACTCGCGCCCAGGAAGTCCTGGCCGCGACCGGAGTCTCTCCGGACCTCCGCGTCCACGAACTGGGCGACGAAGAGCTGGTCAAGCTTCGCGACGAGATCGACGGTCGCGACTTCAAGATCGAGGGTGACCTGCGCCGTGAGGTGCAGGCCGACATCCGTCGCAAGATCGAGATCGGCAGCTACCAGGGTCGCCGCCACCGTCAGGGCCTTCCGGTCCGCGGGCAGCGCACCAAGACCAACGCTCGTACCCGCAAGGGCCCGAAGCGCACTGTCGCCGGCAAGAAGAAGGCCAAGTGACCCTCGGCTCCTCGAGAGCCAGCCGAGTCACCGGCCTTTCTTCCCTCGAACTCACTCTCACCAGCTACTTCAGGAGATAATCAATGCCTCCCAAGAGCCGCACCACGAAGGTGCGTCGCAAGGAGAAGAAGAACGTCGCTCAGGGCGAAGCCCATATCAAGAGCACGTTCAACAACACGATCGTCACGATCACCGACCCCACGGGTGCGGTGATCGCATGGGCCTCTGCCGGCACCGTCGGCTTCAAGGGCTCCCGCAAGTCCACCCCGTTCGCCGCGCAGATGGCCGCCGAGGCCGCTGGTCGCCGGGCGATGGAGCACGGGATGAAGAAGATCGACGTCTTCGTGAAGGGCCCGGGTTCGGGCCGCGAGACGGCGATCCGTTCCCTGGGTGCGATCGGCCTCGAGGTCGGCACCATCCAGGACGTCACCCCCACGCCCCACAACGGATGCCGCCCGCCCAAGCGCCGGCGCGTCTGACCCGACACCGACCAGCAGACCAAGGAGTACTGAGTTATGGCCCGTTACACCGGCCCCATGACCAAGAAGTCGCGCCGTCTCGGTGTCGACCTCGTCGGCGGGGACGCCGCATTCGAAAAGCGTCCCTACGCGCCCGGCCAGCACGGCCGCGCCCGGATCAAGGAGAGCGAGTACCGCTCGCAGCTCCAGGAGAAGCAGAAGGCCCGCTACACCTACGGCGTCCTCGAGAAGCAGTTCGTGCGCTACTACAAGGAAGCCAGCCGTCGCGGCGGCAAGACGGGTGACAACCTCCTGCAGCTGCTGGAGTGCCGCCTGGACAACGTCGTCTACCGCGCCGGTTTCGCCCGGACCCGTCGCCACTCACGCCAGCTGGTGAGCCACGGCCACTTCACGGTGAACGGCCAGAAGGTCGACATCCCGTCCTTCCAGGTCACCGCCCACGACGTGATCGACGTCCGTGAGAAGTCGCTCGAGACGACTCCGTTCATCGTCGCCCGTGAGACCCACGGCGAGCGGGTCGTCCCGGCCTGGCTCGAGGCCATCCCCTCGCGGATGCGCATCCTCGTCCACCAGCTCCCGGTCCGTGCCCAGATCGACCTCCCGGTCCAGGAGCAGCTCATCGTCGAGTTCTACTCGAAGAAGTAAGACCCTTCCGCCACACCTCGCAGATCTGGGCCCCTCAAATAGCGGTCGGACCCGGAAAGGAATGAACAGTGCTCATCGCACAGCGCCCCACCCTGTCGGAGGACTCCGTCGACGAGTTCCGGTCCCGGTTCGTCATCGAACCCCTGGAACCCGGCTTCGGCTACACCCTCGGCAACTCATTGCGTCGCACCCTGCTGTCCTCCATCCCCGGCGCCTCGGTCACGAGCCTCAAGGTGGACAGCGTCCTCCACGAGTTCTCGACGATCGAGGGCGTCAAGGAGGACGTCACCGAGGTCATCCTCAACCTGAAGGGCCTCGTCGTCTCCTCCGAGCACGACGAGCCCGTCACCATGTACCTGCGCAAGTCGGGTGCCGGTGAGGTGACCGCCGCGGACATCAACCCGCCGGCGGGCGTCGAGGTCCACAACCCCGAGCTGAAGATCGCCACGCTGTCCGACAAGGGCAAGCTGGAGATGGAGCTGGTCGTCGAGCGTGGCCGCGGCTACGTCTCCGCGGTGCAGAACAAGGGCGCCGACAACGAGATCGGCCGGATGCCGGTCGACTCGATCTACTCGCCGGTCCTCAAGGTGACCTACAAGGTCGAGGCCACCCGTGTCGAGCAGCGCACCGACTTCGACAAGCTGGTCATCGACGTCGAGACCAAGCCGTCGATCCGCCCGCGCGACGCCATCGCATCGGCCGGCAAGACGCTGGTCGAGCTCTTCGGTCTGGCCCGTGAGCTGAACGTCGAGGCCGAGGGCATCGACATCGGTCCCTCGCCCGTCGACGAGCAGCTCGCTGCCGACCTGGCGCTGCCGGTCGAGGAGCTGAACCTCACGGTCCGCTCCTACAACTGCCTCAAGCGCGAGGGCATCCACACCGTGGGTGAGCTCATCTCGCGTTCGGAGCAGGACCTGCTCGACATCCGCAACTTCGGCGCCAAGTCGATCGACGAGGTCAAGGCGAAGCTGGTCGAGATGGGTCTGTCGCTCAAGGACAGCGCCCCCGGCTTCGACCCGCACGCCGCCCTGGCGGCGTACGGCGCGGACGACGCGGACGACGCCTTCGTCGAGGACGAGCAGTACTAAACCCCCTCTACTCCGGTACCTGACACGGCCGGGGAGAATCGAGAAGAAGAGCCATGCCTACTCCCAAGAAGGGCCCCCGCCTCGGCGGCAGCCCGGCCCACCAGCGGCTGATGTTGTCGAACCTGGCGACCCAGCTGTTCGAGCACGGCAAGATCACGACCACCGAGTCGCGGGCGCGCACGCTGCGTCCGCTCGCGGAGAAGCTGATCACCAAGGCGAAGAAGGGCGATCTGCACAACCGTCGCTCGGTGCTGCGCACCGTCCGCGACAAGTCGGTCGTGCACACCCTCTTCACCGAGATCGCGCCGACCTTCACCGAGCGTCCGGGTGGCTACACCCGGATCACCAAGATCGGTCCGCGCAAGGGCGACAACGCCCCGATGGCGGTCATCGAGCTGGTGACCGAGCCCTACTCGCCCAAGCCCGCGTCGAGCAAGAAGTCGGCTCCGGCCGCCGCTGCTCCGGCGCCTGCTGCCGAGGAGGCTCCCGCCGAGGAGACCGCGACCGAGGACGCCCCCACCGAGATGACCGAGGAGGCGTCGCCCGAGTCGAGCGTCGTCGCCGAGGAGTCTCCGGTCGAGGGCACCGAGGAGCCGGCCGCCGACGCTGGGACCGAGGAGCAGAAGGACGCCTGAGCGTCCCGCTGAACACAACAGCACGACGGCCCGTCACCCCACGTGGGTGGCGGGCCGTCGTCGTTCGGGCTGCCGGCTCTCAAGCCGACAGCACGTAGTCGATCCGGAGCGGAACCTCCCGGACGGTCGCCAACGAGGGTGGTCGTGATCGGTAGGTGTGGCCGGTCGGGGTGGTGGTGTCGATGTGATGGGTGTCCGCTGAGGGGGAGGGTCTGGCTCGCCATCCGGGGGCCTGCTTGGCGTGGTTGCACGCCTCACACAGCCCCTGCCCGTTCTGGCTGTTGGTGGCGCCTCCCGCTACGTGCTCTTCGGCATGGTCTGTGTGCGCCGGGCGGAGCGACACGTGACGCTCGCGCTCCGCGCGACGGCGACGGGCGACGACCGACGCGGCGTCGAGCCGGGCGGCCTCCTGCTGACAGGTCGAGACGACCTCGCGCAGACCCATCCCCTCGAGTCGCGAGGCGTCGCCGGCCACGTGGGCATCGACGGTGGCGCGGTCTTCGCGTGAGAGACATGCGGTCTCGCGCGCGACCTGCGCAGCCACTCCCCGACCTTGCCGAGAGGCCGGAAGCGCTGCGGCGGCCTGCTCGGAACGCTGCGCCGCGTCCAGCTCGACACTGAGCTTGGCCTGCGCCGCCGTGGCGGTGCAGACAAGTTCTTCCAACGCCCGGATCGAGTCGACGAGCTCGGCCGGGTCCAGCCCGCTGTCGTCGGCAACGAAGCCGTGCCCGCGCATCTGTGGATGACCCTCTTTCCGAACCGGATCGTCTACTGCCTTCAGCGCTACGTCAGCCGACCTCGTCGATCAGCGAGAGACAGAACGGATGCCCTGCAGGATCGCTGAAAACCAGACAATGCGCCGCGTTCGGCTGATGGTCGAAACGCGTAGCGCCGGCTCGTTCAACGCGAGTCGCGGCCGCATCCAGGTTGTCGACGAAAAAGTCGAGGTGGAGCAACGCGGAATCATCAGGCCACCGAGGTCTCGCGTAGTCAGCAACCCCCATGAACTCCAAGCGCGCTCCTTCACAGCGCATGGACGCCCACTCCATGTTGTGCACGAACGTGACCTCGCCCCCGGTGATTTCGGCGTAGAAGGACGCCAATCCCCCCGGATCTGGACACGCCAACGTGACTGAACTGAAGCGGATTGCATCGGCCATGCAGTCACGCTAACTGGCCCGCACCCCGCGCCGTCCGCTCATCGGCAGGACAGTGCCGCCGATCCGTGTCAGCGGGTGGCTCGGGCCGACGGCACAAGGGCCTTCGACCAGTGACGCCGAGTGCACTCAACTCGGCAGGACAGCGCTCTCAGCGGCGTGAGTGCGCCCGAGCGTTGTGTGCCGCAGTCGCCCGCCAGTCGGTGATCGGGTGTATCTGCCACGGTCCCATGCCGCTCCTCTAGTGCAACCGATGGATCTGCTGGCGCTCGAGCGACAGCACACCGATCGCAGTGCACCCGGCAGCTGACGAGGAGGAGGTGGACCCAATGTCCCGTCAAGTCATCCATGCGGCCGAAAGCGCGGTCCAGCGGATCGCCGACGCGTCGATCTGGCTGCTCTTCCGCCTCAACGGCGTGCGTTCCTGACCCGGGCGGACATCCTTGTTCACTTGGGCCATCGTGCGCTCGTTCTCCCGGTGGTGGTCAGCCGCGGAGTTCGCGCCGAGTGTCGCCGAGCCGTGCGTTGCCGAGGTCTGCTCGCTGCCCGGCGGCCCACCCCTGGGCGCCGCCCGAGCCGGAGAGCCGTCGAGCCGAGGCGGTGACGAGGTCGGGATAGGTCGCGTCGCGGGCCGCCTCCACCGCGGCGGATCGGTCGGCCAACACCAACGCTGTCGATGTACCGCTCGCGGTGAACCGGGCTTCGGCCCGCTCGGCGGCGGCCCGCTCGGCCGCCATGAGCCGTCGACCGACGGAGGCGCTGAACCCCGAGAGCCAGCTCCGGCGAAATGCCGACGGGTGGTCCCAGGGCGGGATCGGGGTCCCGGCAAGGGACTGCATCGCTTGCAGCAGCAGGCTGGTGAACAGGATCTCTGCGCGCTGGAGGTCGGACCGGTGGCCGAACAGGTGGACCGACAACTCCTTCACGCCCTCGGGATAGCGGGTTCGGCGGACGACCCGGCAGCCCAGGGCGAGGGCGACCTGGCTCACCAGGTGAGCCTTCTCGGCGGCGTAGGGGCGATCGAGGGTGATGACCCGGTCGCCGACGATGTCGAGTGACGGGTCGGCTGCCGCGAGCAGGGCACGATCGATGCCGTAGGCGGCCATCAGTTCGCTCGCCTTGGCGGTGTAGGCCTCTGCCTCGCTCGTGGTCGCTGCCGGGTCCTCGGCCTTGGCCAGCAGCTTGCGAACGCGCGCCAACATCTGCTCGGAGTCTCGATCCGTCGTCGTCACCCTGCGTAGGGTGGTACATCCCGCCGACATCCTGCTCGGGTCATCCACAGGGTCGATCTACTGCCAGGCCTGCTCGACCAACCGGGTCGCCTCGTCCCGGCCGAGGCCGAGCCGGCGTACGGCGGCGACGTAGCTGTCGGCGGCGGTGCGAGCATCGGTGGAGGAGGCGGCCGCGGTCGCGGCGACAAAGGTGCCGCGGCGCCCCTCGGTGACCACGACCCCGTCGATCTCGAGCTCGCGGTACGCACGGGCGACGGTGTTCGCGGCGAGGCCGAGCTCGGTGGCCAGGCCGCGGACGGTGGGCAGCTTGGCGCCCGGAGCGAGCTCCCCCGCGGCGGCCCGTCGCGCGATCTGGGTCCGCAGCTGGTCGAACGGAGCCTGGTCGACACCGGGGTCGGGGGGATGGATCCGCATGTCGCGGACACTACTCTCGCGCGGCGGTCCCGGATGCGGTAGCAATTGCACATGTCAGAGACAGCGCTGGTCGTGGGGGAGTCCCTCGTCGACATCGTGCGGGGCGGCGATGGCAGCACGACCGAGTTCCCGGGCGGCAGCGCGGCCAACGTGGCCGTGGCCCTGGCGCGGCTGGGCCACGATGTCCGGTTCGCGACCAGCTGGGGCGACGACGAGCGCGGCCGCACCCTCGCGGGGCGGCTCCACGAGGACGGCATCCAGCTGGCGGGCGACCCCCACGCCGTCGGCCACACCTCGACCGCCGTCGCCACCATCGGTGCGGACGGGGCCGCCTCCTACGAGTTCGACCTGGCCTGGCGGCTCCATCCGGTGGAGACCGGGCTCGACGCCCGGGTCGTCCACACCTGCTCGCTCGGAGCCGTGCTGGCCCCGGGGTGCGACGACGTGGTGGCGTTGCTGGAGCGAGTGAGAGACACGGCGACGATCAGCTACGACGTCAACGCCCGTCCCGCGATCACCGGCACCGGGCCCGCCCTGGTCCAGCAGGTGGAGCGGGTCGCGGCGTTGAGCGACGTGGTCAAGGCCAGCGACGAGGACCTCGCGGTGTTGTACGGCGCGGGCGATCCGATCACCGGCGCCAAGCGGCTGCTGGCACTCGGGCCCGCCGCGGTCGTGGTCACCCGCGGCGCC
The DNA here is from genome assembly GCA_963806945.1 of uncultured Actinomycetota bacterium. GTDB lineage: Bacteria > Actinomycetota > Actinomycetes > Propionibacteriales > Nocardioidaceae > Nocardioides. The sequence continues at coordinate 675,929 of CAWDZH010000007.1, forward strand.
GACGGGGCGACGTGGCTGACCCGGACCCAGGAGATCGATGTGGCGGCCGTTCCGGTGGTCGTCGCGGACACGATCGGTGCCGGCGACACCTTCTGCGCCGGTGTGATCGATGCCCTGGGGCGGCGCGACCTGCTCGGCGCCGCCCGGCGCGCCGTGCTGGCGGAGATCGCCCGCGACACGGTCGTGTCCGTGCTGGCCCACGCCGCCCGAGCCGCCGCGATCACGGTCGGCCGACCCGGTGCCGATCCGCCGTACCGCCGTGAGCTCGACTGAGTCAGGGTCACCCGGCGAGCAGCGCGTCCAGCTTGGCGTAGCCCTCGTTGATGCCGACCTCCATGCCGCTGGCGAGCATCCCGTCGCGCCCCTCGATCGAGTCGCACAACGACTGGGCGTGGAGCCGGGTCCGACCATCTCCGAGGTCCTCGAACCACATCGTCTCCAGGGCGATCGCCTCGGGCATGCCTTCCCAGCAGAAGGTCTGCACGATCCGGTTCTCGCCGACCTCGGGGAAGGTGCCGCGGAAGGACTCGATGCCCCCCTCGTGCTCGATGGCATAGCGGTAGGAGCCGAGCGTGCGGCAGTCCCACTCCTCGACCCGGGCGGTGGTGGCGTCGGGGCCGATCCACTGCTGGAAGAGGCCGGCGTCGGTGTGTGCCCGCATCAGCTGGTCCGGGGTGGCGCGGAAGTCGCGGGTGATGCGCACGATCGGGAGATCGGGGACCGCCTCGATGGCGGCCTGGTCGTAACGGGTGGCGGTGGGAGTGGTCATGATGCGGTTCCTTCCTCGGGTCGATCATCGGTGTCGTGCTCGTCGTTCAGATCGGCCAGGACCGCGTCGAGGCGCTGGTAGCGCTCCTCGGCCTGGCGTCGGTAGCGCTCGATCCACTTCGTCATCAGGTCGAACACCTCGGCTTCCAGGTGCACCGGCCGTCGGTGGGCGTCACGGCCGCGAGTCACCAGCCCGGCGCCCTCGAGCACCTTGAGGTGCTTGGAGACGGCCTGGACGCTGACGTCGTACGGCGCAGCGAGGTCGCCGACGGTGGCGTCCCCGTCGGTGAGCCGGGCGACCAGGTCGCGCCGGGTGGGGTCGCTGAGGGCCGCGAACACGCGGGAGAGCTGGTCGGCCATGACACCTTCCTCAACTGATTGGTTGACAATCACCGTAGGTCCGACCGAGATCGTTGTCAACCATTTGGTTGATGAGTGGTCGGCCCTAGGATGGTGCCTCGTGCGGCTGCGGATCGACCTGTCCTACGACGGGACAGACTTCCGGGGGTGGGCGATCCAACCCGATCTGCGCACCGTGCAGGGCACCTTCGAGACCGCTCTGGCCACCGTGCTGCGGCTACCGGCGGTGTCGGTCGTCTGCGCCGGCCGCACCGACACCGGCGTCCATGCGCGAGGCCAGGTCGTCCACATCGATCTCCCCGACACGACGTCGTACGACCACCGGCTGATGCGTCGCCTCAACGGGATCCTGCCCGCGGACGTCCGGGTGCTCGCCGTGGCGCCGGCGCCCGACGGCTTCGACGCCCGGTTCTCGCCGTTGTGGCGGCGGTACGCCTACCGGGTGGCCGACGACCCCTCGCTGGCCGACCCGCTCACCCGCCACCACGTGCTGGCCGGTCCGCGCCCCCTCGACCTCGAGGCGATGAACCGGGCCGCCGAGGTGCTGCTCGGTCTCCAGGACTTCGCCGCGTTCTGCAAGCGACGGAAGGGGGCGACCACGGTGCGCACCCTGCTCGACCTCAGCTGGTCCCGGGACCAGCGAGGGGTGGCGGTCTGCCACGTCCGCGCGGATGCGTTCTGCCACCACATGGTCCGCTCGCTGGTCGGCTGCCTGATGGCGGTCGGGGAGGGTCGGCGTGAGCCCGAGTGGGTGGCCTCGATCCTCACCGCCCGGCTGCGCGACTCGTCGCTGAAGGTGGCTCCGGCCCGCGGCCTGACGCTGGAGCAGGTCTGCTACCCCGATGCCGACGAGCTCGCCGTCCACGCGGGCCGGACCCGGGCGAAGCGGGAGGCGTTGTGAGCGACGAGCACTACTTCACCGCCGACCCGGCCGTGCCGTTCGCCCGGGAATCGTTCACCTGCGAGGCCTGGGGCCACGAGCTGGAGCTGGACAGCGGCGCCGGCGTCTTCAGCAGGGGGCACCTCGACCACGCGACGGCCGTGCTGTTCCGCGAGACCGAGCCGCCGGCGCAGGGGCAGCTCCTCGACCTCGGCTGCGGCTACGGCGTGATCGGGCTGGCGATGGCGGTAGCGGTCCCGTTGGCGAACGTCACCGGCGTCGACGTCAACGAGCGCGCGCTGCTGCTGGCCAACGACAACGCCCGCGCGCTCGGGGTGGAGGGGCGCTTCATCGCCTGCCGGCCCGACCAGGTGCCCGCGGATGCGACGTACGACGAGATCTGGTCGAACCCGCCGATCCGGATCGGCAAGCCGGCACTGCACGAGCTGCTGCTCACGTGGCTGCCACGGCTGCGTGAGGACGGCCGGGCGGTGATGGTCGTCGGCAAGCACCTCGGCGCCGACTCGCTGCAACGCTGGCTGGGCGACCAGGGCTGGCCCACCACGCGGCTCGCCAGCGTCAAGGGGTTCCGGGTGCTGGAGAGCCGCCGCGGCTAGTGGCCCGGTCAGACGCAGCAGGTCTCCGACGTCGTCGGATCGGGGGCCATCTGCTCGGCGTCCTCGAGGACGGTGTAGATCTCCCACTGCTCGCCGTGCGGGGTGCCCTCGACCCAGAACTTGTTCTGCTTGGCGTAGCAGCAGGTCGTCTCACGCTCGTCGGTCGAGGCCAGCCCGGCCGCCGCGAGCCGGGTCTGCTCGGCATCCACGGTGTCGGTGTCGGCCACCTCGACGCCGAGGTGGTTGAGCGAGCCGCCGTGGCCGGGGTTCTCGATCAGCACCAGCTTGAGCGGCGGGCTCGGCCACCGCGAAGTTCGCGTAGCCGGGCTTGGTCTTGGCGGGCTCGACGCCGAACAGCGCGGAGTAGAAGGCGATCGAGGTGTCGAGGTCGTCGACGTTGAGCGCGAGCTGGAGACGGGACATGGCGGTGCTCCTGAGTAGATATCGATGATGATCGATGTCCGAGATTGCACGTGACATCGACATCTGTCAATATCGACGCATGTCGAAATCTCTGGCGCGTCGACGCCGTCGCCTGTTGCTCGCCGCTCGCGGCGGAGCCGCTCAGCGCCGAGCCGCCGCGGCGGGGGTCGCTCCGATGCTCAAGGCGCTCGCCGACCCGGCCCGGCTGCGGTTGCTGTCGCTGGTCGCCTCCCACGAGGGCGGTGAGGCGTGCGTGTGCGACCTCAACGATGCCTTCGACCTCTCCCAGCCCACCATCAGCCACCACCTCAAGGTGCTCCACTCCGCCGGTCTCCTCGACCGCGAGAAGCGTGGCGTGTGGGTCTACTACCGCGTCAACGCCCACGTCCTCGCCGACCTCGGCGCGCTGATCGGGAGCGCCGGCCGGTGACCGGGTCCACCACCGCGCAGGAGGGCGTGGTCGCACATCTCTCACTGCTCGACCGCTTCCTGCCGGTCTGGATCGGGCTCGCCATGGCGGCCGGGCTCCTGCTCGGTCGCGCCGTACCCGGACTCGACGAGGCGCTCGGAGCCGTGGAGGTCGACGGGATCTCGCTGCCGATCGCGATCGGCCTGCTGGTGATGATGTACCCGGTGCTGGCCAAGGTCCGCTACGACCGGCTCGACTCCGTCACCGCCGACCGGCCGATGCTGGTGGCGTCACTCTTCCTCAACTGGGTGCTCGGCCCGGCGCTGATGTTCGCGCTGGCCTGGCTGCTGCTCCCCGACCTCCCCGACTTCCGCACCGGACTGATCATCGTCGGTCTGGCCCGCTGCATCGCGATGGTCATCATCTGGAACGACCTGGCCTGCGGTGACCGCGAGGCGGCCGCCGTGCTGGTCGCGCTCAACTCCGTCTTCCAGGTCATCGCCTTCGCGGGACTCGGCTGGTTCTACCTCGAGGTGCTTCCCGACTGGCTCGGCCTCGAGACCGCCGCTCTCGACATCAGCGCCTGGCAGATCGCGAAGTCGGTGCTGATCTTCCTCGGCATCCCGCTGGTGCTCGGCTACCTCTCACGCGTCGGCGGCGAGCGAGCCCGCGGCCGGGAGTGGTACGAGGAGACGTTCCTGCCGAAGATCGGTCCCTGGGCGCTGATCGGGCTGCTCTTCACGATCGTCATCCTGTTCGCCCTCCAGGGCGACCAGATCACCAGCCGGCCGCTGGACGTCGCGCGGATCGCGCTTCCGCTGCTGATCTACTTCGGCCTGATGTGGGGTGGCGGGTTCCTCCTCGGGCGGGGGCTCCAGATGTCCTACGAGCGCACCACCACCCTGGCGTTCACCGCTGCCGGCAACAACTTCGAGCTCGCCATCGCCGTCGCGATCGCCACCTTCGGCGTCACCTCCGGGCAGGCGCTCGCGGGCGTCGTCGGGCCGTTGATCGAGGTGCCGGTGCTGGTCGGCCTCGTCTACGTCAGCCTCGCCCTGCGTGACCGCTTCCCCGACCGAGGAGTCCTGCGATGACCGGGCGTCCCAGCGTGCTCTTCGTCTGCGTCCACAACGCGGGCCGCTCCCAGATGGCGGCCGGCTGGCTGCGCCACCTCGCCGGAGAGCGGGTGGAGGTCCGCTCGGCCGGCTCCGCCCCCGGCGACTCGATCAACCCGGTCGCGGTCGCGGCGATGGCCGAGGTCGGCATCGACATCGCCGGTCAGCAGCCGAAGATCCTCACCGACGAGGCGGTCCAGGTCTCCGACGTCGTGATCACGATGGGCTGCGGCGACGCCTGCCCGTTCTTCCCCGGCACCCGCTACGAGGACTGGGTTCTGGAGGACCCCGCCGGCCAGGGGATCGAGTCGGTCCGCCCGATCCGCGACGAGATCCGCAGCCGCATCGAGGCGCTGGTGGCCGAGTTGCTCGAGCAGAGCGACCCGGCGAAGCGACGCGCCCTCGTCGCCTTCGTCGCGCTCGGCGTCATCTGGGGCAGCAACTTCATCTTCATGAAGTGGGCCACCGAGACGATCTCGCCCGCTCAGGTCACCCTGCTGCGAGTGGCGTTCGGGTTGCTGCCGGTCCTCGCCTATGGCGCCGCCCGCCAGGTGTTCCGACGCTCGCACCTGCGCCACACGCACCACTTCCTGGTGATGGCGGTGCTGGCGACCACGCTCTACTACTACGCCTATGCGGCCGGCACCGAGCGGCTGCCGTCGGGCATCGCGGGTGCCCTGAGCGGCTCCATCCCGCTGTTCTCCTTCGTGTCGGCGGCCGCCTTCCTGCGCAGCGAGGCGATCACCCGGCTGCGACTGCTCGGCATCCTGGTGGGGTTCGCCGGGGTGCTGCTGGTGGCCCGCCCCTGGGAAGCCGGCGGCACGGTCGATCCGGTGGGCGTCGGCCTGATGCTGCTGGGTTCGGCCAGCATCGGCCTGTCGTTCGTCTACGCCAAGCGCTTCCTCAGCGGACTCGGCATCCCCGCGGCGGCCCTCACGACCTACCAGATGGCGCTGGGGCTGCTGATCCTGCTGGTGGTCGTCGACCTCGACGGCATCACCGGCATCACGGCGGACCTGCGCGCCTCCATCGCCCTCGTGCTCGGGCTCGGGCTGCTGGGCACCGGCATCGCCTACATCCTCTACTACTTCATCGTGGCCGAGCTGGGTGCCGTGACCGCCTCCGGTGCCACCTACATTCCGCCCGTGGTCGCGCTCGCGATCGGCTGGCTGGCGGTGGGCGAGCCGCTGTCCTGGTACGACGGCGCGGCCGTGGCGCTGATCCTCACCGGCGTCGTCATCCTGAGGCTGGGCGGCCGCGCCGCCGACTGACCCGCAATGGGCGGTGGACCCTGCACCGGTTGATGACCCACAACGGTGCACCAGTCCCCGCCGGCGGCCGGATCTCTTCGCAGCGGTGCCTGCTGCACCGGTTGCTCCGCCGGAAGGGTGCCTACGCCACCGCCGACCCGCGCCTGGCGATCCGGCGCCGGACTGGGATGCTGGAGCCATGACTTATGACGCTGCTGGCAACCGCTACGACGACGCGATGGAGTACCGCTTCACGGGGCACAGCGGGCTGCGGCTGCCGGTGCTGTCGCTGGGGTTGTGGCAGAACTTCGGCACCGACCGTGACGAGGAGACACAGCGGGCGATCCTGCGGCGCGCGTTCGACCGGGGTGTGACCCACTTCGACCTGGCCAACAACTACGGCCCGCCGTACGGCCGGGCAGAGGAGAACTTCGGGCGCTACCTGGCCGACGACTTCAAGCCCTACCGCGACGAGCTGATCATCTCGACCAAGGCCGGCTGGGACATGTGGCCGGGGCCCTACGGGCAGGGCGGTGGCAGCAGGAAGTACGTGCTGGCGAGTCTCGACCAGTCGCTGGCGCGGCTGGGGCTCGACTACGTCGACATCTTCTACAGCCACCGTTTCGACCCGGAGACGCCGGTCGAGGAGACGATGATGGCGCTCGACACGGCGGTCCGCTCCGGGCGCGCGCTGTACGCCGGCATCTCGTCGTACTCCGCCGACAAGACCCGTGAGGCCGCGATGATCGCGGCCGACCTCGGCACTCCGCTGCTGATCCACCAGCCGTCGTACTCGATGCTCAACCGCTGGATCGAGGCCGGTCCCGGTGGGCAGAGCCTGCTCGACGAGCTCGAGGTGCAGGGGATGGGCTGCATCGTCTTCACCGCGCTTGCCCAGGGGCTGCTCACCGACCGGTACCTCGACGGCGTGCCCGCCGACTCCCGGGCGGCCCGCGAGGGCTCCAGCGTCGCCGGGTTGGACGACGACGTGCTGCGCCGGGTCCGGGCGCTCAACGAGATCGCCCAGCGCCGCGGCCAGAAGCTGGCCCAGCTCGCCCTCCAGTGGGCGCTGCGCGACAAGCGCGTCACCAGCGCCGTCATCGGCGCCTCCAGCGTCGAGCAGCTCGACACCAACCTCGATGCCGTCGGCGGCCCGGACCTCACCGACGACGAGCTCGACGAGATCGACCAGTACGCCGTCGAGTCGGGCATCAACCTGTGGGCGAAGCAGACCGAGGAGTGAGCGGACTGCTCGAGCCGCTGACGCCCGACCTCCACGACGCTGTGCTGGCCCTCAACCTCGCTCACCAGCACCTCACCGCGCCGATGGACGCCGACCACCTCGGCTACCTGACCGAGGTCGGCACCGTCGAGGTGTTCCGGGCTGGTGCCGCAGTGGCCGGGCTGGTGGTGACGGTGCGGGGCGACTCGACGTACACGGGGGAGAACTTCCGGTGGTTCGCAGCGCGCTACGACGCCTTCGACTACCTCGACCGGATCATCGTGCACGACGACTTCCGTCGGCAGGGCCTGGCCGGTCGGGTCTACGACGAGGTCGAGGCCCGGTCGGCGGCCAGGGTCCCGGTGCTGACGCTGGAGGTGAACGTCGCACCGCCCAACGAGGCGTCGCTGGCGTTCCACGCGGCCCGCGGCTTCGAGCAGGTCGGGGAGCGTGACGTCGGCGACCACCGCGTGGCGCTGCTGATCAAGCGGCTCGAGTCACGTCAGTCCAGCGGATCGATCATCGCGTAGTCGTCGAGCCCGTCCGCGAGCCGGGCGAGGTGCAGGTTGCCGTCGCCGAGCAGGTGGTCGAGGACGGTGAGCTGGGCGACCAGGCTGCCGACGCTGTACTCGGCGGTCATCGCGATCCCGCCGTGGAGCTGGATCGTCTCCTGGCCGACGTGGCGACCGGCGCGGCTGACCTGGAGGGCCGCCCGGGTGGCGGCGTCGGACATGGCGCTCGGCGTCACCGGTGGTGACCACCATCGTCGCCCAGTCGACGAGGCTCTGCGTCAGCTCCAGCGAGACGTACATGTCGGCCGCCCGGAACGTCAGGTCCTGGAAGGTGTTCAGGGTGACGCCGAACTGCTTGCGGCTCTTCAGGTAGTCGGTCGTCGCCGACAGTGCCGTCCGCATCGCACCCAGCGACTGGTTGGCCGCCATCACCCGGGCGAGGTCGAGCACGGTGGCGATGCTTCCGGTCAGGTCGCGACCGGCTTCGCCCAGGGGAGTGGCCGGCGTCCCGTCGAGGTCGACGCGGGCGGCGCGGCTGCCGTCGTAGACGGCGTAGTCGGTCACGGTCGCCGCCGCGGGGTCGACCACGAACAGGCCGGTCCCGGCATCGTCGGGCAGCGCCGCGCTCACGATGAGTACGTCGGCGCGCCCACCGCTGAGCACCGGCTCCTTGGTGCCCGAGAGGGTCCAGCTGTTGCCGTCCACCGATGCGGTGACGGCACTCGCTGACGCCCGCCACCGGCCGCCGGGCTCGGCGTGGGCCAACGCGGGGATGAGCTCGCCGCCCGCCAGCGGGGTGACCACCTCGGCGCGCTGCTCGGGCGTGCCGCAGGCCGCCACCAGGCCGCCGGCCATCACGACCGCCGCCAGGTACGGCTCGGGTGCGGCGACCCGGCCGAGCTCCTGGCACACGATGCCGATCTCGACCGGTCCGGCACCGACCCCGCCGTCGTCCTCGGCGAACGGGAGCCCGAGCAGGCCCATCTCGGCCATCCGCGCCCACAGCTTCTCGTCGAATCCGGGCGCCTCCTTCGTCGTCGTACGCCGGTGCTCGTGGTCGGCGTAGGTCTTGCCGACCAGGCCGCGGACGGCGTCGCGGAGGGCCTGCTGCTCGTCGTCGTACTCGAAGTCCATGGTCGTTCCCCTCAGAGCCCGAGGATCCGGCCGGCGATGATCTGCCGTTGGATCTCGTTGGAGCCGCCGTAGATGGAGGCCTTGCGGTAGTTGAGGTAGCGCGGCGTGGTGCGTCGCTGCCAGGCCTCGATCGAGGAGTCGTCGTCGGCGCCGCTGGCCAGGGACCCCGGCCCGGCCAGGTCCACGGCCAGCTCGCTGACGGCCTGCTGGAGCTCGGACCCCTTGAGCTTCAGGACCGACGACGCGGGGTGCGGCTCGCCGTCGGCGGAGTGGGCGGCCACCCGGAGGGCGGTCAGCTCGAGGGCGAGCAGCTCGTTCTCCAGCTCCGCGACCCGGGCCCGCGCCAGCGGGTCGTCGGCCAGCACGTCGGCCGCGACCTCCTTGAGACGGGCCAGCGCCCGCTTGGTGGCGGTGACGGGGGCGACGCCGACCCGCTCGTTGCCGAGCAGGAACTTCGCCATCGTCCATCCCTGGTTCTCCTCGCCGACCAGCATGTCGCCCGGGACCCGGACGTCCTCGAACCACACCTCGTTGACCTCGAAGCCGCCGTCGATCAGCTCGATCGGGCGGACCTCGACGCCGGGCAGGCTCATGTCGATCAGCAGCATCGAGATGCCACGCTGCTTCTTGGCCTCCGGGTCGGTGCGGACCAGCATGAAGATCCAGTCGGCGTGCTGACCGAGCGTGGTCCAGGTCTTCTGGCCGTTGACGACCCAGTCGTCGCCGTCGCGCACCGCGGTGGTGCGCAGCGAGGCGAGGTCGGAGCCGGCGTCTGGCTCGGAGAACCCCTGGGCCCACCAGATGTCGACGTTGGCGGTCTTCGGCAGGAACTCCCGCTTCTGCTCCTCGGAGCCGAACTGGGCGATCACCGGTCCGATCATCGAGGCGTTGAACGCCAGCGGCGGCGGGCAGCCGGCACGCTGCATCTCGTCGTACCAGATGTGGCGCTTCAGCTCGCTCCACCCGCGACCACCCCACTCCTCGGGCCAGTGCGGCACGGCGAGCCCGGCGTCGTTGAGGACCCGCATGCTGTCCACGATCTGCTCCTTGGTGAGCTCGCCACCCTCGATGACGGTGCGGCGGATCTCCTCGGGCACCTGCGTGGTGAAGAAGGTCCGCATCTCGTCGCGGAATGCGCGGTCGTCCTCCGACAGCTCCAGTCTCATTCCTGCATCATGTCCTGTCCCCGGTGATATCGAGGTGCGCGTCGTGCGCACGGGCAGGACAATCAGCGTCATGGGTCACGTGGACGTCGCCGGAGTGCGCTACGAGCTCCCGGACGGCCGGGTGCTGCTGGACGACGTGTCGTTCCGGGTGGGGGAGGGTGCGAAGGTCGCGCTGGTGGGAGCGAACGGTGCCGGCAAGACCACCCTGCTGCGCATCGTCACCGGCGAGCTCGTGCCGCACGCCGGGGTCGTGACCAGCTCCGGCGGGCTCGGGGTGATGCGGCAGATGGTCGCCCACGGCCTCGCCGACCAGCCCACCGTGGCCGACCTGCTGCTGTCGGTCGCCCCGCTCCGGGTCCGACGGGCCCACGCCGAGGTCGACCGGCTCGAGGTCGCCCTCATGGAGCGCGACGACGAGAAGACCCAGCTCCAGTACGCCGCGGCGCTCTCCGAGTACGCCGACGCCGGTGGTTACGACGTCGAGGTGACCTGGGACGTGTGCACCGTGGCGGGGCTGGGCCTGCCCTACGACCGCGCGAAGTACCGCGAGCTCCGCACGCTCTCGGGGGGCGAGCAGAAGCGGCTGGTGCTGGAGTACCTGCTTCGGGGTCCCGACGCGGTGCTGCTGCTCGACGAGCCCGACAACTACCTGGACGTCCCCGGCAAGATCTGGCTGGAGCAGCGGATCCGTGAGTCGGCGAAGACCATCCTCTACATCAGTCACGACCGGGAGCTGCTCAACAACACCGCCACCCGCGTGGTCACCGTCGAGCTGGGCAGCGGCGGGCCGGGCGCGGGCAACCTGGTGTGGACCCACCCGGGCGGATTCGCGAGCTACCACGAGGCGCGCAAGGACCGCTTCCTGCGCTTCGAGGAGATGCGCCGACGCTGGGACGAGGAGCACGCCAAGCTCAAGGCGCTGGTGCTGATGTACAAGCAGAAGGCGGCCTACAACGACGGCCTCGCCAGCCGCTACCAGGCGGCCCAGACCCGGCTCCGCAAGTTCGAGGAGGCCGGCCCGCCGACCGAGCAGCCCCGCGAGCAGCAGGTGAAGATGCGGCTCAAGGGCGGTCGGACCGGCAAGCGGGCGGTGGTCTGCGAGGGGCTGGAGCTGACCGGGCTGATGCAGCCCTTCGATCTCGAGGTCTGGTACGGCGAGCGGGTGGCCGTGCTGGGCAGCAACGGCTCCGGCAAGTCCCACTTCCTGCGGCTGTTGGCGCTCGGCGGCAGCGACCCCGACATCGAGCACCAGCCGGTGGGCGACGTCCCGATCGAGCCGGTCGGCCACACCGGCCGGGCCCGGCTCGGGGCGCGGGTGCGCCCGGGCTGGTTCGTGCAGACCCACGAGCACCCCGAACTGATCGGCCGCACCCTGCTGGAGGTCCTCCACCGAGGCGACGAGCGACGCGACGGCATGGGACGCGAGCAGGCGGCGCGCGTCCTGGACCGCTACGAGCTGGCCCACGCCGGCGAGCAGACCTTCGAGTCGCTCAGCGGTGGCCAGCAGGCGCGGTTCCAGATCCTGCTTCTGGAGCTGTCCGGCGCCACCCTGCTGCTGCTCGACGAGCCGACCGACAACCTCGACGTCCAGAGCGCCGAGGCGCTCGAGGCGGGGCTGGAGGCCTTCGACGGCACCGTCCTCGCGGTCACCCACGACCGCTGGTTCGCCCGGGGCTTCGACCGCTACCTGGTCTACGGCGGCGACGGCACCGTCTACGAGTCCGACGGCCCGGTCTGGGACGAGGGCCGGGTCGCGCGCACGCGCTAGGGGCTGCCGCTCACGACGCACTCATCGTCACCGGGTCAGGGCACGCGGTCTACGTTGCCGCCAACGCCCGCACCCTCGCCACGAGTCGGGTCTCCTCATCCGGGGTCAGTGGGACGGCGAGAGCCTGTAGCCACTCCTCGATCTCTCCCTCGCGCAGCGGCCGGTGCTCGGTGGGCTCGCCGGGGGTGCGAACCGTGAGCGTGTTGTGGGTGAGGGTGACGTGGCGCTCGGGCAGGTGCTTGGTGACCATGAGGGTCGTCGAGAAGTGCGAGCCCGGGAACGTGCTCGTGAAGTGGTGGCCGATCACGACGTCGACCGGCTTCACCTCCAGCTCGTCGGTGGTGTGCATGATCTCCCACCCCGCCTCACGCCACCGGTGCAGCGCCCAGTCGCCGGCAGGGGTGCGGACCAGCCGGTACCGCCAGCCCGGGGCGTAGTCGTCCTCGGCGCCGTCGGTCATCGACAGTGGGCGCAGCAGGCTCATCCCGAAGCCGGGGTCGCACAGCAGCCGCTCGCCGTCGAGGACCACCTCGACGACCATGTGCGTGCGGCCCTGCTGAGTGCCTGCGGCGGGGTCGCCGACTCGGCCGAGATGGCGCCGTACGTCGTAGCCGAGCCGCTCCAGCGCGGCGGCGAAGATCGTGGCGTGCTCGAAGCAGTAGCCGCCCCGGCCCCGGGCCACGAACTTCTGCTGGATGTCGTCGATCGAGACGCCGGGATGCTGGCCGAGGAGCACGTCGATGTTGTCGAACGTGAACCCGCGAACGTGCGCCTCGTGGAGCTCGGCGAGCGGCTTCCGGCCGGGTGCGCGGGCGGGTACGCCGAGCCGCGAGAGGTAGGCGTCGAGGTCGAGCCGGTCGATCTGCCACGGGTCGTGCGACATGCCCCCAGTGAAGCGCATCCAGCCCGCCGGGTGCGTGACCCGGAGCACAGTGGCTCGTTACCAAGTACACAGACCGTGCGGGCACGGCCTGTGGCAGGACCGACCGGCAGCCCCACCAGGGCTGTGACATCGACGTCGGCGCGATCCGCCGGCACGAGGAGATCCCCCGCTATGCGTTCCACCTCTCGGGCTCGCAGAGCAGCCGCCTTCGGCGCTCCGGCACTCGCCCTTCTCATCGCAGCCACACTCGCCCCCGCCTCCGGCCAGCAGGTCGCGGCCCCAGACCTCGGGGGAGTGGAGTTCTCCTTCCAGGGAGAGGGTCGCGACCACGACACCCGGGACTTCCGGGAGGGCGCCGTCGAGGCGACCACCGCCCAGCGGTCGGCCGCGGAGGCCCTCGGGGCCGACACCGTCCGGTGGAACGAGTTCGGTACGCCGCGGGTGCTGTTCAACACCGACGGCTACCTCGCCGGCCCACGCGCGGGTGGTCCCACCGCCGCGGCCCGCGCCTTCGTCACCGACCACCGTGACCTGTTCCGGTTGTCGACCGACGGCGTCGCCGCGCTCGAGGTGCTCAGCGACAGCCCGCTGCTCGATGCGGCCGACCTGGCCCGCGAGCGCGACGGCAAGCAGGTCCGCAACCCCGACGTCGCCCACGTGGTGACCTTCCGGCAGACGTTCGGCGACCTCGAAGCGGCCCAGGACGGCCTGCTCACGGTCGGGGTCCAGCGCGACGGCCGCATCGGCTACGTCTCGTCCTCGGTCACCGGTGACGAGACCGTCTCCGGCTCCCGAAGAGCTCGACGCCACCGCCGCCCTTCAGGCCGCGGCGAAGGACGTCGACCTCGAGCTCGGCCAGCTGACGTCCGTCGAGGCCGAGGGTCCCTGGACGACCTTCTCCTCCGCGACCTCCCGCGACCTCCAGCGGGCACGCCTGATGGCGATGCCGACCCCCACCGACGGCGTCCGCCTGGTGTGGGAGGCCACGCTGCTCAAGTCCGACCACACCGACCAGGAGGGCACCGCCGAGCCGGCGGCGTACATCAGCTTCGTCGACGCTGCCACCGGCGACGTCCTGCTGCGGGACAACCGGGTGGACCACCTCGCGGCCGGTCTGCCCGGTGCGGCGCCCGCGGCGGCCCCCTCGGGCGCTCCCTTCAACGGCGCGACCGACGACGCCGGTGCGTGCACGCCGACCGATCAGCGCCACGGTCCGTACGCCGTCGAGGAGGGCACCGGTCAGATCAGTGTCGCCGCCGCAGCCACCGTTCCCAACGGCCTCGACGACGACATCACGATCAACCTCTACCGCAGCGGTGAGAGCAACCCGGTCGCTTCGCAGGACCTGCTCACCAGCCCCGAGGTGCTCAGCTACGCACCCGGGGGTGGCGTGCCGGCCGGCGACTACTCGGTCGAGATCTGCGAATTCACACCCGCCGCCGGCTCGATCTCCTACAGCGGCGCCTTCAGCGCCGGTCCGGCCGCCTCGGCCGACCCCTCGCTGCCGCGGTGGCGCCAGTTCCCGTCCAACCCCAACTTCACCGACTCCGGTGACGCGGGTGCCGACACCCGCGAGCTCTGGTGCTGGGTGAACGACAGCGACGCATGTGACGAGGAGCAGCAGAACACGGCGTCCCGGATGCCGTGGGACGTGCTCGCGCCGAGCCTCCCGACGTTCACCACCCTGGGCAACAACGCCTCCACGGCGATCTCGGAGGTCAGCTTCGTCACGCCGGACACGGTGTTCCAGCGCCCGGTGAGCCCGGACCGTCGCTACGACTACCCGTGGGACAACACCTGGTTCGACTCCAGCTGTGACCCCACCGCCTTCGACCAGCCGGGCGGCAACGACGACGACGCCTCGGTGTCCAACCTGTTCGTGTCGCACAACCGGATGCACGACTGGAGCTACTTCCTCGGCTTCACCGAGCGCAACTCGAACATGCAGGTGAGCAACTTCGGCAACACCGGTCCGGGACGCGAGAACGACCCGGAGGTCGGCAACGCACAGGCGGGTCGGCGCACCTTCAACGGCCGCGACAACGCCAACCAGATCACGCTGCAGGACGGCATCGCGCCGATCACCAACCAGTACCTCTGGCAGCCGCTGGCCGGCGCGTTCTACGCCGCGTGCACCGATGGTGCCTACGACATGGCCGTGGTCGCCCACGAGTACGGGCACGCGATCAGCAACCGGATGATTGCCGGGCCGGACACCGGCACCGGTGCCACGCAGGGTCAGACCGAGAGCTGGTCGGACCTGGTCTTCGCCGAGTACTTCCGCGGCAACGGCATCTCCACGGGGCCGGGCGCCAACCCGTTCGCGCTGGCGCCGTACGTCAGCGGCAACAAGGAGCGGGGCATCCGCAACTACGGCATGAACAACAGCCCGCTGAACTACTCCGACCTGGAGTACGACGGCAACGGCACCACGTCCCCGCACGCCGACGGTGAGATCTGGAGTGCGGTCAACTACGACATCGCCGAACGGCTCAACGCGAAGTACGACGGGCAGTTCCCGTCGAGTGACCGTGGGCTGCAGCTGCGCTGCGCGAAGGGCGAGCTGCCGGCCGACCAGTGCCCGGGCAACCGGCGCTGGGCGCAGATCATGTTCGACGGCTTCCTGTTGACGCCGAGCGGCTCGACGATGCTCGACTCCCGTGACGCGATGTTGGCCGCCGACCGGTTGCGCTTCGGTGGCGCGAACCAGGCCGAGCTGTGGCAGTCATTCGCCCGGCGGGGCATGGGCGAGACCGCGTCGTCGTCGAACGCCGAGGACCGTGAGCCGGTGCCCGGCTGGTCCTCACCGCTGGGTGACGACGAGGCGACCGTGACCTTCCGGTCCGCGGCCGACGACACCACGGTCTACACCGGTGTCTACGAGGCGCGGATCAGCCCGACCGCCGACAACGACGCCGAGACCGAGACGCCCGACTCCGTCGAGTTCGTCCCGGGGCGGTACGAGTTCATCGCGCAGGCGCCCGGCCATGGTGCCGTCCGCTTCTCCCGGACCCTGCGGCCCGGTCAGCAGCTGGTGCTCGACGTGCCGCTGAAGCGCAACCTGGCGTCGGCGAGCAACGGCGCGGTCGCGACCGGCGACGGCATCAACCTCGAGAGCCTGATCGACGACACCGAGGAGACCAACTGGGCCTCCCTGGAGTCGGCAGGCACCGCCAGCGAGGGCAACGGTGAGGGCCGGCAGGTCCAGGGCCGTCAGGTCACCGTGCAGCTCGGCGACGAGGCGGTCCGGGTCAACCGGGTCCAGGTCAGTGCCGCGCTGCGGCCGACGGACGCCGACAACGAGGACCCGGGCAGCCAGAGCCGGTTCTCGGCGTTGCGTTCCTTCGAGATCCTGGTCTGCGACGCGACCGTCAACGGCAACACCTGCACCGACGACGAGGCCGAGTTCGACGTGGCCTACCGCAGCGGCGCGGACGCCTTCCCCGGTGTCCGGCCGCGTCCCACGGCGCCCGACCTGACGTTGCGCGAGTTCCGCTTCAGCGGGGTCAACGCCACCCACGTCCGGATCCGGGTCCGCGACAACCAGTGCACCGGCGGTCCGGCCTACCAGGGTGAGACCAACCCGTCGAACGACCCGGTGTTCAGCAACCCCGACTGCGACAGCGAGGAGCAGTCGCCGGATCGTGCGGTGCTGTCACCGCCGAAGGAGCAGGTGCGCATCGCCGAGCTCCAGGTGTTCGGCCCGCTTCAGCAGTAGGACGACCCGTCGGTGGCCGCACCCAGCGGCCACCGACGGGCCCGGGCTCGGTGGCGTCCTCAGCCGAGGAATCCCCGCAGCAGAGCGGCGGTTCCGTCGAGATGGTCGAGCATCGCCGACCGGGCACCCTCGGGATTCCCGTCGAGGATGGCGACCACCACCTCCGTGTGTTGCTGGTTCGCGTGGTCGAGGTTGGTCGGGAGGAGTGGGATCCGGTCCAGCAGGGAGTTGACCCGGGCGCGGGTGTCCGCCACCGCTGTCAGGAGGCTCGGGCTGCCGCTCAGCTCGGCGATCCTCAGGTGCAGCCGGGAGTCCAGCGGCCGGTACTTCCCCACCGAGCAGTCCGTCAGCTCCTCGTGGAGTGACCAGAACTGATCGCGCTGCGGCCCGGTGAGTCCGCGCTGGGCGGCCAGCTCGGCGGCGGCGGGCTCCAGGATGCGTCGCAGGGTCAGGACGTCCCAGACCTCGTCCGCGTCCAGGGGTGCCGCCGGGTGGTCGGGCAGCGAGTCGGCGACGTACGACCCGCCGTACCGACCACGCCGCACCGTCACATAGCTGTTCGCCTGCAGCTCCGCGAGCGCCTCGCGCAAGGTGGTCCTCGAGACCCGGAGCTCCTCGGCGAGGTCACGCTCCGGGGGCAGCCTGGAACCCGGCGGGAACTGACCGAGACGGATCGCCCGCATCAGCCGCTCCATCGTCTCCTCGAAGACGTTGCCGACCCGGACCGGTGACACGGGTGGCCTGATCTGCTGTGGCACGACGTCAGGCTACGCCCGCCGACCGGCCTCCGGGAGCGACCCTTGACGCCTCCGGCGGAGAGGTCCAGACTCCGGATGAGTCAATGGTCTACAACTGATCCAATGAGCCGAGGCGGCGTGGCATGAAGAAGTCGAATGTCGATTACACGGCGGCCCAGGCCGGCTACATGGAGCACCGCCAGCTCAAGGCGGGCGCCGCCGGCTGGGTCCTGCTGGCCGGTCTCGGGGTCAGCTATGTCATCTCCGGCGACTTCGCCGGCTGGAACTTCGGGATCGCCGAGGGCGGCTGGGGCGGCCTGTTCATCGCCACCATCCTGATGGGCATCATGTACACCTGCATGGTCTTCGGCCTCGCCGAGATGTCCTCGACCCTGCCCACCACCGGTGCCGGATACGGGTTCGCCCGTCGCGCGCTCGGCCCGCTGGGTGGCTTCGCGACCGGGGTGGCGGTCCTGATCGAGTACGCGGTGGCCCCGGCGGCGATCGCGGTGTTCATCGGCGGCTACATCGACGCGCTCGACCTCTTCGGCATCACCGACGGCTGGTGGATCTACCTGCTCGCCTACCTGATCTTCGTGGGCGTGCACCTGTGGGGTGTCGGCGAGGCGCTGAAGCTGATGTTCGGCATCACCCTGGTCGCGGTGGTGGCCCTGGTCGCGACCGTGATCGGCCTGATCCCGAAGTTCGACGCGTCCAACCTGTTCAACATCGACCCGGACGGCTCAGCGATGTCGAGCAGCTTCCTGCCGATGGGCATCTCGGGACTGCTCGCCGCGTTCGTCTACGGCATCTGGTTCTTCCTCGCGGTGGAAGGGGTGCCCCTGGCCGCCGAGGAGACGTCGGACCCCAAGCGCGACATGCCGCGCGGGATCATCGTCGCGATGATCGTGCTGCTGGTCTTCGCGGCGTTGATCCTGACGGTCGTGCCCGGCGCCGCAGGCGCCCAGGTGATGGGGGAGTCGTCGAACCCACTGCCCGAGGCAATCCGGGTGGCCTACGGCAACAACTCGCTGCTCGCCGACTTCGTCAACTACGCGGGTCTGGCCGGTCTGGTCGCCAGCTTCTTCTCCATCATCTACGCCTACTCGCGCCAGCTGTTTGCGCTCTCCCGCGCCGGGTACCTGCCGCGGTGGCTCTCGCTGACCGGCGGCCGCAAGACGCCGTGGGTCGCGCTCATCGTGCCCGGCACCATCGGCTTCCTGCTCGCCGCGATCGTCCGGGACGGCGACATCCTGATCAACATCGCGGTCTTCGGTGCCACCGTCTCCTACGTGCTGCTGAACCTCTCCCACATCCTGCTGCGCCGCAACGAGCCCGACCTCGAGCGCGGCTACCGCACTCCGGGCGGGGTGGGCACCACCGGTGTCGCGCTGGTGCTCAGTGTCATCGCCGTGATGGCGACCTTCGTGGTCGACGTCCGCGCCGCGGGGATCACGGCCGCCGTCTTCGTCGCCTTCGTGGCCTACTTCTGGTTCTTCAGCCGGCACCGCCTGGTCGGATCCGCCCCCGAGGAGGAGTTCGCCCAGATCACCCAGGCCGAGTCCGACCTGCGCTGAGTCGCCCCACCCTGCAAGGAGCCGTACATGCCCGACACCCACCACCCCCGCAGCCCCCGCATGCTCACCGTCGACGAGGTGCGGGCCGCGATCACCGGTGGCGAGGTCGATACCGTCGTGGTCGCCTTCACCGACATGCAGGGTCGCTTGCAGGGCAAGTTCCTGCACGCGTCGTACTTCCTCGACCACGCACTGGTCGACGGCATCGAGGGCTGCAACTACCTGCTCGCGGTCGACACCGAGATGAACACCGTCGAGGGCTACGAGATCTCCTCCTGGGAGTCGGGCTACGGAGACATGGAGTTCGTGCTCGACCTCGACACCATCCGCTGGGTGCCGTGGCTCGACCGCACCGTGATGGTGCAGTGCGACCTGGCCACCACCGAGGGTGAGCCGGTGCCGATGTCACCGCGCTCGATGCTCCGGGCCCAGGTCGACAAGGCCGCCGCGCGCGGGTGGAAGGCCGTGGCCGGCACCGAGCTGGAGTTCGTGGTCTACCGCGACAGCTACGAGGAGGCGTGGACCAAGGGGTACAAGGACCTGACCCCGGCGAACCAGTACAACGTCGACTACTCGGTGATGGGCTCCGGTCGCGTCGAACCGCTGCTGCGCCGGATCCGCGGCGACATGTACACCGCGGGCATGGTCGTGGAGTCCGCCAAGGGGGAGTGCAACTTCGGTCAGCACGAGATCGGCTTCCTCTTCGACGAGGTGATGTCCACCGCCGACAACCACAGCGTCTACAAGACCGGCGCGAAGATGATCGCCGCCGACCTGGGGCAGTCGGTGACCTTCATGGCCAAGCCGAACGATCGCGAGGGCAACTCCTGCCACATCCACCTGTCGCTGCGTGGCCAGGACGACAGCACGATCTTCTGGGATGCCGAGACCGGTGAGCGGACCCCGCTCTACGAACACTTCATCGCCGGGGTGCTGGCGACGATGAGTGAGTTCACGCTGTTCTACGCCCCCAACATCAACTCCTACAAGCGCTTCGCCCAGGGCTCGTTCGCTCCCACCGCGGTCGCGTGGGGGATGGACAACCGGAGCTGCTCGGTGCGGTTGGTCGGCCACGGCGCCTCGGCCCGGCTCGAGAACCGGCTGCCGGGTGGCGACGCCAACCCCTACCTGGCGCTGGCCGCGATGATGGCCGGCGGCCTCTACGGCATCGAGAACGAGCTGGAGCTCGAGCCGATGATGGTCGGCAGTGCCTACGAGTCCGACGCCCCCCACGTGCCGCACACGATGCACGAGGCGCGGGACCTGTTCCGTGACTCGACGATCGCGCGGGCCGTCTTCGGGGACGAGGTCGTCGACCACTACGTCCACTTCGCCGACGTGGAGATCGAGGCCTTCGACGCCGCGGTGACCGACTGGGAGCTGCGCCGAGGATTCGAGCGCCTGTGAGCGGGCGGGCCCCCAGGGTCGGCCTCACGACGTACTTCAAGGAAGCCGCCTGGGGTGACTGGCGACGGGTGGCGGCGCTGACCCCGGCGACGTACGTCGGCGCCGTCGTCCGCTCCGGCGGCACCCCGCTGCTGCTGCCACCGCTGGGCACCGACACCTCGGTGCTCGAGGTCCTCGACGCGCTCGTGGTGATCGGCGGCAGCGACCTGGAACCCGATCGCTACGGCCAGGAGCCGCACCCCACGACCCGTCCCGAGCCGTACCGCGACGACCACGACCTGGCCCTGGTCCACGCCGCCCTGAAGCGCGGCACCCCGCTGCTGGCGATCTGTCGCGGGGTGCAGGTGCTCAACGTCGCGCTCGGGGGCACGTTGCACCAGCACGTGCCCGACGTCGTGCCCGGGGTGGCCTGCGAGCCGGCCGGCGCCACCGTCTACCAGCCTGCTCCGGGCCAGTACGGCGAGGTCCGGGTCCGCACCGAGCCCGGCTCCCGGATCGCAGCCGCCCTGGGGGAGGTGACGACCGTCCCCTGCTACCACCACCAGGCCGTGGATCGGGTGGCGGACGGGCTGCGCGTCACCGCCCGTTCCGACGACGGCCTCGTGCAGGCGCTGGAGCCCGACGGCCCCGCCTGGACGCTCGGGGTCCAGTTCCATCCCGAAGAGGACCCCAGCGACGACCGGCTCTTCGCCGCCCTGATCCAGCACGCCCACCGCCTGGAGGACACCCACCCATGACCACATCCGTGCTCAACCCCGCCACCGCGGAGCCGATCGCCGACGTCGAGAGCCTCGACACTGCCGCCACCGACGAGGCGATCGCGCGCTCGACGCGCGCGCTGATCTCGTGGCGGCAGACATCGGCCGCGGACCGGGCGCGGCTGCTGCGCCGGTTCGCCGACGTGGTCGACGACCACGTCGAGGAGCTGGCACAGCTGGAGGTGCGCAACGCGGGTCATGCGATCGGGAACGCCCGCTGGGAGGCCGGGAACGTCCGCGACGTCCTGGCCTACTACGCCGGTGCGCCGGAACGGCACCTCGGGCAGCAGATCCCCGTCGCCGGTGGCGTGGCGATGACCTTCCACGAACCGTTGGGCGTGGTGGGCGTCATCGTGCCGTGGAACTTCCCGATGCCGATCGCGGGCTGGGCCATCGGCCCCGCGCTCGCCGCCGGGAACACCGTGGTGCTCAAGCCCGCCGAGCTCACCCCGCTGACCGCTCTGCGTCTGGGTGAGCTGGCGCTCGAGGCCGGGATCCCGGAGGGCGTGCTGCAGATCCTGCCCGGCAAGGGATCGGTCGTCGGGGAGCGGTTCGTGACGCACCCGGACGTGCGCAAGGTCGTCTTCACCGGATCCACGGAGGTCGGCCGGTCGATCATGCGTGGCTGCGCGGAACAGGTGAAGCGGGTGACCCTGGAGCTGGGCGGCAAGAACGCCAACATCGTCTTCGCCGACGCCGACCTGGCGGCCGCCGCGGCCGCCGCCCCGGGAGGTGCCTTCGACAACGCCGGCCAGGACTGCTGTGCCCGGTCCCGGCTCCTGGTGCAACGCCCCGTCCTCGAGGAGTTCCTCGCGGCGCTCGCCCCGGCGGTGGAGGGGTTCGTCTGTGCCGACCCGGCCGCGGAGACCACCGACATGGGGCCGCTGATCTCGGCCTCCCAGCACGAGCAGGTCTCCGCCTACGTCACGGGGCGGGAAGTGCTGGCGCAGGGCTCGTGCCCGACCGGGAGCGGCTTCTGGTTCCCGCCCACGGTGCTCGGTGCCGAGGGCGCGGACGACCCGGCGTTCAGGGACGAGATCTTCGGTCCGGTGATCAGCGTGCTCCCCTTCGACGACGAGGAGGAGGCGGTCCGGCTCGCCAACGACACGGCGTACGGCCTGGCCGGCTCGATCTGGACCCGCGACGTGGGCCGGGCGATGCGGGTGGCCCGAGGCGTGGAGGCCGGGAACCTGTCGATCAACTCGCACTCCGCAGTCCGCTACAACACGCCGTTCGGCGGGTTCAAGCAGTCCGGGCTCGGGCGCGAGCTGGGCCCGGACGCGCTCGACGCCTTCTCCGAGGTCAAGACCGTCTACATCGCCGACCACTGAGCCCCTAGCCCCGAGGAGACGACCATGATCGAGAAGCAGGACCTGACCCAGCGGCTGGCCCGCCGGGTGGCCGTCGTCACCGGCGGAGCGGGCGGGATCGGTCTGGCCAGCGCCCGACGGCTGGCCGCCGAGGGCGCCCGGGTCGTGGTCGCGGACATCTGCGAGGAGCAGCGCGGACAGGAGGTGGCCGAGGAGATCGGTGGGATGTTCGTGCGCACCGATGTCGCCCAGGAGAGCGACGTCGAACGGCTCTACGCCAGGACCCAGGAGGCCTACGGCTCGATCGACATCGCCTTCCACAACGCCGGCATCTCGCCGACCGAGGACGCCTCCATCCTCACGACCGGCATCGACGTGTGGCGCCGGGTGCAGGAGGTCAACCTGACCAGCGTCTACTACGGCTGCAAGCACGTCCTGCCCTACATGCTCGAGCAGGGCAAGGGATCGATCATCAACACCGCTTCCTTCGTCGCGGTGATGGGCGCGGCGACCTCCCAGATCTCCTACAGCGCCTCGAAGGGCGGTGTGCTGGCGATGTCTCGCGAGCTCGGCGTCGAGTTCGCCCGCAAGGGTGTGCGGGTCAATGCCTTGTGCCCGGGCCCGGTCAACACCCCGCTCCTCCAGGAGCTGTTCGCCGCCGATCCGGAGCGCGCCCAACGGCGGTTGGTGCACGTGCCGATGGGACGGTTCGCCGAGCCCAACGAGCTGGCCGCGGCGGTCGCCTTCCTCGCCAGCGACGACTCGTCGTTCATCACGGCCAGCGAGTTCCTGGTCGACGGCGGCATCGGCTCGGCGTACGTGACCCCGCTCGACGACTGACTAGCCGTCGGTGCCCGACGCGTCGGAGCCGAGGGTGACGGTGGTCGTCTGCTGCTCGTCGCCGCGCTGGTAGGTCACCTCGACCTCGTCGCCGGGGCGGTAGGAGCGGACGGTGGCGACCAGGGAGTCGGAGCTGGTGATCATCCGGTCGTCGACGCCGGTGATCACGTCGTCGGGCCGCAGTCCGGCGTCGTCGGCTGCCGATCCCTCGGTCACCTCGCCGATGGTGGCGCCGTCGGGGACCACCGCGCCGCCGTCGTCGGAGGCCGCGTCACCGACCGACACCCCGATCAACGCGTGGGTGGGCGTCTCGCCGGCGATCATCTGGTCGACGATGGGCATGACCTCGTCGATCGGGATGGCGAAGCCGAGGCCGATCGAGCCGCTGGCGGCTCCCGTGCTGCTGCCGCTGGTGCGGATCGAGGAGTTGATGCCGATGACGTTGCCCTCCCGGTCGACGAGCGGACCGCCGCTGTTGCCGGGGTTGATGGCGGCGTCGGTCTGTATGGCGGGATAGACGGTGGCGTTGCCCTCGGCGTCGGAGCCGACGTTGACGGGGCGGTCGAGGGCGCTGACGATGCCCGAGGTGACGGTCGCGTCGAGGCCGAAGGGCGAGCCGATGGCCACCACGTCCTGGCCGACGTCGACGTTGCCGGATCGGCCGATGGTGGCCGGCGTGAGGCCATCGACCCCCTCGGCCTGGATCACCGCGGTGTCGGTGAGCGGGTCGGTGCCGACCACCGTCGCCGGGACGTGGGTGCCGTCGTCGAAGGAGACGGTCAGGCCGGGGTTGTCACCGCCCCCCTCGACCACATGGTTGTTGGTGAGGATCTGGCCGTCGGAGCTGAGGATGATCCCGGAGCCGGAACCCTGGCCTTGCGGCCCGTCCACCACGATCCGGACGACCGAGGGCAGCACCGCAGTGGCGACCTGTTCGACCGACCCCTCGGCGGCCGGTTGGTCACCGGTGTCCACGACCTGCGACGTCTGCTGTCCGGTCGAGGACGTCGGCGCAGGATCGGTCTGCATCGCGTCCCAGGCAGCCGCGCCGCCGACGCCGGCAGCGCCGCCGACCACGAGCGAGCTCGCGACCACGGCTGCGGCGAACCGTCCTCGGCCCCGCGACGGAGCCGGTTGCGGGTCGCTCGGCGCGTCGTACGGCGAGGGCGGGAAGGGGGGAAGGACACGGGTGTCGGACATGCCCCCAGCGTGTCGGGCAAGGCTGTGAGCGGGCTGAGATTCGGCTTGCCGCAGGTCAAGAATCCGTCAGTGGTCTCCGGACCCGACCGGCCCGCTCCTCCCGCGGGGCCTGTGCCGGGCGTGGGGCGCGGACCGGGCTCTGGCCCGCTGTTGCGGACCGCCGGAGCCAGCGCCGCCACCGTGGCGGAGCGGGCGGACGACGGTGCCGGTGCCAATCGGGCGGGTGGCTGGGCGGGCTCATCTGAAGCTGGATCCAGGTGGCAAGAGGATGTGGCGTCATGCTCCCGAGGAGGCCGCACGCCGCCCCTCTGATACCAACTGCCCGCGGCGTGTGCCTGAGAACGACCTATAGGTCGTTCTCAGGCACACGCCGCAGAAAAAGTCAGGCCCAGCGCTCCGAGGACGGCACGAAGTCGAGGGTGCGGTCGCCGGTGTAGATCTGCTTGGGGCGAGCGATCTTCTGGTCCTTGTCCTGCACCAGCTCCATCCACTGCGCGAGCCAGCCGGGGGTGCGGCCGATCGCGAAGAGCACCGTGAACATCTCGGGCGGGAACTGGAAGGCCTCGTAGATCAGGCCGGAGTAGAAGTCGACGTTCGGGTAGAGCTTGCGCGAGATGAAGTAGTCGTCCTCGAGGGCGATCTTCTCCAGCTCGAGCGCGATGTCGAGGAGCGGGTTGGTGCCGGTGACCTCGAAGACGTCCTCGGCGGCCTTCTTGATGATCCGGGCCCGCGGGTCGTAGTTCTTGTAGACCCGGTGGCCGAAGCCCATCAGCTTCTCGTTGCCGTTCTTGACGCCCTCGATGAACGCGGGGATCTCGCTCGTGGAGCCGATCCGCCGCAGCATCCGGAGCACCGCCTCGTTGGCGCCACCGTGGAGCGGCCCGAAGAGAGCGCCCACACCGGCGGCGACCGCGGAGTACGGGTCGACCTGCGTGGAGCCCACGGAGCGCACCGCGTTCGTGGACGCGTTCTGCTCGTGGTCGGCGTGCAGGATGAACAGCACGTCGAGGGCCTTGACCAGGCGCGGGTCTGCCTCGAACTTCTTCTCGCTCATCTTGAAGAGCATCGAGAGGAAGTTCTCGGTGTAGCTGAGGTCGTTGTCGGGGTAGACGAACGGCTTGCCCTGCGCGTGCCGGTAGGACCAGGCGCCGAGCGTCGGCATCTTCGCGATCATCCGCACCATCTGCATGTGGCGGTTGTCGGCGTCGCCGATGTTGCGGGCGTCCGGGTAGAACGTCGACAGCGCGCCGACGGACGCCATCAGCATGCCCATCGGGTGGGCGTCGTACCGGAAGCCGTGCATGAAGCGCTTGACGTTCTCGTGGACGAACGTGTGGTACGTGATCTCGTGGACCCAGGTGTCGTACTCGGCCTTGGTCGGCAGCGCGCCGTTGATCAGCAGGTAGGCGACCTCGAGGAAGTTCGACTTCTCGGCGAGCTGCTCGATCGGGTAGCCCCGGTACTCGAGGATGCCCTCCTCGCCGTCGATGAAGGTGACGGCGCTGCGGCACGACGCGGTGTTGACGAAGCCGGGGTCGTAGACCGCGAGGCCGGGCTGCTCGTCGCCGGCCTTGATCTGACCCAGATCGGCGGCCTTGATGGTCCCGTCCAGGATCGGGACCTCGTACTCCTGTCCGGTGCGGTTGTCACGGACGGTGAGAGAATCAGTCACCCGCCCAACCTAACCCCGGGTGCGGCGCCGTGCGAATCCGCGTCTTGTGGCCCGTGGCCGCGTTTTGACCCCCACGCCGGCCCGGCGGTAATCTTGGCGGTCGCGTCTTCTGCCGCGTCCCGACCTCTCACGTGGGTCGAGACGCAGTCCCGGACTGAAGTTCGAGCCGGGCCGTGTTCGTCAGTAGTCGCAGCACCACCATCCGACCGGCGACCGCCGTTCGGATCCACGAACGAGAAGGGCACACTCACGTGCGCACATACAGCCCCAAGCCGGGTGACATCCATCGCGAATGGCATGTCATCGACGCGAGCGACATCGTCCTCGGCCGCCTCGCGGTGCAGACCGCCAACCTGCTGCGCGGCAAGCACAAGCCGATCTTCGCCGCCCACATGGACGTCGGTGACTTCGTGGTCATCGTGAACGCCGAGAAGATCGCCCTCACCGGCGACAAGGCCACCAAGAAGCTTGCCTACCGCCACTCCGGCTTCCCGGGCGGCCTGACCGCCACCCCGGTCGGCGAGATCCTCGAGAAGGACGCTCGCAAGGTCGTCGAGAAGGCGGTCTGGGGCATGCTGCCCAAGAACAAGCTCGGTCGGCAGATCATCAAGAAGCTCAAGGTCTACTCCGGGCCGCACCACCCCCACCAGGCCCAGCAGGCCAAGCCGTTCGAGATCACGCAGGTCTCCCAGTGACTGCCCACGACGAAGGACACGAGGACAACAAGGTGAGCGAGAACACCGCACCAACCGACACGGGCGAGGTCGAGGAGACCTTCGAGACCAACGAGCAGGGCGTCGCCTACAGCTCCGAGAGCGTGCCGGCCGCCGACGCCGCGCCGACCTCCACCATCGCCCCCTCCGCGGCGACCGGCCGTCGCAAGCAGGCCGTCGCCCGCGTGCGGATCGTGCCGGGCACCGGCACGTGGACCGTCAACGGTCGCCCGCTCGACTCCTACTTCCCGAACAAGCTGCACCAGCAGGTCGTCAACGAGCCGTTCGCGGCGACGCACCTCGAGGGCCGCTTCGACGTCATCGCCCGCATCCACGGCGGCGGCATCACCGGCCAGGCCGGCGCGCTGCGCCTCGGCGTGGCCCGGGCGCTCAACTCGGTCGACCTCGACGCCAACCGCGCCGTGCTGAAGGCCGCTGGCCTGCTGACCCGCGACGCGCGGGTCATCGAGCGCAAGAAGGCCGGTCTCAAGAAGGCCCGCAAGGCGCCCCAGTTCAGCAAGCGCTGATCCGCTAGCGCGACGCGAACCTTCGGGCACATGGCGAAGCGCTACTTCGGCACCGACGGGGTCCGGGGTCTGGCCAACGGTGATCTCACCGCTGAGCTGGCCCTGGACCTGTCGGTGGCCGCCGCCCACGTCCTCGTCGACGCGGGCGGGTTCGAACGGCAACGGCCGTTCGCGGTCGTCGGCCGCGACACCCGCGCCTCCGGCGAGTTCCTGGAGGCCGCCGTCGTGGCCGGTCTGGCCTCGGCCGGGGTCGACGTGCTGCTGCTGGGGGTGCTGCCGACCCCCGGCGTCGCCTACCTGACCGAGACGCTGGGAGCCGATCTCGGGGTGATGCTCTCGGCATCGCACAACCCCATGCCCGACAACGGCATCAAGTTCCTCTCGCGCGGCGGCCAGAAGCTGGACGACGCCGCCGAGCTGGCGATCGAGCGTCGGCTCCGGGAGCCCTGGGACCGTCCGCAGGGAGGCGCGGTCGGCCGGGTGACGACGTACGACGCGGCGATCGACGACTACGTCGGCCACCTCATCGCCTCCATCGAGCACCCCCTGGTCGGGATCAAGGTCGTCCTCGACTGCGCCGAGGGCGCGGCCTCGGAGGCGGCGCCACGCGCGCTGGTGGGTGCCGGTGCCGACGTGACCGCGATCCACGCCATGCCCAACGGCCGCAACATCAACGACGGCTGTGGTTCCACCCACCTCGAGTCGCTGCAGGCAGCGGTGCTCAAGGACGGCGCACACGTGGGGTTCGCCCTCGACGGGGACGCTGACCGCTGCCTGGCCGTGGA
This sequence comes from uncultured Actinomycetota bacterium, assembly GCA_963806945.1. GTDB lineage: Bacteria > Actinomycetota > Actinomycetes > Propionibacteriales > Nocardioidaceae > Nocardioides. The sequence goes on from CAWDZH010000007.1 coordinate 703,680, forward strand.
TCACGAGGGCACGGTCGTCGACGGCGACCAGATCCTGGCGATCCTGGCGCTCTCGTTGCACGAGGAGGGCAGGCTCGCCAAGGACACGGTCGTGGCCACGGTGATGAGCAACCTGGGCTTCGTGCAGGCGATGCGTGCCGCCGGGATCGGCGTCCGTCAGACCAAGGTGGGCGACCGCTACGTGCTCGAGGCGATGAAGGTCTCCGGCTACTCCCTGGGTGGTGAGCAGTCCGGCCACGTCATCATGAGCGACCACGCCACCACCGGCGACGGCACCCTTTCGGCGCTCGCCGTCCTCCACCGGATGGCCACCACCGGCCAGTCGCTCAAGGAGCTCGCCGCGGTGATGACCCGGCTGCCGCAGGTGCTGGTGAACGTGCCCGACGTCGACAAGGAGCGCACCGACGAGGACGCGGTGATCGCGGCCGCGGTCGCCGAGGAGGAGGCGGGGCTGGCCGGTACCGGCCGGATCCTGCTGCGACCCTCCGGGACCGAGCCGATCGTGCGGGTCATGGTCGAGGCGCCGACCGAGGAGCTGGCGGCCCAGGTCGCCGACCGGCTCGCCGACGTCGTACGTCGACAGCTCGCTCTCTGAGCCACGCGCCGCTCTACAGCTTGCGCAGCCGCACGTAGCGCACCGAGTGGTCCTGGTCCTTGCGCAGCACCAGGGTCGCCCGGGATCGCGTGGGGAGCACGTTCTGGGTCAGGTTCGGCCCGTTGATCGAGTCCCAGAGCTCCCCGGCCATCTCGACCGCCTCGTCCTCGCTGAGCGCTGCGTACTTGGTGAAGTAGGACCCGGGGTCGCGGAACGCGGTCTCGCGCAGGCGGCTGAAGCGCTCGACGTACCACCGCCGGATGTGCTCGGTGCGGGCGTCGACGTAGACGGTGAAGTCGAAGAAGTCGCTCAGCGTCAGCCCGGCGCGGCCGTCGTCACGCACTCGCGCCGGCTGCAGCACGTTCAGCCCCTCGATGATCACGATGTCGGGGCTCTGGATGACCAGCTTCTCGTCCGGCACGACGTCGTAGACCAGGTGGGAGTACGTCGGCGCGACGACCTCGTCCTTGCCGGACTTGATGTCCACCACGAACCGCAGCAGGGCCCGTCGGTCGTAGGACTCCGGGAAGCCCTTGCGGTGCAGCAGACCGCGGCGCTGCAGCTCCGCGTTCGGGTAGAGGAAGCCGTCGGTGGTCACCAGCGAGACGTTCGGGTGCTCGGGCCAGTGTGCGAGCAGCTGGGCCAGCACCCGGGCCGTCGTCGACTTGCCCACGGCCACCGATCCGGCCAGACCGATCACGAACGGCGTGCGCCGCGGCTGCGGCTGGCCCAGGAACGACTCCTGCTCGCGGTGGAGCCGGCTCGCGGCGGCGACGTACATGCTCAGCAGGCGTGAGATCGGCAGGTAGACCTGCACGACCTCGTCGAGGTCGAGGGCGTCGCCCAGGCCACGGAGCTTCCGGATCTCCGCCGCGCTCAACGGACTCGTGGTCTCGCGACCGAGCGCTGCCCACGCGGCACGGTCGAGCTCGACGTACGGCGACGGCTCGCGGCCGTTGTCGTCGGCCGAGCCACCGGGGGGAGCCATGCGCGGCATTCTTGCAGGCGGGCGACGCTCTAGACTCCTCGCCATGTGCGGAATCGTGGGTTACGTCGGCCCCAAGCAGGCCCAGGGGGTCGTCGTCGAGGGGCTGCGGCGTCTCGAGTACCGCGGCTACGACTCCGCGGGGATCGCGCTGGTCACCGACGGGACCCTGGCCACCGACAAGCGGGCCGGCAAGCTCGCCAACCTCGAGAAGGCGATCGACGAAACGCCGTTGCCGGCCTCCACCACGGGCATCGGTCACACCCGCTGGGCCACCCACGGGGCGCCCACGGACCGCAATGCCCACCCGCACCTGGGCCGGCGGGCCCGCGTCGCGGTGGTGCACAACGGCATCATCGAGAACTTCGCCCAGCTGCGCGCCGAGCTCGAGGCGGCCGGGCACGAGATGCTCTCCGAGACCGACACCGAGATCTCGGCTCACCTCCTGGAGCTCGAGCTCGACGCCGGTGCCGACCTCACGACCGCGATGCAACGGGTGTGCCAGCGGCTCACGGGGGCCTTCACCCTGGTCGCGGTCGACGCCCACGACCCCGACCGGGTGGTCGCTGCCCGGCGCAACTCACCGCTGGTCGTCGGCATCGGCGAGGGTGAGAACTTCGTCGGCTCCGACGTCGCCGCCTTCATCGAGCACACCCGAGAGGCCCTCGAGCTCGGTCAGGACCAGGTCGTCACCATCACCCGCGAGGGAGTCGAGGTGACCGGCTTCGACGGATCCCCGAGCGAGGGCACCCGCTACCACGTGGACTGGGACCTCTCCGCTGCTGAGAAGGATGGCTACGACTGGTTCATGCGCAAGGAGATCTTCGAGCAGCCGCGGGCCGTGGCCGATGCCCTGCTGGGCCGGCACACCGAGGCCGGGCTGCTGCAGCTCAACGAGGTCCGCCTCTCCGACCAGGAGCTGCGCGACGTCGACCGGATCGTCATCGTCGGCTGCGGAACCGCGGCGTACGCGGCCCTGGTCGCGAAATACGCCATCGAGCACTGGACCCGGATCCCGTGCGAGGTCGAGCTCGCCCACGAGTTCCGTTACCGCGACCCGATCCTGACCCGCAACACCCTGGTCGTCGCGATGAGCCAGTCCGGCGAGACCGCCGACACCCTGATGGCCATCCGGCACGCCGCGGCCCAGGGCGCCAAGGTGCTGGCGATCTGCAACACCAACGGGTCGACGATCCCCCGTGAGTCCGACGCGGTGATCTACACACACGCCGGGCCCGAGATCGGTGTCGCCTCCACCAAGGGCTTCCTGACCCAGCTGGTCGCCTGTTATCTGCTCGGCCTCTACCTGGCCCAGGTGCGGGGGACCATGTTCGGCGACGAGATCAGCTCGGTCGTCGAGCAGATCGACTCGATGCCGACCCACCTCGAGCGGGTGCTTGCGGACGCCGACGCTGTCTACGAGCTGGCGCAGGAGCTGGTCGACGCCCGCACGGTCCTCTTCCTCGGTCGGCACGCCGGCTACCCCGTGGCCCTGGAGGGGGCGCTCAAGCTCAAGGAGCTCGCCTACATCCACGCGGAAGGCTTCGCGGCCGGAGAGCTCAAGCACGGTCCGATCGCCCTGGTCGAGGAGGGTCTCCCGGTCTTCTGCGTCGTGCCCCCACGGGGTCGGGACCAGTTGCACGCCAAGATGGTGAGCGCGATCCAGGAGATCCGGGCCCGCGGTGCCCGCACCATCGTGCTGGCCGAGGAGGACGACGACGAGGTGACGCCGTACGCCGACACCCTGATCCGTCTCCCGCGCGTCCCGGTGCTGCTCCAGCCCGTGGTGGCCACCGTGCCGCTCCAGCTGTTCGCGTGCGAGCTGGCGACGCTGCTCGGCCACGACGTGGACCAGCCGCGCAACCTCGCCAAGTCGGTCACGGTCGAGTAGGGCACCGACCGACATGGCGGTACTGGGCGTCGGCATCGACGTCGTGGACATCGAACGGTTCGTCGCGTCCCTGGAGCGCACGTCCGGGTTGCGTGAACGGCTCTTCACGCCGTCCGAGGCGTCCCGGCCGCCGGCCTCGCTGGCGGCCCGGTTCGCGGCGAAGGAGGCGCTGGCGAAGGCGCTCGGCGCCCCGATCGGCATGGGGTGGCACGACGCCGAGGTCGAGTCGGAGAGCTCCGGACGACCGCGGTTCACGATCCGCGGTAGCGTCCGCGCCCGCGCCGACGAGCTCGGCGTCGTCAGCGTCCACCTCTCCCTCTCCCACGACGCCGGTATCGCCTCTGCCGTCGTGGTCCTGGAGTCCTGAATCGCGGCGTGTGCCTGAGACCTACCCAGAGGGCGTTCTCAGGCACACGCGGCGGTGCGGGGGACGCCGAGGGCGATCAGGTCACCGGCCACCTCGGCTGGTTCGTGGCGCAGTTCGTACGCCGTGCAGCCGATCACCGTCCGGTCGCGCGTGGTCAACCGTCGGGTCCGCTTCTTGTCCTCGCCCCAGTGTTCGACCTCCATGTGGAAGGAGCCGTCCACCTCGAGCACCAACACCGAACCATCGGGCAGGTCCCACTCGCAATCGGTCCATCTGCGTTGCCCCGACCGGTCCCGTCGAGGGCGTTGCCGATCGGGTGGTCTGATCCGGAAGGAGCGGCACACACTGGCCACGTCGAGCTCGGCACCGCTGTGGGCGCCGCCCGCGATGTCACCGAGGGTGGCTCGGAACGCCGGTGCGCGCCGGAGCGGTCGCAGCAGGTCGATCCAGCGGAGCAGTCGATCCGGTGTCGTGAGGCGTTGTTGGACGGCGGACGCGAGGACGGCGTGGGCCGCGCGGGGAGGAGCGTCGTACCCCGCCCACATCAGCAGCGTGGGCTCGAGCTTCGTGGCCGGTAGTGCGGAGCTGGGTTCGTGGAGCAGCTCGAAGGACCGGCGTGACCGGAAGAAGTGGACGCCCTCGACCGGTTCGAACGCGAGTTCGTCGTCGACCAGCACCGTGATCACCTCGCGTTCCCATCGCTTCATCCCGTGGTGCTCGGCGGCGGTGAGCCCGCCCAGCAGGCTGCGCGGGCCGGCGTGCAGCACCGCCAGCCAGCGACGCTGCTCCAGGTCCAGGGTGCCGGTGGTGGTGCTGACGACCCGGGGCGTCCGGCTCGCCCACCTCCCGGCCCGGATGTGGTGGTCGACCGCGTCCCAGCAGACTCCGTGTGCGGTCAGCTGGCGCCGTGCGACCAGACCCGCCTGCCCCGCGATCAGCTCTCCGAGCTCGTCCATGGCACCAGCCTTCCCGCGATCGGGCCGCCCCGGTCCTCTCATCCACAGGCCTCGATGGCCGCGTGTGCCTGAGACCTACCTATAGAGCGTTCTCAGGCACACGCCGCAGATAGGGTCGGGTGTCATGCGAGGCGCGCACACGGTGCAGCAGGTCCGGGACGCCGAAGCGGCACTGATGTCCACGCTGCCCGACGGGGAGCTGATGCAGCGCGCGGCGACGGGACTCGCGTACGCCGTCATCGACCTGCTGGGCGGGGCCTACGGCCGGCGGGTGGTGCTCCTGGTCGGGCCCGGGCACAACGGTGGCGACGCGTTGTGGGCCGGCGCGATGCTGGCCCGCCGAGGCTGTGCGGTCGAGGCGTGGCTGCTCGCCGACGAGGTGTACGCCGAGGGCCTGGCCGCGCTGCGGGCCGCGGGCGGCACCGTGGCCGAGCCGCACCACGACCACGGCGCCGACGTGGCGCTCGACGGCATCGTCGGGATCGGCGGTCGTCCCGGGCTGCGCGAGGCCGCAGTCGACGGCGCTCGACCACCTGCCCGGGGTGCCGGTCGTCGCCGTCGACACGCCCAGCGGGGTCGACGTCGACACCGGTGAGCTCGACGGCCCCCACGTCACCGCGGCCCTCACCGTCACCTTCGGCACGCTCAAGGTCGCCCACCTCGTCGACCCCGCAGCGGCGGCCAGCGGCGCGATCCACCTCGTCGACCTCGGACTCGACCTGCCCGAGCCGGCGGTCGAGGCGCTCCAACCGGACGACGTACGCCGGCTGCTGCCGCGACCCGACGGCGCCGCCCACAAGTACACCCGCGGCGTGGTCGGCGTCCGGGCCGGGTCGGCGCAGTACCCGGGCGCGGCCCGGCTCTGCGTCGCCGGCGCGGCGAGCGGGCTGGTCGGGATGGTGCGCTACGTCGGTGACGCCGCCGACCAGGTCCGCGCCGACCATCCCGAGGTGGTGGGTCCGGGCCGGGTCCAGGCCTGGGTCGTCGGGTCCGGTGGCGGTGACGCTGCGGACGAGGCGCTGGCGGCAGCGCTCGGCGACGGCGTACCGCTGGTGGTCGACGCGGACGCGCTGCGCCACGTCGACGGCCCGCTCCCGGTCCCGGCGATCCTGACCCCGCACGCCGGCGAGCTGGCGACGATGACCGGCGTGGACCGGGCCGACGTCGAGGCCCGGCCCCTGGAGCACGCCCGCTCCGCGGCCCGGCGGTACGACGCGGTCGTGGTCCTCAAGGGCCGTCACACGCTGGTCGCCCACCCCGACGGTCGGGTGCGCGTCACCACCACCGGGCTGCCGTGGTTGGCGACGGCGGGCGCCGGTGACGTGCTGGCCGGTCTGGTGGGCGCGTTGCTCGCCGCCGGCCTCTCCCCGTACGACGCGGCGTCGGTCGGGTCGTGGCTCCACGGTGCCGCGGCGACCGTCGCCGCTCGCGGCGGACCGCTGCAGGCCGGAGACGTGGCACGGGCCCTCCCCGAGACGGTGCGACTGCTGCTCGGCGGGGAGATGGAACAATCATCGGAATGAGCCGGGCGCGCGCGGAGATCGTCATCGAGCTGCCGGCGATCCGCCACAACGTGGGAGTGCTGCGCCGCCACACCGGTGTCGAGATGATGACCGTCGTCAAGGCCGACGGCTACGGCCACGGCATGCTGCCCGCTGCCCGGGCGGCGCGCGAGGGTGGCGCCGGCTGGCTCGGCGTCGCCACCATCGACGAGGCGCTCGCGCTGCGCGCCGGCGGCGACACCGGCCGGGTGCTGTGCTGGCTCGGGGTCCCCGGTGAGGACTTCGCGGCCGCGATCACCGCCGACGTGGACGTCACCGCCTACTCGCTGGCCGAGCTGGCCGAGATCGCGGCCGCGGTGCGGACCGTCGGCTCCCCGGCCCGGCTCCAGCTCAAGGTCGACACCGGGCTGTCCCGCGGCGGGGCGACGACCGGCGACTGGCCCGCGGTCATCGCCGAGGCCCGGGCCGGCGAGGAGCGGGGCGACTGGACGGTCACCGGCATCTGGTCCCACTTCGCCTGCAGCGACGAGCCCGACCACCCGGCCAACGACGCGCAGGAACAGGTGTTCCGCGAGGCACTCGCGCTGGCCGAGGATGCCGGTCTGCGGCCGGAGGTGCGCCACCTCGCGAACTCCGCGGCCGCGGTGCTGCGACCCAGCGCCCGCTTCGACCTGGTGCGGTGCGGCATCGCGTCGTACGGGCTCGACCCGGCTCCCGGACACACCCCCGACCTCGGCCTGATCCCCGCGATGACGGCCGTGACCCGACTCGCCCTCACCAAGCCGGTCGACGTGGGCGACGGCGTCTCCTACGGCCACACCTGGCACGCCGACCGACCGACCCGCGTCGGCCTGGTCCCCGCCGGGTACGGCGACGGGGTGCCCCGGCACGCCGGCAACCGGGCCGAGGTGCTGGTCGACGACGTCCGCCGCCCGGTGCTCGGCCGGGTGTGCATGGACCAGGTCGTCGTCGAGGTGGGCGAGGCCGATGCGGCCGGCGACCTGGTGGTCCTGTTCGGGACCGGCCGGCTCGGCGAGCCCACCGCCCAGGACTGGGCCGAGTGGTGCGACACGATCAGCTACGAGATCGTCACCCGGATCGGTGGCCGTTTCGTCCGCCGCTACCACGACGAGTCGACCGAGGGGGGCCGGGCATGAGCGTGCGAGGCAGGATCATCGGGCTGGCCGCCTCCGCGGCCGGCGTCGCCGTGGCCGGCACCGCCGTCGAGGTCGTCCGGCGCCGGCGAGTCATCGCCCACCGCGGGCGGGGCGACGCCACGGCCTTCGGGGAGCTCCGGTCGACCCCGGTCACCGTCGTCGCCGATGACGGCGTACCCCTGCACGTCGAGGTGGACGAGGCGAAGCGGTCACCGCTGACGGTCGTCTTCGTCCACGGCTTCGCCCTCAACCTCGACTGCTGGCACTTCCAGCGGGCCGGCTACCGCGGCCTGATCCGGACGGTGTTCTACGACCAGCGCTCCCACGGTCGCTCCGGCCGGTCGGCGAAGCGCCACGCGACCATCGAGCAGACCGGCCGCGATCTCCTCCAGGTCCTCGACGACGTCGTCGAGGACGGCCCGGTGGTCCTCGTCGGACACTCCATGGGTGGGATGAGCATCATCGCGTTGGCCGAGGAGCACCCCGAGCTGTTCGGCGACCGGATCATCGGGGTCGCGCTGGTGTCGACGACCGCCGGGGGGCTCACCCCCCACCGGGCCCTGGTCCCCGGGGTGCCCAGGTACCTGGGCAGCGCATTCGCCCTGCGTGCCATGGCCACCCTGGCCCGCGGCCACCGCGCCGTCGACGGTGCCCGCCGCGTCGGCCGGGCCATCGCCACCGTCGTCACCGACGCCTTCGCCTTCGGCGACGACGTGCCGGCCAGCTACGTCGACTTCGTCGACCAGATGCTGTCGGCGACACCGTTCGAGGTGATCGCGGAGTTCTTCCCGAACTTCACCTCGCTCGACAAGTTCGAGACGGTCGAGGCGCTCGGCGCGGTCCCGGTCACGATCATCTGCGGCACCGCGGACAAGCTCACCACCATCGGGCACAGCCGCAAGCTCCGGTCGAAGATCCCCGGCGCCACCCTGCTCGAGTGTGAGGGCGCGGGACACATGGTGCTGTTCGAGCGGCACGAACAGGTCAACGCCGCCCTCGACCAGTTGCTGGCCGCGGCGGGGGAGCGGGTCGACCTGCGGTGAGCGTCGAGATCCTCCGGATCGGTCCCGAGGCTGCCGAGACCCTGCTCACGACAGTCCGGCCGGCCTTCGAGGCACGTCCGGCCCTGGACCCGCCGGCGGCCACCCTGACCGAGACGGTGGAGTCGATGGCCGGGTGGCTGGAGAAGCGCGGGGGGCTGCTCGCGACCCTCGACGGGGACCCGGTCGGTGGGCTGGTGCTGGATCCGGTCGGCACCACGATGTACCTGCGCCGCTTCGGCGTACTGCCGGGGGTGCAGGGCCACGGCATCGCGGCCCGGCTGATCGAGGCCGCGGTGGAGGCGGCCGAGGGCTTCGACGACCTCACGGTGGTCGCCCGGCTCGAGCTGCCGAAGACCGTGGCGTTCTGGGAGCGCCGTGGGTTCCGCGAGGTGCGCCGCTACGAGCCGAACGTCGAGCTGCGGCGACCCCTGAACACGTTCCTGTTCGACATCCCCGATGCCGAGGCGATGCGCGCCCTGGGACGGTCGCTGGCCGAGCAGCTGCACGCCGGCGACCTGGTCATCCTCAGCGGCGAGCTCGGGGCCGGCAAGACCACCTTCGCCCAGGGGATCGGTGCCGGCCTCGGCGTGCGGGGCAATGTCACCTCCCCGACGTTCGTGATCGCCCGGGTCCACCCGACGCTCACCGAGGGGCCGCCCCTGGTCCATGTGGACGCCTACCGGCTCGGCGGCGTCGGCGAGCTCGACGACCTCGATCTCGACACCTCCCTCGACGACGCGGTGACGGTGGTCGAGTGGGGTGAAGGGATCGCAGAGGGCCTGGCCGAGTCGCGGCTGGAGATCCGGATCATCCGGGCGCTGGCCCGGGTCGACGACGATCCGGAGATCGACCCCCGGCGGGTGCTGATGATGCCGGTGGGGCCGCGGTGGTACTCCCTGGCCGTGCCCGACTCGCACCGTCCGCCGCTGGCCGCGAAGCCCGGCGAGACCCTGCTGGTCGACTTCTGGGCCTGCGCCGAGGAGGAGCTGCACGACCTCGACCGGGACGTGCCGCTGACGATGTCGCTGCTGGTGCCCGAGCACGACGACCGGGTGCTGCTCGTCCACAACGCCCGGACCGCGGAGTGGGAGCTGCCGCTGGCGCGGCTCAGCCCGGACGAATCGCCGCGCGTCGCCGTCGTCGAGCAGTTCCGCCACGCGACCGGCTGCGACCCCGGAGACGTGGTCTTCGCAGGGGTGGCGACCATCCAGTACGGCCACCAGCGTCGGATCAAGCGGGTCGCGGTGTTCCGCAGTGCGCTGAAGTCCGTGGCCGACTTCGCGGCGAACGGCGACGTGGACGGTCTCGCCTGGTGGGCGCCGGCCGAGGAGCACAGCGGTCTCTCGGCGATCGACGAGCACCTGGTTCGGGTGCTGCACCGCCCGTGAGCGCGGCGGCCAACTAGCCTGAGGCCGTGCTGCTTGCCTTCGACACCGCCACCGGATCGGTGACGGTCGCCCTCCACGACGGCAGCGACGTCGTCGCCGAGCGCCGCAGCGACCACGCCCAGAAGCACGGCGAGCAGCTCGCGCCGTTGATCCAGACCGTGCTCACCGACGCCGGCCTGGTGCGGCAGGACCTCACCGCGATCGCGGTCGGCGTCGGTCCCGGGCCCTTCACCGGGCTGCGGGTCGGACTGGTCACCGCGCGGACCCTGGGGTTCGTGCTGGAGATCCCGGTGTACGGGGTGTGCACCCTCGACGTACTCGCGGTGGAGGCGGTCGACACCGGGGCGGTCATCGGCGACTTCGTGGTCGCGACCGATGCCCGCCGCAAGGAGGTCTACCTCGCGTCGTACGACGAGCGGGGGCGCCGGCTCGCGGGCCCGGTCGTGGACCGGCCGGCCGTCCTGACCACCGAGGCGCAGGTCGTCGGGGAGGGCCCGGTGCTCTACCCGGACGACTTCCCGACCGCCGTCGGGCCGACCCGCCCGTCGGCCGGCTGGCTGGCGCACACCGTGGCCGAGGAACGGGCCGAGCTCAGCGACCCGGAGCCGATGTACCTGCGGCGACCCGACGCCGTGATGCCCGGGCCCCGCAAGCCGGCGTCGTGATCGAGGCTGCCCGGCCCGGCGACGCCACGGCGGTCGCGGCGCTGGAGGCGGTCGCGCTCGGCGGGGATGCCTGGTCGGCGTCCCTGGTCGAGCAGGGGATCACCGGCGCCCTGCCCACCATCTACTACCTCGTCTCCCGCGACCAGGGGGCCGTGAGCGGCTACGCCGTGGCGAGCGTGGCCGGCGACGTGGTCGAGCTGCAGCGGATCGCCGTCGACCCCGAGCGGCGCCGCGGCGGCCGCGCCAGCGCCCTGCTGGCCGAGGTGATCCGGCTGGCCCGCGCCGACGGTGCCGCACGGGTGATCCTGGAGGTCCGCGAGGACAACACCGACGCCTTCGCCTTCTACGCCGCGAGCGGCTTCACCGAGCTCTCCCGCCGGCCCCGCTACTACCGCGACGGCGCGACGGCGGTCGTGATGGAGCTCCCCGTCACCCACTGAGGGTCGCGTGTGCCTGAGAACGACCTATAGAGCGTTCTCAGGCACACGCGGCGAAGGGGGCCGGGGCATGATGGGGGCATGGATGAGCCCCTGGTGCTCGGCATCGAGACCTCCTGCGACGAGACCGGTGTCGGGATCGTGCGCGGTCACACGCTGCTGGCCGACGCGGTCGCGAGCAGCGTCGACGAGCACGCGCGCTTCGGCGGGGTGGTGCCGGAGGTCGCCAGCCGGGCCCACCTCGAGGCGATGGTGCCGACGATCGAGCGGGCGTGCGAGACGGCCGGGATCCGGCTCCGAGACCTCGACGCCATCGCCGTCACCAGCGGCCCCGGCCTGGCGGGTGCGCTGCTGGTCGGGGTGGCCTCGGCCAAGGCGCTCTCCATCGGGCTCGGCACGCCGCTGTACGGCGTCAACCACCTGTCTGCCCACGTCGCGGTCGACCAGCTGGAGCATGGCCCGCTGCCCGAGCCCTGCCTGGCGATGCTCGTCTCCGGCGGCCACTCCAGCCTGCTGATGGTCGAGGACGTCACCGGCGGCGTGGTGCCGCTGGGCGCCACCATCGACGACGCGGCCGGCGAGGCCTTCGACAAGGTCGCCCGGCTGCTCGGACTCCCCTTCCCGGGTGGTCCCCACATCGACCGGGTGGCGCGTGAGGGGAACAGCGTCGCCATCGACTTCCCGCGCGGCCTCAGCGCGCGCCGCGACCTGGAGCGTCACCGGTTCGACTTCTCCTTCTCCGGCCTCAAGACCGCGGTCGCCCGCTGGGTGGAGGCCCGCGAGCGCAGCGGGGAACCGGTGCCCGTGAACGACGTCGCCGCCTCCTTCCAGGAGGCGGTCTGCGACGTGCTGACCCGCAAGGCGGTCGATGCCGCGGTCACCCACGGCGTCGAGGACCTGCTGATCGGCGGTGGGGTCGCCGCCAACTCCCGGCTCCGGGTCATGGCCGAGGAGCGGGCGGCCGCCCGCGGGATCCGGGTCCGGGTGCCACGCCCCGGGCTGTGCACCGACAACGGCGCCATGGTCGCCGCCCTCGGGGCGGAGATGGTGACGAGGAACCGGCCGGCGTCCTCACTGGACCTGCCGGCCGACTCCTCGCTGCCCGTGACCGAGGTGCTCGTCTGACGTCTGGGTCGTGTCTATGCTGCGCCGCATGGATCGCGCGCGGTATCTCGGGGCCCTGGCGGTGGTGCTCGCTGTCCTCCTGGCCGCCTGCTTCGACGACGAGACGACCGAGCCGGGAGCGACGCCCAGCTCGACCGAGACGACGCCGTCCCCCGGCGAGACGGACCCCACCGAGCCCACCGAGCCGACGGTGGAGCCGGCGACCGGACGGGCCATGGCCGGCGACAGCGCGTTCGCCCGTGCCCCTGAGGGATTCCGGGTGAGCGAGTTCGGCTTCGGCATCCTCAACGCCGAGAAGGGGCGCACCAGACTCACCTTCGCCGACTTCGGCGCCGTCGCGGTGACGACACCGCGACAGCTCGCCCGCACCGGGCTCACCAACTTCAAGGGCCGGCCGACCGTCACCTACGACGCCGACGTGGGGGGCGCACCGGCCTATCTGGCAGTGGGGACGAACGGTTCCGGTCCCTACGTCGAGTACGGCGCGGTGCACGGCGGGAACGCCGTCCTTCTGGCGTTCGCCTTCCCCGGAAGAATGGCGAAGGACGAGCAGGACGCGTTGATCGCGTCCGTGCTCGCCTCCTTCAGCTGGAGCGTCTGACTCAGTTCTGCCCGAACGGCTTGCCCGGCAGGAAGAACTCGAGCGAGAGGTCGCGGGTCTGCCGGACGTCTGAGACACGACTCAAGGCGCCGTTCGACTCGGCCCGAAGCACCGCCTGTTCTCCGCTCTCCTCGACCAGTGCGACCAAGGTGTCGTCGTCGTCCCAGACCGCCGATTGCACGGTCGCCGACCGATCCGGGGAACGGTCACTGCTGAACTCCACGACCGGCAGGCCGGTCGCTGCGTCAAGGATGGCCAGCAGCGGGGAGCCGTAGTCGGAGTACGACGCGTAGCCGATCAACCACCGGCCGTCGGGGCTGAACTCTCCCAACAGGTAGTCGCAGGTCTCGAACACCACCTGCTCGGCGGCCGTGTCACGCACCTGCGAGCAGGTGCTGTCGCCGTTGAACTCGGTCTGTCCGGCGACGAGCCCTGCGGCGGTGGAGGTGCCCCGGACCGCCTGGTACCTCGACAGCGTGTCGCTGCCGTTCAGCACCCGGCTGTCGAACTCTCCGGCAGTGCTCGCCTCGCTGAAGGACACTTCGCCGCTGTCGAGCGTGTACGCCGTGGCGACGGTGTCGTCGGCGAGGAACCCCACAGCGGCGGTGTCGGGTGACGTGGGGGTCCGGAGCTGGCCGCCGCCGTCCAAGGATGCATTGACCACCGTCCAGTCGCCCTCGTTGCCGATCTTCTCGACCCAGGCCATCCGGGAGCCGTCCGAGTTCGAGACCAGCCCGCCGTTGGCGGGCACGGCCGAGAGCTCCTGGAAGTTTGCGTCCATCGTCACCACCTGGGGATCGCCGCCGGCGGCGGGCTCCTCCCGAAGCCCGATCCAGCCTCCGGGGTAACGCCGCAGCTGGAGGAACCGGCCGGGCAGCTGCCGGACACCGTCCGGGCTGACGAAGCTCCGGTCGTCCCGCACGAGGTAACCGGAGGCCGGGACATCGCCCTCGGCCACGTCCAGCGTCAGCGGGAACGTGCCGTCGGCCCGGGGGGTCGGGTCGACCGCCTCGGTCGGGGTGTTGGTGACCGGGGGCCGACCGGAGTCGGGGCGGGAGTCCAGGCTCAACCCCAGCGGCACCACCACGGCCAGGACCGCGGCCACCGCGGCGCCCCCGGCGACGGCACGCCGCGTGCGGCGGATGGACCGGGCCTTGCCGCGGACGCTGTCGAGGGTCAGCGGGGCACCCTGCAGGCCGTCGACCTGGTCGTGCAGCTGTCGGGTCAGGCGGGTGGTCAGTTCGTCGTTCATCGCTCCTCCTCCCGGGGGTTCAGGTCCTCGGCTGGGTTCAGGGTCTGGGGTGCGCGGTCGCGCAGGACGGCCAGCGCGCGGCTGGCCTGGGACTTCACGGTGCCGACGGAGATGCCGAGCGCCTCGGCGGTCTCGGCCTCGGAGAGCTGTTCGTAGTAGCGGAGCACGACCACCGCACGGGCCCTCTTCGGCAGCGTCTGCACGAGGTCCCACAGCTCGCGGCCGGCGCCGTCGTCGTACTCGTCGTGGTGGTGCTGGTCGGGCACCGACTCGCTGGCCTGCTCGCGTCGCTTCCAGGCCCGGCGCCACAGCGAGTTGTTCTCGTTGACGACGATCCGACGGACGTAGCCGTCGATCGAGCCCTGGTCGCGGACCTTGTCCCACGACAGGTAGAGCTTGGCGAAGGCGGTCTGCACGAGGTCCTCGGCCGTGTGCCGGTCTCCGGTCAGCAGGTACGCCGTCCGCAACAGACTGGCCTGCCGCGCGAGCATGTACGCCGAGAAGTCGGCGTCGCGCTCCGTCGCCGTTCCGCCACGGTCGGCCATGGTCACCCCCGTTCCTGCGTGTGCGTGCATCGGTTGCACCTCCATTCCATCGCTTCCAAGACGCCAAAGCACGCAGGCAGGTTGCAATTAGACTCAGCAGCGTGAGCATCCCGGTGGAGATCGCCCAGCTGGCCGAGGCCCTCGCCGAGCGTGGCGCCGGCTATCTGTTGACCTCGGGGGCCGACGGCCGGGTGAAGGCGGTGACCGTGGAGCCGACCCTGCGCGACGGTGTCCTGCACTGCCCGGCCAGCCGCGGCTCCGCGCGCAACCTCGCCGCCCAGCCCGCCGCGACGTTGCTCTTCCCGCCCCTCCAGGCGCGCGGCCACACGCTCCTGATCGACGGGACCGCCACTGCCGGCGACGACGGGATCGCCTTCACACCGGAGACGGCCGTCCTGCACCGCCCGGCCGACCACGCGGACGGCCCCACGGACACGACCGCGTGCGGACACGACTGCGCCCCCGTCACGTGAGCCCGACCTGGGTGACGGCATTCCTCGATCTCACCCCGGAGACGTTCGACGACGAGCTCCGGTTCTGGTCCGAGGTGTCCGGCTGCTCGCCGTCCGCGCCGCGGGGTACCGAAGGCCAGTTCACGACCCTCGTCCCGCCGACCGGGGATGGCCACCTGCGCGTGCAGCGGCTCGTCGCCGGCCCCGGCCGGGTCCACCTCGACCTCCACGTCGCCTGGCCGCGGGTGTCAGCCGACCGGGCCCGGGGCCTGGGTGCGCGGGAGGTCGCCGACCTCGGCTACGTCGTGATGAGGTCGCCGGGCGGTCTCCCGTTCTGCTTCGTGCCCGAGGGCGAACGCGAACCCGCACCGCCGGTCGAGTGGCCGGGCGGGCACCGCTCCCAGGTCGACCAGGTGTGTGTCGACGTGCCCTCCGAGCTGTTCGACCGCGAGCTGGAGTTCTGGTCGACCCTGACGGGGTGGGACCTCAGCCCGACCACGGGCGGCGAGTTCCGCAGGCTGCTGCCCCCGGCGGGCCAGCCGTGGCAGCTGCTGGTCCAGCGACTCGGTGAGCCACTGGGCGCGGTCCGCGCCCACCTCGACCTCGCCACCACCGATCGGGCCGCCGAGACCGTCCGCCACGTCGTGCTCGGAGCCTCCGAGGTGGCGGCCTTCGACGAGTGGACGGTGCTGACCGACCCGGCCGGGTCGGCGTACTGCATCACGGACCGGGAGCCGCGATGACCGATCCGTCGATCCGGCCCGCCACCGCGGAGGACTGGCCGGAGATCTGGCCGATCTTCCGCGACACCGTCGCGGCGGGGGAGACCTACGCGTTTCCCGAGGACCTCACGTCCGAGGGGGCGAGCGCGCTGTGGATGGAGTCACCGCCCGGCCTCACGGTCGTGGTGGAGGAAGACGGCGTGCTCCTCGGGACGGCGAAGATGGGGCCGAACCGGCCCGGTCGCGGCGGCCACGTCGGCACCGCGTCGTTCCTGGTCGCGACGGAGGCACGCGGCCGGGGAGTGGGTCGTCGGATGGGCGAGTGGGTCGTCGACTGGCACCGCGCCGCCGGCTTCCGCGGCATCCAGTTCAACGCGGTGGTCGAGACCAACACCGCCGCGGTCGCGCTCTGGCACTCGCTCGGCTTCGTCACCGTCGGCACCGTCCCGGACGCCTTCTGCTCCCGCGCCCACGGATACGTGGGGCTCCTCGTGATGTGGCTCGACCTGGACCGCTGAGCCCGGAGCAGACTCAGCCGGCGAAGCCCGGCAGGTGCTCCTCCATGATCGCCCGGAACGGCGCCTCCGCCTCGAGCTGACTGAGCACGCCGAGCCCACCGAGCCAGGTGCGGTGGATGAGCAGGTACGACGTCGGCAGATTCAGCTTGGTCGCGACCGTGAAGGCCGGGTTGCGCGGGTTGTTGACCCGCTCGAACTGCTCGCGCATCCACTCGCGTGTGAAGCGGAACGTCTCGTGGCGGCTGGGTTCGATGAACGGCGCGAGGTAGTCGAGGACCAGCTGCGGATCCACCCGGATCCGCTCCTTGATGAACCCTTCCTCGCGCAGCCCGGCGACCAGCTCGTCGGCGCTGCTCTCCGCGGCGACCCGCATCAGCCGGCCCATCGACTCGGGGAGCCGGCGCTCGGGCAGCCGCGCCACGGCACCGAAGTCGAGGACCCCGATCCGGCCGGGTGAGCCGTCGGCGGCGGGCAGCACCCGGTAGTTGCCGGGGTGCGGATCCGCGTGGAGCATCCCGGTGCGGCTCGGCCCCTCGAAGAGGAACGTGACGAAGAGCCGGCCGTAGTGGTCGCGTTCGGCCTGCGACCCGTGGCGGATGACCTGGGAGAGCGAGTGGGGGCTGTCCAGCCAGTCGGTGACCAGCACCTCCTCGCCCACCGCCACCACGCCGGGCACGACGATGTCGGGGTCGTCCCGGAAGGCGTCGGCGTACGCCGTCTGCGCCTCGGCCTCCAGCGTGTAGTCGAGCTCGTCGGCGGTGCGGGCCTGGAGCTCTGCGACCAGGGGTTTGATGTCGAGGCCGGGGAAGACCGGGGCGATGCCGCGGGCGACCCGCGAGAGCTGACGCAGGTCGGACATCAGCGCTTCGCCGGCGCCGGGGTACTGCACCTTGATGGCGACGTCGCGGCCGTCGTGCCAGCGCCCCCGATGCACCTGGCCGATGGAGGCGGCGGCCGCGGGAGCGCCGTCGAGCCACACCAGCTGCTCGCGCCAGTCGTCGCCGAGGGAGCGCGCGATCTGCTCACGCACGGTCTGCGTCGGCATCGGTGGTGCGGAGTCCTGGAGGGCCGTGAGGTGGTCGCGGTACGGCGCCGCCACCTCTTCCGGAAGGGCAGCCTCGAGCACGCTGAGCGCCTGACCGAACTTCATGGCGCCGCCCTTGAGCTCGCCCAGGGTGCGGAAGAGCTGCTCGGCGGTCCGCTGCTGGACCTCCGTGAGCACTGCGTCCGCCGGCTTGCCCCCGAGCCGCTTGCCGAGACCCACCGCGTGGCGCCCGGCGTACCCCAGGGGAAGGGCGGCAAGGCGGGCCGTACGTGCGGCGGCCTTGCGGGGCAGCTCGGTCATGGGACCAGTGTCGCCTACCCACGGTAAGACGTTCACGGATCGGTCGGCAGAATGGTGTCATGGCTCGAGGGCTGGTGCTGGCCGCCTCAGTGCTGCTGCTCGCCCTCGTGGGCTGCAGCGGTGCTGCCGAACCCGCTGCCCACTCGCACGCGGACGGCCTGATCATCTCACTGCCCGTCGGCGACGGAACGGAGTCCGAGAAGGTCGGCTACGAGCTCACCGACGTGTCGTTGCCCGAGCGGGCCGGCGCCACCGGTGAGGTGCGGTTCCGGATCGAGACGTTCCGCGGAGAGGCGCTGACGGCGTACATCGAGGAAGCTCACGAAGGACCTCCACCTCTACGTCGTGCGCGATGATCTCACCGTCTTCCGTCACCTCCACCCGTCGATGGCCCCGGATGGCACGTGGACCGCGCCGGTGTCGCTCCCGGTCACCGGCAGCTATCGGGTCATCGCCGAGTTCGTCGCCAAGGACTCCGGCGGCAACGGCGACCACGTGATCCTGGGCGAGACGGTCGACGTGTCCGACGGCGCCGACGCCGATCCGGCGCCGTCGGACATCGCGCTGGAGGTCGAGGTCACCGAGCCGCCCGAGATCAGCCCGAGCGGTCGGATGACGCTGACAGTGCGCGACGTGGAGGGCCGGCCGGTCCGCCTCGCCACCTATTTGGCGACCTATGGGCACGTCACCGGCTTCCACCGGGAGACCGGCGCGATGCTCCACATGCATCCGCTGACGGCCCCCGACGTGACCGAGGACGGCAGCAGCCTCGACTTCCACACCGAGATCGAGGACGCCGGCGACTACAGGCTGTTCGTCCAGGTGCGGGTCGATGGCTTCCTCCACACCGTGCCGGTGGACATCGCCATCGCCGACGCGGCTGCCTGACGGTGTCCCTGTCAGTCGGCCGCCGCCGCCACCTCGAACCGCACCGTGGTGACCGGGTTCTCGAACCGGCTGACCCGTAGCCCGACCTCGACCTCCCAGACGCCCGCCCGGGGCAGCAGGACGTCGGCGGCCCAGGTGCCGGCATCGGCACTGGTGACCGGCACGCTGCCGAGGTCGAGGTCGCCTGAGCGCAACTGGACGCGGGGCTCGGACCGCGTCACCACGGGTTCACCCGACTCGTCCTGCAGCTGGATCAGCAGCGTGTTCGGGCCCTGCCGGCGCGGCGTCATCAGCACCAGTACCTCGAGGTCGGACAGAGCTCCGTCCTGCACGCCGGTGCGTCCGGCCGGCACCTCGACCGGCGCAGGCCGTGGCGACTGGTTGACCAGGAACCCGGACACGCCGAGCAGTGCGACCAGCAGCAGTGCCTCGGCGCGCACCGAGCGGCGCACCGGGTCCACGGCGCGGCTCGCGTCGGCGAACCCCATGGCCCGGACGCGGGGCAGGAGCCAGAAGCGGTTCCAGCCTCCGAGTGCGGCGACCAGGAGCGCAAGGCCGATCTTCACCAACAACAGTCGGCCGTAGCTCGTGTCGAGGAACGCCGACCACGAACCGAGGATCTGCCAGGCGAGGACGCTTCCGGTGGCGGCGACGGCGAGCAGGAGCCCGGCGGCCATCGTCGAGAACCGGGCGAGGGTGGTCGCCGCGAGTTCGTCGCGACCGGCCAGCGCCCGCAGCGTGAGGACCAGGCCGAGAAGCCCACCCAGCCAGGCAGCGCCCGCCATGAGGTGGACGGCGTCGGCAGCGATCAGGAGCGGGGACGGCTGGTAGGAGCGGGTGTGGCCGACCAGCGGCGGCCCGAGCAACGCCACGACCGCCCCGACGAGGAGCAGCATGCGGCGGTGCGACGTGGGCGGTCGGTCGGTGACGGTCGCCACGACCAGCACCAGCCCGATGACGACCAGCAGTGCGGAGATGGACTCGTCGACGACCAGGGCCCGGTCGAAGCCGCTGATGACGTCGGACAGCTCACGACCCTGGGCGTAGACCGACGCTGCCGGGACCGACACCAGGGCCGCGACCGTGGCGACCCCGGCCGCAAGGCGGGCGATGATCCTGATCCGTCGACGGACCCGCTCCCCGTCGTACGACCTGGGCAGGACGAGGGCGACGAACCCGGCCAGGCCGGCGGCGACCAGGAGGCCGACGTACATCGCTCCGATCACCACCCCCTGTGTGGCGATCACGACCTCGGAGGAGGTCGGTGGCGCGGGTGGTGCGGCGACGCCGTCGCTGCGTTCGCCGACGGAGAACGTGAGCGAGCCCGAGATCGGGTGTCCGTCTGCGGAGACCACGAACCAGCCCACGACGAACGTGCCCGGCTCCATCGCCGTCGGGTCGTCGAGCTCGATGACGACCTCGGTGTCCGAGGTGCGGGCGCTGGAGGGCACCCGCTGCCCTTCAGCGTCGTAGACGTTGATCTCCTGCGACGTCAGCCGGACCGGCTCGTTGAACGACAGGGTGACCACCGTGGGCGCGCGCGCGAGCAGCGCGCCGTCGGTCGGGTCGCTGCCGGTGAGCCGGGCGTGCGCGGCGGCCGGCGAGGCGCCCGCCAGCAGCAGGCAGCAGCCGAGCAGGAAGGCGGCCGCGAGCCCTACCGGCCCGTGCCACCCTCCCGCCCGTCTGCAGCGCGTCATGCCTTCCGACGCGTCCTCATCAGCGCCGTACCGCCCGCGGCCAGGCCGAGCGCCCCGAGACCGAGACCCGCCCAGCCGACGGCGTTCGAGTCGCTCGACTCCTCGGCGACCCCGGCCTCCTCGTCGCCGTCGGGGTCGGTCTCGGCCGACGCCTCCTCGGCGGAGTCGCCGTGGCCGTCGCCGTCCTCGACGGCGGGCAGGATCTCGAAGGCGGGGGCCGGGTGCTCGAGCTCCTCGCCGTCCTGGCCCTCCTCCGGGACCTCGACCCAGCCGGTACGGCCCTTCTCGCAGGTCTGGATGGTCGGGAACGCGAGCGTCTCCCCGGCTGCGTCGGGGATCTGGAACGACAGCTCGAAGGTGTCCCGCTGCCCCTCTGGCAGCGGGGTCTCGGCGGTGTAGACGATCGAGCCGACCCGCTCGGTGACCTCGTTGCCGTGGGCGTCGGTCTGCGGCTCCTCGAGCTGCTCGATGTTGATGTCCAGGCTGTAGAGCGGGTTGCGGGTCGGCGTCACTGACAGCACCGACTCGGGAATCTGGATCTCGACCTTGGTGGTCGGCGAACCGTCACAGCCGTGCGGGACGCTCATGGTCACGACGGTGAAGGCTCCGGCGTTGGCGACCGAGGGGGTGCTGGAGACGTGGGCTCCGGCCGGAGCGGCCACGAGCCCGAGGAGGGCGGTGGTGGCGGTCACGGCGCCGAGGCGCGCGAAGGTACGAACAGGCATGGTCAGGTCTCTTCCTGAGGTGTGTGGAACGGATGTGGACGGCGTGCTGCGGCCTCCGGTGGAGGCTCAGGCGCAGCGAAGTGCCGTCGGGGGACCGCGCCGCGGCGCGGCGACCAGGAGGACCAGGTGGTGGCAGAGCCGGGGAGCGCCGGTCCACCTCGCTCGGGCTGCGGGGCGGATCACCACGGTCGGCACGAGCCGGAGCACGGACACCACGACCACGGCCGCGCGGGCGCACACGTGCCAGACGACGGCGGTCAACGCAGTGACCGCCAGGTGGGCCATGAGCATCTGCCACCCCCACGTCGCCGCGGACTCGGCGTGGTTCACGTGACCACCGTGGTCCGTGGCCGACATCGCGAAGGACGTGTGGAGCCCGGCCTGCGCCGCGGCGACCACCGGCAGCAGGACGAGCGTGGGCACCGTCCCGCGTAGTGCCAGCAGACTGCAGCCGAGCACGAGCGCCGTCAGCGCGATCAGAGAAGAACCGTCCGGCAGGTGCCCACCGGCCCAGGTGTGGGCGGCCACGGCTCCGACCATGACGAGGACGGTCGCGGCCAGCGCACGCCAACAGGCATGCGGCGCTCGTTGGATGTCGACCCTCATGGTGGTGCAACGATAGACGGAGGGACGGGTTTCGTGGCAGCGCCGATGCGAACGTCTGGTTCGCCGTACAGCTCGGCTGAGGGAGTCCGTCAGGCCCGCGCGTCGGTGCGTCGTACGTCGGGCCGCAGGTCCGCCGCGAGCAACGCCTGGTCGGCCGTGACGAGGGGCAGCCGCTCCTCGAGGGCCTGGGCGCACAGCAGCCGGTCGAACGGGTCACGATGGGGAAGCCCGGTGAGCGTCCGTGAGGTCCACACCTGACCGGGGGTGACGGGCAGCCACTGCAGCCCGGCTTCCTCGATCCGGGCCGGCAGGTCGTCCGGGACGGCGAGCTTGCCGAGGCCCGACTTGATCGCGACTTCCCAAAGACTGGCCGCGGAGATGTGGAGTGCGGGGGCCGCGAGGAGGGCCTCCCGGGTGCGCGGGCCGAGGTCGTCGGAGTCGTCGAGCAGCCAGAGGATGACGTGGGTGTCGAGGAGCATCAGTGGCCCTCGAACGCCTCGGTCACCTGCTCGTCCGGGTCGTCAAAGGTGCCCGCGTCGTAGTCGAGGAGGCCTGCGGCGGTCCCGAACACCACGTCGACCCGCTGGTGGGGGACCAGATCGGCGACCGGCTTCCCGGCGCGCGCGATCACGACCCGCTCGCCCGCGGCCACCCGCTCGAGGAGCTTGGAGAGCGTGGTCTTCGCCTCGTGGACGTTCACCGTGGTCGTCATGAGTCCGAGACTACTGGGCTAAGGCGGGCTAAGTCCATGTCTCATCCGAGCGTGAGCCAGAGGCCGATCGCACCGGGGATGAGCCCGAGCAGCAGCCAGGGCGACAGGACGCGCTTTGCGTGGATGGCGCGGAACGCGGCGATCGCGATGACGCCGAACGCAGCGGCGATCAGGTTGAGGCCCACCCGGGCACCCGGACTCGGGTCGTCGAGGAAGATCGCGGCGAGGACCAGGCCGACGCACAGGTGCAGGATGGTGGTCACCGCGAGACTGGACATCACCCACTTCTGGACCCGCGACAGGCTGCGCTGCTCCTGCGCCGCGTCGCGCACCGGTCGGGGCGCGTTCGGATCCATCAGGTGCCGGCGGATGGGCGCCCCGTCGCTCATCCGTCCGAGGGGAACTTCACGCCGGTGTTGCTGTGGCAGCGGTAGCCGTACGGGTTCTTGGCGAGGTACTGCTGGTGGGGGTCCTCGGCGTAGAAGTACGGGGTCTCGCTGGCGGAGCGGATCTCGGTGGTGATGTCGCCGAGGCGGCGCCGGGCGAGCTCGTCGCCGTAGACCTTCGTCAGCTCCCGGGCGGTCTGCTCCTGCTCGGGGGTGGTCCAGTAGATCGCGGAGCGGTACTGGGTGCCGACGTCGTTGCCCTGGCGCATGCCCTGGGTCGGGTCGTGGACCTCGAAGAACCGCTTCACGAGGTCGGCGTACGAGACGACGCTCGGGTCGAAGACGACCCGGATCGCCTCGGTGTGGCCGGTGCGTCCCGAGCAGACCTCGTCGTACGTCGGGTGCGGGCTGTGACCGCCGGCGTACCCCACGGAGGTCGACCACACGCCGGGCAGCTGCCAGAAGATCTCCTCGGCGCCCCAGAAGCATCCCAGTCCGAAGACCGCCGCCTCGTGACCGTCCGGCACCTCGTCGGTCACCACCGGCGTCTTGAGCACGACGTGCTCCCCGAGCTGCCAGGGGCGCGTCTCGCGACCGCGCAGCGCCTCGTCCTCGGTGACCAGGTCCGTCTTCTTGCTCAGGCCGAACATCGGTGCTCCTCGTGTCTGGGGGTGTGCCTCCACTGTGCCCAACACCCGGTGAGCGGCCAACCTTCCCGCCCGAGCCGCCGGGCACCGGCGACGGCTGGCTGAGTAGGGTCGACGGGATGAGCCAGGAGCATGCCGAGAAGGCCGGGTTCGAGACCCGTGCGATCCACGCGGGATACGAGCCGGACCCCACGACCGGAGCGGTGATCCCGCCGATCTTCGCGACCTCGACCTACAAGCAGGACGGTGTCGGCGGGCTGCGCGGCGGCTACGAGTACAGCCGCTCCGCCAACCCGACCCGGACCGCGCTCGAGGGCGCGCTCGCCGCGGTGGAGGAGGGGGAGCGGGCCTTCGCCTTCGCCTCCGGACTCGCCGCCGAGGACACCCTGGTCCGCAGCACCTGCCTGCCCGGTGACCACGTGGTGATCCCGGACGACGCGTACGGCGGCACCTTCCGGCTCTTCGACAAGGTCGAGCAGGTCTGGGGCGTCGCCCACAGTCCGGCGCCGGTCTCCGACGTCGACGCGGTGCGCGCCGCGATCCGGCCGGGTGTCACGAAGCTGGTCTGGATCGAGACCCCGACCAACCCGATGCTGAACATCGGTGACATCGAGGCGCTGGCCGGCGTCGCCCACGAGGCCGGTGCGCTGCTCGTCGTCGACAACACGTTCGCCTCGCCGTACCTCCAGCAACCGCTCGCTCTCGGCGCCGATGTCGTGGTCCACTCCACCACCAAGTACGTCGGCGGCCACTCCGACGTCGTGGGGGGCGCCATCGTCGTCCGCGACCTCGATCTCGCGGAGCGCATCACCTTCCACCAGAACGCGATCGGCGCGGTGCCGGGCCCGTTCGACGCCTTCCTCACCCACCGCGGCCTCAAGACACTCGCGGTGCGGATGGACCGTCACTGCGACAACGCCGAGGCCGTTGTCGACTTCCTGACCGGCCACGAGGCGGTCACCGAGGTCGTCTACCCCGGCCTGGCCGATCACCCCGGCCACGCGCTCGCGAGCCGCCAGATGAAGCGCTACGGCGGGATGGTCTCGTTCCGGGTCCGCGGCGGCGAGGAGCATGCGTTGCGGGTCTGCGAGCGGACCCGGGTGTTCACCCTCGCCGAGTCGCTCGGCGGCATCGAGAGCCTGATCGAGCACCCCGGGCGGATGACCCACGCGAGCGTCGCGGGCACTGACCTGGAGGTGCCCTCCGACCTGATCCGGCTCAGCGTCGGCATCGAGACCGCCGACGACCTGCTGGCCGACCTGGACCAAGCACTGTCCGGTGGCTGAGGCACGGGCGCCGGTGATCTGCGTCGACTTCGGCTCGACGTTCACCAAGGCCTCGCTGGTCGACGTGGAGCTCGGCGCGATCGTCGCCTCGGCGAGTCACTCCACGACGATCGGGACCGACGTCCTCGACGGCTACGACGCGTGCCGGATCGCGCTCGCCGGACAGGACCCGCGCGCGGACCACGCCGAGGTGCTGGCCTGCTCCAGTGCCGGTGGCGGACTCCGGATCGCCGTCCTCGGCAACGAGGAGCTGGTCACGGCCGAGGCCGGGCGCCGGGTCGCCCTGTCCAGCGGCGGAAAGGTCGTCGCGATCCTCCCCCTGTCGTCCCGTGTGCCTGAGAACGACCCAGAGAGCGTTCTCAGGCACACGGCGCCCGATGTGGTGCTGCTGACCGGGGGCACCGACGGCGGCAATGCCGAGTCGCTCGTCATCGGCGCGAGGACGTTGGTGGAGGCGGGTTGGGTCGGCCCGGTGGTCGTGGCCGGCAGCGTCGACGCCCACGACGAGGTCGCCGCGATCCTGGCCGACGTCCCGCACGTGCTCGCCGACAACGTCGTGCCCCGCATCGGGGTCCTCGCGCCCGAGAGCGCCCGCGCCGCGATCCGCGAGATGTTCCTCGCCCACGTCATCGGCGGCAAGCACCTCAGCGCCAGCGACGACTTTCGCCGGATGGTGCGGGGTGCCACCCCCGACATCGTGCTGGCCGGCGTGGAACTGCTTGCTCGCGGCCTCGACGAGGACCGCCCGGGTGCCGGTGACGTGGCCGTCGTCGACGTCGGCGGTGCCACCACCGACGTGCACAGCGTGGTCGCGCTCGACCCGGAGGAGGCCGGACTCTCCCGCCAGGTCGTCGCGGTCACCCCGGTCACCCGCACCGTCGAGGGTGACCTCGGCATGCGGTGGTCGGCCCTCTCCACGGTCGAGGCGGCCGGTCTCACCGAGCTCGCCGCGCCCGCCAGCGTCCGTCGCGACCAGCCGGGCTACCTGCCCGACGACGACCGCGAGACCGACATCGACGAGCAGATCGCCCGCGCCGCCGTCGAGCTGGCGCTGCAGCGGCACTGCGGCCGCTCGCAGGTCGTGGTCAGCCCCGAGGGCCGGGTCGTCGAGCGCACCGGCAAGGACCTGCGCGAGATCGACCTGCTGGTCGGCTCCGGAGGGGTGCTGCGCAACGGCCGTCCCGGGGTGGTCGAGCGGGTGCTGGGCAGCAGCCTCGGTGCCGACCCCGAAGGTGGATGGCAGTTGCCGGTGGCCCCCCGGGTGGTGGTCGACCACGGCTACGCCCTGTGTGCGATCGGGCTGCTGGCCGGCCCGGAGCCGGAGACGGCGTACCGCCTCGCCCGGAGCCTGGCGGGCCCGACGGTCGGGGCTGAGTAGCCTGTCCGACGTGAGCAGCGGGGAGGACGAGCAGACGAGCGCCGAGCGGCAGCGGCTCTTCGAACGCTTCGCGCAACAGTGGTCCCAGGCGCGCGCCGTGCGGCGCCCGGAGCCGATCCTGGTCCAGCCCGGCACCACCAACCTCGCCCCCGGCCAGGTCCCCTACGGCGTCGACCTCGCCGCGGCATGGTCGTGGCGGTTCCTGGTCATCGCGGCCGCCACCGCCCTGATCCTGTGGCTGCTCGCCTTCTTCGCGGTCGTCGCGGTGCCGGTCGCGATCGCGCTGCTGATCGCCGCTCTTGTCACCCCGGCCGTACGCCGGCTCCAGCGACTCGGTCTGCCGCGCGGTGCGGCCGCCGGGCTGGTCGTCGTTGGGGGCATCGCCGTCGTCGCGCTGCTCCTCACGTTCGTGGGTGCGCAGGTCGCCGCAGGTGCGACCGACCTCGCCGACTCGGTCGTCGAGGGCATCGACAAGATCCGGGCCTGGCTCAAGGACGGGCCGCTGCAGGCCAGCGACTCCCAGATCAATGACGCCCTCGGCTCGCTCCAGGAGACCGTGAGCTCGAGCACCGCTGAGGGTGGCGTGCTCACCCGGACGGTCGAGGTGGGCACTGCGGTGGGCCACGTCCTGGCCGGATTCTTCATCGTGCTGTTCTCGACCTACTTCTTCCTCGCCGACGGTGAGCGGATCTGGGCCTGGCTGGTCCGGCTCGCGCCGCGGGCGGCCCGGGAGCGGGTCGACACGAGCGGTCGAGTTGCTTGGGGCAGCCTGACCCAGTTCGTGCGGGCGACGGTGCTGGTCGCCGCCGTCGACGCCATCGGCGTGATGATCGTGGCCGCGATCCTCGGCGTCCCGTTCCTGCTGGCCATCGGCGTCCTGGTCTTTCTCGGTGCCTTCGTCCCGCTGGTCGGTGCCACCGTCGCCGGGACGGTCGCGATCCTGGTCGCGCTGGTCGACCAGGGCCCGATCACCGCGCTGCTGATGATGGGGGGCGTGATCCTGGTGCAGCAGATCGAGGGCCACGTCCTGCAGCCGTTCCTGATGGGGCGCTTCGTGTCGGTCCACCCGCTCGGCGTGATCCTGGCCATCGGCTGCGGCATCATCGCCGCCGGCATCGTCGGCGCCCTCATCGCGGTGCCGGCCGTGGCCGCGCTCAACGCAGTCGTGCAACACCTCGCCGGCTTCACCCACGTCGGGTCGGACGACCCGGAGGAGGAGCTCGAGGAGGACCTGGAAGGGGAACCTGGTGACCGACCTGCCGACGTCTGAGGACCTGCGCGCCGCCCGCAAACTGCTCGAGGGTGTCGCCGTGGTGACGCCGATGGAGGAATCCCGCTGGCTCTCGGCGATGAGCGAGGGACCCGTCAGCCTCAAGTGCGAGAACCTCCAGCGCACCGGCTCCTTCAAGGCCCGCGGCGCCTACGTCCGGATGGCCCGACTGACCGAGGAGGAACGCGCCCACGGTGTCGTTGCGGCGTCGGCCGGCAACCACGCACAGGGCGTCGCGCTCGCCGCACAGATGCTGGGGATCAACGCCACGGTCTTCATGCCCGAGGGGGCGCCGATCCCCAAGGAGAAGGCGACCCGCGGCTACGGTGCCGACGTCATCTTCCACGGCCGCTACCTCGAAAATGCGCTGGCCCGAGCGCGCGAGTTCGCGGCCGAGACCGGAGCGGTGCTGATCCACCCCTTCGACCACGTCGACATCGTCGCCGGAGCGGCCAGCTGCGGGCTGGAGATCCTGGAGCAGACCCCCGACGTCGAGACGGTCCTGGTCCCGACCGGGGGAGGTGGACTGCTCGCCGGCATCGCCCTGGCCATCAAGGCTGAACGCCCCCACGTGCGAGTCGTCGGCGTCCAGGCCGAAGGTGCCGCCGCGTTCCCTGGTTCGCTGTCCGAAGGGTCACCGGTAGCGCTGGAGTCGATGCAGACCATGGCCGACGGCATTGCGGTCGGCCTGCCGGGCGACGTCACCTTCCGGGTCGTCCAGGAGTACGTCGACGACATCGTCACCGTGTCCGAGGAGTCGCTCTCCCGCGCCCTGCTCGCGCTGCTCGAGCGGGCGAAGATGGTGGTCGAGCCCGCCGGTGCGGCCGCGGTCGCGGCGCTGCTCGAGCAGCCGACGGCGTACCGCACGCCGATCGTGGCCGTCCTCTCCGGCGGCAACATCGACCCGTTGCTGCTCGGCAAGGTGATCCGGCACGGCATGGCCTCGGCCGGTCGCTACCTCTATCTCCGGGTCACCATCCCCGACCGCCCGGGTGGTCTCGCCCAGCTGCTGGCCGAGCTCAGCACGGTCGGTGCCAACATCCTCGAGGTCGCGCATGAGCGGATCTCACCCAACCTCGCCGTCGACGAGGTGGAGGTGCGGATCCAGATGGAGACCCGGGGTGAACCGCACGCGCAGCAGGTCGTGACCCGGCTGCGTGAGTGCGGCTACCGCGTCATCGAGTGATCACTCGGCGAACGGGACCGCGTCGACGATCTCGATCTTGAGCGACTTGCCGTTGGGGGCCTCGAAGTCGACGGTGGAGCCCTTGGCCGCGCCGACCATGGCGGCACCCAGCGGCGACTGCGGCGAGAACACCTCGATGTCGTCGTGGTCGTCGTCGATCTCGCGGGCGCCGAGCAGGAACGTCTCGTCCTCGTCGTCACCGGCGTAGCGGTAGGTCACGACCTTGCCGGGCGAGACCACGCCGTCGTCGGCGGACTTCTCGGTGGTGGCGTTGCGCATCATCTCGTCGAGCTGGAGGATCCGGGCCTCGATCTTGCCCTGCTCGTCCTTGGCGGCGTGGTAGCCGCCGTTCTCCTTGAGGTCACCCTCGTCACGAGCCGCGCTGATGCGGTCGATGACCTCCTGGCGCTGGGGACCCTTCAGGTCCGCGAGCTCGGCGGTCAGCCGGTCGAACGTCCGGTGGGTCAGCCAGACCTGGGTCGGCTGTACAGGCTGCGTCATGGGTCTCAACTCCTGGCGACAAAAGCAAAACCCGCCGGGCGCCTCTCAGGTGTGACGAGCGGCCCCTGCGGGGTGATTGGAATCGAGTTTATCAACTCGTCAAGCGAAAAGCAGGTCGACGACGTCTCAGCGCGGTCTCGGTTGTCCGGGGGCCGTGCATCCGAGCAGCGTCACCGAGGTCGCCCGGCGTTCGGTCTTCACCGTGACCTCGTTGCGTCCGGCCACCGGTTGGAAGGCCAGTTCGCCGACCGTCGAGTGGTCCTCGGCGAAGGCCCGGAGCGTGCAACTCGCGACCACGCCGTCCGCGAGCGACACCGCCACCACTGCGCTGGCAGCTTCCGTCGTCGACGATCGTGTAGCTGGTCAGGTCCGAGTCCACCGCCGGGGTCGCGTGGAAGAGGGTCGCCCACACCAACCAGCCGCCGAACCCGACGACCAGGACCGCCACCAACGCGGCGACCAGGCGTCGTCGTCGCGGCGACGAGGTGCCGTAGCGCTCGTCGAGGTGGGTGGTCACCCTGAGATGCTGGCACACACTTCCCTAGACTTTCGCCATGTCGCAGCGCCCCCGGTCCGGTTACCGGCTCATGCACGTCCACGCCCACCCCGACGACGAGTCGAGCAAGGGTGCGGCCTCGACGGCGAGGTACGTCGCGGAGGGGGTCGACGTGCACGTGGTGACCTGCACCGGTGGCGAGCGTGGCTCGATCCTGAACCCGAAGATGGACCGCCCCGACATCCTCGAGAACATCAGCGAGGTACGCCGCCAGGAGATGGAGCGGGCCCGCGACATCCTCGGGGTGCGCCAGGACTGGCTCGGCTTCGTCGACTCGGGGTGGCCCGAGGGTGACCCGAAGCCGCCCCTGCCCGAGGGCTGCTTCGCCCTGGTGCCGGTCGAGGAGGCAGCCGAGCCGCTGGTGCGGCTGATCCGCGAGTTCAAGCCCCACGTCGTCACCACGTACGACGAGCGTGGGGGCTATCCCCATCCCGACCACATCGCCTGCCACCTGGTGAGCGTCGCGGCGTTCGAGGCCGCCGGCGACCCGGATGCCTACCCCGACGCCGGCGAGCCGTGGCAGCCGCTGAAGCTCTACTACCACCACTCATTCAACCGCGAGCGGATGCAGGCGATCCACGACGCGATGCTGGCCCACGGGCTGGACTCACCGTGGGGGGAGCGGCTCAAGGAGTGGAAGCCGGAGCCGGAGTGGGACGCCCGGATCACCACCAAGGTGCCGTGCGGCGACTACTTCGGGGTCCGTGACCAGGCACTGCTGGCCCACGCCACCCAGATCGATCCCGACGGCCACTGGTTCGCGATCCCGCGCGAGCTCCAGGAGAAGACCTGGCCGACCGAGGACTACGAGCTGGTCGTCTCCCACGTGGACGCGCCGGTCCCCGAGGACGACCTCTTCGCAGGGATCCCGACCCCCACCTGAGCCCACCGACCTGAGAGACTGGGGGCATGTCGTTGATGCTTGTCCTGGTCGCTCTGGCCGGCCAGCTCCAGGAGGGTCCCGAGCCCGAGGACGTGAAGGCGGGATGGACTGCCCTGGTGGTCTTCCTGCTGCTCGGTGCGGCGGTCGCCTTCTTGATGTTCAGCATGGTCAAGCAGCTCCGGAAGGCCCAGGCCGCGAAGGATGCCGGCGTCTACGGCGAGGCCGACGAGCAGGATGAGCCGAGGCGCTTCCCCCGCACCGACTGACGGGTCAGCGCCGGGTGAGCCGGACCAGGCAGTCCCAGGCGGTCGCGGCCGCCTCACCCCGGTGGTCGTCCCCGACGACCACCTCGCGTGCCACCCGGCCGGCCTTCACCACGTCGACGTCGATCCCGTCGAGATCGGCCAGCACGTCCTCGGCGCTCATCAGCACGGTGGGGTCCTGCGGGCCGCCGGTGCCCTCGGCGAGATTGGTCGAGTCGTGGGCGACGAGCAGGAACGTCCCGCCCGGCCGCAGCGACTCCACGGCGTTCCGGTTCGCCGCGCGGCGCTGCGACGCGGGCAGCTGCAGGTAGGCGAGGAGCGCAAGGTCCAGCGGCTGCCCGGAGCGCCACTCGGTGGCGTCGCCGACGACCCACTCAATCTCGGTGTCGCCGGCCAGCCGGGACCCCTTGTCGAGCGCGACGGCCGAGAAGTCCACAGCAGTCACCTGCCAGCCGCGGCGGGCCAGCCAGATGGCGTTACGGCCCTCCCCGGCGGCCAGGTCGACCGCGCGTCCGGGTGGCAGATCGGCCAGCTCCTCGGCGACGAAGCGGTTCGGCTCGCCCGACCACACCAGCTCGCTGGCGGCGTACCGCTCGTCCCATGCCTCGGCGTCCATGGACCGATTGAAGCAAAGCCCTAGCCTCGAGTCATGCACCGCAGTCGCATCGGAGTCGTGCTCATCGATCATCCCGAGTCGTCGTACGCCGCCGGGGCGGCCTTCTGGGCGGGGGTCACCGGACGTGAGCGGGTGGCCGCGGACGGACCGTACGAGTCGCTCGGCGCGGTGGCCGGAGGTCTGTCGCTCGAGCTCCAGCGGACCGGTGGCGAGACCCCGGCCCGGGTCCACCTCGACATCGAGACCGACGACGTCGCCGCCGAGGTGGCGCGGGTGATCGACCTGGGCGCGGCCGTGGTCGAGGAGCGGGAGGGTTACACGATCCTCACCGACCCCGGCGGCCTGCTGTTCTGCGTCGTCCCGGTGCAGGGCCCGGACACGTTCGACGATCACGCCACCACCTGGCCTGGGCTGAGTCGGAATACCGCCGCCCGGGAGCACGTTCCGCCGACTGATTCGACATTCAACTAGAGTGGCAGGGGCGGAGTCATGATGCAGTTCGGGATCTTCACGGTCGGGGACGTCACCGCCGACCCCACCACGGGTCGCACGCCCACCGAGCACGAGCGCATCAAGGCCCAGGTCGAGATCGCGAAGAAGGCCGAGGACGTCGGCCTCGACGTCGTGGCCGTCGGCCAGCACCACAACCCGCCCTTCGTCGCGTCGTCGCCGACCACGACCATGGCCTGGATCGCGGCGCAGACCGAGCGGATCATCCTGTCGACCTCGACCACGCTGATCACCACCACCGACCCGGTGCGGATCGCCGAGGACTACGGCACCCTCCAGCACCTCACCGACGGCCGGATGGACCTGATGCTGGGGCGGGGCAACACCGGCCCGGTCTACCCGTGGTTCGGCAAGGACATCCGCGAGGGCATCAACCTCGCGATCGAGAACTACGCGCTGCTGCACCGGCTGTGGCGCGAGGACGTCGTGGACTGGCAGGGCCGGTTCCGTACGCCGCTGCAGGGTTTCACCGCCACCCCGCGGCCGCTGGACGGTGTCGCGCCGTTCGTCTGGCACGGCTCGATCCGCAGTCCCGAGATCGCCGAGCAGGCGGCGTACTACGGCGACGGCTTCTTCCACAACCACATCTTCTGGCCGGCCACGCACTCCCGGGAGATGGTCGCGCTCTACCGCCGCCGCTTCGAGCACTACGGCCACGGCAGTGCTGATCAGGCGATCGTCGGGCTTGGTGGGCAGGTCTTCATGCGACCCAACAGCCAGGACGCGGTGCGGGAGTTCCGGCCCTACTTCGACAACGCACCGGTCTACGGCCACGGCCCCTCCCTGGAGGAGTTCACCGCGCAGACGCCGTTGACCGTGGGCTCGCCCCAGGAGGTCGTCGAGCGGACGCTGGGTTTCCGCGACTACGTCGGCGACTACCAGCGCCAGCTGTTCCTCATGGACCACGCCGGGCTGCCGCTGAAGACCGTGCTCGAACAGCTCGACCTGCTCGGCGAGATCCTGCCCGACCTGCGGGCCGGCTTCGCCGAAGGACGTCCGGCGCACGTGCCGGACGCGCCGACCCACGCGTCCCGCGTCGCGTCCGCCAGCGCCACCGACACCCGCAACGACACCGACGAGGAGGTCTCGGCATGACCCGCCTCGTCGTCGTGTCCGCCGGCATCGGCGTCCCGTCCGCCACCCGGCTCCTCGCCGACCGCCTCGCCGAGGCCTCGGTCGCGGCGCTGGGCGGCGACGTCGAGCTGGAGTTCGTCGAGCTGCGGCCGCTCGCACATGCGCTCGCCGACCACGTGCTGACCGGCTTCGCCGGCGACGAGCTCGCGGCAGCGATCGAGACGGTCCGGTCCGCCGACGCGGTGATCGCCGTGACGCCGGTCTACGCGGCCTCCTACAGCGGGCTGTTCAAGATGTTCATCGACGTCCTGGACCGCGAGGTGCTCGACGGCACTCCCGTGCTGCTCGGCGCGACCGCCGGGACGGCGCGCCACTCCCTGGTCCTCGACCACGCGCTCCGACCGCTGTTCTCCTACCAGCGGGCCGTGGTGCTGCCGACCGCGGTCTTCGCCGCGACCGACGATTTCGGCACCGACGCGGACCTGTCCGGCCGGATCGCTGCCGCTGCCGCCGAGCTGGCGCAATGGCTCCGGCCGGGAACCGGCATGGCGGATCTCACCGGGCAACGCCCGCGGCTCAGGGCCGCATCGATCGACGACCCGGTGCCCTTCGAACAGCTGCTGCGTCAGGCGGCCGGCTCCTGACCCGAGCGGTCCCGGCCGGACCGGGTTGTGTCGGCGTACCCAACCTCCTACGATCTTCCAAAGATCATTGGAGGAATGGTGGACGACGACGTACGCAGGGAACGGGTCTTCGACGAGCTCGCCGTGGTGGGCAAGGCCTTCGGCAGCGCCAAGCGGCTCGAGCTGGTGGATCTGCTCGCCCAGGGTGAACGCACCGTGGACAGCCTGGCCCGCGCGGCCGGCATGGGAGTGAGCACGGTCTCGGCGCACCTCCAGGTGCTGAAGCTCGCCAACCTCGTCCTGACCCGGCGGGAGGGCGTCAAGGTGCACTACCGGTTGGCCGGCGACGACGTGGCGCACCTCTACGCCGCCATGCGCGCCGTGGCGCGAGAGCGCTCGGCCGACGTCGGCCGCGCCCTCGATGCCTACCTCAACCTGCCGGGCGCCGACGAGGTCGGGCTGGTCTCGCGCGAGGAGCTCGTCGACCTGCTGGAAGCGCAGCAGATCACCCTGCTCGACGTCCGGCCGCGAGAGGAGTACGTCGCCGGTCACATCCCGGGCGCACGGAGCGTGCCGGTCGACCGGCTCGCCGACGAGGCCGAGAGCCTGCGCTCCGCCCCGGCCGTGGTGACCTACTGCCGCGGCAGCTTCTGCGTGATGGCTCATGACGCCGTCCGTCTGCTCGGAGCTGAAGGGGTCGCGGCGCTCCGACTGGAGGACGGCATGCTCGAGTGGCGCACCGGAGGCCACCCGGTCGCCGTGGGTTCCGCATGATCGCGGCGCCCCTCTCGGTCCTGCTGCGCTGGACGTTCCCCCGCTGGCTCGCCGCGGGCGCCTCGGCGTTGGGCATGGTGCTGCTGGTGGCCATTCCCACCGACCTGATCGACACCCCGGTCTTCGGTCGGGAGATCCCGCCGACCTGGTGGGCCTGGCCCTCACTGCTGGTCTCCGCGGTCCTCGGCGGTCTGCTGGTCGCCACCTACGTCCGCGCCCCCGTGCAGCCGGACCGGGCCGGGAGCCGGCGCGGCGGTTGGGCCGGAGGCGCGCTCACCTACTTCGCGGTCGGCTGTCCGGTGTGCAACAAGCTCGTGCTGGTGGCGCTCGGCAGTGCCGGTGCCGTCACCTGGTTCGCCCCGGTCCAACCCGTCCTTCAGGGCGCCGCGGTCCTGCTTCTCCTCTGGGCGCTGCGGAGCCGGTTGCTCGGAGAGCTGTCCTGTCCCACCACCACGTCTGGAGACCCGACCCGTGTCTGATCTTCGCAAGAGCCCCGTGATCCCCCTCGCCATCGCCGCCGTTGCGGTGATCGCACTCGGCATCATGTTGTTCTCCTCACTGTCGTCAGACGGTGGGGAAGACAGCGCGGCCGACGTTTCGGCCAGTGGCGCGGAGCAGGGTCAGGCGCCGGCCGAGACCTGGGAGGAGCTCGTACGCCGCACCCCCGATGACCCCATGGCGCGTGGTGAGGTCGACGCGCCGGTGGTGATGGTCGCCTACTCCGAGTTCCAGTGCCCGTTCTGCGGCAAGTACGCCCGCGACACCGAACCCACGCTCGTCGAGCAGTACGTCGAGGACGGGACCCTGCGCATCGAGTGGCGCGACTTCCCCTACCTCGGTCCGGAGTCCATGACCGCTGCCGAGGGTGGGCGCGCTGCCGCTGAGCAGGACGGATTCTGGGAGTTCCAGGAGGAGATGTACGCCGACCAGCTTCCGCCCAACAGCGGCCGACTCGACGAGTCCTACCTCGTCGACGTGGCCGAGCGGGCAGGCCTCGATGTGGACCAGTTCCGCGAGGACCTGGCTTCCGACTCGATCGGTCGTGACATCAAGCAGGACTTCGCCGAGGGCCAGGCGATCGGTGTCACCGGAACCCCGGCGTTCATCATCAACGGAGTGCCCGTCATCGGCGCCCAGCCGACCGAGGTCTTCGAGGAGACCATCGAGCAGGCGGCCGAGGACGCCGGGTCGTGAGTGAGGTCGGCCTGGTCGCCGCCCTGGCGGCCGGGATGCTGGCGTTGCTCTCACCGTGCAGCGCGCTCTTGCTGCCGTCCTTCTTCGCCTATGCGTTCGCCAGCACGCGGGCCCTCGTCGCCCGGACCCTGGTGTTCTACTTGGGACTCCTCGTGACGCTGGTTCCGCTGGGGACGGGTGCGAGCGCCGCCTCGTCGTTGTTCTACGGCCAGCGACCGCTCCTGATCGCGGTCGCTGGCTGGACCATCATCGGGCTGGGCGTGCTGCAGCTCCTCGGTCGCGGCTTCACCGTTCCCGGCGCGGCGCGCCTCAACAGCGCCGTCACCGCCCGCGGCGGCGACGGCTGGGTCTCCACCTTCCTGCTCGGCTCGGTGTACGGGCTCGCCGGCTTCTGCTCGGGTCCGGTGCTGGGTGCGATCCTCACGGTCGCGGCCACCCAGGAGTCGCCGTGGCAGGGCGGAGCCCTGCTGGCCGTCTACGCGCTCGGGATGGCGGCGCCGCTGCTGGTACTGGCGGCGGTGTGGGATCGCTTCGACCTGGGCAGTCGCCGCTGGCTGCGCGGGCGCACGCTCTCGCTCGGTCGGCTGCGAGTGCACTCGACGTCGCTGGTCTCCGGCCTGCTGTTCATCGCCGTCGGCGCGGTGTTCCTGCGCTACGACGGCACGGCCGGCCTGACCGGCGCGCTGGGGGTCGGTGACCTCACCGACCTGGAGTTCGCGGCGCAGCAGGCCGTGAGCGAGTGGACCGCAGCGATCCCGGCCTGGGCGGTGCTGCTCGCGGTCGCGGTCGTGGCGGCCTACGTGGGATGGCGTCGAACGCGGGTGGAGCGACCGTGCCGGATCCGCGACAGCGGCGCCGGCGGCTGACCGAGGGGGTTCAGCGCGGCCACCTCGTCCATGGCGTCGAGGATGTTGCGCAGGTTGATGACCAGGGCGCCGTGGACCGGCCAGCTCTGGGCCAGCGATCCGGCCGGGGCCTCGTCGACCAGGCTTTCCAGCTGCGTCCTGACCACGGCGATGGCGTCCGGGTCCGCGGCCTTGACCGCGTTCCCTGCTTCGGTGAGCAGCCGGGTCCAGCTCGCGGCGAAGTCGTGGTCCCACGTGGACCGCTGGGCGTGCTGCCTGCCGAGGGTGCGGGCCAGGCTGCGGGTCTCCGCCACGGCCTGTTCCATCCGGCGCAGCAACCCGTGCCACTGCTGCGGGTCGCGGAACTCGCTGGCGGAGCGGCGCGGGTTCATCCGTGCGCTCTCCTTGGCTTGCCGCACCAGCGCCCAGGCATGGTCGATCTGGCCGTCGAGGTCGCGGCTGCGCTCGACCCACGCCTCGACGTCGGAGTGGATCCGGCCTCGTGAGAGGCCGACGCCGATGTCGGCCAGCAACTCGCCGATCCCGCCGTCGATCCGGTCCATCGCGATGATCGCCGTACGCCGGCGCAGTGGCGGCCACACCACGAAGTTGACGAGCAGCCCGACACCCACCCCGATGCCGGTGTCGAGCAGCCGGGAGAGAAGCAGGGTGTCGTCGGTGAATCCGGTGGTGAGCACGATCAGTGCGGTGGTGGCGATGGTGGTGACCTCAGCCCCCAGCCAGGGCACCGCTCCCATCGCCAGCGCGAGCGTCAGCAGCACCGCCACCGCGACGGTGTCCAGGCCGAGCAGGTTGCCGACCAGGGCGGCCAGCAGCACGCCGACCACCGTGCCGGCGACCTGTTGCAGGCCGCGGGAGAACGTCCGGTAGACCGTCGCGTGCACGACCAGCAGGGCTGCCCACGGAGCGAGGAACGGCTGCGGCAGTTCGAGCACGCTCGCGGCGACGACCCAGGCGATGACCGCGGCGGCCACCGTCTTCACCAGCTGCGCGACGTCGTTCCAGAAGATCGGGTCGCGCACCCGCTCCCCCCATGACCCGCGCATGGGGGGAGCCTAGGGCGTCGCTCAGCGGCGCCCGAGGAGCTTGTCGAGGAAGCCGCCTCCGGTGCGCTCCGGCTTCGGGTGACCGGGGCACCGGTTGCTGCGGGGCACACCGGCCATCACCTGGTCGACGTGCTGGCCGCACCCGGCCCAGGTGGTCAGGCCACAGGTCTTGCATCGGACTGCTCGGCACATGGTGGATCTCCTTCAGTGGTGTCGGGCTGAGAGGTCAGCCGTGTGAGAAGCGGACAGGGGGCAGTACCCGCTCGAGCCACGCCGGGACGTACCAGGCGGCACGCCCGGTGAGGCGGAGCATGACCGGCAGCAGCACCAGCCGGACCAGGAAGGCGTCCAGCAGTACGGCGATGCCGAGGATGATGCCCATCTCCTTGGGCGGGAGCGGGCCGGACAGGGCGAAGGTGAAGAACACGGCCACCATCACCGCGCCCGCGGCGAAGATCACCCGGCCCGAGTGGGCCAGTGACCCGACCATGGCCTCCTTCGGATCGCCGCTGCGCTCGAAGTGCTCCTTGGCGGAGGCGAGCAGGAACACCGTGTAGTCCATGGCGATGGCGAAGATCATCGCGAAGAAGAACACCGGGGCCCACGCGTCCAGGAAGCCCTGCGACTCGAACCCGAAGAAGCCCGCACCCCAACCCTCCTGGAAGACCAACCGGGCCACGCCGAACGCCGCCGCGGTGGAGAGCAGGCTGGCAAGCGTGCCCAGCAGCGCGATGAGCGGGGCCTGGAGCGCGATCAGCAGCAGCAGGAACCCAAGAGCGAGGATCACGCCGATCACGAGGGGAGTGGAGTCGTCGAGCTGGGTCTTCAGGTCGAGGTTCTCCACGGCGGCGCCGCCCACGAGGGCGGAGTCCGGCAGGTCTGCCCGGAGCCGGTCCACGGTCTCCGAGAGCGCCGGGTCCGACGGGTCGACCGTCGGGACTGCCGAGATCAGCACCCAGTCACTGCCGTCGGAGGCAGGCTGGCCGGGCATGGCGCCGGCGATCCCCGCGTCCTCGTTCAGGACGGCGGTGACGGCCTTGCCGTCGGACTTCTCGGTGACGATCTGGAGCGTGCCCGGGGCACCCTCGCCGAAGCTGTCCTGGACCTGGTCGTAACCCACGCGCGCGCTGGCGTCGTCGGGGAGCACCTTGATCGACGGCATCGCGGTCTTGAGCCCGAGGATCGGTGCGGCGAGGACCAGAAGCACGATGACGGAGGCCAGGCCGAACACGACCGGTCGCTTCCACAACCGCTCGCCCCAGGCGGCGAACCTCTTCGACCGGTGCTCACCGGTGTGGACCCAGCTGAGGGCGAACTTGTTGATCCGGTGGTCCAGCTTGAACAGCACCAGTGGGAGCAACGTCAGCGTCGCGGCGAGCACGAAGACGACCGCGAGCATGATGCCTCCGGCCATCGACCTGAACGCGGGCGAGGGCACCAGCATGACCGCCGACAGCGAGATCAGCACGGTGGCGCCGGAGAGCAGCACCGCCTTGCCTGCGGTGTCCATCGTCTCGGCGATCGCTCGACGCGGTGAGGCAAGGGATCCCCATCTCGAGGCCCGGTAGCGCACCACGAGGAACAGGGCGTAGTCGATGCCGAGGGCGAGCGCGAACATCATCGCGAAGTTCATCGCCCAGATCGAGACCGGCACCAGCTCGTTGATGAGCACCAGGGAGCCGGCCGAGGCGACCAGCCCGGCGAGGGTGAGGATCAGCGGGAGGCCGGCGGCGACCAGGGCGCCGAAGGCGAGCACCAGGATCGCCAGCGTCACCGGCCACGAGATCATCTCGGACTTCAGCATCGCGTCGAGGTTCGCCTCGTTGAAGTCCGACCACAGCAGCGAAGCGCCGGTCGGGTTGACCTCGACCCCGTCACCGGAGAGCGACTCGAGCTCGCCCTTGAGGTCGTCGGCCACGCGGACCATCTCGTTCGGGTCCGCGCCGGCGCCGGCGAGGATGACGGCAGTCTCGCCGTCCTCGCTCAGGGACACCCCCGGTTGCGGGGCGATCACCTCGGCGATCCGCGACTCCTCCTCGAGGATGGCGGTGGCCTCGGCGAGCACCTG
Source organism: uncultured Actinomycetota bacterium (assembly GCA_963806945.1). GTDB lineage: Bacteria > Actinomycetota > Actinomycetes > Propionibacteriales > Nocardioidaceae > Nocardioides. Next base: position 742,981 of record CAWDZH010000007.1, read on the forward strand.
CTTGCCCGGGCCGTCGGTGACCGGGCCGTCGGTGCTGTGCACGACGACCTGGATCGCGGAGCTGGCGTTGCCGCCGAAGCTCTCCTGGGCCAGCTCGCGCACCGCGACCGACTCGGAGCCGTCCGCCTGCCAGCCGGCGCCGGACAGGTTGGCCTCGACCTTCGGAGCGAACGCGCCGAGGCCGACGATGAGCAGCAGCCAGATGACCGCGGTCAACTTGCGGTGGTGGGTGACCCCCACGCCGAGGCGACCCAGCGGGCCGGGACGGTGATCGAGCTCGAGGTCGAGGTCCAGCTCGGGGTCGAGCTCGGGGTCGTGTGGTTGCGGGGCGTGGCGACCAGTGGTCGTCGTGGACATGCGGGAACCGCTTTCTGTTCGGGGAGTGGAGGGGGAGTGGTCGGGTGGGTCAGGCGAGCGCGGGGAGGGCCTGGAAGGCAGTTCCCACGGCCACCGCGACCACGAGGGCCGCGAAGGCGGCGGTCAATTTTCGGGTGTCGGTGTGGGCGGCGATCCGGGTGCCGAGCACCGCACCGACACCCGCGGCTGCGGTCAGCGCCAGCACGAGCATCCAGTCCGGTGAGATGCCGGAACCGGCACGCGCGAGCAACGCCGCGGCGCTGGTGATGGCAATGACGACCAGCGAGGTGCCGGCGGCGTACTGCATCGGGAGGGCGAGCGCGAGCAGCAGCGCCGGTACGACGAGGAACCCGCCACCGACGCCGAGGAACCCGGTGAGCAGGCCGACGGCGGTCGCGGCCACCACCACCTTGAGCGCCCGCGGACACTGGCAGGCGAAGGTCGGGCTGAAGGTGATGATCGGATCGTCCAGGGCCGCCGCTCGCTGCCGGTCCTGCTCCGGTTGACGCTGGCCGCGGACCAACCTCACCACCATCACGACCGCGACGACCAGCATCAGCGCCGCGAAGGACGCCAGGAGCACCGGCTCGGGCACGAGGGCAGCGGCCTGGGCGCCGGCAACGGCACCGCCGATGGCCACGAGGCCGAAGGCGACTCCGCGTCCGATCAGGACCGAGCCCGCACCGTGCGCGGCGATCGCGCCGATCACCGCCGTCACGCCGACGACCACCAGCGAACCGGTGGTGGCCTGGGCCGCGCTCTGGTCGAGGGCGTAGACCAGGACCGGTACCGCCAGGATCGATCCTCCGCCGCCGAGGGCTCCCAGGCTGATGCCGATGAGAGCCCCCGCGACGAGGGCCACGACGATGGTCACGCCTCGGGGCCGACCAGGTGGAGACCGGCCGACTCGGCGTTGTCGAACGAGTCGTCGATGGCGACCAGGGTGCGCCCGGTCGCATCGAGCATGGACGCCGCGATGGCCGCGCGGTAGCCGCCGGCGCAGTGGACCCACACCTCACCTGCGGGAACCTCGTCGAGGCGTCCCCACAGGTCGTGGATCGGCACGTTGACGGCGCCGTCGATGCGGGCATCGTCGTACTCGTCGGTGCGACGCACGTCGAGGACGACCACCTCGCGGTGATGGCGCACCTGCGCGAGGTCGGCGAAGGTCGCGGTCGGGAACGACGCGAGCTCGCGGTCGCTCCAGTCTGCGGGCGTGCCGGTGGCCTGGCCGGCCGGCCGGTCGATGCCGATGCGGACCAGCTCGCGCTGCGCCTCGGCGACCTCGTCGGGCGTCTCACCCAGCAGGGTCACCGGCGTGCCCCAGGCGATCAGCCAGCCCAGGTAGGTCGCAAAGCCGCCGTCGAGACCGAAGTTCAGGGTCCCGGGGGCGTGACCCGCGGCGAAGGCGGTCCGGGTGCGCAGGTCGATGACCCACTCGCCGGCCTCGATCCGGCCGCGCAGCTGCTCGGCGTCCGCGGTCTGCGGCGGGCTGAGGTCGGGAGCCGAGGGGCCCTCGGCGTTGCCCGGGGCCATGTGGACGTAGTACGCCGGCCAGGCGCCGAGGCCGCTGAGCAGCTCCTCGACGTAGCTCTCCTCGTCCTGGGTGAGCACCGGGTTGTTCTTCTTCTCCTGGCCGATGGTGGACTCGGTGGCGTCGGACTGCGACGCCGAGCAGAAGGACCCGAAGCCGTGGGTGGGGAAGACCTCTGCCGCGTCGGGCAGGAGATCGGCCAGCCGGTGGGACGAGGCGTGCTGCTTCCGGACCAGCGTGTCGGTGTGCTCGTCGCCCATCAGGTCGGGTCGGCCGGTCGCGCCGAAGAGCAGCGAACCGCCGGTGAACACGCCGACCGACTCGTTCACGTCACCGGCCACGGCCAGCGCGTAGGACAGGTGGGTGAACGTGTGGCCCGGGGTGGCCAGAGCGCTCACGCGCATCCGGTCGCCCACCTCGACCGTCTCGCCGTCGCCGATCGGCGTCCGGGCGAAGGAGACGTCGTCGTCACCGTTGACGAGGTAGGCCGCGCCGGTGGCCTCGGCGAGAGCCAGCCCACCGGTGAGGTAGTCGTTGTGGATGTGGGTCTCGAAGATGTGGGTGAGCCGGACGTCGTGCTCGTCGAGCAGCGCCTGCACCCGGTCGATGTCGCGTTGCGGGTCGACCACGAAGGCCACGGTGCCGTCGTGCACCACGTAGCTGCGGTCGCCCAGGCTGGGCGTCTCGATCGTGAGGACGGTGATTCCGTGAAGAGTGGTCACAGGCCCGCCTCCACCGTGCGGCCGGAGTCGATCCAGCCCTGGGTGCCGCCCGCGACCGAGACGGCGTCGAAGCCGGCGGACACGAGCACGTCCGTCATCGCCTTCGACCGGCCGCCCGAGGCGCACACGACGTGGACCTTGCGGCTTCGGTCGAGCTCTCCCATGCGGGAGGTCAGCTGGGACATCGGCACCAGGACGGCGCCGGGGACGTGGGCCTCGGCGTACTCGGCCCGCTCCCTGACGTCGACGGTGAGGACGTCGGGCTGTCGGGAGGCGAACTCCTCAAGTGAGATCTCGGGGGTCTGGCCAGGCATCACTGTGATCCTCTCTCGAGTCGATGTGTGCTTCCTTGACTGATACCGTAGGGGGTATCCGGGATCGATGCAAAAACACCCCCCCGGGTATCGTTATCATCGACCAGTCGACACCGATCTGACAAGGAGCCCCCATGGGTGACTACACGCTGTCCGCGACCATCGCCATGCCGTACGCCGAGGGAGTCGAGGCAACCCGGAAGGCCCTGTCGGACCAGGGGTTCGGGATCCTCACCGAGATCGACCTCAAGGCCGCCATGAAGGAGAAGCTCGACGTCGACATCGAGCCGCAGGTGATCCTGGGCGCGTGCCGGCCCCCGCTGGCCTACGAGGCCATCCAGATCGATCCCTCGATCGCCGCTGTCCTGCCGTGCAACGTCGTGGTGCGCACCATCGACGACGCCACCACCCGGGTCGAGGCGTTCGATCCCGACGCGATGATGGGGCTGGCAGAGAGCAAGGCCCTCGACTCCGTGGCGGCAGATGCCAAGAAGCGGATCAAGGCGGCACTGGCCGCACTCACGCAGGGGGAGTGATGGAGCTCGATCCTTCGGAGATGGTCCCGGTGATCAACCGGATCAAGCGCGCCCAGGGCCAGCTGGCCGGAGTGCTGCGCCTGCTCGAGGAGGGGCGCGAGTGCGAGGACGTGGTGACCCAGCTGGCTGCGGTCTCCAGCGCCCTCGACCGGGCGGGGTTCGCCATCGTCGCCAGCGGTCTCCAGCAGTGCCTGGTGGCCGGGGACGGCGTGGACGGCGTGGACGTCAAGAAGATGGAGAAGCTCTTCCTCTCCCTGGCCTAGGTTGAGGCCATGACACGCACAGCACTGGTCCTCGGTGGCGGCGGCATCACCGGAATCGCCTGGGAACTGGGCATCCTCGCCGGGCTGGCCCGAGCCGGGGTCGACCTGACCGACGCCGACCTGCTCGTCGGGACGTCCGCCGGTTCGGTGGTCGGCTCGCAGCTCGCCTCGGGGCTGCCGATCGACGCCCTGTACGCCGTGCAGCTGACCCCGGCCGACGAGGAGCTGGGCGGTCGGCTGTCCCGCCTGGCCATGCTGAAGCTGGTGCCCCCGTACGTCCTGCCGGGCAGCGGCCGCGACAAGCTCCGCCGGGTCGGTAGCGTGGCGATGAAGGCCCACCCGCCGGGCTCCGCCGACCGGGAGTCGGTGATCCGGTCACGGATCCCGGTCAACTCCTGGCCCGCGGATCGGGATCTGTTGATCACGGCGGTCGAGGCCGAAACCGGTCGCTTCACGGTCTTCGACCGCACGTCGGGGGCGGAGCTGGTGACGGCCGTGGCGGCCAGCTGCGCGGTGCCGACCGTGTGGCCCCCGGTCGCCATCGACGGCCACCACTACGTCGACGGTGGCATGCGATCGACGGCCAACGTCGACCTCGCTGCGGGAGCCGACCGGGTCGTGGTCCTGGCACCGCTGCCGCGCGCCTTCTCGAAGCGGACCTCGATCCGCAGCCAGCTCGAGAAGGTCGCGCCGAAGGAGTGGTCGGTGGTCACTCCCGACCCCCAGGCGGTGGCCGACTTCGGCAAGAACCTGTTGGACCCCGCGAAGCGCGCGGATGCCGCGCGCACCGGCCTGCGCCAGTCAGCCGACCTCGTCGACGAGCTGCGCCACGTCTGGCTCGGCTGAGGGGACTTCGGCGTCAGGCGCCACGGCCCGCAGCGGGCCGGGCACGGCCCAGGGCCGGCAGTCGGCGCGGAGCGACACGATGACGTGTGCCCCGGGGTCGACGACCTGACCGGGAGGGAGCTCGACCTCCGCCTGCTCCCCGTCGGGACCGGTGACGGTGACGACCTGGCGGGCGCCGACGGGCCGGATCCGGCTGACCTGTCCGGCGCGGCCGAACGCCGGGCGGGCGGAATCGGCGGGGGTGAGGACCAGGCTCTCGCGACGGAGCAGCAGCACGGCGTCTCCGTGGCTGGGGCAGTGGCCCGCCAGGTCGAGGGTGCCCCATGCGGAGGTGTGCCGACCGCCGACCGCCCGACCGGGCACTTCGGTGAACCCACCGACCAACCGGGCCGTGGCCAGCGTCGCCGGTTCGCTGTGCAGCAGTCGGGCCGGTGCGTGCTGGTGCACCTGCCCGTCGATCAGGACCACCGTGCTGTCAGCGAGCCCGGCCTCGTCGAGGTCGTGGGTGATCATCAGGATGGTCGGCGCGAGCGCCGCCCTCACCTCGGCGAGCAGGTCGTGCATGGAGGAGCGCAGCTCGCGGTCCAGGGAGCTGAACGGTTCGTCCAGCAGCATGGCACCGCGCTCGGCGGCGAGGGCCCTCGCCAGGGCGACCCGCTGCTGCTGCCCGCCGGAGAGTGAGGCGACGGCCCGGCCGGACATGCCCTCGAGATGGACCAGCCGCAGGTAGCGGTCGGCGCAGCGCCGGGCCTCGCGGCGACCACTCCCGGACAGTCGGGGGGCGAAGGCGACGTTGCCGCCGACATCGAGGTGCTCGAACAGGTGGGGGTCCTGGAACATGACGGTGAGGTCGCGCCGCTCCGTGGGCAGCCCGGTCACGTCGTCGCCGTTGACGAGGACCTGGCCGTGCAGCGGGCGCTCGAGGCCCGAGGCGACCCGCAGCAGCGTGGTCTTGCCCGAGCCCGAGGGGCCGACCACGGAGACCAGGTGCCCGTCGGGGACGGTCAGCGACACGTCCCGCATCACGTCCCTGTCCGCGCCGGGATATCGATGGCTCACGGTCCTGAGCTCCAGGTCACTCATCGAACGATCCTCTCAAGAGCGGGCATGTCGGTCGGGGTCGACGCGGCGCGTTCACGCCGCGTCCGTACGGCGTGCAGGGTGGCCACGGCCGCCACGAGCACGACCGGGGGCACCACGGTCGCCACCGCGAGCGCGGCCACCGCTGGATCGTTGCCCGAACCACTGGCTGCCGCGCCCAGCAGCACCGGTGCGGTCACCAATTGCCCGCCCCCGAGGAGCAGGGTGACCACGTAGTCGCTCCATCCGACGAGGAACGCCAGCAGTGCGGCGACGACGATGCTCGAGCGGACCGCCGGCAGGGTGGCGCGCCGCCGTGCCTGACCGGGGGTGGCGCCGAGCGCCCGTGCCTGCTCCTCGAGCAGGGGCGAGCAACGCGCGTAGGCGCCGGCGCACGTGTAGGCGCAGTAGGGAAGCGCGAGCACGACGAGCACCAGCACGACGGAGACCGACCCCGGCAGCCGCGCACGCAACAGGATCACGTCGAGCCCCATGGAGACCGCGAACGGGGGAAGCAGCAGGGGGAGCAGGAGAGCGAGGACGACGAGCCGGGGATGACGGGTGATCCGCCACCCCAGCACCCGTCCGGTCATGGCACCGAGCGGGGTCGCGAGCGCGGCGACGGCGAGGCCCAGCAGGAGGGAACGGCGGAGGGCGTCGCCGAGACCTGCGGACCTGGCGTCCCGCCAGCCCGAGAACCCCCATTCCTGCGGCAGGGCGCCGGGGAACGACCATCTGTCCGCCGCGGCCCAGAGCAGGATCGGGACCAGCGGCAGCAGCAGCCAGATGCCGGCCGTGGTCAGCGCCAGGCCCCTGGCGCCCCGGTTCACCGGCTCACCTCGGCCGCGCCGAGGCTGCTCCGCAGTCGCGGCAGCGCGGCAAGAGCGGCGGCGGCGACGCCCAACGCGAGCGCGGCACTCACCGTGGCGGCAGCGGCCGCCGCCGGCCGGTCGGTCAGCTCGATGGATCCGAACAGCCGGAAGGCCAGCACCGGCAGCGGCTCGGGGACGGTGCGGCCCAACAGCCAGGCCACCTCGTAGGACCCGATGCTGTAGACCAGCACGACCAGTGACGCAGCGGCCAGAGCCGGGGCAGCTGTCGGAAGCAACACCCGCGTCCAGCGGCGTACCGGGCCGGCACCGAGGGCCGCGGCCACGTCGCTGCGTCGCCGATGGCCGGGCGCCACCGCCGCGACCACGACCAGGGCCACGAACGCCGACTCCTTCCAGGCGAGCTCCCACACCGTGGCCACCGGCCAGGTGCCACCCACGAGTGCGGGCCAGGCGCCCCCGGTCGACCCGGTCATCCGGGACGCCACGCCGCCGTCCGACAGCAGCAGGCCGACCGACGTGGCGCCGACCAGGTGGGGCACGGCCAGCACGACCAGGATCGTCGCGCGCAACGGCGTGGCCGAGCGACCACCGGTGAGCAGCAGCCCCGCCAGCAGCATCCCGGCCACCGCGGCCAGGACGGTGGCCGGGACGGCGATCAGCAGCGACTCACGCACCCCGGCGAGCAGGTCCGGCGCGGCTTGGCGCCAGCCCGTGGTGCCGAGCCCGGGTTGGCCGTAGAGCGGCATCAACCCCAGCGAGGTCACCACCACGGCGGCCATGCCGGTCCCGGCGACCGCGGTCACCGCCACGACCCCGGGGGCCGCGGCGGTGGGTCTCGGGAGGCGCAGTGTCACCGCTGCCCCAGCACGTCGCGCCGCCATCCGTCGTCGAGCGGCGTGACCCACGCGGACGAGAGCTCAGGCTGTGCGTTGCGCGAGAGGTCCTCGTAGGCCGGCACGACGGGAGAGGCCGGCAGGTTGTCGAACAGTCGGGCGTCGGCGGGGTCCAGCAGGTCCCGGTCGAGGACCGTGAACTGGCCCCACACCTCGGGGTCGGCCTTGGCTGCCTGCTGCTCGGGCGACAGGGCGAGGTCGGCGACGACCATCGCCCCAGCCTGGTCCGGGGAGGTGGCCGGGATGCCGAGGAAGCTGGCGTTGCCGACGGTGCCGTCGTCGACGCTCAGCACCCGGGTCGACTCGGGGAACGTGCCGTCGGCCACGAGCTCGGTCAGCGTGGCCGGACCGTAGGTCATGGTGAAGTCGACCTGACCGTCCGCGAACAGCCGGTCCAGAGCCACCGAGTCGCGCGGGTAGGTCCGGCCCTCGCGCCACAGCGCCGGAGCCACGTCGCGCAAGCGCTCCCAGAGCTCCGGGCTGAGGCTGTCGAAGTCCGCTTGGTCGAAGCGGGCCGGCACCACCGAGGCGCCACCCGACACGGCGTAGAGCGCCTGCCGGACGAAGACCGAGCCGGTGAAGTCCGGGGGAGCCGGATAGGTGAAGCGGCCGGGGTGGAGCTCTGCCCAGTCGAGCAGTCCGGCGACCGTCGTCGGCGGGTCGTCCACCCGGTCCTCGTCGTAGACGAAGCTGAACTGGGCCTTGTGCCACGGCGCCTCACAGCCGTCGACGGCCACGCCGAAGTCCGTGCCCACGAGCGGGTCGCCCTCGTCGACGAAGGCCTGGTTCGGGAGCTGGTCCGACCAGCCACACAGCCAGGCGTCCGCCTCCTTGCCGGTCGCGAAGTTGTCCCCGTTGACCCACACCAGGTCCACGGTGCCTTCCTCGGTCCCGGCCGCCCGCTCCGCCAACATCCGTCGCAACGCCTCCTTGGTGTCGCCGACGGGCACCCGCCGCAGCGTGACACCCAGCTCGGCCGCGGCCGGGGCCAGGACGTCGTCCACGTAGGCATTTCCTCGGTCGTCTCCGCCGTACATCCACAGGTCCACCGTCTGTCCGTCTGCTTCTGAGACGATCTCCTCCCACGGGCGCTGCTCGCTCGTGCTCGAGGTCTCGGCAGCGGGTGCCGCACAGGCGCCGGCGATGAGAGCCACGGTCGCCACGGCGGCAGACGCGGCAAAGGGGCGTGAGGCGGTGCGCACGAGATCCTCCTGGGGGCGGTGGGGCGCGTCGAGTGTCACACCGGGAACACGGTGGACGGCTCGATGACTTCCCCTCCTGTGATCATGGCAGGGCGTCCCCGGTGGCCGATGGTGAAGCTGGCGCTGCTGGCGCTGGTCATCGTCGCCGTCGTCGTTGCCGAGTACGTGTGGGGCTGGTCAGGGGTGCCCGCGCTGCGTGAGCGCGTGGAGGCGGCCGGACCGCTGGGTGCGGTTGCCTTCGTCGTCGGATATGCGGCGCTGTGCCTGCTGCCGGCCCCCAAGGCGTTGCTCACCGCGCTCGGGGGTCTGCTCTTCGGGCTGTGGCTGGGGGCGTTGCTGGCGTGGGTGGGGGCGATGGCCGGCGCGGTCGGGGGCTTCGGGCTAGGCAGGCTGCTGGGACGTGAGGCGGTCGACAGCCTGCTCCGGGGACGACTCGAGCGCGCCGACCGGTTGCTCTCCGCGCACGGACTCGGGGCGGTGGTCACGGCCCGGTTGATCCCGGTGCTGCCCTACACCGGCCTCAACTACGCGGCCGGGCTGACCGGCGTCAGGTTCCGCCACTACGTCCTGGGCACTGCCCTCGGGATGGTGCCGGGCAGCCTCGCGTACGCCGCGTTGGGCGCCTGGGGCACCAGCCCGTGGGGTCTCTTCTCTGCGCTCGCGGCCCTGGTGGTGCTGATCGCGGTCGGTGGACTCGTCGGTCGACGGCTGCTGGCCCGCCAACCCGGCGACGTTCCCGTGCTCGAGGAGGACTGATGCTGGACAGCTTCGTGCGCCGACGGCTCGACGCCCCACTGGCCAGGGTGGCGGCCCGGCTGGACCGTCGTTGGATCACCCCGGACCGGCTCACGGTGGTCGGGCTGGTGCTCGGCCTCGCGAGCGCGGTGCTGGCGGCCCAGCAGTGGTGGGCCTGCGGCCCTGGTGACCTGGCTCGCTTCCCGGGCGATGGACGGGCTGGACGGTCCGCTGGCACGACGTCGGGCGGGATCGACCGGCCAGACCTCGGCGGCCGGTGGCTTCCTCGACATCACGGCCGACTTCGTCGTCTACGGAGCCACGGTCGTCGGGGTGGCCCTCGGGGTCACCGACGATCCCGCCGAGCTCGCCTCGTGGCTCCCGTTCCTGGCGGTGCTGTTGGCCTACTACGTCAACGGGACCGCCTTCCTGGCCTTCTCCTCGATCGCGGAGCGGACCGGCCACCGGATCGACGACGGCCGGTCGTACAGCTTCCTCGGCGGTCTCGCCGAGGGCACCGAGACGATCGTCGTGCACTCGTTGTGGCTGCTCCTGCCCGGTCACGCGCCGGTGATCGCCGCCGTGTGGGCGGTGGTGGTGGCGGTCAGCGCGTCGCAACGGATGGTCGCGGGGTACCGGACCCTGCGGTCCCCGTCGGCCTGAGGAGTGGTGGGCTGAGGAATGGGCGGCCGGCCCCACCGGGTTCCCGTCCCATGGACGACCTTCGCACCGCCGATCTCCCCGCCACCGATTCCCTGCCGCCGATCTCCCCGCCACCGGTCCGGACCGGAGTGCGGTGGTGCGGCTGATCGCGCTGGTCCTGGCCTTCGTCGGGGTGTCGGTCGTGCTGCACCTCAGCGGCTGGCGTGGACCGCAGCGGCTGCAGGAGATCGTCGAGGCCGCCGGCCCCACCGGCGTGGCGGTGTTCGTGATCGGCTACGCCGTGCTGGTGCTGGTGCCCAGTCCCGCATCGGTGCTGTCCATCCTGGGCGGCGCCCTGTTCGGCCTGTGGTGGGGCGCACTGCTCGTGTGGGGTGGAGCCCTGCTCGGTGCCCTCGGAGGATTCCTGGTGGGGCGCCGGCTCGGCCGGCCCGCGGTGGACCGGCTGCTCGGTGGCCGGCTGAAGCACGCCGACCGGGTGCTGTCGGACCACGGGTTGCTCGCCGTGCTGGCGGTCCGCCTGCTCCCGCTGTTCCCCTTCACCCCGTTGAACTACGCCTCGGGACTGCTCGGCGTCCGGCTGCGCGACTACGCGCTCGGGACCGGAGTCGGGATGGTGCCCGGGGTTCTCGCCTACACGGCGATCGGCGCTTCCGGTGCCGACGCCCGCGGCATCGCGGTGGGTGTCGGCGGTCTGCTGACACTGGTCCTGCTCGGTGGCGCGATCGGCCGGAGGATCCTGGCGAAGACGTCGTCGGAGGAGCCGGACGCGGTCGGGTCGGCTCAGCTCCGGTAGGCCTTCAGCCAGCGGCGGTCGATCCACCGCTTTCAGTGCCAGGCTGGAGCGCCCGAGCCAGTAGTGCGACCCCCGGGCCGCCAGCGCCGTCCCGCCTCCGAGGTCGAGGACGGAGAGCATCTTCTGCTGCGGGTGATAGCTCGGCGGGGGCTGCCCCGCGGCTCGTGCCAGCAGCACCTGCAGCAGCACCGGCCCCTGCCGGACGCCGTGGACGCCGACCTTCTCCAGCCGGCCGGGCAGGAAGTCGGCACAGTCGCCGACGGCGTACACGTCGTCGTGGTCGCGGTGCTGGAGCGTGGCCCGCACCGGGATGCCCTCCGGCCCACCGAGACCCACCTGGGTCGCCAGCGGCGGCGGGGCGAGCCCGGTCGCCAGCACCGCGATGTCGTGGTCCAGCCGCTGACCGTCCGCCAGCACGGTGTGGTCGGCCATGACCCGGTCGGTGGCGGTCCCGGTGCGTACGTCGACCCCCCGCCGCCGCAGCAACGCCGTCAGGCTCCGGCCGGCACCGGCGGGGAGGGACGGGGTCAGCGTCGGTCCCGCCTCGAGCAGTCGCACCAGGCGGACGTCGGTGCGGACCGCCAGGTGGCCGGCCAGTTCCACGCCGCTGGCACCGCCGCCGACGACCGTCACCACGTGCCCGCTCGCGCCCGAGGAGTGCCGGAGCAGGTCGCGCAACCCGGCGAGCTGTCGCAGCGGCTTGATCCGCACCACGGAGCCGTCCGTGGGCGACCCGGCGATCTCCCTCGCGACGCTGCCGATGTTGAACGAGACGACGTCCCAGTGGTGAGTCGCGCCGGAGTCGGTGCGGACGGTGCGTGCGGCCAGGTCGACATCGGTGGCCAGGCCCTGGTCGTGGTCGACGCGCCCTCGGGAGAGCGCGGCGACGTCGAGCCTGCCGGAGGCGGGATCGTGGCCGCCGGCAGCGATGGCCGAAGCGGACCCGCTGTAGTCGAACCACCGCGGGGCGAGCACGGTCACGCGGTATCCGGCCGCGCTGAGCTGGTGTGCCTGGCGGACCAGGTGCAGGTGGGCGTGACCACTGCCCACGAGCAGCAGACGCCTAGCGGGCACGGCGGTCCAGCCACCAGCGTCGGGCACCGGCTGCGGTGCCCAGCGCGCGGCGGACCGCGGGACGCTCGAGCTGGTCCTGGACGTCCGCGATGGCGGCGTTCCACGGGCCGTCGTTCCACGTCGGGTAGGCGTGGGTGATCCCGGCGAGGTCACGGGTCCGCAGGCCCTGCTTCACGGCGACGGCGAGCTCGCCCAAGGTCTCCCCGGCGCGAGGTCCCACGACGGTGGCGCCGAGGATCCGGCCCTTGCCGTCGACGGCGAGCTTGGTCACGCCGCCCGTGGCTCCCTCGACCACCGCGCGGTCCACGTGGTCGTGTGTCAGCGTGAGGACCCGCACCCCGGCACCGCTCCGTCCGGTGTCGATGCCCACGGCGGCGACCTCCGGGTGCGTGTAGGTGACGCGGGGGACCCCGGTGCGGTCGACCGAGCGTCGTACGCCGAGCACCGCGTTGCTGGCCGCCAGGCTGCCGTGGACACCGGCGACGTGGGTGAACTGCGGATGGCCGGTCAGGTCTCCGGCGGCCCAGATCCGGTCGTTCGTGGTGCGCAGGTGGCGGTCCACGACCACGAAGCCATGGTCGTCGACCTCGACGCCGACCGTCTCCAGACCGAGGTCACGGGTCCGGGGCTTTCGTCCGACCGCGACCAGGAGTCGCTCGAACGCGACGCCGCTCCCGTCGTCCAGCCGGAGCGTCCCGCTGGAGGCGTCGGCCGCGGAGGGCTCGACGGCCACCACGGTGCGGTCCGCCCGGATGTCCACCCCGTCGGCACGCAAGGCCGCGTCGACCACGGCCGCGGCGTCCTGGTCCTCGCGCGGGAGGATGCGCGCGGCGCCCTCCACGACGGTGACGTGACTGCCCAGCCGGGCCATGGCCTGGCCCAGCTCGCAGCCGATGCTGCCGCCACCGAGGACCGCCAGCGTGCCCGGACGGCGGTCCAGGTCCCAGATCGTGTCGCTGGTGAGGGCCTCGACCTGGTCGAGGCCCGGGATCGGTGGCACGGCCGGCTCTGCGCCGGTGGCCAGCACCGCCTGCGTGAACGCCACCCGCTCGCCGTCGACCTCTGCCACGCCGGGTGCGACCAGGCGCGCCCGGCCGGCCCGGACGGTGACCCCGACTTCTTCGATCGAGGCAGGTGAGTCGACCGGGGCGATCGCTGCGATGGCGCGACGGACGTGGGCCATGGTCTCCGCGAAGTCGACCCGGACGCCGTCGACGTGCACGCCGAATCGTGCCCCGTCCCTGGCTGAGGCGGCCACGTGGGCAGCGGCGAGCAGCGCCTTCGATGGCACGCAGCCGGTCCAGAGGCAGTCGCCGCCGGTGCGGTGACTCTCGACGAGGAGGACGCGTGCACCCAGCCGAGCGGCGGTCTTGGCGGCCACGATTCCCGCGGTTCCACCGCCCAGGACCAGCAGGTCCCAGGCTTCGTCGCGGGTCACGCGCCGCGTCCCTCGGTCAGCTCGTCGAGCAGCGCTCGGGTCCGCGTGACGGCCCCGGGGTCCACCGGCAGGCGACCCGACCAGAGCGAGAGAGCGCGGTGCAGGCCGCGGTGCTGGCGCATCACGTCGTCGCACCGCTCGCAGGTCGCGACGTGTTCCTCGAGGCGGGCGATCTCGCCCGGGGTGAGGGGCGCCGCGGGGTCGGCGTCCAGATAGCGCTGGATCCTCCGTGCCGACCAGTGGCAGGTCAGCATCTGGCGCAGGGCTCCACTCATGACGGCTCTCCTCGGGTGGCGAATGCGGGCCCCAGTGAGGTCCGGACGCGATTGCGGGCACGGCTGAGCCGTGACATGACGGTGCCGACCGGGACGCCGAGCACGGCTGCGGCCTCGGCGTAGGACAGGTCGTGGACGTCGACCAGGACCAGCGTGGAGCGGAACCTGGGGTCGAGCCCGGCGACGGCCGCGTGCAGCCGGGAGTCCAGCTCCTCGGAGACGAACACGTCTTCCGCGCCCGGTGAGTCAGCGACACCGAACGCGGGCCGGGACGAGTGCATGAGCTCCCAGTCGTCGACCGCGATCGGGCGCTGCCGCCGGTGCAGGTTGATGTTGGTGTGGCGCAGGATCGTGAGCAGCCAGGCCCGGGGGTGACGGCCGTCGAAGCGGTCGAGCCCTCGGAAGGCACGGATCAGCGACTCCTGGACGAGGTCCTCGGCATCGGGCCCGCTCGACGTGATGCCGCGCGCGACGCGCAGCATCACCTCGATCTCGGGCTCGACGACGTCTCGGAAGACACGTCGCCGAGCCGCCGCGTCGTCCACTGATTCGCCCATCTCCGGAAGAGTCACACCGGCGGCGCCTGGCGCATGTCGAGCTCGGTGTGCACGTGGTGGTTGAAGTAGTTGGTGAGCAGGTTGAGCGTGACGTGGATCGACAGCTCGGTGAGCTGCTCGTCGCTCCAACCGGCCGAGCTCGCGGCCTGCCAGGTCTCGTCGTCGGTGTGGCCGACGTTCGCGGTGTAGGCGCGCGCCAGCTTCAGCAGCGCGTCGAGCGCAGGGTCGAAGTCCGCGTCGCCACGCCGGATGGCGATCATCTCGTCCTCGGTCAGCCCGGCGGCCTTGCCGCCGCCGGTGTGGGCTGACTGGCAGTAGAGGCACTCGTCCTGGTTCCCGACCGCCAGGGCGATCGCCTCGCGGACCCGACCGTCCAGCGTCGCGTGCTCGCGGATCACGTCCTGCAGGGCGGCGTAGGAGAGCAGGACGGCCGGGGAGTGGGCCATCTCGCCGTGGATGTTGAGCACCTTGCCGTACTTCGCCTCCAGCTGCTTGAGGGCGTCGCGGCTGGCCTCGGGCGCGCTGTTGACGGTGTGTACGGGAATGCGGGGCATGGGTTACCTCCAGCGAGGGGGGATCGTCCTGTCGGGAGGGGAACCCTGCGTGGGGGTCGTTGCATTCCGTGTCGGCGCGGCGCGTGGGCAGCCGGGCCTCAGGAGACGCGCACGCTGGTCTTGCCCTTCACCGCGGTGAACGCACGATTGCCGGCGTAGGTGACCTTGACGGGGAAGCGGCCCTTCCCGAGGCGTCGGTGTCCCCCGAAGCGCACCACGACGGCCCCGTTCTCGAGCCGTCCGGTGCGGGTCCGTTTCCCCACGGTGACGCTGACCTTCCCGCCCGGGACGGCCCGCACGTTCTTCGGCGTGCCGAGCCTGACGTGGACGCGCACGACGCGGCGCCGGACCGAGGTGGTCAGGGACAGCTCCGGGGCGGCGGTGATCGGGCCGACGCGCGGCGGCTTCTGGACAGCGGGGTCGAGGCCGCGCTTCCTGAGCTCGACCTGGCAGGTCAACCGGTGTCCGACGTCCCATGGGCGTATGTCGTAGGTCTGCTCGCGTGCGCCGCGGATGGGCCGCGCGTCCCGGAACCAGCGGTAGACCACTTTCGCGTCGCCGGGGCGGTAGGACCCGGGGTCCGCCCGGAGCTGTCCGCCCAGACGTGCGGTGCCGGCGATGCTCGCAGCCCGGTCGACCGTGACGCTCGACTGGCGTGACGCACGGATCAGCCTTGCGGCGCGACGACGGACCTTCGGGAGCGCTCCGTAGAGGTTTCCACCGGGGCAGGCGGTGTCGTTGGTGTCGCGGTGGCCGTCGATCACCGGGAGCCGGGCGGTCCTCCCGGCGCGGTACTTGTCGCTGCCCTCGGACACGACGTTGACCTTCCCGCGCGGGTGTCGGTCGAATCGGTCGAGCTTCCAGGCCGCGATGGCCGCGATGGCGTCCAGCATGCCGTCGGAGGGGCGGGCGGTGTCGTAGTTGCCGATCGCGGAGATGCCGGTCGACTCGGCGTTGAAGCCGAGGGTGTGGGCGCCCCGGACCAGCTTGGACGGGCCGCCGGCCCGACCGACCCAGCCCCGGCCGAAGCGGTCGACCAGGAAGTTGTAGCCGATGTCCGACCAGCCGAGGTTGTGCGTGTGATAGCGGTACATGCCACGAATCAGGCCCGGGACGTCGCCGCGCGAGTAGTTGTTCGCGTTCACGGTGTGGTGGACGTGTACCTGCTTGATGGTGCGGTTGTAGGTCGGCCTCCCGTCGCGCCAGGACGCGTCGGCACCCCATTCCTCCCGGGTGACCAAGTCGGGTTTCCGCACCCGCTCGCCCGCGGCGGCGGCCTCGCTGCTGTCGGTGCGGGCCAGGAGGGAGCGGCCGAGCAGCGGGTCGATGGCCCGGGGGCTGGGATAGAGCAGCACCAGGGTGAGGTCCGTCGGCCGCGCACCGTCGGTCCGGATCTGGATGCCGTCGGCGCGCCCGATCCACACCAGGTCGGTGCCGATGACTCCGGCTGCGCCCTCCTCGGCGACCTCCTCGGGCAGGTCGTGGAGCAGGGGGACTCGCTGCCACTCCTGCCAGGCGCCACCGGTCCGGGATCGGATGGACACCTGGGGCTCCGGCGAGCCGACACCCCACGTGAAGGCAACCATGGAGTGGACCGAGGTCGGCAGCCGTCGCGACTCCCATCGCGCGCGTCCGGCCCGTGGCAGGACCTCGTCGCCGAGGGGGAGCTCGAGGCTCTTCACGTCGGTGTCGGCGTGGGTGGAGAGCACGAGGGAGCCCTCGCCGGCGTCGCCGGCGATCCGCTCGTCACCGTCCGGGTGCAGCGTGAGTCGGGCGCCCACGCCCACCGACGCGAGCGCGGCGCCACCGGCCGCCAGCTTCAGCAGCGGGCGCCGGGTGGTGCCCTCGTAGGGCGGTTTCACCTCATCAGTCACGCCCGTCACTCTAGGTTCTTTCCAAATCGGCGTGCGTGAGGTCCCTCAGAGTGTTGCCCCGGCCCTCAGCGGTGAGCCAGCCACCCTCTACTCGATGGAAACGGTGGCTCAGGCACCGCCACGCGTCGGATGGTGGCGCGGATAGCGTGGGGGGCGTGTCCAACCGACTGGCCGACGCGACGTCGCCGTACCTGCTGCAGCACCAGCACAACCCCGTCGACTGGTGGGAGTGGGCGCCGGAGGCGTTCGAGGAAGCTCGACGTCGCCAGGTCCCGGTCCTGCTGTCCGTCGGGTACGCCGCCTGCCACTGGTGCCACGTGATGGCCCACGAGTCCTTCGAGGACGAGGCGACCGCGGCCTACCTGAACGAGCACTTCGTCAGCGTCAAGGTCGACCGGGAGGAACGTCCGGACGTCGACGCGGTCTACATGAACGCCACCACCGCGATGACCGGGCACGGCGGCTGGCCGATGACCTGCGTGCTCGACCATGACGGCAACCCGTTCTTCGCCGGCACCTACTTCCCCGACCGGCCGCGCCACGGTCAGCCGAGCTTCCGGCAGATCCTGGAGGCGGTCGTCGACGCCTGGGTGAACCGCACCGACGACGTACGACGGGTCGCCGAGCAGCTGCGTGGTCACCTGCGCCAGCCGGTGACCGCAGCCTCCGCGCCGGTGGACGCGGAGGTCGTCTCGCGCGCGGTGGACACGCTCGCGAAGGAGTTCGACACCCAGCGCGGCGGCTTCGGGGGCGCGCCCAAGTTCCCACCGTCCATGGTGCTCGCGTTCCTGCTGCGAGAAGGCTCCGGGCCGGCTCGCGACATGGCGGCGGCGACCTTGACGGCGATGGCTCGCGGTGGTCTCCACGACCAGCTCTCGGGTGGCTTCGCGCGCTACAGCGTCGACGCCGACTGGGTGGTGCCGCACTTCGAGAAGATGCTCTACGACAACGCACTGCTGGTCCGGGTCTACGCGGAGTGGGCCGGCCGGGGCGGCGGTCCGCTCGCGGTCCGGGCGGCCGAGGGTGTGGCTGACTTCCTCCTCGACGAGCTGCGCACCGACGAAGCCGGCTTCGCCTCCGCCCTCGACGCCGACTCCGAGGGCGCGGAGGGCACCTACTATGTGTGGACGCCGCAGCAGCTGACCGAGGTCCTCGGCCCCGACGACGGCCCCTGGGCGGCGCGGCTGCTGGCGGTCACCGAGACCGGGACGTTCGAGCACGGCAGCTCCACGCTCCAGCTGCGCGAGGAACCGGACGACCCGGACCGGTGGCTCGACTGTCGTCGCCGGTTGCGCGAGGCACGCGCGCTGCGAGAACGACCGGCCCGCGACGACAAGGTGGTCGCGGCGTGGAACGGACTGGCCATCAGCGGCCTCTGTGTCGCCGGGACGTTGCTCGGTCGCCCGCGGTACGTCGAGGCCGCGGTCGCGGCCGGCGAGCTGCTCCACCGGGTCCACCTCGTCGAGGGGCGGCTGCGCCGGGTCTCCCGGGACGGCGTCGTCGGCTCACCGGCCGGGGTGCTGGAGGACTACGGCTGCGTGGCCGCCGGGTTCCTGGACCTGCTGCAGGCCACCGGCGACCCGGTCTGGCTGGAGCGGGCCGGTGATCTGCTCGGCGTCGCCCTGGAGCGGTTCCCGGCCGAGGGTGGCGGTTTCCACGACACTGCCGACGACGCCGAACAGCTCGTCGCCCGCCCCCGCGACCCCGCCGACAACGCCTCGCCCAGCGGGTCGTCGGCGATGGTCCACGCGCTGTCCATGTACGCCGCGGTGACCGGCTCGGGCCGCCATCGCGACGCCGCCGAGCAGGCGCTCGCCGCGGTGGCCGCGATCGCCGAGCGGGTGCCGCGCTTCGCCGGCTGGTCGCTGGCGGCGGCCGTCCCGATGCTGGACGGCCCGGAGGAGATCGCGGTCGTCGGGCCCGCCGGTCCCGATCGGGACGCGCTGGCGCTGGCGGCCCGGAAGCGGCTCGGCGCGGTGGTCGTCGTGGCCGACGGGCCGGGTGAGGACATCCCGCTGCTGGTGGGCCGGACCGCGCTGGACGGCCGGGCGGCGGCGTACGTCTGTCGCGGGTTCGTGTGCGAGCGTCCGGTGACGGATCCGTCGGCCCTCTGAGCGCTGGCCGTCGTCAGCGCCCGCTGCCACCATGGCGAGATGAACGTCCCCCTGCTCCAACCTCAAGTGCGTCGCTTCCACGACGGCGGGACGTTCGACAGCCCGCCCGATCCCGGCGCCGATCCGAGGATCGTGCTCGAGCGGCTGACCGAGGACGGCGTCGAGTCGTTCGCGCTCGAGCGACGCATCGGCTACACCGACCGGACACTCGGCGATCTGCTGGTCCCCGCCACGCCGGACTTCCGCACCGACCTGACCTCGGTCCCGACCGTGTTCACCTGGCTCGTCCCGCGCACCGGCGCCCACCTGCCGGCGGCGCTGCTGCACGACGGGCTGGTCGGGGGCGTCGACGAGCCCGCGTCGTACGTCTCGGTCGAGGGGCACGTGGTCGCCCGCGATGACGCCGACCGGGTCTTCCGTGACGCGATGGGCGACACCGGAACCGGTGTGGTGCGCCGCTGGGTGGTCTGGGCGGCGGTGGCGACCGCCACCATCTTCGTGGGCTCCGAGGCGTGGTCCCGCGCGCAGCTCTGGCGCTACCGGATCGCAGCCGCGGCGACGATCCTGGTGGTCGTCGTCCTCGGTGCCCTCGCCACGCTCGACCTGTTCGACCTCGGCGTAAGGCTGCCGTGGATGGGTGACCGCCCCTGGTGGAGTGAGCTGATCGGGGGCGTGGCCGGAGCCGTGGGCATCCCGTTGGTCCTCGGGTTGTCGTGGGGGCGATTCCGGATCGCCGGGGTGATCCTCGGCGTGCTGCTCGCGCTGCTGCTCCACATCACCGTGCTGCTGGTGCTGCTGACCGGGCTCTACCAGGCGGTCGAGTGGTTCGCGCGGAGGGCGCCGACCGCGGCGGTGGCGCTGGCTGGGGCGACCGCCGTGGTGGCGCTGGCGGTCTGGGGCGCCTACCTCGTGGGGTGAGGCGTCACCGCAACGAGTACGTCGCGAGCGAGACCCCGACGTAGTGGCTGACGAACGCGAGGATCGTCAGGGTGTGGAAGACCTCGTGGAAGCCGAACCAGTGCGGGGAGGGGTTGGGGAACTTCGTTCCGTAGACCAGGCCGCCCACCGTGTAGAGGCCACCGCCGATCACGACGAGCGCGATCACCGCGGTGCCGATGCCGTCGCCGTACCCCATCGCGCCGGTCACGAAGTCCCCGAAGAAGAACACCGGTGCCCAGCCCAGGGCGATGTAGATCGGCGCCGAGATCCACCGCGGCGCACCGCCCCACAGCACCTTGAGCACCACACCGGCGAACGCACCGCCCCAGACCAGCGAGAGCATCGCCCATCGCTCACCGCCCTCGAGCAGCAGGATCGCGAACGGCGTACAGGAGCCTGCGATGAGCACGAAGATGTTGGCGTGGTCGAAGCGCCGGAGCACGTCGTGGACGGGGGGCGACCAGGTGCCGCGGTGGTAGATGGCGGAGACCGTGAAGAGCACCAGCGCGGAGGCCGCGAAGACCGCTGAACCGGCGCGCGTGGCCGCGGTGGGGGAGAGCGCGATGAGCACGATGCCGGCGGCCAACGTCAGCGGTGCGTTGACGAGGTGCAACCACCCCCGCAGTCGCGGCTTGATGTCTGCCTTCATCTCGGCAAAATTGTCGGCGAGGTGGTCGATGCCGTGCCTCATCGTCTCTCGCATGTCGGCCACGCTACGGCAGGCGCGGGCATCGGGGGCAGGATCGCGATGCACGTCACCCGTCGCTCGCCCCGGGGCTACCATCGGTGGGTGTCGACGCTGAGACGGGCCAAGGACAGCGTCCGCCGTCGCCTCCTCCCCGCGTACGAGGCGCGGATGGTGCGCGCGCTGCCGGCCGACCAGCTCCCCAAGCACGTCGGGGTGATGCTGGACGGAAACCGACGCTGGGCCAGAGCCGTCGGTCGCGACACCGAACACGGCCACCGCGCCGGTGCCGCGAACATCGAGCCGCTGCTCGAGTGGTGCGAAGAGGTCGGGGTCGAGGTCGTCACCCTGTGGCTGCTCTCGACCGACAACCTGAACCGCGCCCCCCACGAGCTCGAGCCGTTGCTCGAGATCATCGAGGAGGCGGTCGACAGCCTGGTCGACCAGCGCCGATGGCGCCTCCACCCCGTGGGCGCCCTGGACCTGCTCCCCTCCGCGACCTCGGCCCGCCTCAAGCAGGCCGAGGACGACACCCGCGACATCGACGGGCTGCTGGTGAACATCGCCGTCGGGTACGGCGGTCGGCGCGAGATCGCCGACGCGGTCCGCTCGCTGCTGACCGAGCAGGCCGCCCTGGGCACCAGCCTCGAGGAGCTCGCGCAGGTCATCGACGTCGAGCACATCGCCGACCACCTCTACACCAAGGGCCAGCCCGACCCCGACCTGGTGATCCGTACCTCGGGTGAGCAGCGGCTGGGCGGCTTCCTGCTCTGGCAGAGCGCCAAGTCGGAGTTCTACTTCTGCGAGGCCTACTGGCCCGATTTCCGCCGGGTCGACTTCCTCCGTGCCCTCCGCGCCTACGCCATGCGCGAGCGCCGCTTCGGCTCCTGACCCGACACCGGCCGTGCGTCCCGCGTTCGGGCGTGTCGGCTCGGGAACCTCCACGCGCGGGCGTACGTTTCAAGTACGACGAGCGGGGAAGCCCGTCGTGCTGGGAGGCAAGTTCGTGAGCATTCACGACCGCGGCACTGGGCGGCGACCCCGCCCCGCGCCCGGGGGTCGGCACTCCGGTCCACCACGCGCAGCCTGGTCCGCCAACGCATAACGCGGACCGGGCGAGGAGTGCGCGCGCCGGTCCATGAGGGGTGACATCGTGCCTACCACGGCCAGCAAGACCCAGGCGCCCGCCAGCTCACGGACCAAGCCCACTCCCGACGTACGCACGTTCGTCCTGGACACCAGCGTGCTGCTGGCCGATCCAGCCGCGCTGCGACGGTTCAAGGAGCACGAGGTCGTGCTTCCGGTGGTGGTGATCACCGAGCTGGAAGCCAAACGGCACCACCCCGAGCTGGGATACTTCGCCCGCTCCGCGCTGCGGCTGCTCGACGAGCTGCGGGTCATCCATGGCCGACTCGACCAGGCGGTCGGGATCGGCGACGAGGGCGGCACCGTCCGGGTGGAGCTCAACCACACCGACGCCACGACCCTCCCGTCGGGGTTCCGGCTCGGCGACAACGACACCCGGATCCTCGCGGTCGCGCGCAACCTGGCGAACGAGGGCTTCGACGTCACCCTGGTCTCCAAGGACCTGCCGATGCGGATCAAGGCCTCTGCGGTGGGGCTGGCCGCCGAGGAGTACCACGCCGAGTCGATCAGCGACTCCGACACCGGCTACACGGGGATGGCGGAGATCGACGTGTCGGCCGCGGCCCTCGATGAGCTCTACGACGACGGCACCCTCGACCTGGCGGAAGCCCGCGACCTGCCCTGTCACACCGGGTTGGTGCTGCTCTCCGACCGGGGTACGGCGCTCGGCCGGGTCACCGCGGACAAGCAGGTCCGGCTGGTGCGCGGTGATCGCGAGGTCTTCGGCCTCCACGGCCGGTCCGCGGAGCAGCGGATCGCCCTGGAGACGCTGCTGGATCCGGAGGTCGGCATCGTCTCCCTCGGCGGTCGGGCCGGCACCGGAAAGTCTGCGCTGGCGCTGTGCGCGGGGCTGGAGGCGGTGATGGAGCGCCGCCAGCACCAGAAGGTGGTCGTCTTCCGCCCCCTGTTCGCGGTCGGTGGCCAGGAGCTCGGCTACCTGCCGGGTTCGGAGGCGGAGAAGATGAACCCCTGGGGTCAGGCGGTCTTCGACACCCTCAGTGCCATCACCTCCCGCGAGGTGATCGAGGAGGTGCTCGACCGGGGGATGCTCGAGGTGTTGCCGCTGACGCACATCCGCGGCCGGTCGTTGCACGACTCCTTCGTGATCGTCGACGAGGCGCAGTCCCTGGAGCGCAACGTGCTGCTCACGGTGCTCTCGCGGATCGGTGCCAACTCCAAGGTCGTGCTCACCCACGACGTGGCCCAGCGCGACAACCTGCGCGTGGGTCGCCACGACGGGGTGGTCGCCGTGGTCGAACGGCTCAAGGGACACCCGCTCTTCTCCCACGTCACCCTGACGCGGAGCGAGCGCTCGCCGATCGCCGCCCTGGTGACGGAGATGCTGGAGAACGTGACGCTCTGACCGGAGACATCGCCGGCCCTTCGCCCTACGCGAGGGGCCGGTGATGCTCGTGTGACGTGCGGGACGTCTGGGGCGCTGTGTGAGCGGTCTCTCTCCCACCAAAATGTGTGTTCGGTTTGCATCACCCCCGCCAGTCCTGCATGGTGACTTGTGATCGTTTCGTGACCTTGTGCTCGGACACCCGGGAACGTGTGATCACCCTCCGTGTCGTCTACCCCCGAGCCCCCTCCCTATGCCTCTTGTGAACTCTGCCCGTCCGAAGTACGCCCCCAAGCACCGACAGACCCGCACGAGCACGCTCGCGCGGACGGCTCCGCGCACCCTCGTGCGCCACGCCGCGCTGCTGTCGACCGCGGCGGTGGCCGTCACCGGCGTCGCCGTGGCCCACGGGGTCACCGGTGCGGGTCCCACCGGGAGCCAGCTCAGTGCCTCCGGGGACCAGGGCGAGTCGAAGGGTCGCCCGAAGGCGGCGCTCAGCGCAGCCGAGCTCGCCGACCGCGGCACGGTCGTCTCACGCAGCGACAGCCGCGACCGCACCGACCTGGCCAAGGAAGCCAGCCTCGCCCAGGACTCGGGCGGCACGGTGGTCCGCAGCGAGCAGCTCTCCGCCGCATCCCCCCGCGAGATCGGGCGGGCGCTGCTCCCGGAGTACGGCTTCTCCGCCGACCAGTTCCCGTGCCTCGACTCGCTCTATGTCAGCGAGAGCAACTGGCGCGTCGACGCCGACAACCCGACCTCGTCGGCGTACGGAATCCCGCAGGCGCTCACCGAGCTGCACGAGCTCCCCGCCGACTACTTCACCTCGGCCGAGGCGCAGATCCGCTGGGGCCTCGAGTACATCCAGGACTCCTACGGCTCACCCTGCAGCGCCTGGTCGTTCAAGCAGGCCAACAACTGGTACTGACCGACAGGGGGTGGCCATAGCGGCCGAAGCGTGCTTACCATGCTGGACAACCCCCCAAAGCGGCCCGCGCGTCGGGCCAGCCCCCCGATTCACCGAAGGATCCCCCCATGCTTCGCCCTGTCGCGCGACTGGCGGCTGCCATCGTCGCACCTCTCGTCCTGTCCATGATCCCCGTCCTGGCCCTGAGCACCACGGCCGCAGCGGACCAACCACGCGGTTACGGCCCCTCCGGCCGGTTCGACGACGCCCTCAAGCCGGACGACGGCCCGATGGAGCCGATGCGGAACAAGGCCAAGATCGTCCGGACCGCGGACGGCTACCGATTCACCGCGGCCCAGCAGAACACGCACCTGAGACTGACCCTGAACAACGGGCGACTGCGGTTCCGTGACACCGCGACGCCCCGCTGGAAGTCACTGCCGAAGGCCTGCAAGCGGAAGCGGGTGAGCCCCGGTGTGGTCGCGACCTGCCGCGTCCCGCGCAACAGCAGCAAGTCCAACCCGACCCTGATCGAGGTGCATCCCCGGTTGGGGAACGACTTCGTCGACGGGCGGGGCCTGCCCGCCCGCTTCCAGATGGCGGTGCTCGGTGACGCCGGCCGCGACGTCATGTTCGGTGGTCGCGGCAAGGACTACTTCACCGGCGCCATGGGGCGTGACCGCGTCAGTGGCGGAGGCGGGAAGGACTGGATCCGGGGCGGCAGCGAACGCGACCGGCTCCGCGGAGGCGGGGCGAGCGACTGGATCGTCGGCATGAGTGGCCGCGACAAGATCATCGGCGGGAAGGGACGAGACCGTCTCTTCCAGTGACCCCGTGGTGGCTCAGTGGCCGGTCATCGACTCCACGTCGAGCGCCTCGTCGAGCTGCTGCTCGGTGAGCTCACCCCGCTCGAGGTAGCCCATGGCGACGACGGTGTCACGGATCGTGGCACCGTCGGCCATGGCCTGCTTGGCGATCTTGGCGGCCGCCTCGTAGCCGATGATCTTGTTGAGCGGCGTCACGATCGACGGTGACGACTCGGCGTAGGCGCGCATCCGGTCGACGTCGGCGGTGATGCCGTCGACG
Organism: uncultured Actinomycetota bacterium; assembly: GCA_963806945.1. GTDB lineage: Bacteria > Actinomycetota > Actinomycetes > Propionibacteriales > Nocardioidaceae > Nocardioides. The sequence goes on from CAWDZH010000007.1 coordinate 767,740, forward strand.
CACCGCTCGGCCAGCAACCGGGTCGAGGTCGACAGCAGCCGGGTGGACTCCAGCACGTTGCGCCCGATCACCGGCAGCATCACGTTGAGCTCGAAGCTGCCGGCCGCGCCGGCGGTCGCGACGGCGACGTCGTTGCCGATCACCTGTGCGCAGACCATCAGCGTTGCTTCGGGCAGCACCGGGTTGACCTTGCCCGGCATGATGCTCGATCCCGGCTGGAGGTCCGGCAGGTGGATCTCGGCCAGACCTGTGGTCGGGCCGCTCGCCATCCAGCGCAGGTCGTTGCAGATCTTGGTGACGCCGACCGCGATCGTGCGCAGCACACCGCTGAGCTCGACCAGCGAGTCCCGGGTTCCCTGCGCCTCGAAGTGGTTGCGCGCCTCCCGGAACGGCTGACCGGTCAGGTCCGACACGGCCTCGATCGCCCGCTCGGCGAAGCCGGCCGGGGTGTTGATGCCGGTGCCGACGGCCGTGCCGCCGAGCGGGAGCTCCCGCACCCGGGGAAGGACGCCGTCGAGTCGCTCGGCAGCCAGGGCCAGCGTCGCGGCGTACCCGCCGAACTCCTGACCGAGCATCACCGGCGTGGCGTCCATCAGGTGGGTGCGGCCGGACTTCACCAGGTCGGCGAACTCCGCAGCCTTGGCGGCCAGGCTGTCGTGGAGCACGGCGAGGGCGGGCTGCAGGTCCTCGACCACGGCCAGCGCTGCCGCCACGTGGATCGCGGTCGGGAAGGTGTCGTTGCTCGACTGGCTGGCGTTGACGTGGTCGTTGGGGTGCACCTCGACCCCGGCGCGGGCGGCCAGGCTGGCCAGCACCTCGTTCATGTTCATGTTCGAGCTCGTGCCCGAGCCGGTCTGGAAGACGTCGACCGGGAAGTGGTCGGCATGATCGCCGGCGGCGACGGCCGCGGCGGCCTCCTCGACGGCACGCGCGAGGTCGTGGTCGACCACGTCGAGCTCGCGGTTGGCGCGGGCGGCGGCCTGCTTGACCAGCGCCAGCGCTCGCACGAGCCGAGGCTCGAGCGGGGTGCCGCTGATGGGGAAGTTCTCCACGGCCCGCTGGGTCTGCGCCCGCCACAGCGCGTCGGCGGGGACGCGCACCTCGCCCATGGAGTCGTGCTCGGTCCGGTAGTCCTGGTTCACGCTCCGACCGTAGCCGGTGCGACGCGGCCGATCACCAGCCAGTACTCCTCGTCGCGGTCCTGCAGCCGGACCGGCTGCGGCTGGGCCGCGGCCTCGTCGAACAGGGTGGCGAGCGTGCGCTGCAGCCCGGTGGCCGCGTCCATCGACCAGACCACGAGGGCGCCGCCGGGGCGCAGGATTCGCCGTACCTCGCGCAGGAACTCGAGCTCGTAGACGCGGGCGTTGCTCTCGTGGACCAGGAAGTTCGGCCCGTTGTCGACATCGAGCAGGACCAGGTCGTACGACGCGTCGCCGGCCTCGACCAGCGCGACCGTGACGTCGGCGACGACCGGGTTGGCGCGGGCGTCGGCCAGCATGGTCTGGCCGTGAGGGATGGTCCCGTCGCGCATCCAGCGAACCAGCGCCTCCTCGATCTCGACCACCGTGCAGCGCTCCACGCGGGAGTCGGCCAGCACCTGGTGCATCGTGAAGCCCAACCCCATCCCGCCCACCAGGACGTCACGAGGATGGTCGACCAGCGCGAGGGCCGCTGTCGCCAGGGCCTGCTCACTGGTGAACTCGGCGTTGTCCATCACGAACACGCCGTTCGCCCGCAGCTCGAGGCAGGCCGGGCCGCCGTCGTCGCGGCGACGGCGCAGCACCAGCTCACCACGCTCGGACTCGGCCCGCGCCACCTCGACGTACTCCACTACTCGGCCGACCGGACCCGGATGCCGGTCAGCGGGACGGTGACCGCGCCGGACGGGTCGGTGAAGAAGTCGTTGCCCTTGTCGTCGACCACGATGAAGGCCGGAAAGTCCTCGACCTCGATCTTCCACACCGCTTCCATGCCGAGCTCCTCGTACTCGAGGACGTCGACCGACCGGATGCAGTCCTGGGCCAGCCGTGCGGCCGGCCCGCCGATCGAGCCGAGGTAGAAGCCGCCGTGGGTGTCGCACGCCTCGGTCACGACCTTCGACCGGTTGCCCTTGGCGAGCATCACCATCGAACCGCCGGCCGCCTGGAACTGTTCGACGTAGGAATCCATCCGGCCGGCCGTGGTCGGCCCGAACGAGCCGGATGCCATGCCGTCGGGTGTCTTGGCCGGTCCGGCGTAGTAGACCGGGTGGTCGCGCAGGTACTGCGGCATCTCCTCACCGGCGTCGAGCCGCTCCTTGATCTTGGAGTGGGCGATGTCGCGCGCCACGACGAGCGGGCCGGTCAGTGAGAGCCGGGTCTTCACCGGGTGCTGGGACAGCTCGGCCAGGATCTCGGTCATCGGTCGGTTCAGGTCGATCTGGACCACTTCGCCGCCGCTGATCTCCTCGCTCACACCGGCGTCGGGCATGTAGTGGGCCGGGTCCTCCTCGAGCTGCTCGAGGAAGACACCGTCGGCGGTGATCTTGCCGAGTGCCTGCCGGTCGGCCGAGCAGGAGACCGCGATCGCGACCGGGCACGACGCGCCGTGTCGCGGCAACCGCACGACCCGCACGTCGTGGCAGAAGTACTTGCCGCCGAACTGCGCGCCGATCCCGAACTCCTGGGTCAGCTTGAAGACCTCTCCCTCGAGATCGATGTCGCGGAAACCGTGAGCAGCAGGGGAGCCCTGCGTCGGCAGGTGGTCGAGGTAGTGGGCCGACGCGAGCTTCGCGGTCTTGAGGGCGTACTCGGCCGACGTGCCGCCGATGACCACAGCGAGGTGGTACGGCGGGCAGGCGGCCGTGCCGAGCGAGCGGAGCTTCTCGTCGAGGAACTCCAGCATCCGTTGGGGGTTCAGGATCGCCTTCGTCTCCTGGTAGAGGAACGACTTGTTCGCCGAGCCGCCACCCTTGGCCATGAACAGGAACTTGTACTCCGGCCCTGTGCTGGACGGACCAGGGCCCGGGACCGAGTAGAGCTCGATCTGCGCCGGCAGGTTGGTGCCGGTGTTCTTCTCGTCGTACGTCGTCAACGGGGCGAGCTGGGAGTAGCGCAGGTTGAGCTTGGTGTAGGCGTCGTACACGCCGTGAGAGATGGCCTCGGCATCGTCGGCGCCGGTGAGCACGCCCTCGGTCTTCTTGCCCATCACGATGGCGGTGCCGGTGTCCTGGCACATCGGCAGCACCCCGCCGGCGGAGATGTTCACGTTCTTCAACAGGTCGAGGGCGACGAAGCGGTCGTTGCCCGACGCCTCCGGGTCGTCGATGATCCGCCGCAGCTGCGCCAGGTGGGCGGGCCGCAGGTAGTGGGCGATGTCGTGCATCGCCTCCGCGGTGAGCTGCCGGATCGCCTCGGGGTCGACCTTGAGGAAGGTGCGGCCGTCGGCCTCGAACGTCGACACACCCTCGCTGGTCACGAGGCGGTACGGCGTGTCGTCGGCGCCGATCGGCAGCAGGTCGGAGTAGCGGAACTCAGGCTGGGTGCTCACGGCCCCAGAGCGTACGCCGGGTCCGCGACGCGGCGCCTGCTCGGTCGGCGCGGAGTGAATGCCACAACTACGCCTGCGCGGCGCGCTGATGATGGATCATCGACTCGTGGAGCGGGGAGTGGCACACCATCGGGCCCTGGTGGGTGCGTCGTATGTTGCTGCCCGCGATCACTTCTCGGGTTGGTCGGCCGGCGACCTCAAGGCCTCCGCGGCAGGCCGGGAGCTGCTGGGCCAGGACCCGGATCTGCTCGTGTCAGCGGCCGTGGTGGCTGTCGCGGACCTCACGGTGCGCCAGGACTCGGAGCTGGTCGGCGAGGAGCAGCTCGACGACGAGATCGTCGGGCAACGCGCATGGGTCGGTCCCCACCTCTTCGCGGCCGCTGTCGTCGCTGCGCTACGACGACGCCGGCTGCCCTGGACCGCCGAGGAGGTGACCCTCGTGCTCCGGGTGGTGGCCGACGGCTTCGACCAGACCGCGATCACGTTCGCGCTCGGTGTCGCCCGTGCGTTCAGCAGCCAGCAGCCGGGCGATCCGGCCGTGTACACAGCCCTCCAGAACCTGCGCCGACGGCTCGACCGGCAGCCGGACCACGTCTACCAGGTGCCCGAGCTGAGGCAACGGTTGACGGCTCTGTTGGCTGACCAGATCCCATCGGGCGTGCCCGACCTCTCGGCGATCGAGACCTCCGACCTCTGGGGGCCCATGGCCCGCGAGCTGGTCCGGGAGGCGGTGACTGATTCGTCGGGCCCCGGCGACATCGTGGCGTTGTGGAGCCGGGCGACGAAGGCCCGGCCCAGCCAGAGCTGGACGAGGACGGTCTCCGCTCGAGCCACCGGGTCGCCGGCGGTGGGCCCACTGGTCCGCGATCTCCTCGAATTCTTCCTCACCGTGGAGCTGTCGCCGATCGTGGTGGTGCACGGACCGCCGGAGGTGCCCTTCCCCGGCTCGTGGCTGGTCTCACCCGCCAACGCGGTGCTCCTGCGCGGCATCGTCCTGACCAGCGAGTTCGTCGACGGCGACTGGGTCGCGCCGTTGCTCGGGCACGTCGCCCTCAGGTCCGCGGCCAACCACCCCGCACCCGGCGAGCCCGCCTCCCTGTGCGGACCCGCGGTCGGCGCCGCGATCGACGTGCTGGGTCGACGCCGGCTGGCCGGAGACGCCCGGGCCGCCGAGCAGCTGGGGCTCCTCGGACGCGAGATCACACAGCGCAACCTGCAGGCGCGGATCGCGGCGGCGCTGGCTTGACGCGACCGCCGTATGTCGCACTCTTGACGGTCGTTGAGGACGGGCCATACGTTGCCGGGATGGACCTGCTGCCCTCCGCGCACGTCGACACCTTCTGCCGCGACCACCTGCCGCCGGCCGACCAGTGGCCAGAGCTCAGCTTCGACCTGCCGGAGCTCGCCTATCCCGACCGCCTCAACTGCGCGACCCGGCTGCTGGACGACGTGATCGCCGAGCACGGCGCGGACCGGCCGTGCCTCCACTCGCCGGGCGCGGAGACCTGGTCCTACGCCGACCTGCTGGCCGCGTCGAACCGCATCGCCCAGGCGCTCGTGGACGACCTGGGCATCGTCCCCGGCAACCGGGTGCTGCTGCGCGGCCCCAACAACCCGTGGCTGACCGCGTGCTGGTTCGGTGTGCTCAAGGCGGGCGCCGTCGCCGTGACCACGATGCCGCTGCTGCGGGCCGGTGAGCTCGCCACGGTCCACGAGATCGCCCGGCTCGACCTGGCACTGGTCGATGCCCGGTTCGTCGAGGGCACCGAGGGGTTGTCCGGGGAGCTCGGCGTACGGGTGGTCGCGTTCGGCGGCGACGCCGAGCTGGACGCCCTGGTCGCTGACAAGCCGGCGACGTACGACGACGTCGCCACCTCGTCCGACGACGTGGCGCTGCTGGCGTTCACCTCCGGCACGACCGGCCGGCCCAAGGCCACCATGCACTTCCACCGCGACGTGCTCGCGATCTGCGACACGTTCTCCCGTCACGTGCTGCGCCCGACCTCCGACGACGTGTTCACCGGGACCCCGCCGTACGCCTTCACGTTCGGGCTGGGTGGGGTGCTGCTCTTCCCGCTCCATGCCGGGGCGTCGACGGTCCTGGTCGAGAAGGCGACCCCGGTCGAGCTGGCCGCGATCATCGACGAGTTCGCCGTGACGACGTGCTTCACCGCACCCACCGCCTACAAGGCGATGCTGGCCGCCGGCGCCACCCTGCCGTCCCTGCGCGCCGCCGTCTCTGCGGGCGAGCACCTGCCCGCCGCCGTCTGGGAGGCGTTCCACGAGGCGACGGGGGTGCGGATCATCGACGGGATCGGGGCCACCGAGATGCTGCACATCTTCATCTCGGCGGCCGGCGAGGACATCCGCCCGGGGTCGACCGGGCGGGCCGTGCCGGGTTACACCGCTACCGTCCTGGACGTCGATGGCGCCGAGGCCGCACCGGGGGAGCCCGGACGGCTCGCGGTGAGGGGTCCGACCGGATGCCGTTACCTCTCGGATCCTCGGCAGACGACCTACGTGCAGGGCGGCTGGAACGTCACCGGCGACACGTTCAGCCGGGACGACGACGGCTACTTCTGGTACCACGCCCGCAGCGACGACATGATCATCTCCTCGGGCTACAACATCGCCGCCCCGGAGGTGGAGGAGGCGCTGCTCAAGCACCCCGAGGTCACCGAGTGTGCGGTGGTGGGGGTCCCTGACGAGGCGCGGGGTTCGCTGGTCAAGGCGTACGTCGTGCTCGTCGACCCGGCCGCGGGCGACGCGGAGAAGGCGCGCGAGCTGCAGGACTTCGTCAAGGCCGAGATCGCGCCCTACAAGTACCCGCGTGCGATCGAGTTCGTCGACGCCCTGCCGCGGACCGCGACCGGGAAGCTGCAGCGGTACCGGTTGCGGCAGGAGACCTGACCGCGTGGACCAGGCGCCGCGGCAGCTGATCCTGTCGCTGTACGGCCTCTACGCCCGCGACGAGGGGAACTGGCTCTCGGTGGCGTCGCTGATCGCGCTGATGGCCGATCTGGGCGTCGACTCGCCGGCCGTGCGGTCGTCGGTGTCGCGGTTGAAGCGCCGCGGCGTGCTCGAGCCCGCCGCTCGAGACGGCCAGGCCGGCTACGCGTTGTCGGCCGGATCTCTGGCAGTGTTGCGCGAGGGCGACCGACGGATCTGGTCGCATCCCCGGGCCACCGCCGCCGACGGCTGGCTGGTGGTGGTCTTCTCGGTGCCGGAGTCGATGCGGGAGCGCCGGCATGCGCTGCGCTCGCAGCTCTCGCGCCTCGGTTTCGGCACGGCCGCACCGGGGGTGTGGGTCGCTCCCGCGACGTTGTACGACGAGACGCTCCGGGCGCTGGACGAGGCCGGGCTGACGGCCTACACGGAGTTCTTCCGGGGCGACTACCTCGGCGCCGGCGACGTGGCCGCCCGGATGCGGGAGTGGTGGGACCTCGACCAGCTCACCGGTCTGTACGCCGACTTCTGCGCCGCGTGGCGGCCGGTCGCCCGGCGTCGGTCTGCGGTGTCGCCGGAGCTGGCGTTCGCGTCGTACGTCCCGATGCTCACGTCGTGGCGAAGGCTGCCCTACCTCGACCCGGGCCTGCCGCTCGAGCACCTTCCGGCCACCTGGCCCGGCATCGAGGCGGGGGAGTTGTTTGCGTCGTTGGACGCCCGGCTCCGCGACGACGCGCACACACATGCGCAGCACACCATCGGTGGCAGTGCGAGTGGGGCGGATCGGTAGTCAGGTCTGGTCAACTCCCCGGCGCGCCCTCATAGTGAAGGAACGAAACTCCTGGGGAGGGGACAGCGATGAGGCTCGTGCTGAGGTCGTGGACAGTTCGGACGGCAGTGGCCGCCGCTGGGTTCAGTGTCGTCCTGGCTGCCGTGGGCACCTCGCCCGTGCAGGCACGCCCGGATGATGCCGGCACGCGGACGACGGTGATGACCCGCAACATCTACCTGGGCGCCGACATCCAGCGACCCATCGTGGCGACGGCCGGGAAGACGGGCCTGGACGCGCTGGTGGCTCTGGGCAACTCGAACGTCGAGACCCGCAGCATCGTCGACCAGACCGACTTCCCGCGACGCAGCGAGCTGCTCGCCGCCGAGATCGCGAAGGTCAAGCCCGACCTCGTCGGCCTCCAGGAGGTCGCGCTGTGGCGGAGCGGGCCCCTGGAGCTGCCGCCGCCTTTCGGGACGACGCCCCTGGGGACGACGAACGCCCAGCAGGTCGACTACGACTACCTCCAGCTCCTGTTGGCGGACCTGCGCCAGCAGGGCACGCCCTACAAGGCAGTGGTGGTCCAGAACGAGATGGACCTCGAGTCCCCCGCGTTTCTCGGCAACCCGGCGCTCGGCACCCTCAGCCAGGGGCGCGACATCCGGCTCACGATGCGCGACGTGATCCTGCTGCGCGCGAGCAGCAACCTGCGGGTGATCGCGAAGGGCAGTGCGCAGTTCGACACGAAGGTCCCGGTGAACGTGGGCGGCTCGGCCCTGGACATCATCCGGGGATATGGCTGGGTCGACGTGGCCCACGGCTCGGCCAAGCCGTTCCGCTTCGTCAACACCCATCTGGAGGCGTTCAGCTCGCTCGCGGCACTCGGACAGGCGCAGGAGCTGCTGGCTGAGACGACCGTTGCCGACCGGACCACGGTGATCGCGTGTGACTGCAACTCCGACCCCCTGAACCACACGACCAAGCCGACGGACCCGATCCCGGTGCCGCACTCGGCGCCGTACAACCTCATCACAGCTGGGGGCGGGTTCACCGACATGTGGCTGGAGTGGCTCCCCGCCGACCAGGGGTGGACGTCGGGGCTCAACGAGCGGGTCAACGAGCCGGCGCCGGGCAGCTGGACGCACCGCATCGACATGATCTTCGCCCGGCCCGGACCGGGGCAGCAGCTCGATGTGGTCGCGGGAGAGGTGACCGGTGACGAGCCGGCGGCCAAGGATCCCCGTACCGGTCTGTGGCCCTCCGACCACGCCGGCGTGGTGCTGACGATCACCGGTGCGCGCGGCTGACCGGCTACCCGTCCGGCTGACCCAGCTCCTGGAACAGCGTCAGCTGGATGCCGGCCGGTGCGTTCAGCCGTGAGTTCAGGGAGTCCCACGGGGTGCGGGTGGGCGGCGCGATCTGCTCGGCCCCGCCCTCCACTGCGTCGCGGGTGGCGGCCTCGCAGTCGTCCACCTCCAGCGCGACCCGAAAGTGCGGCGCCACCCGTCGCCCGACCTCGACCCGGTCGATCATGTCGACCTGGGCGTCGTTCGAGAGCTCGAGGGTGGCACGGCCGACGTCGAGGATGGTGACGTGAGCGCCGCCGTCGCCGGCGTACTCCTCCTCGACGGGCGCACCCAGCACGTCTCTGAAGAAGTGCACTGCCTGCTCGTAGTCGCTCGCGTGCACGACCAGCCGCAGCTGCCGGATCCTGCCCACCGATGCGACGTCCGTCAACTCGTCCATCCGCCGACACTACGTCGAACGACGGCGAGATGAGCCTCAGGTCTATCCCTGACGCCCCGGAAGTGGTAGGCCGAGGTATGGACTCCGCGATCCTCCTGAAGGAACTGGAACCAACTGTCGAGGCAAACCTCAACCGACATCTGGGGGTCGCCAACGACTGGATGCCCCACGAGTACGTGCCGTGGAGTGAGGGCCGCAACTTCTCGCTGCTCGACGGCGAGCCGTGGTCGGTGGAGCAGTCGTCGCTCTCATCGATCGCCCGGACCGCCCTGGAGGTGAACCTCCTCACCGAGGACAACCTGCCGAGCTATCACCGCGAGGTCGAGCGGGCGTTCGGCCGGGAGAGCGCGTGGGGCGAGTGGGTGAACCGGTGGACCGCCGAGGAGGGCCGCCATGCCTTCTGCATCCGTGACTATCTTCTGGTCACGCGCGGCGTGGACCCGGACGAGCTCGAGCAGGCGCGGATGCAGACCATGGAGGCCGGTTTCGACACCGGGGAGAAGCCGCTCCTGCACGTGTGCGCCTATGTGTCGTTCCAGGAGCTCGCGACGCGGGTCTCGCACCGCAACACGGGCAAGATCACGAACGACCCGGTCGCGGAGCGGTTGCTCACCCGCGTCGCGAAGGACGAGAACCTGCACATGATCTTCTACCGCAACATCGTCGACGCCGCGTTGCAGATCGCGCCCGGCCCGACCATGCGCGCGATCGCCGACGAGGTCGTCGACTTCCAGATGCCCGGTTCCGTGATCCCTGGTTTCGCACGCAAGGCGGTCCAGATGGCCAGGGCCGGCATCTACGACCTCCGCATCCACCACGACGACATCGTCATGCCGCTGGTGCGGCAGTGGAAGCTGTTCGAGCTCGAGGGGCTGGACGAGGAGGGCGAGCGGGCTCGCCAGGAGCTCGCCGCCGCGATCGCGGCGCTGGACGAGCAGGCCACCCGGTTCGTCGAGCAACGCGACGAAGCCGCCGCGAAGCGGGCGGCGCGCCAGGGTTAGTCAGCGCCGTCGTACCGACGTCAGAGCCTCTCAGGCCGAATCGGTCCCCAGGCGTTGGGGCATCTGCGCTTCGTCGACGACCGGCCCCCACACCCGCATGGCGATGAAGGCCAGTCCGCCGGTGACCACCAGGGTGACCCCGAGGCCGAGGGTCGCCGAACCACCGAGGGCCACCATCACGTACCCCACCGTCGAGGCGACGACCGCGGTGATCATGTAGGGCAGCTGGGTGGTGACGTGGGTGATCACGTTGCACCCGGCCCCGGTGGCACTGAGGATCGTGGTGTCGGAGATCGGCGAGGCGTGGTCGCCCGAGACGGCTCCGGCGAGCACCGCGCCCAGCGCGGGCAGCAGCAGCTCGGGGGCGTCCAGGGAGTTGATGATGCCCCCGGCCAAGGGGATCAGCAGTCCGAAGGAACCCCAGGAGGTGCCGGTCGCGAAGGCCATCGCGGCGGCGAGCAGGAACACGATCGGGATCAGCCAGGCCGGAGTGATCGAGGAGCTCTCGATCAGGCCGGCGAGGTAGTCCCCGGTGCCGAGGGCCTCGATCAGGGCTCCGAGCATCCAGGCCAGGATCAGGATGCTGACCGCGGGCGTCATCGACTTGACGCCCTCGAGCCATCCGCGTCCGAAGGTGCTGGTGCCGAACTTCGGGTTCTCGGAGGTGTCGCGCGCGTAGTAGTACAGGGCCGCGGCCAGGCCGAGCGCGCCGCCGACGATCAGCGCGAACGTGACGTCGGTCGAGGCGAGGATGTCGACGACCGACCACGAGCCTGCGGCCCGCTGGCCGGTCCACACGATGCCGCCGAGGACGCCGACCACCAGCAGCACGAACGGCACGATGAGGGCGAGCTTGGCGCCCGGGCGGTGCACCGGCAGGTCCTCGGCGAGCTGACCGGGGATGTCGTCGCTGGCGTCGAAGGGCTCACCTTCGAGGATCGCTCGCCGCTCCTCGGAACGCATCGGCCCCAGGTCCAGCTGCAGGGTGGCGACCAGGGCGACGAGCAGCAACGCCGCGAAGGCGTAGTAGTTCGCCCCGGCCGCCTGGAGGAACGCGTTGATGTCACTGACCTCCAGGGACGAGGCCGCGACCTCGGTCCCGATCAGGCCGAGGATGAACGCCCCCCAGCTCGAGAACGGCGCCAGCACGGCCACGGGGGCCGAGGTGGAATCCACCAGGTAGGCCAGCTTGGCCCGCGACACCCGGTGGGTGTCGGTCACGGGCCGGCTCACCTGGCCGACGGCCAACGCGTTGAAGTAGTCGTCGACGAAGATCGCCACGCCCAGCCCCGCCGGGAGCATGGTCGCCCCGCGGCGGGTCTTGATCTTGGTCTGGGCCCAGTCGGCGAAGGCCCGGGTGCCGCCCGACATCATGATGAACGCGGTGATGACGCCGAGCATGAGGGTGAAGATCAGGATGTAGACCTTCGTCGTGTTCACCGCACCGTCGACCCAGAAGATGTCGCCGAACGCCCCGACGACCTGCTTGACCGAGCCCCAGGGCGAGAAGCCCTCGATCAGCAGCGCGGCGCTCACGACGCCGAGACCGAGGCTCAACAAGACCTTGCGGGTGGCCACCACCAAGCCGATCGCCAGCAGTGGTGGAACGAGGGTCAGGATCGGATAGCTGTCGATCATCGGGGGCTCCTCCGAGGCAGGTGCCTACGACGCTAGACCCGCAACCCGGTCCGCCGCCACCCTGGGGACCACGGCTTCCACCGGAACTGCGCGGTCACACCATCGGCGGCAGAGCGGGCGGTGCGTGGGATCGGTAGGTGTGTCCGGTGGGGGTGCGGACCTCGACGGTGTGCCGCCCAGGCCTGAGGTCGCGCACTCGAGTTATCCAGCCCGGCATCTCCTTGACCAGGTTGTGCGCCTCGCAGAGCCCTTGGCCGTTGGTGCGGGTGGTCTCGCCGCCGTCGGCGACGCGGACGACGTGGTCGTGGTCGGCGATCTCGGCGTCGCAGCGCGGGTGGCGACACGTCTGGTCACGGAGGTCGAGGAAGCGGGCGTCCTTGCCGGTGAACCGGCGGCGTCGTGGGTCGGCCGCCGTGGCGACGCCGGAGACCGGGTCGGTGAACAGTCGGCGCAGCCAGCGGGGCGCGTCGGTGCGGCCGGCGAGGTCGCGAGCGGTCTGTGCGGGGACGACGCAGTCACCGATGCGGGCGGGCCGGTCGGAGGCCCCGAGGAGCGAGTCGGGAGTCATCACGAGCTGGATCTCGACGGGCACGGCTCTCGCGGTGGCCTGGCCGGTGAGTCGCTGGACGAAGAGGTCGGCCATGAGCTGGGATTCGCTGCGTTCGTCGCCGGCTGCCTTCTCTGCTCTGGCTGCGGCCTTGAGGCTGGCCCACACGGCGACGCCCTGGGCGACGGGCAGGAGCCCGGTCACGTAGGCCATGGTGTCCGGCGCCGGCCGGATGCTGACGCGTCGGTCGGAGTGGGCCTTCGCGCTGCGGCGCACGGCGGCCCCCGGGTCCAGTTCGGCCGCCAGTGCGCGGGCGGCGCGGGCGACCTTGCGGGGTGTCCAGCCGAGCACCACCGGATCGCTCAGCTCGCCGGTGGCCGTGTCGACGGTCATCGCGCACAGCCGCTCGTCGACGCACTGGCGGTCCTCGAGGGTGAGGATCGCGGTCTCCCGGACCAACAGGGTCGCGGTCCACTCATCGAGGTGGCCGTCGCCGAGCAGGGCGAAGGTGTGGGGCATCTCGGCCATCGCCTTGGCGAACCCGAGGTGGCGGGCACCCTGCGACGCCGGGCACCCCCGCGCCAGCGCGACCTGGTCGCCGATGCCGCGGCCGCGCTGGTCGCGGCGTACGCCGGCGGCATCCTGCTGGGCCAACTGGGACCGCTCGAACTCCACGGTGATCGAGGCCTGCGCCGCGGCCGCGGCCGCCTTGATCTCCTCGAGGAGCCGGAGCTGGTCGATCCGGTGGACGTCGGACAGGGGATCGCGCCGCTCGGGATCGCCCGTGATCGCCGCCAGCTCCTCCCGCAGCCGCGCCAGCCGTCGCGTGTCCGCATGCTCGAGCACCGGGTGAACCCCGGGCCTCTCGAGCTGCGATGTGGTCATGGCTCAACCCAAGCACTGACCACTGACAGCCTTGATGGTTCGTGCCGCAGGGCTGTGGACGAGCGTCGAAGTCATTGTCGCGCCACGGCCTGCCGCCGCACCCGCCCCGGATGCTGACCGACTGACCTCGGCCTGCATTGAGGAGCGCAGGAGTGGCTGGCTGCGCCTGGCCTCGAGTGGCGGCGCAGCCCCGGTGCTCGATACTGAGGCTCATGTGGAGGCCGCGCTTTCCCGAGAGACTTGCGGGCGAGACCCTCGCAATGCGCCTGGCCCTCGTGGGCGCACTCTGGGCCCTCGTGCTCACCCCGCCCATGGAATCCGTCTGGGTCTACGACCCGCCGGACACAGACTGGGCAGGCATGCGGTGGGTGCCTCGTACGTTCGGCCCCACGCTGGAGTCGTGGGGCGCCCTATCCTTCGGTCGACCAGATCTGGGTCCCTACGAGGTATACGGGAAGGGCTTCTTCGTCGTCTACCTGGCCATGATGCCGCTGACGTTGGCGGTCCACCGGCGTTACGTGGCGTCGGGTGGTGAGGCCCGGCTCGAGCGGTGGACGTGGCGGGCGCTGTGGTGGGGGTTGTTGTTTGCGGCCCTCGGTGACTTCATCTCGTACTGGGGCATGTCGGCGCCAGGCACCGTCGGCACCGTGTTGTGGAGCAACGGTTTCGGCCTCGAAATCTTGGCGACTCTCTTGCTCCTGCTGCCCGGAATGACCGGCTACGCGGTGGGCTTGCTGGTGTGGCCTCACCTACCTTGGTGGTCCGGGCTGATGCTGCTGACCTGGATCCCGGTCTCCGTGCTCACCCTGGTCTATGTCAGTGAGTACGTGCCCAACGCCGTCGTTGCACCGCTGGCCATCATCTGGGCGCTCATCGGTCTCTGGATGGCAGGCTCGGCGCGCAGCGTCCGACCGCTCCCAACCGAGCTGGAACCGTGACACACGCCAGCAAGGGCCGACCTCCCCGCTGGCGAGGCGCAATTGGGAGTCCGCGTCACCGGATCCGCGCTGATGACGACCCCATGGTCTCGCCTGTCCGGGGGGGTCCGCAGGTCCTAATAGAGCTCGGCCAGGTCCTCACCCAGTGCCATGAACGACAGCGCCGGGATGACGAGGAAGGCACCCCGAACCGCGAGCCTTCCGATTCGTGAGGCAAGAAGCGGCTGTAGGAAAAGCCTTCGCAGGGGCAGCAGCACCGCCACGATCGCGACCACTGGGACGAGCACAAGGACAGCCGGAGGCACCAGAGCCAACAGCGCGACCGGGAGCATCCAGACTGTACGACCACGGCCGGTCCAGAGGTCGGGTTCTGCGACCAGATCCACAGCCAAGGTCAGCAGGATTCCGGACCCGACCGGTAGCCCGACGAAGAAGGCAACGGCCAACCAGGTCGGCTCGAGGAATGTGAAATCGATGCCCCCAGGCACGATGACCAGGGATCCGACCAGCGCTCCGGCGGTCAGCCCAACCGTGAGCCGCCGGAACCAACCGGGCCCGATCAGCCACGGTGCCACCGCGACGTACGCGAGCGCCCCGATCACTCCCACCGCGGCGCCCAACGCAAGCAGCTGATAGCTGCCCAACAACGTGATCCGCCCGATCTCGAAGCCATCGTCTGACTCCATGCCGACCACGTGGCGCGGCGAGGTGACTCGGAGCACGAGCATGGCCAGCCGGCTGCCAAGTCCGATGACGAGGATCCCGACAGACACCCCGGCCACCACAACGATGCGCAGTAGCTCAAGGAGCTCCTGAGAGTAGGTGGGGACGCTGCCCGGGCGACGCCCGTGCACGAGTGTCTCCTGCATCCTTCCATCAGACTTCAACTGAGGAAGATGGTCAACGAATGCGCGGGAGCGAGGGTCGGCGCCGAGCGCCACCTCGGACCGAGGCGCGTCTTACCGCCGCGAAGCGGCAGACCTTCAATGATCCGAACCTGGCACGCCGGCGGAGGAGCCGGGCTTCGACAGTTCAGGGGCGGAAGGCGGAGCCGGCGCGATCCAGAGCGCCCTCCGTGACCGGCACCGCTCCCCTCCGGACCGCCCGGACCAGATCGGCGTGGTCGGCTTCGGTTTGGT
Organism: uncultured Actinomycetota bacterium; assembly: GCA_963806945.1. Classification (GTDB taxonomy): domain Bacteria; phylum Actinomycetota; class Actinomycetes; order Propionibacteriales; family Nocardioidaceae; genus Nocardioides. The sequence goes on from CAWDZH010000007.1 coordinate 782,877, forward strand.
CCGCGTACGCCCGAGCGAATTGGGCCATCGCGCGGTCCAGCTTCTCAGAGCGGCCGGCATACCCCGCGATCATGGAAGCGCCACTAGTACGGGCGTGGCCCTTGGCCAACAGGTGTCCGACGATGCCGGCGTAGTCAGCCAGCGCCGCGGGATCGATGGCGTCGAGCGGGATTGTGCCCTTCATGTTCCGGAACTGCCGAACGTAATACTGTCGCTCGTCAACGGTGGTCCACCCAAGGAGTGGATCACTCACTGTCTGCAGGGCCTGCTGGTACTCCACCACTCGCTGGCCCTGGTGAGCGTGCCAGGCAGACTCGCCGTGCACATGCTCGGCCAGCACTGATCGACGCGCCTGTTTGAGCTGGAGGAACAAGACGTCCTCAGGGCTGCTGCCCTCGAGCAGCGCCACGTAGGCACGCAAGCCGACGCTGCCGACGCCGACGACCTTGTGAGCTATGTCCACCAAGGTGTAGCCGCCCAGCACCCGCCGCCAGTGCGGAGCCAGGGTGGTCAGATATTCATCCAGCGCGGCCGCGATCAGTTCACCGTCCTGCTCCGGGACGTGGGTGATCAGAGGCGGCTCGTCCACGATGTGCCGACGCCCCTCATGCTCGCGGGTGAAGCGCGGTAGCGCGCGATCACTTGTCCGGTTTCGGGCCCGCTTGGCAGACCGTCCGATCTCGGCCCGGAGCGTCTTCTCGGTGGCGGTCTCGTGCAGGCGCTTCACGTCCAGCCGATTGTAGGAACGCATGAGCAGAGGCTGTTCTGCCAAGAAGTACACCTCCGCCCGATAGGCCGACACGCACGACCTGACAGCATCCGAGCACTGCTGCTCGCTGGAGGAGTTCTCGCGCCCGGCCACCCAGATGCTGGCGACGAGTCGCCGAAGATCCCACTCCCAACACCCCGGATGTGCCTCGTCGAAGTCATTGAGATCGATCACGAGCTCCCCCTCGGGCGACGCGTAGAAACCGAAGTTCCCGAGGTGCGCGTCGCCGCAGATCACGGGCGTGATCCCCGTCGCCGGCAACCCGGCGACGTCCTCGGCCATCACGATGGCGGTCCCGCGAAGGAAGCCGTACGGCGAGCTGACCATCCGGCTGACTCGGATCGGGATCAGTTCGTCCACTCGTCCTCGATGCGATGCCTGGATCAGCTGGACTGGGTCCCGCCGGCCAACCGATGCCTCCCATCCCCCCAAGGCCTTGCGGGGCACCTGCTTACGCAGCGCGCGGCCAAGGGCGAATCGTTCCAGCCGAGACGTCGGTCGCTTCCGGAGCGAGCCGAACGCCTCACCCTCGGCCATAGCCAAGACCGTGTGCCCTCCAGGGCCGCTGGCCACATCGTCACCTCCACTACGGACGCGTCTCGTTTCTACCAGAATCCGTGCTGCCGGGCGCACGCCCTGGTTGGTGGACTTCGGGTCAGTTCAGGGTGAGGAACCAACGGTTGGCGACACGTCCGGCGTTGACGGCACGTTCCCAGGCGACTCCGGCGGTCAGGAGTGCTGCTCCGGCGACACCCAGGATGAGCCAGCCGGGTACGTAGGCCATCAGCGGGCCACCTTGGGTGAACGCGATGGCCGCGAGGACCAGGGTGCTGGTCGCGACCGGGGCCTTCCACTGTCGGGCGAGCCCGACGAGGAGAGCCACCACAGCGAACGTGGTGAGAATGAGGAGGCGGAGGTTGTCGCCGGTAGTGATCGCGACCAGCAGGGTCGGTCCCATCGCAGCCGACAACGCCGGCCCCATGGTGAGGGTCGTGGACTGGTGCTGGTCGCGGGTCCATTGCACGAACCCGATGCCTGCCAGAAGGAGTACCAGCGGGCCTGTGTAGACCTCGATGGCTTCGAGTTCGGCTTGCCAGGACAAGGCGGCGGTACCGGCAGAGATGGACAACGAACCGAGGTAGGCGAAGGCCAACCGGTCGGGCGAGGCTGCGTAGAGCAACGTCAGGACGCCGGCGGTGACCAGTACCAGCGACAGCGTTTCGACCGAGTATGTGTGAGCGATGGCGAGGGAGGTGTAGATGCCACCGAACAGCACTGCGGACAGGTCGGTCACGTCCCAGAACGTGGCTGCCGGGCGCGGTGTCTTCGGGTCGGTCAGCTGCGGGGGAGCAGCGGGCTTCTTGCCGGTTGCGGCACGGCGCACCGCAACCCAACCCAATGCCACGTTTGCGGCGACGGCGCACAGGCTCACGCCCAGCCAGAGTGTGGCGTCGGCGTCGCGTAGCGCCACCACCACGGTCGCCAGGACCGACACCTGGGCCAGTAGCACCCACCGACGAGAACGCAACCGCACCACAGCCACGCATGCGGTGGCCGCCCACACCGACACCGGGACCAGTACGAGCAGGACAGCCGGCGTGGCCGAGAGGCTCGGCGTAAAGGTGGCGGCGTCCGCCAGTGTCCGTTCCCGATTCTCGGCGAGCAGGTAGACCACCGCACCCAGCAGCGGTTGTGCCACGAACACCACGCCGGCCAAGGCGGTGCGCCAAGCAGCCCGCACCTGCGAGGAGCCGGGCATCCGACCCAGGTGCAACCCGACAGCGACCGCACCCAGTGCGACGGAGGCGGCAATCATCACCGTGTACGGCAGGTCCAGGAACGGGATGCCGAACACCGGTACCGCCCACAGTGTCGCCACCATCGGCAACCGCGACCGTATGCCTTCGGAGATTCCGATCCGCGCCCCAGCCCGGCTGCTGAGCACGGCGCACAGGACCGGACCAAGCAGGAGCATCCCGAATGCGCTGTACCGGTAGGGAAGATCACCGGACACCTGGTAGCCGACCTGCAGGCCAGAAGCCACATGCATGAGGAACGCGATGGCCGCAGACCCGAACAGCGGAAACGTTGAGAGCGGCAGACGCGGCCAGACCGTGACGGTGCCCGCTCGTTGCGGCAACGGCTCATCGAAGCTGACAGCAGCAAACCCGAGGGCAGCGGAGGTGAGCGCGACCAACCCCAGCCCGGCGACCGGGGCACCGTTGGAGGTGAGAGCACTGAGCAGACACCACGGCGCGACAGCCAACAGAAGTGCGGCAGCGGGCCGGTAGACCAGCACGCGACGCAACGGGGTCCCGTCCTGTGTGCGGGGCACCAGCCGGTCCCATCCGACCAACAAGGCGGCACCCAGCACGGCGGCAGCTGCCCAGTACCGGTCGACGGGTAGCGCTCCGAGCCCCGCCAAGTTCAGCCCGTGTGCAGCCGTCAGGTCGATGACCAGCAGACCGGTGGCGATCATCGCAGCCGTTTCCGCTGCAGCCGACAACCCGCGTCTGGTCGCCATCACCGAACCGGCCACGGCGGCACCGGTCAAGGTGGCCATGATCAGGGCCTGCCCGATGATGCCGACCACAGACCACACGATGAACAAGAAGAACGCTGCTGCCGAGAGCAGCAGGAGCGCACCGAGGCCCAACAACAGCTGCTGACCCGACGGCGACTTCCGGGCCGTGGCAGGCGAGTTGGCGATGGTGGTGGGGTACGGGTGGCCTACGAAGGGTGCACCGGCGAGGGAAGTGTCATCGGTCGGGACGTGGGTCGTGGGGGATCCCAGCATGGCGGGCGTCCGCGTCGAGGCCGGGCGCAGCAACCTGGCGACGAGCTGGGCCGACTCGTCGGTGAGCGCAACGATCTGCTGGTTGACCTGCCACAGCCGTGCCGCGTCCGGGCCAGAGAGACACATCCGGCATGCCGAGCATTCTTCGCTGCCCACTGCCAGTTCGAGACGGCAACGCGGGTTGGGGCATTGGAACGTGGGCTCCGGCACAGCTGCTCCTCTTCCAGTCCCGTCTCCGGGGGTCCCCTGAAGGTCACGAGGGACGGCTCACGACAAGAGTGCCCTGCGCGAACGCAACCTCGTTGAGTAGCCACACTTAACTCACGTTGATTTGTCTCGGAAGGTGGCTGGCGTTCAAGCACGTCAGTGCGCGGGCCACCACCGGTGGCGAGCAGTGGCCTGAGATCAGGATCGTCGCGCGCCGAGCAGCTGCTCCCGGGAGGTGTCGGCGAACCAGCTCTCCCACTCCTCTGGCGACCAGCCGCGCCGATCGACGAGCAAAAGCCAGACGTCCGGGTGGTTGAGCGTCCACAACAGGTCAGTGGCGCGCTGCACGTCGAGTTCGGGTCGCAGGGAGCCGCTGTCGGCCAACCTCTCGACGATGGCGCGCTGATTGGCCCAGAAGTCAGTCTGGATCAGGTCCCACAGGGCCGCGAGGTCTTCGTCGATGGGTGCGGCGTCCCGGATCACCCGGAGCATGGGACCGATGCGCGTCTTGACGATCCGGGAGTTCTCGGCCGTCAGCGCCAGCTGCCGGTGCGGATCCGGTTCGGCCAGGAGTGCGGCGTACCAGTCCCGCTCGGCGATGGGTGCGTCGTCGAGATCGCCCTTGAGGGAGAGGTCCCAGACCGCCCTCAGCAGACCCGCCTTGGTGCCGTGGGCGTTGTAGACCGTCTTGAGCGACACGTCTGAGCGGGTCGCGACCGCCTCCATCGTGGTGGCCGGATATCCGCGTTCGATGAAGAGACCGCGGGCGGCCTGGGCGAGCGCGAGCCGGCGAGCGGCGGACTGCTGCGTGCGCAGCGAGGAGTCATAGGCCCGCGATCCCTTGACTTCGGCGGTCATCGGGCTAACCTAGCAGTATTCGATACACATAGAGTGTAACGAATTGCCAGGAAGGATCCGAGATGTCTTCAGAGACTGTTGAACGGCCGTCGGCCGAGCAGATCCGCAACCGTGTGCACCAGATGTGGGGCTCCGTCGCGGAATCCTGGGGCGAGCATGTGGACCACGTCGAGCAGCGCGCGAAGCGGGTCACCCAGCTCATGGTCGAGGCCGTTGCGGCTGCTCCAGGCGACGAGGTGCTCGAGCTCGCCTGCGGCGCAGGTGGCCTCGGCCTGGCGATCGCCGACCACGTCACACCAGGCGGACGGGTCGTCCTGTCCGACGTGGCGCCGGAGATGGTGGCGATCGCGGCCACGCTCGCGGCGTCTCGCGATCAGGCCACCCAGGTCAGCGCGCAGGTCCTCGATCTTGAGCAGATCGACGTGCCCGACGACTCGTTCGACATCGTTGTCTGCCGCGAGGGACTCATGTTCGCACTCGACCCGGTCCGGGCCGCCACGGAGATTGTCCGCGTCCTGCGGCCGGGCGGCCGAGCGGCCATCGCGGTGTGGGGTCCACGCGATCGCAACCCGTGGCTCGGAGTGCTGGCAGACGCGGTGGAACGGCACACCGGCACAGCCGTGCCCCCCGCTGGAACGCCGGGCCCGTTCTCCCTGGGCGCCGACGGGGCGCTCGAGACTGTCATGACCGCGGCGGGCCTCGAACAGGTCAGCGTGCAGCAGGTTGACCTACCCACCCACGACGCCTCCTTCGAGGACTACTGGCAGTTGCGCATCGATCTCGCAGGCCCGCTGAAGAGGCGCCTCGCAGCCCTGCCTGCCGACGAGATGGCTGCCCTCCGCGAGACGGTCCGCGACGGGCTGTCGCAGTACGAAACCTCAGAAGGGCTCAGGATCCCCGGCCTCGCCTACGTTGGCTCCGGACGCCGAGCGACGTAGTCGTACGACGCGGGGTGCAAGATCAGGCCATCGTCGGCAGCCTGGAGAGCGAGTCGGCCAGGGCGGCCTGGATGTCGGCGTCCTCCCACCGGTGATCGGTGACGTTGCCGGACAGGTAGGCGTCGTAGGCGGGCAGGTCGAGATGGCCGTGCCCGCACAGCGCGGTCACGATCACCTTCTCCTCACCGGTCTCCTTGCAGCGCAGCGCCTCCTCAATGGTGGCTGCGAGCGCGTGCGTCGGTTCGGGGGCGGGCACGATGCCCTCGGTGCGGGCGAACTGCACCCCTGCGGCGAAGCACTCGGTCTGCGGCTTGGCGACCGCGTCCATCTCGCCGGTCTCGTAGAGATGACTGATCAGCGGGCTCATCCCGTGGTAGCGAAGGCCGCCGGCATGGATCGGATCGGGCACGAAGTCGTGGCCCAGGGTGTGCATCTTCATCAGCGGAGTCATCCCTGCGGTGTCCCCGAAGTCGTAGGCGTAGGTGCCTTGGGTCAGCGAGGGGCACGCAGCCGGCTCCACCGCCAGCACGCGCGGGTTCATCCGGCCCTGCCACTTCTCCCTCAGGAACGGGAACATCAACCCGCCGAAGTTCGAACCGCCTCCGGTGCAGCCGATGAGGAGGTCGGGGGTCTCGCCGGCCTTGGCGAGCTGGAGCAGGGCCTCTTCGCCGATGATCGTCTGGTGCATCAGCACATGGTTGAGCACGCTGCCGAGCGCATAGTTGGAGGTCGGGTCCTGGGCCGCGACCTCGACCGCCTCACTGATGGCAATGCCCAGCGATCCCGTGGAGTCGGGGTGCTCGGCCAGGATGTTCCGGCCGGCCTCCGTCAGCTCCGAGGGGCTGGGGTGCACGGTGCCGCCGAACGTCTCGATCATCATCCGCCGGTAGGGCTTCTGGTCGTACGACGCCCGCACCTGCCAGACCTCGCAGGCCAGGCCGAACTGTGCGCACGCGAACGCCAGGGCGGTGCCCCACTGGCCGGCCCCGGTCTCCGTGGTCAGCCGCTTGATCCCGGCCTTGGCGTTGTAGAAAGCCTGGGGAACTGCGGTGTTCGGCTTGTGCGAGCCGGCGGGGGAGACACCTTCGTACTTGTAGTAGATCCGGGCCGGCGTCCCCAGCGCCTTCTCCAGCCGGTGCGCGCGATACAGGGGGCTCGGGCGCCACAGCCGGTAGACGTCGAGCACCTCCTCGGGAATGTCGATGTACTGATCGGTGGACACCTCCTGGAGGATCAGGTCCATCGGGAACAGCGGCGCCAGGTCGTCCGGGCCCACCGGCTGTCCGGTCCCCGGGTGCAGCACCGGCGGAGGTGGGGTCGGCAGGTCGTGCAGCACGTTGTACCAACGCGTGGGCATCTCGCTCTCGTCGAGCTCGAACTTGTGCTGCTGCACCTGCGACATGGCGGCTCCTGACCTCGCGACGGCTGGTCGCTCCGACACTAGTGATGTCGCTGCACGCCGTGCTAGTGGTTCGCACCCGCGATCGCTTGATCCCAAGGCGACAAACCTGGGGGGGGCGTTGCTCAGGACGTCTGCGGGGTCAGAAACGTGTAGTGCACGGTGACGGCAGCGACATCGTACGAGTCCACGCCGACAGTCGCGATCGACCAGTTGACGCGCCACATGTAGCCCTTGGAGTAGGGCGGCTCCCAGGGATAGCTGCGTGGCTGGGTCGTCGTCACGGACTCCTCCGCGACCGCGTCCGAAAGGACGTGAGGAGCGCGCCGGTCGGACAGTCGAGCGGTGTCGACCTCACCGGTCACCGTCGGCTTGCCTCGCATCGCCAGCCACGACGTCTGCAGCCCACGGGGAGCCACCCGCGGCGACATCGTGTCCACCTCCAGACTGCCGTCGGCCGATGCCACGCTAGGTCGTAGCCAGGTATCACCGCAGGTGTCCGATGAACGGAAGCTCGCCGCGCCGTGGTCGTGGTAGACCTCGGACGGCACCACGGTGCCGCACGGGATCGGCTGCGGGTCGCAGCAAACTGCCGTCGACGAACGACCATCGCGTCCCTGTGACGTCGGCGTTGCCATCTGGGGGTCGCTCGTGAGCTGGGACGCCTTCCAGGAGCCGGTCGGCGGCGCGGCCAAGGATCCGGACGCCTCCACCAGTGGCTGGTCGGACACATGCACGGTGACCGCCTTCGAGGTGCCAGCATTCCCGGCCCGGTCCCACACCTTGAAGTTCCATCTGTACGCCCCGGCTGGTAGGGGCCGGTTGTGGTCGTCGCGACCTGAGATGAGGATGGGCATGGGCGGCGTGTAGGGAGTCGAGTGGTACTCGAAGCGGTGCGGCTTCAAAACCTCGCGGCCCTGTGCGTCGTTCACCGTCATGACGACTTGGCCCAGGGTGGTCATCGGGTCGGCGCCGTCGTCGCCCAGGGTCATCCCGATGAAGTCTCGGGTCAGCGTGGTGTTGGGGTAGACGGTGTCCGCGTTCAGTTCCGGTTCCCACGTCGTTTCGAAGCTGGTAGCGACAAAGACATCCGACGAGTCGCGACGCGTCATTCCGCCCTGGGCGACCTGGTCGGCGACGAAGACGGCGGAGTAGCGGCCGTCGCGAACCACCTTGCCGCCGAGGTTCTTGCCCTTCCACGTCCAGGTGTGGCGGCCGCGTGAGAGTTCGCCGAGCTTCTGCCTGTACACCTTGGTCCGCAGCTTGTTGGTGCGGTGCACGATGACGGTCACCTCGGACCGCTCGCCCAAGGTGAACCCGAGGCGGGCCCGATCCTTCGAGTGGTCTCCGTTCGGTGAGAACACCTCACTGTTGTTGACCTGAATGACGACACGGTCTCGGGCGGCGTCTGCGGGGGCGAGCGGGGCGGCGACGGCGGCAGTCGCGATGAGCGCGGCGGCGACGGCCACGGTGCGGAGGGTGAGCACGGTCCGGGACAGTGCTGCCGCGCGCGGGTGAAGCAAGGGGTCCCCCAGAGTCGTGTAAGCGGTCTTATCTGCTGATCAGGACGGCGAGACCAGTACCGATGCCGGTGGCTACGAGAGCCACGATGAGGACCAGGGCGACGAGCTTGGTGTTCATCGCTGCTGCACCACAGCGAAACGGGCGTGGGTGCGGTTGTCGTCCATGCTGACAATGTAGATCGTGGGTCAGGTCAGGTCGGCGGGGACCCGGTGAAGTGAGGTCAGCCCTCGGTGTCCTCGGGGAGGAGATCGTGACGCAAGGCGATGGCCGCTGCTTCGGTGCGCGAGCGTACGCCGAGCTTGGACAGGATGTGTGACACGTGCACGCTGGCTGTCTTGGTCGAGATGACGAGCTCGCGGGCGATCTCGCCGTTCGTGCGCCCGGACGCCACCAGCCGGAGCACGTCTGCCTCGCGGGCCGTCAAAGGGAGCGCTCGCCGCTGGGCTGGCGGCTGGAGACCGATGTCGAGCCTCGCCGGCCGTGCGACCCGTGCGACCGCCTCGATCAGTGGCTCGGCCTTGAGGCGTCTGCCGATCTGAAGGGCATGCGCGAGCGGCTCCACGGCCTGTGCGCGATCTCGGTTGCGAACATGGCACTGACCCAGGCGCATCGACGCCCAGCCCTGCTCGTGCGGCCGCTCTATCCGCGCCCATGCCCTGACCGCCTGCTGCCACGGCTCCGGGTCGGTCACCTGGGCGAGGCGGCGCAGCTCACCGTCGAGGTGCGCGGTCCACGCAAGTCCGACGTCGCCATGAGCGTGAACGGTGGCGGCCAAGGAGCGGATCGTCGCCGACCACGTGTCGGGGTCCGGCACTGCGGCGTCGGCGATCACGCGCGCGGCCAGCAGGACGTCGATCCATCCGGGTGGGTGGGTGCTGTCCGGTTCCGACGTGATCTGGCTCAGCAGCGCGACTGCTTCGCGGTGTCGTCCCCGCGCGTCGGCCAGCTGGATCTCAGCCCAGGTGCGGAGAGTCCCGGGCACCACCGGCGAGGCGGTCTGCCACAGCAGCTGCGTGGCGTCGGCGAGGGCCCTCTCGGCCCTGGCAGGGTCACCGCGTGAGCACGAGAGCCGGCACTGCGCCAGGTGGCGGAGGCCGGCCCGGATGCCGGTGAGGTGGAGGTCCTCCGACACGTCGAGCCAGTGCTGGGCCTCGTCCCACTCGCCGAGGTCGAGGAGGGCCTCCCAGAGCGCCTCCATGGCGTTGAACGCGTCGGTCTTGTTGAGCTGGGGGTGGTCCACCCGTTCGAGCGCCTGTCGCGCCACCGCGAGCGCCTCTCGGCTGCGACCGGCTGTCGTCAGCAGGGAGCTGCGGGCTGTCGGCAGCATCAGGGAGACCCAGCCCGGGTAGTCCGCCGCAGCCGCCTCGACACACACGCGCTCCATCGCCTCGAGCGCCTCGTCCGTCCGGCCGGCCTCCAGGGACCGCTCCGCCAGCGAGCTCTCGATCATCCAGCGGGTCTCGGTGGCGTTCCTGACGTACTCCGGGTGAGCGTCGTGTGTCCGCTCGGGGGCCAGGGTTTGCCGGCTCACCTGCAACGCGCGGCTCAGCAAGCGGTCGGCGTCCGCCGTCCGACCGGTCCACCGCACCAGTTCCCCGTAGTGGAGGAGGGTCCGGCTCAGCAGATTGTTCTCGCGCTCAGGAGGGGTGCTCAGCAGCGTCTCGATGTCGGCCTCGAGGGTCACCGGCGCGTCGGCTTCCAGTCCCAGCTGCTGCCTGCATCCGGTCCGCTCCATCTCCAGGTTGATGCGCCACACCGGATCGGCGGCCGCGTCGGGGTGACGGAGCTCGCGTTCGGCGAGAGCCAGACCCGTCGACCAGTCCTGACAGGCGCCGATTGCGGCGAACGCGTCCCACACGAAGTCGAGTCGGTCGTATCCGGCGTGGGCGCGGGCATCCGGGACCCGTTCCCACAGGTCCAGCACCCGGAGGTCCCACAGTGCATGCTCCGGGGCTGCCTGCATCCGCTCGGCCGCCTCGCCCGCCCTCACCGCCGAGGCGAGCGCAGCCACCCTGTCGTCGGTGTGGAACCAGTGGTGCGCCGCCGCGACGTCTGCCTCGGCGACGCCGAGCGGGCCCGGGTCGGCGGTGAGCTGCTCCGCCCACCTCCGGTGCCAGGCATTCCGCTGACCGGGCAGCAGCGAGTCGGCCACCGCCTCACGCAGCAACGCGTGCCGGAAGCGGTAGCCCTGCCTCGAGTCGTCGACCTCGAGGACGTACGCCGCAACGGCCTCCGCCGCCGCGGCCCCGGCCGAATCACTGTCGACACCGAGCACGCGGGCCAGCAGGGTGTGCCACAGGTGGCCCTCCCCGAGCGACGCAGCGTGGACCAGGTCGCGCGCACCAGGCGGCAGGTCGGCGACACGCGACAGCATCGACCTGCCGATGGAGCCCACGCCGCCGCGAGGGCCGGCGACGACCTCCTCGGTCAGGAAGGGATTCCCCTGGCCGAGCGCCACGGCTCGCTCGAGGAGCGGCCCCCCGGGATCGCCGGCGAGGATGTCGGCGACCTGCATCCGCACCTCGTCGGGACGGAGCCGGCCGAGCTCGAGGTGGTCGGCGTTCGGGCGGCGTACCAGCTCGGAGAGGAATCGCTCCAGGTCGGCGGACGGTGGCTGGTCGTGGGTACGGCGGGTGACCAGGACCATGAGCTCGCGATCGTCCACGACCCGGGCCAGGTAGTCGATCAGGTCCCGGCTCGAGCCGTCCGCCCAGTGGACGTCCTCGAACACGAGCCATAGCAACCGATCGGCGGCCAACCGTTCGACGATCGTCGTGAAGGCGTCGAACACCTCGCTACGGTTTCGTCCCTGCAAGGCCGCCAGCGCCGCGTCGAGACCGTGGGGGTGCTGCTGGCGGGCGAGGTCACGCAGCACGTCCGAGGCGACACCGAACGGGATCTCCCTGCCCACCGCGAGCCCGCGGCCAGTGGCGACGAGGTCGGTCGGCTGGCGTAAGGCTGCCACGCCCTCTTCGACGAGCCGGGTCTTGCCGATGCCGGCCTCGCCGTCGACGACCAGCAGGCGGGACTGCCCGCCCCGTGCCAGGGCGACGCTGTCCCGCAGTGAGTCGAGCTCGATCTCCCGACCCACCAGACGCGCGCTCCGCATCCTACGCACGGCCTCAGCATCCTCCAGATGACGAAATAGGGCGACTGCCTGATGCATCGGAAGCGCCTTATCCGCAGGCTCGGTCGTGAGACGAACAAGCAACAAGGAGGCCCACATGTACGTCGGAGACGTCCTTCTCGCGAAGGCGATGATGGCCGAGCGGATGGAGGAGGCAGAGCGCTATCGGCGTTCCGCGGCCACGCGGCAGCTGCGCCCGACTCGACCGCGCACCCGGTGGGTCGGCGGGCTGCGGCAGCACATCCACCTGCCGCATGTCGTCCGCCACCACCCGGTGTAGCCCCTACTGCACTACTGCGAACCCCTGCACCTCGACCACAGCGTCGTCATCCCAGAGCCGGGAGACCCCGATGCCGGCCATGGCGGGGTAGTCGGTGCCGACGAGGCGCTTCCAGACGGCGCCGATCTCGCGGGCGTGGGTGCGGTAGTCGTCCATGTCGACGATGTAGATCGTGAGCGACGCGAGGTCGGCGGGGGAGCCGCCGGCTTCGGCAAGGGCGGTGAGCAGGTTGGCGAGAGCCTGCTCGAACTGGGGGACGACCCCGCCCTCCACGATCGCACCGTCGGCGGTCATCCCGGTCTGGCCGGCGAGGAAGACGGTGGTGCCGGTGGCGACGACGGCGTGCGAGAAGCCGGACGGGGGAGCGAGGGAAGCGGGGTTGACCCGACGCAGGGAGGTCACGACTGCACCGCCCCGCCGTCGACGTTGAGGCCCTGGCCGTTGACCGCGCCGTTGTCGACGCAGAGCATCGCCACCGACGCCACCTCGGAGGCCGTCACGAGGCGCCCGATCGGCTGGTTGTTCGCGAGGATCGACCGCGCGTCCTCCGGGCTGCGGCCCGTGCCCGAAGCGATGTGAGCCACCGACTCGTCCGTCATGGGGGTGTCGACGTACCCCGGGCAGACGGCGTTCACGGTGACACCGGTGCGCGCCACCTCCATGGACGCGGTGCGGACGAGGCCGAGGACGCCGTGCTTGCTGGCGACGTACGCCGCGATCCGGGCGCCACCGACCTTGCTCGCGATCGACGCGATGACGACCACGCGCCCCCACCCAGCCTCGGTCATGCCGGGCAGTGCCCGGCGCAGGCAGCGGAACGGCGCGGTCAGGTTGAGGTCGAGCAACCGCTGCCAGTCCTCGTCGGTCGTCTTCACGATCGGCGCGGACATCGCAGCCCCGGCGTTGACCACCAGGATCTCGACCGGACCCCACGTCGCCTCGACCTGTGCGAACGCCGCCTCGAGGGCGATCGGGTCGAGGACGTCGGTCGGGATCACCAGCGACTCGCCGGGAAGAGACGCAGCCACCGATTCCAGCGAGGATGCTGACCGGGCGACCAGAGCGACACGGTGGCCGGCCTCCGAGAGCGCCAGCGCGCATGCCGCGCCGATCCCTTGCGAGGCGCCGGTGACCAGCGCGATCCGGGATGTCATCGGCCGGTCCATTCCGGCGGCCTCTTCTCGTTGAAGGCGGCGTGGAACTCAGCGTGGTCCGAGGTGGTCATCAGCAGCGCCTGGGTCATCGCATCCAGCTCCATCGCCGCCCCGATCGGCATGTCGAGCTCGCGGGTGATCAGCGACTTGGTCTGCGCGTAGGCCAGCGTCGGGCCGTCGGCGAGCCGACGTGCCAGCGCAGAGACAGCGCCGTCCAGCTCGCTGTCGTCGACCAGTTGCGACACCAACCCGTAGTCACGAGCGGTGGTCGCGTCGATGGTGTCGCCGAGCATCAACAGCTCCGTGGCACGGCCGGCGCCGACCAGCCGGGGCAGCAGGTACGCCGCACCCATGTCGCCGCCGGAGAGCCCGACCTTGGTGAACAGGAACGCGAACCGCGCCGACCTCGAGCAGACCCGGAAGTCGGACGCGATCGCGATCACCGACCCGGCGCCGGCCGCGATGCCCTGGATGCCGGTGATGATCGGGATCGGGCACTCGCGCATCGCCTTGATCACGTCGCCGGTCATCCGGGTGAAGCCGATCAGGTCACGCGGATCCATCTGGATCAGCTCGCCGATGATCTCGTTGACGTCGCCGCCGCCGCAGAAGCCCTTGCCCTCGCCGCGGATCACCAGCACGTCGGTGTCGCCGCGGTGCGGCAGCTCGTGCAGCAGGTCGCGCAGGTCGGCGTACGACTCGAAGGTGAGCGGGTTCATCTTCTCGGGACGGTCCAGGGTCACCGTGGCGACCCGGTCCTCGACCGAGAACCGGAAGTGCTCCCACGCGTGCGTGATCGGGACGCTGCCTCGGTAGCGGGTCACTGCTGCCCTTCCTGTCGGGCACGCACCAGGCTGCGGCCGATGATCGTGCGCTGGACCTCGGACGCGCCCTCATAGATGCGCGGCGCCCGCACCTCACGGTAGAGCCGCTCGAGCAGATGCCCGCGCTCCAGCCCGCGCGCGCCGTGGATCTGCACCGCCTGGTCGACGACCCACTGCGCGTTCTCGGTCGCGAACAGCTTGGCCATCGCGGCGCTGCGGGTGATCTGCGCGGCCGGCGCGCCCTCGTCGTACGCCGAGGCGGCGGCCCGGACCAGCAGCCGCGCGGCCTCGGTGCGGGTGGCCATCTCGGCGAGGGTGTGCTCGACCGACTGCTGCCGGATCAGCAGGTCGCCGTACACCTCGCGCGTCAGCGCCCAGTCCAGGGCCGCGTCGAGCGCTGCCTGGGCCATCCCGACGGCGAACGCGCCGACGCTCGGCCGGAACAGGTCGAGGGTGCGCATCGCCACCGCGAACCCGCCGCCGACCTCGCCGAGCACGTCGTCGGCGGTGACGCGGACCCCGTCGAAGACCAGGCGCCCGATCGCGTGCGGCGCCAGCAGGTCGAGCGGTTCGCCGGAGAGCCCGACGGCGTCGCCGGACACCGCGAACGCGGTGACGCCGCGGGACCCGTCGGGCCCGGTGCGTGCGAACACGGAGTAGACGTCGGCCTCGGGGGCATTGGAGATCCAGGTCTTCTCCCCGTGCAGCCGCCACGACCCGTCACTGTCAGCGGTCGCGGCCAGGCTGAGCGCGGCGGCGTCCGACCCGGCGCCGGACTCGGAGAGCGCGAACCCGGCCACCGCCTCGCCGGTCACGACGGACGGGATCCAGCGCTCCACCAGCTCCGGCGACCCCGACTGGAGGATCGGATAGCTGCCCAGGCCCTGCAGCGCCAGCGCGGTCTCGGCCTCGGTGGTGACGGTCGCGAGCGTCTCGCGGAGGAGGCACAGCTGCAGCGCCGCGGCGTCGCGGGCCGGCTCACCGGGCTCACCGCCGAAGAGGCCGCGGAGCAGGCCGTGCTCGCCGAGCGCGGAGACCAGTGGCCGGTTGACCGCACCGTGCACGGCCGGGATCGAGAGCAGGTGGTCCTGCGCGACCGCGCGGATCCTGGCGACGTACTCGTCCGTCAGTCCGACGCCCATGTCCGCGACCGTATTGCGCCTTGACAACTTCCGTCAAGAACACACTATGTTGACGAGCATGCGGATCGCGGTGGTCGGCGGCGGCCCCGGAGGCCTCTACTTCAGCGCCCTCGCCCAACAGCTCGGCGAACGCACCGGCCAGCCCCACGACATCACGGTGTGGGAGCGCAACGCCGCCGACGACACCTTCGGGTTCGGGGTGGTGTTCAGCGACGAGACGCTCGGAGGCATCGAGCACGCCGATCCCGAGATCTTCGCCCGGATGCAGCGCGAGTTCGCGGTCTGGGACGACATCGACGTGCACTTCAAGGGCGAGGTGGTCACCAGCGGCGGCCACGGCTTCGCTGCGATGTCGCGACGACGGCTGCTCGAGATCCTCCAGGAGCGCTGCCGCGACCTCGGCGTGACGCTTCACCACCGCACCGAGGCGCCCGACGTCGACGAGCTCGCCCGCACCCACGACCTCGTCGTCGCCTGCGACGGGCTCAACTCGGGCATCCGCGCGAGGTACGCCGACACGTTCCGGCCGACGCTGGAGCCACGCGACTGCAAGTACATCTGGCTCGGCACCGACAAGGTCTTCGACGCGTTCAAGTTCTACATCGCCGAGACCCCCGCCGGCGTGATGCAGATCCACGGCTACCCCTTCGACGCCCACGGCAGCACGTTCATCGTCGAGATGACCGCCGCGGTGTGGGAGAAGGCCGGCTTCGCCGAGTACGCCGACCGCACCTGGGCGCCCGGCGAGTCCGACGAGCGGTCGATCGCCCGGATCCGGGAGCTGTTCGCCGACGTCCTCGGCGACCACGAGGTGATGGCCAACAACTCCCGCTGGATCAGCTTCACCACCGTCCGCAACGAGCACTGGGTCCACGATGCGCCCGACCAGGGGAGCGTGGTGATCCTCGGCGACGCCGCGCACACGGCGCACTTCTCGATCGGCTCCGGCACGAAGCTCGCGATGGAGGACGCGCTGGCCCTCGCGGCCTGTGTGCATGAGGAGGACTCGCTGCCGGCCGCGCTGGCGACGTACGAGACGGAACGGAAGGCGGTCGTGCTCTCCACCCAGCGCGCCGCCCAGGCCAGCCTGGAGTGGTTCGAGAACCTCGACCAGTACGTCGCCCAGGACCCGATCCAGTTCGGGTTCAACATCATGACCCGCAGCCGGCGGGTCACCTACGACAACCTGCGGCTGCGCGATCCGGAGTTCGTGGCCCGCTGCGACGAGTGGTACGCCGACCACGTCGGCTCGAGCGACGTGCGACCACCCATGTTCCAGCCCGGCCGGATCGGCGGGCTCGACCTGGTCAACCGGGTCATCGTGTCGCCGATGGACATGTACGTCGCCGTGGACGGACTGATCTCCGACTTCCACCTGGTCCACCTCGGCGGCAAGGCGCTGGGCGGCGCCGGTCTGGTGATGACCGAGATGGTCTGCACCTCGCCCGAGGGTCGGATCACCCCCGGCTGCGCGGGGATCTGGGACGACGAGCAGCAGGCGGCGTGGCGGCGGGTGACCGACTTCGTGCACACGAACTCCTCGGCGCGGATCGGCCTCCAGATCGGCCACTCCGGCGCCAAGGGCTCGACCAAGCTGATGTGGGAGGGCATCGACCAGCCGCTGGACAAGGACAACTGGGAGGTCGTCGCACCCTCGCCGGTCGCCTATCGCGACGGCGTCAACCAGGTGCCCCGCGAGCTCACCCGCGACGAGATGGACACGATCCGGGACGAGTTCGTCGAGTCGGCGCGGCGCGGCGCGGAGGCGGGCTTCGACCTGCTCGAGCTGCACTGCGCGCACGGCTACCTGCTCTCCGGGTTCCTCTCCCCGGTCACCAACCACCGCACCGACGAGTACGGCGGCGACGTCACCGGTCGGCTTCGCTTCCCGATCGAGGTGTTCACCGCGATGCGGGAGGTCTGGCCCGCCGATCGGCCGATGACGGTGCGGATCTCGGCCACGGACTGGGTCGAGGACGGCCAGACCCTCGAGGACGCGCTGGCCGTCGCCGGCGCGTTCGTGGCCGCCGGGGCTGCCGCGATCGACGTCTCGACCGGCCAGGTCACCGCCCGCGAACGCCCCGAGTTCGGCCGCTCCTACCAGACGCCGTACGCCGATGCGATCCGCAACCGGCTCGGCGTCCCGACGATCGCGGTCGGCGTCATCTCCTCCTACGACGACGTGAACTCCATCCTGCTGGCCGGCCGCGCCGACTTCTGCGCCCTGGGCCGTTCGCACCTCTACGACCCGTCGTGGACGCTCCACGCGTCGGTCGAGCAGGACTACGACGGGCCGGGGGCGGTGTGGCCGCTGCCGTGGCTGGCCGGCCGCCGCAAGCCGCAGACCGGCCGCACCGACGGCCCCAGGCCACGGCTGGACCTGATCCGCGACGGCGAGTCCGGGACCCGCCACCGTCGCTGGCGACCGTCCTCCGCCGACTAGGCTGCCCGGCATGGGAGAGCTCGAGAGTCCGGACCCCTCACAGCTGAGGATCTCGGACGCCGACCGCCACAAGGTGGCAGAGCTGCTGCGCGAGGCCGCCGGGGACGGACGGATCGACCTCGAGGAGCTCGACGAACGACTCGAGGCGACGTACGCCGCCAAGACCTACGGCGACCTGGTGCCGATCACGGTCGACCTGCCCGCCCATCCTCAGCAACCGGCGACACCTGCGGTTCACCGCGAGACGCTCCCGGCCACGTCGACCTTCGAGAGCTCGATCTCCATCATGGGCGACTGCACCCGCAAGGGCGCGTGGCTGGTGCCCGAGCGGCACAACGCGTTCGCACTGATGGGCGGGGTCACCCTCGACATGCGAGAGGCGACCTTCGCCGCGAAGGAGACGGTCGTCTACGCCAACGCGGTGATGGCCGGGATCGACATCTACGTCGACGCCCGCACCCACGTGATCGTCGAGGGTGTCGGGATCATGGGCGCCTTCGACCAGGGCCGCGACAAGGTCACCGCGGAGATCACCGCCGACTCACCCGTCCTCCGGGTGAAGGGGATCGCGCTGATGGCCGGCGTGACCGTCACCCGCAAGGGACCGCCCGGCCAGCTCCGCCGCAAGCTGCTCGGCGGACGCTGACCCGGCAGGAGTCGGGGCTGCTGTCGTCGACCGGACGGTGAGCTCCGGCACCAGGACGACGGACGGGTCGTCGTGGGGACCCTCCCGCAGCCGTCGTAGCGCCATCTCTCCGGCGAGCCGGGCCTGGTCCTCGATGCGTTGCACGACGGTGGTGAGCCTGAACACCGCGGCCAGCGGATGGTCGTCGACGCCGATGACCGACAGGTCCTCTGGGACGGACACGTTGCGGCCGTGAAGTCGTTGCAGGGCGCTGACGGCGATCTCGTCGGAGTAGGCGAACACGGCGGTCGGCGGGTCGGGGAGGGCGAGTAGCAGGTCGATCCCCTCGGCGCCGGCGCTCGAGCCGAAGGGACGGGTGACGACGTAGTCGTCGCGCGGTTCGATTCCGGCGGTGGTCAACGCGTCCCGATAGCCGCGGGTGCGCTCGACGTCGGAGGACCATCGGGTGCCGTCGGTGTCGCCGGTGCGGATCATGCCGATCCTGGTGTGGCCCAGCCCGATGAGGTGCTCGCACGCCATCACCGCGACCCGGTGGTCATCGACCCGGACATGGGGGTAGTCGAGCAGCTGTCCTCCGGCCACGATCACCTCGACGCCGAGCAGTTCGAGGCGATGCTCCTCCTCGGCGAGCACCGGCAGCGCGACCAGCACCACGGCGTCGACCTTGCGACGTGCCGGCAGGTCGCGGAAGAACCGGCTTCGCTGCGCCTCGCCGTCCACCTGGTAGAGCAGCACGTCGAGGTCGGCCTCGTGCAGCACCGACTCGATGCCCGCGAGCATCGCCGAGTAGAACCAGACGTCGATCCGGGGCACCACCACCGCGACCCTTCCGGTCTCACGGCGCGAGAGGCGCGACGCCTCGGGGGAGACGACGTAGGACAGCTCGTCGGCCAGCGTGCGGATCCGCTCGCGGGTCGGGCGGCTGACCCCGGGGACGTCCCGCAGAGCGCGCGAGACGGTGGCGATGGAGACCCCGGCGTGCGCCGCCACATCGGCCATGTTGACCGCTCCGGAGCGTCGCTCCGGAGTCGCGGGCGGTGGCTCGACCGTGCTCGGCACGCGTTCAAGATACACAAGATGCAAACGTTTACACAGGGGTCTTGACGACGGATGTGATGTCCGACACCATCGAGTAAACGTTTGCGAGTTCGTCGGGTCGCGACCATCACGTGGCCGCTGACCTCGACAAACATCGCCGAGGTGACTAGACAAGTAGCACACGGATGTGGCGGGCGTCACGCTGCGCAGTGGCGGTGACGGGCGCACCGGAAATCGATGAGGGAGTGCACATGAGCACGATGAAGCGGCGCCGGCGGATGGCAGTGGCCCTGTCCGCGACGGTCGCGTTGGCGACGAGCGGATGCCTCGCTGGCGGGGGGGACGACGAGGGCGACAGCGGGAACGAGGTCTTGGTCTGGGCCAGCATGGACCCCCCGGTCCTCGAGGGACTGCAGACGGCCCTTGACGCCCGCGCCGAGGGCGGGGATATCACCGTCCGGGTCGAGGCGGTCGAGGACATCAACTCGCTGATCATGCAGCGGATCCAAGCCGGTGACACCCCGGACGTCGCGATGATCCCGCAGCCGGGTGTGGTCGCCGACGTGGTCGACCGCGCCGACACGGTCGCCCTCGACGACGTGCTCGACATGTCTGCGCTCGAGGAGTCGATGACGCCCGGCACGCTCGAGGCCGGGACGGTCGACGGCGAGCTCCGCGGACTGCTCGTGAGCATGAACGTGAAGTCGCTGATCTTCTACAACAAGCCCGCCTGGGAGAAGGCGGGATATCCCACGCCGGCGACCATCGGCGAGCTCAACGAGCTGACCGAACAGATCAAGGCGGACGGCGGCACGCCGTGGTGCATGGGTATCGAGGACGGCGGCGGCACCGGCTGGGCTGCCACCGACTGGATGGAGGACCTCGTCATGCGCTACGGCGGCGCAGATGAGTACAACTCGTGGGTCGCCCACGAGACGCCATTCGACTCCGAGGTGGTCCGCGAGGCGGCGGCCGAGTTCGAGAAGCTGCTGTTCCCCGACGGCAACGCCCTGGGTGGGCGGTCCGCGATCGCCAGCACCAACTTCGGCAACGCGGCCAACCCGATGTTCAAGCCGAAGCCTGACTGCTGGATGTACAAGCAGGGCTCCTTCATGACCGGATTCTTCCAGGAGAGTGCCGGGGTCGAGGACCTCGACAAGGAGGTCGGCGTGTTCGGCTTCCCGCCGGTCGATGAGGGCGGGGAGAGCCCGGTCCTCGGTGGCGGCGACATGGCCGTGATGATGACCGACAACGACGCCACCGCTCAGGTGATGGAGTGGCTGGCCGACCCCGAGATCGGCAACGAGGCGGCTCCCAACAGTTCGTTCATCTCACCGCACACCACCTTCGATGCCGAGCTCTACCCGACGGAGCTGACCAAGCAGATGGCGAACGTGGCCTACGACTCCACGGCGTTCCTCTTCGACGGGTCCGACCAGATGCCCGGCGAGGTCGGCGCGGGTTCGTTCTGGAGAGAGATCACCGCCTGGATCTCAGGCGACACCGATCTCGACACCGCACTGAAGAACATCGACGACAGCTGGCCGTCCAGCTGACGTCAGCGCGGACGGGGCGGAGCTTCGCCCCCGTCCGCACGCGGCGTCGTCCGGTGACGCGTCGCCCGACCGGTCCCCACTGGAAAGGATTGCCCAGGTATGTGGATCAAGATGCTCAACGCCCTGCTCACGGTGTTGTACGGGGTCGGCGCGGCGCTGATCCTCTACTGGGCGCTCAACAAGCTGGCCGAGCTCCTACCCGGGAAGTTCGAGCACCGCATCAAGCCGTACTTCTTCATCCTCCCGGCCTATCTGGCCATCTCCGTCTACCTGCTGTACCCCGCCATCCAGACCGTCCTCAACAGCTTCCAGGACCGCGCGTCGGAGGAGTGGGTCGGTCTGCAGAACTACACCGATCTGCTCTCGTCGTCCAGCTTCCGGGACACGCTGTTCAACACGCTGCTGTGGATGCTCGTGGTGCCGGCAGCGACCGTCGTGCTGGGCCTGGCCGTCGCGACGCTGGCCGACCGCCTCAAACCGGGCACCGAGAAGCTGACCAAGACCGTCATCTTCCTGCCGATGGCGATCAGCCTGGTCGGTGCCGCGGTGATCTGGGACCTCGTCTACGCGGTCCGGCCGAAGGGCCAGTCCCAGACCGGGTTGCAGAACGCGATCGTCACCGGGCTCGGATTCGACCCGATCAGCTGGTTGCAGGAGAGCACCCTGCACCTCAACAGCTTCTTGTTGATGCTCGTACTGCTGTGGGCCCAGGTCGGCTTCGCGATGGTGCTGCTGTCCTCCGCGGTCAAGGGTGTCCCCGAGGACACGCTCGAAGCGGCGCGGATCGACGGCGCAACCGAGCAGAAGATCTTCTTCCAGGTGGTGGTCCCGCAGATCAAGGGCACCATCATCACGGTCTTCATCACCGTGCTGATCTCGGTGATGAAGATCTTCGACATCGTCTTCGTGATGACCAGGGGTCGAAGCAACACCAATGTGCTGGGCCATGAGTTCTTCGTCCAGCTCAACACCAACTTCAACAACGGCTCGGCGGCCGCGGTCGTCGTCTTGCTGATGGTGGCTGTGATCCCGGTGATGTTCTACCAGGTCAAGCACTTCAAGGCCGAGGAGGCCAACGCATGAGCCAGCAGCCGAGTCCTACCCTCGCGAGCGCGACTCCGACCCCGGAAGGACGGAAGAAGAAGTCGGCGGCCCACTTCGACTCCAACCCGACCAAGGCGGGGTGGCTGACCAAGGCGGTCCTGGTCTTCATCTGCTTCCTGTGGATGGTTCCGCTCTTCGGCACGCTGGTGACCTCCTTCCGCACCGTCAACGCCGCCAACAGCTCCGGATGGTGGACGTTCCTCGGCTCGCTGGACGAGCTCACCCTCGACAACTACCGCGAGGCCCTCCGGGGCTCGGACATGGGTGCCGGGCTCATCAACAGCTTCGCCATCGCGTTGCCGGCCACCTTCATCCCGTTGCTCGTGGCGGCGTTCGCGGCCTACGCGTTCACCTTCATGGTCTTCCCTGGTCGCGACTTCCTGTTCCTGGCGATCGTCAGCCTGCTGGTGGTGCCCAACTACGTGGCGTTCGTGCCGATGCTGCAGATCTACGCCAAGCTCGACATGAACGGCACCTTTCCGGCCGTGTGGCTCGCCCACGTCGGCTTCGGCATGTCGCTGGCGATCTACATCTTGCGCAACTACATGGCGACGTTGCCCAAGACGATCATCGAGTCGGCCAAGGTCGACGGTGCCAGCCACTTCCAGACCTTCTGGCGGCTGGTGCTGCCGATGTCCGTCCCGGCGTTGGCGGGATTCGCGATCTTCCAGTTCCTGTGGGTCTGGAACGACCTGCTGGTGGCCTTGATGTTCATCGGACCCGGCGAGAACGCGCCGGTCACCCAGAAGCTCAGCGAGCTCAAGGGGCAGTTCGGTCAGGGCGCCAACCTCACCACCGCGGGCGCGTTCATCACGATGCTGGTGCCGGTGGCGGTCTTCTTGTTCCTGCAGCGGTTCTTCGTCCGTGGCCTGACCGCCGGAGCCGTCAAGGGATGACGTGACCTGGTCACCTGTTCATCTCACCCGGGAGGGCGTGAGCCTCGTGCTCACGCCCTCTCGCGTCGGTGCCCCCGTCGCACAGCACTGGGGGGCCGCCCTCGGCGACCTGAGCGCCGGCGCCCTGGCCGCCGTCGCTGCCGCCCACCGACCCGGCGTGCCCCACAGCGCGCTCGACGAGCCCCGTGACACCGGGCTGGTGCCGCTGAACGCCGACGGGTTCACCGGTACCCCGGGCGTCGAGCTCCTCCGCCCGGGTCGGGTCGCTCCGGTGCGACTCGACGGGTGGTCGTGTGAGGAACGCGGCGACGGGGCGACCCTGACCGCACGCGACGTGGACCTCGGCTGTTCGGTGACGATCGAGCTGGAGCTCACGCCCGAGGGGCTGCTCCGCTCCCGGACCACCGTCGTCAACGACGGAGACGACGGGCTCCAGGTGGTCGCCGTCCGCGGCGTACTGCCGGTTCCCGCGCGGGCCTGCGAGCTGCTCGACCTGACCGGCCGCTGGATCTCCGAGCGGGTCCCGCAACGCCATCCCTGGCCGATCGGGACCTGGCAGCGCACCGGCCGCCACGGCCGCACCGGTCACGACGCGACCCTGCTGCTGAGCGCCGGCACCCCCGGGTTCGGTTTCCGGACCGGCGAGGTGTGGTCGCTGCACGTCGCGTGGAGTGGCGACCACGCGTCCTACGCCGAACGGACGCCGGAGGGGGACTGCCTGCTGGGCGGGGGAGAGCTGCTGGCCCCCGGCGAGGTCGGGCTGGCTGCCGGGGCGGCGTACTCCTCTCCGTGGCTGGTGGGCTCGTGGTCCGACGCCGGCCTCGACGGCGTCTCGGCCCGGATCCACGACTTCGTGCGCCGCACCACGGCACGGCCTCGCCGCAAGGTCCTCATCAACACCTGGGAGGCCGTCTACTTCGACCACGACCTCGACGCCCTCACCGACCTCGCGCAGGCAGCCGCAGACCTGGGTGTCGAGCGGTTCGTGCTTGACGACGGTTGGTTCCGCGGTCGGCGCGACGACCGACGCGGCCTCGGCGACTGGATCGTCGATGCCGAGGTCTGGCCCGAGGGGCTGGCTCCGCTCATCGACCGGGTCCACGGCCTCGGCCTCGACTTCGGGCTGTGGGTGGAGCCGGAGATGGTGAACGCCGACTCCGACGTGGTGCGCGCTCATCCCGACTGGGTGCTGCAGGCGCACGCTGCGGCGCCCGCCGAGTGGCGGCATCAGCAGGTGCTGGACCTGTCGGCGCCCGACGCCTACTCCTACGTCCGGGACGCCATCCTGAAGCTCCTCGCCGCCCACGACATCGCCTACCTGAAGTGGGATCACAACCGCGACCTCGTCGACGTCCCGGGTAGCCGCGCCCAGACGCTCGCGTTCTACTCCCTCATCGACGAGCTGCGGGCGGCCCACCCGGGCCTGGAGATCGAGTCGTGCGCGTCCGGCGGGGGCCGGATCGACCTTGGCGTGCTCGCGCGCACCGACCGGGTCTGGCCCAGCGACACCATCGACGCCGTGGAGCGGCAGCGGATCCAGCGCTGGACCACCCTCGTCGTACCGCCCGAGATGCTCGGGGCCCACCTCGGCGGGCCGGTCGCCCACACCACCGGGCGGACACACCGGCTCGAGCTGAGGGCCGCCACTGCCCTGCTCGGCCACTTCGGCATCGAGTGGGACCTGCGAGGGCTTTCCGAAGAGGAACGGGCCGAGGTAGCCGCCTGGGTCGCGCTCCACAAGAAGATCCGTCCGCTGCTGAGCGGCGGCAGGATGGTCAGGGGCGACCATCCGGATCCCGCTCTCGTGGTGTCGGGAGTGGTGTCTGCGGATTCGTCGGAGGCCTGGTACGTCGTGGCAACGGTCGACTCCCTGAGCACACAGTCGCCGACGCCGGTGCTGCTCCCGGGTCTCGATGACGAGCGCAGCTACTTCATCGCGGCCGAGACACCGCCTGGCCTGCGACACCGGATGGACCTCGGCCACTCATGGCTCGACGGAGAAGGGTTGTGCCTGCCGGGCAGCGTGCTCGGCCACGTCGGGGTCCGGCTTCCGGTGATGGCGCCCGAGTCCGCGCACGTCCTCCACGTTCGCGAAATCTAGGCCAGCCGATGTTCGACCTGACCGACGACTGGGTGTGGGACTTCTGGGTCACCGACGACGGGTCCGAGTCGAGCTCCACCTACCACCTGTTCTTCCTCAAGGCGCCGCGCGCGCTCGGGGATCCTGACCTCCGTCACTGGAACGCGTCTGTGGGGCACGCGGTGTCCGACGACCTGCACCGTTGGACCCGCGTGGAGGACGCTCTCCTCCCGCAGCCGCCCGGCGCCTTCGATGACCTCGCGAACTGGACCGGCAGTGTGGTCCGCGACGGATCTGGCACCTGGCATCTCTTCAGCACGGGTGTCTCCATGGCAGAGGACGGTGCCGTGCAGCGGATCGGCTTGTCCACGTCGACCGACCTGCACCGGTGGTCGCGGGTGACCGAGGTGCTCGTGCAGGCCCACTCGAGCTGGTACCGACGACGCCCGGATGGTGGCCCCGACGAGCACTGGCGTGACCCCTGGGTCGTGCGCGACGAGCAAGGCCTGTGGCACATGTACATCACCGCGCAACTGCCGGGCGACTCCGGACACGGCGTCGTGGGTCACGCGACCTCCACCGACCTGCGCACCTGGGACGTGGCCCGCCCGTTGAGCCAGCACACTGATCGGTTCGACCAGTTGGAGGTGATCTCGCTGACGCGGGTCGACGGACGATGGGTCCTCATGTTCTCCTGCCTGAGCGGGGAGATGCCGGGGGCGGAGCCAGGGAGCGGCGGTGTGTGGACCGTGGCCGTCGACGGGCCGGGATCCCAGGTCGACGTAGCCGCTGCCGTCCGCCTGACATCGGAGGACCTGTACGTCGGCAAGCTGGTGCCGCTCCGCGATGGCAGCGTGCGGTTCCTGGCCTTCGAGAATCGTGACCGGGACGGTCGCTTCGTCGGCGGGGTCATCGACCCGCTCGAGGTGGCGTGGAACCGCGACGGGACCGGCCTGGAGCTGGTCGGGGGGCCGGCCCGATGGCGACCGTGAGACGCCCGGTGACCGCGGCGCCACCACCCACTAGGGTGACGTGGGTCACTTCACTACGGATCGTCCGGCACGTACCTGCCGGTGAAGGGAGCTGTTCACCATGGCCACAGTGACTTTTGAGAAGGCACAACGCTGGTATCCGGGGTCTGACAAGCCCGCGGTGCCCGGCATCGACCTGGAGGTCAACGACGGCGAGTTCATGGTCCTCGTCGGCCCCTCCGGTTGCGGCAAGTCCACGACGCTGCGGATGCTCGCAGGTCTGGAGGAGGTCAACGAGGGCAAGATCTTCATCGGCGACCGGGACGTCACCCACATGCCGCCTAAGGACCGGGACATCGCGATGGTGTTCCAGAACTACGCGCTCTATCCCCACATGACCGTGGCGGACAACATGGCGTTCGCCCTCAAGATGGCGAAGGTGCCTGACGAGGAGCGCAAGAAGCGCGTCGCCGACGCGGCCAAGATCCTTCAGCTGGAGGACTACCTCGAGCGTAAGCCCAAGGCGCTGTCGGGTGGTCAGCGCCAGCGCGTGGCCATGGGCCGGGCGATCGTCCGCAACCCGCAGGTCTTCTGCATGGACGAGCCGCTGTCCAACCTCGACGCCAAGATGCGCGTCCAGACCCGCACCGACATAGCGCGGCTGCAGTCCGAACTCGGTGTCACCACGGTCTACGTCACCCACGACCAGGTCGAGGCGATGACGATGGGCGACCGGGTCGCGGTGATGAAGGACGGCTACCTCCAGCAGGTCGATACGCCGTTGAACCTCTACGACAAGCCGGTCAACCTCTTCGTCGCCGGCTTCATCGGTTCGCCGCAGATGAACCTCCTCAAGGCGCGGGCCAAGGACGGGCAGGCCCAGGTCGGCGAGTACCTCGTTCCGGTCGACCCGACCGCGTCCAAGCAGCTCGGTGAGCAGCACAACGACATCACCGTCGGGGTCCGCCCCGAGGCGTGGCGTCTGGTGACGGAGAGCGAGGGCGGGCTGCCGGTCAAGGTGACGGTCGTCGAGGAGCTCGGCGCGGACGGGTTCGTCTACGGCACCTCCGACGTCGAGGGCGTCCCCGGCAACATCATCGTCCGGGTGTCCTCGGCACGCGGCTCGATCCACAAGGGCGACACGATCTACGTCACCACCGATCCCGAGCACGTCCACGTCTTCGACAACGCCACCGGGGACCGTCTCTCCGACTGACCCACAAGATGTTGAGTTGGGCTCCGCAACAGTCAGTGGGGCTTCCGCAACACCACGGGTGTTGCGGAAGCCCCACTCACGTGTTGCGGAAGCCCAACTCAACGGTGGATCGTGCGCTCGATGGCGTCGACGAAGGTGGGGTAGAGGTCGACCGGCAGGTCATGGCCCAGGCCGTCGATGACCAGCAGCTCGGCACCGGGTACGGCGCGGGCGGTCGCCCGGCCGCCGGAGACGTGCACCATCCGGTCGTCGGCACCGTGGATGACCAGGGTGGGCATCGTCAGACTCCGCAGCCGTGGACCCCGGTTGCCCTCGTGCAGGATCGCCAGCATCTGCCGCATCACGCCGCTCGCGGAGACGCCGCGGTCGAAGGTCTCGTGCGCGCGCGCGATGACCTCGTCGTGGTCCTGCGGGAACTCGGGGGAACCGATCACGGCCCAGATCCGGGCCGAGCCCTCGGCGTACGCGTCGCGGCCCGCAGCCCGGGGGGCGATCATCATCGGCAGCACCCGCGGGTGCTGCCAGCCCACCGAGCGCTTCCCGGTCGTCGAGGAGATGCTGGTCAGCGACCGGACCCGCTCGGGGTGGTCGATCGCCATGGTCTGGGCGATCATGCCGCCCATCGAGACGCCGACGACGTGAGCGCCGGCGAGGCCGAGGTGGTCCAGCAGCCCCACACCGTCCCGGGCCATGTCGCTCAGTGTGTACGGCGGACGCGTCGCGCGGCCGGCGAACGCCCGGAGCAGGGCCGATCGCCGGACCCGTTCCTTGACCTTGGTGGAGCGTCCGGTGTCGCGGTTGTCGTAGCGGATGACGAAGCAGCCACGCTCAGCCAGCATCGTGCAGAACTCCGGGTCCCACCACGTCATCGGGCCGCCCAGCCCCATCACCAGCAGCACCGGCTCGTCGTCCGGGTCGCCGAAGGTCTGGTAGCAGAGCTCGACCCCGCTGCTCACCGGCGCGAACAGCTCCTCCGACACCATGGCGACAGTCAACAACACGCCCGGCCACGGGGAGCGGAGTGGGTCGAAATGCTCGGCCTGACGGCGTCGGCAACCTAGAGTCGCGAGGGTGGCACCGACGCTGGGCACGTTCCTGCTGCCGGAGGGCTTCGCGGCCCCCGGGCTGGCAGCCGTGCTGCGTGAGGGCAGCGTCGTGGGGGAGGCGGGACGTCACGTGCTCTGGGCCGCCGCGGAACGGCGGACCCGCCGACACACGCCGTACGCCGCCCGCTCGGCCACCCGGGCCGAGCCGGTCGTGCTGGTGCCCGGCTTCCTCGCCGGCGACGGCACCCTCGGACCGATGGCTCGGTCGCTGCGACGCCGTGGTCACCGCACCTACCGGTCGCTGATCCACGCCAACGTCGGCTGCACCCGGGACGCCGCCACCCAGCTCGAGGGACGGATCGAGGCGATCGTGGCGCGGCGCGGGAGCCGGGTGCAGGTGGTCGGGCACAGCCTCGGCGGCATGCTGGCCCGCGGACTGGCCGTACGCCGACCCGACCTGGTCGCCGGGATCGTCACCCTGGGCAGCCCGGTGCTCGCGCCCGCCGCTCACCACGCATCGCTGACCCGCAGCGTCGACGTCCTGGTCCGGCTCAGCCGGGCCGGGCTGTCCGGCCTGATGTCGGCGGACTGTGTGGCCGGGTCGTGCGCGCAGCTCAGCTTCGAGGAGAGCCGGCGGCCGCTACCGCCCGACGTCTCCTTCACCGCGATCTATTCCCGGCGCGACGGCATCGTCGACTGGCGGGCCTGTGTCGACCCGCTCGCGACGCCGGTCGAGGTCACCGCGTCCCACCTCGGCCTGGCGGTCGACCCGGTCACGATCGAGCAGGTCATGCAGGCGCTGTCGCGCCACCGCGAGGCGTCAGTGGTCGAAGTCGATCGAGGCGAAAGTGCGTAGCTTCTCCAGCCGGTGCTCGGAGCTGATCGACCGGATGGTGCCGCTGCGGGCGCGCATCACGAGCGAGTCGGTCGTCGCGCCGCCGGCGCGGTAGCGCACTCCCCGCATCAGCTCGCCGTCGGTGATGCCGGTGGCGACGAAGAACGCGTCGTCGCCGGAGACCAGGTCGTCGGTCGAGAGCACGAAGTCGGGGTCGAGGTCGTGGCCGGCGTCCAGCGCCTGCTGCCGCTCGTCGTCGTCCCGCGGCCACAGCTGGCCCTGGATCACGCCGCCGGTGCACTTCATGGCGCAGGCGGCGATGATGCCCTCCGGCGTCCCGCCGATGCCCAGCATCAGGTCCACGCCGGTGTTCGGCCGGGCCGCCATGATCGCGCCCGCGACGTCGCCGTCGGAGATGAACTTGATCCGCGCACCGGTACGCCGGATCTCGTCGACCAGCTTCTCGTGGCGCGGCCGGTCGAGCAGCACGACGGTGACGTCCTCGGCGTTCGAGCCCTTGGCACGGGCGACCGCACGGATGTTCTCGGCGACGGGGTTGCGGATGTCGACCACGTCGGCCGCCTCGGGGCCGGTGACGAGCTTCTTCATGTAGAACACCGCGGACGGGTCGTACATCGCGCCGCGGGGCGCCACGGCCATGACGGCGATCGCGTTGTTCATGCCCTTCGCCGCCAGGGTCGTGCCGTCGATGGGATCGACCGCGACGTCGCACTCGGGGCCGGTCCCGTCGCCGACGTGCTCGCCGTTGAACAGCATCGGGGCCTGGTCCTTCTCGCCCTCACCGATGACCACGATGCCGTTCATGTTGACGGTCGAGATCATGACGCGCATCGCGTTGACGGCGACCTCGTCGGCGCCGTTCTTGTCGCCGCGACCGACCCAGCGGCCGGCGGCCATGGCGGCCGCCTCGGTGACGCGCACGAGGTCCATCGCCAGGTTGCGATCGACCTTCCCGGAGTTGAACGTGAGCTGGTCGTCGGTCATGGCGTGACTGTACCTACTTCCTCGGGCCCCACCTCGTAGCGACGTACGGCGGTCTGCTTGACCGACAGCCAGACCGCGCGCCCCGGCGTCAGGTCGAGCTCGGTCGCCGCCGCGGGGGTGACGTCGGCGATCAGGTCGGGCGCGGCGTGGACCATCACCCGCACCGCATCACCGTGGGGTGAGACGTCGGCGACCCGGCCCTGCCAGCGCAACCGGGGCGATCCGACCGGCTCGGCCAGCGACACGGCCACCGCCTCGGGGGTGAACGCGATCAGGCTCGTCCCGTCACGCACCACGTTGAGTCCGACGAGCCGCGCGACGTGCTCGGTCCGCGGCCGTTGCGAGACCTCTTCTGGGGTGCCGAGCTGGGCGACCCGGCCCTCGTCGAGGACCAGGACCCGGTCGGCGATGGTGAGAGCGTCGATGGCGTCGTGGGTGACCAGCACGGCGATGCCGTCGTACGACGCCAGGTGGCGGCCGAGCTCGATGCGCAGCGCCATCGCGACCTTGACGTCGAGGCCGGTCAGCGGCTCGTCGAGCAACAGCAGCCGCGGCCGGGTGGCGAGGGCGCGAGCGATCGCGACCCGCTGCGCCTGGCCGCCGGAGAGCTCGCCCGGGCGGCGGTGGGACAGGTCGCCGATGCCGAACCGGTCGAGCCACTCCCGGGCCCGGGCCTCGGCCTCGGCCCGGCGGACGCCGCGGGACCGGGGTCCGAAGGCGACGTTGGCGAGGGCGGACAGGTGAGGGAACAGCAGCTGCCCCTGGAACACCATGCCGACCTCTCGATCCCGAGCAGGCAGGCCGAGCAGGTCGGTCCCCGCCATCTCCGCCGAGCCCTCGGCCGGCACGGTGCCGGCCAGGGCGTGGACCAGGGACGACTTCCCGGCGCCGTTGGGGCCGATCACGGCGAGCACCTCGCCCGGCTCGAGCGTGAACCGGGCCTCCACCCGGCCGGGCACCCGCAGGTCGATCGCCAGGGTCGTGGCGGCGGACCGGGTCATGGCGTCCCCAACCAGCGGTCGCGCAGCGCCAGCAGCACCCCGACCGAGACCACCAACATCACCAGGCTCAGCGCGAGGGCGGCGTCCTGGTCGGACTGGCGGGTGACGTAGATCAGGTTCGGCATGACCTGGGTGGTGCCGGGGTAGTTGCCGTTGAACGTGATGGTCGCGCCGAACTCACCCAGCGCCCGGGCCCAGCCGAGGACCAGGCCGGCGACGATGCCGGGGAGGGCGAGCGGGACCGTGACCCGGTGGAAGGTCGCCCAGCGGGTCGCGCCCAGGGTGGCCGCCGCGGCGTCGTACTCCCGGCCGGCGGCGCGGAAGGCGCCCTCGACGGCGATGACCACGAACGGCAGCGACACGAACACGTGGGACAGCACGACGCCCCAGGTGGTGAAGGGGAAGCTGAAGCCGGTGAGGTCGAGGATCGGCTCGCCCAGCAGTCCCCGGCGGCCGAAGGTGGTCCGCAGCGCCACCCCCGCGACCACCGGTGGCAGCACGAGCGGGACCGAGACCAGCGCCCGCAGCACCCCGCGGAAGCGGAAGTCGACGCGGGCCAGGACCCACGCCAGCGGCAGTCCGAGCACGAGGCAGACCAGGGCTGCGGCCGTCGCCGTCGTCAGCGAGAGCCAGAGCGCCTGTCGTAGCGGCTCGGAGCGCAGCTGCTCGGGAAGCGAGGCCCAGTTCGTCGCGGCGACCATCGCCACCAGGGGTACGACGAGCAGCGCGGTCGCGAGACCGGCCGGGACGAGCAGCAGGGCGGGGGCCCGCCCGAGTGGATCCCTCATGGGGCCGAGAACCCGGCCGCGTCGAGCGCCTTCCGGCCGGTCTCGGACCCGACCAGCTCGATCCAGTCAGCCGCCAGGCCGGCGTTGCCGGACTGCGCGAGTGCCGCGACGTAGTAGGCCGCGGGCGCGCTCCCGGATCCCGCGATCGGGACCGCCTCGACGTCGGCTCGCGGCAGCGACCGCGTCCGAGGCGTAGACCAGTCCGGCGTCGACCTCGCCCGCGGCCACCTTCTCGAGCGTGGCCTTGACGTCGACCTCCAGGCTCACCGGCTCGGCGGTCACCCCGGCCGCGTCGAGCAAGGTCAGCGCGACCCGGCCACAGGGCACGTCGTCGGCACACCGCACCCAGGACACCCCGGCGAGGTCGTCGAGCGACCCGAGATCCTCGGGGTTGCCCGGCGCGGTCACGATCACCAGCTGGTTCTCCGCGAAGAGCTGGGGTTCGGTGGCGGTGACGCCGGCGTCGATCGCGACCTGCATCGCGGTCCGGTCGGCGGTGGCCAGCACATCGCCGGGAGCGTCGTCGGCCACGGTCTGGGCAAGGTCGCTGCTGGAGCCGAAGATCAGCTCGACCGCGGCCCCGTCGTGCTCGGCCTCGAAGTCGTCCTTCAGCGAGGTGAACGCCTCGGTGAGCGACGCGGCAGCGAGGACCTGGATGGTCTCCGGGTCGGACCCGCCGCCTCCGGCGCACCCCGCGACGGCCAGCGGCAGGGTCAGCGTCAGGGCCAGCAGGGGCAGCCCTGCCCTCATCGGGGGCGTTCCACGACGACATTGGTGGACTTGACGGACGCGATGGCACGCACGCCCGCCTCGAGGCCGAGCTCGTCGGCGGCCTCGGTGCTCATCAGCGACACCATCCGGTAGGGCCCGCAGATCATGTCGACCTGGGCCATCACGGTGTCCCGGGTGACCTTGGTGACGATCCCGGCCAGCCGGTTCCGGGCGCTCACCGCGCTGGCCCGGGTGAGGTCACGGTCGGGGTGGTCGGCGAGCTCCTCGGCCAGACGGGCGAGGTCGACGCCGGCCACCGTGGTCCGACCGGCGTCGGCGTGAGCCCCGATCCGGCCGCCGTCGATCCAGCGGCGCAGGGTGTCGTCGCTGACGCCCAACAGGTCGGCGGCCTCCGCGATTCGGTACGACGTCACGACCAGAGTCTGCCGCATTCTGCGGACGATTGCAAAGATTGTGACCGCATGTGCGGGTCAGGAAAGGCGGAATGCCGGGCACCTGCCGGACCGGGGGTAGCCGCCTGTGAGACTGGCACCGTGAGTGAGCAGCCCGGCCGGTACCAGCGATCTGCCTCCGGCATGATCGGCGCGATGCTGATCCTGCTGCTCGGCATCGGCGCCTTCGTCGGCTTCCGTGCCCTCAACCGGGGCGAGCTCGAGGTCGAGCCGGAGCGGGTCGACTACCTGGCCTCCGTGCGGTTCGCCCAGGACTCGGACTGGCAGGTCGTCTATCCGGCGACCCTGCCCGACGACTGGAGGGCGACCAGCCTCGACGCGGTGCCCGAGCGCACCTGGGGCATCGGCTTCATCACCCCGGAGGGCTTCGCGGGTCTCCACCAGTCCGACGGCTCGACCGCAGACCTGCTGACGACCTACGTCGGGGAGGAGACCGACGAGCTCGGCCCGGTGCAGATCGAGGGGGCGGCCGCTCCCTGGCTGGTGTACGAGGACGGCGGCGGCGACCTCGGGTACCTCGGCGAGATCGACGGTGAGCGGGTGCTGGTCTACGGCTCGGCGCCGGCCGACGACCTGGAGCTGTTGGCGGAGTCACTCACCACCGAGCCGGTCTCCTAGGTCTCGTCGGTGCCGATCGCGGTCTCGAGCCGCTCCCGGGCGCCGTCGAGCCAGGTCTGGCACAGCGTCGCCAGCTTCTCGCCGCGTTCCCACAGCGCCAGGGACTCCTCGAGGGTGAGTCCACCCGCCTCCAGCGAGCGGACGATCTCGACCAGCTCTTCTCGGGCCTGCTCGTAGGGGATCTCCTCGTCGCTCACGCTGTCTCCTCGGGAGGGGTGGTCGGCTCGGTGCCGGTGGTGGTGGCCAGGACGCGCCCGTCGGACACCCGGACCCGGACCTCTCGTCCGGGTTCGAGGCCGACGACGGTGGTGAGGACGTGGCCCGCCTCGTCCTGGAGCACGGCATAGCCCCGCTCCAGGGTCGCCAGTGGCGAGAGCGCGCGCGCCCGGGCGCGGTGGTGGTCGAGGTTGTCCGCGGCCCGGTCGAGGGAGTGGTTCAGCGACCGGCGTGCTCGCTCCCGCAGCGCCAGCACCTCCGCGGTTCGTTCTGCGACGAGGGTGCGCGGATCGGCCAGCACCGGCCGCGACCGCAGCGCGTCGAGGGCGTGCTGCTCACGCGCCAGCAGCTGGCGGACGCCGCCACGCAGCCGGTCCCGGGCCGCCGTGACGTGACGCTGCTCCTCGACCACGTCGGGCACGACCCGCTTGGCGGCGTCGGTCGGGGTGGAGGCGCGGACGTCGGCGACCAGGTCGAGCAGCGGGGTGTCCGGCTCGTGGCCGATCGCCGAGACGACCGGGGTGCGGACCGCGTGGACCGCGCGGATCAGGCCCTCGTCGGAGAACGGGAGGAGGTCCTCGACCGAGCCGCCGCCGCGGGCGACGATGATGACGTCGACGTCCGCGTGCCGGTCGAGGCGCTCCACGGCCTCGATGACCTCCAGGGCGGAGCGTTGCCCCTGCATCGCGGCGTACGCCATCTCGAAACGGACCGCGGGCCAGCGTCGCCGGGCGTGCTCGACGACGTCCCGCTCGGCCGCCGATCCCGGTGCCGTCACGAGACCGACGCAGCGGGGGAGGAACGGGAGCCGACGCTTGCGGGTCGGGTCGAACAGTCCTTCCGCGGCCAGCAGCTGGCGGCGGCGCTCGAGCCGGGCGAGCAGCTCGCCGAGGCCGACCATCCGGATGTCGGAGGCGGCCAGCGACAGGCTGCCGTTGCCGGCGTAGAAGGTCGGGCGGGCGTGGATGACGACGCTGGCACCCTCGACGAGGGGAGGGTTCAGCGAGTCGAAGAGGGTGCGGGCACAGGTGACCTGCACCGACACCTGCGCGACCGGGTCACGCAGGGTCAAGAACACCGTGGCCAGCCCCGGTCGTCGGGTGAACTGGGTGACCTGGCCCTCGACCCAGATGGCGCCGAGCTGACCGATCCACTGGGAGAGGGCGTTCGAGACGGCGCGGACCGGTGCCGGGGCGTCGACGGTCGTCTCACGCAGCGCGGGCACGGCGCTCACCCTAGGACCTCCCGCCGACGGCCCGGACCTCTCGGTGGTTCCGTAGACTCTGGCCCATGAGTACCGACCTGAGCGCCCCCCGCCTGCTGAGCGACGACGAGCGGTCCGTGCTGCTGGCCGCGCCGCGCGGCTACTGCGCCGGAGTCGACCGGGCGGTGGTCACCGTCGAGCAGTCCCTGGACCTCTACGGCGCCCCCGTCTACGTCCGCAAGCAGATCGTCCACAACAAGCACGTCGTGCGCGACCTGGAGTCGCGCGGCGCGATCTTCGTGGAGGAGCTGCAGGAGGTTCCCGAGGGCGCGACGGTGGTGTTCTCGGCCCACGGCGTGTCGCCGGAGGTCCACCGCCAGGCCACCGAGCGTGACCTGAAGACGATCGACGCGACCTGTCCGCTGGTGACGAAGGTGCACCACGAGGCGAAGCGGTTCGCCAGCGACGACTACGACATCCTGCTGATCGGCCACGAGGGCCACGAGGAGGTCGAGGGCACGGCGGGAGAGGCTCCGGAGCACATCCAGCTCGTGCAGAGCCCCGACGACGTCGCGGGCATCGTGGTCCGCGACCCCGACAAGGTGGCGTGGCTGTCGCAGACCACGCTCAGCGTGGACGAGACGATGGCGACCGTGGCAGCCATCCGGGAACGGTTCCCGGCGCTGCTCGACCCGCCCAGCGACGACATCTGCTACGCCACCCAGAACCGGCAGCTGGCGATCAAGGAGATCGCCCGCGACGCCGACCTGGTGATCGTGGTCGGCTCCGGCAACTCCTCCAACTCCGTCCGGCTGGTCGAGGTGGCGCTCGAGGCCGGGGCGAAGTCGTCGTACCGCGTCGACGATGCCAGCGAGATCGACGAGGCCTGGCTCGAGGGAGTCCGCAACGTCAGCGTGACCAGCGGCGCCAGCGTGCCCGAGGAACTGGTGGACGGCGTCCTCTCGTTCCTCGCCGAGCGCGGCTACCCCGACGCCCAGGCGGTCCACACCGCCGAGGAGTCGCTGATCTTCTCGCTGCCCAAGGAGCTGCGCCGCGACCAGAAGGCGGCCCGGGCCGCGTCACGGTCCTAGGCTCCGCACGTGGCGCGCTACCTGGACCTGCACCCCGTCAACCCACAACCCCGCCTGGTCACCCAGGTCGTGGAGGCGCTGCGCGACGACGCCCTGATCGCCTACCCGACCGACTCCGGCTACGCGCTCGGCGCGCAGCTCGGCAACCGCGAGGGGCGCGACCGGATCGTGCGGATCCGGCAGCTCGACGACCGCCACCACTTCACGTTGATGTGCAAGGACTTCGCCCAGCTCGGGCAGTTCGTCCACATCGACAACTCGGCGTTCCGGTCGATCAAGGCGGCCACGCCCGGTCCCTACACCTTCATCCTCCCCGCGACCGGTGAGGTGCCGCGCCGGCTGATGCACGCCAAGAAGCGGACCGTGGGGGTCCGGATCCCCGACCACGTCGTGGTGTGCGCGCTGCTGGAAGAACTCGGGGAGCCGATCCTCACCAGCACGCTGATCCTGCCCGGCGAGGAGGACCCGCGCACGCTGGGCTGGGAGATCAAGGAGGAGCTCGACCACCAGGTCGACATCGTGGTCGAGGCCGGGGAGACGAGTGCGGAGCCGACGACGGTCGTCGACTGGTCCGAGGGTTACCCGGAGGTCGTCCGGGTCGGGGCCGGTGACCCGGGGCGGTTCGCGGCCTGAGTGGAGTAGTGGTGGCGGATCGCCAGCACCACCAGGCACAGCAGGTAACCCGAGACCAGCGCGCCGCTGTGCTGGGCCAGGCCGGTCACGACCGACTGCACCAGACCGTCCTTCGGGTCGCCGAGCACCTCGGGGCGGGTGAGCTCGAGCAGCACCAGGACCCCGAGCATCAGCAACGGCGGCAGCACGCCGACCGTGAAGAAGTCGCGGGGACGGACCTGCAGCGCGATGGTCACGCACAGCGCGACGAAGCACAGGTCGAAGAACAGCCCGAGGTCCGCGCCGAGGGCGACGTCGAGGACGACCGCCGACAGCGCGAGCGCAACGGCGAGCGCGATCATCTGCCGACCCGGCTCGCGACCCTCCTCCCAGAGGGTGCGGCCCGCCAGCTCAGAACTATCGGGCACGGGACCACGGTAGGAGGACGTCGGGCTCGTCGGGGGACGCCGCGCCGAGCGAGCGGACCCCCGCCTCGACCTGCCGCGGACCAGTCAACTCGTCGTCGGTGACCGACAGGTCGCGGAATCGGCGGGCCGAGACCAGGACCCGCGCCTCGAGGCTGCCGACCGCGGAGTTGTAGTGACCCACCGCCGCGGTGAGTGAGCGACCTACCTGGTCGAGGTGCCCGGACAGGGTCCCGAGCCGGTCGTGGAGGTCCCGGCCGAGCTGGTGGATCTCGCGCGCCTGGTCGGCCAGCGCCTCGTGGCGCCAGCCGTGGGCGACGGTGCGCAACAACGCGATCAGGGTGGTCGGGGAGGCCAGCACGACCTGCCGCTCGGCGGCGTACTCGATCAGGTCGCGATCGGCGTCGAGCGCCACCGCGAGGCACGACTCGGCCGGGACGAAGAGCACCACGAACTCGGGCGTCTCCGGCAGCGCCCGCCAGTAGGCCTTCGAGCCGAGCTGCTCCACGTGGGTGCGCAGCTGGCGGGCGTGTCGGAGGACGGCGTCCTCGCGGTGTGCCCGGTCCTGCGGTGCCTGGCCGTCGGACGACGTGGCGTCGAGGTAGGCGTCCAGCGGGACCTTGGCGTCGACGACCACGTCACGGCCGCCGACCAGGTGGACGACCAGGTCGGGCCGCAGCGTCCCGTCCGCGACCCGCACCTGCTCGGAGAAGTCGCAGCGGTCGACCAGCCCGGCGAGCTCGACGACACGACGCAGGTGGAGCTCGCCCCACCGACCGCGCACCTGCGGCCGCCGGAGCGCGGTCGAGAGAGTGCGCGTCTCGTGCTGGAGGTCGGAGACGTGTTGGCGGAACTCGCCCTGCCAGCTCGCCCGGTGCCGGTCGAGGTCGATCATCTGGTCGCTGAGCCGGTCGAGGCCCTGCAGCACCTCCGCCTGCTCCACCATCCCGGCGACGACCCCGGGCCTGGACCGCGCCCACAGCAACCCCAGCGCGCCCCCGAGCGCGAGGCCGAGCAGCAGCGCCAGCAGCATCACGAGTGTGTCCATGTGAGCAGTCTGACGGGAGGCACTGACAGGGTCGGGTCAGCCGTTGCATGATCCTGGCCCACGGTCCGGCACAATCGCACCTGCCATGGACCAGCCAGCTGCGCGAGACGTACCACCGACCGCGACCGCGCGACGGGACGGCTCGCTGCTGGCGGTGGGGTCGCTGCTGGCCGGTGTCCTCGCCTACGTCTTCTTCGCCCTCGTCACCCGGACGCTGGGCGCCGGGCCGGCGGCGCCGGTCGCGGTGCTGTGGGCCTGGTGGAGCTTCGCCGGGCGCCGCGCTGACGTTCCCGGTCCAGCACTGGATCTCCCGCACCGCCGCGCTCGCTGCCGGTGAGGCCGCCGTACGCCGGGGGCTGCCCCGGGTCGCGGCGGCGGTCCTCGGGGTCTCGATCGTGGCCGGCCTGATCTCCTGGCTGGCCAGCGAGCGCCTGTTCGGACCCGACGGCGGCTGGTTCCCGCTGCTCGTCGTGGGCGTCGGCATCGGCAGCGGTGCGCTCGGGCTGCTCCGGGGAACGTTGAGCGCCCGCCACCAGTTCGTCTCCGTCGGCGTCGGGCTGGTCGTCGAGAACACGCTGCGCTGCGTGATGGCGATCGTCCTGATCCTGCTCGGCATCGACGCCCCCACGGCGTTCGGCGTCGCGCTGGTCATCGGCGGCGCGGCAGCGCTGCTCTGGCCGACCGCCCTCGTGCCCCGCACCACCGGCACCGGGCACCTCGGTACGCCGCTGACGTTCGTGTCCGGTGCCTCGGCCGGTCAGCTGCTGGCGCAGCTGACGCTCAGCGGCGGTCCGGTGCTGCTCGCCGCCGTCGGCGGTGCGCCCGCGCACGTCACGGCTCTGTTCGCGGCGCTGGCGCTGTTCCGCGCGCCGTACACCTTCGCCCTCGGCCTGGTCTCCGCCCTCACCGGCCGCCTCACCCGGCTCGTCGAGGCCGGCGAGGTGGATGCGCTGCGGCACATCCGGGAGGGGCTGGTGGGTGCCACGCTGGGCATCGCCGCACTCGGAGGAGCTGGCGCCGCCTGGCTCGGCCCCGAGGTCATGGAGCTGATCTTCGGCGAAGGCGTGCGCCTGGACCGGGGAGCCACCGCCCTGGTCGCCATCGGCAGCGTCCTCGCCCTCGCCAGCCTGGTGCTCACGGTGGGCCTGCTGGCCCGGGGACGGACCGTCGTGGTGGCCCGCACCTGGCTGGTCGCCACCCCGTTCGGGCTGATCGCCTACCTGGTCCTGCCCGGCTCCGAGCTGACCCGCACCTGCTGGACCTTCGTGGTCGTCGAGGTCGTCGCCTGGCTCGGCTTCCTGCTGCTGGAGTGGCGCTCAGACCGGCTTGTCGGCGGCCAGGAACACCGATGAGCCGAAGGGCGCGTCGTGGCCCCGCAGCCACCGCGCCTCCGCCCGCGAGAGTCCCAGCAACACCCGCTCCACCGCAGTGGACGGTTCCGGCAGCGCATGGGTGTCGGCCGGCTTCCTGACCCGGCGGGCCAGGCGTTCGGCCGCGAACAGGGGGAACACCCCGGCGAAGCCGTAGCTGGCCCGACGTACGACGAAACCCGCATCCTCCACCGCGGAGACCAGACGCGGTCGGGTGTAGCGCCGGTGGTGACCGGCCCGCACGTCGTGGTCGGACCACGCCCACTGGTAGGCCGGGACCGACAGCAGCAGCCGGCCGCCGGGAGCGAGCACCCGCCCGAGCTCGGCCAGGGCGACCGACTCGGGCTCGCAGTGCTCGACCACGTCGAAGGCACTGGCCAGGTCGAAGCTGCCGTCGCGGAACGGCAGCGACAGCGCAGACGCGCACACGCCCTCGCCCGGCCGCAGGCCGCGCGGGTCCAGGTCGACGGTGACGTGGTGGTCGCCGCGCAGCCACGGGACGCTCGGTCCGTCCGCGCTGCCCACGTCCAGCACCCGGGCCGTGGTCGTGGCGAACTCGCCGAGGGCCGCATGCAGCAGGTCTGCGCGGGCGCGGTACCACCAGTAGTCGGGCTGGTCGATCGACGCCGAGCCCTCGCGCTGCGTGTTCACGACGCCTCCCGCACGGCCGTCA
Source organism: uncultured Actinomycetota bacterium (assembly GCA_963806945.1). GTDB lineage: Bacteria > Actinomycetota > Actinomycetes > Propionibacteriales > Nocardioidaceae > Nocardioides. The sequence goes on from CAWDZH010000007.1 coordinate 822,962, forward strand.
CCAGAGCGCCGGCGACCCGCTCCACCTCGGCCGCGGTCAGGGTGTTGAAGAACGGCAGCCGCACCAGCCGGGAGCTGACGTCGCTCGACACCGGGCACTCCGTCGGTCGCAGCGCGAACCGTCGTCCGCCGTCGGAGTCGTGGAGCGGCACGTAGTGGAACGTGGTCACGATGCCCTGCTCGCGCATCGCCCCCATCACCACCGGCCGCATCGCCGAGTCGGGCAGCAGCACGTGGAACAGGTGCCAGGCCGGGTCGCGGTCCTCGGGCACCACGGGCAGCCGCAGACCGAGCTCGGCGGCAGGCTCGGCCAGCGCGGCGGCGTACCCCTCGAAGACGGCCCGGCGCCGGGCCTGGATCGAGGCGGCCTGCTCGAGCTGTCCCACGAGGTACGCCGCGAGGGTGTCGGAGAGGCCGAACGAGGAGCCGGTGTCGCGCCAGGAGTACTTGTCGACCTGACCGAGGAAGAACGCCTGCCGGTCGGTGCCCTTGTCGTAGAGCACCCGGGCCCGGTCGATGTCGGCCGGGTCGTTGAGCAGCAGCGCGCCGCCCTCTCCGCAGACGAAGTTCTTGGTCTCGTGGAAGGACAGGCTCGCGAACGCGCCCCAGGCTGCCGAGTCGTTCGCCACGCCAGGCGCCGTGCAGGCCGTGGGCCGCGTCCTCGATGACGACGACGTCGGGCCGTGAGGCGAGCGCCCGGCGGATGCCGGCCACGTCGCAGGCGATGCCGGCGTAGTGCACGATCACGACGGCACGCACGCTGTCATCGAGCAGGTCGGCGAGGTGGTCCGGATCGATCCCCAGTGTTTCCGGCTCGATGTCGCAGAAGAGGATGCGCGCACCCTGGCGGGCGAAGGCCAGCGCACTGCTGGTGAACGTGAACGAGGGGACGATGACGGTGTCGTCGGGACCGAGGTCGAGCAGCATCGCGCTCAGCTCCAGCGCGGCGGTGCACGACGTCGTGAGCAGGACCTCGCCGGCCCCGGTCGCCTCCTGCAGCATCGCGCCCGCGCGCTGCGAGAACGGACCGCCGGACGAGGTGTGCCCGCTCTCGATCGACTCGCGGATCAGGTCGAGCTCACGTCCGGCGATCTCGGGACGGTTGAAGCGGATGTCGATCTCGCGAGTGCTCATGAGTCCTTCTTTCGCCACGGCAGCGGGCGGCCCAGGAGTTCCGCGAGCGCCGCATCGCTGTCAGCGTAGTGATCGCGCAGCTCGGCCTCGAGGTCGGAGTCGAGCCCCTCCTCGACGACCGAGCTGGCGTTGACGGGCGCGTCGCCCACGTCGGGTCGTGCGCTCGGATCGACTCCGAGCCAGCCGTAGAGGTGGCCGATCGTCGCCGGCTCGGCCAGCAGGTCCTCGAGGAACTGCACGTGCACGTCGAACGCGGCGAACCAGCGGGCCAGGTCGTCGGCGTAGCGCCCGCGCGCGACGTAGGCGTAGGGCGACACCGACGACGCCGACCGGTCCCACTGCGGGTCGTCGTCGTGGTCGCCATGCAGGTCGGCGCGCAGCGCCTCGGCCAGCGGCCGGGTCTCGACGCCGTGGTCGCGGCTGAAGCTCCAGTTGGACACGGCGCGCGCGACCGGGTCGCGCAGCTGGGCCACGATCCGGGGCGAGCCGAGCGTCGTGGCGACCCGAGGCGGCACGCCGGGCACCTCGAGGTACGACGTGCTCTTCTCGCCGAGCAGATCGGCCTCGCCGGCGTGGCCGAAGAACTCCGCGCGGTAGGCGTCGGCCTCGATCGGCGCATCGCGCAGGAACACCTTGGGCTCGGGGCGCGCGGGCCGGGCCATGGCGATCTGCGGGTGGGCCGCGAGCAGGTCGTGGAGGTAGGTCGTGCCGCAACGCTGGGCGCCGACGACGAGGAAGTGTCGAGCCGTCACTGCCCCACCTGTCGCACGATGTGGAAGGTCTCATCGGTGCTCACCGTCTGGAGTGTGCGGACGACGTACTCACCGATCATGGAGAGCAGCGCGATGATCACCCCGGCGAACAAGGACAGCAGCACCATGATCGAGGTCCAGCCCGGGAAGACGGTGTCGAGCACCAGCGACCTCACCACCAGGATCCCTCCCAGGACGAAGCTCAGCCCCGAGATCGTGAAGCCGAGCACGGCCGCGGCGCGGAGCGGCCAGGAGCTGTAGCTGAAGAGGATGGTGAGGACCAGCCGCACGATCCGGGTCAGGCTGTAGTTGCTCTTGCCGACCGGGCGCGGGTCGTGACGCACCATCACGTTGGCCCGGTCGCCGGAGAACATCAGGGCCTGGCCGGTGATGTAGGGGTACGCGGAACGGGAGGCGACGATCCGCGTGACCACGTCGCGGCGCAGGATCCGGAAGTTGGTGACGACGAGCTCGGGAGGCTTGCCGAAGATCCGGGTGTTCATGGCGCCGATCAGCCGGCTGCCGATCCGGCGGAAGCCGGCGGCGGCCTTCTGCTCGAACTGGCCGAAGACGACCTCGTGGCCGGCCATCGCCTTGTCGATCAGCAGCAGCGCCTGGTCGGGCGGGTTCTGGAGATCGTCGTCCATGGTGATCACGTAGTCACCCGTGGCGCGGGTCATCCCGGCGAGGTTGGCGTAGTGCTGGCCGTAGTTCTTCAGCAGGTCGAGCGCCACGACGCCCGGGAGCCGCGCCGCACGCTCGGCGACCACGTCCCAGCTGCCGTCGGTGCTGCCGTCGTTGACCAGGACCAGCTCGAACTTCAGGCCGGCGTCGGTGAAGACCTCGACGACGCGGTCGATCGTGTCGCCGACGATGCGCTCGCTGTTGAACACGGGGATCACGATCGAGTAGGTGAAGCTCGTGGGATCGAGCGGCTCGGTCATGTCAGGGATCGTTCCACGTCGGACGACGTGCCGCCCGGCAGGGTGTCCCTGATGGCGTGCCTCATCTCCTGGCGCTGCTCCCGCGTCGTCGTGTCGGTGGAGACGAACCAGGTGAAGCGGCCGGGCGGACCGCCCAGTCGCTTGTAGTCGAGGACCAGCAACGGCTTGAGCCAGGCGTAGAAGCGGAGGCGGCGCACGGTGATGACGGTGGGCCGGGTCTCCCCGATCTCGTCGGCCAGGCGGCCCAGCCCCCCGGGGTAGGTGTCCTCCAGGTACGTTCCCAGGCCGCCGCCGAACAGCTGGTAGCGGATCGGGTTGCTCTCGTGGCGCAGCACGAGGGGGGTGGGGTTGCCGATGGCGAGCATTTCGATGTCGGGGCCCAGGACGCCGGCCACCGCGGCGACGTGGCGACGGTCGTCCACGAGACCGCTGCTGCGACTGAGCGTGGCGTCGATGCCGGCGACGACGAGGGCGGCGGTCACCAGGACGGCCGTGGCCGTGGCGACGACCGGTCGTGGCATCCGGTTCAGCACCAGGTGGACGAGCCCCGCCACCCCACACGCCGCGTACGGGAGCATGACGAACGCGTCGGGCCACCCCTGGAACGAGGTCAGGGCCCAGAGCAGGGCCACGACGACTCCCGCGGCGAGAGCCAGCATGCCGCCGTGAGCCGGGTCGTCGCGGTCCAGCTTCCGCAGCCGGGCCACGACGACGGCGAGGCAGCCGACCGGCCCCAGGGCCAGCAGCGCCAGGGACCAGCCGTAGCCCGCGACCAGCGGCTGTGGGTCGGCCAGTTGTGCCAGCAGGCCCTGCTGGGTGGTCCAGCCGGCGTTGACGGCGTAGAAGCCCTCCCAGAACTCCGGTAGCGCTCCGACGAGCGCGAAGTAGCCGATGGCGGCGGCGGCGACCGCCGTCCCGGTGCCGGCCCAGCGCAGCAGGGCAGCCACCCGGGGCCGGCGGCCGCGCAGCAGCACCATGGCCAGCAGACACCCCGCGGTCAGGGGGATGAACGCCCCCTGCCAGGTCAGCGTCGCCAGGGCGGTCGCCGCCCCCGCGACGGCCCAGCGGCGGTGCGTGGTCGCCGCCAGGGCCAGGATGACGAGGAGCACCATGGTCGTCTTCTCGCGGGGGCCGTACGTCGCGTAGGTGACGAAGCCCTGGAACGACAGCAGGGTGACCGCAGCGATCGCTCCCGCCCCCCGGCTGCGGAAGAGGTCGCGCCCGAGGACGTAGCACGCCCACACGGCGAGCACGGAGACCAGCATCAAGGTGACCCGCATCGCAAGCAGGTCGTCCACACCGAGGGAGCGGCCGACGAAGGCGCCGGCGCCCGGCACCAGGTGGGCGAGCGGCCCGGCACGGTTCAGGATGTTCTCGTACGGTGGGACGCCCTCCGCGACCTGCTGACCGGCGTACGCGTAGACGGCGACGTCACGGCTCATCGCCCCTTCGAAGCCGTGCAGGAGGAACACGACGACTGATGCCACCGCGAGCAGCACACCGACCGGGTCCGGTGCGTGTGGCCTTCTTGTCGCTGCTCCGGATCCCGGCGGAGCGGCCCCCGTCATGGCTAGGGATGGTGCCACGTTCCTGGTCGGGTGCGGTCACGGACCGCTGGAGAGGATCCGGGTGAGGCGGGTGATCTGCTCCTCGCCGACGCTCCGGTCGACGTACCAGGTGAAGTCGAGGGTGGTGCCGACCTTGCGGTAGTCCTCCATGATCACCGGCCGCAGCCAGCCGTAGCGCGACGGGATGTCCATCGTGATGAAGGTGGGCTTGTCACGGTGGACGACCGCCGCCATCGCGTCGAGCCCTCCCGGCCAGGTCTCGTCGAGGTACTCGGCCAGGCCGCCGATGAACATCTGGTGGCGCAACGGGTTCTTCAGCCGGCCGAACACGAGCGGTTGCGGGGCGCCCACCGACAACACGGTGACCCGGGGCCCGGCGGCCTCCAGCATCGCCTCGGTCTCGGCGCGCATCGGTCCCAGCTCGTCGGGGCGGGTGAGCCAGGTGTCGACGCCGGTCGCCACCAGCACCACCACGACGTACGCCGCCACCAGGGCCGTCACCCGGCGGACGCTGATCCGTCGGGCGACGACGTGGACCAGGCCGCCGAAGCCGACGGCGGCCAACGGGAGCACGAAGATCGCGTCGGCCCAGCCGTTGAAGACCTTGAGCGACCAGACGAGTGACCCGATGGTGGCGACACCCATCGCCACCACGGCTGCCGGAGCGGGCAGGGCCCGCTCGCTCTTCCGGGTCAGCCACGTCGTGGCCGCGAGCACCACGCTGGCCACCAGTCCTGCCAGCAGCAGCCACAGCGACCAGCCATAGCCCTCGAGCATGGCTGCGGGCGCCAACGCGACGTACTCGAGCAGTCCGCTCTGTCGGGTGGAGGTGGCGTTGAGGAGGAGGAAGCCGTCGAGGAAGGCCTGGAGCTCGCCGACGGCGACGAAGTACGCCGTCATGGCGGCCGTCGCCAGGAGGCCGCCGCCGGCGAACCAGAGCAGACCACCGACCTTGCGGCGTCCCGGAAGGCCGATCAGCACCGCGACGACGGCGGCGACCGTGCCGACGACGAAGGCCGGCTGCCAGGTGAGCGTGGCCAACGCGACCGCCACTCCCGCCCACGCCCAGCGCCGGTGCACCACGGCCAGCAGGGCGCACACGACGAGCAGCACCATCGTGGTCTTCTCGCGCGGACCGCCGGTCGCGTAGGTGACGAAGCCCTGGAACGACAGCAGCGTGGCCGCGGCTGCGACGCCGGCCAGCCGGGAGCTGAACGCGTCGCGACCGAGCAGGTAGGTGAGCCAGACCGCCACTGCCGAGAGCACCATCATCAGCGCCCGCATCGTGATCAGGTCGTCGGTACCGAGGGTGCGCGCGATCATCACGCCGAAGCCCGGCACCATGTGGGCCAGCGGCCCGGCGCGATTGAGCACCGCGACGTACGGGGGGACGCCCTCGGCGAACTGCTGACCGCCGTAGGCGTAGAGCGCGAGATCACGGGTGAGCAGGCCACCGAAGCCATGGAGCAGGAAGATCACCACGGACACGGCGGCGAGCAACGGCCCCCACCAGTCCAGGCGGCGTACGCGTTCCACCAGCCCCACCTTCGTCAGCCCCCGTCGCTGCAGCACGGCGTCCACCCTAGAGGCCGGTTCCGACCGGTCGGTGAACGGTCGGTGGAGCCCACTGCCTAGACCACTCACGCGCGCAGTAGGAGGAGCGAGCACAGTGGAGGGGTGCCCGCGGACGAGGTGACGCCACAGCGCCGCACCCTTGAGGAGCTGCTCGCTGAAGCGCGCGCGCGGCTGACGCGGCTGACACCGCGTGAGGCACAGCTCGCGCAACAGGCGGGCGCCGTACTGATCGACACCCGGCCAGAAGCGAACCGGGAGACCGAAGGTCACCTGCCCGGCGCAGTGGTGATCGAGCGGACCGTGCTGGAATGGCGGCTCGACCCGGCGAGCGAGGCGCGGCTGCCGTTCGCGTCCTACGACGCGCACCTCGTCATCGTGTGCAACGAGGGTTACTCCTCCAGCCTCGCCGCCGCCACCCTGCAGGACCTGGGCATCCGGAAGGCCACCGACCTGGACGGTGGCTACCGGGCCTGGAAGGCGGCGGGCCTGCCCACGGAGTGAGTCGCGACGTGCAATGCCTCAGTCGATCAGGTCCACGATCACCGGCGCGTGGTCCGAGGCGCCGGTCCCGGCCCGCTCGTCGCGGTCGATGAAAGCGCCGGTGACTCGGCCGGCCAGGGGCTCAGAGGCGAGCACGAAGTCGATCTTGAGGCCGCGGTCGCGCTCGAAGCGCTGCCGGTAGTAGTCCCAGTAGGTGTAGCCGGGCGCGTGGGCGCGGGTCACCTCCGCGAAGCCGTCGTCGAGGAAGGCCTGGAAGGCCGCCCGTTCGCGGGGAGTGACGTGCGTGGACTTTCGGAACTGAGCCGGGTCGAAGACGTCGTCGTCGGTCGGGCAGATGTTCCAGTCGCCCACCAGCGCGGTGGGGGAGTCGCCCCAAGCAGTCGCGGCGTCCCGCAGCCGGGCCAACCAGTCGAGCTTGTAGACGTAGTGGGGGTCGTCGATCTTGCGGCCGTTGGGCACGTAGAGCGACCACACCCGTACGCCGCCGCAGGTGGCACCGAGCGCCCGCGCCTCGGCGACTCCGGGCTCGCCCCAGGTGGGCTGACCCGGGAAGCCGACCTCCACGTCGTCGAGACCGATCCGGCTCACGATGGCGACGCCGTTCCACTGGTCGTGGCCGACCGCCGCCACGTCGTACCCCAGGGCGCCGAGCCCCATCAGCGGCAGCTGCTCCTCGCGGGCCTTGGTCTCCTGGAGCGCGAGCACATCGACGTCGTGGCGCTGGAGAAAGGCCTCGACGCGGTCGATGCGGGAGCGGAGGGAGTTGACGTTCCAGGTCGCGAGGCGCACCGGTGCACGGTAGCGCCCGGGTCCCTGCCTCAGGTCTGTGCACCGCAGGAACCTGAGCCACCCGGGGCCTGTTCGCCGTCCGGATTCCGGGTTTCACTGCGGGGAACCGCTCACTTCTCGGACAAGGAAGCTCACGATGAACCTCCGTACCACCCGAACCTTCGGGACGATCGTCGCCGCCGGTGCCCTGGCGCTGTCGATGCTCCCCGCCCACGCCGCCACGGAGTACGGCGCCGCTCCCAGCTACCAGGAGTTCAGGGCGTCGACCTTCATCGATGCCGACACCCAGTACGTCGTGAACGGCGACGAGCCAGTGGCCAACGACGGAAAGCTGCGCCAGTTCTACGACGACATGGTCGGCGACAAGCACACCGGGAAGCAGCTCGATGCCGGCCTCATCGTCAACCGGGTCAACGGCAGCGACGACAAGTGGAGCGCGTCGCAGGCGCTGAACCTGACCTACTGCGTCAGCACCAAGTTCGGCAGCGACCACTCGCGCATGGTCGCCGCCATGGCGAGTGGAGCCGGCCAGTGGGAGGCGGCCACCGCGAAGGTCAACTACGTCCACCTCTCGGCGCACGACTCGAACTGCACCACCAGGAACAACAGCGTGGTGTTCTCGGTGGAGCCGGTCAACACGACCCAGTACATCGCCCGGGCGTTCTTCCCGAGCAGCCCGAAGCGGTCGCGGAACGTCCTGGTCGACGACTCGATCTGGACCTCGGGCTCGTGGACGCCGTCCAACATTGTGGCGCACGAGCTCGGTCACACCCTGGGCTTCCGTCACGAGCACACCCGGCCCGAGTCCGGCACCTGCTTCGAGGACAACAACTGGCGTGCGCTGACGCCGTACGACTCGGCGTCGATCATGCACTACCCGCAGTGCAACGGATCGTCGAGCGACCTGAGCATGACCGACCAGGACCGCAACGGCGTCCGGGCTCTCTACGGCAGCTGAGCCTTGAGGGCGAAGGCCCGCCAGTCGACGCCGCCCTCGATCTCCACGTAGTCGCGTCTGAGCGGTCGCAGCTCGCCGCCCAGGCCGCGGCCGGATGTCACGACCACGGTCGGCCGCCGCTCGCGGACCCGTTCGACGTAGCCCTGGAAGCCGTCGTCCCACTGGGACGCGACGTACTCCTGCATCCCTTCCCCGAAGAGGACGTAGCGGCTGATGCTCTCCCGGCCGGTCAGGGCGAGCGGTTGGGGGGCGTTGAAGGCGACGACGGTCGCGTCGGTCGGGGCCGCTTCGAACAGGGCCTCGGCACGGGCGCGCTCGGCGGCCAGCTCCGGCGCTCGGCTGGTCCAGGTGAGGTGGAGCGTCGTGGCGAGGGCGACGATCACCCAGCCGGCGACAGTGAGCGCGGACCATCGGTGCCAGGTCGTCGGGAGGTGCGCGATCACGAGCCCGACACCGCCACCGATCCCCGTGGCGGCCAGCGGCAGGAGCAAGATCACGTCCGGAGCCCCGTTGAAGGCCACCATGCTCCAGCCGAGTCCCGCCACGGTGGCCGCACCCAGGGTCACCGCGCCGGTGCCAGGTCGGGAACGGTGTCGAAGCGCGAACCCGGCCAGCGAGACGGAGAGGACGCAGCCCACGACCAACAGCGCAGTCGTCCAGCCGAGCCAGGCGGTGACCCGGTCCCACCCAGCCGTCGGCTCGGTGACCAGACCTTGTTGCTCGGTGTAGCCGGCGTTGACGCTCCAGAAGCCCTCGACGAACGCGTCGAGTTCGCCGACGGCCGCGAAGTACGCCACGGTGAGTGCCAGCGTGAGCGCCCCACCGCCGACGAACCGGGTGAGTCCGATGAGGCGGGAGGGGAGGTCGCCGGGGGACGCGAAGGTGGCGACGACCGCGGCCACCACGAGGACGATCACGACGGGCTGCCACGTCAGCGTCGCCAGCCCCGTCACGACCCCGGCCCACAGCCATCGGCGGCGACCGAGCAGCATCATCGCTACGAGGAGGCCGACCATCATGGGTGGCTTGCTCTGCGGGCCGTCGGTCGCGGTGAGAGCGAGCCCCGAGAAGGCCAGCAGCGTCGCGGCGGCCGCGGACCCGGCGAGTCGCGAGCCGAAGACGTCGCGGGCCAGCACGTAGGTGAGAGCGGGGCAGGCCACGACGAGCAGCAGGAACAACACCCGGACCCCCACGATGTCACCCAGACCGGTGAACCGTCCCAGCTCGACCCCCAGCCCCGGCAGCAGGTGCGCCAGCGGGCCGGCCCGGTTGAGCACCCCGACGTACGGCGCGTCGCCGTTGGCGACGAGCTGGCCGGCGTACACGTAGAGCGCGGAGTCGCGGGAGAGTCCGTCCTGGAACCCGTGCGCACCCCAGACGACCAGGGTGGCCAGCAGCCAACCCGGGACACCCGGGTCGATCCGCCGCCACCCGTGGGTAGTCGTCTGCTCCTTGGTCATGCCGCTGAGGGTGTCATGACCGGCCGGGGATTCGAGGTCGCCGGGAGGGCGCACCTAGACTCGCCGCCCGTGGCCCTCACCATCGGCATCGTCGGACTCCCCAACGCGGGCAAGTCCACCCTCTTCAACGCCCTGACCAAGAACGACGTGCTTGCGGCGAACTATCCGTTCGCGACGATCGAGCCGAACGTCGGCGTGGTCGGCGTCCCCGACGACCGGTTGCCGAAGCTGGCCGAGGTGTTCTCCAGCGCCAAGGTGCTGCCCGCGACGGTCGAGTTCGTCGACATCGCCGGCATCGTCCGCGGCGCGAGCGAGGGGGAGGGACTCGGCAACAAGTTCCTGTCCCACATCCGGGAGTCGGCCGCGATCTGCCAGGTGACCCGGGTCTTCCGTGACGAGGACGTCACCCACGTCGACGGCAAGGTCGACCCCGCCAGTGACATCTCGACGATCCAGACCGAGATGATCCTCGCCGACCTCCAGACCGTCGAGAAGGCGATTCCCCGGCTGGAGAAGGAGGCCCGCACGAAGAAGGAGCTGGCCGCCGTGCTCCAGGTGGTCAGGGACGCACAGTCCGCGCTCGAGGCGGGTACGCCGGTGAGCGCGACCGACCTCGACCGGGCCCAGCTGCGCGAGCTCTCGCTGCTGACGGCGAAGCCCTACATCTACGTCTTCAACTGCGATGCCGACGAGCTGGGCGACGAGCCGCTCAAGCAGCAGATGCGCGACCTGGTCGCCCCCGCCGAGGCGATCTTCCTCGACGCCAAGTTCGAGGCCGAGCTGGTCGAGCTCGACGACGATGCCGAGGCGCGGGAGATGCTGGCCGAGATGGGCATCGAGGAGCCCGGCCTCGACCAGCTGGCCCGGGTCGGCTTCGACACCCTCGGCCTGCAGACCTATCTCACGGCCGGCCCCAAGGAGTCGCGGGCCTGGACGATCCGCAAGGGCGCCACGGCCCCCGAGGCCGCGGGCGTGATCCACACCGACTTCCAGCGTGGCTTCATCAAGGCCGAGGTCATCGGCTTCGCCGACCTCCTCGCCGCCGGCTCCATGCAGAAGGCCAAGGAAGCTGGCAAGGTCCGCATGGAGGGCAAGGACTACGTCATGGCCGACGGCGACGTCGTGGAGTTCCGCTTCAACGTGTGAATCCTTGTTGATAGGCGGTCACGGGAGCACGGTGCCGATGTCGCACTTGGCATCGAGACGCTCCTGCTTCTCGGGACTGGCCGGCGTGGCCAGCGCCTCGCCCCGTCCCACGTCGAAGAACGTGCCGACGAGGGTGACCGTCTCCGTCCCTTGGTTGAAGGCGGTGTGGGCCTCGGGGCCGGGCTCCAGGAATGCCCTCCCGGCGGCATAGGGGCGCACCACGCAGTCGCGGCCACGCATGTAGCTGAGCTCTCCTCCACCCACCACGCTGACCAGCACCGGGCCCGGGTGGACATGCCACGGAAAGGAGTCCCCGGGTTCGAGCTCGAAGGTCGCGGTGGCGATGCCTCCGGGGCGGCGCAGCTTGATGACCTTCTGGCGTACCCCGTCGATCTTGATCTTGAACTCCATCCGCACCCGATCGCTGAATCGGGTCGGCCCGTCCGGGCCCACGAAGGCGTTGGTCACCGTGGGGCGACCCGTGGCCTGGAACGCGTCGCTGCCACCGGCTGCGGGCGATCCGGGCAGCAGCGCCAGCGCGGTGATACCGCCGACTGTCGCCGCGGCGAACTTCTTGGTGGGTGCGTGCATGGGATCTACCTTTGTTCGATCGTCTTCTGAGCTGACCACCTCACCGTGATCCGTGCGGTACCTCAGCCACATCCGGCACACCCCCTCAGGTTTCACCGCGTCATCCTCAGGCCCCGACCGGCGGATGGGACACTGAGACATGGATGCTCATCCCCGATCGACCGACGTGGCGTTGGTCGGACGGGCGAGCGAGCTGGCGGCCATCGGCACGCTGATCGATCGCGTCGCAGGTGGCGAGGCGGGCGCGATGTTGATCTCCGGGGACGCGGGGGTCGGCAAGACGGCCCTGGTGGAACGCGCTTGCGCGCAGGCGGATTCCCCCGTCGTGGTGCTCGCGGGAGCATGTCTGCCCCTGTCCGCGATGACAGTTCCGTTCCTGGCCCTGAGGTCCGCCGTCCGTTCGGCGAGTCCCGTCCTCGACCCACCCGCAGGACTGATGGGGACCCGCGATGTGCCCTCGAGCGTCCCCCTCGCCTTCGACGCCTGGCTTGAAGACCTCTGCCGCGATCGCCCGGTGATCCTGGCGATCGACGACCTGCACTGGGCCGACCAGAGCACGTTGGACGTGCTCATGTATCTGCTGGCTGGCCCGGCCGATCGCCGGCTGGCCGTGGTTGCCACGCTACGCAGTGGCGAGACGGGAGACGGGCATCCACTCCAGCACTGGCTCGCGAACGTACGCCGGTTGCCGCGCATCGAGCAGGTGGTTCTCGATCCGCTCGACCGGGTGGCGACCTCTGACCACCTGGCCGCCCTGATGTCCACATCCCCTCACCAGTCACTCGTGGACGATGTCTTCGCCCGTACACGCGGCAACGCCTACCTCAACCGGCTCCTGGTGAAGGACCTTGCCTCGGACGCCCGATCGCTGCCCTGTGATCATCCGGCAGACCTGTCGTCGGCTGTGCTGCAGTCGTGGCAGACCCTGCCGAGTGAGACCCGTGAGCTGACCCGGATCCTGGCGACGGGCGGAGGGCCGCTGACGGCGAGCACGGTGGCGCGCGTCTCCGGAGCGGGCATCGATCCCGACGACGTCCACTCATCCCTGCTCCTGGCGGTGGAGGCAGGGATACTCGAGGTGGCCCGCAACGGCAGCCTCTGGTTCCATCACCCGATGATCGCCGAGATCCTCGAGCAGGATCTCAGCGACGACGAGCGGGTTCGCTGGCACTCCGCCTTCGCAGAGCGCGCAGAGAAGCAGATGACCGACGAGTCGCCGCCTCCGACGGAGCTGATGGTCGCGGCCGCTGACCACCACGACCGGGCCGGTCATGTGCCGGAGGCGTACCGGTGGGCGCTGCGCGCCGCCGACTCGGCCGGATCATCCGGTGGAACGGCGGAAGAGCTCAGATTGCTGCAACGCGCCATGGACCTGAGGGCGACCGGGTTCCCCGGAACGCAGGAGAGCGAACGAGACCTGCTCCAGCGGATGGTGGCAGCGGCGGCCGCCACCGGAGCGTTTCGCGAGGAACTGCGGGCCGTCGACCTGCTGCTCGCCGGCATCGACTCGGAACTCGAGCCGTTGCTCGCCGCCGAACTGCTGGTCCGGCGTGCTGATCTGAGATTCCTCACCGGTCTCGACTTCCTCTCGGAGCGCGATGTCCGGACAGCCGTGGACCTGTCCGCCGCCGGAGATCCGGCCAGCTGGCAACACGCATACGCTCTGGCGAGCCTGGTGCGGATTGCCATGTGGCAGGACGATCCGGAGATGGAGACCTTGGCCGACCGTGCGCTCGTCGTGGCCCGGGGCACCGACAGCTCCCTGGCGTTGTCGTGTGCGTTGAGCGCCAAGGCCTCGGTGCTGGTCGGGAGTGGTCGGTGCCGGGAGAGCCTCCAGCTGGCAGAGGAAGCGGTAGCGGCCGCGGTGCAGGCACAGGACTTCCAGGCGTTCGTTTCCGGGGCGGTCTGGGAGACCAACTCCCTGCAGCCGTGGTCACCGCGGATCCTGGCGACCCACCTGTGCCGTCGTCGTGTTCAGATGACCGCCCTGGGCGCGCCGCACGCCTACAGCGCGGCCATGTCGGCCTTCGAAGCCGACGCCTGGCTCACGATCGGTGAATGGCGCGCCTGCCAGGACCGGCTTCGGGACGCCCTGGGTTCGGACCCGGGACCGTTTGCGGATGTCCAGGCACGTCTGGCCGCGGCACAGCTGGCGGCGTGGCAAGGGAGGTCCGCCGAGGCACAAGCCCACTTGACCAGGGCTGACGAGTTGTTCGCCGAAGGATCGGAGTTCCTCCCCTTCTCGTTCGACGTGAGTCGCGCTGTCGTGGCGTTGGCCGCAGGCGACCCGGAGGCAGCGCTGACTGCTGCGTTGGCCGGGACCGTCTCGCCGGGCGTCCCACCCGACAGATGCGAATGGCTGGTGCCGTTGGCCGCACGAGCACTGGCCGATCTGATCGAGGACGACCGCGCCGCGGGACGTGACCCGGACGACCACGGGGTGCGCCTGGACGATCTGGTGACGCGGTTCCCGTCCGTGATCCGTGACAGTGGCCAACCTGCCGAGCCGGAGGATCCGCACGTCCTCGCCATGACCGACCTGTACGAGGCAGAGGTCGGTCGTGCGCGGCGGCTGTCGGGCAACGGCGACCAGTGGCTCCGCGCGGCGGACTCCTGCAGCGCAGGGTCGCTCGCCTGGGAGGAGACCTACTCCTGCTGGCGAGCGGCCGAGTCGTTGCTTGCGCACGGCCGTCAGCGACGGGAGCAGGCGGCTTCCGTGCTTCGTCGGGGCCTCACCCTCGCCGGTGAACTGGGTGCGGAGCCGATCCGGAGGGAGCTCGAGGCCTTGGCGTCGAGCGCGCGGATCAGAATCGAGCGCGTGACCGAGGTCCCCGCCTCAGAGCTCGCTGGGCTACCGGACCTGACCACCCGTGAGCGTGAGATCCTGGCTCACGTCGTGGCCGGCCGCACCTACCGCGAGATCGCCCGCGCACTCGTGATCAGCGAGAAGACCGTGAGCTCACACATCTCCAACCTGCTGCGAAAGACCGGGGCGGACAACCGCGTCGACCTGTCCCGGTTGGCCACCCGCTCGTCGCCGGGGTCCGGGCCTGAGCACTGATGTCATCGCGGCGTACCGCGTAGCAACGTACGACCATCCCGGTCGGGATCCGACGAGTTGCGGCGATGGATCCGGTGTGCCGCGTAGAGCCCGAGCAGGGGACCCCCGACCAGCAGCACCACGTCGGCGGCCGTCAGGAGAGGCGAGAAGCCCCACACCTGCGCCGGGCTTGCCGCGTAGCCCTCCTCGAGACCGACCGTGATGTGGAGGTTCAGCATCACGATGAACGCGAAGACGAGACCGCTCAACATCGCGGCGCCGTACAGCGCGGTCCTCAGGATCGGGTGTTGCCTGCGGTTGCCCATGGCTCCATCCAACGACGCAGCGGACCGACCGCACAGGGCCGAAGGGCCCCTATCGGTCAGCCCGGATGCCCGCCGGGCTCCCCCCAGGGGTTGAGTCGCCAGGAAATCAGGTCGAATCGCCAATCAAGTGCGCCGGGGGTGCGATTTCGTGGCGACTCAACCCGAATTGTTGGCGACTCGACCTGTCAGGGACTGACCTTGACGACGTTGGCGCTGGTCGCCGTCGTCTGGTTGCCGACGTTGTCGAACACGACGTAGCGGTACTGGTAGCAGAACCCACTGCTGGGAACCGTGTCTGCGTACGACGGGGCGGTGGGTTGGGTGGCGATCGTCGTGAAGGCGTCATAGGTACCGCAGGTGGTGCCGGTCAACGGCGCCGCGGACCTCTGCAGCAGTCTGGTGCCGAGGCCGGAGGCACTGTCTGTTCCGGTAGTGAAGTCGACCGTGACAAGGGTGTTGGTGGTGGTGGTGTCGGGGTACGTGACCGACCCGGCGCTCGGGGCTGCGTTGTCGAGGGTCGGCGTGAACGTGCTACTGACCGCGGACCTGTTGGCGTGATTGGTCGCGGTGATGGACCTGGCGGTGGAGCCCGTGGGGGTGCTGGTCCAGGAGTAGGTCATCTCACCCAGGGCACCGGGGGTGGCGGTCCAGTTGGTGCCGATCTGCGCGGCTGTGGGGAAGGTGTAGCTGGCGATCCCGGAATGAACGTCGGTCGCGCTGGCGGTGACCGTGAACGACCCGCTGGGTGCGGCGGCGCGGTAGTAGATCCGGGAGTTCGCCGCGTTCCAGAAGGTGCTGGTGAGTGCTCCGAAGCTCCGGGTCGGTACGCCGGGGGCGGTGGTGTCCACCCGGACCTCCCCGCTGGTGTAGGTGGTGGCGTTGCCGAGGTTGTCGAGCACGACGTACTGGTAGACGTAGCAGCCGGTGGTGAGCCCGGTGTTGCTGTAGGAAGATGCGGGGTCGGTCGCGACGTTGGTGAACAGGCCATAGCTGCCGCAGGTGCCGTCCGCCAGGCCGCCGGACGTCAGCGTCGCGGTGGCCCTCCTCAGCACGTTCCCGGTGGTGGCCACGCCGTTCTCGTCGCTGCCCTTGTCGAGGGTCAGGCTCGCCGCCGTGGAGAGGGTGTAGGCGGCGCCGGTGCCGACCAGCCCGGTCGCAGTCACCGACCCGCCCGACGGTGGGGTGACGTCGGTGGAGACCTTGACGATGTTGGGGCTGGTGCCGGTGGCCTGGTTGCCGAGGTTGTCGGTGACGACGTACTGGTACTGGTAGCAGGTGTTCATGACCAGGGTGTCGCTGTAGGTCGTTCCGACCGGGTTGGTGGCGATCGTGGAGAAGGTCGTGAAGGTGCCGCAGGTGCCGCCTGTGAGCGGGGCAGAGGCACGTTGGAGCAGCCTGGACGCGACTCCGGACCCGGCATCGGTGACGGTGCCGAGGGTGACGTTGACCGAGGGGTTCGGCGTGCCGTTGTGGGGGTAGGTCACGGTGCCGCCGGTCGGCGCCGTCGAGTCCGCGGTGGGCGTGAACGTGGTGCCCAAGGAGTTCAGCGTGGCGTGGTTGGACGCCGTGACGCTCCTCGCCCCTGGGGCAGCCGGTGTGCCCCCGCTCCACGAGTAGGTGTTGACCCCGAAGGCGCCCGGGGTCGAGGTCCAGTTGGCGCCGAAAGTCGGGAAGTTGTAGGTGCTGATCCCGGACTGGGCGTCGATCGCGCCGCTCGCCGTGACCGTGAACGAACCGGTCGCCGCCGTGGATCGGTAGAACAGCGACGGACTGGAACCGTCCCAGTACACGTTGCTGAACGAGCCGAAGGTCCGGGCCGGAGTCGACGGCACGGACGTGTCGACCTTCACGTCGCCGCTGGTGTAGGTCGTGGTGTTGCCCAGGTCGTCCTTGACGACGTACTGGTACCTCCAGCAGAGCGCGGTGGTCGCGCTGGCGTTGGCGAGGGGCGAGGCGGGGTCGGTGCCGCCGGTCACGGTGGCGAACGTGCCGAAGGTGCCGCAGACGCCGTCGGCGCCCCCGCTGGAGGTGAGGGGTGCTGAGGCCCGCCGCAGCAGGTTCCCGGTCGTGGCCACCCCACTGGGGTCGGTGCCGGCGCTGAAGCTCAGGTTCACCGTCGTGGTGGTGGAGTACGTCGACCCGGCCCCGACCAGGCCGGTGGCGCTCAGGAAGCCGCCGGTCGGACCGGTGACGTCGGTGGAGACCTTGACGATGTTGGGGCTGGTGCCGGTGGCCTGGTTGCCGAGGTTGTCGGTGACGACGTACTGGTACTGGTAGCAGGTGTTCATGACCAGGGTGTCGCTGTAGGTCGTTCCGACCGGGTTGGTGGCGATCGTGGAGAAGGTCGTGAAGGTGCCGCAGCTGCCGCCTGTCAGCGGGGCCGAGGCACGTTGGAGCAGCCTGGACGCGACTCCGGACCCGGCATCGGTGACGGTGCCGAGGGTGACGTTGACGGAGGTGTTGGGCGTGCCGTTGTGGGGGTAGGTCACCGTGCCGCCGGTCGGTGCTGCGTTGTCGACGGTCGGCGTGAACACGGTGCTGACGAGGGAGTTCAGCGTGGCGTGGTTGGTCGCCGTGATCGACTTCGCGGTCACCGCCTGCGGTGATCCGCTCCACGAGTACGTCATCTCGTCGAGGTCACCGGGGGTCGCGCTCCAGTTGGTGCCGAACGTGGTCTCGGTCGGGAAGGTGTAGGCGGCTATCCCGGACTGTGCGTCGACGGCACTGGCAGTGACCCGGAACGACCCGGATGTCGCGGCGGAGCGGTAGTAGACCAGGTTGCCGGTGCCGGGCCACCACGTGTTGTCGAAGGCGTCGAAGGATCGGGTCGGCGTCGAGGGCACGGAGGTGTCGACCTTGACGTCCCCGCTGGTGTACGTCGTGGTGTTGCCCAACGTGTCCTTGACGACGTACTGGTAGCGCCAGCAGAGCGCCGCGGTCGTGCCGTCGACCTTGGGCGAGATCGGATCGCTGCCGCCGGAGACGGTCGCGAAGGCGCCGAAGGGGCCGCAGACGCCGTCCGCACCCCCGGTGGAGGTCAGGGGCGCCGAGGCCCGCTGGAGTAGGTTGCCCGTGGTGGCCACGCCGCTGGGGTCGGTGCCCACGTCGAAGATCAGGTTCAGCGACGTGACGGTCGAGTACGTCGACCCGGTCCCGACCAGGCCGGTGGCGCTCACGAAACCGCCGGTCGGGCCCGCCTCGTCGGAGGAGACCCGGACGACGCTCGCACTGGTGTTCAGGCGCGGGTTGCCCACGTTGTCCGGGGTGTCGTACCGGTACTGGTAGCAGTTCCCCTCGGTCACCGAGTCCGGGTACGGCGACGCAGGGGGGTTCGTCTCGATCGTGGTGAACGCCGTGAAGGTGCCGCACGTGCCGCCGGTCAGCGGGGCCGAGGCCCGCTGCAGCAGCCGGGTGCCGAGGCCGGAGCCGGTGTCGGCACCAGTGGTGAAGGCGACGTTCAGCGTCGTGTTCACGGTGGCGCCGTTGAGATACGACACCGAGCCAGCAGCCGGGGAGGTGTTGTCGAGGGTCATCGTGAAGGTTGCACTGGCCGGGGAAACCTTGTCGGCGTGGTTGCTCGCCGCGATCGACTTCGCGGTCACCGCCTGCGGGGTCCCGCTCCACGAGTACGTCATCTCGTCGAGGTCACCGGGGGTCGCGCTCCAGTTGGTGCCGAACGTGGTCTCGGTCGGGAAGGTGTAGGCGGCGATTCCCGATTCGGGGTCGGTGGCGCTCGCGGTGACGGTGAACGACCCGGATGCCGCGGCGGAGCGGTAGTAGACCAGGTTGCCGGTGCCGGGCCACCACGTGTTGTCGAAGGTGTCGAAGGATCGGGTCGGCGTCGAGGGCACGGAGGTGTCGACCTTGACGTCCCCGCTGGTGTACGTCGTGGTGTTGCCCAACGTGTCCTTGACGGCGTACCGGTAGCTGTAGCAGCCGGTGGTGAGCCCGGTGTCGTTGTGCGACTCGGCGGGGTCGGTCGCGATGGTGGCGTAGGCACCGAAGTCGTCGCAGACGCCGTCGGAGGTGCCGTCCGAGGTCAGCGTCGCCGTCGCGCGTTGCAGGAGGGCGCCGGTGGGTGCGACGCCCCGCGGGTCGGTGCCCTGGGTGAGTGACAGGCTCACGGAGGTGGCGGCGGTGTACGCCGGACCGGTGCCGACCAGACCGGTCGCGGCGACCGAGCCTCCGGTCGGGCCGGTGGAGTCGTCCACGAAGGTCAGGGTCTTGGCGGCGGTGTTGCCGGCCACATCCCTGCCGGTGACGGCGACGTCAGGTTCGCTGGAGGTTCCCGGGCTCCAGCTGAAGGGGTTCGAGACGAACGGCCCACCCATCGGCGTCGACACCGTCGACGGTGTGTGGGACCAGCCGCTCGACGTACCGGTCAGGGTCCCGGTGGTGCTCGAGGCGGGACCGGAGCTGGAGTCGCTCACGGCGTTGGTCAGCGTGAACGAGCCGCCGGCAGCGCCCCGGTAGTAGACCGTGTCGCCGATCACGGCGGCGTTGCCGGTGACCCCGGACAGGGTGATCGCGTTGGCCGGGGGCGTGGAGTCCACGAGAATCGTCGTGCTCTTGAGGCTCTCAGGGCCGCGCCAATGCGTGGCGAACGTCGGAGTGACGGAGTAGACCCATTCGCCGTCGGGCACGTCGTCCTCGGTGCAGGTCAGCGCGGTGATCGTTCCGTCGCACGACGAGAGCACGGGTTGGGCGGTGAGGGTGCCGACGTCGTAGCGCTTGACGACATAGCCAGCCACCGGTGTGCCGTCGGAGAGGGAGCTAGCCTCCCAGCTCACCGTCACGGCGCTGCCCGCCACGCCCGCGATCGGGGTCGCCCCCTGGTCGAGGGTCGCGGCGACGGCAGCCCCAGAACCCCCGGGGGTGGCGTCGGTGCTCCAGTACGCCCACGCCATCCCCGCGCCCAACCCGCACGCGAGAACCAGGGTGACAGCCCCTCCCAGCAGGTTCAGGCGCCACGAAGGGCGCTTCCGGGATCGGCGGCCCAGGAGACTCATGGGCCGACCGTCAAGTACACGCTGAACGTCGCGCCCTGGCACGCATCCGCAGCGGAGACGGCCAATCCGAGCGCGTCGGACAGTGTCAGCGACACCGTTCCGTCCTCGGTTCCAACCCTGCCGGGCACGTTCCAGCCGGCACCGCCGTTCGACTGATCGCTGAAGCTCAGTGACGAGACGTCACACTCGGGGTGGCCGCCGTCGACGACGTACCCCTGCGTGCCGTGCGCGCTATCCAGGGTCAGGGACCCGATGTGCAATCGTGCCGCGTTCGGGTTCGAGACGGTCAGGACGACGTCGGCACTGGCTCCCGGCAGGAGGGCGTCGGCCGGCGTACCTGGACTCAGGGCGACCGGTGCGGGCGTCTCGGTCTCCGCGGAGCCCGACCCGGAGGCCAACCCTTCCCAGAACGCGCCGGCGCCGTTGGCGCCGAGGACCAGCACCGTCAGGCAGAGCGAGGCCACGATCAGACCGCGGATGCCTGGGATGCTGGTCACGGCGCACTTCCTCTATCCGCAGA
Source organism: uncultured Actinomycetota bacterium (assembly GCA_963806945.1). Taxonomy (GTDB): domain Bacteria; phylum Actinomycetota; class Actinomycetes; order Propionibacteriales; family Nocardioidaceae; genus Nocardioides. The sequence continues at coordinate 843,274 of CAWDZH010000007.1, forward strand.
AAGCGCGGGAGTCGACGTGGGGTCAGCTGGTGGTCGTGGTGTAGGCGATGGTGACCACGGCGGTCTTGCAGGCGTCCTGGTTGGTGGCCTTGTCGTTGAAGGCGATGGTGAGTCCAGACCAGGTGCCCGAACTGCCAGCAGGCACGTTGCCCCCGGCTCCGGGGGCCGCCCCCCCGATCTCCGAGGTGCCGGCGATGGTGTAGTCGGTGGCGGTACAGCCGCCGATCGACGTGCCCGTCACGGTCGCCTCGACGGTCTTGATGAACACCGGGCCATCGTTCGTGTTGGTGAAGGTGCCGCTGAGCTCCTGCGCCGGCACCCCGGGGGCCAACGCGGTGAGGGCGCCGGTCTGGTTCACGGTGAGGGCGACGTTCGTCCCGGTGGTCGCGGATCCACTGCCGGTGCCGGAGTTGGTCCAGTACGCGTAGGCGACTCCGCCGGCTACGACGAGAACCAGGGTCCCCGCCGCGAGGGTGGTCCGCTTCTTCTTGAGCGAGTTCATGGGGGGCCCCTCAGGGTGAGCGGGATGCCGGTCCGGCGGAATGCCCCCGGCACACCGTGGTGTGCGTCAAGCGCACCGTAGGGCTTGCAAGCACACCTCGGATGCGAAATCAAGATTCCCGTGTCTCATCCCCATGGTCGAGTCGCCAGGAAATCAGGTCGAGTCGCCAGCAAATCGGCGTACCGGTCCCAGTCCCTGGCAACTCGACCCGAATAAGTGGCGACTCGACTCGAATATGTGGCGACTCAACCTCGCGGGTGAGTCAGTGGGTGCCGGCGAGGTTGAGGCCGACGACACCGACCACGATCAGGGCGAGGGAGGCGGCCTTGAAGAAGGTCATCTGTTCGCCGAGCCAGAGATAGCCGGCGACGGCGACGAGGGCGGTGCCGAGTCCCGACCAGACGGCGTACGCCGTGGACACCGGGATGGTTCGGACAACGATGGCCAGCAGCCAGATCGAGGCCGCGTAGGCGGCGACCACGGCGATCGACCACAGCGGGTTGGTGAAGCCCGCGGTGCGGGGGAGCAGGGCGGTCGCGGCGACCTCGATCCCGATCGCGGCCACGAGCAACAGGACAGCGGCGTACATGACTTCCTTCCTCAGATGTAGCGGTCGCTACATCACGGCAAATGTAGCACTCGCTACACTGGCCAGATGAACCGCCGCGAGGAGCTCATCGAGCAGGTCACCGATCATGTGCTCGAGCACGGCCTGATCGGGCTGACCCTGCGGCCGCTCGCCGCCGCGATCGGAACCAGTGACCGGATGCTGATCTATCACTTCGAGAGCCGCGATGCGCTGGTCTCGGAAGTGGTCGCCCGCACCACCCGTCGCGCGATCGCGGAGGTCGAGGCCCTGCCCGGGGCGCCCACCGTCCGCTCGGCGATCAACCGCCTCTGGCGGGCCTACCGTGACGAGCCACTGAGCCCGATGCTCACGCTCTACTGCCAGGCGGCGGCCAGCGGGTTGATCGGGGAGGAGCCCTATCGCTCGGACGCGCGGGCCAGCAACGCGCAGTGGGCGGCCGCCCTGAGTGACTACCTGGTGCGCAGCGGCGCGCCAGTACGCCGGGTGGCGAGGATCGTGACCCTGGTCGACTCGTCGCTCTACGGCTTCCACCTCGACCTGGCGACCGACCGGCCCGAGGAGCTGGCGCGGGGCGTGGACGACCTGGCGGCAGCCGCCCAGGCCCTGGCCGGCTGAGTGAGCCAATGACGAGTCAGGAGAGGTGGTGGCCGTTCGTCCAGCGCGCGAGCACGGTGGACAGCGTGTCCAGCGTGATCGGCCGGGTCAGGTGATCGTCGACCCCGGCGTCGCGGAGCTGGGCCAGAGGCTCGCCGTTGACGCTGGTCGTCATGGCGATGATCGGCACCCGGCTGTTGGTGCCGTGGAAGCGGCGGATCTCGTTGGCCGTGCGCTGCTCGCCGTTCATCGGCAGTCGGCAGTCGATCAGGACGGCGTCGAAACGCATCCGCGCCATCGCGATCAGCGCCTCGACCTCGTCGGAGGCGACGGAGGCGTGGTAGCCGAGATACTCGACCATGCCGGAGGTGATGAGCTGGTTGGTCGGGTTCTCGTCGACCACCAGGATCCGGCCGGCCGCGTGCGTCGGCGATGCCACGGTGGTCGTCGCGAGGTCGACCAGGACGGCGCGCAACTGTGCCGACCTCACGGGTTTGGTCATGGTCGCCGCGAAGCCGGACCGCGCCGCGCGGCGCTGGTCGACAGCGGCGTCGGACGTCAGCAGCACGAGCTTGGGCGAGCCGGCGCCCGCGTCACTGATCCGGCTGGCGAGCTCGAGGCCGTTCATGACCGGCATCATCAGGTCGAGCACGGCCAGGTCGTAGGGCCCTGAGCTGACCATCATCTCGAGCGCGGACGTGCCGCCGTCCGCCACGTCGACCTCGGCGCCCCACTGTCGCAGCAGGTCGGCCAGCACGAGTCGGTTGGTCGGGTTGTCATCAACGGCCAGCACGCGCACACCGTCCAACCGCGGTGGCTCCGGTTCCTGGCGCTCGGCGATGATGTCGAGTCGCAGCTGGAACCAGAAGGTGCTGCCGACACCGGGCTCGGTGTCGACACCGATGTCACCGTCCATGAGGGTGACCAGCTGCCGTGCTGTGGCCAGGCCGAGGCCGGCGCCGCCGTACTGGCGGGTGTCGGAGGAGTCGCCCTGGGAGAAGGCGTCGAAGAGCCCCGCCCGGACCGAGTCGCTGATCCCGATCCCGGTGTCGCTCACCTCGAAGCGCAGCCCGGCCCGGCCCTGGTCCTCGCCGACGAGCCGGACGCGCAGGGTGATCTCGCCGGCCGAGGTGAACTTGACGGCGTTGCTCGCCAGGTTGAAGAGAATCTGACGGATACGGGCGCCGTCCCCGCGCACCACGTCGGGCAGCCGCGGATCGCACTCTGTGACGATTTCGAGTCGCTTGGCGTGCGCCGAGGGGGCGACCAGGTCTGCGGTCTCCTCCACCACGTCGACGACCGCGACCTCGTCGACCTCGAGCTCGATTCCCTCTTTGGTGACCTGGGAGAAGTTGAGGATGTCGTCGATCAGGTTGAGCAGCATGCCGCCGGCACCGTGCACGCCCTCGGCGTACCGCCGCTGGCGGTCGTCGAGGTCGGTCTGCATCAACAGCTGGGAGAGCCCGATGACGCCGTTCATCGGCGTCCGGATCTCGTGGCTCATCGTGGCCAGGAATTCCGACTTCGCCCGCGAGGCCTGCAGCGCCGCGTCGCGCGCGGCCTCGAGGTCGTCCTGGGCGCGCTGTTGGGCGCGCAGCAACCTGGAGGTGCGGGCCAGTGAGAGCAGCAGGAGCGCCACGGCGCCGATGATCAACGGCCACAGAGCCACCGGTCGGCCACGCAGGATGTCGACCACGGCCAGCGCCGGTACGGCGAACAACGGTCCGAGCGAGATCGCCAGGGGGAAGATCGTTCGGTGCCTGCCGTCAGCGGGTGGCCGGCCGGTCGAGCCCCCGCGGTGGAACCGGGCCATCAGGAGGGCGCCGAGCATCCAGCCGGCGTTCTCCCAGTTCTCGTTGACGTCGCTGAGAGGCAGTGTGAGGAAACCGATGTCGGCCATCAGCCACGCTGCCACGCCGACGCCGAACCAGGGATCCACCCACCGGCGTGCCCGCCTGTCGGTCACGACGCGCAGCACGAGGGCGAGCAGGATCGCGTCGGCGATCGGGTACGTCGACCACACCAGCTTGATGAACGGGGTGAGCGAGGGGTCACCCGTGATCGAGGCGACCGAGAGGCTCCACAGCGCCATCACGCTGACCGTGACGATGGTGGCGGCGTCGATGAGGGAGTCGATGTCGCGCGGCTCCCCGGCGCGCGCCCGGACCAGGGACACGACGAGAGCCGCGATCAGGAAGACGTAGGCGACGAGCCAGCCCACATCGGCGAGCGAGGCGTCGGTGAACTCGCTGTCGATCACGAAGGTGTACCAGATGACTTCACCGAAGGCGTTGCTGGCGAGTCCGTAGGCGATCAGTCGTGCCGGCAACTGTCTCTCAGGAGCCGCAGAGCGACTGCCGATCCAGGCCGCGAGGGCGGCGCCGACCTGGACGCCGATGAAGGCGATCGCCACCCACAGGTCGGACGGCCGGACGACATGGATCAAAACGGCAGCCAGCCAGATCAACGCCACCAGGGCAACCCACAGCCTCCGACGCGTCAGACGCGTCGGAGCAACCAAGGGCATGGTGGTCATGGAGGGCTCCCTGGGGGTTTCCCGAGTCGCGTTGATTCTTGCCTGCCCGTCGGCGCCCGCGACGGGCTTTCGATCATTTGTTACCCGCGCGTTCATGCACGCGGTCGGCCCCCCAGGCACCCGGTGTGAGGCAGTACGACGCGCACCTCGCCACCGGACCACGGTGCTGGCGACGCGGCGACGTCGGGGCGTGGCCTTCTCAGTCGAACCAGGCGCGGCGCATGCCGACGATCCAGCGCCGCCGCGGGTGCTCGGTGACCGACCACAACCGGTCCTCGGAGGGCCAGTAGGTCAGGTCCTCCGGACCCATCGGCACCGCCCAGCGGCGCTCGGAGAACGCGCCGGGCTCGCCGACGTGGACCGACCCCGGGCGCCACGGCCCCCGGGACACCGTCACGTGGTGACGCCCGCCTGCTACCGCGACACCCTGCATGTGCCCCACCCCGGCGTCGTCGAGCGACGTCGGCTGGACCGCGCCGTCCGCATCCAGGTCGAAGCGCAGCAGCCGGGTCGTGGCGCCGGCCCGGCCGTACTCGCCCGCGACCAGGCTCGGTCCCGCGCTCCGGTCGAGGGAGAGGAACGAGTAGCGCAGGGGCTCGTGGCCCTCGTCGGTGTGGGCACGGTAGGAGAACCGCACCGGCAACACGTTCCGGTGTCCGTGGCGCTCGCTGCGCAGGACGTCGTCGAGCCGGAAGCTCACCAGACCTTGTCGCGTCGCTGCGACGTGGAGGTGGTCGCCGAGCCACACGATGCCGCCCGCGTGGACGTGCACCGGCTCCAGTTCCGGCGTCACCAGCAGCACGTGCGCGTAGCGCAGCGTGTCGAGGTCGAGGACGCTGATCCGTGCGCCGTGAGAGGCGCCGTCGACCTTCCGGGAGTACCAGCTGACGACCAACAACCGTCGCCCGGCCATGCGTCCGCCCTCGGCGGCATCGGCGGAGGAGGAGATGCCCTGCGGCCACCAGCGGGGATCGCGGTTGTCGCGGGTCTCCCACGTGTAGGCCTCGTCGACGGCGCGTCCGAGCAGCCGGCCGAGACGGGACCGGCGCGCCTGACGGTCGAGGTCCGCCAGCACACCCTCGAGCCCGATCCGGCCACCCAGCCGCACAGCGAGCGCGTCGATCTCGGCGACGTTCTCGTCGGTGCGCGTGAGGTGGACGCCGGTCATGGACGCACCGTGGCGGGGCCTGCGAGGACGCAGAACTCGTTCCCCTCCGGGTCGGCCAGGACGACCCAGCTCTGATCACCCTGGCCGACGTCGACGCGGCTGGCCCCCAGGTCGAGCAGCCGACGGACCTCGTCGCCCTGCTCCCGGTCGGTCGGGGTGAGGTCGAGGTGGAGCCGGTTCTTCGCGGTCTTGCCCTCGGGCACGCGGGCGAAGGTCAGCGTCGGTGTCACCCCGGTCGAGCCGATGGTGACAAGTCCGGCTTCCTCCTCCTGCACCTCGTGGCCAAGGACTGAGCACCAGAACCGCGCGAGATCGTGGGGATCGGCACAGTCGATCGCCAGCTCGGTGAACCTGCTGGTCATGGCAGCACCTCCTCGTCGTGTCGCGGGTCTGCGCCCGGCCACACGCTAGTCGCCGCCGGCCATAGAGTCAGCGGCGTGACGGAGCGTCGGATCGTCGTCGGAGCCGCGCTCCTTCGTCGCGGCACGGTGCTGGCTGCCCGTCGTACGGCGCCGCCGGAGACAGCCGGTCGGTGGGAGTTCCCGGGCGGCAAGGTCGAGCACGGCGAGACCCAGGAAGCGGCTCTGCTGCGTGAGATCCGTGAGGAGCTGGGCTGCGACATCGAGGTCACCGGCTGGCTCGACGGTGACGTCCCGATCGGGGACCACCATGTCCTGCGCGTCGCCACCGCCCGGGTCGTCGCGGGCGACGTGCAGCCGCATGAGCACGATCAGATCTGCTGGCTCACCGCTGACGAGCTGGGCGACGTCGACTGGCTCGAGCCGGACCTGCCGTTCCTGGCCGGGCTGCGGGAAAGGATGATGGTGCCGTGAGGGGCATCTTCTTCGATGAGGGCGACGCCCGGGCCGCGGCCGATCGGCTCCGGGCCGACGGCTACCACGCGCAGGTCGACCGCGAGCGGCTCTCCGGCGAGGACGACGACGAGGACCACCCCTGGGCCGTGGCCACCGACGCCCCCGAGATCGCGCTCGACCTGCTCGTCGAGCGCTATGACGGCTGGCTCGACCTCGGGGAGTCCACCCCGCCGCCCACCCCGCCGCTCGATCTGCCGACCGCGCCCAAGCGGCACCACCGCCCGTAGCCGTGGGTCGCCGGGGGTTTCGAGGCTCGCTTCGCTCGCACCTCAACCACCGGCCGGGGTCCTGGGTCGGCGTCGTGTCGGTGTCTTGTCCGGTGGTTGAGGTGTGAGGAGCGTCAGCGACGAGCCTCGAAACCCCCGGACCCCGGGGTGGGTTCGCTCGCACTTCCACCACCGCTTCGTACCCGGGCTGCCCTCGGCCTAGGCTCGGGACCATGTCCGACACGCCTGACCAACGCCTGCTGCTGGTCCACGCTCACCCCGACGACGAGACGATCAACAACGGCGCCACCATGGCGCGCTACGTCGAGGAGGGGCGCGGGGTCACGCTCGTGACGTGCACGGCGGGGGAGATGGGGGAGGTGCTGGTGCCCGACCTCGCGTATCTCGCCGCCGACCAGCAGGACGGTCTCGGCCCGCACCGCCGCGGCGAGCTCGATGCCGCGATGCGGGTGCTGGGCGTGTCCGACTACCGCTTCCTGGGCGGCTTCGGCACCTACCGCGACTCCGGCATGAAGTGGCACGAGGACGGTCATGCGATCGCGGCCGACCCCCCCGAGGACGGCAGAGCGCATGAGAACGCGTTCTGGCACGCCGACCTCACCGCGGCCGCCGACCACCTGGTCGAGGTGATCCGCGAGGTTCGGCCCCAGGTCCTGGTGACCTACGACCAGTTCGGCGGCTACGGCCACCCCGACCACATCCAGGCCCACCGGGTCGCGATGTACGCCGCCACGCTGGCCGGCGTCCCGTCGTACCGCAAGGACCTCGGCCAGCCCTGGGAGATCGCGAAGATCTACTGGACGGCCATGTCGGAGAGCCGGATGCGCGCCAGCCTGCGCCGGCTGCGCGAATCCGGCGACACCGAGACGTTCGCCGGGATGGAGCCCGACGGCGACCTGCCGCCGTTCATCACCCCTGACGAGCTGATCTCGGCGCGCGTCGACGGGTGTCGCCTTCGCGGCGCAGAAGCTGGCAGCGCTGGCCGAGCACCGCACCCAGGTCGAGGCGGACGGGCCGTTCTTCAGTGGCGGCGAGAGCGGGCATGCGTTCTGGGGCGAGGAGTTCTACCGCATCGTCCGCGGCACCCCCGTCCCCGGCCCGGACGGCTTCGAGGACGACCTGTTCGCCGGGCTGTGACCGTACGGCGCATCGCCGGGGCGCTCGCGCTGTTCCTCGCCGGCGGGGTGACCGCGCTGGCGAGCGTCGCCGCCCACGAGCTGTGGTGGGGACTGCCGCTGGCCGCGGCGGCGATCGCTGGCACCTTCGTCTGGATCGGCCGGGGCTGGCTGACCCGGTTGCCGTTCGCCCTCGGGTACGTCGGCGTCGTGCTCGTCGCGATCGACACCCGGCCCGAGGGCGACTTCGTGGTGGCGTCGAGCACCCGCGGCTACCTCTTGCTGCTGCTCACGCTGCTGGTCCTCGTGGTCGCCGTGGTGACCCTGCCGCCCCCGGGACGCGCTCCGGTTTCGGGTCCAGCTGGGGGCACGACCTAGCATGGCGCGCGTGACTGATCCCGGACGTGAGAAGGAGGGCGGCCGCGTCGTCCTGCTCCTGCTGCTGGGGCTGGCGGTGCTGGCCGGCGGTGCGTACGCCGCTGCCTACCTGGCCGCCGGCGACCGCGTCCCGCGCGGCACCACCGTGGCCGACATCAAGCTCGGGGGGATGACACCCGAAGAAGCGCGCACCGAGCTCGAGGCGGGCCTGGCCGACCGGACGAACGCGTCGATCGAGCTCTCGATCGACGGCGAGTCTCAGCGGCTGCGGCCCAACCGGGCCGGGCTGACGGTCGACTACTCCGCCTCCGTGGAGGAGGCGGGCGGCGGGAAATCCTGGGACCCGGCTCGGTTGTGGGACTACTACACCGGCGGCGATGAGCTGTCCGCGGTCGTCGACGTCGACGAGCAGGCGATGGCGTCGGTTCTGGACGAGGTCGCCTCCACCGTCGGCACCCCGCCGCGCGACGGCGCGGTGACGTTCCGGGGGAGTCGGGTCGTCGTCACCGACCCCCGTCCCGGGGAGGCGCTCGACCTCGAGGCCACCCGCGCCGGGATCGAGGCGGTCTATCTCGACCGGGACCCGGGCGCCGTCGAGCTCACGCTGAGCGCCGCGGAACCCGAGATCGACGCCGGCGACGTCCAGGAGGCCCTCGACACGTTCGCCAACCCGGCCGTGTCGGCGCCGGTGACGTTGCTCTTCGACCAGTCCGAGATCCGTCTCACGCCCAAGGACTACGGCAAGGCACTGAAGTTGCGCCCCCGCGACGGCGAGCTGGTGCCCGGTCTGGACCGCACCATCCTCACCCGACTCGTCGACTCCCGGATCAGCTCCGGTGAGCCGGTCGACGCCACGGTGCGGATCGTGGCGGGCAAGCCGAAGGTGATCCCGTCGAAGCCCGGCGTGACCTACCGTCCGGCCGACGTGCGGAAGGTCTTCCTGAAACTGGTCACCCGGCCGTCCGGCAAGCGCGAGCAGCGCATCAAGGCGGTCTCGGCGCCGGCCGAGCTCACCACGAAGGACGCCCGGGCGCTCCAGATCCGGGAGCGGGTGTCCACCTTCACGACCTACTACCCCCACGCCGACTACCGCAACGTCAACCTCGGCCGTGCCGCGGACATCATCGACGGCACCATTCTCGAGCCCGACGAGGTCTTCTCGCTCAACGACATCGTGGGGGAGCGCACGCGGGCGAACGGCTTCACCGAGGGCTACATCATCTCCGACGGCATCCTGGTCACCGACCTCGGTGGCGGCGTCTCGCAGATCGCGACGACCACCTTCAACGCGGCGTTCTTCGCCGGCCTCGAGGACGTGGAGCACAAGCCCCATTCGTTCTACATCGACCGGTACCCGATCGGACGCGAGGCCACGGTCGCCTGGGGAGCCGTCGACCTGCGTTTCCGCAACGACACCCCCTACGGAGTGCTGGTGACCGCCGACGTCACTCCGAGCACTCCGAGCTCGTCGGGAGTCGTGACGGTGAGCATGTGGTCGACGAAGGTCTGGGACATCACGACCTCCGAGTCGAAGCGCTACAACATCACCGAGGAGGAGACGCGGCGGATCGACACCCGCAAGTGTCACCCCAACGACGGGTACGGCGGGTTCGACATCGACGTGTTCCGCTACTTCCGCGAGCCCGGCTCCTCGGAGCTGGTGCGCACGGAGAAGTTCCACACGACCTACACCCCCAGCGACACCGTGGTGTGCACCAACCCCAACGCCGAGGACAGCTGAGCAGCACCGCCGTACGGCGAGACGGGAGGTCGCAGGTGCGTGAGGTCGACGTCGTCGTGATCGGTGCCGGCATCGTGGGTGCGAGCTGTGCCCACGCGTTGGTGGAACGAGGGCTCTCGGTGCTGGTCCTCGAACAGGCGGCCGGCCACTCCGAGGGCAGCACCGGTCGCTCCTGCGCCGGGGTCCGGGTCCAGTGGGCCGACCCGCTCAACGTCTGGCTCGCCTGGACCGGCATCCAGGCCTACCGTGCCTTCCCGGAGCGGATGGAGGCCGACGCCGGCTACCGCGACGTCGGCTACCTGCTGCTCGTGCCGGAGGAGAGGTGGGAGAGCCACCTCGCCGCCGTCGAGCTCCAACGCTCCCTGGGAGCGCCCGTCGAGATCGTCGACCTGGCCGGGTCGGTGACGTCACGCCCTGCCGGACCGACGGCCTCGGCGGGGCGACCCTCGGCACCGCCGACGGCACCATCGATCCGCAGCGCGCGACCGACGTCTATCTCGCCCGCGCCCGGGAGCGCGGTGCGGTCGTGGAGTTCCGCTCCGGAGTCCACACGATCGTCGGTCGCGACGACGGGTCGTGGGAGATCGAGACCCCCCGTGGCCGGGTCGCCACGCGGTGGGTGGTCAATGCCGCAGGGGGTTGGTCCGGTGAGGTCGCCGCCCTGGCGGGGCTGGACGTCCCCGTCGCCCACTCCCGCCGCAACGTGTTCGCCACCGGCGTCCTCCCGTTCCGGGTGCCGATGACCCTCGACGTCGGGACCGGTGTCTTCCTGCGGTCCGAGGGGGACCGGGTGATCTTCGGCCTGGCCCGGCCCGGGGAGCCCACGGGCTACGACGTCACGGTCGACTGGCCGTGGCTGGAAGGTGTCCTCGCCGCGGCGGTCCCGCGCTTCCCGTGGCTGGGGGACGCGCCGCTGGACCGGCGGGCCTCGTGGGCGGGAACCTACGAGGTGACCCCCGACGACCTGCCCGTCCTCGGCCCGATGCCGACGGCGCCGACGTGGGTCAATGCCTGCGGCTTCTCCGGCCACGGCGTGATGCAGGCGCCCGCCGTGGGCCAGCTGGTGGCCGAGGCGATCGGGGACGGCGCGATCACCAGTGTGGACGTGACCCCGGCGTCCATCGAGCGGTTCGACGCCGACGACCTCGAGCGCGCCCGGCTGATCTTCTGACCCTCTCGTCTGAGAGGCTCCACCGCATGACTGGAAAGCTCGTCGACCAGGTCGCTGTCGTCACCGGGGCCGGACGCGGGATCGGCCTCGCCATCTCCCGACGCTTCGCCGAGGAGGGCGCCCACGTGGTGCTGGCCGACATCGACGGCGATCACGCCGAGCAGGGGGCGGCCGCCATCCGCGCGGCCGGCGGACGTGCCCTCGCCGCCACCGCCGACGTCGGCGACCCCGCCGCAGTGGATGCCCTCTTCGAGCTGACCATCCGGGAGTGCGGCCCGGTGAACGCCCTGGTCAACAACGCCGCCATCACCAGCGACGTCCGGCACGTCCTCGAGGGCGACCAGGACTGGTGGGACACCTACCTGCGGGTCAACCTCACCGGGCAGTACCTGTGTCTCGACCGCGCCGCCCGGATCATGGTCCGCCACGGGGGCGGTTCGATCGTCAACGTGAGCAGCGGCGGAGGTACGAAGTCGCATCGCGGGATGCTCGCCTACGACGTCGCGAAGGGTGGGGTGGAGGCGCTGACCCGGGCCGCGGCGCTGGAGCTCGCTCCGTACGGCGTGCGCGTGAACACGCTCGTGCCGGGGCTGATCGCGACCTCCCCTGACGAGCCGGACTGGTCGTTGCGGAAGCGCGACGAGACCGTGCCCCTCGGACGAGGCGGCCGGGCCGAGGACCTCGCCGGTCCTGCCCTGTTCCTGGTCTCTGACGACGCCGCCTACGTCACCGGCACCCGGGTCGTGGTCGACGGCGGCGTGCTGGCAGGCCAGCGCAGCCCCCAGGTCGACACGTTCCCCGTCTCAGGGTTCCCGTCAGTGGATCCGGTCGAGTCCTGAGGCCGTGAACGCCGCTCGCACGCTGCGCCGTAGACCGTCGACCACGGCGGCCTGCTCGCGGGCCAGCCTGATTCCGTCGGCGGGGGTACACCCGCGGAAGGTGAGCCGGTCGCCGGGACGGGCCTGGGTCAGCCGGTCGACCGAGACGGTCGTCGCGACCCCGACGACCGGGTAGCCCGCGGTCAGCAGTCGGCCCCGGAGCAGCGCGAGCAGTCCGCCCGCGGGCGGGATCTCGATCGCGCCCACGGGCACGCCACGCGAGAGGATCTCACTGCCGCCCTGCCGGGAGGCGGTGTCCCCGGTGAGCCGCAACCCGACGTAGTCGGAATCGTGGCCCACCTCGAACCGGCCGGTGGTGAGGACCTCGCCGCCGAACTGGGCCGTCTCCGGGCCGGGCGTGACGTCGATGACCCAGTCGTGGCGGAACGCCGGACGCGGCACCCGGAACCGGAACACCGGGATCACGGTGTAGGGGTGGTCGAGGCCGGCGTAGCGCGTGGCGACCTCGATGGTGTCGCCGGCGCCGAGCCGGGTGCCGACCTCGAGCAGGGGGTCGGGCGCGACGCTGCCCAGCGTCGTCTTGGCCTGCACCTGACCACCCACGGCGACATAGCTGCGCAACCCGTACACCGGTTCCGCGACGACCACCTGGGCGCCGGCGGGCACAGCGATGGTCTGCCACACCGGCTGCTGGTGTCCGTCCACCTCGACCCGATCGGCGGCGCCGGTCACGGCGACCAGCGCGGGCCGGTCGACGGTGAAGGCGAGGCTGGTCGCGGTGACCTCCAGCAGCGGATCGGTGATGTCGTTCGCGACCAGGGCGGACGCCACCGCCGCGGAGTAGCGGTCACCGGCACCGTTGGCGGCCACGCCGAACCGGCCATATCCGGACCGGCCGAGGTCCTGGACCGTCGTCAGGCCAGGCCGGACCACGGTCAGGGTGGTGACGCTCATCCGGCGTCGCCCGGCTGGTCGGGCTGGGGAAGTCGCCCGGCATGCTCGTCCCAGGCGTCGGCGCCGATCGCGACGAAGCGGAGCCGGTCTCCGGTCCGGTAGGGCACGACGTCGGGGTCGGCGAGGTCGAAGAGCCGCAGCGGGGTGCGACCGATCAGCCGCCAGCCACCGGGAGAAGGGACCGGGTAGATCATCGACTGCCGACCGCTCAGCCCCACCGATCCGGGCGTGATCCGGACCCGCGGTGACGCGACCCGGGCGATGTCACGGGGAAGTTCCGGGATCTCCACGAAGGGAGCCGCGACCGGGGAGCCGACGAAGCGGAGCAGGAACGGGTGGGCGGTGTGGAGCTCGACGACCTGCTGCGGATCGAGCTCCAGGATCCGGGCCACGTCGTCGAGGTCGGGCCCGTGCTCGCCGCCGTAACAGACCGGGATCGTGAACGAGCGGGCCGGACGCGGCTCCACCAGGTGGGCGAGCCGGTCGTGGACGGCGTCCGCGACCGCCGCGTGGTCGGTCACCAACGGGTCGAACATCACGAACGCGTGCCGGAAGCTCGCCACCACGTCGACGAACCCGTGGGGCGGGGCAGCGACCAGGCTGCGGGCCAGCCGTTGCGCAGTGGCCCACTGGTCCTCGGCGTCACCCTCGGGCTCGACCAGCAGGCCGGCATCGCCGTAGTCGTGGATCCACGCGGGCCGAGGCCCTGGTGCAGCCCCCGTCACGAGCGGGCCTCGAGGACCTCCGCCAGCGGCGCGATGGTCACCCCGGCCTCCTCCAGGACGGCTCGCACCTGCCGGGCCGCGGCCACCGACTCGGCGTTGTCGCCGTGCAGCAGCAGGGTGTCGAAGTCGAGCTCGATCGTGGCGCCGGTCCGGGTCTCCACCGTCCCCGACTCGACCATCCGGCGCGCCCGCGCGGCGATCACGTCGACGTCGTGGAACACCGCCTCCGGCTGCTGACGGGAGACCAGGGTCCCGTCCTCTTCGTAGGCCCGGTCGGGGAACGCCATCAGCCCGACCCGCATCCCGCGCTCACGCGCCAGCCGCTCGAGCACGCCCGAGTAGGTGACCACGGCCAGTGAGTCGTCGATGGTGGCGATCGCCTCGAGCACCGGTGCGGCGTACGCCTCGTCGGTGACCACCAGGTTGCCGAGCCGGCCGTGGGGACTGACGTGGCGCACCGGGATGCCGGCGCCGCGGGCAAAGCCGGTCAGCGCACCGATCTGGTAGACGACGTCGCAGTAGAGCTCGTCGTGGGACATCTCCATGGTGCGGCGGCCGAACCCGACGCGGTCGGGGAACGAGGGGTGGGCACCCACCGCCACATCGTGGTCACGGCACAGCTCGACAGTGCGACGCATCAGCGTGGGATCGCCCGCGTGGAAGCCGCACGCGACGTTGGCGGAGCTCAGGGCCGGCAGCAGGGTGGCGTCGTCACCCATCTGCCAGGACCCGAAGCCCTCGCCGACGTCGGCCGAGAGATCGATGAGACGGGTCATGGGGACACCCAACCAGCCGGAGTCAGGTAGCGGTAGGAATGGTGGGTGGCGAAGCCCATCGGTTCGTAGAGCCGCCGGGCCGGGCCGTTGTCACCGAGCATCTGCAGGTACGCCGTGGACGCGCCCTGCGCGGCACCCCACTCGACCAGCGCCGACATGATCGTCAGCGCGAGCTTGCGGCCGCGGTGTCCGGGCTCGACCTCGATGCCTCGGAAGCCGACCCAGTCGTCGGCGTACCCCGCGAACCCCACGGCCACATCGCCGATGGTGGCCCGGACCACGCCCGACCCCACCTGCTCCAGATGTGGCTGCTCCGGGGGCGCGTCGCGCGGCAGCCCGCGCATCACCCGGGCGACCGAGGCGAGCATCAGGACCGTGTCGGCTTCGTGCCCCTCCGTCACCCAGCCGCGCTCCCGGAAGAAGGCGTCCTCGGGGGAGTCGGGCAGGACGTTGGCCACCGGCCGTTCGTAGAAGTCGAGCACCCGCTCGTATGCGTCCGGGATCCCCGCGGGGCCGAACGCGAGCACCGAGTTGGCGCGTCGGGCCGTCGACGTCGGCGAGGTGCGCAGCAGCCACTGGCCGAGCGGCTCGGTGACCACGTCCGGCCACAGCGCCAGCGCGCGCAGCTGACAGTCGCGGGGATCGACGCGGAACCGCGGTGAGGGCCGCGGTGGCACGGGCTTCCCGGCCACGATCAGTTCCACCGGGATGGTGACGGCGGGTCCCGACTCCGGCTGCACGACGCACTCCCCGTCGGACCACCGCAGACACACGCCGAGGAGGTCCGTCATCGCCGGTCCGCCCGAGGGTCCGGTCTCACCGGGCAGCACCCGGCGGACGACGACACGGTGGCCGACGACGTGCGGGCCCAGTCGGTGAGCCAGTCGGTGGGCCTCGGAGGATTCGGGCACGAGGAGAGACTAGGCTGATCGCAGCACACTCGAACAACTGGCAATCGCGCCGTCTCAGAGGAGGAACTGGTGACCTACGTCATCGCCCAGCCGTGCGTCGACCTCAAGGACCGGGGCTGCGTCGACGAGTGTCCGGTCGACTGCATCTACGAGGGCAAGCGGATGCTCTACATCCAGCCCGACGAGTGCGTCGACTGCGGTGCGTGCGAGCCGGTCTGCCCGGTCGAGGCCATCTTCTACGAGGACGACACCCCGGAGGAGTGGAAGGGCTACTACGACGCCAACGTCCACTTCTTCGACGAGATCGGCTCACCCGGTGGCGCCGCCAAGCTGGGCGAGATCGACCACGACCACCCGCTGGTGGCGGCACTTCCGCCGCAAGAGCACGACGAGTGACTGCTGACGGTGGCTGAGCGGGTCTCCGACCGGCTCCCGGACTTCCCCTGGGATCAGCTGGCGTCGTACGCCGGCACCGCCCGCGCCCACCCGGACGGGATCGTCGACCTCTCGGTCGGCACTCCCGTCGACCCGACCCCGCCCGTCGTCCAGGAAGCACTGCGGGCAGCGGCCGACGCGCCCGGCTACCCGACGACGATCGGCCTGCCCGAGACCCGGCAGGCGGCGGTCGACTGGCTGGGCCGACGCCACGGGGTGACGGGGCTGGGGATCGATGCCGTGCTGCCGGTGATCGGCTCCAAGGAGCTGATCGCGTCCCTGCCCGGCCACCTCGGCCTCGGCCCGGGCGACCTCATCGGTTACCCCGAGCTGTCCTACCCGACCTACGAGGTGGGGGCGGCGCTCTGTGGCGCACGGGCGCTCGCGGCCGACTCGCTCACCGCGTTCGGACCGGAGCGGCCGGCGCTGCTGTGGCTCAACTCGCCGTCCAACCCGACCGGGCGGGTGCTGCCGCTCGCCCACCTCCGCAAGGTCGTCGCCTGGTGTCGCGAGCGGGGAACGCTGCTGGTCTCGGACGAGTGCTACCTCGAGATGGCCTGGGAGTCCGGCCCGGACAATGCCCCGGTCTCGGTCCTGCACCCGGACGTCTGCGGCGGCTCCTTCGAGGGCCTGCTCGCGGTCCACTCGCTGTCCAAACGCTCCAACCTCGCGGGGTACCGATGTGCGTTCGTGGCCGGCGACCGGGAGGTCGTCGGCGAGCTGCTGGCGGTCCGGAAGAACCTCGGGCTGCAGCTGCCGGGCCCCCAGCAGCGGGCAATGATCGCCGCGCTGGACGACGACGAGCACGTCGCGATCCAGCATGCGACGTACGCCGCCCGGCGGGCGGTGCTCAAGGCGGCGGTGATCCGCGCCGGCTTCGAGATCGACCACTCGCAGGCATCGCTCTACCTCTGGGCGACGCGGGGGGAGTCCTGCTGGGACACCGTCACCTGGTTCGCCGAGCGCGGCATCCTGGTGGCTCCCGGGTCGTTCTACGGCGCGGCGGGATCGAGCCACGTACGGATCGCCTTCACCGCCACCGACGAGCGGATCGCGGCCGCCGTCGCGCGGCTGGCGCCGTAGTCCCCTTCAGGGGTGGAGGTCAGCGGTCCGCCAGGGCCGGGCGTGACGGGTCAGCGCTGGTGTAGGACTCCGGCTCCGTGTCGCCGAGCGGGTCCTGGGCGTGGACCCGCACTGCCGAGATGTCGTTGACCCGCACCACGTGGTGATCGGTCCCGGAGCCGGTCAACACCACACCGTGTCCATCCACGTCGCTCACCAGCCCCTCGATCCACTGTCCGGCGACGAGCACCCGCACGACCACCGCGTGATCCTTGGCGCGGCTCAGGGCAGTGCCGATGGTGTACAACGTCGAGCTCATGGAGTCCCTTCCCGGGCCGGTGCCCCACAGCACCAGTGTGGCGTCAGAGTAGGGGGCCGCGGACTCCTGCCACACCGGATCGGCCGATTCGTGACCGTGCGTGTCCTACGCGAAGACGTCGACGTGCACGTGGTCGCGATGCTCGAGGATCGCCGCGGTGTCGTCGTCCCGACCCGAGGTGTCGGGGGAGTAGGGACGCCAGCCGTCCGCGGATCGCCAGCCGGAGGTCCAGATCCGGTTGTCGAAGATCACCGTCCTGACGTCCAACCGGGCCGCGTGGGCGACGAGGTACTGCGCCATCGCCCAGCCGCGCGTCTTGTTGTCCTCGGAGATGGGGCGCACGAACACGTCGACCGCGCGACCGTCGTAGTGGGCTGAGCCTGGCATGTGGCCGTCCCGCACGCCGCCGGCGGCGAATCCACCCAGCGTCTGCGGTCCGAAGACCGACTCCAGGTCACGGCGTACGACGCCGGCGCGCTGGGTGAGCCCGGCGTCGTCGAGCTGCGTGGGCGCCTCGTCAGGAGCGTCGGTGACGGTGCAGTGGAAGGCCCGACGGGACTGGCCGGTGAAGGCGCTGGCGAGCACCCGGGCATCGGCCTCGTGGTCGGCGTACGCGTCGGGGAAGGCGGAGCGTTGGACCTCCTGGGCGGCGACCGTCACCTCGAGCTGCTCGTAGCCGTCGACGTCCGCAAGGGCGTCGTAGAACGCGTTGGTGGCGTAGACGGGGTCGAGCACCTGCTTGCGGGTGCCCCAGCCCTGCGACGGGCGCTGCTGGAAGAGCCCCAACGAGTCGCGGTCGCCGAACTCGATGTTGGTGAGCTTCGACTCCTGGTAGGCGGTGGCCAGCGCGATCGTCGCCGCCCGCGCGGGCATGCCGCGCTCGACCGAGATCGCGGCGATCAGCGCCGCGTTCTCGGCCTGCTCGGGGGCCAGCACCACGGTGCGCCCCTGCACGGTCGCCGAGCAGTCATCGGCGCGGAGCAGGGGCCGGACCGTGTCGCCGAACAGGCGCCAGGTGACGATGCCGACCGCCACCAGGGCGATGACGGCGCCGACCGCCCAGAGTGGTTTCGACGAGCCGCGTTGCAAGGAGGCCGTCAGTTCGCGTGCAGGTCGGCGTTGAGCACGATGCCCTGGCCCTGCCACGGGACGGCCTCGATGGTGCCGGTGACGGAGTTGCGGCGGAACAGCACGTTGCTGGCGCCGGACAGGGTGGCGGCCTTGACGACCTTGGGCTTGTTCTCGACGTCGGAGATGGTCACCTTGGTGCCGGCCGTGACGTAGCAGCCGGCCTCGACGACACAGTCGTCGCCGAGGGAGATGCCGATGCCGGCGTTGGCGCCGAGCAGGCAGCGCTCGCCCAGGGAGATGACCTGCTTGCCTCCGCCGGACAGGGTGCCCATGATCGAGGCGCCACCACCGATGTCGGAGCCGTCCCCGACCACCACGCCGGCGGAGATCCGGCCCTCGACCATCGACGCGCCCAGGGTGCCGGCGTTGTAGTTGACGAAGCCCTCGTGCATGACGGTGGTGCCCTCCGCGAGGTGGGCACCCAGCCGGACCCGGTCGGCGTCGGCGATCCGGACGCCGGTGGGGATCACGTAGTCGGTGAGTCGAGGGAACTTGTCGACCCCGAACACGCTGACGTGGTGGCCGGCGGCGCGCAGCCGAGCGCGGGTGGCCTCGAAACCCGCCACGGCGCACGGCCCCGCCGAGGTCCACACCACGTTGGCGAGCGCACCGAAGATCCCCTCCATCGAGATGGTGTGGGGCCGCACCAGGCGGGTCGAGAGCAGGTGCAGCCGCAGCCAGGCGTCCGGGGTCTCCGCGATCGGCGCCTGCAGGTCATCGATCACCACCCGGCGTACTTCCCGGGTGACGCCGCGCGCCTCGTCCTTGCCCGCAAGCGCCTCGAGGTCGGCGGGGGCGTCACTGTCGTCGGGCGCGCCCAGGGCGGGGGCCGGGAACCACACGTCGAGGACGTTGCCGTCGGTGTCGATGGTGGCCAGGCCGTGGCCCCAGGCAGAAGTCGCAGTCGCCGTCACCCCTCCAGCCTACGGAAGCGCAGGTCATGGGTACGACGACGGTCCGGGTGGGGGACGCCGCGTGCGACGTCCCCCACCGCCTTAGCCGATGCCGAGCCTCTTGAGGAGCGCGGCGCCCTTCGGAGTGATCCGGCTCGACCCGATGGTGCGGCCGAAGACCTTCGTGTTGCTCGCCGGGAACGAGACGCCGTCGAGGATGAGGGTGCCGGTCGGATCCGACCAATACACGGTGCCCGCCGGGAGGGCGACCCCCGCCCCGAACGCCCCACCCTTGCCCACGATGAGCAGCGACTCAGTGGTGGCGCCCGTGGGCTGGACTCGCAGCACGTGCTTCTTCGGGCGCGCGTTGGGCGGGAGGGTGAAGACGATGCCGTCCTCCTGCTCGACGGTCGTCGCAGGCAGCATCGCCACCGGGGCCGTTTGTGGCCCTGACGAAGCCGGACAGGTGGACCGTTCCGAAGCGGTCGATCCGGTAACCGGCCCGTGGGAGTCCGGACAGCACCGGGTGGAGCGACTGCCAGAGGCAGTCCCCCTGACCGCCGTTGCTGAAGTGCGGGGGCCCACTGGCGTCCACGTAGGTGAACTTCTTCTCGCGCACCATGTCGGCGGCCTTGAGCGTGCCGTTCTTCACCTTGGCGGAGGTGACGGCGTTGTTCTTGAGGTCAGAGGTGCCGATGGTGGCGGCCGAGTACCCGGCGCCGGCGGCGGCGACCACCAGCGCGAAGATGGCCATGATCATCGCTGCCGGAGACAGCGAGGCTTTGAGACGTCGGATGAAGTGCACGAGACCCTCCCCAGGGTGAGCGAAAGATGAGCTCCCGAGACGTGGGTCCTGACGATGCCACCCTTCGATCCCGCCGTCGCCGCCCGGTCCAGACCACCTGCCCGGCGGCCGGTCACCGCTCGCTCGCGGGAACAGGCCGGTCCGACGCGGCCGCTCCGGATCGGACGCTGGTGGCGATGGCGACCCCGGTGACCGCGATCAGCAACCCGGCCAGCTCGCGCAGCCCGAGGGTCTCGCCGAGCACCAGCCACGCCATCACGGCGGTGACCGGCGGCATCAGGAAGAACACGCTCGACGACGCACCCGCCCCGCCTCGGCGTACGACGGCACCCAGCAGGATCAGGCCGACGATCGAGTTCACGACCGCCAGGAACCCCACGGCGATCGCGCCCCGGACCGGGTCGCTGATCGAGTCGCCACGCTCGAGTGCCAGCGCCAGTGCGAACACCGGCGGCACGGAAACCGCGAACTGCAGACACGCAGACCACCACGGATCGACCGAGGGGGGAATCCAGCGCTGGCCCATCGTGCCGAGGCTGAGGGTGAGCATGCTGAGGAGACCCAGGGTCGCGCCGATCGCGCCACCGGCCTGATCGACGTCGGGCCCGAGCACCACGAGCACCCCGGTCACCCCCATCGCCAGTCCGGCGACCTGGACCGGCCGGACCCGCTCCCGGAGCAGGAGGCCGGCGAGCACCAGCAGTCAGCACCGGCGACAGGGAGTGCAGCAGCGCACCGAGGGTGGCGCCGAGGCCGGCGTCGAAGGCGAGGTACATCAACCCGAACTGGAGGGCGTTCATGGTGAGCCCGACCAGGCAGACCCGCAGCAGGGTGGCCTGATCGATCCGCAACGGCCCCCGCAGCCACCGCGTCAACGGCACCAGCAGCAGTGTCGCCAGGGCGAACCGCATCGCCAGCAGGGTGAACGGTTCGACCGCATCGACCCCCGCCGGTCCGGCGATGTACCCCGAGGACCACACCAGCACGAAGGCGCCCGCCGCCGGCCAGGGGAATGCCACCGCCCCCCGATCCCTCACCCCGTGGACGGTAGTCCACGGAGAAGTGGCTGCAGATCCAGCGTCTGGAGCAGCCACTTCTCCGTGGACTATCGCGCAGAACGCCAGGCCTGTGGAGGACGAGAACAACGGTGGCTGCTGCGGGTCACGATGGATGGGTGTACCAGCCGCCCCCGTTCCACCCGAACCGTCCGACCCTGGTGGCGCCGGTGTGCGTGGATCCCACCGGGGCCCACGGTCCGACCCGTGCTCAAGTACGAGGCCCCCGGTGGCGCACCACCTCGTGGGGACGCCATGTGCCGGTCACGGCACCGGGCGAGAACCCGGAACAACGCAGCGTCGAGGCGGCGGCCCTGTTGCGACCGGGGGAAGCGCTGACCGGTTGGGCTGCCTTGAACTGGCTCGGCGGCCACTGGTTCACGGGAACCGCGGCCGATGGCTCGCGGCTGCCAGTGCCGGTCGTGACGGGCCGCGAGGTGGTGGCCCCGGACTGGGTCCTCGTCAGTCAAGAGCACCTTCGAGGAGGCGAGCGGATCATCGTCGATGGCCTACCGGTGACGAGCGCGATCCGCTCGGTGAGCTTCGAAGCGCGTCACGTGCACAGCCTGTGGCGGGCGGTCGCGGCGCTCGACATGGCCTGCTATTCCGACCTCGTGACCATCGCCGACCTGGCGTCGTACGCGGCCATCATCGGTCCGTGGACCGGAATCGGGATGCTGCGCAAGGCGGTCGCGCTCGGAGACGAGAACACTTGGTCGCCGCAGGAGGTCCGGATGCGTCTGGTGTGGGAGGTCATCGCCGAGAGGCCACGGCCACTGTGCAACGTACCCGTGTTCGACCGCGCCGGCCGTCACGTCTGCACACCTGATCTGCTGGACCCCGTCGCCGGGGTGGTCGGCGAGTACAACGGAAGCTTTCACTTGCTCGGCTCCCAGCACACGCGCGACGTGCGCCGGGAGGGCGAGCTACGACGTCTCGGCCTCGAATGCGTGACGATGATTGCTTCCGATCACGCCGATGACTACCGGTCCTTCCTGTCGCGGCTGGACACGGCGTACGCGTGCGCCCGGTACGCCGCCGAACGAGATCGCGCCTGGACGATCCAAGCGCCTCGCTGGTGGATCGACACCCGGTCGGTGCGCGCCCGTCTCGCCCTCGACCCTCGCACCAGCGCCAGGGTGCTGGCCTACCGTCGAGCCGCTTGACCGGCCCCCCGTCGATACTCCACGGGAAACTGGCTGCGATTCCACGGTTGTTGGCAGCCACTTGCCCGTGGACTACCCCATTGAGACGCCACAGCAGACAAACGGATTGGCGGGTACGGCGGGGGCCGCCGTACGCTGGGCAACACAGGCGTCTGAGCCGTCATCAGCGGTGAGCCTCCGGAAGAACAGCGCAAGCTCAGTAGACCCGGACGGGTGGGCCCGTCACAGCCGCACCAGAGTGGTCCCGCACGAGCAACAGCAGCGAGCGGGGCAATCGAGGTGGTACCGCGGTCCCGGCAGGGGTCGTCCTCGTGGTTTCGACAGGCTCCACCACCGAAACGACAGGACGCCCGACCGATGAGCAACCGCACTTACCCGAAGGTGTCCCACACCGACGCCACCACCGTTCCCGCGACGCCGGCCTTCCCGGCGATCGAGGAGCGGGTGCTCGCGTACTGGAAGGACGACGCGACCTTCGAGGCGAGTGTCGAGCAGCGCGACGCGGGCGCCAACGGTGAGAACGAGTTCGTCTTCTACGACGGCCCGCCGTTCGCGAACGGTCTGCCCCACTACGGCCACCTGCTGACCGGGTACGTGAAGGACCTGATCCCGCGCTACCGGACCATGCGCGGCAGCCGGGTCGAGCGCCGCTTCGGCTGGGACACCCACGGCCTGCCCGCCGAGCTCGAGGCGATGCGGCTCAAGGGCATCAAGACCACCGACGAGATCGTCGAGATGGGCATCGACAAGTTCAACGACGCCTGCCGGACCTCGGTCTTCACCTACACCGACGAGTGGCGCGACTACGTCACCCGGCAGGCCCGCTGGGTCGACTTCGAGCACGACTACAAGACCCTCGACGTCGACTACATGGAGTCGGTCATCTGGGCGTTCAAGGAGCTCTACGACAAGGGCCTGGTCTACGAGGGCTTCCGGGTCCTGCCCTACTGCTGGAACGACGAGACGCCGCTGTCCAACCACGAGCTGCGCATGGACGACGACGTCTACCAGAACCGCCAGGACCCGGCGGTCACCGTCGGCTGCCGGCTCGAGACCGGCGAGATCGCCCTGGTCTGGACGACGACCCCGTGGACGCTGACCGCCAACCTCGCGATCATGGTCCACCCCGACATCGAGTACGTCGTGGTCGAGTCGTCCTTCACCGGTACGCCGGAGCGCTACGTCATCGGCGCCGAGCGGCTGGCGGCGTACGCGAAGGAGCTCCAGGACGAAGGCTCCGACGACGTCCAGGGGCAGGTCGTCGAGCGGCTCACCGGCCGCGACCTCCTGGGCCGCTCCTACACGCCACCGATGTCCTACTTCCTCGGCCACGAGAACGCCTACCGCGTCGTCGAAGCCGACTTCGTCACCACCGGCGACGGCACCGGGCTGGTCCACACCGCCGGCGCGTTCGGTGAGGAGGACAAGGCGATCACCGACCGCGAGGGCATCGCGCTGGTCGTTCCGGTGGCGCTGGATGGCACGTTCACCCACCCGGTCGACGACTACGCCGGCATGCACGTCTTCGACGCCAACCTCCACATCATCGACCACCTCAAGGCGATGACGAGGGGGGACGGCGACACCGGCTCCATCACACCGGGCACGGTGCTGCTGCGCCGCGAGACCTACGAGCACCCCTACCCGCACTGCTGGCGGTGCCGGAACCCGCTCATCTACATGGCGGTGTCGTCCTGGTTCGTCAGCACCACCTCGATCCGGGACCGGATGCTCGAGCTCAACCAGGAGATCCGCTGGGTCCCCGACCACGTCAAGGACGGCCAGTTCGGCAAGTGGCTGGAGAACACCCGCGACTGGTCGATCTCGCGCAACCGGTTCTGGGGCAGCCCGATCCCGGTCTGGAAGTCCGACGACCCCGCCTACCCGCGGGTCGACGTCTACGGCTCGCTGGACGACCTCGAGCGCGACTTCGGCGTCCGGCCGGACGACCTGCACCGGCCCTACATCGACGACCTGACCCGGCCCAACCCCGACGACCCGACAGGGCTGTCGACGATGCGTCGCGTCACCGACGTCTTCGACTGCTGGTTCGAGTCGGGGTCGATGCCGTACGCCCAGGTGCACTACCCGTTCGAGAACACCGAGTGGTTCGAGGACCACTACCCCGGCGACTTCATCGTCGAGTACATCGGTCAGACCCGCGGCTGGTTCTACACGATGCACGTGCTGGCGGTCGGGTTGTTCGACCGTCCGGCGTTCTCGACGTGCGTCAGCCACGGCGTCGTGCTCGGCTCCGACGGCAACAAGATGTCGAAGAGCCTGCGCAACTACCCCAACGTCTACGAGGTCTTCGACCGTGACGGTGCCGACGCGATGCGCTGGTTCCTGATGTCGAGCCCGATCCTGCGGGGCGGGAACCTCATCGTCACCGAGCGCGGCGTCCGCGAGTCGGTGCGGCAGGTGCTGATCCCGCTGTGGAACACCTGGTACTTCTTCGCGCTCTATGCCAACGCCGCCCAGGGCGGGCAGGGCCATGACGCGACTGCTCGCCAGGAGTCCAGCCACGTCATGGATCGCTACGTGCTGGCCAAGCTGCGCCGCTACGTCGAGGACATGACGCGCCAGCTCGACAACTACGAGGTCGCCAACGCGTGCGACTCGACACGGACGTTCCTCGAAGTGCTCACCAACTGGTACGTACGCCGCTCGCGCGACCGTTTCTGGGGTGAGAGCCCCGAGGCGTTCGACACGCTGTGGACGGTGCTGGAGACGGTGTGCCGGGTGGCCGCACCACTGCTGCCGCTGACGACCGAGGAGATCTGGCGCGGGCTGACCGGCGAGCGGTCGGTGCACCTGACCGACTACCCGACCGCCGCCGAGCTTCCCGCGGACGACGCGCTCGTCGATGCGATGGACGAGGTGCGCGACGTCGCCTCGGCAGGCTCGGCGCTGCGCAAGGCACACGGCCTGCGCGACCCGGCTGCCACTGGCGTCGCTGACCCTCGTCGTCGACGACGTGTCGGCGCTGGCCGGCTTCGAGCCGATCCTCGCCGACGAGCTCAACGTCAAGGAGGTGCGGCTGGTGCTGGCCGGGTCGGACCAGGCCGACGCGTACGCCGTCGAGCAGCGCCTCACCATCCACGCCCGCGCCGCCGGCCCCCGACTGGGGCGCGAGGTGCAGACCGTGATCAAGGGCTCCAAGTCGGGCGACTGGTCGGTCGCCGAGGACGGCACGGTCACCTGCGCCGGCATCGAGCTGGCCGAGGGCGAGTTCACCCTCGAGACCGTGGCCGGGCAGGGTGACGACCACGCGGCGACCGCCGTGCTGCCCCGCGGTGGGTTCGTGGTGCTCGACACCGCGACGACCCCCGAGCTCGAGGCCGAGGGCGTGGCCCGTGACCTGGTCCGGGCGGTTCAGCAGGCTCGCCGCGATGCCGGCCTGGACGTCTCCGACCGGATCGCGCTGACCGTGGCAGGCCCGTCCGTCGTGCTCGCGGCCGCGCGCACCCATGAGGCGCTGCTGGCCGAGGAGACCCTGGCGACCTCGGTCGGCTACGAGGACGCAGCAGACATCGCGGTGTCGGTGGCGCGCGCCTGAGGCGTCAGTCCAGGGGGGCGGGCGGCGGCCCGAGGAGCTGGATCTGGAACTTCCCGCTGACTTCGGCGACCCGAGCGCCATCGACCTCGGCGGGCTCCGGCAGCACGGCGGCCTCGGCCGGGGTGCCCAGCGCCCGCACGAAGTCGTCGAACTGGGCCGGCGTCGTCACCTGGAACACCCGGGCCGTCGCTGAGAGGACCTGGAACTGGTGCGCTTGTTGCTTGGGCAAGAACACCGTGCCGCCTTCCCCGACCACTTCGTCCACGTCGCCGGTCATGAACCGGACCTCGCCCTCGAGGACGTAGAACAACTCGTCCTCGACGTCGTGGCTGTGGAGTGGGGGCCCGAAGCCGCGTGGGCCGGTGAACTCCAGGGCGGTCATGGCGCCCTGGGTGTGCTGTCCCCCCACCTTCAGGGTCTGCAGCGTGTTCAGGAAGTGCCAGTGCTCACCCTGGCCGGGGCCGAGGATGAGCGGGGTCTGCAAGGTCATGGGTTTCCTCCGGATCGGTGACGAGTGGCGCGGTGGTGGTCAGCTGTCGGGGCCGTCGGCGAAGAGCCGGCGGGCGTACCAGGTGCTGAACAGGTGGGAGACCAGCTCGGTGCGGCTGCTGGTGTCGGTCTTGCGGAAGACCGCCTTGAGGTGGTCGCGCACGGTGTGCGGAGACACGTGGAGCCGTTGGGCCAAGTTCTCGGTCGAGTCGCCGCGGGCGATCCCGAGCGCGACCTCTCGTTCCCGCGTGCTCAACCCGTGCGCCCTGGACAACAGCTCGGCCACGTCGGCCGGGCGGGTGGGCTCCACGATCACGACCGAGCCCGAGCCGTGACGGGCCGGTGAGGCGTGGAGGGTGACCCAGCGGCCGTCGGCGGCGCGGGTGCGCAGCCGCGCAGTCCGTCCCGTCCCCCGTCCGACGGCCGCGAGGGTCAGCAACGACGAGTGCACGTCCTGGGTGTCGCGGGGCGCCAGCAGGGAGAGCCAGGCCGCGCCGGCGTCGGTGCCCGGAAGGACCTCGCCGGACGCGGTGACGTGGATCAGCCCGGGGTCATCGATCCCGGCGCCGTCGAGGGCGGCACGCTCGGTGGCTTGACGACGGATGCCGTCCGCCACCACCGGAGCAAGGTCACCGAGGAGCCGGAGCTCGTCGTCGTGGAAGTCCCGGCCACCTCTCTCGCGATGCAGCTCGACGGCACCCCAGGTGCCGTCACCGCTCTCGGCGGTGAGGCGGACCTCATGCTCGAGCCCGAGCGGCCGCATCACCTCCCGGTGACGTGCGCTCTCGGCCACCGGGTCGGAGCAGCTGCGGGAGAGCACGGCGACCCGGCCAGATCCGGCGAGGTCGCGGAACGCGTTGACATCCTCGACGTTCAGCTCGTGGTGGAACCACGGCACACAGGTGCTGCGATCGAAGCCGTCGACGAACGCGTCCGTGAAGAGCGTGGTGGCCGGGTCGGTCGTGAACCAGACTCCGGTCTCCCAGGGCACCACCGGCTTGACCCGCGCGGCCACTCCCGACAACAGGTCGGTCGTCACGTCGGACTCTGCACAGTACCGCCGTACGCCGGCGAGGGTCCGGTGGTGCAGGTCGTCGGTGATCGACATCCGTGCTCCTCGGGTCGTTCGGTCCGAGACGGATCTCGACGGTAACCCCATCGGGGGTAGGTGTGCACTCCCTCAGATGAGGGGGTGCAGCGCTGCCGTCCGCGAGCGCCGACGCCTCGATCAGCTGCCGATGTCGATCTCGTCGAGCGTCCATCGAGAGCCGTGGGAGACCAGGTTGCGAGCGAGCGGGATCTGGTGGGAGGCACTCTCCAGGATGTGCATCTGGTAGCCGGCCGTGTTGACGAACGCGACCACGTCGCCCACCGCGACCCCGGAGGGGAAGGTGAGCCGTCGCCAGGTCAGCAGTTCCGCCTCGATGCAGTAGGCGCCCACCAGGAATCCCTCGGCCGCCGGGGTGGACCTGCGGTCCGTGGTCCGCGGCACCAGCAGCGGGTCGAGCAGGAAGTCGTCGGCCGCGGACCGGCACTGGGTCCGGTTCATCGCCAGCGCCACCAGCCAGGTCCCGTCCGCACCCTGCTTGCGTGCCTCGACCCGCGCCAGCGTGAGACCGCAACCGTCGAGCAGGCTGCGGCCCGGCTCGATGTGGAGCCGGAGCCCGCGTCGCAGGACCTCTGCCGCCAGTGTCGAGCCGGCCACCGGTGCGTCGAGCACGGCCCCGAGCCACTCGCCGCGCACCGGGTCCTGCCACATCGGGTAGACCGCCGGACTTCCGTGGACCTCCCCGTCGGCCACGTGGAGCCCCAGCCCGCGACCGTCCCACGTGAGCGGTCGGCCGGTCGTGAGGCCGCGGCGGTGGGCGTCCCAGAACGCCTCCCAGGGAGCGGGGTCGTCCAGGTACCGCATCGGGATGCCACCGCCGAGGTCGATCCATGCGACGGGGTGTCCGGCGGCGAGGAGCACGTCGACGAGCTGCAGTGCCTCGGCAAGCGCGGCGCTGCGATCGGTGGCGGCGTAGCCGTGCAGGTGGAAGTGCACGCCCTCGAGGTCGAAGGAGTCGAGCGCTCCGTCGTGCAGGAGGCTGGTCCACGCCGAGGCCGGCAGCCCGAACCGGGAGGGTGCGGGGAGCTGCGGGGCCAGTCGGAGCCCGACCCGGGGACGTACGCCGAGGACCGTCGCTTCGTGGGCCAGGGACTCCACCTCGTCGGCGTTGTCGAGGGAGATCGTGACGCCGGCCGTGGCGGCGAGCCGCAACAGCCGGCCGGGCTTCACCGCCGCGGTGAGGATCACCCGCTCCGGAGCGGCCCCCCGGGCCAGCACCTGCGTGAGCTCGCGCTCCGACGCGACGTCGATTCCGTGCCCCGCCGTCAGTGCCGTGTCGACGAGGGCCAGCGCCTTGTTCGCCTTGCGGGCGAAGAACACCCTCAGGTCGACTCCTCGCGCCGCTCCGGCGCGCACGAGCTCGGCTGCGTGCCCGGGCAGCGGCTCCGGCTGGATCAGGTTCACGGGCGAGCCGTGCTCGCGGAGGAGCTCCTCGCAGAGCGCGTGATCAGCCACGACGTCGCGTTGCCACCCCAGCAACCGCCCCGGCAGTGGCGGTTCTCCGTGGCAGTGATCGCGCACGTCATCCACGACGGGACTCCTCCGACAGGCCGAGCACCCGGCGTGCCCAGCGGTCCAGGTGACCGTGGTGGGTGCGGACCAACGTGTCGTTGCCCAGGACCACGTCCTCGGTCACCCGTCCCACGGCGGACAGCCCCGGAGTGGCGGTGCCGTCCGCGCCCAGGCACTGCGCACTCGGGGTGATCCGCAGGCCCCGGCTGCGTGGGTGCACCGAGACCGCCCGGGCGGTCAGCAGCTCGCGCAGGAGGGGGTCCGCGGTGTCGCGGAGCCCGGGCGGGGCGAGCACCGCGTCGACCACGGCGACGGCACGCTGCTCACGCGCGAGGTCCGCGACCGTGCTCGCGGCGCGGACCTCCACCTGCCCGGTCTCCAGCATCCCGAGAAGGTACCGGGCGTTGACGGGAGGCGGACCGAACGCCAGTCGCTCGAGCCCGGGGGCCCAGCAGCAGTAGGCGGACCACCCGAGAGTGGGTTGGTCGGTGCCGGCGATCCGCTCCTGGCGGGCGACCAGGGCGGGGTACAGGCCGCGCCACGCCTGTCCCAGGGCCCAGCTGCCGTCTGGAGCCGCCTCGCCGACCGCGATGGCCAGCTGTTCGCGCAGCCACGCTGCGTGGTTCTCGGTTCCCACAGGTGTGGTCAGCGACTCCACCGCGTCCTCGATGGCGCGGGGCCGGGAGGGGGCGTGGTGCCTACGGCGGCTGACGTCGTACAGCGCCCGGGCAGTGTCCAGGAGCACCCGGTCGACCGGGACGTCGAGATCAGCGAGCAGCCGGCCTCCGTCCGCGACGAGCGGACCCCACTCGGGGATGGCCGCCAGCACCTGCGGCTCGGGCTTCGGTGTCATCAATCGTCCGGTGCGGCTCGCCAGCACCACCCGGGGAGCATGACTGCGTTCCAGGGTGAGCGCGAGCAGCGCGTCGATGGCGGTCAGGGCAGCGCCGCGGACGACGACGACCCCGTCGCGGTCCGGGACGGTCTTGCGCAGCTCGGCGACCGGGAAGACCTCGGGGACCAGCGGGACCGCCGATTCCCACCGGTGCCGCAGGGCTCCCGACCAGTCGTCGGCGTGGCCGGGCGCCAACAGCACTTCGTCGTAGGTGTGCGTCTCGTCGCCACGCAGCTCCCACGCGTCCGGCCTGCGGCACATCGAAGTCACTCGACCGATGAGCCTCCGCCCGGGCACGCGAGTGCGGACCAGCTGGCCCGTCTCGGCGAGGTAGTGGCCGACCAGGGCCCGCGCTGGGAACTGGTCGGCGCTGCTCCCCGGCGCGCGCTGCTCCCGCCAGTCGTCCAGCGACGGCCCGCCGGCGGTGTCGGCCGGGTCAGAGCCTCCGTGCCACGCGTTCACTGCCGCGGACGGCACGTTGAGTCGAAGCCAGTCCGGTTGGTCCGGTGCGTAGACCTGACCGGGACCGAGGTCGGACCCGGGCGCGATCACGTCCACCTCGGGCGGGCACACGTGATGGCGCGCGGACAGCGTGGCCAACCGTTCGAGCGCGTACGCCGCCCGCGGACCCGCGCCGACGACCGCCACGCGCGGGGCCGGCAGGGAGCTCACGCGACGTACTCGTCGGGAGGTGGGTCGACGAGGTCAAGGATCCGGCCGGGGTCGACGCCGAGACGGTCGGCCACCCAGTCATCGTCGTAGACCGTGTCGAGGTAGCGCTCGCCTCCGTCGTGGAAGACCAGCGCCACGGTGTCGGTCTTCCGGTAACGGCTCTGGTGACGCAGGAACGCGGAGACCACTCCGCCCGCGGACGCTCCCACCAGCAGCGACTCGTGGCGCACGAGCCGACGGCAGCCCACGACGGACTCGAGGTCGTCGACGCGCGCGACCTCGTCCGGATCGGCCTCGGCGGCGAGGGGCGGGACGATGCCGGCCCCGAAGCCCGGCAGCCGACGATCTCCTCGGGTGCCCCCGAACAGCACACTGCCCTGGGCGTCGACGGCGACGACGCGGGTCGGGTGGCCGTGGTCTCGCAGGTACTGCTGGGTCCCCACCAGAGTTCCGGTGCTGCTGGTGGCGACGTAGAGGGCCGCCGGTGCATGACCGAGCGTCTCGATGATCTCGGCCACCGCTCCCGCGCGGTGCGCCGCGGCGTTCTCCGGGTTGGCGTACTGATTCGGCCACCAGGCGCCAGGCACCCGATCGACCAGTTCCCGGACCCTGCTGATGCGTGCCGCCAGCCAGTCACCCGTCCGCGGGTCGGGTCTCTCCACCTGGTGGACCGTGCCGCCGTAGGCCTCGATCAGCCGGACGGTCTGACGGGGGGTCCGTGGGTCGACCACGCAGATGAACGGGAAACCGTGGTAGCCGCACTGCTGCGCCAGGGCCACGCCGAGGTTGCCCGAGCTCGACTCCACGACCGTGCCTCCCGGCCGGAGGACCCCCGTCGCGACCGCGCTCTCCAGCATTCTCGCCGCCGGGCGGTCCTTCGCGCTGCCGGCCGGGTTGGCCCCTTCGAGCTTGGCCACCACGCGGGGGCCGTCGGTCGTCCGCAGCCGGGAGAGCTCCACGAGCGGTGTCCGGCCCACCAGCCCGGGCGCCCCGGGGATGACTCCGTCGAACACCGCGTACTCCCTCTGATCGAGTGATGCGCAGGAGCGCGCAACTACACCGTAGGTCGGAGCCGGACGCTCGACATCACCCGGACGGGGGGTGTGAGTGTGTGAGGTCTCCACAAGTTCGACCGGTCCCGGATGGTTGGATGGCGGCATGACTGACCTCGACACGGTGCTCGATCTCGGGGCCGACGCCGTCACGCTCACCGAGCAGCTCGTCGACATCGAGTCGGTGAGCCGGAACGAGCAGGCCATCGCCGATGCGATCGAACGCGCCCTGCTCCCGCTGGGGCACCTGACGGTGACCCGTCACGGTCACACGATCGTGGCCCGCACCGACCTCGGCCGTGCGGAGCGCGTCGTCATCGCCGGGCACATCGACACCGTTCCGCTCAACGACAACCTGCCGTCGCGGCGGGAGGACGGACTGTTGCACGGCCTGGGGACCTGCGACATGAAGTCGGGTGACGCGGTGATCCTGAAGCTGGCGGCGACGGTGACCGAACCCAACCGCGACCTCACCTTCATCCTCTACGAGGCCGAGGAGATCGAGGAGGAGTTCAACGGGCTCCGACTCCTCGCACAGAGCCATCCCGAGCTGATGGCGGCAGACTTCGCGATCCTGATGGAACCCTCCGGCGCGATCGTCGAGGCGGGCTGCCAGGGCACGATGCGGATCGACATCCGTACGACGGGTGAGCGCGCCCACGCGGCGCGCAGCTGGAAGGGTGTCAACGCGATCCACGGCGCCGCCGACGTGCTGGCACGGCTCAACGCCTACGAGCCGCGGCGGCCGGTGATCGACGGGCTCGAGTACCACGAGGGGCTCAACGCGGTGTTCATCACCGGCGGCGTCGCCGGCAACGTGTTGCCGGACGAGTGCGTGGTGTCGGTGAACCACCGGTTCGCCCCGGACCGCTCCGAGGCCGAGGCCGAGGCGTTCCTCCGGGAGTTCTTCGCCGGCTTCGAGGTGACCGTGTCCGACACCGCTCCCGGCGCGATGCCGGGGCTCGGCCTGCCGGCGGCCAAGGCGTTCGTGGACGCGGTGGGCGGCGAGGTGAAGCCGAAGTTCGGATGGACCGACGTGTCCCGCTTCAGCGCGCTCGGCGTCCCGGCCGTCAACTTCGGTCCCGGTGACCCGATGCTGGCCCACAAGCAGGAGGAATTCGTGCCGATCGAGCACATCGAGCGTTGCGAGCACCAGCTCCGCAACTGGCTCGGAGCCGAGGCGTGAACGGCGGCAAGGCCAAGGGACGGGTGACCCTCAAGGGAAACGCCGTCGACCAGGGCACCACCGACCAGCGGCTGCTCGACTCCCGCGGGGGAAGCGACTGGGTGCACACCGATCCGTGGCGCGTGATGCGGATCCAGTCGGAGTTCGTCGAGGGCTTCGGTGCGCTGGCCGAGCTCGGCCCGGCGATCGCGGTGTTCGGCTCCGCCCGGACCCAGCCAGACAACCCGTTCTACGCCCTGGGGATCGAGGCCGGACGCAAGCTCGTCGAGGCCGACTTCGCGGTGATCACCGGCGGTGGGCCGGGGGCGATGGAGGCCGCCAACCGCGGCGCACGCGAGGGGGGCGGTACGTCCGTGGGGCTGGGCATCGAGCTGCCCTTCGAGGCCGGACTGAACCAGTACGTCGACATCGGCATCAACTTCCGCTACTTCTTCGCCCGCAAGACCATGTTCGTGAAGTACTCCCAGGGCTTCATCGTCCTCCCCGGCGGCCTGGGCACCTTCGACGAGCTGTTCGAGGCACTCACGCTCGTGCAGACCCAGAAGGTCACCTCGTTCCCGGTGGTGCTGATCGGTACCGACTACTGGCGCGGGATGCTGGACTGGTTGCGCGACACCGTCCACGCCGCCGGCAACGTCTCGGCCGCCGACCTCGAGATGCTGGTGCTCACCGACGACATCGACGAAGCGGTCGACCTGATGGTGCGCGCCCGTGCCGGCGAGCTCCCCTCCTCGCCGGCGCACCGGGCGGAGTGAGCGCGTCGTGGTCTGGTTCTTCGCCATTCTGATCGTGCTCGCGCTCGGCGGGATCGCCGTGGTTGCCTCCGGTCGAGGCGCCCCTCTGGAGGAGGCCTACGACGACCGGCCGGATGCCGTGGTCCCGGCCGCCGGGCCTCTCTCCGGCGCCGACCTGCGCCGGGTCAGGTTCTCGCTCGCCTTCCGCGGCTATCGGATGTCGGAGGTCGACGCCCTGCTCGACCGGCTCGCCTCCGAGAAGGAAGCCGCGGACCCGCCGCGCCCGGCCGGTCGTGGCGACGACGAGTCGCACTAGGGCACACTGCCCACGTGTCCATCGAGGTGATCGTCTACATCCTCACCGGCCTGGCAGCCGTGGTGGTCGTGCTGACCCGACTGCGCCTGGGTGACCAGGACTCGGCAGCGGGCCGGGTGAGCGTCGGCACCACCCTGCTCAACGTCCACACCGTCCTGGGAGCCCTGGCACTCCTGGTC
This sequence comes from uncultured Actinomycetota bacterium, assembly GCA_963806945.1. Taxonomy (GTDB): domain Bacteria; phylum Actinomycetota; class Actinomycetes; order Propionibacteriales; family Nocardioidaceae; genus Nocardioides. The sequence continues at coordinate 876,943 of CAWDZH010000007.1, forward strand.
TGGGTGGCTTACCTGCTGTCGGCCGAGGACACCGCCTTCGGCGGCGAGCTCGCGGGGATCATCGGCCTGGCGCTGTGGTGGGGGGTCACCCTGGCCGGGTTGCTGATCCTGGTCCGCTGGATCCCCAGTCGTGGCAAGCATGCCGTCGAGGGCACCAAGGACAGCTGGTCGGAGGGGCCGGGCCTCTCGATCCTGGCCCACGTCGGGATGTTCGTCGGCGTCGTCGTGTTCACCTACGCCTACGCCGGGGGAAAGATCTGACGATGCGAGCGATCGTCGCCGCCCTGGCCCTGGTCGCGGCGACGCCCGTCGTCTCGGCACCGTCCGCGAGTGGCTCCGCAGCCCCGGTCTCGACGGTCGCGGTCCGGTCCGCGGCGCCGGCTGACGCCGTGGTGCGCAAGCGGAAGCTGGGGGAGTCGGTGGACGGCCGACCGATCATGGCCTATCGCCTCGGTGAGTCCGACCAGCCGACCGTGGTCCTGATCTCGACCATGCACGGCAACGAGTCCGACACCCGCAAGATCCTGCTCTCGCTCAAGAATGGCCGCCCGATCGTGGGTGTCGACCTCTGGGTCGTGCCGACCTACAACCCCGACGGTCTTGCTGCCGGCACCCGGAAGAACGCGAACGGCGTCGACCTGAACCGCAACTACCCCTACCAGTGGGTCGATCTCGACGGGAACTACGAGTCCGGGCCGGAGCCGAAGTCCGAGCCAGAGACGCGGGCCATGATCTCGTTCCTCAAGGACGTGAAGCCGCGCCGGATCCTCAGTTTCCACCAGCCGCTCTACGGGGTCGACACCGACACGAAGAACAAGAAGTTCGCCCGACGGGTGGCCGACAAGCTGGACCTGCCCACCAAGACGTTCGACTGCGGCGGTGTCTGCCACGGCACCATGACGTCCTGGTACAACCACCGTTTCAAGGGGGCGGCCCTGACCGTCGAGTACGGGCAGTCCCCGAGCCGGAGGATGATGCGCAAGAGGGTTCCGCCCAAGGTGCTCAAGGTCTTCGGCGCCAGGCGCGCGAAGCTCGAGGCCGAGATCGTCTAGCGCTTCAGCGTCCTCTCGAACACCGGCTTCTGCTTGCCGACGAACGCAGCGACCGCGGCGGCGTGATCCTCGGTGGCACCGGTGAGCGTCATCATCGAGCTCTCGAACTCGAGCGCATCCTCGAACGAGTGGCCGGCGGCGTAGGCGACGGAGCGTCTCATCGCACCGAGGGCGATGGTGGGCCCCTCGGCCAGTCGGGCTGCGAGCTCGCCGACAGTCCCGGCCAGCTCCTCCGCGGGAACGACGCGGGTCGCCAGCCCGAGTGCGAGGGACTCATCGGCTGGGATGGTGCGCGGGAAGTACAGGAGCTCGATCGCCTTCGCGCGGCCGACCAGCCGTTGCAGGTGGTAGCTGGCACCGGTGTCGCAGGACAGTGCCACGTTCGCGAAGGCCAGGTTGAAGCCCGCGGGCTCGGCGAGGATGCGCAGGTCGCAGGCGAAGGCGAGGCTGGCCCCGGCGCCGGCGGCGACGCCGTTGACCGCGGCGATGACCGGCTTCGCCATCGTGGCCAGGGCGGTCACGATCGGGTTGTAGTGGGCATCGACGGTGGTGAACAGCGCCTCACTGGAGCCGCTGTTCAGGATCTCGATGTGTTCCTTGAGGTCCTGCCCGACGCAGAACCCACGACCGGTGCCGGTCAGGACGACGCAGCGGGCGGCGGGATCCTCGGCCACGGCGCGCACCGTCTCGAGCAGCGCCTCCTTCGTGGCGATGTCGAGGCTGTTCATCGCATCGGGCCGGTTGAGCGTGATGGTGGCGACGCCCTCGGTCAGGTCCAGCAGCACGGGTGAGGTCATGCGCGCAGTCTGCCCGACCCGGTCCGGAAAACCCTCAGTCGTCGAGACAGCGGGCCAGGTAGCGGTCCGACGCCGGCTTCAACCGCTGTGCCTCGCTGGCGAACAGCTCGGCCGCGGCCCGACCCGGCCAGCCGGCGGGCAGCAGCTCGTCGGGGAGCCCGGGGTCGGTGAAGAGGAACTTGCGCCACTCGTGCACGAGCCGGAAGCGCAGCCGAGAAGGCGATCTGGTCGGCATCCTCGGAGTCCCGGCCCGGCGCCGTGCTCGACATCGAGCAGCACCTCGTCCGCCTGGCTCATGAAGGTCGCGTACGCCGCGGCCAGACCGGGCAGGTCCCAGGCCGTGATCGGGCTGGGCTCGATCCGATCGGCGCGGATCAGTCGCGCCGTGGTCCCCGCCCGCGACAGCACCTCGTCGAGCTCGGCCCGAGGGAAGGGGCTCACCCAGGTGTGCGGTGTCAGCTCGGCGTAGCCGACGAAGCAGAGGTCGGCGCGGAGCCGGTTCCGGTCGGGTCGTTGGCCCGGTGGCTCCACCAGGGCGAGGTGCCAGTGGCCGTCCCAGGACCGGTCGTCGCTGCGGTAGACGCGGGCCGAGACGTCGTCGAGCCAGCGGATCGTGCGGGAGGTGGCGCGGTAGCCGCGCCCCGAGGGGAGCCGCACCGGTTCCAGCCAGCCCTCGCTGACCATCCTGGAGATCGCCGTACGCACCGCCGGTGCCGCGATGCCGACCGGGTCGAGCAGCCGGACCAGACCCGCGACCGGGGCCTGGCTGCCTCGACCTCGCAGGTGGTCGCCGTAGACGTCGAACAATGCCGAGCGCGCATGCATGGGGGGAGTCTGACACCAGGACGCCGCACTGACTTGGGGACCTGTGGTCGGCATCACGGTGATCATGGGGGATAATGGTCCGGCATACGACCGCGTCCAGCCGCCACCGCGGCTGATGGGTCATGGATCACACAAGGAAGAGGTGCGCGGATGGCGGCGATGAAGCCCCGGACGGGCGACGGACCGCTGGAGGTCACCAAGGAGGGACGCGGCTTGGTCATGCGGGTCCCGCTCGAGGGCGGCGGGCGGTTGGTCGTGGAACTCAACGCCGATGAGGCCAAGGCCCTGCGCACGGCACTCGAGGGTGTCACCAGCTGATCTCGTGAGCATCACCACCGATTCCCTTCCTGCCCAGGTCTCTCCTCCGCAGTTCGCGCTCAGTGCGCTGCGACCCCACGCTGTCAGCGGCGTCGAGATCGCCGCACTCGCGGTGCTTCCCGCGCCGGACGGGGGATCCCTCGTGCTCGGCCCGGGATCCGACGAGCTCGGTGAGGCTGTCGGTCTTGATCTGCTCGACGTCCTCGAGGCCGCGAACGCGACCGGCAAGACCGGCGAGATCACCCGGCTCCCGGTCCCGGACGGGATCACGGGCAACCCGGCGCTCCGGCTGGTCGTGCTGGTCGGGGTCGGGGAACAGAGCACTCATGACCTGCGTCGCGCCGGCGCGGCGCTGGCCCGCGCGGCCCAGGACCGGTCGTCGGTGGCCACCTCCGTGGCGGCCGGTGACGATGAGAGCCTGACGGCCTTCGTGGTGGGGATGACGCTCGGTTCGTTCGGGTTCCATCTGCGCTCGGCGGGCCCTGAACACACCCCGGTCGCCCGGGTGGTCCTGGCCGGGGGTGGCGACGACGCCGCCCGGGACGACGCCATGCGGCGCGGCATCGTGCTGGGTGGGGCCGGCTGGCGGGCGCGGATGCTCGCCACGGTCCCCTCCAACATCAAGAATCCGCAGTGGCTGGCCGAACAGGCCGAGGAACTCGCCCAGGAGTCCGGTCTGCGCGTCAGCGTCTGGGACGAGCACCGTCTCGCCCGGGACGGCTTCGGCGGCATCCTCGGGGTCGGCCAGGCCTCCGCGACCCCGCCCCGGCTGATCCGGCTCGACTACGTGCCCCCCGGAGGTCGCAAGGCTCCTCGGGTGGTGCTCGTCGGGAAGGGCATCACCTTCGACACCGGCGGGCTGTCGATCAAGCCGGCCGAGGGCATGGTCACCATGAAGCGCGACATGACAGGTGGAGCCGTCGTGATGTCGGTGCTGGCGGCGCTCCGCGACCTGAACTGCCCGGTGCGGGTCACCGGCCTGGTGGCGGCGGCCGAGAACGCCGTCAGCGGCAACGCGCTGCGTCCCGGCGACGTGCTGCGCCACTACGGCGGCCGCACCACCGAGGTCACCAACACCGACGCCGAAGGTCGGCTGGTGCTCGGTGATGCCCTCGCCTACGCCGTGGCCGAGCTCGACCCGGCGGTGATCGTCGACATCGCCACCCTCACCGGCGCGATGAAGGTCGCTCTCGGACAGCACATCGGCGGCTACTTCGCCAACCACGAACGGCTTTCCGCCGCCCTGCGTACGGCCGGTCACGAGTCCGGTGAGGAGCTGTGGCGCATGCCCTTGGTGACCGACTACGAGGACCACATCGCCTCGCGGGTCGCCGACGCCGACAACGGACCCAAGCACGCTGGCGCGATCTCGGCGGCGCTCTACCTCCAGCACTTCGTCGACGGTCGTCCGTGGGCCCATGTCGACATCGCCTCGGTCGGCGACTCGCCGAACGAGCGTCACGAGTGGACGACCGGGCCCACCGGGTTCGGCGTCCGGATGCTGCTGCGCTGGCTGACGGGTCCGGAGCCGCTGGAGGGAATCGGCTGATGCGGGGACTGACGGTGCGCTGGTCGTTGGAGGAGGCTCCGGAGGACGTGGCCGAGAAGTTGGCGACGTACGTCGAGGAGAGCTCCCACGCCCGCTTCACCAACATGAGCGGGTTGCGGTTCAAGACCTGGCGGATCAGGCCGGGTCAGTGGTTCGAGGGCTGCTACGTGTTCGCCACCGAGGAGGACCGTTCGGACTTCCAGCGCAGCTTCAGCCAGGGTGCAGCCGAGTCGCCCGGCTCCACGATCATCGGCAGCCCGCCGATCCTGATCGAGGAGTGCGAGATCGTGGCGATCGCGGAGGGCCAGGACGGCTTCCAGTCCGCCTCGCACTACTGAGCTGCGCGATCACTCCCCGGGTTCGGGCGCCCAGACCTTCTTGGCCAGCAGCAGACCGTCGCCGACGGGGAGCAGCACCGCCACCAGGTCCTCGTGGTCGGCGATCCGCCGGCCCAGGTCACGGATGGTGACCGTCTCGGCGTCGCGCTGGGAGGGATCGGCGACCCGGTCGTGCCAGAGCGCGTTGTCGAAAGCCACCACCCCACCCGGTCGCAGCAGCCGCAGCGCCGCGGTCAGGTAGGCGTCGTACTCGGTCTTGTCGCCATCGCAGAACACCAGGTCGTAGTGGCCGTCGGTGAGCCGGGGGAGCACGTCGAGGGCCGCCCCCGAGATCGTGCGGGCCCGCTGCGGGCTGATGCCGGCCTCGACGAAGGACTGCTTGGCCAGGCGTTGGTGCTCGGCCTCGATGTCGACCGTGGTGAGGATGCCGTCGGCGCGCATGCCGCGCAGCAGCCACAGCCCGGAGACGCCGGTCCCGGTGCCGATCTCGACCACCGCACGCGCTTCGAGCACGGAGGCGAGGAACTTCAGGGCGGCGCCGCCGCCACGACCGATCGGCGCGACGCCGACTTCCTCGGCCCGGGCGCGGGCATGGGCGAGGACCTCGTCCTCGGTCACGAACGACTCGGCGTAGGACCAGCTGGCGGGCGTGATCTGTCCCTGGTTCGAGGTGGTGATGGTGGCCTCCTGGGTCCGGCCGCAGGAGCGGCGCTGACGAGCGTTCCGACCCTATCGCGACCACGGCCGCTGAGCGGGAACACGCATGGCGCGCGACTCGTTGGGAAGGGCGAGAGGGTCCTCACAGGTTCCTCTCAGACCACACCTCTAGCGTGGACACCAGCGTCAGGAAGGCAGTCAGCTGTTCGTGCGCAACCCTGTCAGGAGCCGGCGATGAGTGACCAGCAGATCGACCACGTGCCGACGTGGGACGAGATCGTGGAGCGGCACTCCGACCGGGTCTTCCGGCTCGCCTACCGGCTCACCGGCAACCGGCCCGATGCCGAGGACCTCACCCAGGAGGTCTTCGTCCGGGTCTTCCGCCGGCTCGACACCTACACGCCCGGCACGTTCGAGGGCTGGCTGCACCGGATCACCACCAACCTGTTCCTCGACCAGGCCCGGCGCAAGCAGAAGATCCGCTTCGACGCGCTCTCCGACGAGAGGGCCGGGACACTGCGCAGCAACGGTCCGGCGCCGGATGTCGCGCTCGACGACCAGCTCTTCGACGACGACGTCGAGGGTGCCCTCGCGGCACTGCCGCCCGACTTCCGGGCCGCGGTCGTGCTCTGCGACGTGGAGGGCCTCTCGTACGACGAGATCGCCGACATCCTCGGCGCCAAGCTCGGCACGGTGCGGTCCCGGATCCACCGCGGCCGGGCGATGCTGCGCCGGTCGCTGGCCCATCGCGCCCCCGAGGGCGACCGGGTCCGGTACTCCGGTCCCGTGATGGCCCCGGAGGGCGTCTCGTGATCGGACACCTCGGTCACCGGGTGAGCATGCTGCTCGACGGCCAGCTCTCGCCGGTGGAGACCGAGCGGGCCTGGACGCATGTCCACGCCTGTCACTCCTGCCGCGATGCTGTGGAACGTGAGGGCTGGATCAAACGCCGCCTCGCCGGGCTCGCAGCAGAACCGCGCGGTGTCTCGGACCACCTCAAGGGGTCGCTGCTGGTCGGCCAACCGTTGGGTGTCGAGCCCGCCCATCACGACCGGCCACGGCGCACCGCGATGGTGCTGCTCGGCGGCTCGGCCGCCGGTGCTGCCGTCCTCGGCGTGGTCGCCCTCGGCCTCGGTGGACCGACCACCTCGACCCCCAGCCGGCAGCCGCCGGTGACCGACCTGGGTGGGTCCGACGGCTCCCGCCAGCTGCCTGCCCGGGTGCCCGGTACGACGCTGCGCCCGGTCGTCCCCGCCCCCTCGCCGTAGGGCGCACGCTGGCCGTGTCACCACCCTCGGGTGAGAATGGTCCGGTGAGTGACCACGAGGGCACCGAGCCCACCCAGCCGATTCTGCCCGCCGACCCCGGGCAGTCCGGTGGGCCGACGGCTGAGCCGGCCGCCGGTGCTTCGTGGCTGCCGCCGGTGGGCCAGGCCCCGCCAGGCCAGTGGCAGAGTCAGTGGCAGGCAGCGCCGCCGACCCGTCCGCTGCCGCCGAACCCGTGGGGTGCGTCGCCGTACGCGTCGCAACCCGCTCCGCGGGGTCGGGTGCCGGGGTGGTTGTGGCCCGCCGTGGCCGGCCTCGCGCTCCTGATCGGTCTCCTCGGCGGCGCCGTGGGCGCGGCGCTGGTCGACAACGTGGGCGCCTCGGGTCCGGGGACCGTCTCCGACGGCCTCGAGGGTGTGGAGACCGAGAGCGCCCCGCCGCTGACGACGAGCAACAAGTCAGTGGTCCGCGTTGCCGGCCAGTTGTTGCCGAGCACGGTGCAGATCGTCGCGTCCCTGGACGGCGAGGACGGTGGCGCGACGGGGTCCGGATTCGTGTTGGACCGGCAGGGCCACATCATCACCAACAACCACGTCGTCTCGTCCGCGGACGAGTCCGAGGGCGAGATCGAGATCGTCGACCAGGAGGGCAACCGGTACCAGGCCACCGTGGTCGGTCGCAGCGCGGTCTACGACCTGGCGGTGCTGTACTCCAAGGCGGCGTCCGGACTGCCGCCCGCCTCGCTCGGCGCCTCCCGGCGTCTCAGCGTGGGCGAGCCCGTGGTGGCCTTCGGCTCGCCGCTGGGACTCAGCTCGACGGTGACCTCGGGCATCGTGAGTGCACTCAACCGGCCGGTGACCACGGGCGACTCGAACAATGAGTCCTCCTACATCAACGCGGTCCAGACCGACGCCGCCATCAACCCGGGCAACTCGGGTGGACCGCTGGTCAACCTGCGCGGCCAGGTGGTGGGCGTGAACAGCGCCATCGCGACCACCGGCGGCGGCTTCGGTGGGGGCGACAGCGGCAACATCGGGGTCGGCTTCGCGATCCCGATCGAGCAGGTCCGGGTCACCGCCGACCAGATCCTGCGGACCGGCGAGGCGCGCTACCCCGTCATCGGCGCGACGGTGCAGACCGGCGGCAACCGGGACGGCGCCGGGGCACTGATCGAAGAGATCATGCCGGACACTCCGGCCGAGGACAGCGGACTGGTCGAGGGCGACCTCGTGGTCGAGGTGAACGGCCAGCGGGTCACCGACGGCATCGCACTGATCGTGGCGATCCGGACCTACCAGCCCGGCCAGACCATCGAGTTCACGGTGACGCGCGGCGGCGGCGAGGAACAGGTCACGGTCACCCTCGGCTCCGAGGTGGGCTGAGCCCGTCAGTCGAGCTCGGAGTCGACCGGCTTGCCGTCAGGTTCGACGAACGGGTGTCGGTCGACGAACGTGCGGGTCTCGTCGTACATCCGCGTGATGTAGTCCTCCAGCTGGCTCGCCTCGACCCGCCACTGGCCGCGCCCACCGATCTTGATCGCAGGCAGGTCGCCACGGCGCACGAGCGCGTAGACCTGAGCGCTCGAGGTGTTCAGCACCTCGGCGACGTCGGCCAGGGTGAGGAAGCGCGGCGTGCCCGACATGACCCCATCGTCCCATTCCCGACCGCGCCATGGGTACGCCGACCCGCAGTGCTGTGGAGGAACGGACTGTGGACAACGCGTGACCAGACGCGGTGACTCGGTCCATGATGTTCCGCGTGACCAGTCTCGGTGACCTCACGCCACACCCGACGCCGACGCCGGCGACCCGTGCCACGCGGCCCGGGTGGCGTGACCCGCGGCTCTGGATCGGGGTCGCCATCGTCGCTGTCTCCGTGGTCGCCGGGGCGCAGCTGCTCGCCGCGGCCGACGACTCCGTCGCCGTCTGGTCGACCACGGCCGACCTTGCCGCCGGTGCCGAGGTGACCGCCGGCGACCTGGAGGCCCGGCAGGTCCGGTTCGTCGACCCGGGTGACCTCGACCGCTACGTCACCGCCGACGAGCCGCTGCCGGCCGACGTCCGGCTCGTGCGCAGCGTCGGCGCGGGTGAGCTGTTGCCGCGGGCGGCCATCGGCGCTGCCGATGACACCGGCATCCTCCAGCTCCCGATCGAGCCGGCTCTGTTGCCCCACAGCGTCGGGGCCGGGTCGGTGGTGAGCGTCTATGTCCGCGACACCTCGCGGTGCCAGGAGTGCGCTGGAGCGGCCCTGGACGGGGTCACCGTGGTGGAGGCGCCGTCGGCCGACGAGCTGACCGGCGCCCGCCAGATCGTGCTGGCCGTGGAGCGTGAGGACGCCGACCGGTGGTTCGCGCTGCTCGCGAGGCTCGACGCACCGGTGATCACGGTGCTCGGGAGCTGAGCGTCGTGATCGTGGTGCTGGTGCTCGCTGCGGGTGCGGCGTGGGAATCGGGAGCGCTGAGGTTGCTGGCCGACCGCGGCGACATGGTGGTCCTCAAACGCTGCGTCGACGTGCCCGACCTGCTTGCGACGGCGGCGGCCGGGCAGGCCCAGGTTGCGGTGGTGGCCATCGACTCGCCCGGCCTGGACCGCACCGCGGTCGACGACCTCCGCGGCCACGGGGTCCGGCCGGTGGCGGTGCTCCCCGGCGGCCCGGACCTCGACGCGGCCGTGCTGCGCGCGGCCCGGATCGGCGTACGTGCCCTGGTCGGCGACGACGAGCTGGCCGCCCTGGGCGATCTGGTCGCGGCCGGGGACGAGCCCGAGCCCACCCGCCTGCGCCCCGCCGACGTCGACGGCGACGCGCCGGCCGCGGCACAGCAGCCGGGCCGGGTGGTGGCCGTCTGGGGCCCGGCCGGCGCGCCCGGTCGCACCACGGTGGCCGTCGGCCTCGCCGCGGAGATCGCGCGGCGGCACCCCACGATCCTCGTCGACGCCGACCCGTGGGGTGGCACGGTCGCCCACCAGCTGGGAATCGTCGACGAGGTCTCCGGTGTGCTGGCCGCGACCCGACTCGTGGCAACCGGACAGCTGCCCGAGCGGTTCGGTTCCGTCCAGCGTTCGCTGGATCGGAGGCTCAGCGTGGTCACCGGTCTGCCGCGGGCCGATCGATGGGTCGAGGTCCGGGCCGGCATCGTCGACCATCTGCTCGACGTGGCCCGCGGTCACGGCCACGTGGTCGTCGACACCGGCTTCGCCCTGGAGCAGGACCCGGCCGCCGACGTCGGCAGGGCGGGGCGCAACACGATGACCCTCGAGGCGCTCGAGACCGCCGACGAAGTGGTCGCGATCGGCAACGCAGATCCGGTCGGGCTGTCGCGGTTGGCGCGAGGCCTGGTCGAGCTCCGTGAGACCACCGGTCGCAGCACCGTCCGCGTGGTCGTCAACCGGATGCGCCCCACCCTGGGCTGGGCGGAGCAGGACATCGCCGGCATGCTCACCGGGCTGGTCGACGTCACCGGCCTCCACTTCCTGCCCGACGACCGGGGCGCGGTCGACCGCGCCCTGGTCGCGGGACGTTCCCTCGTCGAGGCCGGGGAGTCAGCCGTCGGTCGCGGACTGGCAGCCGTCGCTGCCGAGCTCGTTCCGACGTCGGCTGAGGCAGCGAACAGCAGGTAGAGCACGCCGACGCTGGAGGCGTCGCTCGGCCAAATCGGTGACCTCGTGCGCGCCACGCCGTCGCCCCGTAGATTGCCTGCGCATGGGGACCTGGATGCGTCACGATCGTGACGTCTTGAGCGACCTCGCCGCCGGGCTCGACCAGCTGCACGAGACGACAGGCACGCCGGTGACGGCGCGGCGGCCGTGGCTGCAGGCCTGGCTCGACTCCTACCGCAGCTTCGACCCGCTCACGATCGGCCACGAGGGTCCTGACGGTCAGCTCGACGCGATCGCGCTGCTCGCCACCAAACGAATGCCCGGCCTGACCAGGGTGGTGGCCGTCGGCCACGGCCCCACGGACGCGATGACGCTGCCGGCCCGCGACGACGTCGCCGCAGGCGAGCTCTCCCGGGCGATCGCCGAGGCCCTGCACGGGCAGCGGGGCGCCTGGCAGCTGAGCCTGCGGCACCTCTCGGCCGAGGATGCCCTCTCGCCGCACCTGCTCCACGACCTGCGCCGTTCGCGGCAGGTCCCGGGCGACGTCTCGCCGACGCTGCGCACCGAGCCGGGTGACGTGCTGCGCCAGCACGTGTCGAGCAGTCACCACAAGGGCATCTCGCGGATCCGCAACCGAATGGTGCGCGAGGGGCTCCGGCCCGAGGTCGAGCATCTCTACGACGCCGACCGCATCGCGGCGCTCCTGCCGGCTGTGGAGCAGGTGTTCCGCCGTCGCGAGGCGGTGCTCCGGCGGGCCTGCGCACTCGACCGACCGGAGCCGCGGGACTTCTTCCGGAACGTGATCGCCCAACACGCCGCCCGCGGTACCGCGTGCCTGACGACGCTGTCGCTGGAGGGGGAGCTGGCGGCCTACGTCCTCTGCTTCGTCGACGGTCCGGCCTACCGGATGTGGCACCCGCGCTTCGACCCGCGCTGGGAGCGCTTCAGCCCGGGCAAGCTGGCGATGGAAGAGTCGATCGTCCACGCCCTGGCGCAGGGAGCCACGGAGTACGACTTCATGCGCGGCCAGGAGCGCTACAAGAGCAGCTACGCCACCCACCTGCCGCGGGCGGTGGACCTCTTCGCGGCCTCGGGCCCCGTGGTGGGCGTCGCCACCTCAACGGCGCTGTTGTTGCGGACCCGGATGCGCGATGCGGCCGACAGTGGCGGGCGCACCGGCCGGGCCGTGGAGTGGACCCGCACGATGCGGTCGCGCCGCCCCTGAGCGTCCGGGCCGGTTGGCCTCGGGGATAGCGGCACCGGGCGTCCACTGCTCTGCTAACGTCGAACACCGGGTACGGCACAGGCAGCGATCCCTCGAGGTATCGGCTGCGCCTCCCATTCAGGGGAGCGTCCGAAGGGTGAGGGTCACGGCTCGTGGGTGTTCAGGTTCCGGGAGCACCGGAGGTCGGCGACCTGGTCGCGACGGTGGTGGTCCCGGCCCGCAACGAGCGGGACGCGATCGGCCCGTGCCTGGCGTCGCTGCAGGCGCAGACCGAGCGACGCATCCAGATCATCGTGGTCGACGGGATGTCCGACGACGGCACCCAGGACGTGGTCCGGGCGATCGCGGCGGCCGACCCGCGGGTCGAGCTGCTCGACAACCCGGAACGGACGGTTCCGTTCGCGATGAACGTCGCGCTGGCCGCGGCGCGGGCGACCTGGCTGGTCCGGGTCGACGCGCACGCCGCTGTGCCGGCGGACTACGTCGCCCGGGCCGTGGCGCTGCTCGAGTCGGGTGACTGGGGCGCCGTCGGCGGCATCAAGCGCGGCATCGGTCGCACCCCGGCCGGCAAGGCCGTGGCCGTGGCGATGGCCTCCCGCTTCGGCGTCGGCGGCTCCGTGTACCACTACGGCACCACTGCCCAGGAGGTCGAGCACGTCCCGTTCGGCGCCTACCCGGTCGCGCTGGCGCGCAAGATCGGTGGCTGGGGCGAGGAGTTCACGGTCAACCAGGACTTCGAGTTCGACCACCGGATCCGGGCGGCGGGGCACAAGATCCTGTTCGACCCGAGCCTGGTCATCGACTGGGAGTCCCGCCAGAGCGTGCGCGCCCTGTTCGACCAGTACCGCCGCTACGGCAAGGGCAAGGCCAAGGTCGTGCTGCGTCATCCCGACTCGGTCAAGCCGCGGCACACCCTGCCGCCCGCCTTCGTCGCCTACGCCGTCGCGGTGACGGCCGCCTCGCTCGTGCGGCGTCGCCCCGCCCTGGCCGCGGCGGCCCTGTCGCCGTACGCCCTCGGGCTGAGCGCCGCGTCGCTCACCGCCGGCCGCGGCGAGTTGGACGCCGAGGCACGCCGCCACCTGCCGGCTGCCTTCCTGGCGATGCACGTGGGGTGGGGCATCGGATTCTGGGAGGGACTGGTGCGCGAGCTGCACGAGGGTCGCGCGTGAGCGGCTTCGTCGCGGTGGTCGCTCGTCCGGGGCACGATCCGCACGACGCTGAGCTGGTCACGGCCGCCCGCTCGCTCGCCGACCTCTACGCGGGGCTGCGGCCCGGCAGTGAGCGCGAGGAGGCCGTCGGTGACCGAGCCGTCGCCATCGGCTTCGGCTGCTCGGTGCGGTCGGGACCCGAGGGCTGGACGCTCGTGCAGGGTGTCGCGCACGGCCCGGTCCCGCTGCCGGTGCTGGCCGGGGACCTCGCGGGCATCGACGGCCAGTGCGCGGTTCTGTCGTACGCCGCGGACAGCCGGGGGCTGCTGCTGGCGACCGACCGGTTCGCCTCCGCCCCGGTGTACGTCGCCGAGACCGACCGGCTGCTGCTGGCGTCGACCTCTGCGCTCACGCTGGCCAAGCACCTGCGTGCCCGACCCTCGCTCGACGCGTTCCGCAGCTTCCTCGTCGCGGGCTACCAGTTCGGCACCGAGACGCACTGGGAGGGCACCCGGCGCATCGAGGCCGGCAACGTCGTCACGGTCGGGCCCGAGGCGCTGCGGGAGTCGACGTACTGGCTGCCGCGCGTCGACGAGGCCATCGACGCGATGGACGTCCACGCGGCCGCCGACACCCTGATCGAGATCGGGGTCGCCACGCTGCGCGACCGGATCGGTGGCGAGGAGACCTGGCTGGACCTGACCGGCGGCTACGACTCCCGGCTGTTGGCGCTGCTGGCGGCGCAGGCGGGAGTGCCGTTCTCCGGGAACACCCGGCCCGACTCGCGTGGGCCCGACGTCGAGCTGGCCCGCGAGATCAGCGAGCTGCGGGGGTGGCCGTGGCGCGAGCTGCGGATGCACGACTACCCGGCGGATGCACCCGCGCAGGTGCGGCACGCCCTGGCCGCCGGCGACGGACGCCTCGAGGTGCTCCAGCTCGGCCAGGTGGCGTGGGGGCACCAGGCCCTCGCGCAGTCGATCCCACGGCTGCTGAGCGCCGGTGGCGGCGAGCACCTCCAGTTCTACGCCTGGAACACCGAGCTGCCCTTCCCCGGCCGGGGCAACCGACCGCCGAACCTCGGGCGGTGGGTCGACATGATCGCCCTCAAGCCCGGGCAGCTCGAGCTGCTCGCGCCCGGATCACGCGAGGCGACCCGGTCGGCGTACCTCTCCCGCTTGGCGGGCCGCGCCGCCCGCTTCGACGGCATGCCGCGCACCCGGGTGCTCGACGCCTGCTACGCCTACAAGAGCAACGCCCACTTCGGTGCCTACCGGGCGGCCGACGACCCCGACATCACCGCGCAGCTGCCCTTCTACTTCGAGCCGATCTTCAGCGCGGCCTTCTCGATGAACCACCACGTGCGCGGCGGGATGCGGCTGATGCGCGAGGTGATGCATCGCCTCGACCCGGAGGTTGCGGCGATCGAGACGACCCGGGGCGGCCCCGCGGTGCCGATGCGGCCGAGCACGGCCGTGCAGTACCTCCCCTTCTACGGGATCCTCGGACGCAAGGGCGTCAACAAGGTGACCGAGCAGATCAGCGGCCGTCCGTGGTTCCCCTTCCCGGTGACCTCCAAGTGGCCCAAGGCCGAGGCCAACCGGGCGGCCCTGGACTCCCTCGTCGGCGACGGCACCGTCGACCTCGCGGACCTGCGGGTGCGACCGCTCCTCAGCGAGGAGGAGCTCGCCGCGTGGCCGCCGGCGAGGTGTCCGCCTCGATGCTCGGTCGGGTGCTGACCTTGGAGATGCTGCTCGCCGAGGTCGGGGCCGACCTGTGAGCGACGGCTCCGGAGACCAACCCGACAGCGAGGTGCGAGGCTCCCTGACGTCGACCGCGCGCAGCGGCTTCGTCTGGCAGTCGACGGCGTTCGTGCTGGCCCGGCTGACGCTGCTGGCCTCCACGATCGTGCTCGCACGCGCCCTCGGGCCCGCGGACTACGGCATCATCTCGCTCGCCCTGACCATCGTGGTGGCCGTCGGGATCATCTGCGACCTGGGGATGAGCCAGGCCGTCGTCTACCTGCCGCGCAACGACCGGCGCACCGACTCCGCCCTCGGTGGCGCGCTCTTCGGGTCGCTGCTGAGCGCCGTGCTGTGGGTGATCGTCGCGCCGGTGGTGCTGCGGCTGACCGGGCACCCCGAGCTGATCGTGCCGGTCTCCGTGCTCGCGTTGGTGCTGATGCTGACCGCGGTCGGTCAGGTGCCCGACGCCGTGCTCCGCAAGCAGCTCCAGTTCTCCCGGCGACTGCCGGGTGAGATGGCTCGCGGCCTGGGCCGAGGCGGCGTCGCGATCGTGCTCGCGCTCTCCGGGTACGGCGTGTGGTCGTTGGTCTGGGCCGAGGTCGTCGGTGCCGCCGCCTACGCGTTGGTCTCCTGGGTGATGCTCGGTCGCGCGCCGGGCTCGCCGCGCCACTGGCTGAATCGCCGCGAGCTGCGGCAGCTGCTGCGGTTCGGGGTGCCGGCCTCGCTCAACGGTCTGCTGTCGACGGCCGCGCAGAACGTCGACTACCTGGTGGTGGCCTGGCTGCTGGGCTCGGTGGCGCTGGGCTCCTACTTCGTCGGCTTCCGGATCCCCGAGCTCGTGGTGGTCAGCGTGTTCCAGGTCTTCTCCCAGATCGCCTACCCGCTCTACACCCGGGTCAAGGACGAGCCGGAGCGCCTGCGCCGCGCGGTGCTGCAGAGCCTGCGGGTGCAGGCGCTCTACGGCCTGACCACCAGCGTCGCGATCGCGGTGACTGCTCCGCTGCTCGTGCCTGCGCTCTTCGGCGCGGAGTTCGGCCCGGCGGTGCCGGTGATGCGCGCGATCGCGATCTATGCGCTGTTCCGGTCCCTCACCGCCGGTGCCGCCGACCTGTTCAAGGCCGTCGGCCGCCCGGAGCTCGCCATGTGGCTCGGCGTCTGGCGCCTCGTGGTGCTGCTGCCGGCGCTGGTGCTCGGCTCCCGTTGGGGGCTCGAGGGCGTCGGCTGGGCCCAGGCCGGAGTCGCGCTGGCGTTCACGGTGATCACCCAGCGCGAGATCTGCCGGCTGACCGGCGTGACGTGGCGGCAGGTCGGGACGACGATCCGCTCGGCCCTGGCCGTCGCCGGGGTCGCCGGCCTGGTCGCCGGCCTGGCCATGTGGTGGGTGCCGGGCCAAGGCCTGCTCGCGGTCGTCGCCGTGGGTCTCGCCACCGTGCTGGCGGCCGGCGTCACTCTGCTGGTCACCGACCGGCGCCTCGTCCGGGACGTGTTCGCCCGATGAGCTGCCGAGCTCGTTCCGACGCCGGTCAGGCGGCGAACAGCAGGTAGAGCCCGCCGACGGTGAACGCGATCATCGCCGCCAGCATCGGCAGCTGACCGGTCACCTGGTGTCGCTTCGGCAGCACGCGTACCGCTCGCTCGTGGGCCGCGATCACGCCCACGATGTGGCCGCCGACGACGGCGACGACCTTCAGCGAGGCCAGCAGGGTCGGGTGGAAGGAGAGCCAGGTGATCCGCCCCAGGTCGCCGGTGCCGAGCCAGTTGGCGCCGGTGCCGAGCGGATCGCTGGCCAGCACGAGGGTGTCCCAGCCGACCTCGACGAGGTAGTTCACGTAGTGGGCCAGGATGTATCCCACGATGATCGGCACCACCGAATGCGCGAACAGGGACGGGAGCGCCCTGCGGCGGGTCCCGTCCTCGACCGCGGTCGCGGCGCTGCCGACCGCCAGGATCACCGCCACCCCGGCACAGAAGGCCACCAGCGCCAGGTTGTTGAGCAGGTAGGTCGAGATCGTGGTCTCCTGCGTGAAGCGGATCCACGCCAGCGAGTCACGGAACGAGTCGTAGGCCGTGCTGCCGAACAACACCCCGACCACGGCGACCAGCCCGGGCAACGGGGCGATCGTGTCGAGGTTGGCGAGCGGGCTGCGCAGGACGAGAACCCCGTCACGGCGGCCCCAGACCGAGAGCTTGGAGCAGAGCGTGGAGTAGACCTCGAACGGGTCGGCCTTCTCGTAGAACGCGCTGCCGAACAGGGCCCCCCCGAGCAGCATCAGCGCCAGGTAGGCCGCGGCCCACAGCCGGACCGGGCCGAGCTCGGTGGAGAGCGGGTAGACCAGCTCGAGCCAGACGAAGGCGAACAGCCCCAACGCGGCCGGCCAGTGGCCGAGCCGCTCGGGGTAGGTGTAGAGCCCGCGGTCGGGATCGCTGCCGGAGACCCGGGCGACGAGGGTGTTGATGGTCCGGACCGGGCTGATCGCCTTC